>CAWGTZ010000020.1:0-106758 GCA_963825555.1 uncultured Alphaproteobacteria bacterium | reverse complement strand
CCCGAAGTTGGAAGCGGATGGATCGCTGGTCATCTACATCCAGAACGAAAGCCCCGGGGCCGACAAGGAGGCCAACTGGCTTCCAGCGCCTAAAGATAAATTCTGTTTGATGTTGCGTCTCTACTGGCCGGAGGAAAACAACCCTTCGATTTTAGACGGCTCGTGGGTCATCCCTCCTGTGACAAAGGTCTGAGACCGGGATGTCGAAGTTGCGATTTACGTATGCGACCGGCTCATATGAGATGAATGCGGATGTGTTTGCTGTCAGAACCACCCGAACAGGTTGAGCTGATTGCGCAAGTGCGATATTGCGAACACTAAGAGCCTAGATAGATCACGGCGAATGGTCTTGCAGGCTCTTCCCAAGATGGCGCAGCGGTGCCACCGCCCTGCGTGGCGCATTTCGGAGCAAAGCAGGATTGTCGGCTTCGGATTTCAACGTTTGGCCGCAGGCAGGATGGTGTCGAACCGCGACAGTTCGGTCGTTCTTGCCCTTTCGGTCTTACTACGGTCGCATCGTCTCGCTACTAAGGCACCTCAATCAACGAAGGCGTGGATCGGTACAGCCTTTGCATTAGCC
This sequence comes from uncultured Alphaproteobacteria bacterium, assembly GCA_963825555.1. Classification (GTDB taxonomy): domain Bacteria; phylum Pseudomonadota; class Alphaproteobacteria; order Rhizobiales; family Hyphomicrobiaceae; genus JAGVSR01. Next base: position 106,178 of record CAWGTZ010000020.1, on the reverse strand, counting down.
GATGCGCATTGATAGTTCGAAATCTGTCCTGCGGAGGCCTAGCGTCGCATGTTTGATACAATACTCTTCCGCGCTTTTGTGTGCCGTCTTGTTCTGCTCGTCATTATAACTTTGCCGACAGCCCTGCGCGCTCAAGAAGATAATCCTCTCCTTGCTGTCGACACATCCAGCCCGCAAGCGACCATGCGGACGTTCCAGAAGCTTACGGATGCCGTAGAAGTTGCGTATGTCAATATGCGGGACGCCCCAACCGCTGCGCAGCAAGAGGAAGTCCAAAGGCTCATGCGGAAATTCATGAGCATCTTCGACCTCAGTCAGATCTCGCCAACCGCGCGAAGAGAGATCGGCGGCGATACGGTCGTGTTCCTAGTCGATGTCCTTCGGCGGATCGATATTCCGCCTCTGGAGACAATTCCGGATGCGTCAGCTTTTTCGGACGTGAGCGGGCCGGTTAGCTGGTCTATTCCAGACAGCGAGATTACCATTGCCCGGCTAATGGAGGGTCCCCAAAAGGGGAAGTTCTTATTCGATGCGGAGACGGTGGCTCGGGCTGGGGAGTTCTACTCGCTGACCAAGCACTTGCCGCTGAAGAAGCCTTCCTATGTGCCGAGTTGGCGCGAGGCACAGCTGCAGTCTCACGGCTGGATGATACCGGTCGGCCTTGTTCGAAGCCTTCCCGAGTTCCTGAAGCAGCCGGTGTTTGATACGCCCATCTGGAAGGTACTAGGCGCACTCATAATCTCGGCGCTCATGGCTGCTGTTTTTGCCCTGTGGCACCGCCTGACCAGACCCAGTTCGGATGATTACAGCCCCGCGAGCTACGTAAGGCGGCTGCTGATGCCTCTGGCGCTGGTAGGAGCGATCTTCGTCGCCAGATTTCTCATATCGAACCAGATCAACGTGATTGGCGCCTTCGGAGAAAGTGTCGAATATGTTTTGGCAATCGGACTCTACGTCGCCTGCGCGTGGGCCGCGTGGCTGATTGTATTCCTCGTCATCGAATGGGTGATTTCATTCCCCACGATCCCCGATCAGGGTTTGGATGCTAACTTGCTTCGCCTGCTGGGACGCGTCGTGGGCATCCTTGGCGCGGCGAGCGTGGCGGCTTATGGCGGACAACAGCTCGGGTTGCCTATTGTCGGAGTGCTTGCTGGTCTCGGCGTCGGTGGCCTGGCCGTTGCGCTGGCTGCGCAAAGCAGCATCGAGAATTTGATTGGCGGCCTCAACCTCTACGCCGACCGGCCCGTAAGGGTCGGAGACTTCTGCGAGTATGCCGGCATTAAGGGGCACGTCGTGCACATTGGCCTTCGATCAACCAGGATACGCGCTCTCGATCGCACAGTGACCGCTGTGCCTAACTCCGTCCTAGCCAAAGAGCACGTTACCAACTATACGCTGCGCGATCAGATGCTTTTTCAGCACATCCTCGATCTCCGCTACGAGACAACGACCGAGCAACTGCGGATGCTTTCAACGAGCATTCGAGAGTATCTGTCCGCTCATCCTAAGGTAGCCAAGGATATCGCCTCGCCGCGAGTACACGTCATCGGCTTTGGTGACTGGTCGATCAAGGTCGAGATCTATTGCTACCTTGATACTCGGGACATTCCTGAGTTCCTGGCAATTCAGGAACAGCTGAATCTTCAGCTCATTGAATTGGTCGATCGCGCAGGAGCCGAGTTCGCGTTCCCCTCTCATACGACGTACCTTGCTCGTGATACCCGACCAGCAAAGTCCAAGTCGACTAGTGCATCAACGCTTGCACCAGCGACGCGTGTCGAGTCACGCGCTGTACCCATGAGCAAGATTGGCTGAACTCTTACTCCGATTAAGCGGGCTCCGATTGCTCTCCCCCCCAACGAGGCCCTCGAGCGTATGTACATCGAGTTGCTCATGGATGTGTCGCCAGCCCCGGTCCAATGCCCGGTTGGGTCTGAAAGAGGCGTTTCGGTTCCAGCAAACCCTGCAGCCGCTCGACCTTGCTCCATCGGCCCGTCGAGAGCATTTAGGTGATCGCGGAGGCAATCCCGCGCCCGAACTCCTGGCAACGCACCCAGGGCTTTGATGCCGCCCTTGGAAAGAAGCTCGTCGAGGGATTGGTTCAAGGTATCCACGGTGTCGGCCGCACGGAGATGGGCGCGAACCCAATACCCCGCCGCGTTCTGCAGCTCGAGCATGTTGGCCATCTCGCGCAACTTGGATGCGACAGCCTAGTTTGCCTAACCTCGCATGGGTGGAGAAGTCTCCCCGAAGTTTGGCCACTGGACGCCGCAGGGTTAGCGTGGCTCCAAGCGAGGCGCCTTTCACGCGCTCATTGGCAGGCTGAGGGTCCTTGATACCGTAAGCGTCCAGTTCTGACACGTTGGGTAAGGCGGAGGCAGGCTTTCCAGTTCCAGGGGAGGAGGTCGTCAAAGCGGACCATGGGATGGCCGTCTTTAATCGGGGCATGCCCCACCTCCTTTGCAGATCTCACCGTGCAAAAGAAGGTCGGAACCACTCCCTGTTCCTCAAGTGTGCATTCCCTGAACGCTTACGAATTTTCCCTGTTCGGTCCGCATAATTCCCTGCTCTTTCTTGCGGGAATTTTCAGGTTAAGCCACCGAAATATAGCGTCATTTTCGCGATTGGAGCGCCGGGAAAGCTGCCCAAACCGCAAAAATTCCCTATTTTTCCCGATTTCAGTACTCCTGACGGGCAGAGAGCGGCTCGCTGACGACTGCGTCCACCGCCACTTTTTTCGTCATTGAACGTCTTGCAGGGCGGAACGCGCGGGTTGCGCGAGGCTTCGGATCTGGGCGGATCGCATTCCACGCTGGGCTTATAGTATAATCACATCCCAAAATATCGTGCGGCCAGTACTGCTGGGCCCCGTCTAGGACCCTCCTGGCTGGCCTAGTTGCAGGCAGCCAGCGTACCCAACTGCATCAATGATATCGCCTTCGGAGGAATGCAATGCAGTGGATGAAAGCACTGAGGTAGAGAGCGCCTAATGATCTCAAAAATCAACCTGATTTTGCGGCGGGCCTACTATAAGAACAGCATTAGATTTTATTTCCTATTGTTAGAAACGCTGCCGTCGCGGTGGGCGCGGGACCGGCTGAACAAAGTGATCAACAAAGCAAGCCCAAAGCGCTTTTTAAAAGGGATCGCCCAGCCCATCAAAGGCGATAGTGATATAGTCAACCACCATATGAACGCGAGTTTGATGTTTGGGAAAACGGCATACGCTCATGTCTTTCGGACTACTACGGCCGCACAAAAGCTTCTTGTCGGATTCAGGATATTGCGCCAGTGGGAAGCGCAGGCGTCGCCATGATTTTGGATCCACATTTTAATCCGTTTTCAAAGCACTCTGGGCACCACGGCACGCTGAACCATTTTTACAACGAGCTCCTTTCTGAAATGGGATTCGACGTGAAAATTTTTGGTAAGTTGTCAATGCCCACGCCTTCTGAAAGCATGCCTATCCGCTTAGTTCCGGCGTAATTTGGTGGGCATCATAGGCGGCCAACAAGGAGTTGGGCCATGACGCAGCATACCCTCAGACGATCTCTGGCGTGACTTTCCGAAAACCGCGATTGAATTCGAAACAGCGGTTCGCGACGGAGGAAGACTGCCGAGCCTACTGGATCAATGTCGCGCTGGGGCGGCAAACCGGCCTGCGCGCGATGCGAGAGCACGCGGGTCTGGACGATCCGCAACGGCACCACGTTCGAGTGCGCGGACTGCGGACATCAGACGAGCCTGACGTCGGGCACGTTGCTGGAGAAGACGACGAAAGCCGCTCAAGATGTGGTTCCGCGCGGTCTTCGAGATCTCGACCCGGCGCACCGGAATTTCGGCCAAGGATCTGCAGCGGATCATGGGGTTTGGCTCCTACGGGACGGCATGGACGTGGCTGCACAAATTGCGTGCGGCGATGATGCGCTCGGACAGTGAGCCGCTCGGCCCTTTTGTCGCAGATCGACGAGGCGCTCGTCGGGGGAAAGGGCGGGCCGCACAAGGAGCTGGTTCTGGTCGCGGCCGAGGCAAACGGAAGAGTGCGTCTCGCCCACGCCGACAACAATGACGCGGCGACGCTGAAGCGCTTCTGCCGAGGGTGAGATCGCGACCGATGCCACGGTCGTGACCGACGGGCACGCGGGCTACAACAAGAGAGAGCCTCGGCAAGCGGCCTCACGAGCGAAGCGTGCAGACAAAGGCAGAGCGGCGCGAGAACGACGCCGTGCAGGCCTGTCACTGGACGATGTCGTTGGTGAAGCGCTGGCTGCTCGGCACGCACGCCGGCGCGGTCGGCGATAAGCACCTGCAAGCCTATCTCGACGAGTTTGTCTTTCGTCACAACCGCCGCAAGACCAAGGGTGTCGGACGCATCGCTGCCCGCGTCATAGAACAGCTCGTTGTTCGCGACCCGCTGCCGATGAAGACCCTCATCAAAACAACGGTGCGCAGCAGGTGCTTCTCTTCGATTCAGGCCGCGTCAGCCTGAGCTAAGCGGATAGGCATGTTCTGAAAGCCTTCAATTTTGTTTTGTACCAACTTTTACGATGGATCTTTATAAGCAGCCATCCGCTTCTCCAGGCCTGTGGCCTGCCCGTCATCGCGATACCAGGGATTAAGTTAGAACCCGGCCGCTTATAGCCAGCCTCTGGGCTGGCCGGAGCGGAGCGTAGGCGAGACCAGAGGCTGGCGGCAAGATTGTTTCTGGGGCCGGTGGTCGATAGCCAAGCGAGGAATGGGGTCGGATCGTATTGTAGTGTCTTCGCCAGCGCTCGATGAGGACCTGAGTTTCGTAGAGCGTCGAGAACTGTTCGCCCTCCAGCAGTTCCTCCCGGAGCTTGGAGTTGAAGCTCTCACAATAGCCGTTCTCCCATGGTGATCCAGGCTCGATGTAGAGCGTCTTGACGCCGAGCCGGGTGAGCAAGGTCCGCACATTCCTGGCGACGAACTCGGGGCCATTGTCAGAGCGAATGTGCTCGGGCGGGCCATGCCGGCTCATGAGGTCTGTCAGACAGTGGAGGACGTCGTCAGATCGGAGACGTCGCGCAACCACGATCGCCAGGCAGCGCCGCGTGAACTCATCAATGACGGTCAGCATCCGAAAGGGCCGTTTGTCCTCGGTCTGGTCTTGCACGAAGTCATAGCTCCAGACATGGTTGGGCCGCTCGGGTCTGAGACGGATACACGATCCGTCATTCAGCCAAAGACGGCCGCGTTTGGGTTGCTTTTTGGGCACTTTCAGCCCTTCCCGGCGCCAGATCCGATAGACGCGCTTGACGCTGACACGCCAGCCGTCGTGGACGAGAAGCTGGCGCACACGCCGATAGCCGTAGCGACCGTACTTCTTAGCCAGCTGCACGATCGCCTCGGTCAGCGCTCCCTCGTCGCCGCGGACCTTAGGCTTCCGGCGCTGCGTTGCGCGGGATTGCCCCACGACCGCACACGCCCGACGCTCCGATACGGGAAGTTGCGAGCGTACATGGTTCACGCACGCCCGCTTCCGGGAAGGGCTCAGTATTTTCCCGTGAGAGCTTCCTTGAGAATGAGCTTGTCCAAGGTCAGCTCGGAGACCGCCTTCTTCAGGCGCTCGTTCTCGCGTTCGAATTCCTTCAAGCGCTTCGCCTGGTCAAGCTTCAGGCCACCGTACTCACGACGCCACTTGTAGTACGTCTGCTCCGAGATACCGAAGCCCCGGCAGATCTTCCCTACCGTCTCGCCTTGTCCCAGACGGACCTCCGCCTCGCGCAAAGCCTGGATGATCTCCTCGGTCGACTTGCCTTTCCGTGCCATGTCCTTGTCTCCGTTCGAGTGCTTGGAAATAGCCGGATTCGATACTTAAACGTGGGCTCGGATTACGGGAGCAGGCCAACACCTTGCAGCTGGCGCTCAGGGCTTCAGGCTGCGACCAAGCCCGCGTCGTCCATAAACCGCGCCTCTTGAGCGACAACGGATCGAGCTACGTCTCGACCGACCTCGCCGAGTGGCTCAATGACAACGGCATGGATCACGTGCGCGGTGCGCCCCATCACCCGCAAACCCAGGGCAAGATCGAGCGCTGGCATCAGACACTCAAGAACCGCATCCTGCTGGAGAACTACTATCTGCCGGGTGACCTCGAAGCCCAGATCGGACGCTTCGTCGAGCACTACAATCACCACCGCTACCACGAAAGCCTGGCCAACCTCACACCGGCCGACGTCTACTTCGGACGCGGCCAAGCTATCCTGTTGCAAAGAGAAAGGATCAAACGCGACACCATCCGAAAACGACGATTGAACCACCAATCAAAAGCCGCTTAACATCAAACCCAGATGGACCTGAGCCTCCGCTCGATCACACCGCAAACTGTCTCAAAGCATTCGACGACGGACAGACGTCATTTCGGGGCGCGTCAGATTCGGGTCATGGGGCTCGCATACTTGCCGACGGTACCAAGCATCTGAGTATAACATCGTGCGCTATCGCTTCGAGGATATCGTGGCAGACGTCAATGGTTTCGCCAACGAGCTTGCGCCACTTATTGGCCTGCCTGTAAATTCCGAACCATTTCCGGAAATCGAGAAATTCCAGAGCGCTCTGCCCAATTTCGTGCGTTCTGGCAAGACGGGGGGATGGCGGGAAGAGTTCTCTCCGCAGCAACTTGCGTATTTCACGCATTATAACGGCGCGGCCATGCGGATTATTGGATATGACTGGCCTGAAGTCTCAAAGACGAAGATGGATGCCTATTCAATGTTCTGGGACGACATCGAGACCGACCGCGAGGGGCTGCGGGAGGGACTTAGGCTGAGGACACAGCTCGCCGAAGCGCGTGCCCAACTCGATTGCCTTGAGCGGAAGGAGCGAAAAAAGGCTCGCCGCATAAACCGGGTGCGCTCCCTTTTCGGGCTTCGTCCACGTCGTGTTCTCAATGAAGACTCTGTACGACGCGGAGACTAGAGTTCCGTCGTGCCGCACTTCCTCAATACACTCCTGCATCCTAAGCTTCTTACCCCACCAGAGGCCATCTCGAAGTCCGCTTGATGGATCATTCCTCTAGTCAAAAGCCCTAAGCGAACAACCCGAGATAGGGCAGCAAGTTGGGCAATAGGAAAAAAGATCTTGAAAATATAAATGATATCAATGGCGTTTTGGGGACACTCTCTCCGCCATTTTTTGCGTCATTGAACGTCTTGCAGGGCGGAACGCGCGGGTTGCGCGAGGCTTCGCATCTGGGCGCTTCCCGTCTGATTTGTGCGGGTCAATTGTCCAGCATGCGGCGGAAGAACCATTCGCGCGTGGGCAGATCGTTGTAGTCGCGCTCGCGGACCACGTATCGGCGCGCCCGGGTTTCTCTGACGGGCTTTTGCACTCGCATCTGCTTGCAGGCTGATTTTTTCCCATCACACGATTTCCAGCCCGTTGCCTGTGCGGAGGGAATGGCGGCAAGGGGGAACATCGCCGCGAGGAGAAGTAGCTTCATTCGAATACTCCTTGGATTTCATCAAGGAGGGAGATGGATACCGGTGCTCCCCGTATCCAATCGGAATTATCTATAAAGCCGTGAACACGGGCTCGGACCCAGGGGCCCGTTGTCACTGGTGCTCTGCGCGACCGTGAACACGCTGAGGAGATATCCGTATCGCACGTGCGCACTTAGACGGTCTGGCATGCGGACTGGTGACATGCCAGGATGCCTTGCATCGGGCCGATCTATATTCAAAATGCGGTTTGGATGATCGTCTTGCCGTGCTTAGGGCACAACGCGCTGACAAATTCTGGTGTTAGCAATTCACAAATCCGCTCGCTCCCGGAGGTGTAATGACCAAGCTCCAGCTCAACGGCCGCGAGATTGACGTCAAGGCCGATCCTGATACGCCGCTTCTCTGGGTGGTCCGCGACGAACTGGGACTCATGGGGGCCAAGTTCGGTTGCGGAGTGGCCATATGCGGCACATGCGTAATGTATGCCGACGGTACGCCCATCCGCGCCTGCGTCACACCGGTTCGCAGTGTCGAGGGTCAGGAGATCACGACTCCTGAGGGCCTCCAAGGCCCTGTGGCGGAGGCAGTCAGAGCCGCGTGGATGAAGCACGATGTGGCCCAATGCGGCTACTGCCAGTCAGGGCAGATCATGGCGGCCGTTGCACTGCTTCAGCAGAATTCCGCACCAAACGATACGCAGATCGAGGAGACGATGACCGCCTATCTATGCCGCTGCGCCACTTATCAGCGCATCCGGATGGCGATTGGGTCGGCATCCGACGCTCTAAAGCGCTAACAAAGGAGCGGACCTATGTTCAACAGATCCATGGCCGAAGCCGTTTCTGCGATCGGGCGCGCGCACCATGAGGTTGCGCTCGACCGGCGCGGCTTTTTGAGACTTGCGATCGGGACGGGTTCGGGTCTCGTCATCGGTGCCTACCTGCCTGTTGCACCGGGCAGTGCGCGCGCAGAAGATGCATCAGCCGCAACGGCTTTCAATCCATTCGTTCGCATTACGCCGGACAGCAAGGTCATCGTGCTGTCCAAGCATCTCGACAAAGGGCAGGGAACGGCGACGGGACTTGCCACACTCGTCGCAGAGGAACTCGACGCCGATTGGTCGCAGATGATCGCGGAATTCGCGCCAGCCAATACCGCGCTCTACAAGAACCTCGCCTTCGGTATCCAGGGAACCGGCGGCTCAAGCGCCATGGCCAATTCGTTTGAGCAGTATCGGAACGCCGGAGCCGCTGCCCGCGCCATGCTGATCGAAGCGGCTGCCCGCAAGTGGAAGGTCGAGCCCGGTTCGATCACCATTTCCAAGGGTATCGTGACGAACGGGGCCGAGAAGGCGAGCTTCGGCGAACTGGCGGCCGAAGCCGCAAAACTTGGTGTGCCGGATAAGCCGACACTCAAGGACCCGAAGGATTTCGTCTACATCGGCAAGTCGTTCCCGCGACTGGATCAGAAATCGAAGGCCACGGCTTCGCCGTTGTTCACACAGGATGTACGCCTTCCAGGCATGATGGTCGCGGTATTGGCTCGTCCGCCGCGCTTCGGCGCCAAGGTGGGATCCTTCGATGCAGCCAAGACCAAGTCTGTCAATGACGTGGTGGACGTTGTCGCGACACCCAACGGCGTCGCGGTGGTCGCCAAGTCGACGTGGGCGGCGATTCAGGGTCGCAAGGCGCTCGAGGTCACCTGGGATGAGACCAACGCAGAGAAGCGCGGAACGGCTGAACTGCTGGCCGAGTACAGGAAGCTGGCGGAAAGGCCCGGCCTGCAGGCATATAAGAGCGGCGATGCGCCAAGGGCGATCGCCGGTGCCAAGAGCGTCATAGAGGCGGAATACGTTTTCCCCTTCCTGGCGCACGCCACCATGGAGCCGATGAACGCCGTCGTCGCCTTCAAGGATGGCGCCTGCACAATCTGGACGGGTTCGCAGATGCAGACCATCGACCAGTCGGTAACGGCCGCGATTCTCTGGAATCCGTCCCGAAGACGTCAGCATCAAGACACTTTGGGCTGGTGGTTCATTCGGTAGGCGCGGGTCCTACGACAGCGATTACATTGCCGAGACGGTGCAAATCGTAAAGGCCTTGGGCACGGACAAGCCGATCAAACTCGTTTGGACCCGCGAGGATGACATCAAGGGTGGCTATTACCGCCCGATGTACCTTCACAGGGTGAAAGTCGGTCTTTCGGAGGACGGAAACATCTCCGGCTGGCAGCACCGGATCGTGGGACAATCGATCGTCCAGGGGACCGCGTTGGAAGCGATGGTGATGAAGAACGGCGTCGACGCGACCTCGGTCGAGGGTGTTCACGATTCGCCGTACACCATTCCCGACTTCGAAGTCGACGTTCACCACACCAAGTTCGGCGCGCCGCCACTATGGTGGCGCTCAGTGGGGCATACCCACTCCGCCTACGTGATGGAAACCATGATCGACGAGATCGCCGCGCGTGCTGGCAAGGACCCCGTCGCATTCCGTCTCTCGCTGCTTAGGAACCATCCGCGCCATGCCGCGGTTCTGAAGCTGGCCGCCGAGAAGGCCGGTTGGGGCACGCCTCTTCCTCCTGGCGTTGCCCGCGGTGTTGCCGTGCACGAGAGCTTCAGGAGCTTCGTCGCGGAAGTTGCGGAGGTTCGCATCATGGACGGCAAGCCAAAAGTCGACCGTGTCGTCTGCGCGGTCGATTGCGGACTCGCCATTAATCCCGACAACATCGCCGCCCAGATGGAAGGCGGGATCGGCTTCGGTCTCGGGGCGGTTCTGCATTCGCAGGTGACGTTGACCCAGGGTGTCGTGGATCAGTCGAACTTCGGCGACTACGAGGTATTGCGTTTCGGCGAAATGCCGCGCGTGGAGGTTCACATCGTGCCGTCCGCTGAGCCACCGACGGGTGTGGGCGAGCCCGGAACGCCGCCGATTGGCCCGGCCGTCGCAAATGCGGTGGCTGCACTGACGGGTCAGCGTATCCGGGTTCTGCCGATGAGCCAGCACAAGTTGGCCGCGACGTAAGCCAACTTGGCAACGAAGACCGAAACCGAGATGAAGCCGAGTTCCGTCTAGTGGCGCAGGTCCTGCGCGGCCTCGCTCAAGCCCTCACGGATGGCGGCAACAGTTTCGTGGGCCGCTTCCCGGTTGATGCGTGAGATCGCCTCGATCTCGATCTTGGCTTCGCGTTGGGCGTTTTCGACCACTTCGCGGCAGGTCGACACGACATCCTGCATGGTGCGGCAACCCATAAAGCGGCGAGTGTTCTCGATTTCCTGATCGATCTGACGGCCGATGAGATCCAGCCAAGCCCTGTTCATGCGCAGCGCCTGATCAAAGAGGCGGCCATTGATCTCGGTTACCATAGAAAAGACCGGCATCTGCATCTGCATCCAGGTCTCCAGCGTCGCCTTGGCCTGTGCTTCGAGCGAGTTGTAATCGAGCTCGGGCTGTGTCGGTTTCATAGACATCGTTACTCTCCCCAGACTAGTTGGACTTCCGTTTTCAGAGCGATTTGAAACTTCGCTTTTTTCGAAAAACGCCGTGTAGGTATCGTTTCTAGGTCCCAAGTATCTCGGAAAAGAGCGCGTTACACCGGGGGTCCACACAAGTCATCCACTCAAATTTTCGCGAGCGCCCTATGCGCGCGACAATTCCTCAGAATCGCGGCTGCGGCTCTTCGGCGAACGGTGTTGCACTCAATATGTGTTTAAGCGGTCGCGCAGAACGGTGCGGGCGGTTTCGAGATCGGCCAGCGCGTCGATGTCGATGAATTCGGTCTCGTCGGGCGTGACGACCGCGACGGCCTTGGAGCCCGCTTGCGCGAGAATGCTTTTTGCGCCGGTGGGGCCGGTGAGACTTGACAGATCGGTGAAATATGCCGCCGGCCACACCACCGGGTTGCGCTGGGCGCCCGCCCGGTCGGCGGCGTAAATGATCTGCTCGCCTCCATATGCGCGGAAGGTATCCAAAAGGTTTGCGATGCTGTGGGGCGTGAGCAGCGGCATGTCCGCGGGAACAATGAGCGCACCAGCGATCGTTCCATCGAGAGCGGCAATTCCCGTGGCGATAGAGTCTCCAATGCCATCCCGATGCAAAGGGCACCGAACGGCGCGTGCTCTATAGCGGAGGAGAAGCGCCGCCATCTTCGCGTGCGCCTCGCCTGTGACGGTAACCACGTCGTTGAAGCCGCAGGTGCCGATTACACCCATTGTGTGGGCGATCACGGGCTGTCCGGCGAGATCGGCCAGCAGCTTGTTGGCCGTGCCGAACCGTCGCGAACGGCCTGCAGCCAGAACAATGGCAGCAAGACGCATACATCAAGTCCTTTGCTCAGCAGCAGGCGCCGCTGGTACCGGACGGATCATCTTCGGCGGTAAAGGGCATTGCGGTGCCGCAGCCGGGAAAGATGCCATAGTGCGTGTCGAAGTTGCCGATGAACGTGAAGTGCTCCTTGAAGCGCGTGTCGGCGAGCATGCGCCACGTGTTGCCGCATACGGGGAAGATGCGTCCCTTCTCGATATGATGATGTCCGTCCAGAACGAAGAGATCGGGCTCCTCTTCCATGGTGCCTTTATAGATGACTGCCTGACCATAGTCCTCGCACGCGGGTTCCAAGCCATCGAGCTTGAAGAGCCGGTATGTTGCGGAAAAGAACTGTGCAGTTCCGAGCTTGGCCTTGACCTCCTGGTTGTTGACGTCGAGCTGGCGGCTCGAAACGAGGCGCGGATCCAGGAAGCCTGCCCGCTTCGCAAGCGAGAGGAAGTCGTTCCAGTAAAGTGCGCCGCCCAGGCATTCGCCGTAAAGCACAGGATCCTCGGCGAGTGAGCCCGGTAGGCGGCGGTCAGCGTAGACATCGGAGAAATAAAGCTCTCCACCGGGCTTCAGGAGATCGAACGCGCCCTTCAGAACGGCCGGCTTGTCCATGGAGAGATTGATCACGCAGTTCGACACGATCGCATCGAACGAGCCTGGCTCGAGGTCAAGCGCGCTGAGCCTTTCGATATAGCCCTGGAGGAAGCGGATGTTGGTGCCGGAGTAGCCGAACTTGTGCATGTGCCAATCCACATGCCGGCGGGCGACGTCGAGTTGCTCGTCCGTCATATCGACACCTACCACTTCGCCTTCTGCACCGACGAGTTGTGCAAGAATATAGGCGTCGCGCCCCGAGCCCGAGCCCAGATCGAGTACGCGACGACCCTTGAGATCAGAGGGCGCGACGAGTCCGCAGCCGTAATACTTGGCGCTCACCTCGTCGTGGACCTTGGCCGCAAGTGGCTTCAAATGCGCGGGCATGCTGTCAGCCGTGCAGCAGGCGGAAGTCTTGAGATCGGCGGAGGTCTTCAAGACCTTTCCGTAGTAGAGCTTGACGCTGTCGTGGTCCACGAATGCAACTCCCGGGCCTTGTGTTCAGCCGGAACCTACGTCCGGCGGCATGGCGCGGTTTCAGCCGCGGCTCCATTGGTGGACCGGGCGCCATCGCGGCGCAAGAGGCGGCATCAGTCCCACCGGCGCTGGGGCAGGCTCCGCCACTGCGTCCAGCTCATGTCACGGCTGGGATAGGCAACTTTGTCGAAGGGCCAGACCTTGGCAATCCAGTTGCGAATACAAATGCCGAGCTCCGCGTCGCGCACCTCGGCTCCTGGCCGATTTTGTTGCAGAAGTCGGCCCGATGGACCGGTTCCAGCGGCTGCCGACTTTTCAGAAACTGGATGCGCTGCCTCTTGCCGCTTGCCCGTCACGGGCAGCGGCGAGGCATTGGCACCGACGTTTGACGCAACCAACGCAACAACACACTACGCAACGCATGGGGCTGTCGTGTCCGGCGGATGGAAGGTCAGTCTTGCGAGACGACGCAGGTTTTGTGCGATGGCGGCCAGCGTGAACTCGAACTGGGCGCCTGCCGGCCCTCTCAGTCTCAGCCGCCCCATCCGAAGAATGCGCTTGAGATGCGCGAAGAGCATTTCGACCTTCTTGCGATCCCGGCGGGTCTGCTCATAGGCCGCAGTCTTGGCAACGGCGCGGGCGACATCGCGTGCTGCCTCGTGAATGTGCCGTGTAATCTTGCGGCAGGGCGTCTTCGGGCAGCATCTGGACTTGAGCAGACACGGGCGGCAATCGGCGACCCGCGAGAAGTAGGAGATCATGTCGTCGCCACGTGATCCGCGTGCCCCGCTCGAGCGCGGCAGGATCTTGCCGTTGAGGCAAATGTAGCAATCGTGCGCCTCGTCGTAGATGAAGTCCTCGCGACTGAATGTGCCATCGTCGCGCCTCGACTTGTCGATCACCGGAACATGTGGTGCGATGTTCTTCTTATCGACCAGGAAATGGAGGTTGGCTGCCGAGCCGTAGGCCGTGTCGGCAACAAGCCAATCGGGCTTGAGGCCGAAAGTCTCTTCCGTCCGCTCGATCATTGTCTGTGATGTACCCACTTCGGCCTGCCGTATCGCCCGCGACGCCTCGACATCCATGATGATCCCGAACTTGACATCGATGAGATAGTTGTCGGCGTAGGCGAAGAATGCAGCGTTACGCAGCGCGCCGGTCCACTGCGCCGCGGGATCGGCAGGCGCGACGAACTTTGGCACCACATCGGTCGCTGCACCCCAGGCGGGATCGTCGAGATTAGCGAGATAGTCCTGAACGGCGCGCTTGGCAGTGGCCGGAGCGATATCGTGGCTCCACTCATCGCCTGGCGTCGAGCGGCACTTGTTGGCATCCGCCCCGATCAGGCTCGCGTCGACGGCAAAGCCACTCCCACCGACGAGACCCGCCTTAATGCAGCTTGCGACCACACGCTCGAAGACGTCACGAAAGACATCATGATCACGAAAACGCTCATTGCGCGCGCGTGTGAAGGCGGAGTGATCAGGGATCTTGTCTTCGATACCGAGACCGCAGAACCAGCGATAGGCGAGGTTCACCTGGACTTCCCGGCAGAGCGCGCGCTCGGAGCGGATCGCGAACACATAATCCAGGATGAGCATCCGGATCATCAGCTCCGGATCGATCGAAGGACGACCGGTGTGGGAGTAGTGCGGGGCCAACTCGGTGTGCACCCAGGACAGGTCAAGAACCGCCGCGATCCGCCGTGCCAGATGATCGCTCGGGACGGCCGCGTCGAGGTCAAACGCATAAAACAGCTGCCCCTGCTCACTCTTGCGTCGCCCCATCATCAAAAAGCTCCGTCGATGCCAGCCTTACATCGATGGAATTACGCTTCGCCCGGCGTCTCAATCCCGACTTCTGCAACAAAATCGGACCAGAGCGGACCCAGTAGAACACCATGGCATCGAAGCCCTTGCGGTCGCTCGGGAAGATATACATGCAGCCCAGGCAGCGGCTCTCGTCCGCGGCCATAACGGTATAAGCGAACGAGTGGCGGATCGTGAACTCGCGCTGGTGCCAGGCCAGATCGATCAGATCCTCCTCCCTTGTCAGGCCGCGTGGCCAGCCGCTGTCGGGATCGAGAAGGCCCGTGAGGCGGTCCGTGCTCTCGGTGACTGCCTCGAAGTCTTTCTCCAAATCGCCGATCGAAAGCATGCGCAGATGATACCCCTCGCCATCAAGGCGCTCGGGCACCACGAAGTCCTGCGGAACGAGAGTCCGGCCATACATGGGAAACAACCTCTGCAATGAAGCTTTGCCGTTCTACGGCCGATAGGGGCATCTGGGCTCATGTTGCGTCAAACGGAAACGGGCCCCGCGTCGTGGCGGAGCCCGTCTTGACAGTTCCGGAGGTTCTTTCAGGTTGTCGCCTTCGAGTTTCGCGCGATGATCTCGGCGATCTCATCGAGGACGGTGAGGCGGAGCTTGCGTTCGTTTTCCATCGTTTCGTCGGAGACCGGTTCGACGTTGGTTTCCATACGATGCACGGAGCGGTTGAGCTCGTGATAGCGCTCGGCAAGTTTGGCGAAGTGCGTATCATTGATCTTGAGGTCATGGATGATCGCCTTGGCATCGGGGAACATCTCGTCGAGTTCATTGTGTGTGTTCCGATTCTCCAGCATGCGCGCTTTCTTCCTTTCTGGTTGACGATGAAAAACTGTGTCCGGGTCGTTCGATGGACCTCCGCGGCCCCGGACTTACTGGCATGTCTGCTCGATCCGCCAGCCCTTCACGCGGCACCGCTTGCGTCCCTTCTTGTCGGTGTTGCAAGCCCGTATCGGGTAGCGACGGTATGAGCAGTAGTAGTCGGGCAGGAGAAAGCCCTCATATCCTCGTGCGCGAGGACCACCCTCGTAGCTGTCGTAGTAGAAATCCTTCCGCCAGTGCTGGGCTTGCGCGTCCCCACCTTGGAGAAGGCAGGATACAAGGACGGCCAGGCCCAGTATTGCGAGGACCATGTCGCGGCTTGTTCTTACGTTGGCCATGACGCCCTCCCTGGTTTGTGTTCGATATCAGGGTGTTGATCGCACACGGGCGCCGGGGAAGATTTGAGCTGGCTCAAATTTCTCCTGATGGCTGGCCAGGGCGTACGGCTCGCTGCCGCGGGCAGCTACGATTGGGGAGATTTTGGCAGGCCTTGACCAAGATTGTCCGTTGTGGATTGCCGTTCGGCTATGGCCTGCCGGAGAATTTTCGTGGCCGATTGCAGGAACAGGAGCGCCAGAATGGCTGCAACGATGATGTCGGGCCAGCCTGTTGCGGTGCCCCAAACGCCGAGCGCTGCGATCATCACGGCCACATTTCCGATGGCATCGTTGCGCGAGCAGAGCCAAACGGAGCGCACGTTGGCGTCTCCGTCCTTGTACCGCATCAGGAGGAGAACGCTCGCAAGATTGGTGACGAGCGCCAAGAAGCCGATGAGCCCCATCACTTCCGCGCGCGGAACGCCCAGCACGAAGGTGTGCCACACTGTAGAACCGAAAACCCACAGGCCCATGAGCGCAAGGCTGACGCCCTTGATCATCGCCGCCGTTGAGCGGACCTGCAGCGACTGTCCGATCACCGCGAGGCTCATGCCGTAGGTGAGGGTATCGCCGAGGAAATCGAGCGCGTCCGCCTGCAGCGCCTGTGAGCCGGCCAGGACGCCGCCACCCATCTCGACGAGGAACATCGAGGCGTTGAGCGCGATGACGATCCACAGAACACGTTTGTAGCTCGGGTCGAGTCCTTCGAAGCGGACATTGCCTGTGCACCCGCAGCCGGTGTCATGGCATTCGGACATGACTAATTTCTAACATCAATCGCCGGGTCGAGGAACATTGCTCTTTTTACCACGAGCACAGGCACGTCACCGCTGTGCCCCGGCGTCTTGAACCTGAAGAAATCCTTCCCAAGTAAGCGGCGACACCGTCTTTCGGAGCACACCGTAATGATCAACCAGGCCCAGTCGCTTCTCGATCAACTCCTGAATGCAGGGCAGCGTGGAGGTGCGGCCGAAGCAGAAAGCCCGGGCGGCCCGGGATTCGATCTTGGTCAATTGCTCAACGGCAAGGCCGGCCTTGCGACGGGCGCGGTTGCGGGTGGCCTCGTCGGGTTGCTGCTTGGCGATAAAGGCGGACGGAAAATTGCCGGGACAGCCGCCAAGCTCGGCGGCGCGGCTCTAGTGGGTGGCCTCGCTTATAAGGCTTATCGCGATTGGCAGGCCCAGCAAATAGATAGCGCGACGCCGTCGTCTCCAGCCGCCTCCGCACCAGTCGCCACGGCGGCTGCATTGCCTTCGCCGGAAGGAACACCTTTCATGCCGTCCGCGCCATCGGCGCTGGAAGACCTCTCGGCGCGTCTCTTGCGCGCGATGGTATCCGCTGCAAAAGCGGACGGCCATATCACGGAGCGCGAGCGCGTCCGCATCACGAGCCAATTGCAGAGCGCAGGACTGGGTCCGGAGCTGCGTGGGCTTCTCGAGGCGGAGCTGGCACGCCCCCTGGACATTAACGCCGTCGCGGACCTTGCGCGCTCCGAAGAGGAGGCCGCCGAGATCTATGCAGCATCGCTACTCGTCGTCGATCCGGATCTGCCGGCAGAGAAAGCGTATCTCGCCCTCTTGGCCGCGCGTCTCAAACTCGACCCGAAGCTCGTCGAGCATCTGCATGCGAACGCTGCCGCAATTACGGCGTGAGTTCAGCGGCCTGAAGTGGTCTGACGGGGTAGGGTCCCATCGTGTATAGGGTGCGGACAACGCAGTCCCGAACGGAGCCCGCCTCATGAACGCACGCATCGGCATTGTCACCGTCTCGGATCGCGCCAGCAAAGGCCTCTACGAGGACAAGGGCGGGCCGGCGATCCATCAGGTGCTGACAGAAATCCTGACGGCGCCATGGGAACCCGTTGCGCGGGTCATTCCTGATGATCGAGCGGTAATAGAGGCGACCCTTGAGGAACTCGCCGACAAGGAGGGCTGTTCCCTAATTTTAACGACGGGCGGGACAGGACCGGCGCCGCGCGATGTGACGCCCGAGGCGACTGAAGCGGTTTGCCAGAAAATGATGCCGGGGTTCGGCGAGTTGATGCGTTTGGAGAGCCTGAAACAGGTTCCGACCGCAATCCTGTCGCGTCAGACGGCCGGCATCCGGGGCCAGTGCCTGATTATCAATCTGCCCGGCAAACCGGCTTCCATACGTATGACCATCATGGCGGTCTTTCCGGCAGTGCCCTACTGCATCGATCTGATCGGCGGGACACGTCTGGAAACCGATCCCGCCGTTTGCAAGGCTTTCCGGCCCGCGGGCGCGTGACCCCCGTGCGGCGAGGGTCCCGGATTTCTGCGAGCGCCTTCAGTTCAGCCGGAACTCGCCGTCGATCGCCTTCATTTCGGCCGGTCCGATGAGCGCCTTGTGGCATACGGTGACACGGTAGAGCAGGCCTTCGAGCTTAGCCTGCCAAAACATCAGGAACTTATTCAGCTCTGGGAATGTGGGGGCCTTGTCGTAGTCCTGCCATACGTATTGCTGGAGGATCGCCGGGTGGTCGGGCAGGCGATAGAGGATATCGGCGGTCGTCAGGCCGAAGCCGTCGATCTGGCGCTGGAAGTCTTTCGAGATCATGCGTTCCAAGTCCTGGCTAGAGATCGGCACCCTCTAAAAATTTTCCCGATGTTCGCTGGGCTGACAAGTGGCTTTTCGGCAATATAGCCATGAATTCAGCAACTTAGCACTCGCCGCGAAAAAGTGCTGCCAGCCTTCTTGCAGGCCCACAGAATGCTTCCCAAATCGATCGCCGAAACGGGAGCCGAGGCGTGGCCAGCTAAGTCGCGGCGGCCATCGTCGGCGTCGTTTCAAGAACCGAATTTGTCGATAGGAAAGTCGATAGGAAACAGGAGAAACATCATGAGGTTTCGTCCGCTCCACGACCGTATCGTAGTGCAGCGCATCACCGCCGACGAAAAGACGGCGGGTGGCATCATCATCCCCGACACCGCTCAGGAAAGCCCCAGCGGGGCGAGGTCATTTCCGTTGGTCCGGGAGCCCGCAACGAGCGCGGGGAGATCGTGCCCCTCGATGTGAAGGTCGGCGACACCGTGCTCTTCGGCAAATGGTCTGGCACGGAAGTGAAGATCGACGGGCAGGACTTGCTCATCATGAAGGAAAGCGACGTGATGGGAATTATGGAGAGCCCTGCCTCTACCGTGAAGAAGGCCGCCTGACCGGGGCCGCATCACAAACATCCAAGTTCATTGTGAATTGGAGAGACGAACATGTCTGCAAAAGAGGTTCTGTTTGATCAGTCCGCCCGCGAGAAGATGTTGCGTGGCGCTGCTTCGCTCACTCAAGGCTCTCGACGGGTTGTTGCCTGAGAATGACGATCATAAGACAGGCATCCAGATCGTCCGCCGTGCGATCCAGGCTCCGGCCCGTCAGATCGCCACAAACGCTGGGGAGGACGGGTCGGTCATCGTGGGAAAGATCCTGGAGAACAGCGACTTCTCCTTTGGCTGGAATGCCCAGTCCGGTGCGTGGGGAGACCTTTTCAGCTTCGGCGTCATCGACCCGGCAAATGTCGTGCGCTGCGCGCTCCAGGATGCGGCTTCCGTCGCGGGGCTCCTCATCACGACGGGTGCCATGATAGCTGATAAGCGAAAGACGGACGTGGGGCCTGCGCACCCCGCCGGTGGCATAGACTACTGATCCACACAAACGCCATTGCCGAAGCGAACGCCGAAGCCGCTGCTGCGGCGTTCTCGTTTTGGGCCTGTTATGGCGATTGTCCTTGTAATGAGTGCGGATCGTGTCCATTTGCATCATATGGACGAGTTCAATTTCCAGGCCCCCGCTGAAGTCTATGCGAGCCGTGGACGTGGTGCCTCCAAGCGTCCGATGACGTTTCATCGGTTCGACAACGCGGCTGAGGCGGTGCGGTTCGTGATGGAAACTTTGCCTCCAGAAATGCTTTACGGCACGGTTATGGAGATCGGAGAGGCGCGTTTCCTTGGAAACGACATCAAGCGGCTTTATAGCAGCGATGAGTATCCGTTAGAGCGCGCGGTATCCATTTAGGGCGTATGCACATTGTGCCCCGGATGTGGGTTAATGTCATTCGATACGGCGATACAGCCGGGTCGAACTCGACTAGAATATGCTTGGGCGTCTCGGTACGCGCATGAGAGAAAAAGCAGCAGGCGATGGGGCCTCCTGCGTAGGAGAGCAGGATGCAGCACCCGGGTTTCTTTCGTCGGGCCGGGCCGTTCACGCTCAAGGAAATCGCGGCCGCATCCGGTGCCAACATACCGGCCGGCGATCACGAAAAGATGGTGATCGAAGATGTTCGGCCGCTTCAAACTGCGGCTGAGAGCGATATTTCCTTTTTCGAGAACCGCAAGTATGCCGCTCTCCTCGGGACGACGCGCGCGGGTGCATGCATTCTGACAAACCGCGACGCAGCCCGCGCTCCTGCAGGTACCGCACTCCTCATCAGCGATGCACCCTACCATTCGTTCGCGCGTGTCTTGACCTTGTTCTACGGCGACGCGCTTCGCAGCAAGGCTGCGGCGACGGCAGCCGGCGGCAATGGTGCCCTCGTACACGCCAGCGCAAACATCGCCGAAGGCGTCACCATTGAGCCGGGCGCCATTGT
Source organism: uncultured Alphaproteobacteria bacterium (assembly GCA_963825555.1). Taxonomy (GTDB): domain Bacteria; phylum Pseudomonadota; class Alphaproteobacteria; order Rhizobiales; family Hyphomicrobiaceae; genus JAGVSR01. Next base: position 85,702 of record CAWGTZ010000020.1, on the reverse strand, counting down.
CGGACGGGAAGCCGTCGTTGGCCAAGGCACGGTCGTCGCTGCTGGTGCCGTAGTCGGATATCGTGTCGTTCTCGGCAGGGACTGCTACATTGGCCCTGGCGCGACAGTCACGCACGCGATCCTGGGAGACGGCGTCATCGTGCATTCCGGCGCACGCATCGGTCAGGATGGCTTCGGGTTTGCGATGAGTGGAAAGGGTCACATCAAGGTGCCCCAAATCGGGCGTGTGATCATCGGCAACGATGTCGAGATCGGTGCCAACTCGACTGTCGATCGTGGATCGCTCACCGATACTCTTATCGGTGAGGGCACCAAGATCGATAATCTCGTTCAGATCGCGCACAACGTTGTCATCGGAAAGCATTGCGTGATCGTCGCGCAAAGCGGCATCGCCGGGTCAGCCGAACTCGGCGATTTCGTCATCATGGGAGCCCACTCGGGCGTGATCGGTCACGTGAAAGTGGGATCGGGCGCTCAGATCGCAGGCAGCGCGCATGTAAAAAACGACGTCGAGCCTGGTGCGCGCATGGGCGGAACACCAGCGCGGCCCTTCAAGGAATGGGCACGAGAGATCGCTGCGGTGCGCCAATTGGGAAAGAAAGCTTGAGCGCATTTCGGGCGAGAGATGAAATTCTCGATTCTCCTTGAAAAAATTTGAACCACGGGTTACATACACAACATCGATTTTGGCCGGACAACCAGGCCGCAGCTTTGTTCCCACGCCGCAGGCGTTGCGAGAAGCGCGTTCAGAACCCTTCCAAATGATCGAGAAATGAGAGCTAGCGGGTGCGTACGCGTGCTTGCTAGCTCGTGAGTTTTTTTGACAGCCTCGTAAAGGAAAGCCCATGACCTCGGGTACGGTGAAATTCTACAATTATCAAAAAGGCTACGGATTCATTGCGCCGGATGACGGCGGCAAGGATGTATTCGTGCACGCCACCGCTCTCGAGCGCGCCGGCATATCAAGCCTGACGGAAGGTCAGAAGGTGCGTTTCGACACCGAGCAGGACCGTCGTTCTGGCAAGATCGCCGTTGCGCAGATCGAGGCCGCCTGACGTTTCGGCCTTAAAAGGTTGAATTGAGAAAGCCGCTCTCGGTCGAGGGCGGCTTTTTCTTGTTGGAAGATATGTCGGGTCGCAGATTTTTGCCGCCGCGCGACACATCTGCGAACCGCCGCTGAGCGGGACGCGTGGGCATACTGGGCCCGCCGATGCAAACCGGAATTCCACATACGTTTGCAATTCGTTGACCCTGAAGTTCGTTCGTGGCGCGCAGTTGACCAGGATCAAGGTGCGTCGCCATTCGCCCCGGCAATTGTGACAGTCTCATGTCAGCGATTGCGCCGCGGCATCGAGCGAGGTCTGCCGGGGCCGTCTCAACTTGCGCAGAGGGGATGAACGATGGCCATGTCCAGGGAGACCCATACGCTGGAAATGCGGGCTGATAATCAGGAGGTTCAACAGCCTACGTCGATGCCAGCCGAATCCGCTGATGGCGAGGCGCAGGCCGCAAGCATGACGCCCGCGCAGAAGCGCAAGGATCCGGACGTTATCCGAAAGGCCTTCGAATCGGGCGAATACCCTTATCAGACGCGGATCCGGACCTCCGACTACGAGGAGGCTATGGCGGAACTTCAGGTCGAACTCCTGAAGGCGCAGCGGTGGATCAAGGAGAGCGGCGAGCGCATCGTAATTCTCTTCGAAGGGCGTGATGCCGCGGGCAAGGGCGGTACCATCAAACGCTTCATGGAGCATCTTAACCCCCGCGGCGCGCGGGTCGTGGCGCTTGAAAAGCCATCGGACCGCGAGCGCACCCAGTGGTACTTTCAGCGGTATGTCGAGCATCTGCCGGCCGGCGGCGAGATCGTTTTCTTCGATCGCTCCTGGTACAACCGCGCCGGCGTCGAGCGGGTCATGGGGTTCTGTCACCCGAACGAGTATCTTGAATTCATGCGCCAGTGCCCGGAACTGGAACGTATGCTCGTCCGTTCCGGGACCCGGCTTTACAAGTACTGGTTCTCGGTCACCCGCGCGGAACAATTGCACCGCTTCAAGGCGCGCGAGAAGGACCCTTTGAAACAGTGGAAGCTCTCGCCGATCGACGTCGCCTCTCTCGATAAGTGGGACGATTACACCGAGGCAAAGGAGGCGATGTTTTTCTATACCAACACGGCGGATTCGCCCTGGACGATCATCAAGTCCGACGACAAGAAGCGTGCGCGCCTCAATGCTATGCAGCATTTCCTGTCGAGCCTCGACTATCCGACGAAAAACAAGAGCCTCATTCGGGGGCCCGATCCGCTGATAGTCGGCTCGACAGCACATGTGATCGGTCACGACGAGCACATTCTAGGAAAGACGTTGCATCCTGATAAGCGCCGCCGTGGCGGTTAGCAAGGTCACGATCCGGGCTTCGTCGGGTCCAGCAAGGGTGCAGGTGGGAGCACGTAGGCACTCACCTGCTTTTTTCTTTCTGCCTTCTTCGGTTCAGAGAGAGATCGGCTCACAGCTGGCCGCCGTACGTCGCGAAATTGTCAGTGCCGATTTCCGGGCTGAATGTGATGGGCCCGAGCGAAACCGATTGGCGCTGACCAAGGGTTCCGACGATGATGTCTGAAGGCTTTCTGCGTTCCCTCGATGTAGGCGAGCACTTTTAGCAGCTTGGCGCCTCAGCTCACGAACACAGCGTGGCCCTGGCTTTTGCACAGGGCCAGATTGAACCGGTTTTGCCGGGCTCTCTGCGAAAATTGCAATTTGGACTTGGCCTTCGCACCGATCGCGTGGGTGGCGGGATACGCGTGCCCCTTGTTGCTGGGGGAGCTTCTACATCGTGTGCTGTGAAGGCCACAGGTCATCAAAGGATCATTCCTTCGCCACGACTCCTGTTTGCCCCTCTGCTATCGAGGGGGCGGTTCCTAAGTGCGCGGGAGGTGAAGCGGTCATGTGGTCGAGTTGCGCCGGAGCAGGTGACGAATGGCAAGGTGCGACGGCCCGGATCATTCGGGTTCTCGCGTTCGTTTCGGTCGTACTTGCCACGGGAGTGCAGCATGCCCGCGCTCTGGATTCGGCGGAGGCGGCCACCAAGCCTCCGGTTGCCATTGACATCTTCGTCTCGTCGCGAATTGACGCTTGTTACGATCCCGGTGACGTTGCTGCCATCTCGCGTATGTCCACGCTTGAGCGCGACCGGATCAATTCGCAGGGTGGCATTGCCGGTCACAGGCTTGAGCTGCGCTTTCGAGACGATTTCAGAGATGAGATGCGTGCGACCGAAAATATGCGCGAGGCGCTGGCTGCATCCGATACTATCGCGATGATCGGCCTGCCAAGTTCGCAGCGCTCGAAGAGCGTGTTCAATGTTCTTGGCGAAGACATCAAGACGAGCCGGATACCCTTCATCTCGGCCATTTCCGTCAACATGATTTTTGCCGGTCATCCGAACGTGTTTACGATGCGCGCGTCGCAAGAGGACGAGCGTTTGCCGGTGCTTGCGCAGTTCGTGGCGAGCAGCGGGTTCACGCGCCCGGCCTTTGTGGGCCTCAAGGAGATGCTGTTCAGCACCACCCTCGGCGATGGTTTGAATGAGGTTCTGTCCGGGGGCCTTGTGGCCGATCACCGCCTTACGTTGAAAGACGATGACACGGTTGATGAGGCAGAGCTTGCAGCCGTCGTGCCGGACTTGAAGGAGAAAGCCGCCGACGTCGTCTTTCTCAGCATTGGCCAGGGGCGCAACGTGGACATCATACGTCAGCTCCAGGCTGCAGGCATCTCGCCGGCTGTCTTCGTCAGCGGCCGTATATCTTCCATTCCGGCCGGGATCGCCAATACCTACAGGGGGCCTCTCTATGAGGTGGCCTGGGACCGCTTGCCGGACATCTCCAGCGACCGGCTCATGAAGCGCTTAGCGCTTTCCGATCCAAAGGATTGGATCTTCGAGGGCGCCAAGAATGAGCGCGCGCCCGGTTGGGCCACGGGAGTTTGTCAGCCGCGTCCAGCGCTGCAAGAGCCGGATTTGGAGGCGGATGCGAACCTGCGCGCCATCGGAATCGGGACCCAGTATGCCGATATGATCGCGCTGATCGCGGCAGCTGCGCGCACCGCCGACCGAAATGCAGACTTGCCCTCCCTTCATGCTCATATTCTCGAGCGCCTGGCCACGGCCTATACGACGGGGCGCGGCGTCTTCCAGGGTGATTTTGAGAACTGGTCGTTCGATCCTTCAACTCGGACGGCAGCACGCACGCCTTTCATTGTGCAGTTGGCGCCCGGAGTCGGGCGGACACAACTCGCTCCAATCCAGTTCATGCGGCTACGCAACGAGGCCCTGCGCGCCGTCAAGACACAATATATGGATATAGACCTCATCCGCATCTTCTCAGTCGACGACAACGAAAAGACGTTCGATGCCGACTTTTACCTCTCCCTGCGCGATGACGGCGACAACAATTCGATTGAGCTGTTCGAGTTTTCAAATGCAGTGATCAACCCGGAGACGAACGATCGTCAGATCACCGTTCGCGTCTTGAGCGACGGAACGAACAACGAAGCATTTCCGGACGGCATGAAGATTTATCAGGTGACCGGGAGGTTCCTGTTTCAGCCAGATCTGGAGGCCTATCCGTTCGACACCCAGCGGTTCTCCATCGACATCCGTCCGAAGCAGGGCGACAAGCCCTTTATCGTCCAGCCGCCGCCGCAGGTCTTGCGGGATACGGCCGTCAACTCGCACGGCTGGACGGCTTATCGGCAGTTCGTCGGGTATGACGAGGACTTCGTGACGACGGTGGATGTGAGGAATCTGGAGCCGAATGTCGTCCCCTTCTACAAGGCGAGCTTTGTGTGGCTCATGTCACGCGAGACAACAGACTACTTCCTGCGGGTGGTCGTGCCGCTGCTCTTCATCCTGGCGGTAGCGTATTTGTCCATTTTCATTCCTCTGTCGCACTTCGAGGCGATCGTGACGATACAGGTGACGGCGCTTTTGTCGGCGGTGGCGCTCTATCTCTCACTGCCGGAAATCGACGGCGATGTGACGACCGTGTCGGACCGCATCTTCCTATTCAATTACATGGCGACGACGCTGATGATCGGGATTTCTGTCTTGCGCATCAACGGCTTTGTAAGCAGGCGGCCCCGGCTCCAGAAAACGCTCGCCGCGGTTCACGTGCTCGCCGTGCCGCTGCTCGCCCTGGCCATGGGTTACTACCTTCATCAGGCGACGCTAAGGGTGGTCTGAACGGACTTTGAACAGTCTCTCCGGTACCGCCTGGAGTAGCGGCGATGTTCAATTCTCATCCATCTTAAGCGCGGCGATGAAGGCTTCCTGCGGGATTTCAACCTTGCCGAACTCGCGCATCTTCTTTTTACCGGCCTTCTGCTTATCGAGCAGCTTGCGCTTGCGCGTGATGTCGCCGCCGTAGCATTTGGCAAGCACGTCCTTGCGAAGGGCCTTGATGGTCTCGCGCGCAATCACCTTGGCGCCGATGGCCGCCTGCACCGGTATCTGGAAGAGGTGCGGCGGTATCAGTTCCTTCAGCTTCTCACACATGGATCGGCCGCGGCTCTCCGCCCGCGTGCGATGCACGATCATCGAAAGCGCATCGACTGGCTCGCTGTTGACGAGGAGCGTGAGCTTGACCAGATCGCCTTCCTCGTAGCCGCTGATGTGGTAGTCAAAAGAGGCGTAACCGCGCGAGACGCTCTTCAGGCGGTCGTAGAAGTCGAACACCACTTCATTCAGCGGCAACTCGTACACCAGCATGGCGCGCGATCCGACATAAGTCAGGTTTTTCTGCCGTCCGCGCCGGTCCTGGCAGAGTTTCAGAACCGCGCCGAGATAGTCGTCCGGCACCAGAATCGTCGCCTCGATCCACGGCTCCTCGATGTGGTCGATCTTGACCGTGTCGGGCATGTCGGCCGGATTGTGCATCTCGATCATCGAGCCGTCGTTCATGTGCAGGTGGTAAATGACGGACGGTGCCGTGGTTATGAGGTCAAGGTTGAACTCGCGCTCGAGGCGCTCGGTGATTATTTCCAGATGCAGAAGGCCGAGAAAGCCGCAGCGGAAACCGAATCCGAGCGCAGCAGAGCTTTCCATCTCAAAGGAAAAGCTCGCGTCGTTGAGGCGGAGTTTGCCCATCGCCTCTCGCAGGTCCTCGAAGTCGGCGGCGTCGACGGGGAAGAGACCGCAAAACACGACCGGCTGGGCGGGCTTGAAGCCCGGTAGAGCTTCGGCAGTCGGGTTTTTCTCGTCGGTAATGGTATCACCGACGCGCGTGTCGGCCACTTCCTTGATGGCGGCGGTAAAGAAGCCGATCTCGCCCGGACCCAGTTCCGCAAGCATCTCCTGCTTCGGGCGGAAGATGCCCACGCGCTCGATCTGGTAACTGGCATCCGTCGACATCATCTTTATACGCTGGCCCTTCTTCAGGGTACCCTCGATGACGCGTACGAGAACGATGACGCCGAGGTAGGCGTCGTACCAGCTGTCGACCAGCATGGCCTTCACGGGCTTCTTCGCATCGCCCTTTGGCGGCGGCAGGCGCTCGACGATGGCATCCAGAACGGCGGCCACGTTAAGGCCAGTCTTCGCAGAGACGCCGATCGCCTCGGACGCATCGATGCCGATCACGTCTTCGATCTGCTGCTTTACGCGGTCCTCGTCCGCCGACGGCAGATCGATCTTGTTAAGGACCGGGAGGATCTCCAGGTTGTTGTCGATCGCCTGATAGACGTTGGCGAGCGTCTGGGCCTCCACGCCCTGGCTGGCATCCACGACCAGAATGGCGCCTTCGCAGGCAGCGAGCGACCGCGAGACCTCATAGGCGAAGTCCACATGGCCGGGCGTGTCCATCAGGTTCAACTGATAGGTCTTTCCGTCTTTCGCCTTGTAGTCGAGGCGCACCGTCTGGGCCTTGATGGTGATACCCCTTTCGCGCTCAATATCCATGCTATCCAGGATCTGGGCTTTCATCTCGCGTTCGGAAACGTTGCCGCACAACTGGATGAGGCGGTCCGACAAGGTGGACTTGCCGTGATCGATATGGGCGATGATGGAGAAATTGCGGATCAGGGAGGTGTCTGTCATGCGCGGCTGATAGCACTTGCCAAACCCCCGCAAAAGGGGCGTTCTCATGGCACCGTCAAGCCGTCGCAGGGACGAAAGGGCGGGCCCGGAGGATCGAGCCGAGACTTTTAAGTCCCAAAGGCGTATGCAAGAATGAAGCTTGGGTATCCAATTTGTTGATTTTAACTGGAGGATCACGATGGCTGGCAGCAATGCAAGTTCGCGCGGCAAGGGTTTTAGCGAAGCGCTCAATGCCGCCGGCATCAGTGAGGAGGTCCGCACGTCTCTGACCGCGGCCTTCGAGGCTATGTGCGACTGGCGCTCGGACGCGGCCAACATGGCCGAACGGCACGGCAACAAGGTTTTTGACAAAATGGGCTCGGCGGCCAAGGCCATGGGCTGGCCCCCCGAGCTGGTCGACATGACCCGGCAGCAGATGCAGCAGGCCTCAAAGATGCAGCTTCAGGTGCTCGATCAGGTCATGGACGCCTGGGAGCAGCAGGTGAAGTCTCCCGGCGCCGGCTTTTCGATGTCCGGCGGCTCTCCCTTCCAGTTCCCGGACTTCAGCAAGATGCCCGGGATGCCCAATATGAAGGACTTCCCCGGCATGGACCTCGCGAATATGCCGACCGCGCCGCTCCAGTTCTGGATGCAGGCTGCTGAGATGTGGCAGAAGAGCTGGCAGCAAGCGCTGTCGTCCTGGATGGAAGCCCAGTCCAGCATGATGGGGTCTGGTGGTTCCGACAGGGACAAGCCGCGAGGCGGTTCGCGCTGATTTGACCTTTTGAGCTCCGTCGGGGGCTCTGCCGCTCGGTACAGGAAGCCGGTTACCTCAGGGTGACCGGCTTTTCATTTTATCTGACCACCATACACGGGATTTTTGCGGGCTTTTTCAGGCCCGTCGGGCCATGGCTTGCCAGTTGCCGCGACGTATCAATCCAACTAACGTCGATGCAGCTCCGCAGGCGAGGGCCGTTGACGCTTTTGCCACCCAATCACCAAGCCAAATACTTTTCCGGCAGGAGACGCGCCGGGCGAAGCGCGCATGCCGAGAAAGACACCGGGGGAAGCATGACCACACCGAGCACGGCTAATTCCGAAGGTGCGCCTGCACCGGGCGCGTCGAGGTGGGGTGCAGATCTGCTCGCCTCCATCGTCGTGTTTCTCGTGGCGCTGCCCCTTTGCATGGGCATCGCGATCGCCTCTAACCTGCCGCCCGCCGCAGGTCTCGTGACCGGCATCGTCGGCGGTCTCATCGTAGGCTTTCTGTCGGGCTCGCCACTACAAGTGAGCGGCCCGGCCGCGGGTCTGGCAGTTCTCGTCTGGCAGCTCGTCGAGAAGCACGGGGTCGAGACCCTGGGCGTCATCGTCCTGTTTGCCGGCATCATTCAGTTCGTGGCCGGCGTCTTCAAGCTCGGACAGTGGTTCCGGGCGGTCTCGCCCGCCGTGATTCACGGCATGCTGGCGGGCATCGGCATCCTGATCTTCGCCGCGCAGTTTCACGTCATGCTCGACTTCAAGCCGATCGGCACGGGCGTGCAAAACCTACTGGGTATCCCCGGCCACCTTTGGGCCGCGCTCGCCCTCGGCGATTATCATTTGACGGCGGGCGAAATCGGTCTTCTGACCATTTTCGTAATCGCGGGATGGGGCACGCTGACACCGAAGAGCTGGCGGCTCCTGCCGGCCCCGCTCGTGGGGGTTGCGGTTGCAATGATCGCGGCGGCGGCGCTCGGTCTCGACAGCATTCAGTATGTGAAAGTGGACGCCAACGTCCTCTCCGATCTGGTGCCTCCGGGGCCCGAGTCGCTCCTGAAGATCATGGAGCCGGCCATACTGGTTGGCGCCTTCTCTGTCGCCTTTATCGCCAGCGCCGAGACACTTCTGTGTGCCACCGCCGTAGACCAGATGCATGCGGGCGAACGCACAAAGTACGACAAGGAGTTGCGCGCCCAGGGTATCGGCAATGCGATCTGCGGCGCGCTTGGCGCCTTGCCCATGACGGGGGTCATCGTACGTTCGGGTGCCAACGTGGAAGCCGGTGCGAAGACGCGCGCTTCAGCGATCATGCACGGCGTCTGGCTTCTTCTGTTCGTCGCCGGGCTACCGTGGACGCTGAGTTACATTCCGCTCTCGGCACTCGCCGCGGTGCTCGTCTTCACGGGCTACAAGCTCGCCTACCCCAAGATCCTGCCGAGCCTTATGAAGTACGGCTGGGGCGAGGTGCTCATCTACATCGCGACCATCGTGACGATCGTGTTGACCGACTTGCTGACTGGCGTTCTCACCGGTCTCGGACTGTCGCTCGCGAAGCTCCTCTATTCCTTCTCGCACCTTGAGATAGTCAAGAAGGAGAACCCGGCGGAAAACCGCGTCGACCTCTACCTGAAGGGCGCGGCAACGCTGGTTCGGCTGCCACAGCTTGCCTCTGAGCTGGAGATCCTGCCGCCCAACACGCACGTGAAGGTCCACATCGCGGATCTCGACTATATCGACCACGCATGCATCGATCTCTTGACGAGTTGGGACCGCCAGCACCGGGCGACCGGCGGATCGATCGAGATCGAGTGGGAGGGCCTGGCAAACCGGTATCAGTCGCGGACGGGCGCCGGTATGAAGGCGGCCCGGTCGGCCTCCACTCCCGCCAAGCCTTGACGAAACGGTGAAATCGTGGCCGCGCGGGCCTCAGGCGGCTTTTTTGTCGTTCAAGTCTTGACGCCGCCACACCTCTTTGGATCACTGGCCCCCGATTGATGGAAAGGGGACCCGGTGATGCCTTGTTCGAGACCGTTTGCGGCCAATTTTGCTGTCGGAATTGCGCTTGTGGTGGCCGTAAGCGTGGCTCCAGCTTGGGCCCAGGGGATCCAGTTCGGGCCCGTCGAAAACAAGCCGGCCGCACCGGCCAAACCGAAATCCAAACCGCCGGTCGCTGAGCAGCAGAATCTGATGCCGGGCGATGCAGCGGCCGAAGCGGCGCCGGCAGCCGCGGCAGAGCCCTCTCCGGCAACGGCGGCGCCGATCAAGCGCAAGGTCCCCGGACCCGGCTCGCCTAACCCTCTCGCCTCGAAGTATTCGACAGCGGGTCTACCGCCGCCGCCGAAGCCCGCCAATTGCAAGAACAGCGAAGACTACGGCACGTGGCTTGCAAACTTCCGAAAGGAGGCCGCCGCAAAGGGCATCTCCTCGAAGACGATCCGAACGGCACTCGGTGGTCGCACGCTGGATCGCGGCGTTATTGCCCGCGACCGGAGGCAGGGCTTCTTCGCGCAGAGCTTCACAGACTTCTCAGCCAAACTTGCCACGAACAACCGCGTCCAGTCGGGCCGGGCGCAGATCAAAAAGAATAAGGCCGCCTTCGAGCGCGCAGCCAAGGACTACGGCGTCGCGGCTTCCGTCATCACCGGCTTTTGGGCTCTGGAAAGCGACTTTGGCGCCGGCATGGGCAATCTGCCGATCCTCAACTCGCTGACCACTCTCGCCTATGATTGCCGCCGCGGCGAGATGTTCCGCGTCGAGCTGATGGCAGCTCTGGAAATCATCGACCGGGGCGACATGACTCCTGACACGATGATCGGCTCTTGGGCGGGTGAGATCGGGCAGACCCAGTTCCTGCCGACACGCTATCTGGCGCACGCCATCGACTATGACGGGGACGGCCGCATCGATCTGTTCGGCAATCCGACCGACATCATCGGATCAACTGCAAATTACATGTCGCATCTGGGTTGGCGGCGCGACGAGCCCTGGCTGGAGGAAGTCGTGTTGACGGCAGATTTGCCCTGGGACAAGGCGGATTTGGCCGTGAAGTTTCCGCGATCTCAGTGGGCCGCGTGGGGAGTGCAACGCGTCGATGGTTCGCCACTCGAAAGCGATCAGATGCCCGCTTCTTTGTTGCTGCCCATGGGACGCTACGGGCCGGCATTCTTCGCCTACGAGAACTTCAATGTGTATTTGCAGTGGAACCAGTCGTTAAACTACGCGGTGACGGCGGCGTGGCTCGCGACCCGCATCGACGGTGCGCCGCTCATGAAGAAACCCAAACGCCAGATCGCCGTGCTCTCGCCGGACGAGGCGAAGGAGCTGCAGCGACTGCTGGTGAAGCGCGGCTACGACGTCGGTGAGATCGACGGCAAGGTAGGCGCCAACACGCGGGCTGCCGTGAAGGCCATGCAGATCAAGCTAGGCATGCCTGCCGACAGCTATCCTACGCCGGAGCTTCTATCGGCCCTGCGGGGCGCGAGCTGACGCGGGCTTGGGTCAAGCAGGCAAGTTCGGGCCGCGGGGAGTTCCCGGCCGACTTCACGGAGAAATCTTTCTGATGCGCTGGCTTTTTCTTCTGGTGACACACCTGCTGGCACTTGCGCTTGGGTTTGCGCTCGGCGTGTACACTTTGCCGATCCTCACCGCACCGCCGGGCCCCGACAAGGCAGCGCTCGAGGCAACGGCCGCCACGGCGGAGTTCAAAGGGACCTTCGATCGCAAACTGAAAGGCAGCGACTTCCTGCACTGGGGCGAAGGCGAGGTGCGTGTGATGCGCGATAGGATCGCCCATGTGGGGCGTCTGTCTCCGGGTCCCGACTACAAGCTCTACCTGACAGTGGAATTCGTCGAGGACGAGGAATCCTTCTTGAAGGTGAAGGATCAGTCAGCCCGTATCGGCGACGTGAAGTCGTTCGACGGCTTTCTTCTGGATGTGCCGTCCAGCGTGGATGTGTCAGCATATACGACGGCGGTCGTGTGGTGCGAAGCCTTTGGCGAATTCATCAGCGCGGCGAAGTATCGTTGATCTCCAAGCTTGACCGGAAGCAAAACGACCGCCCGGGCGTCATGCACGGGCGGTCGTTTCATATTCCCCCAGCTTGCGGGTGACTTAAAGCTTGCAGATCGTTGCCTGACCGCGGCAGGTCCAACCCCACGATCCGCCCTTCTGGCAGCGGTAGGTGCGCGGGCCGAAGGTGTAGCCCGGCGTTGTGCCGTTCGCCATCCAGGACGCCCAGGCACCCCAGTCGACAGCCTGCAGCAGCGCTTCGTCGACCTGGAACTTTGCGTCCTTCTCCGAGCCGGCTTCGCCAATCGCACCCTTCTTCACGCAGGTTTTCGCATCAGCGGACGCGGCGGCTCCGAGCATAAGGCCGATCACGGTCACACCGGCCATCGCTCCGCGCATGATCTTGGACATGGATTTTGGGCCTCCGACCCGAATGGTTGAACGAATCAAACAGGTGGAGTTTGGCCACTGGCCCTCGCGCTGCCTACGGTCGCGATCGAGAAAGCTGGGGATTGGAGAGGTCTCATGGCCTGGGCACGACAATTTGTCAGCGGATCATCTGGCTGTTCTTTGCCCCTTGGGTTCGTCTCCAAGCCCGATCAGCGTTTGCCGGCCGGCGTTATCGCTCTGCACCGGAATTCTGCCGGGGTGCTGGGTTTAGGCATATGTTGAGATCGCTTTGTTTTCGCGGCCATGGAGAGCCAGATCGATGAAAAGAACGGGGCTTTGTTCTTTGTTCCATATGGGGGTGGTAGCGATGTCTTATCCGGCGTCGGGCGACGATCTCCGCCCGGGTATCATCGGCGAAGACGACAGGGTGCGCGTAGAACAAGAAGGTGTGCCGTGGGATGCGGTGGGACAGGTCAATATCGGCGGCTACCGCACTTCGGGGCAATGCACCGGAACGCTGGTGGCGCCCGATCTCGTCATCACAGCAGCCCACTGTGTCATAAACGAGTGGAAGCGGATGCCCTATCCGTTGAAGGATATCCACTTCCTTCCTGGCGTTCGCGGCCCGGAACGGAAAGGCCACGGTACCGCCAAGTGTCTTCGTTTCTTGAAGGACTATGTTTTCCTCTGGCCGGAGGCCGAGGAGCCATCGACGCGTCCGCGCGATGTACCGCTTCCTGCCTTCTTCCAGGATGCGGTCGCTATCGTTTTAAACGAGGCGCTCGATGTGGCGCCGGCGCCCTTGGCAGGAAACCAGAACGCTCAACCCGGCCGGGCCCTGGTACACGCTGCGTATCCAGCCGACAGGCGTTACGCGCTGTCTGCGCACTTTAATTGCAGCCTATTGCGGTCCGGCAATGACGATCCTCTGTGGCTCGTCGACTGCGATACGCATCCGGCCAGTTCCGGCGGGCCACTGTTCACGATCAACGATGGCCGTCTCGAAATCGCAGCTATTCTGGTCGGGGCGGGAAGTGGGCTCTCCAACACGGCTCTTCCGATCTCGGTATGGCGAAATCTGGTGGCGGACAATACCTGTCCGTCATGAGGGACCCACCACGCCTCACGCTTGCTCGTCGCCTGTGAGCACCTTGCCCATCCAGTCGTCGATGGTGATCTCGCCGACTTTCTCGACCACGGCGGTTTCGTGCGGACGCAGAACGTCCTGGATCCCGTCGATGCGCTTCCATTCGCAGAAAGGTGTCTCGGCCTCAGCCTTTGGCGCGTAGCGGGATTGGGCCACCTTCTGATAGCGATGAACGTAGCGCGGGCAATTCATCCAGAGCTCGTGCAGCGCGACCGTCACGACAAGCTCGGCTTCCTTGAAGAGTGCGAGCTTCGCCGGGTCGCGCGAGACTTCCGCGCGGCCTTGGAGGCGCATGCGGAAGGGCTTTTCGAAGTCGATAAAGAGAATGCCGATTTCCGAGTTGCCTGCGATGTTGCCCATGGACAGGTACATGCCGTTGCCGTCGTAGCTCGGGAACACGATGGTTTGCGGATCGGCGACGCGCACGAAACCTGGCTCTCCGCCCTTGTAGGAAACGGTGGGGCGTCCCTTATCGTCGATGGAGGACAGGAAGAACATGTCCCGGCTCTCGATAAAGCCCTTTTCCAGGTCTGTGATCTCGGTCTTTACCGCAATGGCTTCAATCCGGTCGGCGAGGGGGCGGGAGCCAAACTCGTCCTGGAGGGCGCGATGCTGGGCTCCATAAAGGCAACTCATGACAAGGTCTCCTGCGGTCTCTTTTTCTGTTGCGGTTGCCGGACGCTTATAGCATTGCCGGTGCCTTGTGGCGCCGCCATGATCCCCTGAAATCCGCATCGGCGCGCAGCGTCAATCGAGGTCCGGTTTGGCTCTTTCTCCCCTCTCATTCGGTTCTATCGACGTGGTGACGCCGCCCGTATGTTCCGGGCAGCGGATCGGCTTGATGGGAGGCTCGTTCAATCCGCCCCACGAAGGGCATTTCGTGGCCGCCAAGGCAGCTCTGAACCGGCTGGGTCTGGATCAGCTCTGGTGGATCGTGACGCCAGGCAACCCCTTAAAGTCGCACGGCGAGTTAAAGCCACTGTCGGAGCGGATCGCTGCGGTCCGCCGTATGGCACGCGGCCCGCGCATGAAGGTGACGGGATTCGAGGGGGAACTGGGCAGCCCGTTCACGGCGGTGACGCTCGCTTTCCTAACCCGGCGTTATCCGGGCGTGCGGTTCGTATGGGTCATGGGGGCCGACAATCTGGCCAGCTTTCATCGCTGGCAGGACTGGCGCGGGATTGCGGCGCGGATGCCGATTGCTGTAGTCGACAGGCCCGGCTGGCGGTTGAACGCGCTGTCCTCACCGTCGGCCCAGGCGCTGTCCCGGCGGCGAATCCCTGAAGCCCGCGCCGTCACACTGACTGGGCACAAGCTGCCAGCATGGGTCTTCTTGACGATTCGGCTCGTGCCCCAGTCCTCCACGGCCATCCGCAGGCAACAGCTTGATTTTTAACGCTGATTTTAAGTTGACCAGCCATGGATCGACCAATGGTACCTGCTTCCTGTTGCCGGAACCGCGGGGTAGCCCTATCTTTCCTACCGGAAGGTGTCGCGCCAACCCGAGGCCGGACCCCATTATTGGGCTGGCTCGAACCCGTGAGGAAAGGATACTGGACCCACACATGCGAACCACCACCGGGGCGGCCAAAAAGGACGCTTCTTCCGCCGCCGCTCTGCCTGACAGCGCGTCTGCGGTCCACTCGGCTCAAACGGCCGAACTCTTGAAGGACGTTGTCGAGTGGCTCGACGAGGCCAAGGCCGAAGAGATCGTCACCGTCGATCTGGCCGGCAAGTCCTCCATCGGCGACTACATGGTCATCGCCTCCGGGCGCACGGATCGCCATGTCGGGGCCATTGCCGATAAGCTTCGCCAGAAATTCAAAGATGCTGGCTGTCGCACGGTTCGGGTCGAAGGACTTGAGGCGTGCGATTGGGTCCTGATCGATTCCGGCGACATCATTGTCCATGTGTTCCGTCCCGAGGTGCGCGACTTCTACAACCTCGAGAAGATGTGGTCGGTCGAGCGCCCGGCAGACGCGGCCCACTGAGGCACGGCGCGCCATGCGCATAGAAATCCTGGCGATCGGCCGTCTCAAGGATCAGGCCGAAGCGGAAATTATTTCGCGTTATCAGAAGCGTTTTGACCAGGTGGGCCGTGCGTGTGGGCTCGGCCCTCTGGGCATCAAGGACTTTCCCGAGAGCCGGTCCGCCGTGGCCGAGGAGCGCAAGGCTGAGGAAGCCGAGCGCCTTCTGAGCGCAGCCGGGCGGAGCCTGGTTATTGTGCTCGAAGTGGCCGGAAGAACACTATCCAGTGAAGAGTTCGCGCGCCATCTCCAAAGGCTGGCCGACCAGGGGACCAAATCCTGCGCTTTTCTCATCGGCGGTCCCGACGGTCACGGAGAGCAGGTACTTACAGCCGCCGCGCTCAAAATCTCCCTCGGTCCTCTCACGCTTCCGCACGGACTGGCCCGGGTCGTGCTGGCCGAGCAACTCTATCGGGCTGCCACAATTCTCACCAATCACCCCTATCACCGAGCGTAGAAATTCTTTGCTGCTTGGCTCTTTGGTGCCTTCCGGCTATTGCGTTCTCGGACAGTTTTGTGCCCGTTGCGGGCGGGGGAGCAGGTAATGGCGCTTTTGTCCCGCGCCATTCGCGGTCTGTGGAGGAGTTTATGTCGACCAGTGTCTTCGAGATCCTGAATGGTCTCATCACGCCAAACCTCATGAACGCTGTGGGCCCGCTTGTTGGCCTTTCAGCAGATACTGCCAGCCGCGGCATTGGGGACGCGGTCACCCGATACCTGGGGGCCCTGGTCGAAAAGGCCGGCGACGAGGGTGCCATGGCAAGCATCGCTGATGCGACCAATGCCCTCGCGCGCGATCAGTCGGGCCTTTCCGATCTCAAGGGTCTTCTCGCCGGCGGTATCCCTAGCACCACGGCAATCCTTTCCGGAAACCGCTTGATGGGTTCGCTGTTCGGCGTGTGGCAGGCCTCCCAAGTGCACAAAATTGCCGACGTGCTCGGCATAAAGCCGACGGCCTCGTCGTCGTTGTTCAATCTTGCAGCGCCGCTCGTGCTTTCGGCCATCGGACGGCGTCTCGGAGGGGGTGCCCTGACGGGCCCGGCTCTGGCGGCCCTTCTCGGTCAGGAGCGTAGCTCCCTGCTCTCGGGCTTCCTGCCGTCGCTCGGCGGCCTGGCTACCGCAGCTACTTCCGGTGTTGCAGCCGCTGCAACGTCCGGGGCAGCTGCCCTGGCGGGCGGGGCAGCAACGGCAACCCGCGCGGTGGGTTCAACGACGACGAACGCAGCTTCGACAGCAGCCACGGCCGCGTCGACCAACCGTCACGATCGGGGCATTTTCTCGTCCTTCCTCTGGCTCCTTCTGCCGATCGGGTTCATGGGTTGGCTTATCTGGGAGCAATTGAACCACAGCGCCGTGCCTGAGCCCGGGGCCCCGGTCGCGGCGGCACCCGAGCCTGCGCCCGCGGCCGAGCCGGAACCCGCTCCGGCGGCTTCACCGGAGCCCGCTCTGGAACCTGAGCCAGCGCCTGCGGCCGAGCCAGCGCCGGCCGCCGGCGGGCTTGCCCGCATCGGGCTGGCGGGCGGCACGGATATCGAGGCTGCGGCTGACGGCGTGGAAACAAAGCTCGTCGAATTCATCTCCAATCCCGATGCGGTCATCGACAAGGGCGTCTGGTTCGATTTCGACCGACTGACATTCGAGACTGCCTCCTCGACTTTGACGTTGGAATCGAAGGCACAGGTCGACAACGTCATCGCGATCCTCAACGCCTACCCGGCTGTGAAGGTGAAAATCGGTGGCTACACCGACAACACAGGCAATCCGACGTTCAACCTGCGGCTCTCCGATGACCGGGCCAAGAAGGTTATGCAGGCCATCGTGGATGGCGGCATCGCGGCAGATCGCGTTGAGGCAGAAGGCTACGGCGATCAGTACCCTGTCGCCGACAACAGTACAGAGGAAGGTCGTGCCAAGAACCGCCGCACGGCCATCAGCGTGCGCGCAAAATAGGCGCGCCGACCTGCGCTCAAGCCAAAATCAAGCAGAAGCGGGGCCCAAAGGTTCCGCTTCTTTTTTTGGCGGTCACATCCGGCGCACGAACCAGTCGACGGCGGCCTGCGGGGCCAGCCGCTTCAGAGCTGCGGTGGCGTACGTGGGTGTCGTGACGTAATAGCGCCGCCGGGGCCGGGGGCTCTCTACGGCATGAACGAGCTTGGCGGCAACAGCCTCGGGTTCAAGTTTGAATGTGTTCTTGCCACCCTGCTCCATGCGCGCGAGCCGCGCCTCGTAGTGCGCGCGGTGGGATGAGGCCGCGATATCCACGGTTTCGACGAAGTTGGTCAGGGCGCTCGCGACGAAACGGGTACGGATCGGCCCCGGTTCGATCAGCGCGACATGGATTCCGCTGCCGGCGAGTTCCATGCGCATGGCATCGCTCAAGGCTTCCATCGCGAACTTGGAAGCGCAGTATGCGCCGCGGAACGGAGCCGACACGAGACCGAGCACGGAAGAGCACTGAACGATACGCCCCTGCCCCTGTCGACGCATGGCAGGCACCAAGCGCCGGGTCAAGTCATGCTGGGCGATGAGGTTGACCTCGATCTGGCGGCGGAGCACGTCGGCTGTCAGGTCCTCGACCGCCCCCACTTGGCCGTACGCCGCATTGTTAAAGAGCGCATCCAGCTTTTCTCCGGAGAGAGCAAGGGCAACTTCGGCGCATGCCGCTACCGAGGCAGGTTCAGCCAGTTCGAGCGGTAGGGCTTCGACCCCGGCATCTTGGCGCAGCATCTCAAGGTCTTCCGTGCGCCGGGCGGTGGCTATAACACGCCAGCCGCGCGCCTTCATAACTCTGGCGGACGCCAGCCCGATCCCCGACGAACAGCCGGTGATAAGGATCGTGCGCTGGGTCATGGACGGGGCTCCTAAGGGACGCTTGAGAAAGATTTCGCAGAGGGATTTTCGGCCGCTAGCCGGGGAGGGGAACGAAGGCCTTGCCCTGATGTTCGTATGCGCACACGTCCGGGTGCAGGATCTCGGCGAGGATCTCCGCGCTTTCGACAAGTCGCGGGCCGGGCCGGTTGAAGAACGCGTTGCCGTCCGCAACGAATACGCGGTCTTCGCGCACGGCCCTCAGCCTGCTCCAGATAGGGTGATCGCGCAGCGCCTTCAGTTCCGGCAGCGATGTCTCGATCTCGTAACCGCAGGGTGCGACGAGGATGACATCGGGGTCTGCCGCCGCCACCTCTTCCCACGTGATCCAGGGCGAGTTCTCGCCTTTGACCCCGAATGGGCTCGTTCCGCCCGCGGCGGCGATCAGTTCGGGCATCCAGTGGCCACCCGACATGGGCGGCTCGATCCACTCGATGAAACCAAGCACGGGTCGCGGGCGTCCGGCGACGGCGCGGGTGATGGCGGCGATCCGCTCCTGCATCTCATTGACCAAAGTGAACCCCGCCTCGGGACGGCCGATGTCCCTGGCGATGCGGTGGATGTCGGCATAGACGTCGTCCATCGTGTGCGGGCGCAGTGACACGATCTGTGCTGCGCTATCGGTCCAGGTACAAAGCGCGCGCTCGACATCTGCGAGCGAGACGGCGCAGACCTCGCACTGGTCCTGGGTTAGAATAAGGTTCGGAGACAACTCGCGCATACGATCTGCATCGACCTCGTAGACGGCGAGCCCCTGCTCGATGAGTCCCTTTACCGATCGGTCGATCTCGGCGCTGGTGGCGCCGTGGACCTTGAACTTGGCCCTTGTCAGCTGAGGCAGCTCGAGGACGGAGACGGGATAGTCGCACTCGTGTGAGCGGGCGACCTGGGTGGCGCCAGCGCCGAGGGCATGGAGAATTTCCGTCGCGCTTGCTATGAGGGAGATGACGCGCAGATCGGATTCAGATGGTTGTGATCGAGTCATGGCCAGCGTCATGGCATCCGGCGGCCGTGAGGGCAAGCGGCTGGTTACTGTAGCCGCTGCGCCATGACTGCAATGGTGCGCGCGTATACATCGGCGCGGTTCCAGTCCTTGATCACGCTGTAGTTCGCCGTGCCCGGCCCCCAAGGCTGTCCCGATTTCCAGCCATGACCCTTGAGAAAATTGGCGGTGGAGGCCAGCATGTCTGGAACGGAATGGACGAGGTCGCGTCGTCCGTCGCCATCAAAATCGACCGCGTACTTGTCGTACGAGCCGGGCAGGAACTGAACCTGGCCGATTTCGCCGGCCCAACCTCCGCGCATCTGCGCTGGGGTCATGTCGCCCTTCTGCACGATGCGCAATGCCGCCATGAGGTGTCCGGTGAAGAACTCCGAGCGGCGGCAGTCATAGGCGAGCGTGGCAATGGAGCGGATGATGGAATATTTGCCCGCGCCATCGCGGCCGAAGTTGGTCTCCAATCCCCAGATCGAAACAAGGATTTCCTTCGGCACGCCGTAGCGCTTTTCGACGCGCGCAAGCAGAGCCGCATGAGTCTTCATCTTGGAGCGGGCCGACTTCAACAGATAGGAGCCGACCCGGCGGGCATAGAATTGCTCGAAGCTCAGCTTGAAGGACTTCTGATTTCGGTCGCGGCGGATAACGGTAGGGTCGTAGGTGACCCCGGAGAGGGCGCGATTGAGCGTCGCCTGCGAGATGCCCGCGGCGCGAGCGCGATCCTCGAAGCTGTCGAGCCATGCTGGAAATCCTGCCGGACCATTGCCGCACGATTTTGCGGAGGCTGGGATCGCGGCGAAGACGGTGAGGCACAGAACGGCTAGCGCCGCAGAAGGCTTTACGAAAAATCCTGATCTCATGGCGAGCACTCCCTGATCTCAGCTTCTCATGACGGCCAAGTGTGGCGGCTTGTCGAGACACTGCCTGAAGTTTGGCATGCGGTGCAATCTGTCGCACAATTCGCGCGCGGCAAAAGGGCGGCGGCCGTCTGACCACCGCCCAATCCAGATGCTTTTACCATGTTGAAGTTAACTGATGACAGCCTCAGGGGCAGAACCAAACGGGACCGATCACCACGCATCCGCGAGTGCGCCAGTCATAAGGGCGGTAATTGTAGCGGTACCAGCCCCGGTAGTGGGGATAACGGTGGCCGTAGTAGCGGTATCCGCGGGGTTTCTTCCAGTGGCGGTGGTGCTTCCAACCCCGCCTCTTTTTATGAACTTGCTCGACATTCGAATTCGCCAAGCCCTGCTTCACACCGGCGCTGGCTACAGAACTCAGCGGCGCGGCGGACACTGACGTGCTCATCAGGCCGCCGATGGCCAGTGCGGCCAACGTCATGGCAGTCTTTCTCATTTGTGTCGCTCCTTGCTCATGATCGATTTCACACGCGAAAGCGCCTTCCCCGGGCGATTCTTCGAGCGCGCGGCTCCTTCGGAAAACCGGACGTACATGGGATAACGATGATGAGGAGCAAATCCGTCGCCCAGCCGCGAGTTTTTTAGGTTCAGCCCGACAGAACAACTAGGGGCTGCTGGTCTGATCGCGTTCCAGTTCGAGGAAAATATCCCCGTCATCCAATGACATTTGCAGAATTGAACCGTCGATCCGGAATGTCACGACCGTTTCGAGGGAGGCCAGGTAGGCGCGCTCCACCGCCATCGCGCCCTGGCAATAGAGCCGGGCACTCTGCGGCGGGCCGATATCGATGGCGGGTGCGGGGAGGTAGTCAACCGGCGCCCAGAACCGGTTGCAGCCCGTGCTGCCTGTTACGCGCGTGTCCTCGAAGCTCAGGGTAAGGCCGGTGTGGACTGCGACGCCCTGCACTTTTTTCAGCGCCCAGCGGGTTCCCTTCAGCGGATGATCGTCAGCGAAAAGGCGCCGTTGAAAATCAACGGCGCCGCCATGACTGCAAGCATCAGCGTGGAGCGCGGCACAGCGACGGGTCCGGCCTTTAGTTGGCACCTTCGAGCAGACGCCGGGCGATGACCTGCGCCTGGATCTCGGCGGCACCTTCAAAGATGTTGAGGATACGCGCGTCACAAAGCACACGGGACACAGGATACTCGAGCGCGAAGCCATTGCCGCCGTGAATCTGCAGAGCGTTATCAGCGTTGGCCCAGGCGACGCGGGCGCCGAGCAGCTTCGCCATGCCGGCTTCCAGGTCGCATCGGCGGCCCTGATCCTTCTCGCGGGCGGCGAAGTACGTCAGCTGGCGGGCGATCATCGTCTCGACCGCCATCATCACGACCTTGTTGGCGACGCGCGGGAACTTGTAGATCGGCTTGCCGAACTGCACGCGTTCCAAGCCGTACTTGAGAGCCAGATCCATCGCGCACTGGGCGACGCCGACTGCGCGCGCGGCGGTCTGAATGCGGGCCCCTTCGAAAGTCGCCATGAGCTGCTTGAAGCCCTGGCCCTCGACGCCACCAAGCAGGTTCTCAGTAGGCACTTCGAAGGCGTCGAAGGAGATGTCGTACTCCTTCATGCCGCGGTAGCCGAGCACTTCGATCTCACCGCCGGTCATGCCTTTGGCTGGAAACGGATTGTCGTCGGTGCCGCGCGGCTTCTCAGCCAGGAACATGGAGAGGCCCTTGTAGCCCTTCTCCTCCGGGTTCGTGCGCGTCAGAACTGTCATGACATCGGCGCGGACCGGGTGCGTGATCCAGGTCTTCTGGCCGGTGATCTTGTAAACGTCGCCTTCCTTCACCGCGCGCGTCTTCAGAGACGCGAGGTCCGATCCGGTGTTGGGCTCGGTGAAGACTGCGGTCGGCAGGATCTCACCGGTTGCGATCTTGGGCAGATACTTGGCCTTCTGTTCGGCCGTGCCGTTGTGCAGGATAAGTTCACCGGCGATCTCGGCGCGCGTTCCCAGCGAGCCTACGCCGATGTAGCCGCGCGAAAGCTCTTCCGAGACCACGCACATGGCCAGCTTGCCGAGGCCCATGCCGCCGAATTCTTCCGGTAGCGAAAGCGAGAAGACGCCGAGTTCAGCGAGGTGCTGGACGACATCGAGAGGAATGTATTCGTTCTTCAGGTGCCACTCGTGGGCATGCGGCACGACTTCGGCATCCGAGAACGTCTTCATCTGTTCCTGGATCTCGGCATGCGTTTCGTCGAGACCGGTGTTACCGTAGGTCGTCGCTCCCTGCATGGCCTCGATGAGGTCGGCGAGGCGCTGCTTGACGCTCTCTGAGCTGCCGGCCTCGACAACGTCGGCGATGGCGTCTTCATACTTGCGGATATCAGCCCGCGGGATGCCGAGCTGTTCGGGGCGGATGATTTCCACTTGGCTCATCGGGATGCCACCGGCGATCTGCGCGCCGTATTCTGCAAATGCCGCGGCCAACAAGAGCTGTTCGAACTCGCCGAAATTACCCTCAGAATGGAGCGTCGCGGCCCAAACGTTCAACTGGCGAAGCGATTCCACAGTGGTGGCGAGCCAGGCGAGGCCGTGGGCGGCATGCTGGGCCGCATCGATACCCCCTGCATCCTGGATGCGCTGGCGCACACCGGTCTTGGCGAGCGCCAGGATGCGATCGGCTGCACTGACCACCTCGGCGGTCCGCGCGATCAGGCGGTCGGGATCCGAAGCCAGAACGTCGGACTGGGCCTTGAGCTGTGCGATGGTCATTCTCGTCGTCCTCCAAGATCTTGACAGGGCGTCCGTAGCCGGTCCGGCGGGCCCCTTGTTCGCCGTGCAAATTATCCGCGCCACCCCGCGTGGCAATGCGCTCGTCGCGCGACATGCCAGCGCGGACATCACCCGAACGAAGCAGGGTGCCCCTGCAGCGCTTGTGATTCAACCCGCGCGCTGGCCATAAGCTAGGCCACGCGAGGGTTGAGGGCTCGGTTTCATCGGGAGAAGCCTTCACCCAGGAGCCTTGGCCCCTGGGGCTCGTTTGAATTCTCTGATGCTATGTATGAAATTACGCGATGCCGCCAGGACTGGATCGGACCGTGGTGACCGAACACAGGCGTTTCGAGGGTGTTGGCCTTGCCGAGGGGCCAGCCGCCCCCCGGCAGAGCGAGGTGGCGCAAGCGGCGAACTTAGGGCCTATATAATGATCAATTCGAGTATATCTAGCCGATTTGGTCAGTCCTCAGATCTTAAGGGAGCGGTTCGCCGCATGCAGATTGCGCTTCAACCGTGCAAAATGCCTGGAGAATAACCGGACCGCGTTGCATCTGCGTCATGGACCCTTCGGTCCGCTGAGGCTAGTTTGCCGCCTTTGGATCGAGACCCTCCCCCTGGCATGAAGCGCTATCGAGCATTTTTGGGTGCCGTTTATAGGCTTTACGAGCATTCCGGCTTCTCGCTTGCGGGCGCGGTCGCCTTCTCGTTCGTTGTTTCCCTTTTTCCATTCTGCATTTTCGTGGGCGCGCTGTCGGGTGTTTTTGGCGGCCGGGATCTTGCCGCCCGCTCGGTCGCGCAGCTCTTCGACATTCTGCCCGAGGCGGTGGCATCCGCTCTCGCCCCGCAAGTCGAATCCGTCATGGGCTCCAGCCGTATCGACCTTCTGACGGTCTCCGGCTTCGTCGCTCTCTTCTTTGCTACGAGTGCCATCGAGACCATGAGGGCTGCCTTGAACAGTGCCTATCGGGTCCAGGAGACGAGGCGCTACCCCGTTTGCCTGCTGATCAGCATGCTGTTCGTGTTTGTCAGCGCCATCTCCATGCTAGTCTTGACGTGGGGCGTTCTATTCGGTCCTGCGATCGCCGAGAAGCTTGCGGAATTCGAGCCGGAGTGGGCCAAGAGTATTCTGGACTCCACCTGGTGGGATACCATCCAGCGCTACGCTCTTGCGGTCGTGGTAATCGCGTCTCAGCTCATCGCTTTCCATCTCTGGCTGGCAGCCGGCAAGCGCCGCCTCGCCGACGTTTGGCCAGGTGTTCTTCTGTCTGTGCTGCTATGGGTGGCGGTAGCGGCGCTCTATTCGCACTACCTCGATCTCAGCCATTACACCCGTTTCTATGCCGGCCTTTCGCAGCTGATGATCTCGCTCATCTTCTTCCAGTTCACGGCGATCATCATCATTCTGGGCGCGGAGATCAATCGCGGGATCATGGAGCTGAAGAAGCTGGGGAATGGCAACGGCCACGACAACAACAATAAGAGCGAAGTTGTCGAGATCGCCTGACAGGCGCTGTGCTCGTAGCTTCGTGCAGATAGTGAAGGCGGGCTGCCTGAGGCCGCCCGCCTTTTTTCCGTTCAGACCTCACAAGCCTGCGATCAGGCGCGGCGCTGCTCGCTGGCCTCGATCGTGTCTTCCAGTGTCTTGAGGCCCGTGGTCGGAGCCGACACCAGCACTGCCATGTTGCCGGGCTTATGCTCGTTGCGCATCATGACCATGTGCGCCTTGGGGATGTGCTCCCAGGAAAAGACCTCGGACATGCAAGGATCGATGCGTCGCTCGACGACCAGCTTGTTGGCCTGGCTCGCCTGGGCGAGGTTGGCGAAGTGCGAGCCCTGAACGCGCTTCTGATGCATCCAGAGATACCGGGCATCCATCGTGAGATTGTAGCCCGTCGTGCCCGCACAAATAACGACCATGCCGCCGCGCTTCACAACCTGCACCGAAACCGGGATCGTCGTTTCACCGGGGTGCTCGAATACGCAGTCGACGTTCACGCCCTTGCCAGTGATGTCCCAGATCGCCTTTCCGAAGCCCCGCATCTCCTTGAGCCACGTGTTGTACTCGGACGAACCGACCTTGGGTAGCTGGCCCCAGCACTTGAAGTTCTTGCGATTGATGACACCCTTGGCGCCGAGCTGCATGACGAAATCACGCTTGTCGTCGTCTGAGATAATGCCGATCGCATTGGCTCCCGACGTGGCGCACAGCTGAACGGCGAAGGCGCCGAGACCGCCGGCCGCACCCCACACCAGCACGTTGTGGCCCGGACGCAGAACGTGCGGACGGTGGCCGAACAACATGCGATAGGCGGTGGCGAGTGTGAGCGTGTAGCAGGCGCTTTCTTCCCAGGTCAGATGCTTGGGCCGCTCGAGAAGCTGACGGTCCTGCACGCGGCAGAACTGTGCAAAAGAGCCGTCTGGCGTTTCATATCCCCAGATCCGCTGGGACGGCGAGAACATGGGGTCGCCGCCGTTGCACTCTTCGTCGTCACCGTCGTCCTGGTTACAGTGGATGACGACTTCATCGCCGACCTTCCAGCGCTTCACCTTGGAGCCGACAGCCCAGACGATGCCCGACGCGTCGGAACCGCAGATGTGGTAGGGATGTTTGTGGACGTCGCGGATCGGCGAAATCGGCACGCCGAGAGACGCCCATACGCCATTGTAGTTAACGCCCGCGGCCATCACGAGCACCAACACGTCGTGGCTATCCAACTCCCAGGTTGGCAGCACTTCGATCTGCATGGCCTTGTCGGGCTCGCCATGCCGCTCTTCGCGGATTGCCCAGGCATACATATTCTTGGGAACGTGACCGAGCGGCGGAATTTCTCCGATCTCGTACAGATCCTTCTTGGCGGCTACGATGGCCGGTGCCCCTAGTGCTCCCGCCGTCTGGCTTCCAGTGGCGGATTTTTGGCTCGACATGCTCCCGTCTCTCCCTGACCGTCGTCGATCCCTGGTGGCTGACGCGCCCTTCCGCGGACCCGCCCACCTGTCTTTTTTGTGACGGGCATGTTTCAAGCACTTTTTCGCGACGCAATAAAGGGGCCTCTTGCCGCCACATCTGATCCTTCAACGACCCGTTAACGACATCTGTCTATTGTGATGAAGGTCATCGGGTGCCGAAGTTCGGCTGATAGCCCGGGCCCCCTCGCGAGGCGCAATCCATGATCGACGTCTTGGATATCATCACAGACATTCTGAGAATCGACAGCTACGCCCAGACCATCACGGTCGTGATGTTGGCGTGGGCGCTTCTGCTTATTCATATCGCCATGGATTCCAAGACGTTCACGGCCCTCTTTGCACCAGGGATGGCGGCGGGGGCTCTGCTGACATTTTATGCCGCGCGCATGACCGGGTTCAGTTTTACTGGCTACAAGGACGCCAATACAATCCTCCTGGGCCTCGTGGGCATTATTTTGGGTTTCGTGGCCACACTGCTGATGTTGCGCCTGTGGCAGGCGATTCTGGACCGGAGCCGTCCCATCAACAAAGAGGAGCGCGACCGCTCGATGGAAGCCGCATCCTCCAAGGTCCCTTCGTAACCCCTACAACCCGCTTTCCGGTCCCGCTTCGTTGCCGCGGCGGCCTCCATAAGCGCCGGGGCCGAATTCGAGGCATTTTCGGACTGCTGACCGCCCGCTCCGTCCTTGGCCGGCCTTGCGACAGGAGGGTGCTTTGCGTTGCCAAGGCGGATGAATAGTTTAAAGGAAAGCGGTCTTCGGGACGGCAGAACCGTTAGGGAACAACCATGGCTGAGAAGGACATCACAAAGGCGGCAGGGCAGACGGGCGGGCGGGACAGGCCCTGGCTCTTCCGCACATATGCCGGTCATTCGACTGCAGCCAAGTCCAACGAACTCTACAAGAAGAATCTGGCCAAGGGTCAGACGGGTCTGTCCATCGCCTTCGACCTGCCGACTCAGACCGGATACGACAGCGATCACGAGCTCGCCCGCGGTGAGGTGGGAAAGGTCGGGGTGCCCGTATCGCATCTGGGTGATATGCGCACCCTCCTCGGGGGCATTCCGCTCGACCAGATGAACACCTCCATGACGATCAACGCCACTGCGGCGTGGCTTCTTGCGCTCTACGTGGCGGTTGCGGACGAGACCGGCGCTTCACGTGCGAAGCTGACCGGCACCATCCAGAACGATATCATCAAGGAGTATTTGTCGCGCGGCACGTATGTGTTTCCTCCGGAGCCCTCTCTGCGCCTGATCAAGGACACCATCGTATTCTCTACGCGCGAGGTGCCGAAGTGGAACCCGACGAACGTCTGCTCCTACCATCTCCAGGAAGCGGGCGCGACGCCGGTTCAAGAGCTTGCGTTCGCGCTCGCCACCGCGCTCGCCGTGCTCGATACGGTCAAGGCCTCGGGCGAGGTGCCGGCGGCCGAGTTTGGCAACGTCGTGGGCCGCGTCTCCTTCTTCGTTAACGCGGGAATGCGCTTTGTCACCGAAATGTGCAAGATGCGGGCATTCACCGAGCTGTGGGAAGAAATATGCCGCGAGCGCTACGGCGTGACCGAGCCAAAACACCGCTATTTCCGTTATGGCGTGCAGGTGAACTCGCTGGGTCTCACCGAGCCGCAGCCGGAGAACAACGTCTATCGCATCCTGCTCGAGATGCTCGCCGTCACACTATCGAAGAATGCGCGCGCTCGCGCCGTGCAGCTGCCAGCATGGAACGAGGCGCTGGGCCTTCCGCGGCCTTGGGATCAGCAATGGTCGCTGCGCATGCAGCAGATCCTCGCCTACGAGACCGATCTGCTCGAGTATGGCGATATCTTTGACGGTTCGGTGGAGATCAAGCGAAAGGTCGATGAGCTGAAAGAGCAGGCCAAGGCCGAGCTGAAGACGATCGAGTCCATGGGCGGTGCGGTCTCCGCGATCGACTACATGAAGCGTCGTCTGGTGGAGAGCAACACGAACCGCCTTTCCGGCATCGAGAGCGGCGACCAGATCGTAGTCGGCGTGAACAAGTGGACCGAGACCGAACCGTCTCCGCTGACCACGGGCGAGGGAGCGATCATGGTCGTCGATCCGGCTGTGGAGGCCGAGCAAGTCGAGCGGTTGAAGGCCTGGAAGGCGTCGCGCGACAACAAGGCCGCCGCGGCTGCGCTTGCCGAAGTCGAGAGTGCGGCCAAGGAAGGGCGCAACATTATGGAATCCTCCATAGCCGCCGCGAAGGCCGGCGTCACCACGGGTGAGTGGGGGAGCGCGCTGCGCCAGATCTTCGGTGAGTATCGCGCGCCGACCGGCGTGGCCCAGGCCGCCGCGCAGCGCGATGGAGCAGGTCTCGACACGGTGCGCCAGTCCGTCGAGGCTGTGTCCGACAAGATCGGCCGCCGCATCAAGTTTCTGGTTGGAAAGCCCGGTCTCGACGGCCACTCGAATGGCGCTGAGCAGATTGCAGTGCGCGCACGCGATGTCGGCATGGAGGTTGTCTACGAGGGCATCCGCCTGACGCCGGCGCAGATCGTGCGTGCGGCGCTGGATGAGGCGGTGCATGTCGTCGGTCTGTCGATCCTGTCGGGCAGTCACGTGCCGCTTGTAAAGGAAGTCATGGAGCGGATGCGCAAGGAAGGGCTGGGCGATGTACCTGTCGTCGTGGGCGGCATCATCCCTCCCGAGGATGAGAAGACACTTAAAGCGTTCGGCGTTGCTGCCGTCTATACGCCCAAGGATTTCCAGTTGAATGACATCATGGCCGACATCGTGCGTCTGGTAGACGCGAGTCCGAAGGCGGCGTAGGAACAAGGACGACTATATGCGCGAAGAGACACGCTTGAAATTCGAGCGCGAAGTCCGCAAGCAGTGGCTGAGGCGCGGCGCTCTGGCTCTTGCGGGCGTAGCCGCGCTTGCAGTGGCTGTTTGGTTCGAAGACCTCGATGCCCACGTCGACAAGCATGAGGTCGCGGGCGTGGTCGAAAAAGTCTCGCCGATCCAAGGGGGCTCCACGCAGGCCATTCAAAACGGCCTGGCGGTCGATATCCGTCTCGAAGATGGACGCCACGCCCATGTTATGGCGCTGAAGACCACCCATCCCGAGGTCGGTGCCCATGTCGCCATCGTCGAGCATGTGCATTGGTCCGGCCGCACAACTTTCAGTTGGAAGTAGCGTCTGGCCGGCGGTCGAGTTGCCGGCTGGGTACAGCGCGACTGCATGGGGGGGCGCATTGCGGTACCTTTCTATGCCGAGCTGGATATTGCGCCCTTGCAGTCATCGAAGTCCGGCCCGGGAGGCACTTTTCTTTTCGGCTCATATGCGGCTCGAGATCTGAGGGAGCTTATCAGGGTGCGTTGACGGCACGGCGATCCCGGCTATAGAACGCCGGTTCGCTTATCACGCGGCCTCAGTGGCGGAACGGTAGACGCGGCAAACTCAAAATCTGCTATCCGCAAGGGTGTGGGGGTTCGAGTCCCTCCTGAGGCACCAATTTCGATTGGGCGTTATTGCTCGCCAGACGCGCGCAGACTTGAGACCGCTCGCGGCGGGTCTTGGCGACAGGATCAATCTGCGCCGTCTCCAGCGCCGTCACCAGCATAGCAGTGAGCCTGGGAACGCGCGTCGCCACTTGAGAGTGATGGTGGCCGTCTCCCACTCCAGGAACGGGATCGGACAACATCGCCGGACATACCGAGTTCCAATTCCAGCTGCCGTTTGCCCTTGTTTTTCCGGGTCATCGAAAAGACGACGAACACGAGGACAGTGCCGAGCCCAAACAGTACGGGGAACATCGTGGCAAACGGGTCATCAACGCCGAACATCTGCCACTCCATCCATCCCATTTGTGGTGGCGCACGTTGCGATTGTGGCCGCCCCTATGTTAGCTGGAACGATTAAACGGGGTACATGATGCGCCTTATTGTGAAAAACTTCCTTATTGTGCTGGCGCTTGGGCTTCCTGCGTCTGTGCCGGCGCTGGCCGGACCCGCGCTGTTGTTCGATGCGGCTGATGGCAAAGTTCTGTACGCCGAGGAAATGGACGACCAGTGGCATCCCGCCTCCTTGACCAAGATCATGACGGCCTACCTGACCTTCAAGGCCATCAAGGCAGGCAAGCTCAGCCTCACCGACAAAGTCGTCTGCTCGGAGCTGGCTCATAAACAGCCGCCGTCCAAGATCGGGCTTCCCATCGGCGGGGAACTGACCGTCGAACTGGCGCTGCAGTCGCTTATCGTGAAGTCGGCTAACGACGTCGCCGTGATGCTGGCGGAAAAAGTGGCGGGTTCGGAGGCGCAGTTTGTGGCCGATATGAATGCCACCGCTCGCGAACTCGGCATGACACGGACTGTTTTCGTCAATCCGAATGGCTTGCCGGAGGTCAATCAAGTCTCTACCGCACGCGATCTGGCCAAGCTGGCCCGTGCTGTCACCCACGAGTTCCCCGAGTACGCAGAGTACTGGGCTATGACGCAGATGCGGATCGGAAAAATCCGCCTTTCCTCCCACAACGCGCTGCTGCGGACCCTTGATGGCGCGGATGGCCTGAAGACGGGCTTCATCTGCAACTCCGGCTTCAACGTCGTGGCTAGCGCGACGCGTGACGGACGGCGGTTGATGGCCGTGGTGTTGGGAGAACCTTCGGGCCGGGATCGTAACATCCGTGCGGCCAGTCTGCTTGAGCATGGATTCCAGCAGTTCGGCTGGAAGCAGTTGTTCAACAATCAGACTGTCGACAATCTGCCGATAGCGTCGGGCGCCCGCGGTCCGATCAGCGTGCGCGCCACCATCCAGTCGTGGGATTGCGGCAACGGCAAGCGCAACCCGGCCGTAACTGCGCGCAAGGACAAGATCAAGGCCGCCAAGGAAAAGAAGGCCAAGGCAGCGCAAAAGAAGCAGCAGAAGACGAACCCGCCGGCCAAGGCGTCTTCGTCCGCCAATTCGGCGCCCGTTCAGGCCGTCCAATAGCGGCACATTCGGGAGCCCATTGGTGGAAAATGAGATTGACGCGTCTGCTACGGACGGCGGCAGACGTGTACCGGCGCGTTGAATCAAGTCTCTGAATTTTCTCAATATTTATCATTCTCGGGATCCTGTTCCCTGCTGCATTCGGTCGAGGTCTCGGCCGCAGATGCCCTTGGCGTCCTTCTTGCTACCCATCCTCCAAGACGGTCAAAACGCAGGAAAGAGACGATGTCAGGCGGATGGCACCCTGAAGAGGACGCAACCCCCACCCCGCGCGATGTGGAACTCATGGCCGAGGTGCTGGAGGGGCGTCATGGCAATCTGGCCGCCGAAATCGCGGAATTTTTTGCCAGTTTTCATGGTGAGAAGGGGGATGCCGGGCGGTCGTGGGCCTGGGCGGGAGTGGCTGAGCGCGTCCGCCAGCGCGAAATCGCGCGGCTGGAGCGGTTTTAATCGGATCCTAGCTCCCTGGGTGTATCCATGACGGTTGAACTTGCCCATGCCGTTGGCGGCTCTTCCTGCCTCGCGGCGTTCACCGTATGGATCCGCCACGTGATCGCTCGCGTCCGCAATTTCTTGACCGCACTCGTATCCGGGGCCGATGACCGCGCCAGCACGCAGCGCAACGCGCTCGTTGCTTTCGGCGTTCGGCTGGCCAGCGCTGCTTTGCTGTACCTGACCCAGATTGTTTTGGCGCGCTGGATCGGCAGCCACGACTACGGCGTCTATGTTTTCGTGTGGACCTGGGTCCTCTTGTTGGGCGGTATCTGCCATCTCGGTCTCAACGTCGCGATGATGCGGCTGTTGCCGGAATACCGGGAGCAGGGTGACCTCGACGCCTATCGCGCACTTGTCCGGGGCGGCAGGATATTCGCACTGGCTGCCGGAACCGCCATTGCGGGTCTAGGGATGGCTGGATTGTGGGCGTTCGGCGATCTTCTGGAGAGCCCGTATATCATTCCGGTCTACCTGGGGCTCGTCTGCATTCCCTTGTTTGCCCTGACCGAAGTGCAGGACGGCATTGGCCGTGGCCAGGCCTGGATCTGGGCTGGACTGCTGCCGCCTTACGTTCTGCGGCCGACGCTCGTGCTGATGGCCATGGCGATCGCTTATCTGGCAGGACTGCCAATGACGGCCTCCACCGCCATTGGCGCAGCGATCGCAGCGACCTGGGGCGCGGCGATGATCCAGGCATGGATGATCAACCGCCGGCTTGGCGAGACCATTCCGCAAGGCCCGCGCGCCTATGATTTTGGCGGCTGGTTCAAGGTGTCATTGCCGCTCGTTGTGGTCGCGGCAGCGGAACTGATGCTGCAGAACACGGACGTCCTCGTGATCTCGCGCTTCATGACGCCCGACGACGTGGCGATCTATTTTGCCTCGGCCAAGACAATGAGCCTTATCATGTTCGTGCACTTCGCCGTTGGTAGCGCGGTTGCGAACCGGTTCTCGGCTCTCAATGCGCGCGGCGACATGGAGCAGCTTCGGGCCTTTGTGCGTGACAGCGTGAATTGGACGTTCTGGCCGTCTCTTCTAGGAGCCGCGATCATCCTGGCCCTCGGCAAACCGTTGCTCTGGCTCTTCGGACCGCAATTCGAGGCGGGCTATCCAGTCATGTTCATTCTGGTCATTGGCTTTCTCTTCCGCTCTGCATTCGGACCGGCGGAAGTTCTGTTGTCGATGCTGGGCGAGCATCAGATCTGCGCGGCGGTGCTGATCGTGACGGCACTGCTCAATCTCGCGCTCAACTTCGCTCTGGTGCCGGTGTTCGGTCTCGTCGGTGCAGCGGCGGCGACCTCCATGTCGCTGGCAACTGCAGCGCTTATGAGCTACGTCGTGGCGCGCCGGCGCCTGGAGATCGAGATCGCCATCTGGCGCAATCTTCCTCTGAGCACTTTGCGCAAGGCCGATGTCGCGTGAGGCGGCTCGAACGAAAGAGGCCGGGTCATCCCGGCCTTCTCATTTTGTTGCACCATTGCGGACGTGATTGAGCCAGCCTCACATCGGGGCGGCCAGTACCAGCGTCCAGAACGACTTGAACTCGGTCTTGGGGTCGTGGACCAGGGCGAGACCCATCTCGGTAGCATCCGCTAGAAGCAGGTTCTTATTGTGCCCGGGGCTGGCTTTCCAGCCCCGCATGACTTCGTCGAAGTCGATCTGACCGGTGCCGACGTTCTCCGCCGCGAGACGGGCTTTGTAGCCCGTACGCTTGACGCGATCCCATGGGTTTGATCCGTCGGAGCCGTAGTGCGAGATGCGGTCCCACTTCGACAAATCGCGCGAATGGGCCTTGGCGGCCTCGGTCAACTCGGCGTTGAGTTTCACCGGCTTCAGCTTGTTGTCGACGCGATACTGATTAATCAGGTCGCGCGCCTTTACGGGATCGAGCTGGGTAGAGGAGTAGTCCCTGTCACTCAGCACACCCTTCGTGGCGTTCTCATAGCTTCCCTTGGGCGCCCGGTCTTCAAGGCGGGCCACCTGCATGTTGCGATTAGCAGATGGCTCTCCGCCGAGCGCGACACTGGGGCTCGAACGCTTGGGGACGGTGCCCGTGTAGCTGGGCGAGCCGTTGAATCCGGATGAGATGTTGCTGGTGTTGAGGCTGCAAGCCGTAAGGGCGACGGCAGACAATGCCGCTAGTGCGACGCGATACATTCCATTCACTCCCGCCAGAAGACGCGCGGTACGAGACCCCACCATTGCAGAGACACGTTAACTCCCCGTTAATGGTAAACGGGCCGGGTTGCAGGCCCGCCCCTGGCCTCTCAGCCGGGGCATTTCCGATGTTTCGTCCGCACGGTCTGGCGCAGCTATCCCTAAGCGCCTAAACGATATTTAGCCTACGGAAGGTGTCGTCATTTGGGCGGGGCGGCGGCAAAAGCCCGACGAATCGCGAGAGGATCTGCAACTTCGGCCTTAGGGGGGCAGACGGTGCTTGGCGTGGCCGGTCGGCCTCACGCGCAAGTTCCCGGGGCGGAAAGTCCGGCCGGCTCTTCCAACAGCTTCATTTCTCTCCCAGAGTCTTTCATCAAAGGCCGGTGATTCGCGCGTCCGGATTGCATGAGGGAGGCCCAACCCATGCCCGCACGAGCAGGCGAGGCGGTGATAGATACCGCCCGCGTTGTCGCCGTCGGTCCAATCGATCTTCTCGTGCTCGCGCGGATTGCCTGCGATGGCGGCGCAACGCGTGCGGAGATGGCGCGCGAACTCGGGCCGATGCTCCAGCATAAGCTTTCGCCGGCAGAGATCCGCGCGGCCATCGAGGCGGCCGGAGGGAGCCTCGCATCGGCGGGCCTGGCCAGAGAAATGCGGGGCCGGTGGTCCGCCACGGAAGAGGGGCGGCGGGAGGCCGTGGCCTTTCTCGAAACGGGTGCGGCGGGTCCGACGGCCTGGGATGCCGTGCGCGACATCGCGTTGGTGGCCAAGGCGCTTGGTCTGGGGCGCGAGACCGCTGCTCGCAAGAAGGCGCTGGTGCGCCCGGAAGGCCTGCGCACCCTGATCCTTCAGAAAAGCTACGGTATCAAGGGCAA
Source organism: uncultured Alphaproteobacteria bacterium (assembly GCA_963825555.1). Lineage (GTDB taxonomy): Bacteria > Pseudomonadota > Alphaproteobacteria > Rhizobiales > Hyphomicrobiaceae > JAGVSR01. Next base: position 51,357 of record CAWGTZ010000020.1, on the reverse strand, counting down.
GAAGAACATTCCCGACGCCAAGCTGCGCGCGCAGTTGGCGCTCGTGGCACTTGAGCGCGCCTTCGGAAACAAGATCAAGGCGGGCTTTTCCAAGGGGTCGGGATTGCCGTCCAAGGCCGCCCGCACCCTTGCGGGTCAGCTCGCTGCTTCCCCACGCGAATTCCCCACCGACGCCAAGCTGATTGCGCAATTGGCCGCCGATGCCGTGGGTGCGCCGCAGACCGATCCGGAAGCCCTGCGTCTCGCGTTGCTTCGCCGCTTCGTGACGACGCTTCTAGACGCAGCCCCATCGCGGCAGCGCGCTGCAAAGCCGTGTATGCCGACGAGCACATCCGCACCTGTCGCGCCCGCCCGCCTTGTGGAGACCGCTGCCAACGACGCGACGCCCAAGGCCAACGGCCCTGCCCCGCGTCCGGGACTCGAAGAATTCGCCCAAGCCGTTCGCCGCGTCGCCGGTCACAAGGCGCAGGGGTGGCCCGGGAACCGTAAGGCGTTTATCTCACAAGTGTGGGATGCGATTCGGGTGGAGAAGGAGATTTGGGGGCTCTCCGAGATCGAGTTCAAATGCATGCTGACGGAGGCGCACCGCCGCGGCGCGCTCGCGCTGGCGAACGCCGACTTGAGAAGTAAGGATCAGAGGCAAGAGATCGAGCGGTCAGCCACGCCTGACCGCAATACGATCTGGCACTACGTCCGCGTCGAGGAATGACGCAAGGAATTTCATCGCGTCGAGGTATGGGTCGCAATGGGTTTGATGGGTAAGGAAACTGCGAGCGAAGCGTCGAAGGATTGGGCGGCGGACGAGTTGGCCCACGCTTTCGAGCATTCGATCACCTGGGAAGACGATATCTGGCGGGCAGATCCCGTCGATGTCGGCGAGGTGCATTCGAAGGCACGCTTGAAGTTCAGCGAAACGCTGCGCTCTGTAGCGTCCGGCGCCGGTGGCGCCAATCAGGCCCGGATTCTGCTGTTTCATGGCCAGTCTGGTGCTGGCAAGACGCATCTTCTTCGCGCGCTGCGCACGTCGTCCCACCGCACGGGCACGGCCTATTTTGGCTATGCGCAGATGACGCCCGACATCTCGAACTATGCCGATTATTACCTGCGCCGGCTCGTGCACTCACTGGAGAAGTCTTACGACCCTGACACCCCCGGTGAGAGCGCGCTGACGCGGCTGACGACCAAGCTCGTGTCCGATAACGCCGTTCTGCCTGACAAGGATCTGGAGCATCTGCGCGAAGCCGCGCTTGACGAGGACGAGCTTGCCCATCTCGTGCTGCGGCTCGCCGACGAGATCGTCGCTTCCCCGAAGCTCGCCAACGAAGAACTCGACATCAATATCGTGCGCGCGCTGCTGTATCTGGAGCGGCGGGACCCGCGCATCGACCAGCGCGTGCGCCAGTACCTCAACGGGCGCCAGTTGACGACTTTCGCGCATCAGGCCGTCGCAGCGCTCGATCCTAACACGGGCGAGGATCGCGCCTTTGAGATCATCACCTCGCTAGGCAAGCTCATCTGGACGGTCGAGAAGGCCGCGCTCGTCTTCGCCATCGATCAGGTGGAGGATCTGCGCTTCTTTGACGACGCGGAGGAGCGCTTCCAGAAGGCCGTACGCGATCTCATCCAGATCGCCAACCGCCTGACCAACGCAGTCGTCATCATCTCATGCCTCGATGATTTCTATGGTCAGGTGCGCGGCGCGCTGCCCCAGTCTTACATCGACCGTATCGAGAAGGCCGGTCCTGTGGCGCTCCTGGAAAGCCGCACGCCCGAAGAGGCCCGTCTCATCATCGCGAAGCGTCTGCAGTACGAGGCAGATGCCAAGGTAGACGGTCTTGGGTACCCCGATCCAACGCAGTTCTTCGGGCCGCAGTTCTTCGAGGAGTTCGGCGGGCTGTCCACCCGGCGGCTTCTGGAGCATGCGCAATCGCGCCTAAGAGAGCAGGTCAACGGCGATTCGGACGAGCCGGTCGCCGAAGATGGCGCGGCCTGGGCCTCCACGCTCGCCTCCGTGCTGGGCGGCATTTTCGGGGATTCGGACCAGGGTGCGGGACGCCGGTCCGCCGCGCCCGTGGACTATCGCGAGATGTGGGAGCGTTTCCAGAATGCATCCGAAGCGGAAATTCCCTCCGACGATCATGAGTTGCTCGATGTCCTGACTGCCGGCCTGACGCTGGCCAAGGACGAATGGGGCGGCGAGATCCTTCTTGCGACGAACCGGCTCGACCTCGCCGATGATCTGCCGGCAATCGACCTTGTCATACGGCATAAGAAAACGGGGCATGCAGCCGAGGCCCGTGTCTTCCTGTGTAACCGCAAGACCCAGGGAGGTGGCCTGAAGCGCCAGCTTGACAAGGTGCTCCCGGCGATGGCGGGCAAGGCTTGCTTCATGCTGCGAGCATCCGACTTCCCGCCCAATGGCAAGAACCAAACCGCGCAGGCCATGCGCAAATTCCGCGAGAGCGGCGGTCGCCAGATCATCGTGCCAATTCCCGAGTGGGAGCGCATCATGACAGTGCGCGAGTTCCACGCGCATCACCGACACGATCCGGGCTTCGGGCTGTGGTTCGAAGAGGCTCGTCTGCTCTCCAATATCATGGTGGTCATTCAGCTCTTGCGGCTCGACCTGTTGGGCCGGAGCCTGCCGCGCGCAGCCGGCAAGTCCGAGGAGGCGACCGCAGCGGCCACGAACGACGCTGCTTCGTTCGCGCCCCTCGCGGCGGATGCCGATGCTGCCACGCCGGCGGCGCCGGGATGGGCCTCATCCTGGAGTGAGGGTGAGAGCGAGCCTCTTCCGGCGAATGACGACGAACTGCCACTCTCGGTCATTCTGGACGAGAACGGCTCATCGGCTGAAAGCATACTGGCAGGCCGCGAGAACGGCGGCCGGTTAAAGCCCATTACGCTCAATAAGAATGTCCTGAAGCGCCATGCGGCAGTGCTCGGTGGTTCGGGTTCGGGCAAGACGACACTCGCGTTGTGTATTATCGAGCAGCTTCTCCTGCGGGGAATCCCGGCGGTGCTCCTCGATCGCAAGGGCGATCTTTGTTCTTACGCCAATCCCGATGTGTGGCGCGCCAACGATGATGAGTTCACCGAACGGCGCGCCGAACGCGAAAAGCTGGCCGATGCGATCGACGTGGCCGTCTATACGCCGGGCCGGGCGTCCGGACGTCCGATCTCGATCACCCTGCTGCCTAACGGCATCAACGAGCTGCCTGAGCACGAGCAGCAGCTTCTCGCCAACCTGTCGGCTGCCGCGCTGGGCGAGATGCTGCATCTCAAGAACTCTGCAACGCATCAAAAGCAGTCGGGCACACTGTCGGTGGCCCTTCGAATTCTCGGCTCGCGTTACAGCCGCGAGGTGACGCTGGCCGATCTCATCGCGCTTCTCGAGGACGAGGATCCGGAGCTTACCGATCTGACGCAGCGCATGGATCCGTCGGGGAAGATCAGGCGCGATCTCGTGGCCCAGCTCGACAGTCTCCGGCACCGGAACGCGGCGCTATTCGAGGGCGGGGGCGAAAGCCTGCGCATGGAAAGCCTTCTCGGACTTGGGCCTTTTGCCCGCGATGGCCGCACGCGGCTTTCCATCATCTATACGGGTTTCCTGGGAGACAATGAGAACATCCTGTTCTGGGTCTCTCAGTTTCTTTCCGAAGCGCTGCGCTTCTGCCAGCGTAACCCGAACGATGAGCTGCAGGCCGTTGTCATGTTCGACGAAGCGGACCTTTACATTCCAGCCAATGCCAAGCCGGCGACTGCCGAGCCGCTCCAGAGCCTCTTGAAGCGGGCCCGCTCTGCGGGACTGGGCCTGATGCTGGCCACCCAGTCGCCAGGTGACCTCGATTACAAGAGCCGGGATCAGATCACGAGCTGGTTCATTGGGCGCGTCCGGGAAGACACGGCGCTGCGCAAGCTCAAAGCGGCGTTCCAGAGCGAAAGCGGGCTCGATCCGGCGGCGGTTCTGCCCCACCAGACCGTCGGCGAATTCCACCTCGTGCAGGAGGGGTTGGTGCGGTCGATGAAGGCGCAGCGCTCGCTCATCGAGGCCGAACAGGTGCCATTCGACCGGATCGAGCAGCTGGCTTTCGAGACCAAGGGTCAGGACGAAAAACAACTTCGATTGTTCGATGTGCGCTGATTTGGGTCAGTCCGCACTTTTAAGCGGCTGCGATATTTGCAATCAAAACAAAGGCATCGGGCCAAGAGACGTGAAAATGGTGCGCCGCATCATCACATTCGCCCATGCGAGATCACATTGTGACGGAATTGAGAAAAGGCCGATCCAACTGAGTTTTTCCAGTATAAATTGTTTGTGATCCAAAAGGGCGACAGGGCGTGGACGCTCCGATGGATCGAGTTTCGTCCGAGACGTGGGGGAAGACGTCGAGGACATTTTGTCGGCGGAGGCCGACAGTTGTGTGCGGGGTTGTGTTATGGCGGGTAAATCGTTTCTCGTGCTCGTGCTGGCATCCATGTTGGGGCCGGCCGTTGGGGTGGGGCTCTTTGTTCTCCTGAACGCGTTCTGACGTACCTGCAGGGAGAGACCATGGTTTGCCTCCGCGGCAAACCAGGGAGTGCCGTCCATGAGCGGTTATTTTCCGCTCAAGTTGTGAGCCATCTGCTGCTACGCGGATTGCAGGCCCTTGCATGGGCCTGGAAGTTTGCGCATACCGCAATCTAAACCCGCTTTCTCAGCCACACAGATTGCTCTGATGGTCGTTAAGACACCCGATGCAACGCCTTCGTCTCGCTTCGTACCAGCAGGGACGCTCATCACCCACGACGAGGCCATAGAGCGCCTGCGCGAGCGAATTCAGCCCATTGTTACCGAAGAGACCGTCGCGCTCGACCGGGCTTCAGGGCGGGTTCTTGCACGCGCAATCCTGGCGACTCAACCGGTGCCCCTCCACACAAACTCTGCCGTCGATGGGTACGCATTCGTGGCCGCGGAGGTTGCTACCAATCCGGAGCGCTCTTGGCCAATTGCGGGACGGGCGGCCGCCGGCCATCCCTTCCGTGACATGCGTCCGGCGGGCGGCGTGATCCGGACGTTGACCGGGGCGGTGCTTCCTGCGGACACCGATACCGTGGCGATGCAGGAGGATTGCGAAGTTTCATCGGATGGTCAGAGCGTGCGCCTACCTCGGTGGCTCAAGCGCGGCGCAAACGTGCGCAACGCCGGAGAAGACGTAGCAACCGGCACCACGCTCTTCGAACCGGGACACGTGCTGAGACCGCAGGATCTCGCGGCCCTCGCCTCGGTCGGCGTGGCGGATGTTCCCGTTTATCGGCGACTGAGGATCGCCGTTGTTTCGACGGGTGATGAGGTGCGCACGCCCGGTAGCGGACCGATCGAAATAGGAGAAGTGTACGATGCCAATGCGCCGATGCTGATCGCGCTCGGGGCTACGTGTGGTGCTGAAGTGACAAGCCTTGGAATTTTGGCCGACGATGCGGCTCTGGTCGAGACGACGCTTCAGGAGGCTGCCCGTTGCTTTGATGTCGTGCTGACATCTGGCGGTGCGAGCAAGGGCGAAGAGGATCACATGGCCGCGGCCCTTGAGAAGCTGGGCTCGCGCCATTTCTGGCAGATCGCCATCAAGCCCGGTCGTCCGATGATGTTCGGTGAAATCGGGTCCACGGTCGTGGTCGGCCTGCCGGGCAACCCTGTGGCCGTGTTCGTGTGCGGGCTCATGTACGCTCATCCGCTGCTGCGCCGGCTCGGCGGCGGTGCCTGGCCGGTGCCGCGCCGCTACAAGCTGCCTGCGGCGTTCTGCTTCCAGAATCGAAAGGTTGGACGGCGCGAGTTCTGGCGTGGAATCCTGTCCGAAACGGCAACTGGCCTCGCCGTGGAGAAGTATGCGCGCGACGGCTCGGGTCTGATCTCAGGTCTTCGCGCCGCCGATGGCCTCATCGACATTTCCGAAAGTGCAAGCGACGTCGCTGAGGGCGATCTTGTCGACTTCATTCCATTCTCTGAGTTCGGGATCACGCCGGCCGTACGGTGAGGTGCCGTGGCCGTTCGCGCGGCTTTGAAATACGACTTGAGGTCCGCTCGCAATCCGAACCGGCAGCGGGGGCTTCCGGGGTGGGTGCAGAACGGACCTCGCATCGGGGAGAAGACCAGGAGGGCGGTTAGGCCATCCCCCATTCCTGGTGTCGCCCCGGCCATCGCCCGTGCGGGAAGGCATTGGCCGGGGGAGCACCAAGTCTCCTGTTCGACAGGCCGCCGGCTCGATCTTTTCGGGGCGGATCAGATGGGGCGTGGAGGCCTGTCTCAGGGAGTTGTGAATTCGATTTCATATGGGTCGGGAGCGGAAGGACTGCAGATCTCCTCTTTGTATCTTCTGCTGCCGCGGCTCAGTCCGCGCTAGGTTGGCTGCCAATAGCCGGAGCCACGCCCCAACCCTTTTCGATGAGGAACAACTCTTCGGCGGCCGAGAGCTCGTCGTGACCGGGTAGGCTCTTGACTGCGGCATCCACCATGGTGCCGAACGAACCATGCGTCTGATCTTCCTGGCTGGCTGGACGGGCGATCGGGCTGGTTTCGGGCCCGCCCGTCAGAACTGTGATGCGCCAGTCACCGTTTGCCTCCCGGCAGGCCAGCCCCTTCGGGCCATCCATTCTCTTGGACAAAATTTCGTACTGACGGCAGAAGCGGCCGTCCTGATCACGCAATGAAAGCACGGGCTGGATCGCGCCTTCGACGGCCGGCGCCTTGCCAGACGGCGTTTTTTCGAGGGCGGACAGCAGACGGCCCGACGCGACGAAGCCCGTGCGGTCGGCCTTCAGCAGCACGTCATCCGAGGGGGTTCCATCCATCAGACCGGACGCTGCAAGGCCCGCACCGATACCAACCAAAAGAGTTGCTGCATAACCAAAGGCCGGCTGCAGGCCGAATCCCGAAGGGAATATGCGATCCACGAGGCGCTGCAGCGGTCCTGTCGTCTCTGAACGCGAAGTCTTCCGCCGCGCCGCCGCGCCCGTCTGCGATGATGCCCCGGCTGTTCCAGCCAATCGGATCGTCTCCAGGAGCCGGTCGGGAACAGGCGCGTTCATCACCACATCGAAGGCTCCCCACTGGTCGGGACCGGTGGCTAGGAAAGGTGCGAGCCTCTGGCGCAGCTGCGGATCGCTTGAGAGCAGGCCTTCAAGCCACACCCGCTCCTCGTTGGAGAGTTGCCCGTCGGCATAGGCCATGATGAATTCGTCAGGAACGTGAACCATTGAGGCGCTCCTGAATATGAGGGTTGGCATTGCCGGAGTCGGCGGCGAGATGCTGATAAAGGGCTTGGCGAGCGCGAGACAAACGGCTCATGACCGTGCCGATCGGGACGTTGAGGATAGCGGCGGCATCCTTGTAGGATAGACCTTCGATACAGACCATTGCGATGAGAACCTGCTGATCGGCGGGGAGCTGTTCCATACCCTTACCAACGGCGGCGAGCGTCAGACGGCTCTCGGTAACGGTGCGGCCGTCCTCACCCTCAACGCCCACAGCCTCATCGATGTCGAGGGTGTGGCCGCGGACTTTTTCGGACCGCTTCCGATCGAGCCATAGGTTTTGCGCGATCCGATACATCCAACTCTCGAGTTTCGTTCCAGGTTCCCACTGATCAAGGCGTGCGAGAGCTCGCTCGCACGTGTCTTGAACGAGGTCGTCCGCTGCATCCATATTTCGCGTGAGCGCGAATGCGAACCTGCGTAAACGAGGCAGGAACTCGATCATCCGGGCTCTTACATCTTCCGTCACGGAATGCCCTCTCCGCGGCGCTTCGGAATGAGAACGACGCCGCTCAACGGATATTCCACGGTCCGCACGCGAGGAAACACTGTTTTTCCTCAATGCTAGGGACATCGGTCGGCCGCAAACGGGCCGAGGCCGTGCCACAAACGACGGTTAGAGGTAGTCGTCGTGGACCCGTGGCGGTGGCGACCAGGGTCCTGCGCTGCGCTAGGGCCATGACATACATAATAAAATTTCTTAGCCTCTGCCTTGAGGCGTTGACGCGGGCTCCCGTGATCCTTTGGCGGTTCCTCATGGAATGGATCGCCTTCAATCCGCGCCTCGGCCCCCTGCGACATGTCATCCTGGCGGGATTCGTCTACATTCTTTTTGCCGTCTCTCTTGTGTACGTCGTCGCCCCGATCCGGGCGATCACCGGCCAGTACACGATCTCCAACAAGCTGCGCTACGACGCCGAACGCTGGCTGGCAACCGCCATCTACGATCGCCGTGGTAGCTTCGTGGGCACATTTGATCCGCGCCTGGATAGCGTGCGCGACGTCAACTATACGGATCACTCCATCGAGATTGGGAACTACACGGCCAATCCCGATCACAAGTCGATTCCCGTCCGCGAGGTACCGGACTACTATTGGAAGTGCCTCGTATTTCACGAGGACCGATATCTCGGCACGTGGCTCAATCCCTACGGCATCGATTTTCTTGGTGTTCTGAAAATCCCGCTGTCATCCCTCCAGCGTTCGATTGCTGCCCGTAAGCCGGCTATTGGAGTCGGCGGCTCAACTTTGCCCATGCAGTTCGTCCGCGTGATTTATAAGACACCGCCCGATGTGAGCGAGAGCGGTCTGACAAAACTGCGCCGGAAGATTGGCGAGTGGTGGCTCGCTCCGGTCGTCTATCGCGAACTGACGCGGGATGGCGATACGGCTCTCAAGCAGTGGGCCGCGAACCATATCTGGCTGGCGCAGCGTACTGGGGGAACTCCTCTGCACGGCGTTGAGGTGACGAGCCGCATCGTCTTCGGCAAGGATGCGTCCGAACTCAGTATCGCCGAGCAGATGGTGCTCGCCTCTGCCGTCAACAAGCCGATCATTCTCATGCCGGGCAGCGACCGGCTGAACGAGGTGCGCCTCGATCGCTGGCGCTATATCACCGAGGTGCGTGCCCGCACCTGTGCAGAGAAGCTCATTACGGACGAGAAAGTGAAGGCCGACGTGGTCTTCGAACTCGTCAATCTCGCGGGCGGTCCGCCCGATCCGAAGGTGAAGCCCCGATTGCAACAGGCACTCGACACGTTCGCCCCATCGCTGGCGGCGCGAGCGCAAGCCAATCCCGTCATCCGAGCCAATGCCCTGATGCCGTCGGCCCGGTTCGGCGTGCGCGAGGAGATGAAGCAGACCTACGGGTTCGCTTGGCGCTCCTATGTGCGTGGCGTGACCACGACGCTTGATACGGTGCAGAATTTGGAGTTCGGAAGCCGGGCGCGTACAGAGCTGGCCAAGATCGATCAGAGCGTTCGCCAGAAAATCGGCAGCGGCTATACCCTAGATCCGGGCCGAGTCGATGTCGATCTGCACGTGCCCAATGTCGTTGTTGTCGCGGCAGACCACAACGGCGAGATCGTACGTTACTTCGAGACTGGGGAGACGGCGGCCTACTTCGGCGCTCCCGTGGCCCGCAGTGGCACCACAGGGCGCTACGAGGCGGAACGAGATCCGCGCATGATCGCCTCGACGGGCAAGATTATCGCCGCCATTGCCATTGCCAATTCGGGGCGCGATACGGCGTCGAGCCTGTTCCTCGATACCGAAGCGCCGGCAAAGGGACTCGAGACTTGCGCCCGTGGCGGAACGGGACGGCATGGCCGCAAGGCGATCGTCGCGTTCGCCTGCTCACTCAATTCGCCGCTCATCAACCGGACGGCTCTTGTCGGCCAGTCACGCGTCCAGCAGATCATCGACCGGCTCGGCTTCACCATGCCCCCGCCCGACGCCAACGGCGAAGGCGTTCCACCTTCGACAGCGGTGGTGCTCGGCCAGATATCCGGCAGTCCAAGGCGCGTGCACATGATGTCGTCGGTGGTACTCTCCGCGATCCTAAATCGCGGATCCGTGCCGGTCCGCCTGCCTACGCTCGTGAAGAGCTACGATTACACGAGCGGCGAGACGGAAGCTGCCGCTGCAGGCCCGATGGGAACGGGCGTACTTCCGTCCGATGTGATCCGGCCGACGGCTGTTCCGCTGATCAAGACACTGCTCGAGGCGCCGCTCTGCTACACGGCCGGAAAGGTTCCGGCTGGGACGCTCAAGTCCCTGTCTCACTGGTGCGCGGCCCGCCGCAACGATCTGCGCTTTCACTTCGCAAAGACCGGAACGCAGGTGACGACGGATCCGAACGCCACGGTGGATGTGTGGGCGACGGGCGGCCTCCAGTTTACCAACGGCGCAGCCTACAGCTATGTCGTTCTCGTTGGCACGGGGTCTGCGCATGAGCCCTGGGGCACGTCGCTCCATGCGGCGCAGGTTGCCGCTCCGCTGGTCGAAGTCCTACTCAACGACCTGAAGTCTCATGCAAAAGACAATCCGCAACGCCAGCTGATGCCGGCGCCGCCTGCGCCGTCGGCTGCCATGCCCATCCCTTCTGCCCGCGGCGATGGGCGGATGGTGACCGCTGGTGATGAAATCATGCGAGGTCTTTCACGGCCGCAGTAGCTGGGGTTCCGCGAACCGTATCCTCAGCAGCATATTAGAAACCCGCTCCATTCGGCCCGCCCCCTGCGACTTCTGCGAACCGGGTGAGAGGCCCCCGTTCGCTTGCGCTTCGGCCTCTTTTCGCGCAGATGGAGGTTTCAAAGCAGGTAGCAGATGCCGGGCGGTGCGGATCGCATGCTCGCCGCGCAACGCGAGGGGAAGGCCAGATATGAAGCTTGTTCGTTTCGGGGACCTGGGCGCGGAGAAGCCGGGGCTGATAGATGCTGACGGCCGGGTGCGGGATCTGTCAGCGCATGTTTCGGATATTTCGGGTGCAAGCCTGGACCGGGAGACGCTCGCCCGGTTGCGGGCACTCGAACCTGCTTCGCTTCCACTGGCGCCTGAAGGCGTGCGCCTTGGGGCGCCTGTGTCCCGTCCGTGGAGCTTCATTGCGGTCGGACTCAATTATGCCGACCACGCCCGTGAAACCGGGCAGGAGATTCCAACCGAGCCGATCCTCTTCAACAAACTCGGCAACACGGTTTCTGGCCCCTACGATGACGTGATCTACCCGAAAAATGCCAATCGCATGGATTGGGAGCTTGAGATTGCCTTCGTTATGGGAAAGCGCGCCCGGTACGTCGAAGAAAAAGACGCCATGGATTACGTCGCGGGCTACTGCATTTGCAACGACGTGTCCGAGCGGCGCTTCCAGATGAAGCGGAACGGCCAGTGGATGAAGGGAAAGTGCGCCGAAACGTTCGCTCCCCTTGGGCCCTGGCTCGTCACGACCGACGAAATCGATCCATCAAATCTGGCTATGGAATTGAAGGTCAACGGCGAAGTCCGTCAGAAGGGCTCCACGTCGACCATGATCTTTTCCATTCCCTACCTCGTCGCCTACATCACGCAGTTCTGCGTATTGGAAGCTGGCGACGTGGTGACGACAGGTACGCCACCCGGCGTAGGCTCCGGCATGAAGCCGCCACAGTATCTGCAGGCTGGCGACGTCATGGAACTGACGATACAGGGGCTGGGGATGCAGCGCCAGAAAGTGGTGCCTTTCACGGGATGAGGGGAGGGCAGGGATTGCAGAATGCCTCATGAGGCCAGCCGCAGTCCGCTCAATCGTTTTGCGATCGTCCGGAACGTACCGCGCAGCTGATTGCCGTCCCGCGCATCAAAGAAGTGCTGGGGGGAAGTGGCGCAATACTGCAGGATCGGAAGGGCAGCAGCGGGTGCCTGGAAGCCGACTGTGTAGATGCTGAGCCCCTCGGCTTTCATGTTGTCGCAGAGTTCGCGCGCCTGGGCCTCCGAGCCGCCGTTGGCACTCTCGTATGACGTGTTGAACTCGCCGTCCGACATGATGATTGCGACCTTCATGTAATCCGGGTCGTTGTAGGCCCTGGGGGCGCTATCGGAGGGCCAGATTCTGTCCCATTCGGGAGACAGCAAATACCAGGCCCAGGCAATGCCCAGGTGTCCCGCAGTCATGCCGCCGGCCTGCATGTCGCCGATATGATCGATAATATCGTCGCGATCCGCGGTGAGCGGCATCACCGGGCTCGTCGGACACGAGTCGGAGCGCATGGCAAACGTGCCGCTCAGAGGATCGGCGTCGGAGAAGGCGCTGGCACCCGACCGATCGGTGACACATGTCGTGTCGGCACCTTGATAACGGCGCCCGCGCGCATTGACTTTGCTTCCTATGACGTCTGCGTAGACTCCCGCGTTCACGGCGGTTGAGAAGGGGGCAACGGCGATCTTGTGGTCACTTCCGTTGGCGTTACTCTCTAGGAGAATGTTTACGAGGTCGCCTGCCGAGGACTTCAGGTCTGAAAGCTTGGACCCCGACATGGATCCACTCACATCGAGCATCATGGAAAGCTCAACGTTTCGCACGTCATATACCGCGGTAGCGGTTTTCGAAACATCAAGCGTTTTTGTGCCGGTGACCGCGGCCAGCGTGGTCGGCATCTTCATGTCGACCCGAAGAGTCACGGTATTGGTGCGGCGATCGGCACCGATGTGAACTCGCTTCTCGGAGACCGTCCCAATCGTGTCGATGTTGAAGTTTGCATCGAAGTAGTCGGTCGCCAGCTGCTCAAGTTCGGCGTCATCGAGCGCCTCGAGGCGAAGTGCCTTTGCTGCCGCAAGGGCGGCCGCGTCGAGCGCAACTCCCGCCTCCGTTGATAGCCTGTAGCCGCGGGCGCTATCGACGGCGATGCCGCTCACGATCATTACGGTGACCAGACACAGACCGAAAATTGGCGTGATCGTGCCGTTTGTGGACTTGGCAAGTTCTCGAAGAATAAATTTGATTTTACGCATCAAAGGCCGCCTTCGGAAAAATAAAAATTGGCGCTGAAAAAACATAACGCATTTTGTATTTATTCGCGAAGATGATTCCGCAAATGCGATGTGTGCCGATTTTTTACGCCGTAAAAGAGCAATAAAATTTATGTTTGGAATTTTATTTTTTCAGTTAGTGGAAAATAAACCATGGGCGACAACTCCCGCTGTCGACCCGCTGATGAGGGGGCAAGTGGGTGCTGAAGACGGAAGAGTCAGGAGCTTTTCATCCGCCTGTCGCGCAAGATGGACGGCGAGGATCAGTTGGGGCGCCGACGCTCTGTCTCACTGTCGGAGTCGAAGTCGGAACGGCTCTCGCTGCCCCCGAAGTCTTCCAGCAAATAGGCGACGCGCTTCCAATCATGCCGCTCGTCGCGAGGAATCTTGCTCAGGGCACTTTCATGATACTTCAGGCGCGACAAGAGCTGGCGGCCCTTGCTGTCGAGGTGGCCTTCGCCATCGTGCAACTCGAGCTGGTCGATGAACTTGTTGAGGATGTCTTGATAGCGCCCACCTTGGACGAGAAGAAGTGCAGGGAGAATGCTCAAGACCTCGTGGCGGACGTACTCGACGAGTTCGGGGCGGTGCTGCTCGTGCTTCAAGCCATCGGCGGCACGGTCCAGGTCGGCACGCAGTTCAGCGATATCGGTTTCGATGTGAGCGCCGAGTGGCCGGTGTTGGCGGCAGATCCGGCGCAACTGGTCGGCTGCGAGGTTGGCTTCGGGCAGAGCCTCGCTGCGAACGAGATCAGCGTAGGCGGAGGGAGCGATGCCCATGGCCATCAGTAGCCGCTGACGTACGGCGGCCCGCTCGGCATAGGTTTGTTCCTGGGCGTGCTCCGCAGCAGCATACGCTACGTCTTCGGCCGGTTCATAAGCCGGTTGATCAGCCTGCTCGTTTGGCAGCTCAGTTTCGACGCCCACATATTGATCGAAGTTGGACTCATCGCCAGATGAACCCGCTGGCTGGTCCGATGGATGATGAGCAATGGCCTGCGGGGTGGGGTTGAGTGAGCCGCCGAAGACCGGGGCCTCGGCGTTCACCGGTTTATCCAGCCGATAGGCGGTTGTGGAGGCGGAATAGAGAGAGCGGGCTCGGATGAGGGCGAGGGTCTTGTAAAGATCGCGATGGATAAAATAGTGGTCCGCCGCATCAGTCGACCGCTGGACGCGCTGGTGTACGGCACCTGCGTTCAGCAGATTGCGCACGATGCGCTTATGGGCGTCTTCGACCTCCGACAGCTTCACTTCCGCAGTGAAGCCGTGCTTCTCGCTGATGGGGTGGACATGGGACAGCACGATATCCACATTCGTGGCGATGTCCGGCAGCAGGGAGACTCCAACGATCTTCTCCAGATCGGCGAGCGTCGCGTGATGTTCACTTGCATCGAAAGCCTTCTTTGATGCAGTGGAAAGGAACTCGAATAGTTCCGCTCGGACCAGATAGCGGTCTTCCTCCCGGTCATACTCTACGGCATGGATGGTCGTGCCTGCATTGAGGACGGCAATTACGCGTTCCGCACTGTGCGGATCAAGCCGGTCGGGGCGCACCTCCGCCATGAAGCCTTCCGCGTTGGTGATCGGGCGCAACGACTGGAGTGTGATGCGGGCGTTTTCGAAGGTGTCGGGAAGAAGGGCATTCTCGATGATGGCTTCTAACTGCTGCGCGGAGCGGGCCTTGTAGCTCGGAACATCCGACAGCGGCGAGCGCACGGCATTGGCGCCGAACAGGCCGGACATGAAGATCAGGCCATCGATGGCGATCGCAATGGCGAGCGCCAGATAAGCGAGGCGGTTGCCGTCCTGGAACGCGTTCCAAGTCACCACGAAGCGGTGAGCCTTGTCGTCCCTGTTGAGCTCGATGAAGTTGATTTTGGTGCGGAGCTGCTCGGTTTCTTGCGAAGGAAGGCCGGAGTCGGCCAGGCATCGGCGAGAGAAGGCGAAGAGAGCGTCTGCGCCTGCGTTGGCGCTCAGTTTCTCACCCCCTGCGCAATTCTGGCCAAAGAGCTTGGCTCCTGAATTGAGGGCAAAGAGAACGCCCGCAGCTTCCTGAGCCCGCTTTGGATCGCAGTCGATACCCCTGACACGCTCTTTCGTCGAAGGCGTTGACGTCATGGCGGTGAGAAGCTGCGTGCACTGCTCCTGGACGTTCTGCAGGCCAGCAACATCGGGCTTCTGACGGAAGTCGATCCGAGCGGCTTCGAACTCGGGAAGTACGCGCGCAGGATCGATCTTGGGGGCGGCCTCGCTCTCGGCCGACGTGGCCGTGGCCGCTGCAATCCGCTGCTGGGCGGTGTCGGATTCGCCCTTGAGCTTGGCGAGGCTGCCGTCAATGCCGGCCAGCTCACGCTTGATCTGGTCGATGCGCCCATTGACGTCGCCAACCCGGCTTTGCGCGTCTTTCACGCGCTGCTCGCCGATCTTGTAGTAGTCCCGGAGCTTGCCAAGCTCCTCCATCCGCTGGCGGTAGATCGGGCCGCGGCCTTCCTTCAACGTTCCTTCGACGCCTTTCTCTTCCGCCATGGCCTCGACGCGCTTAGCGTCGACTTCCTTGGCTCGGGCGTCGAGTTCGCTCTTTTTCTGTTGAAGATCGGCGACGAGGGCAGGCCGCTCGGCTTCAAGCCGCGACAGCTCCTCAGTGAGAGTTGCCTTCTTGATGGAAAGGCCTGCCTGGCTACTTTCGGCGGTCGCGATGCGCTCCTGCTGCTCGGCAATGCCGCGCCTACGTTCCTCCATCTGCTCGACGTAATAGGCCTCGATGAGTTTTTCCGCGCCGCGGGAGGCGACGGTCAGCCGGTCGAGCTGTTCCTCGTAAGAGAGCCAGCCCTCGCTGTGGAAGAGTTCATCGGCGGCGCCGAGGCGGCGGGTTTCAATGGTGGCACCGATGTCGGAAACGATTCCGGCCACCTGGTTCTGGGCTCGCAGATCGGCGGCGCGTTGACGCTCGGCCTTCGGGAAGATCTGGGAGAACAGGCTGTCGAAGGAGAAGAACACTGACGTCGCCATGCAGGCGAGGAACATCACCCACAGGAGCGTGTTCTTGGCGATCACGCGGGAAGACTGAAGATAGGGCTTTACGACGTCGCTGGCTGAATAAAGCGCGACGAGGGCCGACAGGAGCAGTCCGACGACAAGGATGAGAAGCTTGTCGGTCATTTGCCAGGGGTCGAATGCGGCAGGTCCGCCGGTGATTGGATTAGATGAGCCGGAGGACTGCAGAAAAAGGGCCGAGACGGACACGAAGAGCAATATGCCGACGACGCCGCCGGCGCCTGCCTGGAAGCCCTTGGACAAAGTCCCCCGCGGAGCGCCCGCCGGGCGCTGGCTCATGCCGGTGGCGAAGCTCTCACCGATCAACCAGGCGATGATCAGCATCACGCCCTGGATGCCGAATGTGATCATCCCCGACAGCAGCGGTTCCTGCGTGAAATTGCGCATGCCGTCCCAGGTCGTCCAGCCGGAGGCGAGCGACAGCACGAGACCCGTGGCGCCGAGCAATCCAAGTCGCCAGTTGGAGAAAATCGATTCCTCGATCGCCTTCCAAACTCGCGGCGCGAGCCGGTAAAGGCCTGTGAGCAGAAGCATCACCACGACGGCGAGGAATACGTTGCCAGCCAGGGACTGCACGGCGGCAGGATCCTGCAGGTTGATCAGCCCGGCCCAGGTGCCGGGTTCAGCAGGCGGCGTCAAAGCGGCGTCCGCAGCCATTCTCAATGCCCTCCTTGGGCCCTTATCGGGCCTGGCGCGCCGGGTCGGTTCCACGCAGGCCGAATATCCGGCGATCCCAATCTGTGGTCAGCGCAGATTTCATCGTGCCTTTTCGGCCATCATGATCATACTTTTACTTGGATTCCAGGGGGCTATGGCGACCAAATTGCGGCATGTCTGAGTTTGGGCGAATTAAAGTTTATTCACGGCCCTGCCCGGTCACGGCCGATCCGTGCGCCGAGGGCAGGATCGACGGAACAGGGACCTCTGGCCAGACGCCAAAGTATGTAATATTATAACTATTACATAAGTCCAGACAGAACCGGAGTGGCGGCAGGCTCTGGTCAGCCGAAAAACTCCCGAGTAAGTTTCATAAAGGCAGATGGCGATGAGCGAGGAGACGCAGTCCTCCCAAATGGCAGAAGCATCCCAGCGTTCCCCCTTCCCCAATCCGGATCAACAGACGGCCAAGAAGGTCGCGCAGACGGTCGAGCGCGCCGCCAAGGTCTTTGCCGACAGGCAGCTACGGTTTACCAAGCTGCGTCAGCAGGTGTTCGAGGAGATCGCCGCTACGCACGCGTCCATCGGCGCTTATGAGATCCTGGCGCGGTTGGCGGAGAAAGGTACGCGTGTGGCGCCGATCTCCATCTACCGGGCGATCGATGCATTGCTCGACGCCGGCGTCATCCACCGGCTGGAAAGCAAAAATGCTTTCTTCGCCTGCCGGCGTACGGACCATTCGAGCAAGGGCAAGCGTCCGCTATTCCTCTCCTGCGAAAAATGCGGTGCGGTGGGTGAGGTCAACGGGCAGCATATCTTCGACCTGATCGGTGAGGCCGCCAGGGATGCGAAGTTCACCCCTCGGGTTAAGTTCGTCGAGGTGCAGGGCCTTTGCCCGCGCTGCGCGGCTAAGGAATCCTGATCGTAATTCCATCCGACGCGCAAGGTACGCTTATATATGACGGTGCCCCCGAGCGAAGCCAATCGGCCAGCTGATCTTTCTATCGGATCGCAAACGGTGGCCAACTCTCATGCCCACGACGGTGGCTGTGCATGCGGTCATACCCATGCTGCCGCGTTCGATCCAGCGTCTCTTGTCAGCGCCCGCGGTCTTTTCCTGAGGCACGGCACGCGTCCCGTTCTCGAGGGGGTGGATGTCGATATTCATCCGCGGGAGATCGTGACGCTTATCGGCCCCAACGGATCGGGCAAGACGAGCCTCGTACGCGTGCTTCTTGGGCTGCAGGACGTCTCGGCCGGGGAGGTGCGGCGGCGGAAAGGCCTCAAGGTCGGCTACGTGCCGCAGCGCTTCGATATCGATCGCGCGCTGCCGATGACAGTCGAGCGCTTTCTGTCTCTGGGTCTGAAGGCCGACCGCGCAAAGCTTCGCAGCGTGCTTGCTGAGGTTGGCGCCGAACGGTGTCTTGCGCAGCAGTTGAGCGAACTCTCCGGCGGCGAACTGCAACGCGTTCTGCTCGCCCGGGCCCTTGTCGGGGATCCGGATCTGCTCGTTCTCGACGAACCGGTACGTGGTGTCGACTATACGGGCGAGGCGGAGCTTTATTCCCTCATCGGCCGTTTGCGGGACACCCGTGGCATCGGTGTACTGCTCGTCTCGCACGATTTGCACGTTGTGATGGCATCCAGCGATCGCGTGCTGTGTCTCAACCGTCATATCTGCTGCTCGGGCGTCCCGGAAACGGTGGCCCAGCATCCCGAATATATGCGCCTGTTCGGCCCCGAGACCGCACGCGCCTTCGGAGTCTATCGACATCATCATGATCATAGTCACGGCCTCGACGGTTCTGAGCAGCCAGGCTCGGTCAATCGCGTGCCCGGGGGCACGCCGTGATCGAGCCATTCCTTCTCCGCTCGCTCGCTGCGGGCATCGGGTTGGCCGTGATTGCTGCGCCGCTGGGAGCCGTTCTGGTCTGGAACCGCATGGCCTACTTCGGTGAGACGGTAGCCCAGGCGAGTCTTGTCGGCGTCGCTCTCGGCCTGCTTCTCAGCATCGATGTCACTGCCGGCGTGATCATCGCGACGTTGTCTGTGGCCTCTCTCCTGATCGTGCTCGGCCGTCAGAAGCTCGTGCCGCTCGATGCAATCCTTGGCCTGACACACCACGGTACGCTGGCGCTTGGCGTGATTGCCACAACCCTCCTGGCGGGGCCGTCTGTCGATCTGATGGGCTACCTGTTTGGCGATGTCTTTGCGGTGACGGATACCGATCTCATGCTCATCTACGGTGGCGGCGCGGTGGTTCTGGCCGTTATGGCGAAGCTCTGGCAGCCCCTTCTCCGCATCGCTGTGCATGAGGAACTTGCAACGGCGGAGGGTGTGCCGAGCCGGTTGGTGCGGGGTGCGTTCATTGTGGTCCTGGCACTCGCCATCGCCATGGCCATGAAAATCGTCGGCGTGCTTTTGGCGATCGCATTCCTCATCGTGCCGATCGTGGCGGCCCGGCCATTCGCCGTAACGCCGGAGCGACTCGTTGTCATCGCCGCCATCGTGGGGGCGTCCAGTGTGGTCCTGGGCTTGACCCTTTCGGCGAACGTTGACGCGCCGGGCGGCCCTTCGATCGTGCTCTGCATGGCGCTGCTGGCTGGCCTATCGCTCGCTGTCTCGGCCCGGCGTTAAGGATTCGGGCAAGCACCTCGACCCCGGTTGATCTGGCGGGACCGGTCGCTATGCGATACGAATAACCAGATATTGTTACAGCCACGATCCTCGAGAGACACAAGCCCATGAGTTCTGACGGTCATCCTTCGCTCAGCCCCCGGCGCCACTCGGTTGCGGTTTCGGTTGGCGGCGTCCATGTGGGTGGTGGGCATCCCATTGTCGTCCAGTCGATGACAAATACGGACACGGCAGACATAAAGAGCACGGTCGATCAGGTGGCCGCACTGGCCCGCGCGGGCTCGGAACTCGTGCGTATAACTGTCGACCGGGACGAGGCGGCCAAGGCCGTGCCGCACATCAAGGAAGCTTTGCTCAAGCGCGGTGTGAACGTCCCGCTGATCGGCGACTTCCACTACATTGGGCACAAGCTGCTCGCCGAAAATCCCGCATGCGCGGAGGCGCTCGACAAGTACCGGATCAATCCCGGCAACGTCGGTTTCAAGGACAAGCGCGATCGCCAGTTCTCGTCCATCATCGACATGGCGCTACACTACAGCAAGCCAGTGCGCATCGGCGTCAACTGGGGTTCGCTGGACCAGGAACTGCTCACTCATCTCATGGACCAGAATGCTGCGTCCCCGAACCCGACCGATGCGCGCGAAGTGATGCGCGAGGCGATGGTGCAATCGGGTCTCATATCCGCTGCGCGTGCTGAGGAACTGGGACTCGGCGCCGACCGCATCATCATCTCCGCCAAGGTCTCCGCGGTGCAGGACCTCATTGCCTGTTATAAAATGCTCGCTGAGCGCTGCAAGTACGCGCTGCATCTCGGGCTCACCGAAGCCGGCATGGGTTCTAAGGGAATCGTCGCATCTTCCGCAGCCATGGGCATCCTGCTCCAGCGCGGCATCGGTGATACGATTCGCTTCTCACTGACGCCCGAGCCTGGTGGTGACCGAACGCTGGAAGTTCAAGCCGCACAGGAACTGCTGCAGACGATGGGCTTCCGTGCTTTCGTGCCGGTGGTGGCGGCCTGTCCCGGCTGCGGGCGCACGACGTCTACCGTTTTCCAGGAACTCGCGCGTGATGTGCAGGACATGATCCGCGACCGCATGCCCGACTGGAAGGCACGTTATCCCGGTGTCGAGACGCTCAACCTCGCCGTTATGGGCTGCATCGTGAATGGCCCGGGTGAATCGAAGCACGCCGATATCGGCATCTCTCTTCCGGGCACCGGGGAGGCGCCTGCTGCGCCGATCTTCGTCGACGGAGAAAAGGTCATGACGCTGCGTGGCCCGCGCATTGCCGAAGACTTCAAGGCAATCGTGGAAGAGTACATCGAGAACCGCTACGCGCGCGGTGCTCCCAAAGGGCAGCGGTTGGCACTCAAAGCGAAGGCCGAAACGGCTGGTTGAATCCAGCGCGGTAGCCAATTCGCGATCATCACGTTCTCCTGGAAAAAACAGGAGGCCGGACCTCTGGGCAGGGGTCCGGCCTCATTGGACCGCTTTGTGAGGGAAGCGGCTTTGGCCATCTCGCTTTGGCAGCGTGGGGGGTACAGATCACGCGAGGGAGAGAAACGAGACGGCGCTTTCGACTGGGCAGTCGAAGGGGAAGAGGAACCAGTTCAGCTCGCTTGGGCGAAGGGAAGCTCCGGTTCCTCAGTCCGCTCGGTCGACAGGGGGGCGACGAGCGGGAACGCGATGACGTTGTTGTGGTCTTCAACGTCGATGCCGGCGCGGCGCTGGCGGAACCAGCGGAGCGAGGTGTTGGTCATGATCGCCTCTTCCTTCACTGGCTGGATGAGCAGGCCGTCATCTGTCTCCATGTAGCGGGCAAGCCAGGTTTCCAGCGTCTCCTCGCTCTCATCGGAGCGCACGTACCAGGTGTTCTCGAGCGGGCGAGCCCAGCTCGAACCGAGGCTCATGATGGCCTGGGCAACGACGTGCTTGGAGAGGTGGGGTTGGGCGAGGTCGTAGGAGATCAGATAGGTGCGCATCGGGGGCTCCTTGGGCTGGAGGAGTGGGCTCTCGGGGGAACTCGGCGGCGGCGAGGTGCCGTGAACATAGGAAGAACATGCCGCGAGTCGCGTGCTTCGTCCAGCAAAAGTTCTGATTTTGTTCTCGCAAGTAGATAAAGCAATAGAAAGCATTTAGAAACATAGTGTTAGAGAGTTGAGTTAAGGCAGAGGTTTAATTAAACAGGTTGAGTTGGTCGGGGCTGCGGGTGCGCGACGGGAGGCGCCGGTGATGACTGGGGTCCACCTGACTGACCAGCTGTGGATAACAAGTGGAAAACTTGGCCAGGGCCTTCTCCCGGCTGGCAGGAAAACGGGCCCCTTCCCAGATCTCGTAGAGCCGTCGAGGGTCACATCGATAGCGGTCCAGGAGGTCCTTGCGGCGGACGCGTAACCACCGTGCGATCCAGATGTCGATGGCGTCTTTCTCCGTTAGGGCGCGAGGCGTGTTGAAGGGCTCAGGCGCGGGCTTGATGGAACGAAAGAACTGAACAGACATACACAACTCGCGGAACTCTTGACGCCACAGCCGAAACGGGATTGATCGCCCCCAACTTCAGCAATCTTATGACCGCCACGGGGCGGCGAGCGAGAAAAAAGTGATCCTCTTCCCGGCCATCGACATCAAGGACGGCCAATGCGTTCGGCTAAGGCTCGGCGAGATGAGCGAGGCAACCGTTTTTAATGATGATCCGGCGGCTCAGGCGGCAGCATTCGAGACGCAGGGCTTTACGTATCTGCATGTGGTCGACCTCAACGGGGCATTTGAGGGCAAGCCGGTGAACGGGGCCGCCGTCGATGCCATTCTGAAGCGCGTGAAGATGCCGGTTCAACTCGGCGGAGGCATTCGCGATATGGCCACGATCGAGATGTGGCTCGCGAAGGGAATCCGCCGCGTGATCCTGGGCACGATCGCCGTACGCAATCCGGTGCTCGTGAAGGAGGCCTGCCGGGCCTTTCCTGGGCGCGTTGCGGTAGGTATCGACGCCAAGGGCGGCAAGGTAGCGGTAGAAGGCTGGGCGGAGACCTCTGAACTGTCCGCCATCGACCTCGCCCGCCGGTTCCAAGACGCGGGCGTGGCGGCCATCATCTACACCGACATCGAGCGCGACGGCGTGCTCAAGGGCTTGAACTTGGCAGCGACTGCTGAACTCGCCCGCGCGACCTCCATTCCGGTGATAGCCTCCGGCGGACTCGCTTCCATCGAGGACGTGAAGTCGCTGATGCGGCCAGAGTACCGCATGCTCGAAGGAGCCATCACGGGCCGCGCGCTCTACGACGGCCGTATTGATCCCGAGGAAGCGCTCGCCGTGTTGAGCGGGAAAGCCGCGTAGAGCATTTAGGGAGGGCACAAGTGGGGCACGAAGGCATCCGCCGGGGCGCTGGCACCGTTTAAATTGTGTACGTGCTGGTCGAACCGGAGGCAGTTAGGAGTCCCAATGCCTTTATCTTTGAGCCGCCGGGATGCTTTGCGCCGCCTGATTGTCGGCGCTGCGGGCGTTTCGCTCGTTCCAACGATGGCGCGCGCGGAAGCAACCGGGCTCGATTCGTCGGTAGGCCCGACTCAGGCGCCCGGAACATGCGTGCTGACCCCGCAGGCCATGGAAGGGCCGTTCTACTTCGATCCCAAGCTTGTGCGCGACGATATCACGGAGGGGCGGGCGGGCGCGCGGCTGGACCTCACAATGCGGATCATGGAGCAAAGCCCTTGCGTGCCCGCTGCGAATGCCCGTGTCGATATTTGGCATGCGGATCCTGTCGGCGTTTACTCGGGTTTCGACGGCCAGGGTGACGACGGCCAAGCCTCGGCTAAGGGCGAGACACATTTGCGCGGGACGCAATTCACCGGTGCCGACGGCAGTGTTACGTTTCGGTCTGTCTATCCCGGCTGGTATCCCGGCCGCACGCCGCACATTCACCTGAAGGTCTTCCTGGACGAAACGACAGTGCTCACGGGGCAGGTCTATTTCCCCGACGACCTCTCGGCGCGCATCTATCGCGAGGTTGCGCCCTACAATGCGCGGCCCTTGGCCGACATGACGAACGAACGGGATTTTCTCTTCAAGGCCGGAGCGCGCGAAGGTGGCGGCATCGTACTCGCCAGTGAGGAGAAAGACGGGCTGATTATCGCCTCGCTGGACATTGTGGTGGACCGGTCGGGCGAAGCTGCGCGGGCACAAGACTGGCGCCGGTACATGCGCGAATTGCTGGGACGCTGAGACTTTTCTAATCGGGATTCTTTTTGCGCAGTTCCGGCGGCGGCTCGCTCTTTCCCCCGCGCCACCAAGCCACGACCTTCTGCCGCCACAGGCGAACGCGGGGAATGTCGTAGGACAAAACCATCAGGCCCAGGGGTACCATCCAGAATCCAAGCACCGGCAGAAAGCCCAGGAATCCAAGCAGAATAAGCAGGACGCCAATTCCCATGCGGGCTGGCGCCCACTTTGGCAGTTCAAAGCTCCAATTTCCGATGCGAATTGTGCGCGGCAAGACGGTCTCCCTCAGTCCAAAGTCGCTGTCCCGCATAGATATGAGCAATTTAACCCTACGGAGAAGGGGGTATCCTTTTCAGTTGCGCGATGAAACGACTGGCGGCCCAGCGTATGCTTTACCTGCGCGGGATCAACGCAGGAAAGAAAAATGAACGGAGCAACCGAACTCGACCTGCCTCAGCATCGTGAGATCGAGACTGCCGGACGGCTGGCGCTGCGGCGTGTGCCTATCATGCCGGGCCGGGCAACCGTGGGGAGTGTGCGGCAGCTGATCCAGTCGAGCGACTTCGAAGCGATCGATCTTGTTCTGCTGACGGACGCCGAGGGACGCTACATCGGCGCGGTTGATTTACACCGTCTTATTGTGAGCGATGACGAGACGGAACTTCTGCAGGTTGTACGAGACGACTGGCCGACGGTGCCGCCCGAAATGGATCAGGAGCACGCAGCCGAGCAGGCCGTATCCCATGCTGTCACGGTGCTTCCGGTTGTAGCGCAGGACGGCTGCCCGATTGGCCTGATGCCAGCTTCCGTGCTGATCGACGTGCTTGGTCGTGAGCACAGGGAGGATGTGCACCGTATGGCGGGTATTCTGCGCGAGCGCGCCGGCGCGAGGCACGCACTCGAAGATCCGCCCATGAGCCGCGTCGCGCGGCGTCTGCCATGGCTTTTGGTGGGTCTTGCGATGAGTTCTGTCGCAACTGGAGTCATGGCTGGCTTTGAGCAGACGCTGCAGTCAAACGTCATGATCGCATTCTTCATTCCGGCGCTTGTCTATTTGACGGATGCCATTGGCACACAGACCGAGGCGATCGCTGTCCGCGGCCTATCGGTGCGGGATGAACCTCTGCCGCAGCTGCTCGTGTCGGAGATCATTACAGGCGGCGCCATCGGTCTGCTTCTCGGCGTGGTGGCGTTCGTGTCTGTGTGGATGACGTTCGGCAGCCTGAGCGTGGCCGCAGGCGTGGGCATATCCCTTTTCGCAGCCGGCACGATGGCCAGCGGGCTGGGCCTTCTCTTCCCATGGACGTTGTCGCGCCTCGGCGTCGATCCCGCCTTCGGCGCCGGTCCCGTCGCAACCATCGTGCAAGATGTCCTGACCATCGTGATCTATTTTCTCGTCATGACCCAGCTCATCGGGATGGGCGTCTAGCCGGCCCTTCAGGCCCCCGCGATTTCAGCCGTTTCGATCTTGACGTTCGGATCCGGCGGCCGGCCGTCGTCACGCAATGCGATGTAGATCGCGGGAATGACGAGAACGGTCAGCAGCGTTGATGATGCGAGTCCGAACAGAAGCGAAATCGCAAGCCCCTGGAAAATTGGATCGGCGAGAATGACGGCCGCGCCGATCATAGCTGCCAGTGCCGTCAACAGAATCGGCTTGAACCGTATTGCGCCGGCCTCAAGCAAGACATCGCGCAATGGTGCGCCGCTCGTTCGCCGGTGGGAGATGAAGTCCACGAGCAAGATCGAGTTTCGCACTATGATGCCGGCCAGGGCGATGAAGCCGATCATCGACGTTGCGGTGAACGCGGCACCGAACAGCCAATGGCCAACCATGATGCCGATGAGCGTTAGCGGCACAGGCGTCAGAATGACGAGCGGAAGCTTGAAAGATCCGAATTGCGCCACGACCAGCGCGTAGATGGCGAAGAGAGCCACGGCAAATGCGCCGCCCATGTCGCGGAAGGTGACATACGTTACTTCCCACTCGCCATCCCAGAGCATGACGGAAGTATCGCCGTCGGGTTGTCCAGCGAAGCGGATCTCGGGCTTGGGTAGCGTGCCCCAGTCGTGCGTCTCGACGAGATCCGCGACGGCCAGCATGCCGTAGATCGGTGCCTCGAAGGTGCCGGCCAATTCGGCCATCACCATTTCGGCAGGGCGGCCGTTGCGACGGAAGATCGGATAGGAGGCCTGCTCCTCGGACACTTTGACGACATCGCCGAGTTCCACCAGTCCGCGCTCGCCTGGAAGGGCGTTTGCGGGTACGGGCGTCGCCAGCATGGCCTCGGTAATGGTGAGGTCCCTCTTGGGCAACTGCACGGCGATCTCGACCGGATGACGGCCGCCCCCCTTGTGAGAGTAGCCGACCGGCGTGCCACCGAGATACATGGAGATCGTGTCGTAAACGTCGCCTTCTGCGACCTTGTAGAATTCAAGGTTTTCCTGATCGAGCGAGAAGCGCATTCGGGGAGCGGGACGCGTGCCGAAGCTCACGTCGTCGTCGACGATAAAGTCGACCGATCGGAAGATCTCACGAAGCTGCCGGGCTGTTTCGCGGCGCTTCTCCGGGTCCGCCCCGTAGACTTCGGCAAGCAGCGTAGCGATGACCGGCGGGCCGGGCGGCACTTCCACGACCTTGACGACAGTGCCCTCCGGTGCGGGCAGACCTAGCAGCCGTTCCCGCGCGTCGAGTGCAATCTCGTGGCTGGTCCGGTTGCGCTCCGCTTTGGGAGCCAGGTTCACTTGAAGATCGCCGAGCTGAGGCTCGCGGCGCAGGTAGGAATGGCGCACGAGACCGTTGAAGTTGAAGGGTGCGGCCGTTCCAATATAGGCCTGGATCGACGACAATTCGGGGAGTGTAGCAAGCCGTTGGGCGGCTGCCGAGAGCACGCGGTCGGTGGCTTCAAGGGACTCCCCGCGCGGCAGATCCACGACGACCTGCAACTCAGATTTGTCATCGAACGGCAAAAGTTTCACGGTCACCGACTTGGTGGCGAACAGCATGAGCGAGAGCAGGGTGGCCACGCCGACCGCCAGCAGGAAGGCCCAAGCGGTGGCACGCGAGGCGATGATGGGACGTGCGGCTGCTACATAGGCGCGACCGAGGCGCCCGCCGTCGGAAGCGTGGTCTTGCGCGTGCACGGGTGCCCGGCCGCTGATGCGCATCATCAGCCAGGGCGTGATCATCACCGCGACGAAGAACGAAAGGATCATGGCGGCCGAGGCGTTGGCCGGGATCGGACTCATGTAGGGGCCCATGAGACCCGAGACGAACAGCATCGGGAGAAGAGCCGCAACAACGGTCGCTGTTGCAATGATCGTGGGGTTGCCGACTTCGGCCACGGCATCGATCGCCGCCTGGATCCGGCTGCGGCCGTCGTGCATGGCCCAGTGCCGCGCGATGTTCTCGATGATCACGATGGCGTCGTCGACGAGGATGCCGATCGAGAATATAAGCGCGAACAGGCTGACGCGGTTGATGGTGTAGCCGAACAGCCAGGATGCGAAGAGCGTCAGCAGGATAGTGGTCGGGATGACGATGAGGACGACGATGCCTTCACGCCAGCCGATGGCGAAGCCGACCAGCAGCACGATGGAAACGGTCGCCAGCGCCAGATGGAAAAGCAACTCATCTGCCTTCTCGCTGGCTGTTTCGCCGTAGTTGCGGGTGATGTGAACGTCTACGTCTTCCGGCACGAGCGAGCCGCGCAGGGACTCAAGGCGGTGAACGATCTCTTCGGAGATAACGACAGCGTTGGCACCCGCACGCTTGGCGAAGGCGACGGTGACGGCGGGGGTGCGTTCCAGAACGCCGTCAGAATTCTTTGCGAAATGCCAAACCTGATGCTCTAGCGGTTTGGCGCCTACGACGACGTTGGCAACGTCGCGGAGGTAGACGGGGCGGCCGTCACGTGCCGTGATCTGCAGTAGGCCGATATCCGGGATGCCCTGCAGGGTCTGACCGGCAGTCACCGCCTTGCTTGCATTCTCCTGGCGCACGCGTCCGGCGAGGTAGGAGCGATTGGCTTCCTTAACTTTGCCGAGGAGCTGCGCAAGCGTGATGCCGTATTTCGCGAGCCGCTCCGGGTCCGGCTCCACGCGGATCTGATCCGGCCGTCCGCCAACGATGTAGGAAAGCCCCACATCCTGGAGCTTGGCGATTTCCACCTGCAAGTTCTGTGCGATGTCGAAGAGCGCATTGTCGTCGGTGCGGGTATTGCCGGGCTTGGGGGCGAGCGTGAGCGTGACGATCGCCACGTCGTCGATCCCGCGACCGATGATCAGCGGCTCGGGTATGCCTGTCGGTATACGATCGTAATTGGCCCGCACTTTCTCGTGCACGCGCAGGATCGCTTCGTCGGAGGATGTGCCGACGAGGAATCGGGCGGTGACAACGACCCTGTCGTCCTCGGTATTGGAATAGACGTGTTCGACGCCATTGATGGCCTTGACGATGGTCTCGAGGGGCTCGGTGACGAGGCGAACGGCATCCTGCGCCTTCAGGCCGTCGGCATTGACGAAAATGTCGACCATGGGCACCGAGATTTGCGGCTCTTCCTCGCGCGGCAGGGCCGCAAGCGCGAGAAGACCGAGCGCGAGGCCCGTCAACAGGATCAGCGGTGTTAGAGGCGACTGAATGAAGGCACGGGTCAGATAGCCCGAGATCCCCAGATGCGTGGGCTGTGTCATGGCTGCACCAGACGGTCGCCTGCGGTAAGGCCGGTCAGGATCTCGACGCTGTCTTGGCCACCTGCGCGCTGGGTCGCGGGGCCGATTTGCACCACAACATCGTGGGGGTCGCCGGAAGAATCCGCCACGCGGACGAAATCGACGCCGTAGCGGTTTATGAGGAACTTGCGCGGGATAAGGAATGTTTCGCGTTCGCCAGCCGAGAGCCAGACGAGAATTCGCTCCCCGATGAAGAACGAGTTCGAGCCCTGGCGCCTCGGCGTCTGCGATGACGCGTCCGCTCTGTACTTCCGGATAGACTTGGGTGATCCGTCCCTCGGTCAGCGGGATATCGCCTGCTTCGAGGCTCCGGCCCGCAATCCGGACGGGATCACCAACCTTGATGAAGCGCGCCTGCCGCTCGGGGAGTTCGAGGCGGAGGAGGTAGGCATTGGCGGCGATGTTCGCGATAGCCTCGCCCGGCATCACGACGCTGCCCTCGGTGACCGGTACCTTGAGTACGCGGCCATCGGCCGGCGCCAGCACATCGCCTTCCTCGATCTGCGTCTTTGTTACGGAGAGTTCCGCGCGCGCCGCCTTAAGGTCATTTTCGGCCACGTCGAAGGCCGTCTGAGCCTGATCAACGCGCGACTGTGCCGTTACCCCCTTCGCAAGAAGCGCTTTGGCGCGGTCCAGCTCTGACTTCGCGGTTTCAAGCCTGGACTGGGCGGCAACGATGCGGGCATCGAGGCCCTTGATGGTCAGCGCGATCTTGGGATCGGCGACTTGTGCCAGGACTTGGCCGGTTTTGACGAGATCGCCTTCGTCCACGCTGAGGGTCGTAATCGTACCGGGCGTGCGTACGCGGGCTTGCACGAGGTCGCGCGTGCGCACGGTGGCATAAACGGACTTGAAGTCGTCGACCTTCGTGGCAGTCACGACAAATCCTGTCGGGTCTGTTGGTGGACCTTCCGCGCGGGTCTCGAATGTCATGGAACAAGACATGAGGAGGGCGAGGCTTAGAAATCCGGCACGCCCTGATCCGTGTAATGTCATCGTGAATTGATCCTTTTTCCGTAGCTGGGCAGTAGAGCCCTTGACCGGAATATTAGAGAAAGCTAAAGTATCATCCATGGATGTGCAAGAGCTGACATCGAACAGTGCTGACGCAGCCGCGTTCCTGAAGGCGATATCCAATCAGAATCGTCTTCTGATTCTCTGCGAACTTACGACAGGTGAGCGCAGTGTCTCGGAGCTGGAGGAACGTGTACCGCTCAGTCAATCTGCGCTGTCGCAGCATCTGGCAAAGCTGCGGGAGGCGAACCTGGTCCTCACACGGCGTGACGCGCAATCAATCTACTATAGCCTGTCGGATCAGCGCGTCGTTCGCCTGATGGGCGTCTTGCACGAAATGTTTTGCGCGCCGCAGAAGAATGCGCCGAAAGGAATTACAAAATGACGATTGATCGTATGGTGATGGCCTTTGCGGGCTTGATGATCCTCGCCAGTCTCGTGCTTGCGCAGACGGTAAGTCCTTACTGGCTGCTGCTCACGGCATTCGTGGGCTTCAACTTGTTCCAATCGGCGTTTACCGGGTTTTGTCCGCTGGCGATCATACTGCGGCGCGTGGGCGTGCGCTCCGGCGCGGCGTTCTGATTGCGTTGCCCGCGCGCACTAGATCCGCCAGCCGCTGTGGATCGCGGCAATGCCGCCCGTCAGGTTGCGGTAGGTGACGTTTGCGAAGCCGGCCTCCCGGATCATCTCAGCGAAGCGTTCCTGCTTGGGAAACTTCCGGATCGATTCCACGAGATACTGGTAGGGCTGGGCGTCACCCGCCGCCAGTTCGCCGAGCCGTGGAATGACCTCGAAAGAGTGGAAGTCGTAGAGCCGGTCGAGCATTGGCACCTGGACCTCCGAAAACTCCAGGCACAGGAAATGTCCGCCGGTCTTCAGCACGCGATAGGCTTCCGACAAGGCGTGGTCGATATGTGTCACGTTTCGGATGCCGAATGAGATCGTGTAGGCGTCGAAGCTCTTGTCAGGGAAGGGCAAGGCTTCCGCGTTGCCTTCGATGAGAGTGATGCGTTCGGACAGGCCGCCCTCCGCCACGCGGCGGCGGCCGACGTCGAGCATCTCCGGGCTGATGTCGCAGATAACCGCGGTCGTCCCCGGGCCGCCTGCGTTCAGCGTCCGCATCGCGATGTCTCCGGTTCCTCCCGCGACGTCGAGCAGCCGAAACGACGCCTCACCTCGCGGTGGGTTTACCATCGATACGAAATCGGATTTCCAGAGCCGGTGCAGGCCGCCCGACATCAAGTCGTTCATAAGATCGTAGCGCTCGGCGACGCGCGAGAACACGTCGTTGACGAGTCTTTGCCGTTCGTCCTCGCGGACTTCGCGGAACCCGAAGGTGCGGCTGGTGTCGCCCTGTGGGCGGTTGTCGGTGTCTGTCATGGCCGGGAGAATAGCGACCCCGGCCTAGCGAGACCACAGGACAAATGCGACGGGGGGGTCAAATGGTGAGAAGCGGATGCGGGGTGCCGTCCGTCAGATAGTCCGCGACGGCCTTGGCGAGGACGGGGGCGAGCAGGAATCCGTGCCGGTATGCCCCATTCACCAAGACGCTGCGTCCGCCATCAGTCACCCGAGCGCGGGGGACGTTGTCTGGGAAGGCCGGGCGCACACCGGCGCTCATCTCCAGGATCTCCGCTTCGCCCAATGCCGGATGTAGCGCGTAGGCGGCGCCCAGCAACTCAAGTGCGGAGCGCACCGACACTGGCCCTTCGTCCTCGCTTTCGATCATGGTTGCCCCGACGAGATAGCGGCCCTCGCCCCACGGGACTACATAAAGCGGGTGACGCGGATGCAGCAGCCGCACTGGGCGCCCGAGGCGGACGTCGGTCGAGTGGATCAGCAGGCGCTCGCCGCGCACCCCGCGCAGATCTTTCAGGCGATCGCGGGCTCCCAGCCCCCGGCAATCAATAATGATGCCTTCGCGGTCGTCCACCTCCAGTTCCCGTCCGAAATGGACGTCGGCGCCCGCCTCCTGGACGGCCTGAAGCAGAAACCTCATCGCAGCTGGCGTGGCGACATGCGCCTCGTCGGGAAAGAAGAGGGCAGACTGGAACCGCCCTGCCAGATCGGGTTCCAGGCTTTCCAACTCATCGCGGTCGAGCGTCCGGTGACGCTCGGTGAGGCGCGCAAAGCGGACCAGATCCGGTTGATCGCGAGGTGCCGCGACGACGAGGCTGCCGAGGAGAATCACGTGCGGATAGGTCTCGCGCCATATGCCGAGCCCCTCAACGCCCAGATCGCGCACCAGGGCCGGTGCGGATTCGGCTTCCACCCATGGGGCTAGCATCGCGCCCGCATGATGGCTCGCCGAATGAGCCAGCGGCTCCCCGTTCCGGTCGATGAGATTTACGCGATGCCCCCGTCGGGCGAGCGTCAGCGCTTGCCACAGGCCGAGGATCCCGGCGCCAGCCACGGTGATGCGGTCCCTTACCATGGGGGATCAGTCTCCAAGGGCCGCGCCTTCCCGCCGTGGGTCGCTCGCGCCTTCGATGCCGCCGTCTCGTACCACAAGGATGTTGATGCCGGAGTTCATGAGGTCAGGGCTGATGTCGTGTCCGTAGGTCTTCAGGCGCAGTCCCGTCAGGACGGCCTGCCAATCGTACTCGATCTCGAGTGCTCCGCCCATGCTGCCGAAGTTCATGAGCGCCGCCGCCTCGTAGGCATCGAGCTTCCAGTCAATCAGCGCGATGAGCGCTTTGGTGACGAACAGAATGATACGTCCGCCGCCAGGCGAGCCGAGCACGGCTTGAAGATTGCCCTCCGCGTCGAAGACGAGGCTCGGCGTCATGGTGCTGCGTGGACGCTTGCCCGGCTCCACCCGATTGGCAATCGATTGGCCGTCCGAGTCGGCGGGTTGGAAGGAGAAATCAGTGAGCTCGTTGTTAAGAAGGAACCCTGCGGCCATCACACCTGAGCCGAAGACGCCCTCTATCGTCGTCGTCATGGAAACGGCGTTGCCTGCACCGTCGATGACCGAAATGTGGCTCGTTCCAGTGGTTTCGCGGGTGGCATCGCGGCCGAAAGTGCGTTTGTCCATGCCGGGCGGAAGGCCGGGTGCGGGCGGCGGCATCGCCTTCGCAGGGTCGATTAGCTTTCCACGTTCGGCGAGGTAGGCGGGGTCGATCAGGCCCGCCGGGACGGGCACGAAGGCGGGGTCGGCGAGGTACCGGTTGCGATCGGCATAGGCGAGCTTTTCCGCTTCGGAGATGAGATGGACGGCTCGTGCCGAGAGCCGATCGTCCGGCCCTGATCCCAGATCGAACGGTTCGAGCATCTTTAGGATCTGCAGGACGGCGATACCGCCGGACGAGGGCGGGCCAATGCTGCAGACCTTGGTGACGCGGTAGGTCCCGCATAGCGGCTCGCGGGTTTCGATGCGATACGCAGCCAGATCGGTCGAGGCAAGATCTCCCGGTGCATTGGGCGCGACAGCTACCGCTTTCAGCATGGCCTCCGCGACCGGGCCGGTATAGAAACCGTCAGGTCCCTTCTCTGTAATCATGCGAAGGGTGGCGGCATAGTCAGGGTTTCTGAGCACATGGCCGATGGCGCGCGGCGTGCCATCTTCGTTGAAGAAGTATCTCTGAGCCGTGCCATCGAACGCATCGCGGCCCGTCCAGCGAAGAAGAAGATGCAGACGCGGGGAGACCGCGAAACCCTCCTCGGCAAGCCGTATGGCACTCTCGAAGAGCCGCGCCCAAGGCAGTTTCCCGTGGGCCTGATGCGTATCCCACAGAAGCCGTACGAGGCCCGGCGTGCCGATGCTCAATCCTGATTTCATGGCGCGCAGGAACGGCATGGGCTGGCCGTCCGCCAAAAAGCGGTCGGGCTTGGCCAGCGCGGGGGCGGTCTCACGGCCATCGTAGGCCTTGAGGACACGTGTGGCCTTGTTCCAATGGAGCAGGAACGCGCCGCCGCCGAGGCCTGAGGATTGCGGCTCGACCAGACCGAGCACGAGTTGCGCGGCAATCGCCGCATCGACCGCCGAGCCCCCTGCGGTCAGGATTTCGCGGCCGGCTTCGGAAGCATGAGTGTTCGAGGTGGAAATCATGAACCGGGTTGACCGGTTCAACGTGCCCTCAGTCCGCGTCGTGGATTGTTCGGGCTCGATGCGCTCGCGTTGAGCCGCAGCCGGTGCAGAGAGGCCGGTGACCAGCATGAGCGCAATGAGAAGATGCATTGTCGTGCGCGCAATCCTCATGGCGGGATTGCGCTTGCTCATTGAACCGGGCAGCCTCGTTATCATCGTAGTCATCAAACTCCTGGATGTTCGAGATGCCCGGAAAGCGCGCCCTCCGCAACCCTGCCAGCGCCACCTGCAGCCTGCTGACCCTGGTTCTTGCCGCGTCAGCCGGTTTTTCCGTTGCACGTATGGCCTCGGCGGAGGCGCCCGCTTCGCCGCGGGCTCTTCTACCGTTGCTCTCCTCGAGTCAGACGATCGTAGGCGAGACACTGAACTATCCTTCAGGTGCGCCGGCACGCATCACAGCCGCCATCCTTACGTTGCCGCCGGGTGCCGAAACCGGCTGGCATACGCATGGCGTACCCACTTTTGGCTACATGCTTGATGGCGAATTGACCGTCGACTACGGCGAGAAGGGAAAACGGATCTACAGGGCTGGAGATGCCCTTTTGGAAGCGATCCAAGTGGCCCACAACGGCCGCAATACGGGCTCCGGTCCGATGCGCATTCTTGCCGTCTTCATGGGTGCGGAGGGTTTGTCCAATTCGGTGCCGGTAGGACGTTGAGGCCTTTGAGATATTGAAGGCCTCGACCAAAACAGAAAAGGGCAGGCCGTGTTGCCACGCCTGCCCCCTGGTTCAACGCTTTATCAGTTTACCGCTTCACGGTGACGGTTCCGGTGATCTCTGCGGACTTCTTTTCCTTACCGGCGCGCGTTATGGATGTTCCGCACTTGTAGACTTGCGCAAATCCATTGACGCGGCACAGGCGCGTGTTCACGCTGAAGTCAAGATCGCGCTTGTTGTCGATCCGGTTGATGTCGATAGGGTCGTCCACGCTCACGTCCTTGTCCAAGAGTTCGAGCTTGACGTCGACGTTGCCGGGCTTGACCTTCTTGGTGAAGGTCCAGTTGGGCTCGATGGTGCCTTCCTGCTTGATGGGGTCGGTCTTGAACACCTCGCCGTCGATGGTGACGCGCGCATAGTAGTCGCCGTCGGAGAACTCGTCGGCTCGATCGACAGCGCGGACCTTGTTGATCGTAATCGTGACTTCGTGCTCGGCCGCTTCGGCCGAGGCGGAGGAGTGGCTGATAACCAGCGCAGCGAGGGGTAGGGCGGCGAGCGCACAGGCAAGGGTGCGGAACTTCGACATGTCATTCTCTCCAATCAACCTGGGACGGACGCATGCACATTCCATAGACTGCTGCTGCCCGTTGCCGGATCGCGCTGTCTGGAATGAGGACCGTCAGTAGACGCTATCAGGAAAATTCCAGCTGTCAGGACGCGCAGGGGGCCGTACCCTGCGATCCTTCAGGCGCAGTTGCGCTTGGGTGACAGGTGAGTGCGATCTGTCGATAAAAACCTCTTTTGAATCAATGAAAATCTCGGGACTTGGGGATAATGCGCTCCCCGCGTGGATGCAGGGGGCGCGGGCGCACGCCGGAGTTACGAGCCGACCAGCGCGGGTGGGAGCTATCGGAGGAATTGGCGGGGTCTGGACCGGGACTTTTGACCTCGTCGGCATTGGCGATGGGCATCGGCATTTCATGCGCCCATTCCGATAGTAAGAGCAGCCAGTCGCTGCGATCCTCAAGCCCCGTAGCGACGACGTGAATGATGTCCTCGTGGCGCTGGATGCGGCCGGTGACAAGCATGAGGCGGGCCTGCATGACGATCTTGCGATGGCGCTCCAGCATTTTCGGCCAGACGACGGCGTTGGCGACGCCCGTCTCGTCCTCCAGCGTCATGAATACGACGCCCTTGGCCGAGCCCGGCCGCTGGCGCACGAGGATGACGCCAGCGACGCGCACGAACGCGCCGTTGCGCATGTTGCGCAACTCCCCGCAGGTGACAACGCGCTCTGCATGCAACCGTTCGCGCAGGAAGCTCATGGGATGTGCTTTCAATGACAGTCTGAGCGTCTGGTAGTCGTTGACGACATGCTCCGAGAGTGGCATCGCCGGCAGGGCAACCTCAGGCTCCGCGCCCGTCTCGCGCGTTTCGCTCCATGAAAAGAGTGGCAGCGGCGGCGCATTGGTGAGCGCCTTCACCTCCCAAAGCGCCTGTCTTCGGTCGAGGCCCATCGAGCGGAAGGCGTCGGCGGCGGCGAGTTTTTCGAGCGTGGGGATTTTCAAGCTCGCGCGCTGCCAGATCTCGTGCACGGTTCTGAACCGCCCGTCCGCCCGAACCGAAGTGAGCTTGGCGATCTCCTCTGCCTGCAAGCCGTCGATCTGGTGCAGGCCGAGGCGGAGTGCGGGGCCTCCCTCACTATTTTCCAGCGTCGAATCCCAGTTGCTCGAGTTCACGTCTGCGGCACGGGCCTCAACGCCGTGCTCGCGCGCATCGCGCACAATCTGGGCCGGCGCATAGAAGCCCATCGGCTGGGAGTTCAAAAGCGCGCATGCGAACGCTGCAGGATAGTGGCATTTCAGCCAGGCCGAGACATAGACGAGGTGGGCAAAGCTTGCAGCGTGGCTTTCCGGGAAGCCGTACTCGCCGAAGCCCTTGATCTGGTTGAAGCAACGCTGGGCAAAGTCGCGATCGTAGCCACGCGCCGTCATGCGGGAGACCATCTTCTCCTCGAGGAGCCCGATGGTGCCGCGCCGACGGAAGGTGGCCATCGCTTTTCTGAGTTCGTTGACCTCCGCATCGGAGAACTTCGCCGCCTCCATGGCGATCCGCATCGCCTGTTCCTGGAACAGCGGTACGCCTTTCGTCTTGCCGAGGATCTGCTTGAGCTCGTCGGCGGGGCCGTGCTCGGGTGCGGGAGATGGGTAGGTCTCAGGTTCGATGCCGGCCCGCCGGCGCAGGTAGGGGTGTACCATGTCGCCCTGGATGGGACCGGGGCGCACGATTGCGACCTCGATGACGAGGTCATAGAAGGTACGCGGCTTCAAGCGCGGCAACATGTTCATCTGTGCGCGGCTTTCCACCTGGAACACGCCGATGGAATCGGCCCGGCAGAGCATGGCGTAGGTGGCAGCATCCTCGCGCGGAACTTTCGCAAGCGTCATGTCGAGGCCGTGGTGGGCCTTCATGAGGTCAAATGCACGGCGAATGCAGGAGAGCATGCCGAGTGCCAGCACATCGACCTTGAGCAGCCCCAAGGCTGCGATGTCGTCCTTGTCCCACTCGATGAAGGTGCGGTCTGCCATCGCCGCGTTGCCGACAGGAACTATTTCAACGAGCGGCCCGCGCGTCAGCACGAAGCCGCCGACATGCTGGGAGAGATGGCGCGGAAACCCGATCAGCTCCTCGGTCAGCTCCAGCACGGCGGCCAGCAAAGGATCGTCTGGGTCCAGCCCTGCTTCGCGCACGCGGGCGTCTGCGAGCACGCCGCCCGACCGCGTACCCCACACCATCCCGGCCAGCGCCGCGACCGTGTCTTCCGAAAGTCCCATCGCCTTGCCGACATCGCGCACCGCCGAGCGCGCGCGGTAGGAGATGACAGTGGCGGCAAGCCCCGCCCGGTCGCGGCCGTAGCGCGCGTAGATGTACTGGATGACCTCCTCGCGCCGGTCGTGCTCGAAATCGACGTCGATGTCGGGCGGCTCTTTGCGGGCATGCGACACGAAGCGCTCGAACAGAAGATCGACTTCGGTCGGATTTACGGCCGTGATCCCGAGGCAGTAGCACACGACCGAGTTCGCCGCGGATCCGCGCCCCTGGCAGAGGATGCCGCGCGAACGTGCGAAGGTGACGATGTCATGCACGGTTAGAAAGTAGGGTGCGTAGCCGAGGTCTGCTACGAGCTGCAACTCGCGCTTGATGGTTGCGCGCACCTTCTCTGGAATTCCAGTGGGGAAGCGCCAGGCAGCCCCTTCCCAGGTGAGTGTTTCCAGATGCTCTTGTGGTGTCGAGCCGGGCGGCACAGGCTCGTCGGGATATTCGTATACAAGCTCGTCGAGGGAGAAGCGACAGGCTTCCATGATCTCGATCGTGCGGTGGATCGCATCGGGATAGTCGCGGAAGAGTCGCGCCATTTCGTCCGGTTTCTTCAGGTGCCGCTCCGCGTTGGCCCGCAGGCGGAAGCCGGCCTCGGAAATCGTCGTGTGCTCGCGAATGCAGGTCAGTACGTCCTGCAGCGGGCGTCGGTGCGGGGCATGATAGAGCACGTCGTTTGTGGCGACGAGGGGTGTGCTGCAGTGCTGGGCCATGCCAGTGAGCTGACCGATCCGTGCGCGATCGTCGCCGCGATAGCCATGGGAGGCCGCAAGGTAGAGTTTCGCGCGGCCGAGGGCGGACATAATGCGCTGAAGATCGGATTCGAAGCGCTGTCCCAGGATGTCTGGGGGGATAACAATGAAGATGTTGTCTTCGGCGTACTCCGCAACCTCGGCGAGGACGATCGTGCATTGGCCTTTCTCCGCACGACCCTGACCGAGAGAGAGGAGGCGCGAGAGCCGCCCGTAGCCGGCGCGGTTCGTCGGCAGACAGAGAAGGCTCGGGGCGTCCTGGAGATCGAGGCGCGCGCCGGGAATGATGCGCAGGTCCACGGCCTTTGCCGCTGTGTGCGCGCGCACGACGCCGGCGAGAGTGTTGTGGTCGGTGACGGCAATGGCGTCGAGCCCCAAAGCCTTTGCCTGGGCCACGAGTTCATCTGCGTGCGAGGCCCCGCGCAGAAAAGAGAAGTTCGTAGTAACGCTGAGTTCCGCGTAGCGCATGAGGCTCTCCATCAGAAGAGACCATGCAGGAACCAGCGTGGCGTGCTGCCGGGTCCGGTCGCGCCGTAGAAGCCCTCGCGGAAGATCCAGAAGCGCGCGCCGTCGCCCGTCTCTACGACATAGTAGTCGCGCGTCAGTTCGCGTTGGCCCGGATCGGCGATCTCGCCTTCGAGGCCGTTTTCGTTTTCAGGCAATTCGGCTTGTTGGCGTGGACGTGCGAGATGTTTCCACCATTCGGGTGCGATGCGTTCGGGGCCGGCGGCCTTGACCACTGCATAAGGGACGTGCCGCCAAGTGAAGCGCAAGGGTGGGCCGTCGGGCACCTCGGCCATGACGGTGATCGGCTCGGGTGGCGACAAGAGCAGCAGCGGGCGTGGGCTGGTGTTGGAAAGGTCTGTCTCGTGCTGGTGAATCGCGGATGTAAGCGGCGGACGGCGGATCGTGCCGAGTTCGGGGATGTGGCTGGCGTGAGGTGCGATGCGAAACACGTTGCGTGCGCCGAGACGGCTCGAGAGCCTGTCGACCAGGGCGGCGACCGCGACTTCGGCGGGACGGTGTCCGCCTCGTCCGAGTGCCGTCTGCTCCGCGTCCACGGGTTCGACGTGGACGGCATCCAGAACCGCCACGTCGATGCCGAAGCCCGCGTCGATCGCAGAAAGCTTGTCGTCCAGAAGCCGCATGAAGTGAGCGGGGTCCGCGCTCGCCCGGCTGAGGCCCGCATCCGCATGGGCCACCGTGCCGTCGGCGCGGTAAAGATGCAGCGCGATGTGGCGTGCGCCGAGGCCCGCCACTTTCAGAGATTTCCCGAGGTCCTCTGCGAGTGCCGTTATCTCGGCAACGAGCGCTTCTGAAGAGATCAGCGGTTCGCCCCATGTGCGCCGCTCGGAGAGAACGGGCGGTTCGCCGAGGGCCACGC
Organism: uncultured Alphaproteobacteria bacterium; assembly: GCA_963825555.1. Taxonomy (GTDB): domain Bacteria; phylum Pseudomonadota; class Alphaproteobacteria; order Rhizobiales; family Hyphomicrobiaceae; genus JAGVSR01. Next base: position 12,496 of record CAWGTZ010000020.1, on the reverse strand, counting down.
GAGGTTCGGCCGTTATCCCGAGCGCCTGATCAAGGCGGACGAGGACGGCGTCGGCCAATACGCGCGCGCAAACGCGGGTGCGTGCGGAAGTGCTGCGCGAGGAAGATTCTGATGAGAAGCGCCGTTCGAGGGCTGTGCGGGGCAGATCCGCGAGTTGACCGATGCGGGTAAGACCAAGGCGCTTCAGAAGCAGAACCGTATCGGGCGCGAGCCGCAGGGCTTCGACCGGCAAGGGGCACAGGGCCGCGGCGGTGGCGTCCGTCGGCGCGATGGCCGTGACGCGGCGTCCGGTGGCGAAGCGCGCGAGCGCATAGGCTGCGCCCGGCGTGTCGGCAAGGCCTGCGCGCGCGTTGAGACCGAAATCGTTAAGGCGCCGGACGAGGTCATCGAGCAGCCGCGCTTCCCCGCCGAAAAGATGGGCGACGCCGGTCACATCGATCCAGACGCCATTGCGGCCCTCCACGTTGCGGGCGGGGCCGTAGCGGCCGAGCCAGAGGGCGAGCCGTTCGAGCGCGCGGGCATCGCGCTCCGGCTCGGCCGGATGGGAGACGAGCGCGGGCACGGCGGCGCGCGCATCTGCAAGGCCCAAGCCGGGATGCAGACCTTCACGCGCCGCGCAGGAATTGACGGCGGTGATCCGGATCCCGCGCGCCCCGCCTTCGACGAGCGCAAAGGGTTTTTCATCCGGTACGGTGCCGGGCTTGTGCCGCATCAGCCGCTCGATCGGCCAGTGGGGAAGCCATACGGAAACGATGCGTCTCATCGGACCATTCCAGTGTCAGGGCGGTCTCGGTGGCGGGCGGCGCGGAGCGGCAGCGTTCGAGGTTCACGGCTAGGCGTGGCATGCCTGGCGTGCGCGTATCGAAGGGATGCGCGGCGCTCGGAGCCGGAGCGATGCGCCAGCGCGTGGCTGTGGCGCCTGCCGCCGGGCTGCGGGCGGGGGTGAGAAGAATGAGAGGCGTGCGGCCATCCCGTGCGGCAAGGCTCAGGCGGCGCGCAGGTGTGAGGTCGACTTTATCGAGCGCGCCGATCACCATAGCGAGGCTCTCGGAGCGCAGTCCCTCCTCGAGAGCCCAGAGCACATCCTTGTGGCGCTGCACTTCGAGCATGAGAAAGGCCGATGCGTCGAGGCCGAAGCGGGCGAGCCCCGCGGCGTGGAGCATACCCAGATCGGCGTTCGTGCCGCGCGCCGTGCACCACAGGATGCGCGGCAGGGTCTTGCTGGTTGCGGCCCCATGTGCGGCGTGTGTCTCCAGGCGCCGGCGGGCAAGCGCGAGCGTGAAAGCCAGCGCCGCGGCGCTGGCGCTGGCCCGACCGGAGCCGGGCTTGATCTCGTGGCAGGCTGCCGGATCGAGCCCAGTCGCGCCCAGAAGGTCATCGATGTGAGGTGCGCCGAGCACCCAAGCTCCAGCCATCCGTCTGGATCGGACAGGGCCTGATGCGTCTCCTTCATCGAGACTTAGCCGCCGCTCGATCGCCTGCACGCGCTGGCGCAGGCCTTCGATGAGGTGCGCACGGGAGGGGGCGCGCGCAGTCGAGGGAAGCGTGGGCTCTGGGAGAAGGGGCGCCGGAGCAGCGAGGGGGGGGAGGCTGCTCCGGCGCGGGCATATCCGGGTTGGCTGGAACTCGTACAAACGCGCACGTCCGGATGGATCGCAATGTGGTTGCCTCGGCAGGGCAAGTCCGGGATCGGGGGTGATGTCCGCCTTGGCCATGACACGCAACGCTTTGTGACTGGGTTTCCGAATTGGACGCGAACTGAGAATGCAGACTGGGCACGCGAACGAGATGACGCTACGAACCTGTGTACTTGTTTTGTTCTATAGCAGGGAGCTTGGATCGGTTCAAGGAAAATAAGAACAAGAGCAGAACAAATTTGAAGCCGATCTGCAACACGATGCCCCCACATGACCCCGCTGCGGCCACATCGGTTTGTAAGACTCGCATGGGCCGTCAAGAGACACTGTAGAAATGAAAGGGTCCTTGAATGAGCGAAAAATTCACGACCGCCAAAGAATTAGTCGCGCTTTGCACAAGCCTTGGACAACGCACGGATATTTTGTGTGTGAACGGATGTCGAAGAAAGTGCGAGTGTGGCCGGAATACCCTCACGCGAAGCACGCGACTGAGGTATACGAAGCTTTCACCATACCTGGACTAACGATAGCTTCCGGCGCGACCTGAAATGAGCCAGTTCAGCGCCAAGTGTATCGTAGAGTTTCGAAGAGGCGGAGTGCGCGAATGCCTGCATGCAAGATCATGAGCCGGACCCTGATGGCCCTGGCCGCAGCCCTGATAACGGCAGCGGCCATGCCGGTAGCAGCCAATGCCCAGGCCGTCGACTTCCTTTGGGGTGGCGACAACGAGTGGGGCGGCAAGCGTACCGTTGTTTCCTTCCCTACACGCTATCGTCCCGGGCAGGTCATCGTGTCTTTCGGTGACCGCCGGCTGTACCTGATCACCAAGCCGGGCCGAGCTCTGAGCTATCCGATTGCCGTGCCGCGCCAGCAGAGCCGTTGGCAGGGTCGGACCTCCGTATCGATGAAGCGTGAGAATCCCTCCTGGACGCCGACGCCTGAGATGCTGCGTGAAAACCCGCGCCTGCCAGCCTGGGTTCCAGGCGGGCATCCCATGAATCCGCTCGGCGTGCGAGCCCTCTATCTGGGTTCCAGCACCTATCGTATTCACGGAACGGATGCGCCCTGGACCATCGGGCAGGCGGTCTCCAAGGGCTGCATCCGCATGTATAACGAGGACGTGATCGACCTCTATCCGCGCGTTCCCGTCGGCACCGTGGTGACGGTGACGTGGGAGCGCTTCAAGACGGGTGGCGCTGTCGCAGACGCCGATGACGCCGAGCCATCGGCAAAGCCGGTTCAGAAGCGCACCAGCAGCTCCAGCAAAACTCCTGGCAGCACGACCATTTCGCGCAGAACGACAAGCACCCGGACTGTGGCGGTCGAGTAAGCGACCCACAGGGAAACTGGATCAACAACGGGCGGCGCGCACACCATGCGCGCCGTCCGTTTTTTGTCTTTTTGCTTGGCGTCCGGTCAGGCGGATGGCGCGAGGCAGGATTTCAGGCTCGCGGCGAGCCCCTTCAGCAGTTCGACGTAAGATGACGGACCGGGCTCGATCATGGCTCCTTCCGGATCGAGCGTGCCCGCGCGCGCCTTCGTTCCCTCTGTCACGGTGGCGACGAGTTTCGACTTGAACTGCGGTTCCGCAAAGACGCAGACAGCATTCAATTGCTTTATTTTGCTGCGGATCTCGGTGAGCCGCTTGGCCGAGGGCTGTACTTCGGGAGAGACCGTGATGGCGCCGATGGCCGGTATGCCGAAGTGGGCCTCGAAGTACTGGTAAGCGTCATGAAAGACGACGAAAGGTTTGCCGCGTAGTGGCGCAACCGTCTCCGCGATCTCTTTCTTCACGACCTCGATTCCGGCAATGGCCTTGGCAGCGTTGGCCTCGAACACGGCCGCCTTGTCAGGAGCTGCTTCTGCCAGAACCCGCGCGATTTCTTTGACCATCGCGATGGCATTGTCGGGATCGAGCCACACATGCGCATCGCGCGCCGTTCCGCCATTGCCGTGGTCGTCATGGTCATGTTCTTCATGCCCATGCTTCTTGTAGCTCTGCTTGTCGTGTTTGTGCCCGTGGTCATGCGCATCATCGTGGGCCTCGAACGTATCGCCCGTGCGCACATCGAGCAGGGTGAGGCCAGGCGCCTCGGCCAATGTCGAGACGGTCACGGACTTAGGCAGTGAGGCCACGATCCGGCGTGTGAACGGTTCGATCTGCTCCGAGACTCGGAAAACGACCCGAGCCTGATTGAGCGCCCTCGCGTCCGACGGCCTGAGCGAATACGTGTGGGGCGATGCCGCGCCCTGAACGAGCAGTTTCGGCGTACCCGTGTCCCCCATGACTTGCGTAACGAGCGCATGGATCGGCTTGATCGTGGCGACGACCTTCAGCTCCTCGGCACGCGGGGTCCCACTGCCGATTGCCAGCGTCAAGGCTGCGGCGATGGACACGCAGGCGCCCAAACGGGCCGCGCCGGTGATCGGTGAGGTGATAGGCATATGGGCTGGTCCGTTTCGTTGGAGGCGGGTGCCTCGTAGATGTGGCTCCGGGACGGGCGATAGGAAAATGCATCTCGCCCAGCAATCAATGGATGCTATAACATCCAGCTAGTCCGTCGGTAAGGCGACCCTGTGGCAGACGGCCGGACAAACATGGACAATTCGGTCGCTCTTCAAGATGGACCAAAAGTGCAGGAAGAACCCCTATGCACAATGTTCAATTTTCCTGTCATGCGAATGGAAAGGGCGGCCGGAAGTCCGGGGCAAAGTCATGGGCGTCGGGGAATGCGATCATCTCGCCGCAGAGGGGCATGGTGAAACGCCCGAGTGATGTCTATATGAGACTTCGGGCTTTGCGGCGTCTGGTCTTTTTGTGGCCACAACGCCCTGCGACCGGTCATGGTCCAGATGGAGGGCCAAGGAACAAATGCTGCGAGATTTTCTTGCCAAAAGAGGCGCGTGGCCCATCGTTTGCGGCTTGGTTGCGGCCGCGGCGATGACGTCCGGTCCTGCCGTCGCGCATCCGCATGTCTGGGTCAGCGTCGAAACGACGGTGGTCTACGAAGCCGGAAAGGTAGCGGGTTTCCAACACTCTTGGACCTTTGACGACATGTACACGGCCATGGCGATCCAGGGCCTGGATAAGGACCAAGATGGCGTCTATTCGCGTGAGGAACTGGCCGAGTTGGCGCAGGTGAATATCGACGGTTTGAAGGAGTTTGATTTCTTTACCTATGCGCGGGTGAGAGAGACGCCTGTCGCGCTAGCTGCGCCAAAGGATTACTGGCTGGAGCACAAGGACGGTGTGCTTAGTCTTCACTTCACGCTGCCGATCGCCGAGCCATTGCCGGCCGAGACGGAAGGCTTTGAGTTCGCCGTCTACGATCAGACGTTCTTCATCGCTTTCGATCTCGCAAAGGAGAACCCCGTTCGCTTGAGCGAGGGCGCACCCGCCGGCTGCAGGGCGACTGTCGGCAACGCAGATAAGGATCTTGCAGATCTTCAGAGGTTGAACGACGCGTTCGGTGGTCAGCTGACTGCTGGTGACGCCAATCAAGGCACGGGTGTCGGCTACGCCTCGACCATCTCTCTGTCATGCGCCAAGACGTGATCGCAAGATGATCAAGTGCCTTGCTGCCCTGCTTTTCCTACTGGTCGCATCGCTGGTACCGACGTTGCCGGCGTCCGCTGCGCCTCGGACGGCGCCGGAGGCCGGCACATTTGACGTTGCGCAGCTGACCCCCGACCGTGCCTTGACCGCGGGACGTCCAACCCCGGGACCGGAGGCGCAAGCCCCGCCTGGAATGATGGCTCAGGTCTACAACTGGCTCCTGACGCAGCAGCAGCGGCTCAATCGCGAGCTGGCCCAAGCGGTCAAGGATCTGAAGGCTGCGGGCAGCCTTACGGCAGCTCTCGTGCTGGGACTCGTTGGGTTCACCTATGGCGTGCTGCACGCGGCGGGACCGGGACACGGTAAGGCGATCATTTCGTCTTACGTGCTCGCCAACGACGAGACGGTGCGGCGTGGCATCATGCTCTCGTTCCTCTCCGCCATCATCCAGGCCTTCTCAGCCATCGCGCTCGTGGGTGTACTGGCGATTGCGCTCAACGCCACGAGCCTTGAAATGCGCGCTGTGGAGGGCTGGATTGAGACCATCAGCTGGGCCTTCATTTCGCTTGTAGGCGCTTGGCTGCTCTACGGACAGATCCAGCAGATTATCTTGCGCCGACGTCAAGCTGTCCAAGCCGGCGGGGTGGCGCAGGCACATGCGCATCATCATCATGGTGAGGGCTGCGGCTGCGCTGATCACAGTCACCAGCATGATCACGGCCATGCGCATCAGGTGGCGCACCGCCACGGCCACGTGCACGAATTGGCACACACCCATTCGCATGATCACGATCATCATGATCACGGCGACTGCTGCGGTCATGCGCACATGCCAGATCCGAAGGATCTGGAGGGCGATCTGAACTGGAAAAAGGCGCTGGCGATTGCCTTCTCGGTCGGCATCCGTCCCTGTACGGGGGCGATTCTCGTACTCGTCTTTGCCTTGAGCCAGGGGCTCTTGTGGGCTGGCGTCTTCGCAACCTTCGCCATGGCCATTGGAACGGCAATCACCGTCTCCACGCTCGCGACACTGGCGGTGGGTTCGCGGGAGCTTGCGGCTCGGCTCGGCGGCGAGGGCAGCGGCTGGGCGACGGCGGTCGCCACTTTTGCCGGGCTTCTGGGTTCGACGCTCGTTCTGGTCATGGGAGCGGTATTTTTCCTGGGTTCGCTGCAGCCCCAGGCACCGTTCTGATTCTGACTTGAGAATGGGGCTGAATTAACCAGCAATTTGATCTGGTCTGCTCTCAGGCCTAGAATGGCGTGCAAATTGGATTGCGGAGGCCCAGTCCTCTGAACAGTCCGAGTCTTACGTCATGCCCCGTTTCGTTTGTTTCCTCGTCGCGCTTACCACTTTGGCCGCATCCGCCCTGCCCGGTCGCGCTGTGGTCGATCTGGAAACGCCGGCCCTTTCCGATAGGCCCATTGAACTCCTGGTCGTCGAGATCGACAATTGTATTTACTGCGGAATATTCCGCCGCGACGTCGCCCCGACCTATAAGGGGTCCCAGCGAGGCCGCAGTGTTCCGATGCGTTTCGTGGATCTTAATGCGCCGGACGTGGACCGCCTGCAGCTTTCCGCTCCCATTGACAGCGTGCCGACAGTGCTAGTGATTGACAACGGCCGCGAGGTTGGCCGCATCTCAGGCTATGTCGGGCCGGAATTCTTCTTCCATTCCCTGAGCCGCATACTGCCTGACAGTGGCCTGTAGGTATCGCCGTACAACACCGCTGCTTTTCCTGCCGTTGAGTTCGCGCCCGCCTTGGGCTTTGATGCGGTGATCATCGGACCCAGCGGAGCGTTGTCATGGATCGTCGCGACTTCCTCAAATCGACCGGCGGAGCGGCAGTGGCCGCCGCCGCAGGTGTCGTGTCGGCAAGCACCTTGGCAGCTGATGACGCGTTGGCCGCACCAGCCCTCTCGACCGGTGTGCGCACAGTCACGCTTGCCGCGCCCTGGGAAAAAATCCCCGCCGGCTATGCCGATGATGCTCTGCGATTGGCGCGGCGCATCGAGGCGGCCTGCGAGGGTGTTCTTCGCGTCGATCTCGTTACCGCCGATGGGCCAATTGCAGATACAGACATGACCCTGGCGCTGGTCCACCGCCACGTGACTGACCACCCCGCGTTCGCCTTTTTCGCAGGTCTGCCGGGCGAAACAGGTCTTTCGGCGACCGATCTCGACGGATGGCTGATCGCCGGCGGAGGTCAGTCCCTATGGGACGAACTGGCGGCCGAGCTGGGTATCAAGCCACTGTTGGCAGGCCATACGGGCGCAGATCCCGTATTGTGGTCGCGCCGCCGAATATCGTCGCTTGATGATCTGTCCAATTTGCCTCTTTTCACGCGCGGTCTGTCCGCAGACGTGGCGCGCGGCCTCGGTGCGCTGCCAGTTGCGCTCGAGGAAGCTGCCGTTGCGCCGGCGATAGCGGCAGGCGGTATCGATGCAGCCGAATGGGGCAGCCTCGTTCACGCCAGTGCCATCGCGCTTCCAGCTGCGATGCCCTTCGGCCTCAAGGGAGCCTTCGGAAGGGGCGCCGCCGCTCTGGCGCTGGATGTGAAACTCTCTATTTGGGAGCGTCTGTCCGGTATCGAGAAGAAGTGCCATTGCTGCGGCAGCGTCCGCGGAATTTCGGACCACGCTCGCCGAGGAACGGGCGGTACTGCCCCATGATCGAGGCGGCTGTTCGGTCCCGGTTTCGGGCGAGAATTGCGCGGCCGTCCCCTGATCTTGCCGCAGCCATGGAGCGAATTGCGGCTGCCGTTGTGGCCCATGCGGCTGGCCACGATGTCCGCGCCGACCGGATCAACGCCAGCTATCTCATGTATCGCCGGTCGATCTCGGCAACGAGCTCTGAGGAGGCGTTGGCCCTGGTTTAGCAGGGCGAATGGCGATCGTTCGGCCTGCACTTCTTCTTTCGACATGTTCTGTCTGCTAGGGCCATAACCATCCCGCGAGTTTGCCAAACCCTGCGGCCGCAGAAACGTTCTCATTGCGGATAATTTGGTATACACACCATCGGGTGCGGTCTGACGAAGGAAACGTCGCGGACCATTTATTAAGTGCCGCATGGGCTCGAAACCATGAACGTACCTCCGATGAACGACTTGCGACCTGGAGCTTCCGCCCAGCGGGAAGGCAGCGAGGATCGCATGGAGCAGATCCGGGAATTCCTGATCGGCGAACATTTCCGTCAGCACGAGGCGCGGCTGGCGGCGGTTGAAAGCCGCCTTCGTGATTTGGAGGGGCTTGTTTTCAGGCGTGTTGACGCTCTCTCGGCGCGTATCGAGGCGCTTGCCGGTGAGACCGGCGCGGACCGCCGTGTCGCTTTTGACGATCTGTCGCGCATGGTCCTCGAATTGAGCGAGAGCATCCGCCGACTGTCGCGTGGTTGATCGGGTCGGGCGCGGCGATGGGTGATATGCGGACCATGCCGGATAATATCGACCGCTTGAAGCAATTGCTGTTCGACAGTGAGGCGCAGACCCTCGCGGAGCTTTCTCGCAATCTGGAAACGCTGCGAGCCGAAACCGGCACGGTGCAGGCCGAGTTGATCACGGCCATCAAGGCGCTCGGTGAGGCTGAGTCCCGTTCACGTGGTGAGATCGCCATGCGGGTCGACGCGCTGGCCGATCGCGTCGGCAGCGACGTGAACCTGGAACACAGCGTTGCAGTGATCCTCGATGGTGCATTACGCAAAGCCGAACAGGACAAGCATGCGCTGGTCAGCGATGCCGTCGCACCGTTTGTGGTCAATACGGTCCGTACCGAAATTCGCAACAGCAGGGACGAACTCGCCGAAGCGCTCTATCCGGTCACGGGACGGATCGTGAAGGCCTACGTCGCCAGCGCGATGAAGGACCTGGTCGACCAGATCAATCGCCGTTTGGAGAGCAATCCCTTGATGCTTCGCGTTCGGAGCCTGACGACAGGGCGTTCGATCGCGGAACTGGCAATTTCGGATGCGCAACAGTTGCACGTGGAGGAGCTTTATCTCATCCGCCGCGGATCGGGCGAACTGATCGGGCGGTGGCCGGAGGACGCAAACGGCGCCAATCGGGATCAGGTGATGAGTGGCGTACTCTCCGCCATCAATGCGTTTGCGAGCGAGGCGCTGGGTGCTGATGGTCATGCGATGCGCCATATCGATCTGGGTGCAAATCGCATCTACCTGAGGGACTCGCAAACCTTGTTGCTGGCTGCCAAGTGCTCGGGGTCGGCCCCGGCGGCTATTGAGCGAGTTCTCGATGGGGCTTTCCTGACTGCCATCGGCCGGCTGGGAAGCCCCGGCGGCATGGACCTTATTCCGTCGGTTCTGAGAGAGCTGTCCGAGACTCTGGTAAGCGGCGTTGCCGAGACGCAGAAGGCACTCGCCGGCGGGCCTATGGGTGTCAGTCCGGTTAAACTGCTGGCTTGGCTAATTGGTCTGCCGCTGGTGGGTTTACTTGCCTGGAATGTCTATTACGACTACCGCGCATCGAGCGTCCTGCGCACTGCCCAAGAGGTTCTTGGAACCAACGCCGAGATCAAGGGATATCCCACACGAGTGTCGGTCGGCTGGCTCGGGCAGTCGGTAACCGTTTCAGGCTTGGTGCCCACGATGCAAGCGAAGGCGCGCGTGCTGCAGCGCCTTTCACTGGCCCTGCCGAATGTTGCTTTGTCGGATGAGATTGCCGTGGTTCCCAATGCGTTGGCAGATGTGGAGCCGGAGCTAGAGGAACTGCGCGACAAGAATGCGGCCCTGGTGCCGCAGATCGGCGAAGTGATGGAAGCTCTCGACGATCTTGGAGTTCGGTTCGAGCGCGAGGCGCATCGCCGCGATATCGAGCGTACCCGACGACGGCTTCTACGTGCGAAAGGGACGCTAGAGCCGCTCCTGCCAGAGTTGTCCGGTGCCCAGTTGAACCATGTGAAGGACGTCATAACGGGGCTGAGCCGGTCGCTGGCCGAACTCGAGAGGGCAGGCCGCGACGCGGAGGCTGCATCCGGAACGATGCTACCCGCTGCGGCGAAAGCCATCCAATCCGTCACCGAACGTACGCGCACGGCGAACCGCGTTCTGGCGGACTTTGTGGCTGCACCATCCGCAACCCCGCCGGTTGCGATGTCTGGTGCCGATGCGACAGCGGTGGGGCATGTGGTTGCGGAGGCGGAACAGATCGAAATTTTCGCGGTGGCGCTAGCCCAGACGTTGGCCGTGACACGTCTGCTGCCCACGTTATCACCACGGGAAAAGCTCGAAGCCTGGACGCGCGCGAATGCGATCTTCTTCTCCGAAGGAACGGAGTACAGGGATCCGGCAAGTGCGAAACGCAAGATCCGCGAATTGGCTGGCCTCATGAAGAAGGCCGGTACCGTCGTGCGCATCATCGGCTATACGGACGGCCTTGGCGGAGCGGACCGTAACACGCCCCTGAGCCAGTCACGGGCTGATAAGGTTGCTGCAGACCTGCGAGCTGAGGGCGTGCCGAACGGACGCATCGCCCCGCTGGGGCGCGCATTCACGCTCGACATAGGTCCCGACACGGGCGCGGGTAGTCCGAACCGCCGTGCGGAGTTCGAGGTCGGTTTCGACGGCGAGGCCGAACAGGCCGGAGAGGGTCGATGAACGCCAGCAAGGTCATGTTGCTGGGTGAGATCGGGGTTGGAAAATCGTCGATCGTTCAGCGTCTCGTCTTCGATCGTTTCGATGTGAACTACAAACCAACGATCGGCGTTGACGTCTATCGCTACGAAATTGCAGAAAGTTCAACGCGACTGCGTATGGCTTTGATCATATGGGACACGGACGGAAACTTCGGCGAATCCATCTTTCGGCACGTTTACATGAAGGAGGCAGCGGCTGCTGTTATCGTCGGGGACGTGTCTCGGCCGCAGACGTTGGAAACCATGGCCGCGCTGGCGGATGGGTTCCGCGAGGCAATGCCCGGGCGGGCTATGTCGCTTGTGTTAAACAAGATCGATCTTCTGTCCGGGAGCGAGGCAGCGCTACCTGAAGTCTTGACGAGGCCGGGTCATCTTCTTCACCGGACGAGCGCTAAGACCGGCAGTAATATCCAACCTGTTTTTGAAGAAGCAGCCGATGCCATCGAACGGCGACGTATCTGACCGCGCCACTCCGGCGCCAGCACCGCTTCTGATGGCCATGCAGCTTCTGGCGGGGCGCGACATCTATGGACTCGTCTGGCTTGGAGACGATCTCGTCGTGGAGAGCATCTACGGTCGTCTCGTTAATTTCGTCGAAATTGGTGAGCCGGTCGCGAACAGCATCTATGCCCTGGTAGGTCTGGAAAAAGAGATTCTGGCCTTACGCGGGCGACCCAATGACATGATCGATCTGCCGGAGATTTCACTCGTAACGCCAGAGGGACGTCTGCCGCGAGCCAATCTCTCGGTCAATTGGTCGGAAGCGGCGAGCGCATTCATTCTGCTCCTCTTCCGTACTGGTTCGAGATCGGATCTGGAAATCGAACTTATCGCACAGATGCGGGCGCGGCTCATTGCGGAGTCTGAACTGGCAGCCAAGTCACGGGAGCTGGAAGTGGTCAACGGTGAGTTGGAACGGGCAAACGCAGATTTGGAATCGTACGCCTCGATCATTTCGCACGATCTTCAATCACCCATGAGGGCCTTGCGCTACATGGTGGACGAAATCGAGGAGGCTATGGGTGAGGCAGCCGGAGTTGATCTGAAAAGCCGCTTGGAGTTATTGCGCGCGCATTCGCGGCGCATGACGGGAATGCTCACCGCCTTGCTCGACTATTCTAGCCTCACGCGCAAATCGGAGATGGTCGAGCCCGTCGATACCGCACGTATGATCCGCGCCATCGTTGCTTCTATGAATGTTCGGGCGGGCTTCCGATTCTCATCGAGGGTACCTGGCCCATGTTCGATACAATGGCTGCTCCACTCGATCTGGTGTTGCGCAACCTTGTCGACAATGCCTTGAAGCATCACGACCGCGATATGGGTACTCTGCGCCTGACGGCAACGTGCGAGGCAAGCGCAGTGGTGTTCGAAGTGACCGACGATGGCCCGGGAATCCAGCCGGAGCATCGCGATGCCATTTTCCTGCCTTTCCGAACTCTGGTTGCCGAGGGTGCGCCGGGGCAGGGGCATGGGCCTCGCGCTCGTGCGCCGTGACGGTGGAAGGCATCGGTGGGCGGATCGTGATCGTCAGCGCGGCGCCGGAAGGGCGCGGAACCTCGTTCTGCGTTTATTGGCCTTTGCCGAGCTAGGTGATGGCACGGCGTATTAGAAATACCCGGGCATTCGACAGTTAAAAATAATTCGGCACATTCCCTG
>CAWGTZ010000019.1:0-111220 GCA_963825555.1 uncultured Alphaproteobacteria bacterium | reverse complement strand
GGAAGCCGGGCAAAGTCAGGCGCCTATTGGGTAACGAGGCTTGAAGCCGAGTTTTCCTGTGAGCGCCTCTCGACGTTACTGCACAGGAGATTCGAGTGACGGAGACAGGATCGCGCGATGGCGATGCTGCGATCTCAGCCTTTGCAGCGGCAAGGCCCTCCTCCGCTGCAAGCCGCGCTGTTTTCTCAGCTGAGAGGTTCTCCTGGACTTTGGCAAGGGATCTCTCAGCCTCATCCTTGGCCGCCTGTAGTCGCTCCAATTCATCGGAGGTTGCAGCAGCTTTCCTCTCGGCTTCTGCCCTTGCTGCTTCAGCAGCGGCAAGCTTAGCTTCGGCTTCCTTTAGAGTTGCCTCAGTGGCAGCCACAGTCTCTTTGGTCGCGGCGTGTTGCGTCTGTGCGGCGGCAGCCGCCGTCTCGGCTTCGGCCTTTGCTGCTTCAGCAGCGGCAAGCTTGGCCCCGGCCTCTTTAAGGCTCGCGACCGCAGCGCTCTGGCTTTCCTGGGCCGCTGTCAGTCTCTGGCGCGCCGCTTCCAATTCATTTTTTGACTCTGACAAAGCTTCCTTGGCGGTTTTTGCCTCATCGGTTGCTGCCTTCGCGCCGTTCAAGGCACCATCTTTTTCCATCTCAACGATCTTGAGTTGTCGAATGGCCTCGTTCCGGCTGGCGAAGCTCCAACCGGCAAAAAGAAGGCTAAGAACGGTGACGGCGGTCAAAAAAGCCGTTTTCGAAGAACTCTGCATAACGCCTCTCCCAACGTTTTTTATAATTTGTGCCGTTGCCTTCGCCCCAAAAAATATGAGCGGGCTCGGTTTGGGTGGTGGTCACGGTTGTGGCGGTCTTCATTCTCGACGCTCGTGCCGTCGTGGCGCTATTTCGCCGTCTCGGCCGGGACATCACAAGTGCCGGAGGGACTGACCTGCGACTGAAGGATAGCACCCGAACGCCGGTTGTCGACCGCAAGGATCAATCTTCGCAACTCGATCCAATAGACCAGTTCAGTGCAAAGAGTTTTATTCGCAGGATATCTGCGTTCCTTCGCGGAATGGAGGCGGCCGGTCGCGGCAGAAGAGTATTCGGCAATGGGGCGCTGACCTAGTCGGCAACTCGAAACTGATCCGCCGTCCGAGCTGGTTTTTCGCTGGGGGAGGCGCCGGGCCCGATGAGGCTCGCCCACCTGGCTCGCGTTCGACTCGCGGAGCATCTGCGCTGCATGCCCCGTATTTCAATTCATACTTCTGCGGAGCTCAGCGAGGAGTTCGTGCGCCCAATCAAGCCGAATTAGTCCATGGCGCGGATATTCGATGTCGAGAATGATGAAGAGAGTGAAGGCCGCTGCTCCAGCATAGCCCACTACGTGCGCCCAGTTTGGATGATCGGCCTCCGACATCCCATAGCCGATCAGCCAGCCACACATGACCGCCAGAATGAAGAGCATCAAATACAAAAGCGCTGGAGGATGCGCGAGCATGATGGTCAGTCGTTTTGTAACGATGTCGAACATCTCGTTCAGCGCAGGCAGAAACAGCATCCGGGCAGTTTGATTTTCCTCGCTGGCTTTGACGGCTTGCGCCCAGATATCGGCTTGGATCTTCGCCGTCCTTGCGAGTTCGGCCTCACTGGCGGTTCTGTCCGCAAGCTTGCGCCACAGGGCGATACGGGAATCGACATAGTCGCGGAAGTGCTGTCGCAGCGCAGGTTGCGCCTGCGCCCCGACAAGGTCGACCCGGAGATAGGCGGTGCCGATCGCGTTCACTTCCTCGGCGACCAAATCGCAGCGCTGATTGTAGCGGGAATAGGCCGTTCCGAATGTGAAGGCGACCAGCAGACCCAAGAGCGCAAACACGGCACCCTCGACGACTCCGGTCCCCTGATGGGCGTTGGCCATGCCCACCATCTGGATCCGCTTACGTCCATAGCGATGGCCAAGGAGTGCGAACCAAAGCATGCCCACGAGGAGACTGAGCGGAAGGAGCAGCCCCAACAAATCGTAGCTCATAGATTTCTCCGGTCGTGAGTGGGCAAATCTGAAGCGTAGATGCTGCTGTAGTCGGTACTTATTTTCGACGAGGAGCGCTTGGACTGCATCTGTGCGGCCAACAGGTACCTGTGTCCATTGACCGTCGTGAAGTGTGAAGCGTGAAGGGTGAAGGGTGTGTGGCACGCCGCGGCAACGTCCGGCCACATCTTGGAGGATAAACAAGCTCCGTTCCATTCGATGTCGGCCGATGGACTCCGAGCCGGTCGATTAGATCTCAGTGGGAAAACGAAATCCAACGATCTTACGAGCCCCGACGTATTGCCAGCGGGAGATTCAACCGAAGCCATTTTTTCCCCAACGGTGGAATTGCCGCCGGTTCCTCCGCGAAATGATTGCAGCGGGTCGCCGACAGACGGGTTGGGCGGTGTTCGCGCGTCGGCATCGCCTGCAGCGGCGGACAACCCGATGTGGGTGCTCCGGGCCGAGCCACAGGGTTCAGCCTGCCGCATGAGATCCTTTGTATGGTCCCTGGGTTGAACGGATTATATGGGTCGCGGAACAGAGAAAGGCCCGGCGGGCTGTTCGCGCGCCGGGCCTCGTGCTGTCGGGGCGAGGGTGTCAGGTTTTACGGATAGGCGGCGGGCGCCAAGCCGTGCTTCAGACCCCAATCGTACCAGTTGTCGACGGCCGTTCCGGTGAGGAGGATGCCGATGCCGCCGGTGAGGGGGCAGAGCACCGCGAACCACCACGCCCAGCGATGGATGGATTCCATCGTGGCGTTGAAGCCCATCGTCCACCGCCAGAAGAGGGCTGCCCGCTCAGAGGCCGTACCGCGATCGGTGATCTGCTCGATCTCGCGCTCGCCGCCGTACCGCGTTACCGCCATGATGGTCGCGCCGTGCATGGCGAACAGCAGAGCCGAGCCATACAGGAACGCGATCGAGAGCATGTGGAACGGATTGTAGAACAGGTTGCCGTAGGTGATGGAGAAGTTATTCGTCCAATCGAGGTGGGTGAAGATGCCGAACGGCACCGCCTCGGACCAGCTCCCCATCATGACGGGGCGGATGAAGCCCAGCACGAGGAAGAGCCAGATCGCTGCGGCGAACGCCCACGGTACGTGGGTGCCCATGCCGAGCGCGCGGGCCCGGCGGTACATGCGCGCCCACCACAACAGGATCGAGGTCGTCAGGAAGAAGCCCGCCATGAGCCACCATCCGCCATCTTTCAGTGGCGGAATGCTGAGGCCGTATTCGGGCTTGGGAGCATCAAGCGAGAGGTAGGGCAGCTTGCGCACGAACTGAACGGGATCCCAATTCACGGATGCCAGCATATTGAGCCCGATGATCTCGAACGCAATGATGCCGCACACCAGGGAAAGGAAGCCTAACGTTCCCAGATAGATCGGACCGATCTGTGCGTCGCCTATCTTTCCTGCCAAATAGGAGAAGAGAGGCTGGCCGCGCCGTTCCGATTGTCCTTCGGAGAGGGGGATGCCCATCTCGGCATGAGGCGCGAGCTGGATCTGCGTGAATATGTTCTGATACTGAGCCATCTTTCTATCCCCTCATCATGACCAGATCGGCAGCTCGAGCCACCAGTTCCACCAGTCAACCCAGGGATCGCCCTCGGCCCAGAGGGGACCGCTGATGATGATGCACACTGCGCTCCAGAAGCCGGAGGACAGAGCCAGGAAGAGGCCGAGGCGATGGATGCCCAGCGTGCCGATGGAATAGCCGATGGTGTCGCGGAAGTAGGTGTTCTCGTGCTCCGGTGTCTTAACCACCTCGCCCTTCTTGGGGTTGGTGGAGGACAAGATCAGCGAGCCGTGCAGTGCGAGTGCGAGACACGTCGTGAAAAAGAACGTGATCGCTATCATGTGCGCGGGATTGTAATGGAAGTTTCCGTAGGTATATCCGGTGCCGGATACCCAATCGAGGTGGCTCATGAAGCCGTATGGGAAGCCGTAGGACCAGGCGCCCATCGCGATCGGACGGAAGATCACCAGCGTCACATAGGCGAAGATGGCGACTGAGAAGGCAAACGGCACGTGGTAGCCGATGCCGAGTTTTCTGCAAATCTCCACCTCACGCAGCGCCCAGGAGCCGAAAGCCCCGGTAGCGCAGATCGTGACCAACTGCCAGATCCCGCCTTCCTTCAGCGGGGCGAGGCCCAGACCAATCTCCGCTGCTGGCGGATTGATGCTGAGGCGGAAGGGGTTCCATGTCGGTCCGATGGCCACACCCCACAGGATGAGACCCACGCCGAGAATGGTAAAGAAGATGGTCGTGACGCCGAAGAAGCCGACGTAGAAGGGTCCGACCCAGAAGTCGAACAGGTCCCCGCCGATCAGCGTCCCGCCACGAACACGATATTTTCGCTCGAAGTTAAGCATAGCCATGGCTGGATTCTCCGCTCAGTCGGCACGCAGCCGGCTGCAAGTAAGCTCGGTTTTTTCGGAACCGGACGGGCGGTTCTTAGACGTCCGTCCGGCTCCATCGTGTAGGCGGTCAGACCGCCTTCGTCAGAGGTGCTTCGATCTGAGCGGCGGCTTTCGCGCGCGGCCCTTCGATCCAGTTGAAGCGATCGGTGCTCAACAGGATGAAGTGGATGAGGACCGCCAAGCTGAACAGGAATGTGCCCAGTGCGATCAACGTCCGGCGAGGATCGAAGAGAAGCCAAATCTTCCACATGTTCTCATCTCCCTCTGGGTTAAGCCTTGAGCGACGGCAGGTAGCTCAAAGCATAGTTCACGCCGTCCATTAACGACGCGTAGCCCTGCGGCCCCGGGAACCAGGGACGCCACTGCCACACGAGGAAGTGCGCGATGATCGCGATGACCGTAAACATGATGAAGGAGGTCATGAAGATCCCATGGAACTCCTTGGCTTCCTGTTCGGTCAATCCCGACAACGAGCCGCTTCTGTTATCAGCAGCCATGTTGTTACTCTCCGTCTAATGGCCTTGCGGCCGTTACCGCGCATGGACCCGCGCGGCAGGGTCGTCCGTGGCTTTGGACACCACGTTGGATGTTCGTCCGGTATTAAGCCGGGCGAATTCTGTTTCGCTCAGCCCATGAATGCGTAGCCGGCGCTGATATGTGCTGCCTCTCTGGCTTGTTCGATGACAGACTTGCGCACCTCGCCATCGCCAGCCGCCCACTTATGCGGGAGTGCGCGCTCGATGACCGAGGTGAAAAGGAAGAAGGCGAATGCCGCGCTGAAGATCAGGCGGAACTCGACCGAGTCGTGGCGTTTCTGCTTGCCGCCCGAGCGTGCCGCGCTCGTATGGTTGGCCACAGCCCGCTGAACGGCTGCGGCACCTTCCGATCGCGACGGCGCCGAGACCGCGATTGCCGGTGCGGTGGGAATGTGGACGTGACGCCGGGCGTTCAGGGCCGGCAGGGCGCGGACCCTGACGAACTGCGACCGCGTGAAGGCATTGGGAACGGTGGCGGCTGTCATGCTGCGTGACCCTCCTTGATGAATGGACGAGAGAGCGCGATCCGCTTCGCGGTCACGCGTGTCTCGCCGGCCTGGCGAGCCGATCTTTCGGCGGCATCGCGCAGACGCTTGGCGGCAGAGATGCGAATGAGAATGGGCTGCTCTTCGATGATGAGATCGAAGGCCTTCTTGGCGTCGTCATCCCAGGGCAGCTCGGCATGAAGCCGCGCCGGTGTGGGATCGACCTTGTCCATGTCGGTTGCGAGCGGAAGAATGTGGAACAGCGCGTCGAAGAGGGCGTTGCACACTTCCTGCACGAGATATGTCGCTCCGGCGTAGCCCATGAAGGGGGTGCCCGTGTGCCGCCGGATGATGGCCCCGGGGAAAGAGGCCGGTATGAAGACGCCGCGTCCACCCGCTTCGGCGAGATACATGCGCTCGTTGTAGCTTCCGAAAATGACGAGCGGCGGCGTCTGCTTGATGGCCGCGCGCACGGCGTCGTTGTCCGGTTTCACTCCGGGCTTGCGCGAGAAGGCGAAGTTGCACGGCAGTCCCAATTCCGTCTCGAGGAACTGCCGCACACCGCGGGTGTAGGTTTCGTTGGCTGCGATGCCGAATGAGGCCGTTCCGAAGAAATCCTGCGTCACGGAGCGCCACAGGTCCCAGATCGGTTTGATGGTCGTGTGCTTTTCGCGCGCAATGAAGGGCTCGGGGTCGAGATCGAGCATCTCTCCCAACTTGCGCAGGAACCGCGTGGTGGAGTGGAGTCCGATGGGGGCCTGCAGATAGGGCCGCTCGAGCATCTCGCACAGGAGGCGCCCGTATTCGCGGTACATGCAGATGTTTGCGTCCGCATCGACGAGCTTGGGGAGGTCCGCCAGATGGCTTCCGAGCGGAAACACCATGTTCACTTCCGCGCCGATCCCCTCCACGATGCGGCGGATCTCGGCGAGATCGGAGGGCGTGTTGAACGTGCCATAGATGGGGCCGATGATATTGACGCGAGGCCTCTCGCCCTCCGCGCGCGGCTTCCTTTCAGGAATCTTCTTGCGGCCGAACTGGGTCCACAGCCACGTCATGGCGCGGTCGGCGCTTTGCCACTGGTCCTCGTCGATGGTGCGCGGCAGGAAGCGCTTGATGTTGGTGCCTTCCGGCGTCACGCCGCCGCCGATCATTTCGGCAATCGAGCCGGTGACGACCACGGCCGGCAGGTTCGGGTCCAGCGACTTGTGCGCGCGGCGCATGGCGCCCTCGGTCCCGGTTTTGCCGAGTTCTTCCTCCGACAGTCCCGTCACAACGATTGGCAGCTCATGCGGGGGCAGCGCGTCGGTGTAGTGGAGAACCGATGTGACGGGAAGATTCTCGCAGCCCACCGGGCCGTCGATGATAACCTGAAGGCCCTTCACCGCCGTAAAGACGTAGACCGACCCCCAGTAACCTCCCGCGCGGTCATGATCCAAGACGAGGGTCATAGCATTTCCTCCGCCTTGCGCTTCTTCGCTTCCTTTTCCATGCGGCGCTTGTATTCGGCGCGGAACTCCGGCCGGTCCGTGGGCATATCCTCCCAGACACCGGTCGCGTGGCCTGTCCCGACTCCCTCGAAGAAGTCCGTCATCGTGTCGAAGCGTTCTTTGCCGGCCATCGCGGCATTGATGACTTGTGCCAGCGAGCCGGCGCCAGCCACGCCCATCAAAGGCCGTGCGGAAATGAGATTGGTGAAGTAGAGCGAGGGCGTAGAGTTCTCCTTCGCCTTCTGTACGACCGGTGTCGTTCCGATGGCGAGGTCCGGCTTGAACTCGGCATAGGCGGCGAGATCCTGCTCAAGCGAGGCGCGATACTGGACCTTCACGCCCTTGGCCTCGAGCCATTCGCGGTCGGCATCCGACCAGCGGGTCTGCGGGCACGCGGTGCCGACATAGCGGACATCCGCGCCGCTCTCGACGAGCAGGCGGGCAACGATGAGCTCGGAGCCCTCATAGCCCGACATCGTGATGCGGCCTTTGATGGGCTTGGACGAGAGCGCACCGCGGATGGCGGGCAGAAACTTGGCCTTGGCCGCTTCGATGTTCTTTGCGCCGACGCCACAGGCCTCACCGATGGCCTCCAACCAGGCGGCGGTTCCGTCGAGGCCGACGGGCGCGGAGCCGACGACCTTGCGGCCTGCGGCCTGGAACTCGCGGATGCTCGCGGTGTAGAAGGGATGGATAGCGGCAACGGCCGCACAATCCAGCGCGCCGTAAAGTTCGCGCCACTCGCGCGTCGGCACTACAGGACCGCAGGCGAGGCCCATCGGCTCCAGAAGTGCACCAATGCTCATGGGGTCTGCCGGAAACATCTCGCCCAGCATCGTCACCGTCGGCTTCATGCTGACGCCGCCGCGCGGTGCCTGGACCGGACCGTGCTCGGCCTCTCCGCGGGCGTATTTCAGCATGGCGCCGGCCAGAACGTCCTTGGCTTCGGCATGCGTCGGCACGCCAAACCCCGGCACATCGATCCCGATGATGCGGACGCCGTTGATCTCCTTCGGCAGGAGCTGCAGCGGCACGCCAGAGGCGGTCGGCACGCACAGGTTGGTCACAACGACGGTGTCGTAGAGTTCGGGATCGGCGAGCTTGTAGACTGCATCGCGGATATCCTCGAACAGCTTGCCGGTGACGAGCGTCTCGGAGTTGAAGGGGACGTAGCCTACGGTGCGGCGAGCCCCGTAGAAGTGCGAGGTAAAGGTAAGTCCATAGACGCAGCACGCGGAGCCGGAGAGAACCGTCGCCGTGCGGCGCATGCGCAATCCGACGCGCAGTGAGCCGAAGGCAGGGCACATGCTCTGGGGCTGGTCGTGCGGTCCCATCGGATAGTCGGCAGCGTATTGCTCGAGCGTCTCGCTCTTGCCTGCCGCGACGGCGGCGCGATGCAGTTCTTCCTTGCCGGCGTGACAGCCAAGACCATCTGCACCAGTGGCGCCGGCAGCGGAGGCGGGCGCGGCGCAAGACCCCGTTTCGGCGGGAGTTTCCACCGTTGCGGTCGCGCTATCCTGGTTTTTTTCGTCCAGTGCAGTCATGACGCAGGGCTCCCCAGCCCGGTTAATCTTGTCTCAAACCGTGTCGTAGATGACCTCGAGCGACGGGCGTTCGACGGCTACGCCTCCGCACATGTCTTCGTAGCTGGCGGGTTCGAGCACGACGTCGCGGCCCACGACATCGCTCTTGAAGAGGCCGAGCAGACCGTCCTGGCTGAGCGGTGAGGGGCGCACGGGCGGTGCGGTTGCCACGTTGAGGGCCAACTCTTCGAAGAGGGGCCCCCACTCGCCGCCGGGCATCCCGATGATCTGGTAGTTGGCGCTCTTGCGGCGGATGTCCTCGTGGGCCGGGATGGCGGCCAGAACGGGAATGCCGGCAGCGGCTGCAAAGGCCTGGGCCTCGCCCGTCCCGTCGTCCTTGTTTACGACCATGCCGGCCACGCCGACGTTGCCGCCGAGCTTGCGGAAATATTCGACTGCCGAACAGACGTTGTTGGCTACGTAGAGCGACTGCAGGTCGTTGGAGCCGACGACGATGACCTTCTGGCACATGTCGCGGGCGATCGGCAGGCCGAAGCCGCCGCAGACCACGTCACCCAAGAAGTCGAGAAGAACGTAGTCGAAGCCCCATTCGTGGAAGCCGAGTTTCTCGAGCGTCTCAAAGCCATGAATGATGCCGCGTCCGCCGCAGCCGCGGCCGACCTCGGGCCCCCTAGTTCCATGGCGAACACGCCGTCGCGCTTGAAGCACACGTCGGAGATCTTGATTTCCTCGCCTGCGAGTTTCTTCTTGGCGCTCGTCTCGATGATGGTCGGTGTCGCGCGTCCACCGAAGAGCAGTGAGGTCGTGTCGCTCTTCGGATCGCAGCCGATGAGGAGCACCCGCTTGCCGAGCTGGGCCATCATGTAGGACAGATTGGCGAGCGCGAAGCTCTTGCCGCTACCGCCCTTGCCGTAGATGGCGATGATCTGGGTCTCCTTGGTCTCCGAACCGGCCTTCGGCACGGGATCGGGATCGACCCGCGCTTCATCACGCAGGAAGTCCTTCATCGAAGGCTTCATTTCGTTAGTGTTCGGCATGGTTCCGCACGCGCTCATGAGCAGCTTCTCCAGTCGAGGATCATTTTCAGACAGTCGGGATCGTTGAAGGCCGTGCGGTAGGCGGTGCCTGCCGCGGTGGCCGGTTCACGGTGGGTAATGAGGCCGTCGAGAGAAAGCGCGCCGCGTTCGATGAGATCGCGGACGGCTACGAGATCGGGCTCCTTCCATTCTGCTGCGACGCGCAGGCGCGCCTCGCGCATGAATGCGGGAGGGAAAGCGAAAGAGAGAGGCTCGCTATAAAAGCCTGCGAGGTTGATTTCGCCGCCGGGCGAGAGGCGGGCGATGAGCGTGTCGAGCAGGCCCGAGTTGCCACTGACATCGCAAATGCTGGCGTAGGCGCGGCGGTCATCCTCTTGCGGAGCGATGACGGGATAGCCGGCCGCGCCCGTTGAACGGCGCGCATTCGTCTCCCAGACCACGGGGGCCTCACCGCCGAGCGCGAGCGTCAGACGGGCGAGAAGTCGCCCGAGAACGCCATGTCCGATGATGAGCTGCGGCAGCACGGAACGGCCGACGTCGAGGGCGTGATACGCGGTGGCGGCCAGTGCCAGAAGAACGCCCTGTTCGCCGAGGTTTTCATCGAAACGGATTGCCTTGGCACCCGGGACGACGACGCGTGACGAGGCGCCGCCGAACAGTCCGCGGATTTCGCCATAGCAACGCGCACCGGGAACGAAGACGCGATCGCCGACGCGGGCGCCGGAGCGGCTGCCGGCCTCGCGCACGCGGCCGACGAACTCATAACCAGGAACAAGGGGGTAGCCGAGGCCAGGGAAAGGCGGCATGCGGCCTGACCACAAGAGCCGTTCCGTGCCGGTGCTGATCCCGCTCCACTCGATATCGACCACGACATCTTCGTCGCCAGGGTCGGGCAAGGGCAGTCGGCTGAGCACAAGGCGCTCTGGCTCTTCGAGCACAACAGCGAGGGTGTTCATCCGAGTTACTCGTCCTTCGTGATCCCTACAGCTGCCAGAGGATGCTGGAGTCTGCCGTATCAATTGTCAATCTAGGCTGACGCTTCAAAGTGTCAAGCTCGATGAACAGTTCCAGGTCATGAATGTGCAATTATCAGGCTGGTCTGGAGCGGTATTCGGGTCGGCAGCGTTTCCGACCGGCTGAAGCCAGCGCGCCGGAGCATGCCCTCGATCGTTGCCTGCGTACGGGGGCGGCCTGACCGCATGGCCATGAGATAAAAGCCGAAATAAGCGTCGCCCATCGGCTCGGCGCCTGGCGTGTCGGACAGCGGCTCGGCAATCAAAAGCCGTCCACCGGGCGGAAGGGCCTTGCGGATGTTGGACAGGAGGAGTTCTGCTTTTTCGTCGTCGTGATCGTGCAGAATTCTGACCAGGGTCACGATATCGGCGCCGGCAGGAAGATCGTCGCGGAAGAAGTTACCGCCGAATGTCTGCGCGCGGCTTCCAAAACCGCCTTCGTCGAGCTTTTGGCGTGCCCGCGCCGCGACGGCGGGAAGATCGAAAAGGGCAAGTTCGAGTTTGGGAAAGCGCGCGCCCGCTGCGGCCAGAAAGCGGCCTTCTCCACCGCCGACATCGAGAAGGCGCGTGTGTTGCGCGAAGGGATAGGCATCCAGGATCTCTCCCGATACCAGCGGTTGCGACGCCGACATGAGCGCGCTGTAACCCCTGATATCGTCATCGCAGAGTTGCGAGGGGTCTGCGGCACGCGCATAGGCCCAATATCGCGAAAGCGCCGTTTCGCGATCCGGGTTGCGCAGGAATTCGACCGGATCTCGCAGGTCCTCGTAGAGCAGCGCGTTATGCTCGATCATCGCCTCGATGCCGGGGTTGGCCAGAAGGGCCGCGCCATGCATGCCGAGCGCATAGCGGCCGTCCTTGCGCCGCGTGAGCAGATCGAGGGAGGCCGCAGCCTCGAGAAGCCGCCGGGCGGAGTCCTGAGGAAGATCGCATCGCGCCGCGACGGCATCGACGGTCAGCGGTTCGGCCTGCAGCTTGCGGAACAGGTCGAGCCTGACCGAGGCGAGAAGGACCTGCGAGTAGACGAAGCCAGAGCAGAGATCAAACATGCCCCGCGCCTTCTGGCGGGCGATGATGCGGACGAGGGGCGTCGCCGCAGCGCGCCTCTGGAAACGCGGATCGGAGAGGAGGCCGTTGCGGATCTTCAGCCAAAGGTCGGAGAGGCTCGGCATGACGAATGGTCCACGCGCGGGCCGCGCCGGCGTCTCGCGCAGGACCGGCGTCTGGCCAGACCCCGTCATGCTGCGACGCGGGCCAGCTCTTTAGGCACAAACCGCGTTGATTCTGCGAGGATAATCGCTCTCAACTCGTCTTCGCCGGGGCATGCGGGGATCGAGTTGAGTGCTTCCGCGAGAAGGCCCTTGAGGCGCCGCGAGGCCCCTTCGATGCCGAGGCTGCATGCGGTCGGCCGATGGTGGGCCGCATCCTGGCCTGCGGGCTTACCGATGTCGGCGGACTTGGCCAGTTGGTCCTGGAGGTCGTCTGCGACCTGGTAGGCTTCCCCGATGCACTCACCAAGCCGACGCCAACGGTCGGGCGACTGGCCAGCAGCGAGCGCGCCAGCCTCGGTGGCGGCAGCGAACAGGGAACCTGTCTTTTCGCGATGATACTTGGCGAGTTCCACTTCGGGCTCGCACTCCCAGGCCTGGCCGGCCACGATCCCGTGCGGCATTCCCACGGAGCTTGCCACCTTCGCAATCAGGGCGGGGAGACGCAGAGGCGCGCCGCCGGCGCCGGCGGCCAGGGCCTCAAAAGCCATAACAATCAATGCATCGCCCGCGAGGACGGCAAGCGGTTCACCGAACGCCATATGTACGGAGGGCTTGCCACGCCGGAACGCGGCGTCGTCGAAGCACGGTAGGTCGTCGTGGACGAGCGAGGAGCAGTGAAGCAGTTCGATGGACGCCGCCGCCGCTTCCGCGAGGGCCGGCTGATCGTCGCCGCAGGCCTGAGCCACTGATAAGCAAAGCCGCGGACGCACCCGAGCGCCGCCCGGAAAGACGGCGTATCTGAGGGCCGCGGCCAGTTTTGGAGGACTGCCTGGGGTTTCTGCGCGAGCCAGGATGGCTTCCAGGGTCGATTCGATGCGTGCTGTGGCGTCCATGGAAGACCCCTTTCTCGACAGAGGTGTAATGTTAGTTGGTCTTTTCGGATTGTCTAGTAAAATAGACACTCAGGCCGGACATCACCGGCGATAGCGTAGACAGGGACAGGGCCGATATGCGCAGGGGGCGGGTCGCGATTGTGGGAGCAGGGATCGCGGGATTGGTGGCCGCCGTGGAACTGGCGCGCGCGGGCCACGAAGTCCACGTTTTCGAGCGCCAGGCGACGCCTGGCGGGAAAATGCGCCAGATCTCGGCTGGCGGTCGTCCCATCGATGCGGGGCCGACGGTTTTCACCATGCGCTGGGTTTTCGAACGCATTTTCGGCGATGCGGGCAAGTCGTTCTCGGATGAAGTCCAAGCGGAGCCGTTGCGGCTTCTGGCACGCCATGCCTGGAGCGAGACGGAACGGCTCGATCTCTTCGCCAGCGTGGAGGAATCGGCCGACGCCATCGGCGCATTTTCCGGGCCGCGCGAAGCGGAGGGCTTCCGGTCCTTCTGTGCTCGCGCCCGGGATATCTACAACACTCTTGAAGAGCCATTCATCCGTTCGCCTCAACCGTCTCCCATCTCGCTGGCTTTGAGCGCGGGGCTCAAAGGTATTGGCGACATGTGGCGCATTTCTCCGTTCTCGACATTGTGGTCGGCGCTGGGCGATCATTTCCGAGATCCGCGCCTGCGCCAGCTATTCGGGCGTTATGCAACCTACTGCGGCTCGTCGCCCTTCGATGCGCCGGCGACGCTGATGCTGGTTGCGCACGTCGAGCAGGATGGCGTTTGGATCATAAAGGACGGTATGCACGCGCTCGCCAAGGCGCTCGAACGGATCGCAAAAGAGAACGGTGCCGTCTTCAGCTACGATACGGAAGTGGAAGAGGTCCTGGGCCTGGCGGGCCGCGTATCTGGAGTGCGCTTGCGTAACGGAGAGGTTGTGGAGGCCGACAGTGTCATCGTCAATGCCGACTGCGCGGCGGTCGCAGCTGGCCTTTTCGGCGCGGGAGTGGCCAGCACCGTTTCTCAATTGCGCCGCGATCAACGCTCTCTGTCGGCGATGACCTGGGTGATGAACGCCCGCACGGAGGGCTTTCCGCTCATCCGTCACAACGTGTTCTTCTCGGGCGACTACGCCGCCGAGTTCGATGATATATTTCGCCGTGCGCGCTTGCCTCGGGAGCCGACGGTCTATGTGTGTGCGCAAGACCGCAGCGATAAAGCTTCGGATTTCGAAGGTGGCCCGGAGCGGCTCCTGGTTCTCGTCAATGCGCCTGCGACGGGAGACATCGATCGGTATACGGGTGCGGAGGTCGAGGAATGCGAAGAGCGGACGTTCTCATTGCTGCAGCGGCAGGGGCTGTCGGTCGACCGCACCTCTGGAACTGCGATCCGCACGACGCCGGCGGATTTCAACAGCCTCTTTCCGGCGACGGGCGGGGCGCTGTACGGCGCGGCCTCACATGGCTGGATGGCGTCTTTCAGCAGACCGGGGGGCAAGACGCGCATTCCGGGATTGTATCTGGCGGGGGGCAGCGTACATCCGGGGCCGGGCGTACCAATGGCAGCGCTTTCGGGATGGTTGGCGGCAGCCCAGCTGGCGGTGGACCTCAATTCAGTCAGGACGTAGCACCGGGCGGCTATGCCTGGTGGTACGTTGATGCGCTGAGCGACGACGAACGTCACGGCCTGTCGATCATCACGTTCATCGGCAGCGTGTTCTCCCCGTACTACAAGTTCGCGCGCCGCAAGCCCGAACCCGATCCGCGCAATCACATCGCCATCAACGTAGCGCTCTACGGGGCCGGCGGGCACCGCTGGACCATGACCGAGCGCGGCCGCAAGGAACTCCATCGCACCGATACGACGCTGGCCATCGGTCCGAGCGCTTTGACATGGGACGGCTCCGGGCTCACCATCGATATCGATGAGATGACCGTGCCTTTTCCCTCGCGCCTCAAAGGCCGCGTGCGGATACTTCCCGCGGGCGTCAATCGGCAATCCTTCGCAATCGATGGAACCGGCGAGCATCACTGGCGGCCGATCGCGCCCGTTTCGCGAGTCGAAGTCGCATTCGATAACGGGCTCAAGTGGACCGGCAACGGCTATTTCGATTGGAACAGCGGGATGGTTCCACTGGAGAACAGTTTCCGGCGCTGGGACTGGTCACGGGCCAGCGACCGCAGTGGCGCGACGATCTTCTACGACGTCTCGCTGCGGAATGGCCGGGACGAAGGACTGGCGCTGCATATCGCCCCTGACGGCTCCATCGAGCACATTGCGCCGCCGCCCGATTGCCGGCTGCCTTCGACAGCTATCTGGCGGATTGCGCGGGGTACGAGGTCCGATGCCGGCGAGGCCGGGCGTGTCGTAAAAACGCTCGAGGACACGCCGTTCTATGCGCGCTCGCTCGTTGCCTCCCGCGTCGGTGGCAGGCCGGTGACCGCGATGCACGAGAGCCTGTCGCTCGACCGCTTCGTTCAACCCGTCGTCCAGTTCATGCTGCCATTTCGCATGCCGCGCCGCGCCTCGCGCTGATCCGCGGATACAGCAGCCCGGTCGTGTCGCTCATTCCGGGCCACCCACGCCAGAGCAGTCACCGCAAGTCAGGCCCGTTCCCGATGCCGTCCTCTGGCCGAAAGCGGGCGGATGCGCCCGAGCTATGCGCGCAGTGCACCCGGTAGCGCGGTCCGGCCCAGGGCATTGAACACCGTGCCGACGATGCCCTCGGCGTCCAGCCCTGCCACCGCATACATGACCTCGGGCTTGTCCTGGTCGATGAACGTATCGGGCAGCGTCATGGTCCGCACCTTGAGGCCCGCGTCGAGCAGGCCGTTGCGGGACAGGAATTCCAGCACGTGGCTGCCGAAT
This sequence comes from uncultured Alphaproteobacteria bacterium, assembly GCA_963825555.1. GTDB lineage: Bacteria > Pseudomonadota > Alphaproteobacteria > Rhizobiales > Hyphomicrobiaceae > JAGVSR01. Next base: position 95,731 of record CAWGTZ010000019.1, on the reverse strand, counting down.
CCGCCGACGCTGCCTTCTTCGATCGTCACCAGAACTTCGTGATTGCGGGCGAGATCGCGGATGAGATCCTCATCGAGCGGTTTCATGAAGCGCGCGTCGGCCACTGTTGTCGAAAGCCCCTGTGCACTGAGCTGATCGGCGGCCTTGATAGCTTCTGCCAAGCGCGTACCGAGCGAGAGGATCGCGATCGTACCACCCTCGCGCACGATGCGTCCCTTGCCGATGGCCAGAGGCACGCCTTCTGCCGGCAGTGCGATGCCGACGCCTTCGCCGCGCGGGTAGCGCACGGCCGAGGGCCGGTCGTCGATCGCTGCGGCGGTGGCGACCATGTGCACGAGTTCGGCTTCATCTGCGGCAGCCATCACGACGAAGCCGGGCAGGCAGCCGAGGTAGGCGAGATCGAACGAGCCGGCATGGGTCGGACCGTCTGCGCCGACGAGACCTGCGCGATCGATGGCGAAGCGGACCGGCAGCTTCTGGATGGCGACGTCGTGTACGACCTGATCGTAGCCGCGTTGCAGGAAGGTGGAGTAGATCGCGGCGAAGGGTTTCAGTCCCTCGGCGGCCAATCCGGCGGCGAAGGTGACCGCATGCTGTTCGGCGATGCCGACGTCGAACATGCGGTTTGGGAAGGCGCGTCCGAAGACATCAAGGCCCGTGCCCTCGGGCATGGCCGCCGTGATCGCCACGATGCGGTCATCCTTCTTGGCTTCCGCAACGAGGCTGTCGGCGAAGACTCGCGTGTAGCTTGGGGCCGAAGGCTTGGGTTTGACCTGTGCGCCGGTGACGACGTCGAACTTGGCAACGCCATGGTACTTGTCGGGCGAGGCTTCGGCCGGTCCGTATCCCTTGCCCTTCTGGGTGATCACGTGGACGAGGACCGGGGCCTGATCGGTGTCTCGCACGTTCTTGAGAACGGGGAGCAGCTGGTCCAGATCGTGACCGTCTATGGGCCCGACGTAATAGAAACCCAGCTCTTCGAACCAGATGCCGCCGGACATCATGGTTCGCGACATCTCTTCAACGCGCGCCGCACGCCGTTCCCATTTCTTGGGCAGGCGCTTGGCCAGCTGCTTGGCGAGGTCGCGCAGATGCAGGTAGGTGCCGCTGGAAGTGGCGCGGGTCAGATACTTCGACAGGGCGCCGGTCGGCGGTGCAATCGACATATCGTTGTCGTTGAGGATGACAACGAGGCGCTCGTCGCGGGCGCCGGCGTTGTTCATGGCCTCATAGGCCATGCCCGCGCTCATTGCGCCGTCACCGATCACGCAGATGACGTTGTTGTTCTCGCCTTTGAGATCTCGTGCCACCGCCATGCCGAGTCCGGCTGAGATCGACGTGGAGGAGTGCGCCGCGCCGAACGGATCGTATTCGCTTTCGGCCCGCTTCGTGAAGCCCGACAGGCCTCCGCTCTGACGCAATGTGCGGATGCGGTCGCGGCGGCCGGTCAGGATCTTGTGCGGGTAGCACTGGTGACCGACATCGAAAATGAGCCGGTCGCGGGGTGTGTCGAACACGCGGTGGATCGCGAGGGTCAATTCGACGACACCCAGTCCGGCACCCAGATGTCCTCCTGTGACGGAGACGGCCTCGATCGTTTCCTGACGGAGCTCGTCGGCCAGCTGCCGCATGTCGCTCTCAGGCAGTGCGCGCAGGTCAGCTGGCGTTTGCACGCGATCGAGTAGAGGCTTGGGTGTGATCGTGGGCTGACCGATGTGTGCATTCATTGCCGGTACTCCCGTTCTAAACTTGCGCAGTCGATGCGTGTGTCGTGGCTTGAGCGAGCGCGATGTCGCTTCGGAGGCGACGCGCTTCGCGCTCGTTTCTCTCCAGTCGCTCGAAGATGTCTATGATGCGCGCGGTGCGCGCCGGCAGGTTCCACCAGGCCGGCGGCGCGGGCTCTGTAATTGCGGGTAGCGGACGGACGGCATCGACCAGATAGGCGGCTTCCGGAACGCGCTCGGGAATGGCGATGGGGCTCTGCGCAAGGGAACGCGACGCGGCCACGGCGGCGCGGGCGACGAGTTCCAGCTTGCGCTTTGCGGGAACGACCGCACGTTTGGTGACGGAATCGTAGTTGTTGCGGCGAACTTCGTTGCCGATTTCGCCATAGAGATAGGAAGCGGCGAAGATGCCGGCACGGCAGTCCATGGGCAGCACGGCAATGCCGCGTTCGGCCCGGCGATAGAGACTGTCAGCCCCTTCGAGCAGACGTTCGACGACGCCTGCGATCTGCGACGAAGGTTTGGGATCTGCGAGGAATCGAACCGGGTCGATGCCGGCCTCGCGCATCCAGGTGAGCGGCAGATAGATGCGGCCTGCGCGGGCATCCTCGCCGACATCGCGTGCGATATTCGAAAGCTGCATGGCGATGCCGAGATCGCAGGCACGCGCCAGTTGTGTGGCACTTCGTGCCCCCATCAGGAGAGCCATCATGGCGCCCACACTTCCTGCGACCCGGGTCGAATAGGCCAGAACGCCCGCGAAGGTTTCATAGCGGCGCTCGCCGGCGTCCCATGCGAAGCCCTCGATCAGGGCGTCGGGCAGAGTGCGGGGAATTTCGAAGCGGTGCACGACATCGCAAAAGGCCCGGTCGGCCGGGTTGGGCAGTGGCGCGCTACGATAGATGGCTTCCAGCCGGTGATTGAGGATCGCCAATGTTTCGGGCGTTGCGCCGCCGATGTCGATGGCGTCATCGGCTTCGCGGCAGAAGGCATAGAGCGCGATGGCGGGATCGCGGACGCGGCGAGGCAGCAGCCGGGAGGCGGCAAGGAACGTGCGTGAGCCGTTCTCCAGCGTCGTGCGACAGGCTTCCAGGTCGGTGATGAACCGGGGGTGACGGTCAGGCGAAGACTGAGGCATCGGGTACGATCCTGTCGAGGACACGAGCTGAAGAGAGAACGCCGGGGACGCCGGCGCCCGGATGCGTTCCGGCTCCCACGAGAAAGAGACCTTCGATATCTTCACTGCGATTGTGGGGACGGAACCACGCACTTTGCGTGAGAACGGGTTCGAAACTGAACGCGGCGCCCTTGTAGGACATCAGGCGGTCGCGGAAATCCAGCGGCGTCATCAGGCGCGAGGTCGCGATGTGGTTCTCGAAGCCTGGAAGTACAGTAGAGGAAAGATAAGCCGCGATGCGCTGTCGGTAGGGTTCGGCTTCGGTCTGCCAGTCGGTATCGCCTTCCAGATGCGGAACGGGCGAGAGAACGTAAAAGGCATCCGAGCCCGCCGGAGCGAGCGACGGATCAGTCGCGGTCGGCCTGTGGAGGTAGAGGCTGAAATCCTGCGCCAGACGCTTGTTCTCGAAGATATCGTCGAGGAGTTCGCGGTAGCGCGGTCCGAGCAGGATCGTGTGATGCGGAACATCCGGATATTGCCGGTTCGTGCCGAAGTACCAGACGAAGAGGCTCATGGAGTAGCGAGCTTTGTCGATGCGCTTGTCGGTCCAGCAGCGCCGTGCCTTCTGAGGCAGGAGATAGCGGTAGGTCCAGGCGACGTCCGCGTTGGAGACCACGACGTCGGCTTCGAACACCTCGCCGTCCGCCAGTCGTACGCCTGTTGCACGGCGGCCATCGAGGGTGATTTCAGCGACCTCCGCGCCACACCGCACAACGCCGCCCTGGCTCCGGATCAGCTTGACGAGGCCTTCGACGAGTTTGCCCGTGCCGCCCATCGCGAAATGAACGCCGAAACGCTGCTCCAGGAAACTTATGAGGCCATAGATCGAGGTGACGTTGAACGGATTGCCGCCCACGAACAGAGGATGGAAGCTGAGGAAGAGCCGCAAGCGCGGGTCGCGCACGTGCTTGGAGGCGAGGCCGTAGATCGAGCGGTAGCTTTCCAGCTTGAAGAGCTGGGGCAAGAGCTTTGCCATGTCTGTCCAGCTATCGAACGGCACGTCGCCCAGCTGCTCGAAGCCGACGCGATAGATCTCCTTGGCTTGCGCCATGAAGCGTTCGTAGCCTTCGACGTCACCGGGAGAAATGCGGGCCACTTCGCGCCGCATGGCTTCAGGATTATCGCAGCACGTGATTGTCTCGCCGTCGTGAAAGCGCAGCGTGTAGAATGGAGAGAGGGCGCGCAGGTCGATATCGTCGGATAGCTTGCGGCCGCAAAGGCTCCAGAGTTCCTCCAGAAGGAAGGGCGCCGTGATGATGGTCGGTCCGGCATCGAAGGTGAACCCGTCCTGCCGGAAGACGTAGGCGCGGCCGCCGGGGGCATCGAGCTTTTCCAGAACCGTGACGCGGTAGCCGCGCGCGCCGAGACGGACCGCCGCCGCCAGTCCGCCAAATCCGCTTCCGATGACGACGGCGTGCGGGCGGTGCTCCGGAACGGGGTAGTTGGCGCTGAGGCGGGAGACATGTGTCAACATAAGATGACATTTAAGAGTGTAAAGTTGAAACGCGCAAGCCGGAACTTCGGGAGGCGCCCGGAAAAGCGACAGGACGGGCTGGAGGCGGCCTGAACGGGACTTGTCAGGGCGCCGGTTCACCTTGCGCTGCAGCGAAATCGCGAACGATCTGCGCAACCCGGTCGGGGGCCTCCTCGTGGGCGAGGTGCCCAAGGCCCGGCACCCGCTGCACGCGGCCCGCCGGGACGATGCGTGCGATGAGGGACGCGTCGTCGGGCGAGACGGTCAGGTCGTTCTCCCCGGCCACCAGGAGGAGGGGCTTGTCGAGGCGCGGCAGATCCTTGAGGAGCGTTTCCAGATCCCAGGAGGCCATCATGGCAAGTGTGCCCGCAACATGGGGCGGTGAGCCGAACAGCCGCTGGTAAATGGCGAGGCTTTCCTCGGGGATCTTCGATCCCGTGCTGGCCAGCAGGCGCTCCACCGAGGCGCGTTCGCCAGCGCTCCAGGCGAAGAGCTGCGGCACGAGCGGGTTCAGCGCCAGAAGTTTGGCCAGCGGCGAGAAGAGACGCGTGACTGGTCCGCCGAAAGGTACGAACGCGCCGTTCAAGCTGACAATCGCACGTGGCGCGAGGAGTCCATCGATGGTCATGCGGGCGAGAATCGCGGCCCCTGCAGAATGGCCGACCCCGATCTCTGGCTCTACGCCCAGGGCGTCAAGAAGTGTCCTCACTCCCTGCGACATGCCGGTGATGGAAAGGTTCCGGCGATCGGGCGTGATGGTGAAGCCCTGTCCCGGCAGATCGGGTGCGATCACCGTGTAGTGCTGCGCAAGGTGTGGCAGTAGCCCGGCCCAGGAGTGGGTGGATGCGCCCGTCCCGTGGAGGAGCAACAGGGGCGGCCCGCTGCCCGTAATTTGCACGTGCCAGCGCGAGCCTCCCGCCTCGACGAGCCGGCTCGCCGCGCGATGGGGCCAATCGAGAGAATGGCGTTCGAAGTCGAGGGATTCCGGCATGATCCGAGGCCTTCCCGTCTGCCGCTGACGGATCAGCCGCGCGATCCCTTTCGGTCGTCCGGTCCGGCGCGGGAGGCAAAGACGGCCTGCGAGAGCTTGGCGGAATCCGCATGCGGCAACGGGAGGTAGCGCGCTCCCAACCCGGTTGCCAGTTCCTCGGCTTCCGCATTGCGGCGGGGGGAGGTGTCGATCAGCAGGGCGGTAATACCGAGGCTGCGCATGGTCTCGGCTACGGCCAGGGCGTCGGTCATCGCGGCCTTGCGTCCAGGCTTGCCTTCGCGATCGATGTTTGCCTTGCCATCCGTCAGCAGCACCACCGTGGGGCTGATGCCCTTCTGCTTCTGGGCTGCCGCGAGCGCCGTCGCAGTATCGATTGCGGTTGCGAGCGGCGTGCCTCCGCCGCCAGGGAGGGCGGCAAGGCACCGCTGGGCGCGTGTCAGCGACCGCGTCGGCGGCAACAGGGTTTCCGCCGTCGTGCCACGGAACGCGATGAGCGCGACGCTGTCGCGACGCACGTAGCATTCCGAAAGGATGGTTTCGACGGCGCCCTTGGCTTCCGCGAGCCGGTGCAGCGCGCTCGATCCAGAGGCATCGACCACGAAGATGGTGGTGGAATTCGTCTTCTGCTTGAAGCGCGAGATGCGGAAATCGTCGGCGCGGACCTCGATGCGCTGGCGCTCGCCCGACGGCGCTACGGGGGCACCGCGCAAACGGCGGCGGATGGGCTGCATCGGCGCGGCGGCCCTGAGCGTCTCGATGAGGCTCAGCACATGTCCGTTGCGCGGCTCTCCCCGGCGCACACCAGCCGGACGTCCGCGCAGCTTCGATGCCTCGACTGGCGCCGGCCTTGCCCGTCGAGGGCGGGGCGCGGCCGCTCGCGGCCTGTGCGGCCAGCGATGCGAGAATGGCCGTCGGGATCGCGGCCTGCGCGGCGGCGAGCACAAGTTCCATATCCTCGGGCGACAATGCGGGTTGCGGCTGGGTGTCTTCGCCGGAAGGATCGGTCGTCTCGGGCGCATCATGGGGCTGCGGCTCAGGCTCCTGGCCCTGCGCATTCTCGGGCTCCTGCATTGGCAGGCGCGTCGCGCGCGGGCCAAGAACAAGACGCGCAGCCGTCTCGGCATCTGCGACGGTCGCTTCGCGCCTGCCGTCGAGGGCCGCTGCAATGCGGGCAACGGCGAGCGCCAGGATCGGCGCACGGATCGAGACGATGCCGAGAGCATCTCCGGCCTGACAGAAGGTCTCGGCAAGTTCGGGAGCGGCGCTCGTTTGGGCGAACCGTTCGCGGGCCGCGGACACCTTGGCTGCGAGATCCGCTGGAATTTCAGTCTCGCGCACGCTGACACCGTCGAGTGACAGCCAGATGGCCAGCCGGTCGCGAAGGGCGGTCGGCGGGCACTCGTCGGGCTCGACGCCTTCATCGAGTGCCACGACGCCGAACCGTGCGGGCAGCCGTGTGGAGAGCCCGTCCCGCTCCATCTCGACACGGCCGTGATCGAGCGTGCGCACGATGCGGGCCGTGCGTCCACCGTCCAGGCGTTCTGCACTCGGCACGATGAGGACGCCGCCATCCGCCTCGGCAAGTAGACCGCGCTCGGCGACGGGCCGCCCCTGTGCGAGCGTGGCGGGCAGATCGAGTCCGCCGATCAGGCGGTCGTCGCCCACATTCAAAGGAACGCGGCGGATCGGGCTCTGGTCAGGCAGAAGCGATTTCAAGAGGGCAAGCCATGTATCCCGTACCGGACCAGACCGCGCGCGGATCATGACGCCGCCGAGTGCATTAGGCGCGACGGCGAGCACCGCCGCCCCAAGGCAGGCGTCTTCCCAGCGGGACGTCTCGGATGCCGGGTCGAACGTCATATGACGAGACGCTCCCCGGAACCGCCGAACAGGTCGCTCACGGCGCGCTCGACGCGGGCACCCGAGTCGGAACTCGACAGAGGAGTGCGCCGCAGACGATGACGCAGGGCCATCGGCGCGACCCGCCGCAGATGCACATCCTCGATCTCGGTGGCTCCTTCCAGGGCGGCCAGCGCCCTGGCGGCGCGGACAAGGGTTAATTCTCCACGCAGCCCGTCCGTTCCCACGTCCATGCACAACTGCGCTGCGCGCTCCAGGGCGTGATCGCTTGTCGGGATTCCCGCCAAGCGCGACTTGGCGGCCACGATGTGGTCGCGCAGACGCCGTTCGTCCTCTTCAAACTGGGTCGTGAAGTTCTCTGGATCGCGCTCGAAGTTATCCCGCCGGCGCACGACTTCGATCCGTGTCTTGATGTCTTCCGGTGTCCGCACCTCGACGGAGAGGCCGAAGCGGTCGAGCAACTGGGGACGCAGTTCACCTTCCTCCGGGTTACCGGTTCCGACAAGAACGAAGCGGGCAGGGTGTCGGACGCTGAGGCCTTCACGCTCGACGACGTTTTCTCCTGAGGCGGCCACGTCGAGCAAAAGATCCACGAGATGATCTTCGAGGAGGTTGACCTCGTCGATGTAGAGAAAGCCGCGGTGGGCCCGGGCAAGGAGTCCGGGCTCGAAAGCCTTCTCGCCATGAACCAGCGCGCGTTCCAGATCGAGCGCGCCGACAACACGGTCTTCCGTGGCGCCCAGCGGCAGATCGACGACGGGCACCGGGGTCGTTGCGGCAACTTCAGATGTGCCGGCTGGCAGATGCGTGCAGGCCTGGCCTGGTGCGCAATTGAACCGGCAACCGGACACGATGGGCATCGGCGGCAGAAGCTGGGCCAGCGCGCGGACGGTGGTCGATTTGCCTGTGCCGCGGTCACCGAACACAAGCACACCGCCGACGCTCTGGTCGATTGCCGCGACGAGAAGGGCGAGTTTCATCTCGTCCTGACCTACGATGGCAGAGAAAGGAAATATGGCAGCCATAATATCGTTCCGGTTCTTGTTCAGTTGCGTTGCGCCGCTCAGCACGGCGATATTCAGCCCCGCGCGATGACGAAGTCGCGCAGAACGTTGGTTTCCAGTTGCAGTTCGTCGAGCCGATGTTTCAGCACGTCGCCGATACTGACGAGGCCGATCAGCTTCCCATCCTGCTGGACAGGCATATGGCGGAAGCGGCGTTGGGTCATGACCTTCGCAACGCTTGCGATCGGATCTTCCGGCGAGCAGGTGATAACGGCGGTAGTCATCAGGTCGCGCACCAGCATGCGGGGCAGAGCCTCCCCGTGGGCGGCGAGGCCATTGGCGATATCCCGCTCGGAGATAATGCCGTCGAGGCGGCCCGAGGGGCCGATCACGACCATGGCGCCGACAGCGTCGCTCTTCATCTTTTGGGCGAGTATGAGAATGCTGTCCGTTGCCTGGACAGCCTTCACCGCAGAACCTTTGTCTTTCAGGATGTCGGAGACTTTCATGGCGTAGCTCCTGTGCAGATTTCCGAAGACATCGAAGTAGCCTGCATGCGCCCGGCGAAGGGCCGAGAGTATTTCCGCACCATCGCCAGGTGTGAGAAATGTGGTGTCGCGCTGATCCTCCAGGCCAATGAGATCTGGTAGTTCGTCAATTGAAAAGAGGACGTCCTTACTGGTTTCCGCATCGTGGTGGCCTAGAAGGATGACGGCTGGGATGCCTGCACCCTTCGCGCTCCTGGCGCCCTGCACCGTCGCTTCAAGCGCCATGCAAGAGGCCGGTTCGACGTCGAGCGCCTGCACGGCCTGCTGATAGGCGGCGAGCAGGCTTTCCTCGCCATTTTCGTTCTCGGGCGCGGCCAGGCAGGTGACGAGCCGCTTGCCGCCCTCGCCGAACAGGTGCGCGATGAGATGCTCGGCTTCGGCCTTGGGAAGCGAGGTTACGATGCCGATTTTCACGCCCTCCTTGCGCGCGGCGGAGGCGAGTTCGCGTGCTCCCGCGCGGGGATCGATGAAGTCCTTCTCGATATGCTCTCGGCACACCGTCGAAGCGTGTCGGGTCATGACATCGATCAGCCTCTCGATATCCTCGAGACTGCGTTCCGAGCCCATGTTCTGGCGTACGAAATGCCGGTAGCGGTCCCGGCGACGCGCGTGGGTCCGCAAGGTGTTGAAGCCGGTGCGGGTGCAGGTCCAGTCGAAGCCTGCGGCCTGGACGACATGGTTGAGGACGGCCCGTTCCAGGCCATCCGTCTCGGCCACGACGCCGTCTGCGCGCAGAATGATGGCCTTCAAGTTCATCCGGCCCTCTCGTGCGTGCTCCCGACAGAGCTGGATGGAGCGGCGCGCATCCAGCGCAGGCGCAGGTCGGCCAGATGCGCAACGAGTGAGGCGGCGAGTGCGGCCGAGATCATCTCCCAGCGTCCGTCGACGAGGGCAATGCGCAGGGCCACCAGCAGCGCGAGGCCCGCCGCCAGCGAGACCAGGATTTCCGTGCGGGTGGGTCCGCGGCCCGTTTTCCTGCGAAGCAGAATGAGTATAAAGGCTTCGAGCGCCATCAGCGCGACAATGACGTCGATGATCCGGCCGCTGGCGAAGAGTTCTTCCATACTGCTTAGACCTCAAGGGCGCTGTGTCAGGCGCGGGCTCGAAAGGATCCCGTCATGGGGGCACCATACCAAGCAGGTGGGCCATGTCTTTGACAAAGATCCGCATGTGCGCCATCGGCCGCGCCTTCACGAGCTTTTTGTGCATATAAGCCTGCCAGGTCAGCATCTGCACATCGGGATCGCGGCACATGGTAACGAAGCGCTCGCGCCGGGCGTCGTTGCTGTACCAGAAGCGCTGCATCATCCCCAGGACCCAGAACACCCGGCCGTGGGCTTTCATGAAACGCTTGCGGGCGGTGGCAAGGTTGCGGGCGTCCCCCGTTTCGAGCGTATGGGCGACAGCGTCGGCGACCATGCGTCCCGACAGCATGGCATAGTAGATGCCCTCGCCGGATGCGGGCGCGACGACGCCGGCCGCGTCGCCCGCCACAATCACATCGCGGCCGTTGTCCCAGCGGCGCCGCGGCCGCAGCGGGATCGGCGCCCCTTCCTTGCGGATGGTTTCCATTCCGGCCATGCCGGTAACCTGGCGCAGGTCGGCGACCGCACCGCGCAGCGAGAAGCCCTTGTGGGCCGTGCCGGTGCCGATGCTGGTCGTATCGCCGTGGGGGAAGATCCAGGCATAGAAGTCAGGAGACAGCTTGCCGTTGTAATAGACATCACAGCGGCGTCCTTCGAACTCGGCGCCGTCGGCAGGCTTCGGACTGCGGATGATCTCGTGATAGGCGAAGACGAACGGAGGCGCTTCCTCTTTGGGCAGGGCCTGGCGCGCCACCGCCGACGATGCGCCGTCCGCGCCGATGACGAAACGGGCGCGTACGAATTCGGTGATCTCGTGGCCGTCGTCGAGACGCTTTCGGTAGCTTATCAGCGCGCTGCCGTCAGCATCTCGCGTCAGGGTTTCGAACGTGCCAGTACGGCGGCGCGCCCCCATGTCGGCGGCCCGTTCGCGGAGCCATTCGTCGAAGTGTTCCCGGTCAACCATGCCGACATAGCCGCCATCGATCGGCATGTCCGCTTTGCGCTCCATGGGCGAGACGATGCGGGCCGATTGGATGCGCGCCACGATCAGATGATCGGGTATCTCGAATTCCTTGATGAGAATGGGCGGGATGGCGCCGCCGCAGGGTTTGATACGGCCGGCCCTGTCGAGCAGCATGACGGCATACCCGCGGGAGGCGAGGTCGGTCGCGACTGTCGCGCCAGCCGGTCCACCACCTACGATCACGGCATCGAACGTTTCCATCGTCTCCACCCTTTTCTCCTGTCCGTCATCCGGCCTTGGCCACTTGGGCCGGTTCGCCGATTTCGAAGGACATTTCGGTCTTTGGCTCGGCGGGTTCGATGATCGCCCGGCTGCCGAGAACGGCCGAGACGATGAACAGCATGGCTTCCGCAGCAAAGACGACCGTGAAGGCGTCAGCTGCTTGCGTGCCGAATTGACGTATGAGATCGGCGGCCGCGGCACCGACGAACCCGCCGGCGCCGAAGGCGATCGCCTGGGCAGCGCCCCACAGGCCCATGCGGATGCCCTCCCGCTTCTCGCGGCCCTTGCCGGCCAGTCCCATCATCGTGCCGATGGCGGCAACTGCGAACGCGCCGTTGGCGAAGCCGAGTGCGATTACGGTGGCGGTCAGCGGCCAATGGGGCGCGGAGACGCCGGCCACGACCAGCCCCAGAAGTGCAATTGCTGAGGCAATGCACCCGCCCACGGTCCAAGCCTTGAGCGACCCGAAGCCAACGCGCGGGCTCGCCGCCACGGCCACGACGATCATGCCCATGAGCACGCCCGAATGCTGGTGCCCCGCGAGCTTGGTCGATTCTCCCGGCGTGAATCCGAATGCCATTCCCGCAAACGGCTCCAGGATGAGATCCTGCATGCTGTAGGCCAGCATGGACACGAAGACGAAGATGGTGAAGCGGCGCGCCTGAGGCTCGTCCCAGACCTCGCCGAGCGCCGCGCGAAAGCTCGTATGCCCATCACCTGATTTGGAGGTCTCAGCTTTCGGCTTGGGCCGAACCGAGGCCGGCTCGATGCCCCAGAGGGCAAGCGATGCCAGAAGGAAGGCGAGGATCGAAACCGTACCCGTGACGGCGACGAGTCGGGACATGGAGAAGGGGTCGAGGAAGCGGCTCGCCAGAATGGTCGTGACGATGAAGCCGGCAATCATCATCATCCATACGATGGTCGCGGCCGGCGCGCGACGGGCGGGATCTACCCGGGTGGCCAGTAGCGCCAGAAGCGATGTTCCCGCCGCCCCCACGCCGATGCCGACGAGCGTGAAGGCAAGAAACGCGAGCGCGAGGCCGAGCCAGAAATTCGTCGCCAGAACGGCAACCGCGACGGCGGCCCCCGTCCCTCCGAGGCCGAGGACAGCCATGCCCATGATGATCCAGGGTGTGCGCCGCCCGCCTGTGTCGGAACCATAGCCCCACCGGGGCCGCAGAAACTGCAGCGCGTAATGCCAAGCCACGAGGGCTCCCGGCAGCGCCGCGGCGAGCGCCAGTTCCACGACCATGACGCGATTGATCGTAGAGGTCGTGAGGACGATGATGGCGCCGAGTGCGGTCTGAACCAGCCCCATGCGCACGATGCCGATCCAACCGAGGGGGGGAGCCTGTGTCATGGGAGTAACCCGATCTCTGGGCGAATGGCGAAGGCGGATATCATCATGCCCGCTACGTAGAGCGTAATGCCCGTGGCGTTGTACCAGGGCGCTCGGCCGCGCGGATCGCTTACGAGAACCGTCATAAGTCCGAGCTGAAGCAGAAGCACCGCCGCGACGAGCGCGGCATGCAGATGGTGGCCCCACTCCATGAGCAACAGCACGACGATGAATTGGGGGATGGCCATCACGATGCAGGCCAGTCTTGCGGCCTGGTCCGCACCGAGCTGTACGGGAAGCGACCGGACGCCGAGCTTGATGTCGCCCTCGATCGATTTGAAGTCATTCAGCGTCATGATCCCGTGCGCGCCGATGCTGTAGAGAGCCGCGAGCGCCAGGACTTCCTTGCCCGGGAGAGCCGATGACATGACGAGCGCCCCGGTGAACCACGGCAGGCCCTCGTAGCAGGCGGCGACGGCGGCGTTGCCCCACCAGCCGTTCTTCTTCAGGCGGATCGGGGGCGCGCTGTAGGCCCATGCGAGGAGGAGGCCAACGCAGGTGGCCATGAACCCCCAGATGCCGAGAAAAGTGGAGACAGCCAGCGATAGGACTGTCCAAACGACGGCGATCATCAATCCCATGCGGCCAGGAATTCGCCCTGAAGGGATCGGTCGGTTCGGTTCATTGATCGCATCGACATGGCGATCGAACCAGTCGTTGACCGCCTGACTGGTGCCGCAGACGAGGGGCCCCGCGAGAAGTATGCCGACGATGACCAGAGGCCACCGTTCCAGGGAGCCGTCAAAACCGGATGACACAACACCACAGGCGAGCGCCCACATCGGCGGAAACCAAGTGATTGGTTTCAGGAGCTCGATGACCGCCATGGGATCGAGACGCGAGACTGTGAGGGCAGGCGTTGACATCCGCTCAGGCTACCGCCGCCACCGGGGGAGTGTCAATTCAGGATTACACTTGGAAGCGTCAATTTTATCTATATCAGACTGCGGTGTCCGGGTGCCATTGCACGGTCAGCCGTTCGCGATCTTCCTCGCCGCTCGCCCGTGCGCCACGCGCCGATCAATCGTTGTCTTTGTCGCTGTCCAAGTCGCCGATCCCGTGCCGGCGCAGCTTCGAGTACAGCCCCTGGCGGCTGAGGCCTAGCATCTCCGCGGCGGAGGCGCGGTTATCGTCCGTAAGTTCCAGTGCGGCCTCGATGCAAAGTCTTTCGATCATGTCCGTCGATTCACGCACGAGTTCCTTGAGAGGCACGCGGCCCACAAGTTCGGTCAGCTGCTCGACCGAGCGCGGCAGGGCGCGGCGGCCGTTGATCGTCGTGTCCGGACGGCGCGTGACCCGGCGAAGGGTCATGCCCAGGCACGGCTGCGGGCCAGAGGTTACGGCGACTGCCGAGATCTCGACATCCTCCGTGGAGCCGTATTCGCCCCGCACGATGGTGGAGAAATTCCGGATCTCTCCCCGCTCTTTGAGGTTCTTGCCAACGACGGCCATGTCGACCGGATGACGGCCCAGCCAACGGTCGATGAGTTCCCCGCGAACCTGCTCTTCCGTCGCGAGCTGCGTCAGTTCCACGAAGGCCGTGTTCGCGGTCAAAATCCGGCGGTCGGGATCGGTCACAACGAAACCATCGGGCAGCTTTTGGACGACATCGAACAGGCTCGACCTAGATTTGAGCCACGCCGATGCATTCGCGACCGTCGGCGTCAGTCGAACGAGGGCGTGGGCGGCGTTCTCCTGGCGGAAGAGTGAGGCGGCGACGACAATGTCGACCTTGGAATCCTCCAACCTGACGATGATCTCGTCGGCTTGGCCGCTGGTCCGGAGCGTGGCCAGGAACGCCTGGACCTTCCGCTGGCCTTCCGCATTGAAAAGCTCGGGGAACGAGCGCCCGGCAAGGCGTCGGACGCTTCGACCGAGAAGTTTTGACGCCGCGGGATTGGACTCCATGACGCGGCTGCTCAGACCGTCGACGATGAGCACGGCCTCGGAGGAGATCTGGAACAGAAGCCGGTAGCGCGTTTCGGCATGCCGCAGCCGCGCGTACTCGCGCTCCATGGTCTGCTGGGCATCGACGAGGCGTTGCTGCATCGAGGCAAGCGCTCTCAAATCCCGGCCGATGGCTACGATTTTTCCATTCTGCCCAAGCTGGACAGTCGAATAGCGGATCGGGATGTCTGCGCCCCGTCCGTGCGGATGGTTGACCTGACGCCACGACGGCGGCGCGTTGGAGGCGGCGTCCCTCAGAAGCTCTTCGATTTTGGTCCGGCTATCTGGGCTGACGGTTTCGATCCAACGCTTTCCGACCCAGTCGGCACAGCCGTCGCGCATCAATTCCTCGCTGCCGAGCGCGACATCGCGGATGACACCCCTTGCGTCGATAATGAGAGCAATGTCCGCCGCGGCCGTCAGCAATCTGGCTGCGGACTCAGCGTCGATCTCGCCCAGGTTCCTCTTTGGGGACCGGAACGTTTCGACTCGCTTGGACGGTACTCGAATTTCCATACCGATACCGCAACCTTTGCTTGCAGCCGAGCGCTCAGGCGCTTGTTACTTTGGGGGCGAGCAGATGCTTTAATTGAAGAAGCGCGTGCCGACCGTCATCTGCCGTACCGTCCGCTCCTACACGCGAAACGTACTCGGGGTGTTCATGGAAGACCGATCCGCCGACCAAGATGGTGACTGATTTGTTGAGAGAGGCCTTCCTGAGGGCCTGAATAGCCGAGGCTACTCCTTCGATCAACACGTCCCAACTGACGGACAATCCAATAACGTCAAAATGTTGACCTCTAACGAGACGCGCCAGATCGCGCGAGTTTTTCGGGGCGCTGCTGCAACAATCCCAGCCGGATCGTCTGAAGTATTCCTCCACCAGCATAAGCCCCAGGGTGTGCTGCTCGCCCGGCATCGTGACCAGGAGAATTCGGCGGCCTTCGAACTGCTGACTCGTTTCGCGCTCGAAATCAGGGCTCAGTTCGTGAACGAGTTGCTGCAGGCGTGAAATGCCGATCGTAACGTCGGTGAAGTCACACAGGTCGGCCTTCCACATTTCACCCAGGACGCGTGCCGTCGGAGCGAGCAGATCCACGTAGATCGCCTCCACCGGAACGCCCTGGCCGCGGAGCGTTTCAATATAGGACGATGCAACTTCGGTATCATGCTCGATGACGATACGAGCGAGTTCGGCGACGTCTTCCGGTGCGATGTGAAGCGCGCGCGGCTCCCGCGGCTCTACCGTTCGCAGAGCAAACTGCGTATGGGCGAGCATCAAGCGTGGTATGACTTCGGCCTCAATCGTTTGGCCGAGCATCGCGCGATTGATCTCGTCGTTTGTGGTGGAACGAATATTTCTGGATGTCAGCCCATCCTTCGCGGACAGGTCCTCGCAGGACTGCCACTGGCCGAAGGCTTCGATGAGCTGCCGCGTGCCGGTCATTGGCGTGCTCCTCCCGTCAACGCCTCCGTCACACCCGAGGGAGAGGGTGCGGCGAACCCAAAGGCCGATCGACGATGGACCCGCGCTCAGCTGCTTCTTTTCTCTCTATGCCGATCCTAACGGATCTAAGCATTTTTGGATTACGAGCACCATCTCGAAGTTACTCCATTCAAAGCGCCTGAACAAAAAAATGTAAAGCAAAAATTACGTCAACTTAGGTTGACAGGTCTTTATCGCCGGTCGTAGTGTCGATCCCGCAAGGTCGCAGGTCAGTCTGCGCCAGCGCGGGGCGAGACCATCGTGAAGGGAAGTTCGAACACCCATCCAACGGCAGGCCGACCGCTCTACACGGCTGAGGAGCGCCGGCGGCGCGATTCCTCTTCCTGGACGCTTGTGCAGGGCATCCTGGCCCCTCTTCAATTCGTGGTTTTCCTCGTCAGTCTGTGGCTCGTCATTCGTTTTCTCATGACCGGAGAGGGCGAGTTCGCCGCCACCGTTTCGATCGTGGTCAAAACGCTCGTCCTTTACACCATCATGGTTACGGGCTCGATCTGGGAGAAGGAAGTCTTCGGTCGCTATCTCTTCGCACCGGCCTTCTTCTGGGAAGACGTCGTCAGCATGCTCGTGCTGGCGCTGCACACCGCCTACCTCTATGCGCTCTTCACCGGTGCGCTGGGTGTGCGCGAACAGATGCTCTTGGCGCTGGCCGCTTACACGGCCTACGTCATCAATGCCGCCCAGTTCCTTTTGAAGCTGAGAGCCGCTCGCCTGGAAGGGGCGCGCAATGAGGCCCCCGCGGACTTGGAGGTGGCGCGATGACCGTCACCACCGTGTTCAACGCCACCCGGCCGCCAACCGGCGAAGCCTGCGCACCGCGGCCCGTTCTTCGCGAGCGCGGCCAGCGCGAGGTCTTTTGTGGCCTCACGGGCATTATCTGGCTGCACCGCAAGATCCAGGATGCCTTCTTCCTTGTCGTCGGATCGCGCACTTGCGCCCATCTCATCCAGTCGGCTGCCGGTGTCATGATCTTCGCCGAGCCGCGCTTCGCCACCGCCATTCTCGACGAGCGGGACCTGGCGGGCTTGGCAGATGCCAACGAGGAACTGGATCGCGTCGTCGGACGCCTACTGGAGCGCCGCCCCGATATCCGCATGCTCTTCCTCGTCGGCTCGTGCCCGTCGGAAGTCATCAAGCTCGATCTGGCGCGTGCCGCTCACCGGTTGTCGGCCGTCCATTCTCCGCGCGTGCGTGTTCTGAACTACTCGGGAAGCGGCATCGAAACGACCTTTACCCAGGGCGAAGACGCCTGCCTCGCGGCGCTCGTACCGGAACTGCCCGAGCGGGCCGACACGGGGACGCCGCAGCTTCTTGTCGCCGGTGCGCTGGCCGACATTGTGGAAGACCAGTTCCGCCGCACGTTCGCTGAATTGGGCATGAACGATGTGGCCTTCCTCCCGCCGCGTCAGTCGAGCGACCTGCCGGCTGTGGGACCAGGAACGCGCGTCCTCCTTGCGCAGCCCTTCCTTACCGACACGACGGCCCGCTTGCAGGAGCGGGGCTGCGAAATTCTCTCCGCACCGTTTCCCTATGGTGTCGAAGGCACGACGGCCTGGCTCGCCAAGGCGGCGGAACTCTGGAACGTGCCGAAGGCCCGCTTCGAGGACGTTATCGCACCCGCCGCCGCCCGCGCCCGCAAGGCGCTGGAAGCACATCGCTTCCGGCTTTCCGGCAAGCGGGTCTTCTTCTTCCCCGACAGCCAACTCGAGATCCCGCTGGCGCGCTTTCTGGCGCAGGAACTCGGCATGATGCCCGTCGAGGTCGGCACGCCCTATCTCAACCGCCAGCAGATGGCGCTCGATCTCGAACAGCTGCCGCAGGAGACCCTGATAAGCGAAGGTCAGGACGTTGAGCGCCAGCTCGATCGCTGTCGGTCTGCCAAGCCCGATCTCATCGTCTGCGGCCTCGGCCTTGCCAATCCGCTGGAAGCGGAGGGCTTTACGACCAAGTGGTCGATCGAGCTGCTCTTCACGCCTGTCCAGGGCTTCGAGCAGGCCGGCGATCTGGCCGAGCTGTTCACGCGGCCGCTCGTACGCCGCACGCGGCTGGAGGTCTGAGGCCATGCAACTTACCGTGTGGACATATGAAGGCCCTCCGCACATCGGCGCGATGCGGATTGCAAACTCTATGCAAGGGCTGCATTACGTGCTCCACGCTCCGCAGGGCGATACCTATGCCGACCTGCTCTTCACAATGATCGAGCGCAACAGCGTGCGCCCGCCCGTGACTTACACCACGTTCCAGGCGCGCGATCTCGGCGGCGACACCGCCGAACTGTTCAAGTCCTCCGCGCATGCCGCCTACGAGCGCTTCCAGCCTGAAGCCATGATCGTGGGGGCCTCGTGCACTGCCGAGCTCATCCAGGACGATCCCGGCGGTCTTGCGAAAGCTCTGGGCCTGCCGTGCCCCGTCGTTCCGCTGGAGCTGCCGGCCTACCAGAAGAAGGAAAACTGGGGCGCGGCGGAAACCTTCTATCAGCTCGTGCGGGCCTTCGCGGGCGCGCATGCCCCGGGGACAGGCGCGGTGCGTCCCACGCGTTCGGAAGGCGAGCGTGCCCGCTGCAACATTCTGGGCCCCACCTCGCTCGGCTTCCGGCATCGCGACGATGTGACGGAAATCTGCAAACTCCTCGCCGAACTGCAGATCGAGATCAATGTCGTGGCGCCGCTGGGTGCGCGTCCGTCGGACCTCGCGCGTCTGGGCGACGCGGACTTTAATATCGTGCTCTATCCGGAAGTCGCCATGACGGCGGCGAACTGGCTGAAGCGCACCTTCGGACAGCCTTTCGTGAAGACGGTGCCGATCGGCGTGACGGCGACGCGCGCATTCGTCGCCGAGGTCTGCGAACTGGCCGGTGTCGACAGCGCGGCGTATCTCGCCCGTGAGCGGTCGCGCTTGCCCTGGTACTCGCGCAGCATCGACTCCACCTACCTCACCGGCAAGCGTGTCTTCGTGTTCGGCGATGCCACGCACGCGCTCGCCGCCGCCAAGGTGGCTTCAAGCGAACTGGGCTTCAAGGTCGTGGGCCTTGGCACGTACTCGCGCGAGTTCGCTCGCGACGTCCGTGAGGCCGCAGCGGCGTACGGCGTCGAGGCGCTCATCACGGACGACTATCTGGAAGTCGAGCAGGCGGTGCGCGATCTTCACCCCGAACTCGTTCTCGGGACGCAGATGGAGCGCCATATCGCCAAGCGGCTGGGCGTGCCCTGCGCCGTCATTTCCGCTCCGATCCATGTCCAGGATTTCCCTGCGCGCTACTCGCCGCAGATGGGCTTCGAAGGGGCCAACGTGCTGTTCGATACCTGGGTTCATCCGCTGATGATGGGTCTGGAAGAGCATCTCCTGCAGATGTTCCGCGACGATTTCGAATTCCACGACGGTGCCGGCCCGTCTCACCTCGGTGGGCATGGCGGTGCGCGCGAAGTCGCGGACGAGGCTGCATCCGTTGCGGTTCCCGCCGCGGCCCCTGCCGTCGCCGAGGTTGCGGCGGCCGCGGTGGCGGAGGATCCGGGCGGGTGGGCAGCCGATGCCGAAAAGGAACTCTCCAAGATCCCCTTCTTCGTGCGCGGCAAAGCGCGCCGAAACACCGAACGTTACGCCGCCGAACATGGCATCAAGACCATAACGATTGAGACGCTGTATGACGCAAAGGCCCATTTCAGCCGCTGAGCCCTGCTCGGTCCGGGTCGTCATCGTGACCCTCGACAGCCATCTGGCTGGCGCGGCTGATCGTGCGCGCCGCGCGCTGGAGGCCTCTATTCCCGGGCTGCGCTTCACTCTGCATGCGGCGGCGGATTGGGAGCACGATCCGATCGCGCTGCAGCGCTGCAAGGATGATATTGCCAAGGGCGACATCATCATCGCTTCGATGCTCTTCATGGAAGATCACATCCAAGCGGTGCTTCCTGATCTGAAGGCGCGGCGCGATAGCTGCGATGCCATGGTCGGGTGCCTGGCGGCCGGAGAGATCGTCAAGCTGACAAAGCTGGGAAGCTTCTCGATGGACGGCCAGCAGGGCGGCGCCATGGCGCTTCTCAAGCGGCTGCGCGGCAGCTCGAAGAAGAAGAATGAGCATGCGTCGGGCGAGCAGCAGATGGCCATGCTGCGCCGGATTCCGAAGATACTCCGCTTCATTCCAGGCCCGGCTCAGGATGTACGCGCCTACTTCCTGACGCTTCAATATTGGCTGGCGGGCTCGGAAGAGAACGTCATCAACATGGTGAGGTATCTCGTCGACCGCTATGCCGACGGTCCCCGCCGCGCCCTTCGCGGGGCTCTCAAGGCAGCCCTGCCGGCCATCTATCCCGATGTCGGTCTCTATCATCCCCGCGCTGCCGGCCGCATGACGGAGCGTGAGGCGGACCTGCCGGCTCCGGGCAATCACGGCCGCGTCGGAATTCTGGTCATGCGCTCCTACATCCTGGCGGGCAACACGAACCACTATGACGGCGTGATCGATGCGCTCGAAGCGCGCGGCCTCAACGTCGTGCCGGCCTTCGCGACCGGGCTCGATGCGCGTCCTGCCGTCGCGAAGTTTTTCATGAAAGACGGACGGGCGACCGTGGACGCGGTCGTCTCGCTCACCGGTTTCTCCCTTGTCGGCGGTCCGGCCTACAACGATGCCAAAGCCGCCGAAGAGATGCTGGCCGGCCTCGACATTCCCTATGTCGCGGCTCATGCCGTGGAATTCCAATCGCTCGAGCAGTGGGGCAGCTCGGATCGCGGCCTCATGCCGGTCGAACAGACCATGATGGTCGCGATCCCCGAGCTGGACGGGGCGACGGGACCGATGGTCTTCGGTGGCCGGTCCGACGGCAATGGCGCCGCCTGCCAGGGCTGCGAGCGCTGCTGCGTACTGCCTGCCACCGGCTCCGAGCGCAACATGCATGTATGCGCCGAGCGTGCGGAGATGTTGGCGGCCCGCGTCGAGCGGCTCGTCACTCTGCGACGCAGCGAGCGGGCGGAGCGTAAACTTGCCGTCGTACTGTTCAACTTCCCGCCCAATGGCGGTGCGACCGGAACAGCCGCCTTCCTGTCGGTCTTTGCCTCGCTCTACAACACGTTGAAGTCTCTTAAAGAGGCGGGTTATTCGGTCGACATGCCGGCCAGTGTCGATGCCCTGCGCGAGCAGATCATCACTGGCAACGCCTCGGTCTATGGAACGACGGCCAACGTCGTTGCCAAGATCCCGGCCGATACGCATGTGCGCCGCCAGAACTGGCTGAAGGAAATCGAAGGTCAGTGGGGCGCGGCGCCCGGTCGCCAGCAGACCGACGGGAGCTCGATATTTGTGCTCGGCGCGCAGTTCGGCAACGTGCTTGTGGCCGTTCAGCCGGCCTTCGGCTACGAGGGCGACCCAATGCGTCTGCTCTTCGAAAAGAGCTTCGCACCGACGCACGCCTTTGCCGCGTTCTATCGATACCTGCGCGACGATTTCGGCGCCAATGCGGTGCTGCACTTCGGCACGCACGGCGCATTGGAGTTCATGCCGGGCAAGCAGGCTGGTCTGTCGGGCAACTCCTGGCCCGATCGTCTGATCGGCGATCTTCCAAACTTCTATCTCTACGCGGCCAACAATCCGTCCGAGGGTACGATTGCCAAGCGCCGTTCTGCCGCGACGCTCATCAGCTATCTCACGCCTCCGATCTCGGCCGCTGGTCTTTATCGCGGGCTTCTCGATCTGAAGGCATCGATCGAGCGTTGGCGCCAGCTGGAGCCCGATGCCGCTGCCGAGCGGGAAGGCCTTCTGCCGGTGGTCCAGGCGCAGGCCGCGCAAGTCGATCTTGCAGAGGCCGAACCAGCCTGGGCCATGACCGATGCAGATCGCCTCATCGGCGCGCTTTGGTCAGCTGTTCTGGAACTCGAATACACGCTCATTCCGAACGGCCTGCACGTCATCGGCGAGCCCATGACGGCCGAGGAGCGTCTGGATCTTCTCAAGGCCGCGGCGGAGGCCCGGACGGGGTATCAGCCATCCGCCGCCACCCTCGAAGCCATCGTTCAGGGTGCAAAGGCCGAGGAGGCTTTGGAGCAGACTTCGCAGGAAAAGGGTTCCGAAGCGCTGGAAGGCGCGCACGCCATGAGCGAACTCAACCGGTTGTTGTCGGAAGAGCATGAACTTGGTGCGCTCGTGCATGCGCTGGACGGCCGCTTTGTACGCCCCGCACCGTCAGGCGATCTCATTCGTACGCCGCAGATCCTGCCCACGGGACGCAACCTGCACGGCTTCGATCCCTTCCGCATTCCGAGTGCGTTTGCGCTGGCCGATGGTGCGCGTCAGACCGACCGTCTGCTCGCACGCTACCAGGATGACGGAAATCCGCTGCCCGAGACTGTCGCCATGGTGCTGTGGGGTACCGACAACCTGAAGAGCGAAGGGGGTCCGATCGCCCAGGCGCTGGCCCTGATGGGCACAAAGCCCCGCTTTGACAGCTATGGCCGCCTGTGCGGCGCCGATCTCATTCCGCTCGAGACACTCGGGCGCCCGCGCATTGACGTTGTCGTCACGCTGTCCGGCATCTTCCGTGATCTTCTGCCCTTGCAGACGAAGCTTCTCGCCGAGGCCGCTTGGTTTGCGGCCAGCGCGGACGAGCCGGAGGACATGAACTTCGTGCGCGCCCACGCGCTCGCCTACATGCGCGACAAGGGCGTGGACATGGAAACGGCCTCCCTGCGCGTCTTCTCCAATGCCGACGGCGCTTACGGCGCAAACGTCAATCAGCTCATTGAAGAGGGGAGCTGGCAGGAAGAGAACGAACTCGCCGAGACCTACACGCGCCGCAAGAGCTTCGCCTACGGCCGCTCCGGCAAGCCCGAGCAGCAGACGGCTCTACTTGAGAGCGTCCTCTCGAACGTCAAGCTGGCCTATCAGAACCTTGAATTGGTCGAGGTCGGCATCACCACCATCGACCACTACTTCGATACTCTCGGCGGCATCAGCCGCGCCGTGCGCCGCGCCAGCGGCTCCGACGTGCCCGTCTACATCGGCGACCAGACCCGCGGAGAGGGGCTTGTGCGCTCTCTCAGCGAGCAGGTCGCGCTCGAGACGCGCACGCGCACCCTCAATCCCAAGTGGTATGAGGGCATGCTCAAGCACGGTTATGAAGGCGTGCGCCAGATCGAGGCGCAGGTCACCAACACGCTCGGCTGGTCAGCCACAACAGGGCAGGTGGCGCCCTGGGTTTACCACCAGATCACGCAGACCTTCGTTCTCGATCCTGAGATGCGTGAGCGCCTCGCGGCTTTGAACCCGACGGCGTCTGCGAAGGTTGCGAACCGGCTCCTGGAAGCGCACGAGCGCAACTACTGGACGCCGGAGCCGGGCGTGCTCGAAGCACTGAAGAATGCAGGCGCCGATCTCGAGGATCGTCTCGAAGGCGTCGGAGTGGAGGTAGCGGCATGACGGCGACGGTTTTCAAGAGCGGCGCCTTGGCGGCGAGGTCACGCGGCGGAGACGGCGAAGGCAGCGTGCAGGTCCACATGGATCCGCGGGTGGCGATCCCCACGACAGCGAAGGTCTTCGCGGTCTACGGCAAGGGCGGCATTGGCAAGAGCACGACTTCGTCGAACCTGTCGGCGGCGTTCTCCAAGCTCGGCAAGCGCGTCCTGCAGATCGGATGTGATCCCAAGCATGACTCCACGTTCACACTGACCAAGGCGCTCGTGCCGACCGTGATCGATGTACTCGAGCAGGTGAACTTCCATACGGAGGAGTTGCGGGTCGAGGACTTCGTCTACGAGGGATACAATGGTGTGCTCTGCGTCGAGGCGGGCGGGCCACCGGCTGGAACGGGCTGCGGCGGATACGTCGTCGGGCAGACCGTGAAGCTTCTCAAAGAGCACCATCTTCTCGACGAGACGGACGTCGTCATCTTCGACGTTCTGGGCGACGTCGTTTGTGGCGGTTTTGCTTCGCCTCTCCAGCATGCCGAGCGCGGGCTCATCGTCTGCGCCAACGACTTTGACAGTATCTTCGCCATGAACCGCATTGCGGCGGCGATCCAGGCGAAAGCCAAGAACTACGGCATCCGGATCGGTGGCGTGATCGCCAATCGCTCGAAGGCAACCGACCAGATCGACCGCTTCAACGAACAGATAGGCCTCAGCCGCCTTGCTCATTTCCCGGATCTCGACGTCATTCGCCGTTCGCGGCTGAAGAAGTCGACGCTGTTCGAAATGGAACCGTCGCCGGAGCTGGAGGCCGTGCAGCAGGAATACCTGCGGCTCGCGGCCAGCCTCTGGGCGGGAACCGATCCGCTCGATGCCCGTCCGATGAAGGATCGAGAGATCTTCGACTTCCTGGGGTACGACTGATGCATACGCTTTCCTACCGCCAGAGGCGCAGCGAGTTGCAGACGTACTTTGACCGCACGGCCTCGGAGGCCTGGTCGCGGCTGACGTCGGATGCGCCGGTGAGCCGGATACGCCGCACGGTGCGCGCCGGGCGCGACCGGATGCGCGCCACGCTGCTGGAATGGATGCCGGCTGACCTGCACGGCGTGCGCATTCTCGATGCGGGCTGCGGAACCGGTGCACTTTCGTTTGAGGCGGCGCGGCGGGGTGCCGACGTCGTCGCCATCGATCTTGCCGAAACGCTCGTGGATCTCGCGCGGGACCGCGTGGGGACAATGCGCGCAGAACTCCCCACCGGTTCGGGTTTCGGTTCCATCGACTTCCACGTTGGCGACATGCTCGATCCCGCCCTTGGGCGCTTCGATTATGTTGTCGCGATGGATTCCCTCATTCACTACCGGTCGGCCGACATGGTTGCCATGCTCGGCCGGCTGTCAGCGACCGTAGAGCAGGGGATCTTGTTCACCTTTGCTCCCCGGACGCCGGCTCTGACGATGATGCACGCGGTCGGCCGTTTCTTCCCCAGGCAGGACCGAGCCCCGGCTATCGAGCCGGTCGATGTCGGCGAACTCCGTCGGCATATCGCGGCAGAGCCGGCACTCGGGGCGTTCCAGATTGGGCGCACCTTCCGTGTTGACAGCGGGTTCTACGTTTCGGCAGCCATGGAGCTCTTGAGAAAATGAGCAGCATCAGCGACAGGCTGGCACGTGCTTGGGTGAATGTGAGCCCGCGCTTCCTGCCGTTTGCGGATGCCGCGACGGATGAGCTTCCGCTCGGCCGGCTTGTGCGCTTGTCGCTGTTCCAGGTCTCGGTGGCCATAGCCTTCGTGCTGCTCAACGGCACGCTCAACCGAGTGATGATCGTCGAACTGGGCGTGCCGACGTTCGTGGTGGCCATCGCGGTATCGCTCCCACTCCTTTTCGCACCGCTCAGAGCCCTCATCGGCTTCCGTTCCGATAACCACCGCTCGGCTCTCGGCTGGCGGAGGGCCCCGTATATCTGGTTCGGTTCGATGCTGCAGTTCGGCGGCTTGGCGATCATGCCGTTCGCGCTCATCGTGCTCTCAGGCGACACCACGGGCCCCCTGTGGATCGGATACGTGGGGGCAGCGCTTGCCTTCCTTCTCGTCGGTGCGGGAATGCACACGACGCAGACGGCCGGTCTGGCCCTGGCCACCGATCTTGCGCCGCCGGACGCCCGGCCGCGGGTCGTGGCGTTTCTGTATGTGATGCTCCTCGTCGGCATGGTGACATGCGCTGTCGTCTTCGGCTTGCTGCTCGCCGACTTCAGTCAGGTCCGGCTCATTCAAGTGATCCAAGGATCGGCAGCCGCCACGATGATCCTCAACATCGTCGCGCTGTGGAAGCAGGAAGTCCGCGATCCCGCGCGCACCCGGGGGCAGTCCGATGACGAGCCCGGGTTCCTCGAGTCCTGGAAGGCGCTGGCCGTAGGCGGCCGCTGGAGCCGCGTGCTCGTCGCGGTTGGTCTGGGCACGGCTGCGTTCAGCATGCAGGACATCCTTCTTGAGCCCTATGGCGGCGAGATCTTGCAGTTGACGGTCGGGCAGACGACAGCGCTCACCGGCTTCCTGGCCGCAGGCACGCTTGTTGGTTTTCTCGTCGCGTCACGCGCGCTCATGAACGGTGCCGATCCCTTCCGACTGGCCGGCTTCGGCGTGGTGGCGGGGCTGATGGCCTTCCCGGCTGTCATTTTTTCCGCGCCATTGCAGTCGGCCGATCTCTTCCGCATCGGCACGGGCTTGATCGGATTCGGCAGTGGTCTGTTTTCGGTGGGTACGCTCACCGCGGCCATGAACATGGCAAAAGGCGGCCGCAACGGTTTGGCTCTGGGGGCCTGGGGCGCGGTGCAGGCGACCGCAGCAGGCGTTGCCATTGCGCTCGGAGGCATCATCCGCGACACGGTTTCTACGCTTGCGGCTTCCGGTTCGCTGGGAGAAGCGCTCTCCGCGCCGTCCACGGGTTACACGACGGTCTACCACATCGAAATTTTGCTGCTGTTCGCAACCTTGATCGCCATCGGACCGCTCGTCGGTCAGGAGCGGCTCAGCAAACCACGTGCGTCTGAGAAATTCGGTCTAGCCGAGTTCCCTGGCTAGCAAAGGTTCCATGGAGGTGAAATATGAAGGGTGAAATCTTTGGCATCTTCGATGTCGCGCAGATGACGTTGTACGTCTTCTGGATATTCTTCATCGGGCTTGTCATTTATCTGCGGCGCGAGGACCGGCGGGAAGGCTATCCGCTCTTCTCCGAACCCTCGAATACCTACAAGCCCGGCGATACGTTCTTCATTCCGCCGCCCAAGGTATTCAAGCTGCCGCATGGCGGCACGGCGATCGCACCCACGGGCAAACCGGATGAGCGCCCGCTCAAGGGCGAGAAGATCGCAGTCTGGCCCGGTGCACCGATGGAGCCCATCGGCGATCCGATGCTTGCCGAGATCGGCCCAGGGTCCTACGCCGAGCGCGCGAACATTGCCGATCCTATGTGGAGCGGTGACGCCAAGATTGTGCCGATGCGGGTTGCCACAAACTTTGCCATCTCGGATCGCGATCCTGATCCGCGCGGCATGGACCTCATCGGCGCGGACGGTGCAATCGCCGGCAAGATCAAGGATGTCTGGGTCGACCGGTCCGAAATCATCATCCGCTATCTCGAAGCTGAGCTGAAAGGCTCGGGTGGGGCTCCGGGCCGCTCCGTTCTCGTGCCCATGACGTTTGCCAAGATCAAGCGCTCGAAGGGAGAGGTCGAGGTGAAGGCCCTTCTGTCTGGTCAGTTTGCCAACGTTCCGGCACTGGCCAACCCCGATCAGATCACGCTGCTCGAGGAAGACAAGGTCTGCGCCTACTACGGTGCCGGCACGCTCTATGCCGAAGCTTCCAGATCGGAGCCGTTGCTGTGAGCGAGTACGATTCAGAGCCAATCCCCGGGCTTCCCGCGCATCTGCCGGAGGGCGAACAGCTCCTGTGGCAGGGATCGCCGGAGACCTGGGCGATTGCGCGCCGCGTCTTCCACATCGGTTTGGTCGCGGCTTATTTTGCGGTGCTGCTGGCGTGGAGGTTTGCGACCGGGATTTCGGACGGGCACACTCTCAACGAGATTGCGGTCAACAGCATTCCGCTGCTCATCACCGCGACGGCCGGTTTCGCCCTCATCGGCCTGCTGGCCTACCTCATCGCGCGCACGACGATCTACTCGATCACCAGCCGTCGCGTTGTGATGCGTTTCGGCGTCGCTCTGCCCATGTCGCTCAACATACCGTTCAAGGCGGTGAAGAATGCCGCCGTGCACCGGTGTGTGAATGGCTCGGGCGATGTGGCGCTCGAAGTTGAGGGTTTGGATCGCTTGGGCTTTCTGCATCTTTGGCCCCATGTTCGCGCTTGGCACGTCCGCCAGCCGCAACCCACGCTGCGCGGTCTCACCGAGGTCGATCAGGTCGCGGGAGTGCTGTCGAAGGCGCTGCATGCCGCTGCCGGGCAGCCTGAGCGGAAAACGCGGACGGCCACGTCTGCGCATCCCGCCGACAGGCTGCCGGCATCGGGTTCGCACGCCCCGGCGCCCGCTTGAGTGAGTGAAGGAGAACGACCGTGAGAGAAGAAGCGATTGACGCCAAACCGTTCCCGAAAGGTGCCCTCATTGCCGGCGCCCTTCTGATTGGCACGTCACTCGTTTTTGCTGCGGTGGCGCGGACTACCGACATCGGTGCCACCCGGATGGAGGTGGCACCGGCTGTCGAGACGCTTGATGTGACATTCGCGGATCTGCCCGACGGGTCGGTCGGCGTCACCGAGGCAGCGACACAGCGCCAGCTGGCGGAACTGAAGCCCGGCCAGAGCGGCTTCGTTCGAGTTGTGATGCGCGGCCTGGCCCACGACCGAACCATGCGGGGCATCGGGCCAGAACAGCCTTTCCGCATAGCACGGCATACCGATGGACAATCGACACTGACGGACTTGGCGACGGGCGAGGTCGTCTTGCTAACCGCGTTCGGAGCCAGCAATGCGCTGGCTTTCGAACAATTTCTCGCCATGGGGAGGAAGTGAAAATGATGCTCTCAGTATTTCGTGGGCCGCCACCTGAGGTGGTCAACTGCACGATCGAAATTGAAAACACCTTTGAAAGCCTACATGCCCATGTGGAGCTGCACGACGTGGCTCCGATCGAAGCAGGAGACGAGGTTCTCGTCCATGGCGATCCTATCCGGGTTCCCTACGGCGAGAAGCTCGTGCTGGAGAGGCAGGCGACGGTTACGCGCGCCGGCCCGCTCGAGCGCATGATGACCAAGCTGGCTGCGCGGCTCGAACTAACTGAACTCTACGAGGTGAGTTTCTCGTCCGGGAGGAAGCTATGACCATTGAAACTTTCGGCCGTCCTCCGAACGAAACGACGGCTCAGGCGGTCAATGAGACTTTGCTCAGCCCCCGCTTTTACACGACGGACTTCGAGGAACTCGACAGCATCGACGTGAGTTCGCTGAGATCGGAATGGGATGCTCTGCTCGCCGAGATGCGGGCCGACACCAACCGCGGCCATTTCCGTCGGACAGATGCCTGGGATGATTTCGATCTCAACGATCTGCCCGAAGGCCTGCGCAAGGAGTTCATCGACTTCCTGGTCAGTTCCCTGACGTCGGAATTCTCCGGTTGCGTGCTCTATGCGGAGATGAAGAAGCGCGGCAAGAACAAGGATCTCGTCGAGTTGTTCAAGTACATGAGCCGCGACGAGGCCCGCCACGCCGGTTTCATCAACGACACGCTCAGAGACTTCGACATCGGAATCGATCTGGGTTTTCTGACCAAGGCCAAGAAGTACACGTTCTTCAAGCCGAAGTTCATCTTCTATGCGACCTACCTGTCGGAGAAGATCGGCTATGCCCGCTACATCACGATCTTCCGGCATCTTGAACGCCATCCGGACAAGCGGTTCCACCCGATCTTCAAGTGGTTCGAGAAGTGGTGCAACGACGAGTTCCGCCACGGCGAGGCCTTCGCGCTTCTCATGCGGGCCAACCCCCACCTGCTGGAGGGTATGAATCGGCTGTGGGTGCGGTTCTTCGTACTCGCCGTTTATGCCACCATGTACGTGCGCGACCACGCTCGCCCCGAATTCCACAAGGCGATTGGCATCGATCCGACCGACTATGACTTCCGTGTGTTCCGGCTGACGTCGGAAATCTCGCGGCAGGTCTTCCCCGTGGAACTCGATCTCGACAACCCGAAGTTCCACAAGGGTCTGGAGAAGCTGCGCGTGATCAACGAGAAGCTGAACGTGATCGAAGGGCAGGAGGGCCTCGGCGCCCGCGCCCGGCGCTTCGGTCTCGGCCTCTCGGCGGCCAAGACCTTCCTGGGGCTTTATCTCCTGAAGCCGCGGGAGAACCCGCTGCCGAAGCAGATACGTCTCGAGCCGATCTGGTAGGCCCCTGTTAGGAGAAGCGCCTTGCTGCTTTACGGCCCGCCCATCCTGTTTGCGCTGTTTGCCTGGTGGTTCCTCACAGGGGCGGTGCTCTACGTGGTAGGGCTGCCGCGCGCGCGCGTGCGGTGGACCATGGGCGCGGCGACCGGTGTGCTCGCCGGCGCGCTTCTCCTTCTCTGGCAGACGAGCGAGGATACGTCGATGAGCGCCGCCTATATGGCGTTCACGGCGGCCCTGCTCGTCTGGGGCTGGCACGAGATGAGCTTCCTGACAGGGCTTGTTACGGGTCCACGCACGACGGAGTGTCCGAGCCACACGCGCGGACGGGCCGGACTCTGGCCGGCCATCGAGACGCTGCTCTATCACGAGGCGGCCATCCTTGTGACGGCGCTCTTGCTGTACGTCATGTTGGCCGGGTCGCCGAACGAGATTGGGTTGTGGACGTTTACGATTCTTTGGGTGATGCGCATCAGCGCCAAGCTGAATGTCTATCTGGGCGTCCCAAACCTCACTGAGGAATTCCTGCCCGAGCACCTCACGTATCTGAAGACCTATTTCTGCCGCCGGCCGATGAACCTTCTCTTCCCGCTCTCGGTGACGTTGTCGACGCTTGCCACGGCCTATCTCGTCATGCAGGCGACCGCGTCCGGCGCCACGCACTTCGAGGCGACCGCCTACACCTTCCTTGCAACGCTGATGGCGCTGGCCCTGATTGAGCACTGGTTTCTGGTCGTGCCACTTCCCTCCGCGGCCCTTTGGAGCTGGGGACTGGCGTCGCGGGAAATCGAGGAAGTGGCCGTCAAAACTGCCGTTGCCCGGGCAAAGGTACCAGTGAAGGTCGATCCGCCGCAGCCGGTGAGCGCCACGATATTCTGAACACGAAGATCAAAAGTGAAACGCAAGATACGACAGACGATCGGAGAATAAAGATGAATTACCTGTCGATTTTCCGCGAGCAGCTCGAGGGCCTCAAGGCCGAGGGGCGCTATCGCATCTTCGCCGATCTGAAGCGAAACTGCGGTTCGTTCCCGGCGGCAATCCATCACACCGACAAGGGCGCGCGGCCGATCACGGTCTGGTGCTCCAACGACTATCTCGGCATGGGGCAGAACCCGACCGTGCTCAAGGCCATGCACGAGGCCTTGGATTCGGCAGGGGCCGGTTCGGGCGGCACGCGCAATATTTCGGGCACGACGCGTTACCACGTCGAACTCGAGCAGGAGATCGCCGATCTTCACGGCAAGGAATCCGCGCTTCTGTTTACCTCGGCGTACGTGGCCAACGAGGCGACGCTATCAACCTTGCAGCGCCTTATCCCCGGCATCATCGTCTTCTCCGACGAGAAGAACCACGCTTCCATGATCGAAGGCATCCGCCACGGCAATGGTCCGAAGAAGATCTTCCGCCACAACGACGTGGAGGATCTCGAAAGGAAGCTGAAACAGGCTCCCGTCGGTGCGCCCAAGATCATCGTTTTCGAGAGCGTCTATTCGATGGACGGCCATATCGCTCCCATGGCTGCGATCTGCGACCTTGCCAAGAAATACGGCGCCATGACCTACCTCGACGAGGTGCACGCCGTAGGCCTGTATGGTCCGCGCGGCGGCGGCATTGCCGAGCGTGAGGGACTGATGGACCGCATCGACATCATCAACGGAACGCTCGCGAAGGGCTTCGGCGTCATGGGCGGCTACATCGCGGCCAAGGCGGAAATCTGCGACGCCATCCGCTCCTTCGCCTCGGGCTTCATTTTCTCCACGTCCCTTGCTCCGGCGATTGCGGCGGGCGCGCTCGCCAGCATGCGGCATCTGAAGCAGAGTTCGGTCGAACGCCAACGGCATCAGGAGCGGGCACACACCCTGAAGGCGCGGTTGAAAGCGGCCGCCATTCCCTTCATGGCCAACCCGAGCCACATCGTGCCCGTCATGGTCGGAGACCCGGTCCACTGCAAGGCGGTCACCGATACGCTGCTCGACCACTACGGAATCTACGTGCAGCCGATCAACTATCCTACGGTGCCGAAAGGGACCGAGCGCATGCGTTTGACGCCGGGGCCGTTGCACACCGACGAGCAGATGACGGCGCTGGTCGCCGCGCTGCAGGACCTTTGGAATGCGTGCCCCATGGCCAACGGAAAATTCGTCCGCCTCGCGGCCGAGTAAAGGCGGCTCGCGAACCCCGTTCGCCGGTGGTCAAAATAGTCCCGCCTCAGGGTGACCTGCGGCGGGATTTTTGCTGTCTGGACGCTTCGCTGAGAAGTGCACCGCAGCATGCGACGGAATCTGTCTGGAATTGACTGATGTCAAGCGAGCATGTCAGACAGCCATGTAACGTGCGCTAGACACACCAGCCTTCGGAGGCCGTTCATGCGCATTCTCTTCATCCATCCGAACTACCACTCCGGAGGTGCCGAGATCGCCGGCAACTGGCCGCCGGCTTGGGTAGCGTACCTGGCCGGGGCTCTGAAGGACAACGGCTTCGACGACGTGCACTTCATCGATTCGATGACGCACGATATCGATGACGAGCGCCTCAAGGAGATGATCGAGGAACTCAATCCCGATATCGTCGGCTGCACGGCGATCACGCCGTCCATCTACAAGGCCGAGAATGTCCTGAAGATGGCCAAGGAGGTCGCGCCCAATGCGGTGACAATCCTCGGCGGCATTCACGCCACCTTCATGTACCGGCAGGTTCTGGCCGAGGCGCCCTTTGTCGACGCGATCGTGCGCGGGGAGGGCGAAGAGATCATGGTCGAGGTGGCCAAGGCGGTGGCCGAAGGCCGCTGGATGGAGACGCGTTCGTCCATCAAGGGTCTTGCCTATGTTGTCGATGGGTTGGTGATCGCCACGCCCGCAGCGCCTACCGTGAAGAACCTGGATGCCATCAAGGCCGACTGGAGCATTCTGGACTGGCCGAAATACAATTACATTCCGCTGGGCGTGCGCGTGGCTATTCCCAATATGGCGCGTGGATGTCCGTTCACATGCTCGTTCTGCTCGCAGTGGAAATTCTGGCGCGACTATCGCATCCGCAGTCCCAAGGCGGTCGTGGATGAGATCATCGAGCTGCGTGACAAGCATGGCGTCGGCTTCTTTATCCTTGCGGACGAGGAACCCACCATAAACAGGAAGAAATTTGTAGCCTTCTGCCAGGAATTGATTGACCGCGATGTGGGGCTCCTGTGGGGCATCAATACGCGCGTGACCGACATTCTGCGAGACGAGGCCCTGCTGCCGTTCTACCGCAAGGCCGGCCTCATCCACGTCTCGCTCGGCACGGAGGCCGCTGCGCAATTGAAGCTCGATCTCTTCAACAAGGAGACGACGGTCGCGCAGAACAAGAAGGCCGTCCAGCTCCTGCGCGATGCGGGGATCGTGGTCGAGGCGCAGTTCATCGTCGGTCTGGAGAACGAGACGGCCGAGACCCTGGAAGAGACCTATCGCATGGCGTGCGACTGGAAGCCGGATCTCGCCAACTGGTCGATGTACACGCCTTGGCCGTTCTCCGATCTCTTCAAGGAGCTCGGCGACAAGGTCGAGGTGTTCGATTACGAGAAATACAATTTCGTCACGCCAATCATGAGGCCCGATGCGATGGATCGGGCAGAACTTCTCGACCGCGTGATGAACAACTATCGCCGCTTCTACATGAAGAAAGCGCTATTTTCCTATCCCTTCGCGGGCACGGGTGACCGGCGCAAGTATCTATGGGGTTGTCTCAAGGCGTTCCTCAAAGCCGGGTTCGAACGCAAGTTCTACGATCTGGGAAAGGTCGATTACTGGGGGCCGCAGTCGAAGAAGAAAGTGCACTTCGATTTCGACCTGACGCGCGAGCGGGCGAACGACGAGGATGTCGAGTGGCAGGTCACCCACAACCGCAAGAACAACACCATGCATGAAGCGGCCGTTGCCATGGCGTGCGGGGGCGGCAAGGAGCAGATGGCCGACGACGACGCACCGTTGATGGCGGCGCCTCTGCACGGCGGCCGTCAACAGATGGACGAACAGCACGCATGCGCCGGCAACGGCGCACAGGATGCCTGCGGGTGCGACGCCGACTGTGGCTGCGAAAGCGACAAGAGGGCGAAGTCCGGGCCGCCCAGGACGACCTTCACCATCGGCGGGGCGAAGCCCAACCCTGTGAAGGCGTCCCATGAAAACGCTGGCGCTTGAACGGGAGCCGGTTGACGCGCACGCATCCCTCGCGCGCGTCAGCCGCATCGGGCCCAATGCCATCATCCAGCTTGCCGAGGCGGGGGAACGGCAACTGGGACCTGCCGCCGTGCAGGCCCTTTTCCGGCGAAGCGGGCTCTCGCGCTATCTCGCAGAGCCGCCCACCGCGATGGTGGACGAAGAGGAGGTGATCGCGCTGCACCGGGCCCTACGGGCGGCGCACCCGCCCGAGGTCGTGCGTGCCGTGTCCTGGGAAGCGGGGCTTCTCACGGGTGACTACATCCTGGCGAACCGCATTCCAAAGCCCGCGCAACTCGTGTTGCGTCTGTTGCCGGCGCGCCTGGCTGCCCGCGCCCTCACGACCGCCATAACCAAGCATGCCTG
This sequence comes from uncultured Alphaproteobacteria bacterium, assembly GCA_963825555.1. Taxonomy (GTDB): domain Bacteria; phylum Pseudomonadota; class Alphaproteobacteria; order Rhizobiales; family Hyphomicrobiaceae; genus JAGVSR01. The sequence goes on along the minus strand of CAWGTZ010000019.1, from coordinate 61,432 downwards.
GACGTTTGCCGGGAGCGGCAGCTTCCGCGCGGTCTCCACGTTTCCGCTCCGGCTGGAAATTGCAGACAGCCCGATCTGCCGCGGCGAGCGCGGCACGATGCCTCTGTGTGACTACTACGCCGGGACGTTCACCCGCTTGTATCAGCGGCTGGTCGACCGTCGCTGGCGGATCGTCGAAACACACTGCGGGGCGGTCGCGTCCGGGAAGGCCAGGGGCGTGTGCGTGTTCGAAGTCGCCGCGGGTGGGGCCGAGTTGGGGCCTGCCAACGCGAGGGTGCCTCGGGAAGAGACAACCTGACCCTTGATCACATGCGTGGGCTTCACTACGCAGAGGTATGTCCCAGCCGCCTTTCCCGCCCGAAATCCCGCTCGTCGCCTCCCTCGCGCCTCTCGCCGCGGACCGGCGCGCCCTGCTCGTCGATATCTGGGGCGTGATGCACAACGGTGTGAAACCCTTCTTGCCCGCCGCGGAGGCCTGTCAGCGCTTTCGCGAGACGGGGGGAACCATACTCCTGCTCTCAAACGCGCCGCGCCCCGCACCGTCGGTCGTGGAGCAGCTCGATCGTATCGGCGTTCCTCGCGACGCCTACGACGCGGTTCTCACCTCCGGTGACGCCTCGCGCGAAATGATCCGGCAGGCCGCAGAACGTGGCCGCAAGCTCGGCCACCTTGGGCCGGAGCGTGACCTTGCCCTGTTCGAAGGTGTCGAGCACAGCCTCGTTTCTTTGGAGGAAGCCGAGACGGTCGTTTGCACCGGGCTCTTCGACGACGAACACGAGACACCGCAGTCCTATGCGGACATTCTTGCGCATCTCGCCCGGTTCGGTGCCGACATGATCTGCGCGAATCCGGACATCACGGTGGAGCGTGGTGGACGCATCGTCTACTGCGCCGGGGCGCTCGCCCAAGCCTATGAGCAACTGGGTGGTGCGGTGGCATATGCGGGTAAGCCGCACCCGCCCGTCTACCGGCTGGCCTTCGCGCGGATCGCCCGGATGCGCGGCGCGGAGGTTCCCCTCGCGGAGATGCTGGCCATCGGCGACGGTGTGTTCACAGACATTGCCGGAGCCGCCGCTGCCGGAGTGGAGTCCGTTTACGTGGCCAGCGGGGTTCATCTCGGCGCTGGAGGGAGACTGGATCCGGACGCGCTGAGCCGCCTCTTCGCGGACGTGCCTGGCCGCCCCATTGCGGCGATGACCGCGCTCGCCTGGTAGCGGGCCGGATGCACCAGGTCCAAGTCCTTTGTCGGCGGCGACATGGATCGCCCGGTCCTGCCATGCCATGCTGCCGGTATGGAACACCGGCACGAAAAGGGTTCAGCGGACCGTCAATCACCAACGCGCGGATGGCTCGGGAAGTCGTTCGCCTTCCTGCTCGCGCTTTTGATGCTCGGCATCGTTGCGTTGGCGCTTGCCGGGACCCTTATCGTTCAGAGCCGGATCGGTCAGGGGGAGACGCCGAAATCTCCAAAACCGGTGGCGATCGATGAAGCGGCCGCGCCAGGAAGTTCCCACCAACCCGAAGCGCCCGCCGAGCCCAAGGGCGCTTTCGTGCCGCCGGTCAAGCGCGTGAAGCCCGTGACGCCGCCTGATACGCCGCCGTCCGTCGAGGCAAGCGACGTTCCGCTGCCTGATCGGAAGCCGTGAGCGCCGTGCCCGCGTTTATCGCCGGACGGGGACGAGTTCGATCTGGTGGACGTCCGTGCGTCCAAGCGCAAATGCGCCCGCGCACATCGCCAGATAGAGACGCCATCCGCGCAGGAAGCCGTCCTCGTAACCAAGCGTGCGGATCTCGGGCGTGGCAGCATCGAAGCGCTGGAGCCACTCGCGGCAGGTGCGCGCATAGTCCTGGCCGAACGAGAAGATATCGCGCACGGCAAGACCGGCGCGTTCCGATTCCGCCTTGAAGCGCGAGATCGACGGGAGCATGCCGCCGGGGAAGATATGGTGTCGGATGTAGTCGCTGGACGTTCGGTAACTCGGAAAGAGCTGCTCGCTGATGCTGATGGTCTGGATCATTGCCACGCCGTTGCTGGCGAGGCGCTCGCGCAGGTTGGTGAAGTAGGTGTTCCAGTAGCGCTCACCGACCGCTTCGAACATCTCGATGGAGACAATTGAGGAAAAGGTGCCGCCCTGCTTGCGGTAGTCCTGCAGGCGGATGTCGGCGGCATGTCCGATCCGGTTGGTCGCATAGGCGTGCTGGCGCGGCGAGATGGTGAGGGCGGTGACACGATGGCCCTGCTCGACGGCCGCCGCGGTGAAGCCGCCCCAGCCGCAGCCGATTTCCAGAACTTCGGCATCCGGCTTGCCGAGGCGTTCCAGAATGCGCGCATACTTGGCCTTCTGTCCGGATTCCAGATCCGTCTCCGGCTTTTCGAAAAGCGCGCTGGAATAGGTCATGGTGGGGTCGAGCCACCGGGCATAGAAGTCATTACCCACATCATAGTGCGCCATGATGTTGCGCTGGGAGCCTTTCACGGAGTTGCGGCGGAAGACCCACTCGAGCAGGACAGAGCGGATGCGATGCAGCGGAGAACCCCAGGCGAGCCGGCCGAGGTTGTCCATGTTGAGCATCAAAACGCAGAGCAGCGACTCCAGATCCGGGCTGTCCCACCAGCCAGCCATGTAGGCATTCCCGAAGCCGATGTCGCCTTCTGCAAGGGCGGCTTGGATCGTGCGCCAGTCATGGATGTGGATCACGCCGTGGGGCCCGGGGTCCTTGCCGGCGAAACTGTGCTCATGCCCTTGCGGCGTAATGACTTGTAGCGTGCCGAACCGCATGGCGCGCTCGATCGCGCGCAGGGATTTCAAGCCGATGTAAGGCATATGCGTCATGTGGGCTCCGAAGTCATTACGGTCGAAGGGCTGGCGAGCGAAGGCGTGACCAGATGGTCCGGCGCTTCGGGTTTGGAGAAGACGCGCAGTCCGCGCATGTAGAGCCTGGCTGCGTGATAGTGAATGAGAAGGACGACCTGCATCGTCGGGAAGGGATGGCGAAGGAAACTTTTCAAAAGTGCCGCCGATGTGAGCGTCGACAGTTTGCCGGCGATCGTCGCGGACAGCACGCGGCGCGCCTCGCGATAGAGATCTATACGGATAGCGAGGCGATCCGGCTTTTCGATGAAGCGGAAGCGATATTCGCCGTCCGTGGGCATGAAAGGCGAGACGTGGAACACCTTTTCGGATGCCACCTCGTCGTTGCCAGAAATGGCTGAGCCGTCGGGCTTGCGGCAGAGATAGCAATGCCGTTCTCCGAACGTGTTGTTCACCTCGGCGAGAACGGCGCGCAGGTTGCCTTGGCTGTCGTGGCAGAGCCAGAAGCTCACCGGATTGAAACCGAAGCCGAGTACCCGCGGCAGGGTGACGAGCGTGATTTGACCGTCCGGCATGGGCGCGTCCACACTTGCAAAGGCCGAACGGACCCATTGTGCAAGGTCTTCACCCCGCTCGCCATAATCGCGATCGTTGAGCGAAAACAGGCTCCAGCCGTTGCGCTTCAAAAACGGCCGCTTCAGCCGCGCCAGTTCGACCAGCGGAACATGCAGATACGTGAGCCGGTGGGACAGCACATAGGGTTTGGGCGCGAAGCGCGCGTGGGTGATGCGGGCCTCGAGCAAGGCGCGCGTCATGGGGTTGCGGCGCAGGAACCCGGGCGAAGCCGTTACCTCTGTTGCCGACGTTACAGCCATGGGATCTTCACCCCCTTGGCCTTGGCGACCCTCACCGCGCTCCACAAGCCATCTTCGTGGAAGCCGTTGCGCTGCCATGCGCCGCAGAACCACAGACCGCGCGCGCCCTGGATCGAGGGAATGTCGTCCTGGGCCGCAACGGCGGTATGCGAGAAGGTCGGATGTCGGAAGACGTGCCGGTCGATGATTGCCTCCGGCGCGATCTCGCGGTCGGGGTTGAGGGTCACGAAGACGTCCTCGCCCTCCAGTCCCTGGAGGCGGTTCATCCAGTATGTCACGGAAACGCGCGCGCCCTCGTCGGGGCCGCCCGCGGCATAGACCCAGCTCGCCCAAGCGGCCTTCGTCTTCGGCATGAGGCGGGGGTCCGTATGCAGGAACGCTTCATTATCTCGAAAGGTGAAGGCGCCGAGGATGCGACGTTCGTCGGGAGTCGGGTCGGCGATCATCGCCAGCGACGCATCAGCGTGCGCTGCCAGCACGACCTCGTCGAACCGGTCCGTTTCGCCGCTCTTCGTCACAACATCAAATCCATTGTTCACCGCTCGGACCTCCGCGACCGGAGAGCCCGGCCTGACCCGGGGGCCGAGCTGTTCCGTGATGCGCCGGACATACTCCTGGCTGCCGCCGCTCACCGTCCGCCATGAATGATGACCATTGACCGACAAAAGTCCATGATTGTCGAAGAATCTCATGAAGGTCTTGGCGGGGAATTGGAGCATCTCCCGTGGCGGCGTGCTCCAGATTGCGGCGCCCATGGGCACCAGGAAACGGTCGCGGAACCAGTCGCCGGGCGCGAGGCGTTCGATGAACTCGCCGAGTGTGGGATCGCCCGGCTCCTCCAGAACGAGCCTGCCCGACCGGAAGAAGCGCAGGATATCGGCCAGCATGCGCAGATAGCGCGGAGAGACGAGGTTCTTGCGTTGGGCGAAGAGGCCTTCGAGCGAGCTGGCGCAGAATTCCAGCTCCCCGTCGCCGTAGCGCAGGCCGAAGGACATATCGCTCGGTTTTGTGGCCACTCCAAGCGCGGCGAAGAGTTTTGTCAGGAGCGGATAGTTCACCTCGTTGTAGACAATGAACCCCGTATCGACCGGCACCGGTCCCTCGGGCCGGGACACGGTGATCGTCCGCGAATGGCCACCGGCCTGCTGCCCACTTTCGAACAGCACCACGTCGTGGTCCGTCCTGAGTAGATCGGCGCATGAGAGGCCCGATATGCCTGCCCCGACAACTGCAATCCGCGCCACGGTCTTCCTTTCCCACCCTGAACATGTTGATCTACGAAATCGGCTTCAAGTCGGTTCAATGCCAATCCGTTTTGGCCCCGGCATCGTTGTTAGGGAAGCTAAATGTACGTTTGAAGGCCGCTTGTCTTGGAACTTCTGATCGCCCTCGCCTGGAGCCTCGCCGTCCTGTCCGCCACGATGGCGGCGGCGTGGCTGTTGGCAATGCAAGCTCAGAATGGCGGCTGGGCCGATACCTTCTGGACCTTCGGAGTCGGTGCGGCGGCGGTCACGGCCGTGGCGTTGCTGGGCGGGAGCGATCCGGGGGGGCGACACTGGCTCGTGGGCCTTCTGGCGGGCCTTTGGTCGCTCCGTCTCGGCCTCTATCTCTTCAAACGCACGCGCGGCAAGCCAGAGGATGCTCGCTACGCCGACCTGCGCCGGAATTGGGGTGCTGCACATCCGCGCCGTCTCTTCCTGTTTCTTCAGGCGCAGGCCGTCGCGGCGCTGCCACTGGTTGCCGCAATCGCGCTCGCCGCGAACCGCCCGGGGCCCATCGATCTCGTCGATCTTCTCGGCGCGCTTGTCATGCTGACCGGTGTGGTCGGCTCGGGCGTTTCGGATTGGCAACTCGCCCGCTTCAAGAGCGATCCGGCCAATCGCGGCCGCGTGTGCGACGTGGGGCTCTGGAGCCTGTCGCGCCACCCCAACTATTTTTTCGAGTGGCTGACGTGGTGTGCGTGGCCGATCATCGCCTTCGATTTCACCGGGGGCTATTTGATCGGGCTGGCAGCGATCATGGCGCCGGCACTGATGTACTACCTGCTTGTCCACGTTTCCGGCCTGCCGCCTCTGGAAGCTCACATGGAGCGTTCGCGCGGGGCGGAGTTCGCGGAATACAAGAAGCGCACGCCTGCATTCTTTCCTCGCCTTTCCTGGCCGGTGGATGCCGGCCGCGCCCGAGTTGGAGATTCCCGATGACCGTGATGCCGGCCTCGCTGATCGCTGGCGCGATCCGCACCGTGGAGAGTGTGACGCTGCCCGATTCCATCCTGCGGATGGGCGTGCAGTCCCTGATCGGCACGCGCGGGCGTTCGCGTATGCCTGATCCGGCGGTCGACCGCGCGTTCGCCGAGGATATGCGCCGGCGCAGCATCGCCCTTCATACGGATGAGGCAAACGCCCAGCATTACGAGCTGCCGGAAGAGTTCTTCGGTCTGACGCTGGGCCCGCATCGCAAGTACTCCTGCTGCCATTATCCGACGGGCCGCGAGACGCTCGCGGAGGCGGAGGCCAGTGCGCTGGCCATCACGGTCGAGCGCGCAGGACTCGCCGACGGCCAGCATATTCTGGAGCTGGGCTGCGGCTGGGGCTCACTGACGCTCTACATGGCTGCTCGGTATCCGCAGGCATCGATCACGGCGGTTTCCAATTCCGCCAGTCAGCGCCGCTACATTGAGGAAACCGCGCGGGCCAGGGGGCTCACCAATGTGCGGGTCATCACCTGCGACATGAACCACTTCATGCCCGACGGCCCGTTCGATCGTGTGGTTTCCATCGAGATGTTCGAGCATATGTCGAACTGGGAGGCGCTGTTGGCGAAGATCCGCGGCGCGCTGGCACCTGACGGACGGGTCTTCATTCACGTGTTCTCTCATCGTGCGCTGCCGTATCGCTTTGACCACAACGATCCCACCGACTGGATCGGGCAGCACTTCTTCACCGGTGGTATTATGCCGAGCGACGGACTGATGCGGCAGTTCCCACACCTCTTTCAGGTGGAGGAAGAGTGGCGCTGGAGCGGAATGCACTACGCGCGGACGGCGACGCAGTGGATCGAGAACTTCGATCGCAACGCCGTGGAAATAGACCGGATTCTTGCCGATGTTTACGGCGCCAAGGCTGCTCTCTGGAAGCGCCGCTGGAGGCTCTTCTATCTGGCCACCGAAGGTCTGTTCGGGCACGCGAACGGCGAGGAGTGGGGCGTGATGCACTACCGCCTGCGGCCTGCTGAATAGTAAGCAGGCATCACGGGGAGCCAGACGAAAACGCGCGTGCTGCAAGCGTTCCGGCGACGGCCGACGTGCCGGTGAGAAATGCGCCCCAGGCCATATCCATGATGGTGATGAACGTGGGCCACGTCTTGAGCGTGGCATGGTTCGTGAGATCGTAGGTGCCGTATGCGACGAGTCCGAGGACGGCACCGTTCAACGCAGCCTGTTGCCAACCCGCGCCGCTGTTCAGGGTCGGCAGAATGGCAAACCACACGATCCCGAAAACGTAGAGCAGGTAGAACGCAATCGCGGGCGCGAGACGAAAGCCATCATAGAGTAGGTCGCCCAGATACTGTCGGTAAACGGAGACCATCGACATCAGCCAGACCGCATCCACGATAAGGAGCCAAAGTCCGGCAGCCACGTAGGCGATTACAAATTTCATCGTGAAACCATTCCTCAAAGGCCATGCGGTTCGCAGCGCCCGGTGAAATCTAGACGACTTGTCGGGTAAACGCAGTGGACGCCGGAGCGGATCAGAACTGCTTTACACCCAGGCCATCGACCCCTTCCGCAGGATGAGTACCTTGTCTTGCGGGCTTTCGAGATGCGGAATTGAATCTGGCGCTAAATCAAGAAGATGGGCCCTGAGGCAGCGGGACACGCCACCGTGTGACGCGATGACCGTGTCGCGCTCGATGGTTGCGAGCCAGTCGATGGTGCGATTGAGCAGATCGGCATAGCTCTCCCCGCCTTCCGGTCGCCAGCGGTAGGGGTCCTTCTTGCGCGCGGCGAGGCCTTCCGGATCGATGCGAGGCAGATCGGCTTGCAGCTGACCTTCCCACGCGCCGTAGGACAACTCGATGAGCCGCTGATCGATACGATACGCCCTTGGGTCGAGCGCGAGGCAAGTGCGCAGGATCTCCATCGTCTCCCGGGCGCGGTTGAGCGGGCTTGCGATGAAGTCGGCATCGCGCAGGGCGGTCAGGTGCTCCCGAAGCGCCTCACCGTTGCGGCGCGACTGGCTGCGGCCCTTTTCATTTAATGGAATGTCGGTCTGGCCCTGATACCGCCGTTCGGCGTTCCAATCGGTTTCGCCGTGACGCACGAAGTAGAGGGTGATACCGCGCATGATGCTCCAGGTTGGTGGTAGGCTGCTTCAGATCAAATAGGGCAGTGGAGGGTATGATCCAATGCCTTCCGCAGCCCCTGTCCGTTCTACCCCTCGCTCTTGACGACGGAGATATCGGGCGCGTCTTCGTTCTTCATGCCCTGAACGTGGTAGCCGCTGTCGACGTGATGCACTTCGCCCGTGACGCCGCGCGACAGGTCCGAGAGCAGGTAAAGCCCCGCCCCACCCACTTCCTCGATGGTCACGGTGCGCCGCAGGGGCGAGTTGTACTCGTTCCAGCGCAGGATGTAGCGGAAGTCGGAAATGCCCGAAGCGGCCAGTGTCTTGATCGGCCCCGCCGAGATGGCGTTGACGCGAACGCCCGTGCGGCCGAGGTCGGAAGCCAAGTAACGAACGCTGGCCTCAAGCGCTGCCTTCGCCACGCCCATGACGTTGTAGTGCGGCATCACCTTTTCAGCGCCGTAGTAGGTGAGCGTGATGATGGAGCCGCCGTTCGTCATGAGCTTTTCTGCGCGCTGAGCGAGTGCCGTCAGCGAGTAGCAGGAAATGAGCATGGTCTGGGTGAAGTTACCCTCGCTCGTATCGACGTAGCGCCCGTCGAGCTCGTTCTTGTCGGAGAAGGCGATGGCGTGCACGAGGAAATCGAGACGACCCCACTGCTTCTCGATCTCGGCGAAAAGGCCATCGATCGAAGACTTGTCGGAGACATCACAGGGTAGAACGAGGCTCGCGTTGAGATCGGCGGCCAGCGGCTCGACGCGCTTCTTCAGGGCATCACCCTGGTAGGTGACGGCGAGTTCGGCTCCCTGCGCCGCCACTGCGCGGGCAATGCCGTAGGCAATCGAGCGGTTGTTGGCGATGCCCATGACGAGCCCGCGCTTACCGGCCATGAGAGTGCCGGTTGGCACGCCGTCGCCTGCTCCTGGTTCAGCCATGAGCTTGGAGTTCCTTCTGTCTTTCGCGTATAGATTTTTGCGGCATCCTACACAAATGCCGACTTGGGTCCAGTGGACCGAACCCCTCCCGACGAAAGGATGGGTCGTCTTGGCGGCCTAGCTGGCGCCCGCAATCCAGATTGTTGATAACAATGGTCAATTCTCGGTCCGGCGGCTCACTTCCGCCGCACCGGCTGGGCGCGGCGGATCGCCCCGGGATGTACCACGGGTGGATCGGATCAGCCTTCCAGGCTCCATACCCCATTCTCGAGCCGGCAGGCGATGCCTTCGGTCTTCTTCGTCCGTGCGCCAGTCGTCATGAGAACGACGATGTGGCGGCAGATCGCGCCGTCCGCATTCTTGAAGGAGGAGGTCGGCTTGACGAGGCCGGAGAGCCGTCCATTCTGGCGGTGCCAGACAAAGGTCGAACCGTCAGCGACATTGGCGAGCGCGTGCTGGACGCTGGACAGCGCGGCCATCTGGTCGTCCGCATCAAGGGGGCGGCCGTCCGAATAAGGTTTCAGCTCGGCGAATTTTGGCCGTTTGGAGCGGTTCGACGTCTCGGGACAGTCGCAAGTGGAGCGGCCCTCGCTGGTTGAGAGGGTCGGCCCGGCTTTGCCGGCGACGGCAAGGTCGGGGGAGATAAATACGGCGGCAGCCAGGACAAAGGCTGCAATGCTGCTGGCTGCCAGAGGCAGAAGGCTGGAAGTCTCACGCATGACTAGGTACTCGCACTCTAGAACTGGACGCGATCCGGCCGGGAACGCGGGCCGATCTCGGACATCGTCACTGAACATGGATAAAAAAGTCTCAACGGCTGTAACGATCGGCTCATGGGCAAACGATCGTTAACGAAGTGCCAACAGGTAATGGCGGCCGTTCCCGGCCGGGTTGCCCAAAATCGCAGAAGACCGAAGCTAGGCAGGACGTCATGAGCCACGACCAGACGACGCAGCACGAATCCGACTTCGCCGCCGCCGCGGAGCCTTTTCTTCTCTTCGAAGGCTGGTTCGCAGAAGCGCACAAGAGCGAGATCAACGATCCCAACGGCATGGCGCTGGCTACTGCGGACGCATCGGGTCTTCCCAATGTTCGCATGGTGCTGCTGAAAGGGCTCGACGGGGCTGGAACGCCCTCGCGCGGCTTTGTCTTCTACACCAACCTCGAAAGCGCCAAGGGTCGCGAACTCCTCGCCAACCCACAGGCGGCCATTCTGTTCCATTGGAAGAGCCTGAGACGGCAGGTGCGTGCGCGCGGCGCCATTACGCCGGTTTCCCCTGAAGAGGCGGACGAGTATTTCGCCTCGCGCCACCGGACGAGCCGCATCGGCGCCTGGGCATCCAAGCAGTCCCGCCCGCTCGAAAGCCGTCTTGCTCTTGAGAAGGCGGTTGCCATGGAGACCGCGCGCTTCGGCATCGGAGAGGTGCCGCGTCCGCCCCACTGGTCGGGCTTCCGCCTGACGCCGATCGAGATGGAATTCTGGTCCGACCGGCCATTCCGTCTGCACGACCGTCTCGTGTTCCGGCGCAAGAGCACCGACGACAACTGGACAAAGGAACGGCTCTATCCCTGATCCGAAGCGGGCGGCGCGGTGTGATCGTCCTCGGCCTGGTGCGGCGGCGCAGTTGGCGCCGCGTGCCTTTTTACGCAGTCACGAGCGTGCGTACGGCTTTGACCATATTGCCGTTGCCGGCAATGATGTCGCCGGTTTCGAACATCTTGCTGGTGCCGGCGAGGTCGGTGATGATGCCACCAGCTTCGCGGACGATGACGATACCGGCCGCCATGTCCCAAGGCTTCAGCGCGCGCTCCCAGAAGCAATCGAAGCGGCCTGCGGCCGTCCAGGCCAGATCAAGCGATGCGGAGCCCGTGCGGCGAATGCCGGAAACCTCGCGCATCACCGTGCCCATTTCATTCAGGAATCCCGGGTGCCCCGGGCGCCCGCGGTGGGGAATGCCGGTTGCCACGACGGCATCGCCGACGGACTTGCGGGCCGCGACCCGCAGCCGCCGCTTCTCGTTCACGAATGCGCCCTTGCCCTTCTCGGCGGTGAACATTTCGTCTGCGATCGGGTTATAGACCACGCCAGCGACAAGGGCGCCGTCGCGCTCCAGGCCAATCGAGATGGCGAAGAGCGGGATGCCGTGCAGGAAATTGGTCGTGCCGTCGAGCGGGTCCACGATCCAGCGATGGGTCTTGTCCGCACCTTCTACCTCGCCGCGCTCCTCCATAAGGAAACCGTACTGGGGCCGCGCCTTCGAAAGCTCCTTGAATATTATGTCTTCCGCCTTGTGGTCGGCGGCCGAGACGAAATTCGCCGGACCCTTGACGGAAACCTGCAGCTGTTCGACTTCGCCGAAGTCGCGCACGAGCGATCGGGCGGCCTTGCGGGCTGCGGAGGTCATGACATTGATGAGAGCGGTGCCGGCCATGAGGTATTCTTCTGGGGACGTTCTGCTGGAAATTGGGGAATGACGGCAATGCACCAGATGGTGGAGCCGTTCAGGTGCGAATTGGCTCTCTGCCTACCGGATGGAGAAGCGTTTGTCCTGCCATTCCTGCGCGGCCTTTTGGGCCGCTTGGCGCTCATTCTCGGACAAGGACTCCAGAAGGAGGTCCAGCTTCCCATCCTCGATGCCGCCGGCACTGGCTAGAATCCGCCATTTGGCAGCCTCTGCCATGCTTTTTTCGACGCCCACGCCCTCAAGGTAGACGTGCGCCAACCGGTTTTGGGCGCCGGGTACACCTTTGTTGGCTGCGGAGGTCAGAAATTTGATGGTCTTGGGCTCGTCCTCCTTCAGGCCGAAACCGCGCAGCAGCATGACGGCATATTCGTATTCGGCCGCCGTGAGCCCCTGGGCGGCCGCCCGGGACATCCAGCGCGCGGCCTCGAGCGCATCGTTGGGCAATCCGACGCCTTGTTGGTATAGCGCCGCCAGATCGTATTGCGCCTGCGCGATGCCTTTCTCGGCTGCATACTGGATATGCTTGGCGGCGCGGTGCGGGTTTTCGGGCTTGCCGTCCCCCTTTAGGAAGAGAATGCCCAGGTTGTAATTGGCCAGCGCGTCACCGGTGGCAGCTGCCTTTTCATACATCTGTGCCGCCGCGGCTCGGTCTTTTTCCACCCCGCGGCCTTCAGCCAGCATGTTGCCGACGGCCAGCATCGCCGGTACGTCGCCCAACTCTGCCGCACGTGCATACCACCGGTAAGCCGTAATCTCGTCCTTGCCGACACCGAGCCCGCCTTCATAGATGCGGGCGACAAGCGTGTGGGCCTGCGGGTCGCCCCTGGCCGCACGATTCTCCGCGAGCGAGAGCGCTGTCAGATACTTGCCCTGGTCGAATGCTATGTAGGCTTCGTCGGCAGCGGCTGCGGCCGAAGGTTTGCCCGGCTCCGGGACATTGTCCTGCGGGCTTCCAGACGTGACCTCAGGGAAGGCTGGAACCTGCAACTGCCCCGTTGCCACGAGTACGCCCGCAGCACCCGCCGCAGCACCCCCGGCCAATAGGACCAAAAGCAGGATCTTGTTCATAGAGGCTCGCTCGTCAGGTCACGGGCGCGGGCTGATCGAGGGCTGCCGCGAATGGAGCCAGATGTGCGGCCACGGCGGCATCCGGCAGATCAGCGGGCAGTCGCACCGCGATGAAGTCGGCCCCGGCGCGGACAAGGTCGTGTGCATCCTCGGGCGTCTCGATATCGAAGGCCACGCACGGCACCTGAAAGATCTCCGACCACCAGTCGATGAGGCCGATCCGTCGTTCGCGCGCGCTTTCCCGATCCTCGACGTGAGCCGGGATGCCGAATCCGATGTAGTCCGCACCGCCCTCGCCGAGGCTCATGGCGTCGTGGCGGGAGCGGCCCACGTCGACGCCCACGATGAAGCGCGACCCCAATGTTTCCCGGGCGTCCTTGTATGTCGCTGCAAGTGTCTTGGCTGGTGGCAGGTGGACGCCGTCAGCCTTGACCACGCGCGCCAACGCCGCGTCGCTCGCAATCAGGGTGGCGATGCCGCGCTTCTGTATGGCGGACACCAGGCCGGCGAGATCGGAAGGCGATGGAGGGTTTTCCGCATCGGGTTCCAGAAGAACCGTCGCCAGAGCGGCCGTGCCCTGGGCTGCGGCCACGCGCGCGTCCATTTCGGCCACCGTCGACGCCGCGACCGGGAGCACGAGGTAAAGCTGTGAGGGGGCTCCATCACGCGCCATGGTTGATCGAAAGCCTCCGAATTCAGCCTGTAGCGAACGGCGCCGGTCGCTTAGGCGATCCAGTTGTAGTCTTGCAAGAATGAGCCGCGCTATCCGGGCAGATTGCGGCGGAAAAGAGGCTAGTGACCTTATCGCCGGTCTGACGGTTGCCCCTGTTCATGCAAGCACTTGTGGACGGAGAATGGCCAGAATTCGCCATTATTGCGAGAGACTTCTATAAACGTTGGGAACAAGTAAATTTGTTTGCTGCTGATTCGCCGCCGGGGAGCCCATTTGCGATGAGACATATCATCAAGCCGAACCGTGCCCATTCTGGCAGGGACGTTGCCACCTGCGTGCTGGGTGCGATGTTGCTGGTCTGGGGAGGCGTCTCGGCTCAAGCGGCTCCCGATGCCGGCGCGCAGTCCGATACGCAGGCCACAGCAACCGACGCGGCCGCTCCCGCAGCGGATGGGGCCGCTGCCGTTGCGCAACCTGTTGTGCCCCGCGCCGATGCCGCGCCGGCCGTTGCCGCCGCATATGTCCGGCTCCAGGACAAGGCCTTCATGGGCCGATACGCGAAGGACGATGTGGAGGCCGCATCTGAATTCTACGGCGCGCTCAAGGATCCCCTGTGGGTCACGGATTCTGCTTTCAACGAGCGCGGCAAGGCGCTCGCCGCCGAAATCGCAAAGGCCGTGGAATGGGGGCTCGATGCCAGCGCTTTCGCTCTTCCCGACGTCAATGCGAGCCTGCCGGATGCGCAGGCGCTCGGCGGCGCTGAAGCGCAGCTGACGCTCGCCGCCCTGACCTACGCGCGGCATGCGCGGGGCGGCCGCGTGCGACCTTTGTCGATCAGCCAGCTGCTGGACCTGACGCCGCCCATCCGCGACCCGAAAGTAGTTCTCAGCGAAGTGGGCGCCGCAAGCGCGCCGGCCGAGTACCTCACGGGGCTGCACCCGCGCCATGAGCAATTCCAGCGCCTGAGGGCCGAACTCGTGAAGCGGCTCGGCCCCGTCGAGCCCGAGGCCCCGCGCGATGAAGCTCTGCTGGTGAAGCTGCCGGTCCGTGGCGCGACGACAGTGAAGCCGGGCTCGCTGCATCCCGACATCTCGCTTCTGCGCAAGCGACTGAAGATCCCTGCGAGCTTCGCGGGTCAGGACACCCTCTACAACGAAGAGCTTGCCGAAGCGGTCAGTGCTTTCCAGACCGAAAAGCGCCTGAAGGCGACAGGTCAGCTCGACAAGCGCACGCGCGCAGCCCTCAACAAGGAAGGCGAGCCGGAACAGCGCGAGAACCCGCGCGACACGCAGCGCATCCTCGTCAACATGGAGCGCTGGCGCTGGATGCCCGAGGATATGGGCGCCGTACATGTCATCAACAACACTCCGGAGTTCATGACTCGCACGTACAAGAACGGCGAGGTCATCTTTGAGGAAAAGATCATCGTCGGCCTTTCTGATTGGCCGACACCCTCTTTCTCTGCCGAAATGAAAACGATCGTGTTCAATCCCTCATGGGGCGTGCCCGACGGCATCAAGGCCAAGGAGTTGAAGCCGCGGCTGCAGCGTGCGGGAGGCGGCGGCTTCTTTGAACAACTCTTCGGCGGCGGAGGCAGCGGCGGCGCGGCCGTCCTCAAAGCGTATGGCCTGACGGCGTATCGCAACGGCCGGCCCGTCGATCCCAATTCGGTCAACTGGGGTTCGGCCGACCTGCGCGCCTACAGCTTTATCCAGCCGCCCGGCGCTAAGAATCCGCTCGGCTTCGTCAAGTTCATGTTCCCCAACACGCATGACGTCTACATGCACGATACCATTCAACGGGAGCTGTTCAGCCAGTCGCGACGGGCCTATTCGCACGGGTGTATTCGCGTCAATAATCCGGGCCGGTTTGCCGAGGTGCTTCTGGAGCAGGACAAGGGCTGGTCAAAGGATCGCGTTTCGAGCGCGCGCCGCGGCTCCGAAACCGTCGCGCTCGACAACCACATCTGGGTGCACAACGTCTATCTGACGGCTTGGGTGCAGGACGACGGCAAGGTCCGGTCCTTCAGCGATATCTATGGTCTGGACAGCCGTGTATCGCGGGCGATCGGTGGCAAGTCCGTGCCGTCCTACCAGTCTTCGCAGGACGATGTGGAAACGGCATCCATTTCCGACGATGAGGACGCGGACGAGCCGCAGCCGAAGAAGAAGTCGCAGAAGAAGCAAGCGTCGGCTAAGCCCAAGTCCACCTACAAGGTGCCGGGCAGCTTCTCCGAGGCGATGTCGGGACTGACTTCCAACTGACCGCGGCACCAACCCTTAGATGATGGAGCCCGTCCGCGCGGATGCGCGGCGACCTGACACCGCTGCTCGTCTTTTCCAGAATGGCGGTCGCCCTCACGCTACTGGGCGTCGCGAAGGGACATGATGAATTGGGAAAGCGCGAGCATCTCATCGCGCGAGAGGTGATGGTTTGGCATCATCGGAGGCACCGATTCCAGCCAGCTGATGATGTCCTCCGCTCGCTGATTGGGCCGCTTGGCCACGGCACGGAACCCGGGAATGCCCTCAGGCCCCGACTTCTCTCCCTGACCCGGATTGAGATGACAGGTTGCGCACAGGCGCTCGGCCAGACGCCGGCCCGTCTCGACATCGCCTGCTTTCAGGTCACTCGCGGCCTGTGCAGCCCCGCTCTGCACTGGCAGCAGAAGCGCGATTGCGAGAATAGGAAGAGCGTGCATCGGCACGGCGTCCGTTGGCTAGGTTTGCAAGAGAGACCGGCGTAGCCGGTCGGATTCGCTATTCACACTAGAAACAGAATGGCCTTGGAGCAATTGGCAAACCTTGTGCAAGATCAAGGCGGAGCAACGCAATCCGGTGCTCAGTGTGCCACCCTGATGCTGCCGCGCCCATCGCCGGAGATCGCAACGGCCGCATTCGCATAACGCTGCACATGAAGGAGCCGAGCCCATGGCATTCGAGGACATCAAGGCCGAGATCGCGTCGCTGCTCATCCGGATGAACGAGCAGCCGCACGATGCGCAGGAACTCGAGGTCATGCTGCGGGAGAAGCTGAACGAATACCGCGCACTCGGTATGCCGCTGCCGCAAGATCTGGTGGACCTGGAAGAAGCCCTGGATAAGGGTCTCGCCAGCGAGGCCATTGCGCGTGCGCGGGGCGATCAGACCCCGCGGTCCTGAACGCGTCTTCCAGAGAGGCACCGCGTGTTGCGTGGCCCTAGAGGAGAGGATCAGGCTGCCTTCTCTAGGTTCGCCTGCCATTTGCCCAGAGCGGCCAGACTATTCATCTTCGCCCGGTGCACGAAGGCGCGCTGGGCTGCGGCGACATTTTCCGGCTTGCCGGACCAAGACTTTAGAGCCGCGGCCTGGAGCGCGCGACCGTAGGAGAAGGTCAGGGCCCAGGGAAGCCCGCCCATGGCGTTCATGAGCGAGAGGTGCTCAGTGGCGGCTTCGTCCGACTGGCCGCCAGACAGGAATGCGATTCCCGGAACGGAGGCCGGAACCGTTGCCTTCAGGCAGCGCACAGTCTTCTCGGCGACTTCGGCAGCCGAGGCCTGCTTGGCCGACTTCTGTCCAGCGATGACCATGTTGGGCTTCAGGATCATGCCCTCGAGCATTACACGAGCGTCGTAGAGCTCACGGAACACCATGCGCAATGTCCACTCCGTCACCCGGTAGCATTCATCGATATCGTGCGAGCAATGTGCACCGTCCATCAGCACTTCAGGCTCAACAATCGGAACGATGCCTGCTTCCTGGCAGAGGGCAGCGTAACGGGCCAGGGCGTGCGCATTCGCCTTGACGCAGTTCCACGTCGGCAGGCCGTCTGCGATGGTGATGACACCCCGCCACTTGGCGAAGCGTGCGCCGAGCTTGTGGTATTCCGCGAGACGCTCACGCAGGCCGTCGAGGCCTTCGGTCACCGTTTCGATCTTGGACGTGGGGCCGGCGAGCGGCTTGGCCCCGGTGTCGACTTTAATTCCGGGGATCGAACCGGCAGCCTTCATGATGTCCACGAGGGGCGTGCCGTCCTTGGCCTTCTGCCTGATGGTCTCGTCGTAAAGGATGACGCCCGAGACGTAATTCTGCATCGCCTCGGTCGACCGGAAGAGCATCTCGCGATAGTCGCGGCGGCTGTCCTCGGTGGAAGCGAGATTGATCGTGTCGAAGCGCTTCTTGATGGTGCCGGAGCTTTCGTCGGCGGCGAGAATGCCCTTTCCGGGTGCCACCATGGCTTGGGCGATGTCTTCCAGTCTCTCGGTCATGAAGGCCTCCGTCGGCTCGTCGTAAAAGGTCGTTTCAAATGGCAAAAAGGGCGCCCGGTTGGGGACGCCCTTCGCTCAAAACTAGATCAGCTTCGCCATCGCTACCGCCGTATCGCTCATGCGGTTGGAGAAGCCCCACTCGTTGTCGTACCAGGCCAGTACCCGCACGAGCTTGCCGTCCATCACCTTTGTCTGGTCCAGGTGGAAGATGGACGAGTGGCTATCGTGGTTGAAGTCCGTCGACACGTTGGGCTGGTCGGTGACGCCGAGGACACCCTTCAGCGGTCCGTTCGCGGCCTTCAGGATCGCGGCATTGACCTCGTCCTTCGTCGTCTCGTTCTTCGCGATGAACTTGAAATCGACGACCGAGACGTTGGGTGTCGGCACGCGGATAGCCGTGCCGTCGAGCCGTCCGTTGAGTTCCGGCAGCACGAGGCCGACGGCCTTGGCCGCTCCGGTCGACGTGGGGATCATCGAGAGCGCCGCGGCCCGGGCGCGATAGAGATCCTTATGCATCGTGTCGAGTGTCGGCTGGTCGCCCGTATAGGAATGGATCGTTGTCATGAACCCTTTGTCGATGCCGACGAGATCGTTCAGAACCTTCGCCACGGGTGCCAAGCAGTTCGTCGTGCACGAGGCGTTCGAGACGACGACGTGGTCCTTGGTGAGCTTGTCGTGATTGACGCCGAAGACAACCGTGAGATCCGCGTTGTCGGCGGGAGCGGAGATGAGCACGCGCTTCGCGCCGGCGGTGAGATGCGCGGACGCCTTGTCCTTGGACGTGAAGATGCCTGTGCACTCCATCGCGATGTCGACGCCCATGGCTGCGTGCGGCAATTCCGCCGGATTCCTAACAGCTGTCACCTTGATCGGTCCCGTCCCCACATCGATCGTGTCGCCGGAAACGGTCACTTTGCCCGGAAAGCGGCCGTGGACGCTGTCGAAGCGCAGCAAATGAGCGTTGGTCTCGACGGGCCCCAGATCGTTGATGGCCACGACCTCGATATCGTTCCGCCCGCTTTCAATGATTGCTCGCAGCACGTTGCGGCCGATCCGGCCAAATCCGTTGATCGCAACCTTGACTGCCATTTGCGTCGTCCTCCGGGCGTGTTCGTTGTTAAAACAGGCTGTGCTTACCACGGGACAGCCTGGAATTCGGGCGGCATTAAGTGGAGGGCACCCCCGCCTGTCAATGCGTCATGGGGAGAATCCGGGGGGATTAATCGAAGTGGTTCCTGGGCTTATTGCCGATGAGGTTGATGATCCGTTGATGGTTCGTGTTGGTTTATTGCGCTCCCTCGACGTTGGACCTATGGTCCAACGATCTTCCTTCAGGGTTGCAGCCGAGGGCCAATTTGGGCCGCACCCCCGAACATCGATGGGTTAGCCGATGGTTCAAAGAGCACGTCAGACGCGGGAAGGCGCCAAACGCGCCGCCCCGCGCAAATCCCGGTCCAAGGTCACCGGTTCTGCGCCGGATAACGCCCAGCGGATCGCCCTTCTCGAAGCCGAGAGGGACCGGCTGCAGGCCAGCTTGGCCAATGCCGAGGCGCGTCTTGCGGAGTTGGAGAAGAGCCGGGCGGTCGTCGTGGACCGGATCGGCTGGATCATCGATTCGCTGGGCGGCGCGATCGAGAAGCGCATGTGATGCCGCGCTTTGTGTGAAGCGGGGCTTTTTGGCCCCGCCCCACATGAACCTGAAACTACTGCAGAACCCGCAGCAGCCTGCGTCCCGCGAGACGATTGAGTTCGCGGCAGTCGATCGTACCGTCGTTGTCGCGATTGGCACGTTCGAAGCGATACTTCACAAGCTCCAGGAACTCGTGCATGTCGAGCGTGCGGTCCCGATCGGGATTGAAGCGTGCGAAGGACAGGATGCCCACTCGGCCGCTAACTTCTCTGAGATCGAGCGTTCCGTCCTTGTCGGGGTCGAGCGCGTAGAAGAGATGCTTGGCGGCCCGCCGGGCCTCGTGCCAATCCATGGTGCCGTCATGGTCCGGGTCGAGCGCGTGCATGGCCTCGCACCCATTGTGGCCGGCAGTTGCCGGTACGATAGAGGCTGCAGAGGCGGCGAGCGCCAGGGCTGCGAGTAGAGCAGTCGCTTTAATTTTCATCATCAAAAACCTTGTGTTGCTCATGTCCGTTATGACAGAGCTTGAATAATACCAGGCCGGCGGCCTCGCCAATCAAATCCGTGTGCGACACGGTGGCTTCAGCATTGCCCCTTTGGCCGTTAGGCCGGATTAAGTCCTGCAACGGGGCTCGATTTTTGGCTTGGGGCCGCTTACATTCGGCCGGCTGCGGGGTTCGTCAGGAACACATGAATCTCCAGGGCCTATAAGATCTGCCAGGGAGCTGTCCCTGTCCGGAGCCGTGGTTCCGGGCAAACGGCGCCCACCTTACTTTTGTAGGGACCCGGCGAGATCGATCGTTCCAACGGCCACCGCGGCACTGTTTTCTTCCCGTCTCGATCCAGGAACTCACACGTTGGCTGCCGCGCCTCTTTCCGATGACAAAAAGGCCGATAAGAAGGCTTTGCGCAGCGAGATGAAGCGCGTGCGCGCCGAGGCGGTTGCCCGTCACGGTTCGGATGCGGCACAACGGATCGCGGATCACGGCATCGGCTTCGCCGGTGTCGCGCCGCCGGGATGGGTGTCCGGCTTTCTGCCCATCGGAGAGGAACTCGATCCCGCGCCCCTGATGCTGAGGCTTGCCGGCGAAGGGTACGGGCTATGCCTTCCGGTCATGGAGGCGAAGGGCAAGCCGCTGCTCTTTCGCGCATGGAGGCCGGGTGATCCGCTGGCAGAGGTGATGTGGGGCATCCGCGAGCCGCTCGCGTCGGCCCCCCTGGTCGAGCCCGACGTCGTGCTGGGTCCACTCCTAGCCTTCGATGCCACCGGCTACCGGCTCGGATACGGCGGCGGCTTCTACGACCGCACGCTCGCGCGCCTTCGCAGTCTGAAGAAAGTCACGGCCATCGGCCTTGCGCTCGACGAGCAGAGGGTCGACGCCGTGCCCCATGAAGATTATGACGAACGCCTGGATTGGGTTCTGACGCCGTCGGGCCCCCTGCGGTGCGGAACCTGAATGCGTCTTCTTTTCATCGGTGACATCGTCGGACGGGCCGGGCGTAAGGCCGTTGTGGAAACGCTTCCGACGTTGCGCGCGCGCTGGGCGCTCGACTGCGTCGTCATCAACGCTGAGAACTCGGCCGGTGGCTTCGGCATCACGGAATCGATCCTGGAGGATCTCCTCGATGCGGGTGCGGATGCCGTTACGCTCGGCAATCACGCCTTCGACCAGAAAGAAGCGCTGGTCTTCATCAATCGTCAGCCCCGCCTCGTCCGGCCGCTCAATTTTCCCAAAGGAACGCCGGGCCGCGGCGCGGCACTCGTTCGCTTGAAGAACGGTGCGGATGTGCTGGTCATCAACGCCATGGGGCGCGTTTTCATGACCGAACTCGACTGCCCTTTCCGCTCCATAGACAACGAGTTGACCGCCTGCGCCCTCAAGCAGGGCGCGGATGCGATCCTCATCGATTTTCATGCCGAGGCCACGAGCGAGAAGCAGGCGATGGGCCTGTTCGTGGACGGCCGCGCGAGCGTCGTGGTCGGCACGCACACCCACACGCCGACGTCCGACGAGCGGATCCTGCCCGCCGGGACGGCCTACATGTCGGACGCGGGCATGACCGGCGATTACAACTCTGTTCTCGGCATGGACAGCGAGGAGCCCTTGAGCCGCTTCCTCACACGCATTCCGCGTGAGCGGTTCGAGCCGTCCACGGGCCCGGCCACGATCAGCGGGCTTGCCGTCGAGATCGACGATGGGACAGGGCTTGCCGTCTGGGCACGGGCCGTGCGCATTGGCGGGGTGCTGCAACCGTCGGCGCCGCTGCCCTGGGATGAGAGCTGACACCCAAAAGGGGACACCCAAAAGACTGGCGGCTCGGGGCTCCTTTGGAGCCGTCCGAGCCGCTGCGGGTGGGCAGAAGAGAGACGTCTTGGTTCAGGCATCAGGATGAGGAGGGGTTTCGTCCTCATCGAGATGACAGATCGAACGGATCTGTCTCTTGTGGACCGCCTGCTGGGCAGCTCCGGCAGTCAGGTGAAGAAACGAATCGCCTTCACGCGTTAACTTTTTGGCAAAAAAGGTTAACAAAAGGTTAACGGCTTGATGCGGCAGGCCTGTGCGCCCACTCTTGACCAACCCGGAGAGGAGCGCACAAAAGCGGCATCAAACACATCCAACACTCCAGAGAGCGATATGGCTGGCCATTCAGCATTCAAAAACATCATGCACAAGAAGGGACGCAAGGATGCGGCCCGCGCCAAGATGTTCACCAAACTCGCACGCGAAATCACGGTTGCGGCCAAATCCGGCAGCCCCGACCCCGCCATGAACCCGCGCTTGCGGCTCGCGATCCAATCGGCCCGGGCCGAGAATATGCCGAAGGACAACATCGACCGCGCGATCAAGAAGGCGATGGGCGGCGACACGGAAGCCTACGAGAACGTGCGCTACGAGGGCTACGCGCCTGGCGGTGTGGCGGTCATCGCCGAGGCGCTGACGGATAACCGCAACCGCACCGGCGGGGTCGTGCGGTCCGTATTCACCAAGTACGGCGGCAATCTGGGCGCGACGGGCTCCGTCAGCCACATGTTCAGCCATGCCGGCGAGATCACCTACAAGCCCGAGGCCGGTTCACCGGACGCAATTCTCGAAGCAGCGATCGAGGCCGGCGCCGAGGATGTCGTGTCGGACGAGAACGGACACCTCATCACTTGCCCGTTTGATACGCTGGGCACGGTTGCGGGTGCGCTTGAGGCCGCGCTGGGCGAGGCAGAGAGCGTAAAATCGGTCTGGAAGCCGAATCTCACGACTGCCGTCGAGGAGGATGCGGCCCAATCGATCATGAAGATGATTGCCGCGCTCGAGGACGATGACGACGTACAGAACGTCTATGCGAACTTCGAGATCTCCGAGGAGGTCCTGAAGAAGCTGACGGCGGCGTGAGTGGCGCGTTGACCCCCATTCAGCCGAGGTTCATGATACCCCTCAATGATTGCGGGCGCAGGCGGAATTGAGCGCCTGACGCCTGCAGAGAGGTTGTACGATGTTGCGTCATACTTTGAGGTCTCTGGCCATTGTCGCCCTGTTGCTGGCGACGGGCACGGCTCCGGCTTCTGCGACAAGCGGCTATGGCTGCTTCAGGATTGCCAATATCCCGCAGACCGAACCGCTGAACCTGCGCGCTGGGCCCTCAGCCAAGAGCGAGATCCTGGGCCGGTTCTTCGTGGGACAGCATGGTATCATCGCAGAAAACGGTCCGTGCCGTCCGGCCAACCGACCCCCATCCAAGCAATGGTGCCCCGTCAAGATCTATGACGGCGACATGACCATGTCGGGGTGGTTCAAAATGGCGTTCCTGCAGAATACCGCCTGCCCCTGAGGAGAGCGTCCCGCAGACAGCACCCCTTCGTAGACAGCGCCCATGAACAGCGGCGGACAGCCCATCCCGCGAACCACGACGCGAATCAACGCGCGTGCTATGCCTCCCAGCCATGGCGGAACCTGTTCGCATCATCGGTCTCGATCCGGGCCTGAGACGCACGGGCTGGGGCATCATCGAAAGCGATGGTGTCCGGCTTGGATACGTGGCGTCCGGCGTCGTCACATCCGACGGCCAGGACGAACTCGCTTATCGCCTTGCTGAACTTTATCAGGGCATCCTCGGCGTGATAGCGGCTCATCGACCCGTGGAAGCTGCGGTGGAAGAGACCTTCGTGAACGATAATCCGCGCTCCACGCTGAAACTCGGACAGGCCCGTGGCATGGCGCTGCTCGCGCCCGCCACGAAGGGGCTGCTGGTTGCCGAATACACGCCGAACCTCGTCAAGAAGACCGTGGTAGGAGCGGGGCATGCGGAAAAGCATCAGATCCAGGCCATGATCGGGTTCCTCTTGCCCCGCGCGAAGTTCGACAGCGCAGACGAGGCCGATGCGCTGGCGATTGCCATCTGCCATGCGAGCCACCGTCAATCGCGGGCGCTTGCTGCGCGTGTAACGCGGGAGCGTGTGAGATGATCGGCAAGCTCAAGGGGCTCGTGGACGCGATCGGCGAGAGCCACGCCATAATCGACGTGAACGGGGTCGGCTACGAGGTGCAGCTCTCCGCGCGCACGCTTCGCAACTTGAAGATCGGTGAGGTTGCAACGCTCACCATCGACACGCATGTCCGCGAAGATGCGATCCGCCTCTACGGTTTCACGAGCGAGGTCGAGCGCAACTGGTTCCGGACTCTACAGACGGTGCAGGGTGTGGGGTCGAAGGTGGCGCTGGGCGTGCTCGGCGTGCTCTCCACGCAGGATCTCGCCAATGCCATCGCGCTTCAGAACTGGGCTGCGGTGGAGCAGGCGCCGGGCGTTGGCAAGAAGCTCGCGCAGCGCATCGTGGCGGAATTGAAGGACAAGGCGCCTGCCCTGTCGGTCGCTGGTCTCAACGTGGCCGCGCAGGGAACGGGCGTGGCCGTGGACGCTGGGCCCGTCGAGGGGCAGGCGGCGGCGGAAGCCATCTCTGCCCTGTCGAACCTCGGCTACAATCCGGCTCAGGCCTCGGCTGCCGTAGCCGCAGCGCTGAAGGATCTGGGGTCGGGGGTCGATACGGCTCAGCTCATCCGGCGTGGCCTCAAAGAGCTGGCGCGTTAGGCCCTGCGATCTGATCTGGAGAGGTTTCCACCATGACCGTGATGCGTGTTGCCATCGTGATCTCGCTGCTTTGGGTGGCGGGCATCGCCTATCTCGCTTTCGAGCATATGCCGACCATACCGCTGGATATCAGCGCCGACGACCCCGCGACCGTCGAGGCGTTCGAGGCGGCCCGCTTCCAGCATGTCGCCGTGATGACGGCGGTGGCGCTTCTGCCCGCGCTGGCTCTGCTTCTGGCGGCCCGTCTCGGGCGACGCGGTCATGCTCGGGATTAGATTCAGACATGATCGACATTAAGCATGTTCTTTAGGTGTTTCGTTTACTTCTCAGGCACGAATATGGGTGCGGCTATCAGAAGCCATCCGTGTTTTGGTGGAGTCGACGACAATGATTGTGCGTCCAGCAGCGCCCGTCAGGGCCGACGTGCAGCCGGCGGATAGACCCTCGGCGATCGCCCAGACCGTTTCGTTCATCGAGCGCCGTTTTGCGCGCCGCAAGGCTGCTTCGGCCAATGCTCAGATTGTCAGCGCCGATCTCACGGTTCCACTGTCCTGCATCGTTCGTGACGTATCGTCGACGGGCGCCAGAATAGAACTCGCCGTTGCGCCGGAAAATCCGCTTGGCGGCCGCGCGAAACTGCCGGCGAACTTCACCCTTCTCATGCGCATGGACCGTATGGAGGTCGATTGTGCCATCGCTTGGCGCAACGGACCGTTTGTCGGCGTGCGTTACGTTTCCACGCCGCGCTTCCAGACGAGAACGTCGCGCTGAACGGCCATTCTGGCGGCCCCAGGACGTGCCATCGAATAAGTCATGTGTTCACAGAGGGTGGGAGCCCGGCGGCCCGCGCTTGACGCCACGCGCGAATAACCCCACGAACAAACCATGACCGACCGCCTGATCTCATCGGCAAAACGCGAGATCGACGCCTTCGAGGCGTCAATCCGTCCGCAGTCGCTCGACGAATTCATCGGGCAGGAGCAGGCGCGCGCCAATCTCAAGGTCTTCATCCAGGCCGCTAAGGCCAGGGGCGACGCGCTCGATCACGTGCTGTTCGCTGGCCCGCCGGGTCTTGGCAAGACGACGCTTGCCCAAATCATGGCCAAGGAGCTTGGCGTCGGGTTCCGGGCGACCTCGGGTCCCGTGATTTCCAAGGCCGGCGATCTGGCCGCACTGCTGACGAACCTGGAAGAGCGAGACGTGCTCTTCATCGACGAGATTCATCGCCTAAATCCGGCCGTTGAAGAGATCCTCTATCCGGCCATGGAGGACTTCAAGCTCGACCTCATCATCGGCGAAGGTCCGGCCGCGCGATCGGTGCAGATCGATCTCGCCAAGTTCACGCTCGTCGGTGCGACGACGCGGGCCGGTCTGCTGACCACTCCTCTGCGCGACCGTTTTGGTATTCCCGTCCGGCTCAATTTCTATTCCAACGAGGAACTGGAATCGGTCGTGGTGCGCGGGGCGCGGGTGCTTGGGGCGCCGATGCGGGCGGATGGGGCCCGCGAGATCGCCCGGCGTGCCCGCGGCACGCCGCGTATTGCCGGCCGCCTCCTGCGCCGCGTGCGCGACTTCGCGGCGGTCGCCGGCGTTGAAACGATCGATGCGGGGATCGCCGACACGGCACTGAGAGCGCTCGAAGTCGACAGCGCCGGTCTCGACGCGCTCGATCATCGCTATCTCTCCTGCATAGCCAAGCACTACGAGGGCGGGCCTGTCGGCATTGAGACGCTGGCCGCGGCGCTGTCGGAGCCGCGTGACGCGCTGGAGGAAATCGTCGAGCCCTATCTCCTGCAACAGGGGTTCATCGGCCGCACGCCGCGAGGGCGCGTCCTCACTTTGAAGGCCTGGCGGCATCTGGGGATTGCGGGCCCTGCACGCTCCTCCGTTCCCGATCTCTTCGAGGATGAGAGCGGAGACGCCGACAAGTGATCACGCGGCGCACGTTCTTCAAGGGACTTGGTGCGCTCTTTGCCGGTGGCGCCGGATTGGCGGGTTATGCCTTCGGCATCGAACCTCTCTACCGGCTGTCGGTGACGCGCTATCCCATCACACCTCGCAACTGGCCCGAGGGCTTCAAGCTGAAGCTCGCGATCATTGCGGACATCCATGCCAACGAGTTCCTCATGCCGCCGCAGCGCATCGAGGAGATCGTCGCGGTTACCAACGGGCTCGGCGCGGACGCGGTCCTGCTGCTCGGGGACTATGAGATCGGGCGATACTGGTACACCAAGCGGCAGCAACGGGTTGAGTGGGCGCCCGTACTGGCGCAGTTGAAGGCGCCTTTAGGCGTTCATGCCGTTCTGGGCAATCACGACTGGTGGGACGATAGGGCCGCGCAGCGTGCCCGCAAGGGGCCCGCCGCAGCCCGGCTCGCCTTGGAAAAGGTGGGAATCCCCGTTTATGAGAACGATGTGGTGCGTCTCGTGAAGGACGTCATGCCCTTCTGGCTCGCCGGGCTCGGGGATCAGATCGCTTTTCTCACCGGGGTCAAAGACGGGCGCATGATCTTTCAGGGTGTCGATGATCTGGACGGCACGCTCGCCAAGGTCACGGACGACGCTCCGGTCATTCTGCTTGCCCACGAGCCCGACGTCTTTCCCCGCGTTTCTGAACGGGTGGCGCTCACCGTCTGCGGCCACACACACGGGGGACAGGTGCGGCTCTTCGGCTGGTCGCCCATCGTTCCCTCAGCCTTCGGCAACCGCTATGCCTACGGCCACGTGGTCGAAACTGAGCGTGATCTCGTCGTGTCGGGCGGGCTTGGCTGCTCGAAGCTTCCCGTGCGCTTCGGCGTTCCGCCCGAAGTCGTGATTGTCGAGTTGGGAGCCAGTGGGTGACTGAGAAAAGAGAATGGCCGGATCTTTCGGGTCGTCTTGTCGATGACGAGACGGGCCGGTGGCATGTGCTTCCGGTGCGCGTCTACTTCGAGGATACGGACGCTGGCGGCATTGCCTACCATGCCTCCTACATTCGCTGGTGCGAGCGCGGCCGGACCGATTTCCTGCGCCTGCTGGGCACGGACTCGCGCCGCCTCATCGATGGCTCCAACAGCCACGAGCCGGCGGCCTTCGTCGTGCGCCGCATGAACTGCGAGTTCCTCAGGCCCTCCCGCATGGACGACGTTCTGGAGGTGGAAACGCGGGTGAAGGCACTGGGCGGGGCCAGCGTAACGCTCCTCCAGCAGATCACAAATTCCGGCCGCCCGGTATTCGAGGCCGAGGTGACAGTGGTTCTGGTTGCGGTTTCCGGTAAACCGCTCCGCCTCTCGACCGCCATCCGTCAGGGCTTCGCAGGCCCCGCTCCCTGAACGTCTGGACAAGGGCACAAGCCCGCCCCAAAAATACGTCCCGGGTGGGTGTTTACGTTTCGGGGCTGATATGACCACGAGGACGGACGAAAAAGGCGTTGATCTCGATATAAAGGACGCCGTGGAAGGCTATGAGCGGTTCCGTCAGCGGTTCGAGCGCGACAAGGCCTTTTATGCGGGTCTCGCCAAGGCCAAGCAGAAGCCGAAACTGCTCTGGATCGGCTGTTGCGACAGCCGCGTCGTGCCTGCCCAGATCACCTCCGCCGATCCCGGCGAACTGTTCGAGATTCGCAATATCGCCAACTGCGTCCCTCCTTCGGGATCGGGCGAGGATTCGGTCGGCGCGGCGATCGAATACGCGCTCGGACACCTTGGGATCGACGACATCATCGTTTGCGGGCATACGGGCTGCGGCGGCCTCCAAGCGCTGCTGGAGCCCATCCCTCCGGGCGAGGAGGCCCACCTGGGCCGTTGGGTGGGTTATACCCGGCCTGCCCACGAATTGGTCAGGGCGGCGCGAATTGAGCCTGAAAACCGTCTGATGGCGACGATTGCGGCCCACATCCAGTTCCAGCTCGATAATCTGATGACCTACGACATCGTCCGGAGGGGCGTGGAGGAGGGGCGCGTCGGCATCCACGGCTGGCTCTATGACATGGAGACAGGCGACGTGGTCATCTACGATCGCAACCGGGGCGAGTGGCGAGAGCTGCTACCAGCCGCGGCGGAATAGCTGATATCTTCCGCGCACGCCGGGAACCCGAACAGCTATAATCTGCGGCGAATCGGACGCGCGATCACTCCGTCCGAAGCCCTTGTTTTGTCATATTGCGCGGCAACATGACGGGTTGGCGGCGACGGGGGTCGAGGGCAGGTCAGGACATGCGTGAAGAGCTCTGCCCAGGGGCTCCCACCTCCGAGGCATGCTTCGGAGTTCTTTTTTCGTGCCTGTCCGGTCCTAAAGCCCTCTCAACGCAACCCTCGAACGGCGGAACACCATGAATCCAGAGGATGTCGCGCAGTCGACAATCGCACCGGCGGCGGGGCCGGGCGTCTCGTTCTACGAGCTGTTCATCCACGCCTCGCTTACTGTCCAGATCGTGATGGTGGGCCTGCTCATTGCCTCCATCTGGTCGTGGGCGATCATTATCGAAAAGCTCTTTGCCTTCCGGCGCGCGCGCATCGAAGCCGACCGCTTCGAACAGACCTTCTGGTCCGGCCAGTCGCTGGATGAGCTTTATAACACGCTCTCGCGCGCACCGACGATCTCCATGGCGGCGCTGTTCGTGGCCGCCATGCGCGAGTGGAAGCGGTCGGTGGAGGGCAATATACGCGCGCTCGGCGGCATCCAGATGCGCGTCGAGAAGGTCATGGACGTCACCATCAGCCGTGAGATGGAGCGGCTCGACCGGCGCCTGCTGTTTCTTGCTACTGTCGGATCCACGGCGCCGTTCGTCGGACTGTTCGGCACGGTCTGGGGCATCATGGTGAGCTTCCAGGCGATCGCCGTTTCCAAGAACACCAACCTCGCAGTGGTCGCGCCGGGTATCGCGGAAGCGCTCTTCGCTACGGCACTGGGCCTCGTTGCGGCCATTCCCGCGGTGGTCTTCTACAACAAGTTCTCCGCCGACAGTGCAGCCATCAGCCAGCGGCTGGAAGCCTTTGCGGACGAGTTTGCCGCAATCGTCTCCCGCCAGATCGACGTCAGGAGCTAGGCCGCGATGGGCGCAAGTATCAAAATGAACAATGGCGGCGGTGGACGCCGCCGGCGGCGCGGCGGCAAGGCGCCCATGAGCGAGATTAATGTCACGCCGTTCGTGGACGTTATGCTCGTGCTTCTCATCATCTTCATGGTGGCCGCCCCGATGCTGACCGTGGGCGTGCCCATCGAGTTGCCGCAGTCGCAGGGCAAGCAGCTGGAAAGCAGCAAGGAGCCGCTGACGATCTCCGTCGCCGCCAACGGCGATACCTTTATCGGCGAAACGAAGGTGGCTCTGGAAGAGATCGCGGAGAAGCTCAAGGCCATCGCCAAGAACGGCGTTGAAGAGCAGATCTACGTGCGCGGTGACCAGGGCATCAACTACGGCACGGTCATGAAGGTCATGGGCCGCATCAGCGCCGGCGGTTTCAAGAAGGTCTCACTCGTCACCGAGGTTGAAGACGGAGGCTAGCGCGGCCGTGCGCAGCGGGCTCGCCATATCGACCCTGATGCACGCGACGCTGATCGCTTGGGCCATGCTCGCGATTCAGCGCACGCCCGAATTGCACCGACCGGAACCAGAGCCGATCGCGGTCGCCATGATCACGCCGTCGGAGTTCCTTCGCCTGAAGCAGGGCAGCGAGACGTCGAAAGTCCTCGAGGCGAAGGCGAGCGAAAAGCCCACCGAGGTGCAGTCGAAGCTCGAGGCGGAAAAACCCAAGCCCGTTCTTGCCCCCACGCCGCCGGCCGAACCTGAGCCCGCGAAGGAAGAGCCCGCCCCTCCGGCGCCGCCCGAGCCTCCCAAGGCCGAGCCGCAGCCCGATCCGATCGCTGAGAAGCTCGCCGAACTGCCGCCGCCCGCGCCTGGCCCGACGCCTGAGGAATTGAAGAAGCAGGAGGCGGAGAAGAAGGCGGCGGAAGAAGCCAAACAGAAAGCGGAAGCGGAAAAGAAAAAGGCCGAGGAAAAGAAAAAGGCGGAGCAGAAGAAGAAGGCCGAGGAGGCGAAAAAGAAGAAGGCCGCCGAGGCCAAGCGCAAGAAAGAGGAAGAGGAAAAGAAGAAGAAGTCGGCTGTCGCCGATCGTCTCGCTGCGCTGCTCGACAAGGATCCGACCAAGAAGGGTGCGCCCGCATCCGCCTCCGAGCCGACCAAGCCTACCGAGTACACGGGCCCGACGGCAGGCACGGCGACAGGCAACGACACCGTGCTCTCCGTGCGCGAGCAGGATCTCCTGCGTGGCATGCTGCGTTCCCAGATCGCGCGATGCTGGCGCTTGCCGGGTGCAGGCGGAGGCACAGAGACGCCGATCGTGACCCTGCGCTGGAAAATGCGGCCGGATGGCACGGTTGATGGCGATCCGCGCATTGAGAAGCCGGCGTCCGGTCCGCTCGCCGCGCTGGCCACCGAGTCCGCCCTGCGCGCCGTGAAGGGCTGCCAGCCCTACGACCTGCCCCCGCATCTCTATGATGGCTGGGCGGAAGTCATCTGGGAGTTCGACCCCAGCGAGATGCTCTAGAACGGGTTTTTCCTCGGTAACGCCCGTGATGCCGCGCTTTGACCCTATTCCGCGCCCAAATCCGGATGTATCGCTTCCCCCACAATCCGAAGCTATGGCCCACCGGAAGATAGAAACCCCATGCCCATGCGCTCGATTTTTTTGCCCCGGCTCGCTTTCGCTGCCCGATGGGCCCCGCGTTTGCGTCCGGTTCTCGCTGCGATCGTCGGAGCCTGCCTTGCGGCTGGGCTGATCTCGCCAGCCGGCGCTCAGCTGACGGGCCGGCAGTCGGAAGGCTCCCTTTCCCCGATCCCGATCGCAATCCCCGAATTCTTGGGCGACAACCCGACGCTGGCGGCGGAAATCTCCAACGTCGTCGCCAACGACCTGGAAAGCTCCGGTCTCTTCAGGCCGCTGGACCGGGCCTCTTTCCTGGAGACCGTGCGCGACATCAACGCGCCGCCGCGCATGGTCGATTGGCGCCAGATCGGGGCCGACGCGCTTGCCGTGGGCCGTGTGGTGCGCGGCGCGGACGGGCGGCTGACCTCTGAATTCCGGCTGTGGGACGCGGCGACGGGCAAGCAGCTGGCAGGCCAGCGGTTTGCGACGGCCGAACAGAACTGGCGCCGTGTGGGCCACATCATCGCCGACCAGATCTACGAGCGCCTTACCGGCGAAAAAGGCTATTTCGACAGCCGTGTCGTCTTCATCGACGAGACGGGTCCCAAAGAAAAGCGCATCAAGAGGCTCGCCATCATGGATCAGGACGGCGCCAATGTCCGCCTGCTCTCCAAGGGCAATGAAATCGTGCTTACGCCGCGTTTTTCGCCTACGCGCAACGAGATCACCTTCATGTCCTACACGCGTGACCAGCCGCGCGTCTTTCTGATGAACCTCGATACGGGGCAGCGCGAGATCGTCGGCGACTTCCCCGGGATGACGTTCGCGCCGCGCTTTTCTCCCGACGGGCAGCGCGTCATCATGAGCCTCCAGTCGGAGGGGGCGACCTCAATCTACGAAATGGACTTGAGAACTCGGCAGACCCGCCGCGTAACCCAGACGAACGCCATCGATACAGGGCCCTGCTACTCGCCCGACGGCCGGCAGATCGTCTTCGAGAGCGACCGCGAGGGGACACAGCAACTCTACGTTATGAACGCTGACGGCTCGGATATCCGCCGCCTCAGCTACGGCGACGGGCGCTATTCAACTCCGGTATGGTCGCCGCGGGGAGACTATATTGCCTTCACAAAGCAACTTGCAGGGCGATTCCTCATCGGCGTCATGCGTCCGGACGGCTCCGGAGAGCGTGTTTTGACAGAGGGGTTCCATAACGAAGGCCCGACCTGGTCCCCAAACGGGCGGGTGCTCATGTTCTTCCGCGAAGGACAGGGTCAGGGCGCCGGCGCGCGAATCTTTTCAGTCGATATTACCGGGTACAATGAGCGAGTCGTTCCGACCCCCTCTTTTGCGTCCGATCCGGCCTGGTCGCCGCTCCTGAACTGAGACACGCTTTAATCCAACTTTAATACAACCCAGGCATCATAGTGCTTATACCGGGGGGTCACGGACCCGGAATTTTATTGCGTAATTTCTGATGGTTGCGCGGTATTGCCCAGGCACGACCGAACACCTGATGACCGTGAAACACGGCGTGGCATTTTCGCATCTACAGGGTTGGAAAACAGTTCTACGGCTGTCTCCGTCCTTGATCGAAACAGGCCGTGCCAGTACCCCAATAGTCGGCTAGTTGCCGAACATGCATCAGGAGATTTTGTCATGCAGGGTATCAAGGGGCTGATCGTTCTCTCGGCTGCCGTTGTAGCTGTTGCACTCGGCGCGTGCCGTCGCGAAGAAGCAGTACCGATGAAGCTCGGTGCTGAGGTTCCGGCCGCCACGGAAGTGGCTCGCTAATCCATCCCGGTATTACTGGGACACTACAGGAGAAAGACTATGAAGGGCGCTATCGTTCTTGCTGCCGCTATCGTGGCCGTTGCTCTCGGTGCTTGCCGCCGTGAAGAAGCTGTCCCGATGAAGCTCGGTGCTGAGCTGCCGGCTGCTACGGAAGTGGCTCGCTAAGAGCTGTTTTCGTATGATCTTCCGGTCCTCGTGACCGGCAGATCGTGAGATTAAGACCGAATTACTGAGCTTCGGCGCAGGTAATTCGGTCTTTCTCTTTTTTGGCGAGATGATTCTTCGCTGGTGGATTCGGCAGGTGGAGAATCGGTCGGCGTTCTCGGGCGCGGCTCCAGGAAGCTGGGCTGCGGGATGCGACAGCGCGGTCGATACTGCGATGGCGGGTTCCGGGATAAGGAATGATCCGCAGCGAGTCCCGATCGGCCGTCTTTTCGGGGAAAACGCCGCAATTGCTCGTTGTGTGGCCACATTTCGGTGCCAACCAACGTTAAGATACGTCGCTAGATTACGAATGTTTTGGGGGCGGTGGACGGTGGTTCACCCGGCCATCCGGTCCGCCAACCGGATTAGCGCAACGAGGTCGAAGATGATGTTGCATTCCGTAGCGAGGGGCATAGCGCGCGCGTTGACAATCGCGCTTTGTGCTGCGGCTTTGGCTGGCTGCGCGAACAAGGAACAGGGCACCGACTCGGCCCAACTCGGCCCCGACGGGAAGGGACCCATAACGCCTGGAACGCAACGCGATTTCAGCGTCAATGCGGGCGATCTCGTTTATTTCTCGTCCGACAGCTCCGATCTGACGCCGGAAGCCCAGACGACGCTTTCCAAGCAGGCCCAGTGGCTCAAGCAGTACCCGCAGTACACGATTACCATCGAGGGCCATGCCGACGAGCGCGGCACGCGTGAATACAATATCGCGCTGGGAGCCCGGCGTGCGACGTCGGTGCGCAACTACCTGGCACAGAACGGCATCCCGGCCTCGCGGATGCGGACCATCTCCTACGGCAAGGAGCGCCCGGTGGCCGTCTGCGACGACATCTCGTGCTGGGCCCAGAATCGCCGCGCCCAGACGGTGCTGAACAGTCGCGTCGCTTCCTGAGTTTCCGGTCGGATTACCTTCCCGAGATGTCATGATGCGCGGGCTCCGGGCACAGGTGGCGCATTCCTACAACGCTTCGCGTTTTCCACCACCCGATATGGTTTTGGCGCGTCCGATGAAGTTCGGAAGGCAAAGTTTGGCCCCAATGGTCCGGCACCTGTAAGCCTCACAAGCATTCGGGGTTGCCTGCACCATGCCCGCCAACCATCCAAGACCTGCTCCCACAGGCATGTTGATGCCTGATCTTTGGCGGAGGACTCTGTCCGTCTGCCTGCTTGCGGGTGTCGCCCTGTCGGGAATGGTGCCCGTGGCGCAGGCGCAATCCTTCGAGTCGCTTTTTGCCCCCTTCAGCATGCAGTCCAACGATCTCGAACCGGGTGAGACGCTGCTCGGCGTCATCGAGACGCCACCCGACCAACTCGTGCCCCGTTCTCCGCCTGCGGAGATCGACCCACGCAGTGCGGACGAATTATTTGCGTCCGCCATGGACGAACTGAAGGCCGGCCGTTTCGAGTCGGCCCAGCGGCTCTTCGAGATCTTCGTAGCTCGCGATCCGCGCCATCCCGCTTCCGGAGAGGCCCGCCGCCATTTGAGCGAACTCTATCAGGCCGGATGGAAGTCAACGGCCGTTCGGCCAGCCGCAGGTCCCGTCACGCAGGTTGGGCCCCCGGCCGTGATTCCCGCCGCCCGTCGCGTCACGCTGCGCGGCTCCATCGGCGGGCGGACCGAGGATGATTTCATGCTCGAAGCTGGAGATCGCGTGTTTTTTGCCGCCCGCAGCGCGGAACTCGGCTCCCGCGCCCGCGCCGTGCTGGCTGCCCAGGCACGCTGGCTGAAGCGCAATCCCCAGTTGTCGGCGGTCATAGAAGGTCATGCGGACGATCCGCCGCTGAATGCTCAGGAACTTGCGTGGCTGGCGGCAGAACGCGCCGAGGCCGTCTATAAGAGGCTCCTGGAAGAAGGCGTCCCCGCGCAGCGCCTTGCCATCTCCCCGCTGGGCGGGTCCCGACCTGTTGCGATTTGCCAGAAATCGGAATGCGCGGCCCAGAATTGGCGGGCCGTGACGGTCCTTACGCCGCGTCGCGTCAGTGAACTGCCGGCGCTGGAAACAGGAGCTCTTTCCGGGACTCCGTGAGCCATCGCGTCGGTCAGTGCCCGGAAAAGAAAGATCCCTATCCATGCGGCTCCGGAAGGAAGGCCGGACGGCATGGCAATGGCTGAGATGCGAGATTGACAAGCGGCTCCAATACGCCCCAGCGTCCAGTGGATATGGCGTGAACTGGGGCCGGAACGCGGATCGGCGATGCCCTGCGTCGCATTACGAACGAAACGGCGCATCCGGTCCCTTGCCGGGATGTGGCAAAGACAGAGAGTGACGACGTGCGGTCAGGAATGAAGTTCGAAGGACGGCGCTGCTTTGTGATGGCAGCCCTCTTGGGTTGTCTGCTGGCAGCGCCGCTTGGCCCGATTGCGGCCCAGACGGCCGCCCCCGCAGCCAAGGCCAAGGCGCCTTCCGGGGATGGGGACCTGCGCCGCAGGGTGGAACAACTCGAAGAGCAACTCGTCGATCTTCAGGTTGTGATCGGAACACTGGAATCCCTGGCCCGCTCGGGCGGTGGCGGAACCGTGGCGCCACGCGTGGCTGCTCCCGCGGGGTTGTCGAGCGCCGACAGCGCGCGCATCGAGGGGCTTGAGATGCAAATTCAGGCGCTCACCTCGCAGATCCAGCAGCTTCAGGCCGGAGGCGGGGCATCGTCAGGCGGAGGCGCGTCGTTCAATGTGCCTCCCGCGACCAGCCAATTCGGCTCTACCACAGTGAACTCCGCGACGGGCGATCCCATCGGCGGGCTAATCGGAGAGAGCAGTTCCAGCAGCTTTTCGGCATCTCCGTTGCCGCCGGTCGGCACGGGTAATGCTCCGGCCGCTCCTGCACCGGGAGCCGTCGCGGCCATCGATCCGGCTGCCTCCGGCGGCGATCCCAAGCAGTCCTACGAGCAAGCCTACGGCTACCTTCTGCAGCAGAACTACGGTGCGGCCCAGGCCGGCTTCACGGACTTCCTGAAAACGCACCCGCGTGATTCACTCGTGCCGAACGCGCTCTACTGGCTCGGCGAGACACACTATGTTCAGCGCAACTATGCCGATGCGGCCGAGGCTTTCGATCTGGTCATGCAGGGCTACGGGAACAGTCCGAAGGCACCCGACAGCATGTTGAAGCGGGGCATGTCGCTGGCCGCTCTCGGCAAGAAGCCGGACGCCTGCGATCTTCTGGGGCAATTGCCCGGCAAGTATCCGAGCGCCCCAGCCCATTTGAAGAGCAAGGCTGCAAGTGAGCGTCAGCGCATTGGCTGCCCCTAGCGGCCGGGAGTAAAGACAGGGTGCCGATGGAACAGCCCTGGCATCCCACGACGGGCGAGATCGCCGCCGTGTTCGCCCCCCTGGAGCGTTTTGAGCGTCTCATCCTCGCTGTCTCGGGCGGTTCTGACAGCATGGCGCTCCTGAATCTGGCCGCGCGATGGCAGGCTTCGCGCGGGGCTGATACGCCCACCTTAGAAGTCGCCACAGTCGATCATGGGTTGCGGCCCGGTTCGCGGGAAGAAGCGCAGCGCGTGGGCGACGTTTCACACCGACTGGGCCTGACGCATCACATTCTCACCTGGTCCGCAGGCAAACTGACGGGTGGCCTTCAAGACCGCGCGCGGCAGGCACGCTACGCCCTTCTGGGGGAGTTGGCGCGCCGCGATGAGGATGTCCGTCCCGTCGCCATCGTGACGGCGCACACGCAGGAGGATCAGGCAGAGACGGTTCTCATGCGGATCGCGCGCGGCAGTGGACCGGATGGGCTGCAAGGCATGCGCGCCGCGCGCCCGCTCGACGGCGGGACGGACGTCATGCTCGTGCGACCTCTGCTCGGCCTGTCGCGAGCGTCGCTCCGGTCCTGGCTCCTGTCGGAAGGTCTGTCGTGGATCGAGGATCCGAGCAACCAGGATGAACGGTTCGAGCGCGTGCGCCTGCGCAACGTCGCGCCGGTTCTGGCGAACGTCGGACTGACGGCCCCGATGCTTGCGCTTGCGGCCCGACGGCAAGCGCGGGCGGTCGAGGCGCTGGAGAGCGCGACGGAGGCGCTGGCCTCTACGTGCGTCTCTCTTCATGGTGGCGCGTTTGCCAGCCTCGACGGGACGGCGTTTGCGGCGGCACCCGGGGAGTTGCGCATTCGCCTGCTGGGGCGCGTGCTGCGGGCGTTCGGTGGAACGTCGCCCGACGCTGAACTGGCGCAGGTGGAACGTCTGGCTGATGATCTGGCGCGCGAAAAGGCTCTGCGGGTCACGCTGGGTGGCTGCCAGATCCGGGCTTGCCCGCGGCAGATCCGCGTCTTCCGTGAGCCCGGGCGCGCGGATCTTGGCCCGCGGACCCTTTCACCTGGACAGACCATCGACTGGGACGGTCGCTTCCGTATCGTCGTGGGCGCTGGGCCAGCTTCGTGCGGTGCGGACGGAAGCGGTTCGGAACTGACCGCTCGCCCTTTGGATCCAGGACTACTGCGGGATTTGCGCCGTCTCGTGCGGCCCCGCTTGGACATCCCCGCTCGTGCAGCTGCAACGCTGCCGGCGATCTGGCGAGGCAAGGATCTCATCGCCGTGGGCGGAGTTCCGGACCGGGCTTTGTCGGTACTTTCGCATAAGGCGCACGCAGACCAATCGGTCTGCGTCATGTTTCTTTTCGACGCCGCCTTGGCCCGCTTGGCGTCTTGCGACGCGACGTTGCGATCGGAATAGGCCTCTTTGATCGTAAACTAAGGTATTCGGAAGGATTTAGCCGTCATGCTGGTCAGCCTTGGCAAATCTCCCGCCCACCCCTATCTTACGGGCTGGTTAAGAGGGCAGGGATCTGGCCGAGACCCTCTTCAAACGGCCCGCGGTGACAATCCCGGGGCCTGATAGGACGCTCGATGAACCCCAATTTTCAGA
Source organism: uncultured Alphaproteobacteria bacterium (assembly GCA_963825555.1). Classification (GTDB taxonomy): domain Bacteria; phylum Pseudomonadota; class Alphaproteobacteria; order Rhizobiales; family Hyphomicrobiaceae; genus JAGVSR01. The sequence goes on along the minus strand of CAWGTZ010000019.1, from coordinate 23,819 downwards.
AGCTTGCGATCTGGGTGGCCGTACTCGTGCTGCTCGCGGCGCTCTTCAATCTGTTCAACAGCCCCACGCAGAGCCGGCGCGGGAACGAGATCACGTATTCGGAGTTCATCTCCGCCGTTGACGGCGGGCAGGTGACCGAAGTGACGATTGCGGGCAACCGGATCTATGGCGCCATGCGCGACGGCGGTCAGCAATTCACCACTTACGCTCCCGACGATCGCATGCTGGTCGAACGCCTGGAGAAGAAGGGCGTGAAGTTCAAGGCGCGCCCATCGGACGAGGACGTTCCCTCGCTCATGAGCGTGTTGCTCAACTGGTTCCCGATGCTCCTGCTCATCGGCGTCTGGGTATTCTTCATGCGCCAGATGCAGTCGGGTTCGGGCCGGGCCATGGGCTTCGGCAAAAGCCGGGCAAAGCTCCTGACGGAGCGGCAGGGCCGCGTCACCTTCGATGACGTCGCGGGCGTGGACGAGGCGAAGTCGGATCTGGAAGAGATCGTGGAGTTCCTCCGCGATCCTCAGAAGTTCCAGCGGCTGGGCGGGCGCATTCCGCGCGGCGCTCTGCTCGTCGGTCCTCCGGGCACGGGTAAGACGCTCATCGCACGCGCCGTCGCCGGTGAGGCGAACGTGCCGTTCTTCACCATTTCCGGCTCCGACTTCGTGGAGATGTTCGTGGGTGTGGGCGCCTCGCGCGTGCGCGACATGTTCGAGCAGGCCAAGAAGAACGCGCCTTGCATCATCTTCATCGACGAAATCGATGCGGTCGGCCGTCATCGTGGCGCCGGGCTCGGCGGCGGTAACGACGAGCGCGAGCAGACGCTGAACCAGCTTCTCGTCGAGATGGACGGCTTCGAGGCCAACGAGGGCATCATCGTCATCGCCGCCACCAACCGTCCCGACGTGCTCGATCCCGCACTTCTGCGTCCGGGCCGTTTCGATCGCCAGATCACGGTGCCGAATCCGGATGTCGTCGGCCGCGAGAAGATCCTGCGCGTGCACATGAAGAAGGTACCTCTGGCGCCCGACGTCGATGCGAAGACGATCGCGCGCGGTTGCCCGGGCTTTTCCGGTGCCGATCTCGCCAACCTGGTCAACGAGGCGGCTCTGCTGGCCGCGCGCCGTAACAAGCGGCTTGTGACCCAGCAGGAGTTCGAGGACGCCAAGGACAAGGTCATGATGGGCGCGGAACGCCGCTCCATGGTCATGAGCGACGAGGAAAAGCGCAACACGGCATATCACGAGGCCGGGCACGCCATCGTCGGACTCATCGTGCCCTACGATCCTCTGCACAAGGTCACGATCATTCCGCGTGGCCGGGCGCTGGGCGTGACCATGAACTTGCCGGAAGGCGACCGCTACAGCCGGACGAAGGCGTGGTGTGAAGCGCGTCTCGCCGTTCTGTTCGGTGGCCGTGAAGCCGAGATCATTCTCGGCGGTCCCGACAATGTCACGAACGGGGCAACAGGCGACATCCAGATGGCGACGCAGCTCGCCCGCGCCATGATCATGGAGTGGGGCATGTCCGACAAACTCGGACGCGTGCGCTACAACGGCAATGAGCAGGAGGTCTTCCTCGGTCACTCGGTGACGCAGTCGAAGAATCTTTCCGATGAGACGGCCAAGCTCATCGACGAGGAGATCCGCGGGCTCATTACGACCGGCGAAGAGAAGGCGCGCCAGATCCTGCGTGACCACATCGATGCGCTGCATCGCGTGGCCCAGGGTCTGCTCGAGTACGAGACGCTGTCGGGCGACGAGGTCAAGGCCTTGATGCGTGGCGAGAACGTCGTGCGCCGGGACGATAACGATGGCTCGAAGGGCCCCGCGAGTTCCGCGGTTCCCACCGCCGGCCGCACCAAGCCGCGCGAAGAGCCCGATGCTGGCGGTATGGCGCCTCAGCCGCAGGGTTGATTGCCATACGCGAAACAGAAATGCTGGCAGCCTCCGGTTTGCGCCGGAGGCTGTTTCTCTTTGAATGACCGAGGATGTGCTGTCTGATGCGTCGCTTCTATCTGCGCCCCATCGTGTCCGTGGCCTACGATCGCGGGCGCCTCGACCGAGACCGCTCCAGCGGGCAGGAGAAGCTCTGCGGCCGCCCGGACCTCGGTTTTTCCGATCTGGAGCTGATCGACGCCGAGGCCGCCCCGGACCGGCGCGTGCGGCTCATTCCAGCCGATGGCAGCGGCGGCTTTGCGAATGAGGACTGGTACCATCCCCCGTTCAACGGCGAGGAGATGTGGCAGACCTTTGAAAATCTCATCACCGCGCGGCCCGACTACGCCGGCCTTTCGATGGACCGGCCGCGTATCATGGGCATCGTCAACGTCACGCCCGACAGTTTTTCGGACGGGGGCAGCTTCGCCAACGTGCAAGCGGCGGTCGATCACGGAATGCGGCTGGTGGACGAGGGAGCCGACATTCTCGACATTGGCGGCGAGAGCACGCGGCCGGGTTCCGATGCGGTGGCCCTGGAAGAGGAGTTGCGCCGCGTGCTCCCCGTGCTCGAGGGGCTTCGTGCGCGCACTCGTGCAAAGATCTCCGTCGATACCCGCAAGGCGGAAGTCATGCGCCGTGCGGCGGCCGCTGGTGCCGATATCCTCAATGACGTCTCGGCGCTGACCCACGACCCCCACGCTCTGGCGGCCGCGTCGGAGAGCGGCAAGCCCATCATGCTCATGCATGCCCAGGGCGATCCCAAAACGATGAACGACAATCCGCAATACCGCGATGTTGTGCTCGACGTGTTCGACTTTCTGGCCGAACGCATCAAGGCGTGCGAGGCCGCGGGTATTCCGCGGGACAAGATCGTCGTCGACCCTGGGATCGGCTTCGGCAAGCACCTCCACCACAATGTCGCCGTCCTACAGGCGATGAGCCTCTATCATGGCCTCGGCGTCCCGGTTCTGCTCGGCGCCTCACGCAAGAAGCTCATCGGTCAGCTCTGCAACGTGAATGACGCGAAGAAGCGGGTGCCGGGTTCGATCGCGGCGGCGCTTTCCTCCGTTGCCCAGGGCGTGCAGATCATTCGCGTGCACGACGTCGCCGATACGGTGCAGGCGGTCCGCGTCTGGCAGGCAGTGATGCGCGGAACGGAGAAGGGGCTCGTCTGAGCGGGAGAAGCCCATGCGAGAGGTGTCCTACCAGCTGACGCCGGAGGGATTGGCTGCCTATCAATATGCCTCTCGTGACCGGACCTTGCGCGTCGCGCCGGGCGGCTGGTGGGAGCAACCGGCCGTGCGGGCGCTTGTTTTGATTGCGGCTACGGTGATCTGCGCCTGGCTGGCCGACACAGCCATCGCCGTCCTCTATGAGCGCCCGATGGAGTTGCCGGAGTTCGTTCTGGGAACTTTCTTCGGCTGGGCAGTGATGCTGGCGCTCGTGTGGGTGATCGCGCTCGATCAGCGCCGGCGTCTGGCCCGGCCTGATGGACCCATCTTGTCACCCCAGACGCTGCGCCTGACAGAACAGGGCATCGCGGTTACGTCCCGCTCCAACGACGTGCTGCACTACTGGCCGGCGATCGAGGAAATTTCCCAGGCGCGCGGGCTCGTCATCCTGTGGATCGAACCGGGTGCGGGTATTGCCATTCCAGCCGACGCCTTCGCTACGGCGGACGCACGCGCGGAGTTCATTCGTGAGGCGGAAGCCCTGCGTGCCGCTGTATCGAAGCCCGGCTGACGGCCGTCAGCTCGCGGCGGCCCGGCGATTGGCCACGCGCTGCAGGGCCCCTTCTATGATGGCGGCCCGCAAATCCTCGAGCGATGCCGCGCTGTCCGGCACGGCGAGATGCTGAGCTTTGGCGAGTGACTTCAGATTGTCCACCTCGCCGATCTCCAAGAGCCGTGCCATCAGCCCGTCGCGGCCCTCCTTGGTCACGACCACGACGACGCTGAACGCGAAAGGATCGAAGGCGGCAACTGCCGCTTCGGGTTCCGCGGGAATAACGGCCGTCGGCGCCATGTCGGGTGCAGCGCCCTCTGCGGCCGCGGGCTGATCCCCAGTAAGGCTCGTCTTGGCGGCCTGCTTCCTGTTTCCGCGTGCCGGAATGGGCAGGCGCACGCGCACCTGCGCAATCTCGCGCTCGCAGGCGCCTGTCAGTGCCTCGACGGCTTCCGGGGTGACGCCCTGCGTCGCGCGGAAGAGGTCGCGAAAGTATTTCTTCTGGCTCGCTCCCGAGAGCGATCGGGTCGACTTGGCCATGGTTCAGCGTTTCTCCTGCGCTCAGGCGGCCGCGCTCATGGCCATGCCGTGCACGATTTCATCGTACAGCGTCTTCAAGGGGACGGCACCTGCGGCGTATTTTTCCTCAATCGTCTTTGGTGCGGCCTCCCAGTCGAAAGCATTGGCGATGGCATCCGAATGGGGGATCTGGGCTGTCAGCATCGGGTGTAGCAGCCCGATTTCCTCGATAAGCAAGCGGTCCTTTCCGGTCTGGCGCACGCCATTGGCGAGGCAGGCATAGCGACGCCTGCCGATGGGTATATCCGACAGATCGGCCTCTGAACGCTTCTCCTCGATGAGCAGCGCAATGCGATCGACAGCCAGCTGAGAAACGTAGTCCGGCCGGAAGGGTACGATGACCCTATCGGCGATTCTCAAAGCGGCCAGCGCCGCGAACGACAGTCCGGGCGGACAATCGATTATGACGATGTCGTAGCTCTGCTCGAAGCGCCGCAAGAGCCGCTCCAGCCGCCCGCGGACGCGCTGTCCCACGACGTCCGGGTCCTTCGACTGGCGGGCCTCCTTGACGTAGAGTTCGCCCTGTACGTCCTCCAGCATCAGCGAGCCCGGCAGAAGCGACAGTGCCAGCGGCTTGCCCGATGCGTGGCGTACGTCACCAACATTGTGCACGAGGAAATCGCGGGGCTCGGGATGGGTCTCGTCAAACAGGTCGAAGAAATAGTCCGAAATGGTCAGACCGTTGAGGCGGGCGCGGCTCCAGGCTTCACCGCCCATGAGGATTAGCGAGGCATTGCACTGCGAATCGAGATCCATGACGAGGACGCGCTTGCCGCCCCAGGCTGCGAAAGCATGCGCCAGCATGACTGCGGTGGTCGATTTCCCCACGCCGCCCTTGCGGTTTGCAACCGACAGAAAATAGGCCATCGCGTTCCCTCCTCCATACAATCGGCCAATGCCGGCCGTACGATCGCTTGCTATGATCTGATTCCCTGGGTGGGGTCAGCCGCCAAATGTTTTCCAAAGGGTGTGGGCAAGGCGCAGGAATCGCTGGGTGTTTGTCCGATCCAGAGTGTAAGGATCGACAACACATATTGATCGTTGGGGCCAGCCGCGCCTGACGACAGCTCGAGCCGAAGCTCGTATATTGCTTGTGTCTTCATGTGCGTGACGCCATTGCGGCCCTTGAGGGGACGCCGATCGCATGGCATGGCGCGGACGGGGACGGCCACGACGAGGGAGCCAGCATCACATGACACGCCGCTATTTCGGCACGGACGGCATTCGCGGTCTCGCCAATACCCATCCCATGACGTCGGAAGTGGCGCTCAAGGTCGGGATGGCGGCCGGAAAGCTGTTTCAGACGGGCAGCCACCGTCATCGCGTCGTCATCGGCAAGGATACGCGCCTCTCGGGCTATATGCTGGAAGCGGCGCTGATGTCCGGCTTCACGTCGGTCGGTGTCGACGTCTTCCTTCTCGGGCCCATGCCGACGCCTGCGGTGGCCATGCTTACGCGGTCGCTGCGCGCAGATATCGGCGTCATGATTTCCGCTTCGCACAACCAGTATCAGGACAATGGGATCAAGTTGTTCGATCCGGATGGCTACAAGCTCTCCGATGACATGGAGCGGGAGATCGAGAACCTTATCGAGGCCGATGCCAGATCGCTCCTGGCCACCGCCGATCGTATCGGGCGCGCGACGCGGGTGGAGAGCGCTCAGGAGCGCTACATCGAATTTGCCAAGCGGACGCTGCCCAAGAACCTGAAGCTCAGCGGCCTCAGGATCGTGATCGATTGTGCCAACGGCGCGGCCTACAAGGTAGCTCCCGAAGCACTCTGGGAACTCGGTGCCGAGGTCATCAAGATCGGTGTTGAGCCGAATGGGCGCAACATCAACCTCAAGTGCGGATCCACGGCGCCCGAATTACTGGTCGACAAAGTGAAGGAGTACCGCGCCGACATCGGGATCGCGCTCGACGGCGATGCGGATCGCGTCGTGATTGTCGACGAGAAGGGACAGATCGTTGACGGCGACCAGCTCATGGCGGTCATTGCCGAGAGCTGGCACCGTCGCGGCAAGCTGTCGGCCGGCGGCGTGGTGGCCACAGTGATGAGCAACCTCGGACTGGAGCGATATCTGAAGGCACAGGGCCTTGGCCTTGTGCGCACCCCGGTCGGTGACCGCTACGTGGTCGAGCACATGCGCAAGCACGGCTACAACGTCGGTGGGGAGCAGTCCGGACACATCGTGCTGTCGGATTTTACAACCACGGGCGACGGCCTCGTTTCCGCCCTGCAGGTCCTCGCCTGCGTAGTTGCGACGGGCAAGCCCGTCTCGGAAGTCTGCGCGCGTTTCACGCCGCTGCCCCAGGTGCTGCAGAACGTCCGCTACTCCAATGGGAGACCGCTCGAAGACGGTCGCGTGCGCAGAGCCATTGAAGGCGCCCAGGAAAAGCTTGGTGAGAACGGCCGCATCGTTATTCGCCCTTCGGGCACCGAGCCCGTCATCCGCGTCATGGCGGAAGGCGACGACGAGCAGCTCGTGCATCTGGTCGTCGGCGATATAGTTGACGCAGTGAAGCAGGCGGCACAATTCGCCGCCTGATGCTGACGGCGATGCGAGATCGTAAGGGTTAACAAAACCTTTAATGGGCGCCGTCAGCAGGCGTTCCAATTTGCGCCACCGATTAAGTCTCCTTTAAGCCTTATGCGTCACATTTCCCTCTGAAGGACGGCTCCGCCTGCCTGGCAGGCATAGGGCTAGACACCAAGGGGAATGACATGACGATCTCGCGCACGACCTACCTGCTCAGCGCTGCGCTGCTGCTTGCCAGCGCCGCTGCTGCGGATGCGGCCGACCTCTACGGCAACGGCAGCATCAAGGACGTGGCCTATGAAGCACCCCTTCCGGTCGGCCCCTCGTGGTACGTGCGCATCGACGGCGGCTACGCCGTGCACGATGACCCCGTCATGACGGAGATGGGTATCTACGATCTCGTGGATGAGTCGATCGACGACACCTGGACGCTCGGTGGCGGCATCGGCCGCTACTTCACGCCGACGATCCGCGGCGACATCACCTACGATCACCGCTTCGAAGCAGACGCATCGGGCACCCTGCTCGACCACTACGCCAGTTTAAATGGTGTGCGCAATTTCGGCATCGAGAGCGATGTCGTGCTGTTCAACCTCTACTACGACTTCAATCGCGGCGGCCGCTTCTCGCCCTACGTGGGAGCCGGCCTCGGCGTCACGCACAACAAGACGACCACGGGTACGGCTGAGAGCCTCTGCGGTTGCACGGGCACGATCGAGTTGGGCAGCGATACGGACGTCGCAGCCGCGCTTATGGCTGGCTTTACGACCAAGCTGCGCGGCGGCCAGTCGGTCGTGGAGGGAGGCTCGAAGGATGGTCCCATGGTCATTGATAGCGGCCGTGGTCTCTACCTCGATGTCGGGTACCGCTTCCTCTACCTCGGCGACGTCGAGACCGGTCCGATCGTGACAACGACGCCGATCGCCGACGATCCGACGGTCGAGAGCATCATGGCTCACGAGTTCCGTATCGGCCTGCGTTACGATTTCCGCTGACCCCGAGGTCAACGGCACCAGTTTGGGCGGGGTTTCGGCTTCGCCCGTGAGATGACGAGTTGATCCGGGCCGGTCTGGCTGGCCCGGAGATCCGGGCGGGGCTCTATGTTTTGAGCCGGTGGCGTCCGGGTTCCGGCGAGATGATGTTTCTGGTTCCTGTATGCGTCTGGCGGCAGCCCTCGACCCGGCTGCAGGCCCCGGATGTCTCGACGGCGAACCCGGTTTCCTTCGGGCCTTATGGTCCCTGCCGATTGTTGAACGGCTAGTCGCGGATGGAGGGTCGCATGACCGCCGTCCCGTTGAGGGGATCGAAGACCATGAATGCCAAGCTCTCGTGCCTGACGCTCGCAGTTGCATTCATCACGGGTGCAGCGGGGTCCGCGTTGGCGGGTGGTGACGTGATCTACCAGGGCGTCAAGGATCCGGGTGCGGCAATTCCGGTGCCTGCACCGATCCCGGTCATCGTCTATGAGCCCGAATACTACGTGCGCTTTGATGTCGGCGCCTCATGGCTAGCGAATGGCAGTCTTGAGGAATACGGCGCGGGCACAGCCATGGCGGATATTGACGATGTCGAGGCCATCGAGTTTGGGAGTATCGGTGCCGGCCGCTACGTCACGCCCTCGATCCGCGTCGAACTGGCGGTGGATCTCATGACCAAAGCGGTGTTGGACCGGGGGCCGGGCACGGTCAAATTCGAGCAGGACATTGGCATGCTCAATGCCTACTACGACTTCCGCAACGGTTCGCCGTTTACACCCTATATCGGCGGTGGCATCGGCGTCACATATCGGCAGTTGAGTCTCGCGACGGATCTCGACCCAGATACCCCCAGGACCGAAAAGCAATGGGATTTCGTGGCGGCGGCGACGGCTGGCGTGTCGTACGACATCACCGACGACATCGTGTGGGATACGAGCTATCGCTACCTCTGGCAGAGCGGAGAGGTGGGCGTTTCAGCTCCGACTCTTAGCGGGACGAGTAGGGTTGAAATCAAGGACGTCGGTCAGCATCAGTTGCGCACCGGCATTCGTCTGAACCTGAACTGAGACGACCTCGCATATCGTCTGGAAACGACGGGCGGCCCTGGCGGGCCGCCCGTTTGCATTGATGGCGCCAAGGGGTTGACGCCCGGGCGGGAGCGGGCCAGTTTCCGCTTCCCCTGGACGTTTCCGGTTCCCCGGACGTGTCCGTCACCGGCGGAAAGTGTCACCGCGTCCTCTCAAAGCCCGAGCGCGTCTCATGCCCGGCACGCCCAAGCCATCAAGAAAGCCCGAGCGGCCGCAATTTTCCAGCGGCCCCTGCGCGAAGCCTCCGGGCTGGTCGCCGCAATGGCTGGATGGTGCGCTCGTCGGCCGATCGCACCGCTCCCCACAGGGCCGGGATGAAATTGCTGCGCTCATCGGGTCGCTGAAGCGGCTTCTCGAATTGCCTGATGGATATCACCTCGGGATCGTGCCGGGTTCGGACACGGGCGCCTTCGAAATGGCCATGTGGCAGCTGTTGGGTGCGCGCGGCGTCGATGTTCTCGCGTGGGAGGTGTTCGGCAAGACGTGGGTGCGCGATATCGTGGACGAGCTGCGCATCACCGACGTGCGCCGTCTCGAAGCCGAGTTCGGACACCTGCCGGATTTGTCGAAGGCGGATTTCACGCGCGACGTCGTCTTCACCGCCAACGGGACGACATCGGGCGTGCGTGTTCCCAACTTCGATTGGATCGCGCCGGACCGGACAGGACTGACCCTTTGCGATGCGACGTCGGCTGTGTTGGCCCACGAAATCGACTGGAGCCGGATCGATCTGGCAACGTTCTCCTGGCAGAAGTGTCTCGGAGGCGAGGCCGCGCACGGCGTCCTCATTCTTTCACCGCGCGCCGTGGCCCGGATAGAAAGCTACACGCCGCCCTGGCCGATCCCGAAGCTCATGCGTTTTGCCCGCGATGGCCGGCTCGACGAGGCCCTCTTCACAGGAACCACGATCAACACCCCATCCATGCTGTGCGTGAGAGATTGCACGCGTGCTGTCGCCTGGGCAGAGAGCGCTGGCGGTCTTCGGGGTCTGATGGCGCGCGCTCAACGCAACGCCGGTCTCGTCCACGCCTGGCTGGCGCGTTCGCCGTGGGCCGCGAACCTGGCGGTTGATCCCGCGACGTGGTCTGAAACCTCCGTCTGCATCGTATTTCGGGACCAAGCCGTCATGGCGCTGCCAGCCGGAGACCAGCGCGCATTTGCAGTTGCGATGGCCTGTCTCCTGGAAGACGAGGGGATTGCCTTTGATATCGCAGCTCACCGCGGCGCTCCGCCGGGGCTGAGAATATGGACGGGCCCGACCGTTAACGACGCTGACATCGAAGCGCTCTTGCCTTGGCTCGACTGGGCCTTTCACCTCGTCCGAGGAGCACGTATGAAGTCATAATTCCGTCTCGTTGACGCCCCAAATGAACTCATGTCGGGAGAGCCCAGGATCCACAGCAGCCTCTCCGCCCAATAATCAGATATTTGCCGTCTTCGCTCAGGGACATCTCATGCGCATCCTGCTCACTGCCACTCTGCTTCTCGCGACAGTCGTCGAGGTTTCGGCTGCTGAAATTCCTGCGGTGTCGCGCGTCGATGCAGTGACCGTTTTCCCGCAGGGCGCTGAGGTCAGCCGTGTTGCGAAGGTGCAGATCGAGAAGGGGCCGCACACCGTCATCCTGAATGATCTGCCGGCCGATGCCGTGCCGAACTCGATCAGGGTGGAGGGATTGGCGTCGGGTAAGCTGGAGATTGGATCAGTCGACAGCCGGCGTCTGATGGTACCCAGCACTGATGAGCAGGTGGCATCGAGCGCGCGGCGCCGCATCGAAGACGAGATCGAACTTCTGCGCGATCAGCGCAGCGTGTCGGAGGCGCAGGTGAAGGCTGCGGAAACGCAGCAGAGTCTCATCGAAAACCTGAGTCAGTTGCCGGTGCGTCCGGCCCCCGCGCAGGGCGGGGAGCGCGGCGAGGATTGGACGCAGGTGCTTTCCACAATCGCGAACGGCAGCGCGGAAGCACACCGCGCGGCTCTCGACGCCCGCGTCCGCATGCGCACGTTGGATCGCCAGATCGAGGATTTGGAAAAGAAGCTTGCAGCGCTTTCGCCTGCCGAGCAGCAGCGCACTGAGGTCAAGGTTCATGTGGAGGCGCTGGCGCCGCTCGATGCCGATCTGGTCGTGCGCTACCAGATCAAGGGAGCATCGTGGACGCCGCTCTACGACGCTCGTCTTGCCACGGGCGACAAGACGACCGCGCCAGTGCTCTCTCTCATTCGCCGCGCGGAGATCCGCCAGAGGAGCGGCGAGTCCTGGGACAACATAGCTCTCACACTGTCCACCACGCGCCCGAATGCCAGCGCGGCCGTTCCTGAGCTCGCTCCAGTCACAGTGGATTTCGAAGCACCGCCCCAGCCGCGCCCCGTCGCAGCCGCGCCTGCTCCTCCGGGTGGAACGATGAAGAGGATGGCCGCGCCGACGGCTGCCGATGACATGGCTGCCGCCGTGGTGGCCGAAGCCGCGCCTGCGCCGGTTGCCATCGAAGCTCAGTCGGCCGCCGTGGTTTCGGCACCCTTCCAGGCTGTCTTTGCCGTTGCCGGCCGCACCGGTGTTGCGAACACCGGCGAGGCCAAGCGCGTGCAGCTGCTGGTGGAGAAGATGGAGCCCAAACTCAGCATCAAGACGGTGCCGAAGGAAGACGCCAAGGCCTATCTCTACGCCAAGGTCGTGCTCCCGCAGGGTACACCGTTGCTCCCGGGTCCGGTCTCTCTGTTCCGCGATGGCACGTTCGTCGGTCTCGGTAAGCTGCCAATTCTCTCGCCCGGCGAGGACCACGAACTCGGCTTCGGCGTGGATGATCTCGTCCGAGTGAAACATGCTCTCGTAGAAGAGAAGCGTGGCGAGACCGGCCTCATTTCCACCTCGCGTACGGACGTGCGCAGCTACAAGCTGACGGTCAAGAACATGCACGAGCGTTCGATGCCGGTCACGGTGTTGGATCAGGTTCCGGTGTCGAACAATCAGGACATCAAGGTGGAAGTGATCAGCCGGCTGGCGCCCACCAAGACCGACGTGGACGACAGGCGTGGTGTTCTGGCCTGGGATCTGGTGGTCGAACCCGATCAGGAGCAGGTCGTGGATTTCGGGTACAGGGTCGTCTGGCCAGCCGCCAAGGCCATCACCTACCGCTGATAGAGCCGCGGTCGGCTCCCAAGGATCCCAATAGCCGTGCTTTTCCAGGGGGTTATCTTCCTGGGGCGGGGAAGGTCGTCCTATCGGGTTCGACACGGCAACTGCGGGACCCGCTCCCGCACACCGAAAAAAACGCCAATTTTCTCAAGCGTTCCCTCCGGAACAGCGGGGCGGGGTCGGCACGGGCATACTCCACTCATCGAAACGGTGATGACCCCACCTTCAACCCCGGAGTAAGACCCATGACCCCGATCGCTTCCATCCTCTCCGCCCGGGCCGCTCTGACGGCTGTCGTTGCTCTCACGGCTCTGGCCGGTGCCAACTCGGACGCCCACGCCATCAACGCCCGCGTGAAGATGGCCTGCGCCGGCGATTACTTCTCCTACTGCAGCCAGCATTCGCCCTCGAGCCCCGGCGTGCGCCAGTGCATGCGCGCCAACGGCACGAAGCTCTCCACCCGCTGCGTGAACGCCCTCGTGGCTGCCGGTGAAGTTTCCGCCGCCGAAGTTTCGCGCCGCTCGGCCGCAAAGTAAGTCCACACCAAATTCACGGCGATCGGGTCAGACGGCCGGAGGCACCCCCTCCGGCCGTTGCCGTTTGTGCGCTTAGGCCTGTAGCGGCGGTGTTACTGCCGCCAGCGGAGGCCGAGGCGGACATCGTTGGCCGTCCAGTCTCCGCCGGTCTGATTGGAACGGAAATCGAAGTACTCGTAGCGGCCGAACAGGATCCACTCCCGATTGACGAAATATTCCAGCCCGAGCGCGGCAGTGAGTTGGCTCTCTTCGATGTCCACGTTGTCGTAGTTCTGGTCCAGGTAGGTCAGGCCTGCCGTGGCAACGATATGGCGCCGGAACGCATGGCGTGCCTCCACACCGACGGTCCGTGCGATCACGCCAGCCGAGCCCGTTGTGTTCGTATCGAAGAAGTCGGTGCGCGCATTGAAGAGCAGGGTTGTCAGGTCGCTCGCACGCCACGCGACGCTGGCGTCGACAAGGATGCCCTCGACAGTGCTGAGGCCGGCGCTCGTGGGATCCTGCTCGCCGTATCCGATGCTGACCTCGCCGCGCAGGATCTGGCCGGTCTCACCGAAATCGACGCCCACGCGATAGCGCTCGCCGTTACTGCTGCGGGGCAGGCCGTCCGATTGGGCAGGCGTATCATAGCGCCGCTGGTTCGTTTCGACTTCGCCGAAGACCGAGAATGTCGGTTTGAATTCCCAAGTCACGCGCACGGCCTCTTCGGTGACGCGCGTATCGCGATCGTCGTTTGTATTCGCTTCGTCGACGTTCGTGCCGGTGGCCGGTCCGAAGTCGATGTCGTCGAAGGAACCGCGCAATTGCACCGACAGCCGGTTGAACTGGTGGTTGAGCGTTGCCTCGGCGGTCTCCGTGGTCAATGTTGTCCGGTCGCCAATCAGGTTGGCGTCGACGGCGAAGCGGCCCTCCTGGCGCACGTCGTGGGCGAGGCGGGCCTGAATGTTGGTGCGCCGAGTCATGTCCAGGCGCCCCCTGCCTTCCACGTTCCAGGCCGCATCGTTCTCGCTGGCGAACTCATTGTAGAACGACGTCAGTCCCGTGGCGTTGAACTCGAGCGCGTGGGCCGACCAGTTGGACACCAAACGGGCGCGCGACTGCAGCGCGGCGGCCGCATCGCTGTTGGACGGGCTCTGGCGCAGCACGTTCGACGTTGCGAAGCCGGAAACCTCAAGCTCCGGGAAATAGACGAAGCTGCCGATGCGCACGCCGATGGGATCGTAGGGTTCGATCTGGAACAGGCGGCGGGTGCGCCGATCGGTGCGCAGGGGGTCGATATCCTCGATCTGGAAAAGCAGCGGGTCGAACCCCGCGGGCGGGTTCTCCGCATTCTGGAAAAGCTGTGCCTCTTCCAAGGGGCGCGTATCGATCAGCAGGGGGTCCACCCCATCCTCTGGGGGCAGAGGTTCTCCGACCTCGATCACGCCATCCCGGGCCAAGCCTTGCTCCTCGATCTGATCGATCTGGCCATCCACAACGACGGCGCGCTGGCCCGCGCGCGGGCGCGGGGTTTCGTCGAAAATGGGGTCGATGGGATCGGCGGATGGGTCATCGTCTGGGATGGCCGGCCTCAAATCGGGCACCTCCAGCGCCTCGTCGGCAGGTGCACCGGGGGAAACACCCGTGCTGGCTCTGGCCGGATCGGTCGCCCGCCCGGGCAGCACGAAGTCTTCCGGCAAGCCCTGGCGCTGGGGGGGCGTCTGGGCCATGGCGCCGGTCGCCAAAAGTCCGCAGGCGAGCAGGATCGCCACCACCGGGATGGCCAGGTGACGGGAAAGCACGCGCGCGGGGGCCGGGCATTGGGACGGGAGAATCACGAAGGCGCCTTGGGGGTCTTTTGATACGTTTCTCGACGCACACTCGCTGTGCAGACAATAGAAACACGCGGTTAATGTGCCTTTAAGGCCGACGCCCGTGCCCTTCGGACCTTCGTCCTGGGGATGGCGCGAGGGCGCAATTGGAACTGGAGGGCTGCTCTGCTAGACATTGGGTCCGGCGGACGTGAGTCTGGCCCCTTTCGGTGGCTGGTGCCCGTTCTTCGGGGGGCGGGGTTCAAAACTCAGGGTGGGGCCATGGTAGGGACCATGAGGAAACTGAAGAGCATTCCTGGTGGCCGCGCGGGTGGCCAGGCCGCCGTTCAGTCCGCAATCCGGACCTTGGATCTGGAATCGGAAGGTCTCGGCGCTCTGCGCGCCGCCCTCGACAACGGTCTCGCGCGTCCCTTCACGGACGCCGTAGGTCTCATCAAGGCGGCCCGGGGCCGGGTAATCGTTTCCGGTATCGGCAAGAGCGGCCATGTCGGCCAGAAGATCGCCGCGACGTTTGCCTCCACAGGCACGCCGGCATTCTTCGTCCATCCGAGCGAGGCCTCCCACGGCGACCTCGGCATGATCGCTGCGGAGGACGTGATCCTAGCGCTGTCCTGGTCAGGCGAGACGGTCGAACTAAAGAACATCATCACCTATTCGCGCCGCTTTTCGGTGCCGATGATTTCCATCACCTCCAACGCCGGCTCAGCGCTTGGCCAGCAGTCCGACGTAGTGCTGGAACTGCCGCGGACCAAGGAGGCCTGTCCCCACGGTCTCGCCCCGACGACTTCGACCACCATGCAGCTTGCGCTGGGCGACTGCCTTGCCGTTGCTCTGCTAGAGAGCAAGGGCTTTACCGCACTCGATTTCAAGACGTTTCATCCGGGTGGATCTCTGGGTGCCAGCCTCAAGTACGTGGCCGACCTCATGCACAAGCAGGAGCGGCTGCCGCTCGCTTCTCAGTCCTTGCCGATGGCGGAAGCGCTGGTGATCATGACCGAGAAGAGCTTTGGCTGCCTTGGAATACTCGACGGTAAAGGCCGCCTCGTGGGCGTGGTAACGGACGGCGACTTGCGCCGGCACATGGGGGGGGATCTTCTCTCCATGCCGGCTGGAAAAATCATGACCCGCAAACCGAAGACGGTGACACCGACTACGCTTGCTTCCGCAGCGCTGGAACTCATCAACGCGTCACGCATCACGGCACTGTTCGTGGTCGACAAGGGCCGCCCCGTCGGCATTATCCACGTCCACGATCTGTTGCGCGCGGGTGTCGCCTGACGGTCGTCTGTAGGACGGGAGGGCCGGTCAGTCTTCGTCGATATCCCGAGATACGACGAGTGCCGTGCCGTTCACACCGCTCACCATGACCTTGGTGCCGCGTGGGGCATCCTCGCCCTGGGCCAGCCACACCGAATTGCCCGCCCGCACCTTGCCCCGCCCGCCCACGATGTTCTCCTCGACAACGACGATGCGGCCGATGAACTGCGAGCCGGGTGCATTGATGTCGGGGCGCTCGTCCATGGGGCTGGCACCGGCAAGCTTCTTGACGCCGAATACCGTAACCACGGCCAGGATCGCGAACATCACAAGCTGCCAGGCGAAGGGGAAGAGTTCGGCGTGTCCCATGCCGCTCACCACCGCCATGATCACGCCGACAATGAAGGCTGCAAGGCCGAACCACAAGAAGTGCACGCCCGGGATGAGCGTCTCGAGCAGGAACAGGGCGAGTGCCAGAAGCAGCCAGCTCCAGAAACCGAGGCTCGAAAGGAAAGCAATCAGGGCGTCCATAGCTGGGTGACCTTCGAAGCTGTTTGGCACTATGCGGCCGGCGTTGGAATAGAGGGCGCTGCCGGCTCAGCCGCCAGCACGCTTGAAAGGTGAGGGCTTCAGGTCGTGCGCGGACGCACGGCGGAGGGCGCCTTCGGAGCGTCCCCGCTGAAGGCTTCACCGGTCAACTGGGCGAGGCCGGCGATCGAGCCGATGACGGACGAGGCTTCCAGCGGCATCATGATGACTTTCTGGTTTGGCGCCGAGGCCAGGGACTCCAGCGCCTTCACGTAGTTGTTGGCGACAAAGTAGTTGATGGCCTGAACGTTACCCGCCGCGATGGCGTCCGAGACGAGTTGGGTGGCCTTTGCTTCCGCTTCGGCGGCACGCTCACGCGCTTCGGCATCCTTGAAAGCAGCTTCACGCCGGCCCTCGGCCTCCAGCACCACCGCCTGTTTTTCGCCTTCGGCCTTGAGGATCGCAGCCTGCCGCAGTCCTTCCAACTCCAGGATCTGCGCCCGTTTCTCGCGTTCGGCCTTCATCTGCCGCGCCATGCTGTCGACGAGGTCGCGCGGCGGGGCGATGTCCTTGATTTCGATGCGGGTGACCTTGACGCCCCAGGCTTCGGTGGCGGCATCGACGACATTCAGGAGCTTCGCGTTGATCGTATCGCGATTGGAAAGAAGTTCGTCGAGATCCATCGAACCCATGACGGTACGTACGTTCGTCATCGTGAGGTTTATGATGGCAACTTCAAGATTATCGACCGCATAAGCCGAGCGTCCGGCGTCGAGCACCTGGAAGAAGGCGACACCGTCGACGCGCACCATGGCGTTGTCGCGGGTAATGACGTCCTGGCTGGGGATATCGATCACCTGCTCCTTCATGTTCACCTGACTGCCAATGCGCTCCATGACAGGAATGAGGAAGTGAAGGCCCGGTGGCAGCGTGCGCGTGAAGCGCCCGAAGTTCTCCACCGTGTAGGCAGAGCCCTGCGGTACGACTTTGACCGTCGACCAGAGCGTGAAGAAAGCCAGGCCGATAAGGAAGAGGCCAAAAAACTGAAAGCCGTCAAAGAAGGGCATGAGAGGAAGCTCCGAGTAACCGCCCACGGGCGAATGAGGTATTTTTTGTAATTTCTAGGGCCAATATTCGAAAACAAAGTAAACGGATTTTTCTAATCGAGTATTTTTGCTGCGGATTTTGCCGTAATCGAATGGTGCAATGAAGCCCAATCTGTCCGACATGCAACTGCCAGGGGCCTTTCCGTGATGTGCATCCGTGTGTTTTCGGCCCTGATGGCCATCGTCATGGCCGCAGTTTCAGTCGAGGCCGGAGGCAAGGTCTGGACGCCCAAGGTGGGCAGCGACGAACGACGAATGGTGCTCGATGCCGCCCGGGTTCCTGTTGAGCGCGATCTCGGCCAGCCGGTGGTATTCAAGATCCGCCACTTGCGGGTTTCCGCAGACTGGGCCTTCCTCTACGGCATTCCGCAGGGGCCGGGAGGCAGGAGCATCGACTATACCAAGTCGATCTATGCCGAGGACGTGAAGGCGGGCGCCTTCAACGAAGGGGCTGCCGTTCTGCTCGCGCGCGCTGGAGCGGGCTGGCGCGTCGTCACCTATTCGGTTGGCTTTGGCGATGTGGTCTGGGATGTCTGGGATGAGGAATTCGGCGCACCGGAATGGCTTTGGCCCTAGGTGCGCCTGCACCGAACCACGGTGCGACCTTCCAGTATTTTAAATCCAACCCTGCAATTCGCGGCGAACCACGGCCTCGATCACATCCACGCCGTCGTCGCTGTCGTTGAGTGCGGGCAGATAGGCGAACTTCTCGCCGCCGTTCTCTTCGAAGATGTGCCGGTTTTCCCCGTCGAGTTCTTCCAGCGTTTCAAGGCAGTCAGCGGAAAAACCGGGTGCGACGAGGGCGAGCTTTTTCACGCCCTCCTTTGCGAGCCGCTCCACCGTCATGTCGGTATAAGGCTGCAGCCACGGATCATTGCCGAAGCGCGACTGAAACGTCGTCAGCCACCGGTCCTCAGGCCAGCCGAGCGCTTCGCGCAACAGTCGGGATGTCTTCTGGCAATGGCAATGATAGGGGTCGCCCTTATCGAAATACTTCTGCGGCATGCCGTGGAACGTGGCGACGATCTTCTCTGGTTCGAAGTCGAGTTGCGCGAGACTGGAGCGCATCGAGCGTGCAAGCCGGTCGATGTAGACCGGATCATCGTGATAGGCGGGCGCCACGCGGACGAATGGCTGCCAGCGCATCTTCATGAGCGCTCGAAAGGCCTGGTCGCAGGCGGTTGCAGTCGTAGCGGCGGCGTACTGCGGGTAGAGGGGAACCAGGAGAATGCGCTCGCAGCCCTGCTTCTGGAGTTCGCGGATGCGGCTCTCTGTCGTGGGGTTGGCGTAGCGCATGGCCCAGTCGACAATGACACGCGGATGTTCAGAGAGCCGCGCGGCGAGCTTATCGGCCTGTGACCGCGTGATGGTCTTCAGCGGTCCTTCGTCGAGTTCGTTGTTCCAGATGGTGGCGTAGTCGCGGCCCTTGCGCGAGGGACGGACCGTGAGGATGATCAGATTGAGGATCGGCCACCACTTCCACTTCGGCTCCTCGATGACGCGCTCGTCGGAGAGAAACTCCTTCAGATAGCGGCGCATGGGCAAGTAGCTCGTGCCGTCTGGCGTGCCGAGGTTCAGAAGTAGAACGCCGACACGGCCGAACGTGACCGGGGGATGGTCCTCGGGCAGGTGCGACACATCGGGTCGAGGTGGAAACGGCTTCAGCATAGGGCTCCGATCTGGGGGCTCCGTTTTGGGGCTCCGAGTTGAGCGACTGATGATGGGATCTCTACGTGACCCGTAGCGTATCCGATCTTCCGGGACAACGTTATTGGCCTGCGGCAGGTCGCACACTCAACTCGAGAACGTGTCCTAGCCGTTTGTCACGAGAGGCACGACATCGCCCGTGGCCTTATTTTCAGGCACATCCGCGGGCTTTTTTCCGGCCGCCGCCTTTTTTTTGTGGACGGTTCTTCCCTGGTCAACCTTCGTGCGGCTCACCTTCGCGGCGCGCTGCTGTTTGACGAGCCGCTGTGCCGCAGGCCAGAGCTGGACGATCATGCGTTCCATATCGCGCGGGCGTTGGGCAAAAAGGCGGCCGGCGATCGGCTGGGCCTCTGCCCGGAGCCGGGCCTGCTCGTCGCGGGCGATGGCAATGACCGCCGCGCGGCAACCCGGATCGAGGGTCGCCAAGCTGCTATCGCCAAGGCGTTCGGCCAGAATGCTCAGATCGTGATCGTCGCCGAGCAGTTCTGCCAACTGCCGGGCCGAGGCCACACGCACCTCCATCAGTTCCGGCCAGGCGGGGGACAGGAGGTTCAGATGTCGCCAATGATGCTGTACGAGCTTGCGGAATGCGTGGAAGGACTCGTCGTCGCCCGAGCGGTAGGCTTTTTTGAAAGCGCGCCGGCCATCGGCGTAGGTCGCGCCGAATCCAGCCGCCAGGGTGTCGAGAGATGGCGGGGTGATTCTGATTTTCCGAACGCTCTCGGCAGCTTGCTCCACCATCGTGAGCGCCAAGCGCGCGTCGCTCTCCGGGTCGCCATGATGTGCGCCTTGGACCGGGCTGTTCAACAGAGCCGCCGACGCTTTCTTCAGAGCCTCCGCCTCGGCCTGGGGGCGAGGCTGTGATGATAGCTTGGTCAGCGTTTGCGCCATGACCTGACGGTCGCGTTCCTGCGAAAGGATGCGCGCGATGGAGCGAAATGCATGATCCTCGGTCTGGAAAACCTTCTTATTCAGCCCCGGCCGCACCAGCCGAAGGATCGAACGGCAACGTTTCAAGGCCTTGCGCGTCTCGTGGACCGCACTGACGTCCTCTCCGGCTGAGGTGTTCTGACCAGACAGATGCGCCACGGCGCGGCTGATTTGGGCGGTCAGCAGACGGCGGACATCCTTCTGAAAATGAGCACCGGTTTTCAGTCTGTAGGCCATGTCCGGATCGGGGATCGACGTCAAAAAAGGAAGAATTCAGGCCTTGTGGTCTTCACAGGGGGCCGAAGCTGACGATCAAGAGAGCAGCATAACTTGTTACAATCAATTATTATTTTGCCACCGTGACTGCTGCGGCGCAGCCCAGATCAGGCGTGGGAGCGGCTTCTTTGTAAGGCTGTCGGGGCGGCGGCGGCGCCGGGTCGAGCCTCAAGCCGAACCGGGCGCATGCTTCTGCGTCGCCCATCCCTGGCGCAAAACGCCCGCCCGTGACGCGGCGAACACCATCCGCCTCGCGGTCCGCATGCCATTGGGAAAGCGCTTCAAGTCCAGGGCATTGCCGGTCTTTGTTGAGGATGCACTCTTCAGGCAGGATTACGGAGATGGCCCACGTCTCGCGCCCGTCGATCAGGACCCGCACGGCGGTACCCGCCGCTGAGGGCTGCGTGTCGCCTTTGCCCAGGGCATCGGCAAGATCAAGCAGGTGATCCTGGCCGGTAACCCTAAGTCCAGGTTGATAGCGCACGGCCACCGCCGTTGTCGGCAGAGGCACGACCCCGTCGCCTGCCCCATACCCCGTCTGCGACCCGTCCTCCCGCAGCAGAGCCTGCCGCGAAACGATGAGCCGCCACTGGCCGGCCGGGAACCATTGCCGGAGCGCGCGGATGTCGTGAACGCCCTGGAGCATTACGATATCGGCCTCGACGGCCGTTTCCGGCTTGGAAAACTTCGGCTCGGATAGGCGTTCCGAGCCGAAGCTCGTTCGCCAAGTCGGTGTGATCGTCTGTCGTTTGCGGGTCTTCAGGCCCGGCAAGGTCGTGGCATCGACGGACAGGATGGTCAGAGTGTCGTCGCCGGCGGCGCTCTCAGCAGCCCCCGTTTCGGTCGCAGCGCCTGTTCCAGCCCAGGCTACAATAGCGAGAGCCGATAGCAGGAATGCCGGGCCATGATGCATGCGGGGTGCCAGCATGGGCCATCTCCTCGCTTGCTGCGTCTCAACGACCAACTAATAGCAACAACGGCAGCAAATGCCGCGCCTGATCGGGGTCGCCGCTCTACCATCTCTCTTTTTGGTCTGATTCTGTCTTATAAGACACCGCCTGCGGATGCAGGGCCGGGGGCCTGACGGGGTCCGCAACCCGCCAAGAAGCAACAGAGGCCGTGGATGAGTGTGTCCGCCAATCAGATTCCGCGTGGAGCGAGCCTATGGTCGTCCCGATTGGCGCTCTTTGCGTTGTTGCTGATTGCCGTCGCGCTTATTCTCCATCGCTTCCTGGGAATGCCGACCGCAGTGGCGTTCAATGTGCTGGCCGTGGCCGTGATCATTGCCGCCCTCGCTATTCTGCTCGGCCTTTACGCCATGATCGGCGTCTGGCGACGGGGATTGCCGGGAGCGGCGCGCATTCTGCTCGGCGTGGGGCTCGGACTTGCGATCCTTCTCGTGCCGGCGCTGGTGGTCGTAGCCGCGCGGGGCTATCCGACCCTCAACGACGTGACGACCGATCGTGCCAATCCGCCTGCCTTTCTCGCGCTGGCGGCGCTACGCACGGGATCGGCGAACCCGGTGGCCTATCCGGGTAAAAAGTTTTCAGCGCGTCAGCAGGAGGCTTATCCCGATCTGGAGCCGATGTTCGTCAACCGGCCGGTCTCCGAGACGTTCGATCTCGTCATGGTGTCGCTGAAGCGGCTCAATCTCGAAGTGGTGCGCGAAGAGCCGCCGACGGACGAGGTTCCCATCGGGAAAGCCGAGGCGGTCGATCGCACCCTCGTGCTGGGTTTCTATGACGACGTGGCCGTCCGCGTGACCGGCGACGAGACAAGTGCGCGGATCGATCTTCGTTCCGCGTCGCGCTATGGTCGCTCCGACTTCGGTCAGAACGCGGAGCGCCTGCGCCTGATCATGCGTGAAATTGTGGGACGGCTTGAGGCAACGGTTCCGGTTGCAGGCACCCGCAGCGCCGAACCATCCGGCAAGAAATCTCTCAAACAGAAGAAAAATGCTGATCGAGAGAAAGGGGCCGGTCGCAGGTAACCAGCTGGCGCTCAGCCAAGTGCTCGACGTGAGCCATGACCGAGAGCGCTGCCGCCTTCACAAGCCGCTGGTCGATGGTGCTGTAAACCTGTGCCACCACGTCCGGGATAGTGGTCGCACCATTACGAATGGCCTTGAGGATCGCCTGCTCGCGCCATTGGCGATGGACGAGATAGGCTTTGACCGACCTGAGCGGCTTTTCCATGCGCCCACCGTGGCCCGGCAGATAGAGCCGATCGCGCCGGGCGAGCAGAACTTCCAGCGATCGGATGTAGTCCGACATACGCCCTTCGGGCGGCGCGATGACGGTCGTATTCCAGGCCATGACGTGATCGCCGGAAAAGACCGTGCGGCAACCCTTCAGCGCAAGGCACAGATGATCGGGCGCGTGTCCCGGAGTGTGGATCACCTCAAGGACGAAATCGGCACCCTCCACCGTGTCGCCATTGACAAGAGACGTGTCGGGCGAGAACGCGTCATCGACGAACTCGCGACCGGAGGGCAGGTGCGCCTCGCCCCCGCGCGGAGGCGGGCAGGCGGAACGGCCGTAGCCCAGGATCGGCGCGCCGGTCGCGCGGGCAAGCGCGGCGGCGCCGTCGCTGTGGTCGCGATGAGCGTGCGTGATGAGGATGTGGCTGATGGGGCGCCCCCCGACCGCGGCCAGAATGGCCGCGCGATGCGTCTCGTCGTCGGGTCCGGGATCGATCACTGCCAGGGCCGTCGTCCCAACGAGATACGTGTTGGTGCCCCTGAAAGTGAACGGGCTCGGATTAGGGGCCACGAGACGCACGATTCCCGGCCCCATCGGCTCGGGCTCCCCGTAGCGGAACGACATCGAGGTTTTGAAGGGGATGGTGTCCACCAAAGGGGCTCTTGTGCTCCGGGAACTTTGCTCGGCCGCCTTTTTGACATGGGCCGAACCGGGAAACCAGCATGAAACCAGGGGGAGGATTTTGCGTATAAGTTCTGCCGGCCAAGTCCGGAAACGCCATATTTGCGCTTTGCGCAACGCACCGAAGGGAAACCTATCATGACACAGGCGATGACACTTCTGCTGGCCGGCGCCATGACCACCCTCCTTGCTGCCGCACCCGCGGCGCTGGCCCAGGGGACTGGTCCCGGCACCTGCGGCAAGGGCAAGGTCTGGAGCCCCGAAAAGAACAAGTGCGTCCCCAAGCCCAAGGGGTCGGGCTCCGGCTCATGGTCCGGATTGACGGCTGGGCCGGATCGGGGCCTCGAATAGGCACGCCCAAGCGGCCGCGCCGGGGCGAGGGTCAGCAAAGGACAGGCGTGACAAGAGAATGGTCGGAGCGAGAGGATTCGAACCTCCGACCCCTTGCTCCCGAAGCAAGTGCGCTACCAGGCTGCGCTACGCTCCGACCGGTGCCGCCGCTGCAAAAAGGATTGTCCTGAGAGACAGTCCGTGCAATGGCGAACGAGCGTCACCGCGCGGCTTTTTCGAGAAAGCCGGGCCGCGGGCGGGAGGGCTTTATAGCCATCTGGCCTGCTGCCCGCAAGTCTTTGTCCTGGGCCGTTGTCCAGCGGCATGATGTACCGTATCCAGCGGCGGCGTTGCTGCCCGGGCGCCTCCCCAGTATGGTGCGCCCGCGCCGGCTTCGGGCCGGCCTGATGGGGCGTAGCCAAGTGGTAAGGCAGCGGATTTTGATTCCGCCATGCGGAGGTTCGAACCCTCCCGCCCCAGCCA
>CAWGTZ010000018.1:0-203277 GCA_963825555.1 uncultured Alphaproteobacteria bacterium | reverse complement strand
TTTGAACCCACGGTGGACTTGCGCCCACGCCGGTTTTCAAGACCGGTGCCTTAAACCACTCGACCATCCCTCCGCTTCGCGGCCCCCTATACGCCGCCCGGGCTTCTGCCTCAAGCGGCGCAGAGGTCGCCGGATCGTCCGAACACGTCTTAACCCGATCCTAAGCACAATTGGTCACGATCCCGTCCATGCAGGGCCGCCATGGATGTTCAGGATGGGGGTCTTCATGCCGGTCCCTCAGCAGACCGGGTCCGCAGGCTTGGGAATTTGTATGTGCGTACTCTTCATCGTCCATCCTCGGGACTGATATCAGGCCGAGGCCATCTTTTATCTCTGCTGATGCAACTTGGGCTTCTTCTGGCCGCAGGACCGCTGATGTCCGCGTGCTCGTCGAACGGCGGTCCGGATCCGAAGCTGGGGGTTAGTTCGAGCCCGCGGGTCTATGGTCTCAACGACCGCATTCCCAAGGGTGGCGGGACCTACAAACTGGGTCAGCCCTACATGATCAGCGGTCGCTGGTATACGCCGCGCGAGCAGCCTGGATACGAAGAAACAGGGATTGCATCTTGGTATGGAGAGGCCTTCCATGGGCGCAAGACCGCCAACGGCGAGATCTACGACATGAATGCGCTCACCGCGGCGCATCCCACTCTTCCGATGCCGTCGTATGCCTACGTCACCAACATCGAGAACGGCCGCACCATTCTGGTTCGGATCAATGACCGCGGCCCCTATGTCGGGAACCGGGTCATTGATCTTTCGCGGGCGTCCGCTCAGGCGCTGGGGACGAAGGGGAAGGGACTGGGACGCGTGCGGGTGCGCTATGCGGGACGGGCGCCGCTCAATGGCGACGATCGGCACGAACGCCAGTTTCTCGCACGCCAGTCATGGGCCAGGGCCCCGATGGTGGCGTCGGCCGCGCGGTCCTATGCTCCACCAGCGGGCACCTCTTATGCGCCTTCCGCACGTCCGTTGTACGATTCGCCGGCCTCTCGCGGAGAAGACAGCTGGTCCGTGATGCAGCATCGCTCAGGACTCGGCGCCGCAGCACGATGAGAGTGGCTTCGCCGCGGCATGTGCGCTTTTCTTGAAGAAATCCACAGAACTGATGGGGCCGCGAAGGGTTGACCCGCTCGGTCGCGGCAACCATAACAGAATATATTCATTTCGCAGCCCCGGTCGGGGCTTCCATCATTGCAGCGAGGCTTCGTGCATTCCACGGCAACGCGGTCGATTGGACGTCTTCCTTGGGTGGCACTCGTTGTTTTAGCGGTGTTACTTTCTCTCGGGTCCCATGCACTGGCGCAGGCAGGCGGAGAATTTGTCAGCCGGGCCAAGCGTGCAATCCTGATCGATTACAACTCCGGTGCGGTGCTTTACCAACTCAACGCCGATGAACTAGCCCCGCCCGCCAGCATGAGCAAGCTCATGACCCTGGAGGTTCTGTTCCAGGCGATGAAAGACGGGCGTGTGAAGCCCGAAGACGAGTTCATGATGAGCGAGAACGCCTGGCGCACGGGCGGCGCTCCGTCAGGGACCTCCGCCATGTTCGTGCCGGTCAACACGCGGGCGCGGGTGGATGAACTGATCCAGGGCATCATCGTGCAGTCCGGCAACGATGCCTGCATCGCGGTGGCGGAGGCACTTGCGGGCTCGGAGGCCCGGTTCGCAACGATGATGGAAACTGAGGCGCGCCGCATCGGCCTGGCGCGCTCCACGTTCCGTAATTCTACGGGGCTGCATCATCCCGAACATCTGATGACGGCACGCGAGCTGGCCATGCTCGCACGCCACATCATTCGCGAGCACCCTGAACACTACAAGATCTTTGCCCAGCGGGAGTTCCCCTACCGAAAGCACAAATTCTACAATCGGAACCCGCTGCTCAGCGATGATATCGGCGTGGATGGCTTAAAGACAGGCCACACCAAGGAGGCCGGCTATGGCATCGTCGTGTCCTCAGTCACCGATGGAAAGCGGCTCATCGGCGTGGTGATGGGGCTCGCCGACGAGAAGGAGCGTCGGCAGGAGGCGCGCCGTCTTCTCGAATGGGGCCAGCGCAGCTTTGCGAAATTCACGCTTTTCGATGCGGATGAAGAGGTTGCTCAGGCCCGCGTCTGGGGCGGAACGCGATGGTTTGTGCCGGTGACCGGAAAAAGCGGCCCCCTTAACGTGGTTCTGCCGCGCTTTCCCGCCAACCAGAAGCTCAGGGCCGAAATCGTCTATCAGGGTCCCCTGAAGCCACCGATCCGCAAGGGTGACGAAGTGGCTCGGCTCAGGGTGACGAGCTCGTCCAACGCCACCAGCGAGGTGCCCCTCGTGGCGATGGAAGATGTCGAGGAGGCGAGCGTGTGGCGCCGGGGGCTCGATAGTCTGGTTTTTCTGGCGCTGCGCTGGGCCAACCTCTAAAACCGCTCCGGGAATGCTGGTCTTGCTACGGGCGTCATGGGCGTCCGGTCCCGAGGGTTCATGACGATTGGTCGCTTCATAACATTCGAAGGCGGGGAAGGGTCGGGCAAGTCTACCCAGACGAGCCTGTTGGCCGAACGCCTGGAGGGGCTCGGCCATGGTGTAACCGTGACGCGTGAGCCCGGCGGGTCACCCTTTGCCGAGCGCCTGCGCGACCTCATTCTTGATCCAGGCATCGAGCGGCATTCGGCGCTTTCGGAAGCTCTGATTTTTGCCGCCGCGCGCGCCGATCACCTGGAGGAGGTGATCCGACCGGCACTGGCAGCAGGACGGTTCGTCGTGTGCGACCGGTTCTCGGACTCCACCCGCGTCTATCAAGGCTACGCGGGCCGCGTGGAGCCCCGACTACTCGAAGCTCTGGAACTTATCGTTATCGGCCATACGCGTCCCGATCTCACGATCGTGGTCGACATTCCGGCCGAAGTTGGTCTCGCCCGCGCCGCGCTTCGGCAGAACGCCCGCACCTCAGCTGAGGCCAATAAGGTGGGCAAGCAGCCGCGCAGCCTGCTCGCTGATCGCTTCGAGGCGCGCGATCTGGAGTTCCACAAGCGTCTGCGCGAGGGCTTTCTCGAGATAGCCGAACTCGAGCCGCAGCGCTGTGTCGTCGTGGACGGGCAGAAATCCGCCGAGGCTGTGGCCCAGGACATTTGGGCCGCCGTCGAGGCGCGGCTTCTTTCCGTGACGGACTGAGCACATGGCCCGTCCATCCGGCCTTGCCGAAATCGACGAGTTGCCCGAACCCGACCGGCTCGAAGGCTTTCCGCCACCGCGTCTGACCGAACGTCTCTACGGACAGGACCTTGCCGAGAGGGGGTTTCTCCAGGCATTCCAGTCGGCCCGCCTGCATCATGCCTGGATCCTGACCGGAGCGCCGGGGATCGGCAAGGCGACGCTGGCCTATCGCATTGCACGCTTTCTGCTGGCGTCGGAGAGCGAACGCGACATGCTCGGTTCAAGCCTGGAAGTTGCGCCCGAAACGCAGGCGAGCCACCTGGTTGCCGGTCTCGCTCATCCCGAACTCCTCGTCCTGCGCCGGCCCTATGACTTCAAGAACAAGAGGCTGAAAACGGAAATCACCGTGGACGAAGTGCGCCGGCTGAAAGGGTTCCTGGGCACGAGTGCGGGAGATGGCTGGCGGGTTGTTATCGTCGATCCGGTCGACGAGTTGAACACCAATGCGGCCAATGCGCTCTTGAAGTCTCTGGAAGAGCCGCCCAAGCGGACGGTCTTCCTGTTGATCTCCTCAGCTCCCGAGCGGCTGTTGCCCACGATCCGATCCCGCTGTCGGACGCTGTCATGCGCGCCGCTCAGTCCGGAGGATCTGCGCCGGGCGGTCGCGCAGGCGCTCAACGCAGCTGGTCACGAGGTGTCTGGCAGTCTTCCGGCGGGTGAGGAATGGGAGACGTTGCAGCGCCTCGCCGAAGGTAGCGTACGCCGCCTCCTTTTGCTGCACACCAGCAGAGGGCTCGCCCTTTCGCGGAAGATCAAGGGCATCATCGAGACCCTTCCGAAGCCCGACTGGGCCGCTATCCATGCGCTCGGCGACGAGCTGGGGTCAGCTGCGGCGGAAGCGCGCTATGAGCTCTTCTTCGAGCTTCTGCTGGGGCATCTGGCGCACATCATCCGGGCCGCAGCGACGGCTGAAACGGGGACCGCGGAAGGCCGCCTGGCGGACCGGCTCATCACTCAGGACCAGCTTGCGGCGTGGGCCCAACTGTGGGAAACCCTCGTCGCCGACAAGGCCGATGCCGACGCCCTCAACCTGGATCGCAAAGCTCTGATCCTGTTGACATTCCAGCGTCTGGTTCAGGCCTCGCGCGGCGCGGCCCAGGCCTGATGACTGCCGCTCGGGTCACCTACGACACATCCGTCGATTCCGGACCCCTGAGGCCATGAGCACACGATTCTACATCACCACCGCCATTTCCTACCCCAACGGTGTACCCCACATCGGCCACGCCTACGAGGCGATTGCGACCGATGCGATCGCGCGCTTCGAGCGGTGCGACGGCAAGGACGTGTTCTTTCTGACTGGCACCGACGAGCACGGGCTGAAGATGAAGCAGACCGCCGCCAAGGAGGGTGTCAGTCCGCGGGAACTCGCCGATCGCAACTCCGCCCGCTTTCGCGAGATGGCCGAGGTCCTTGGGCTCTCCAACGACGATTTCATCCGCACGACCGAGGCCCGCCACTACAAGTCCTGCCAGGAGCTTTGGCGGCGCATGGAAGCGGCCGGCGACATCTATCTGAAGAAGTACGGCGGCTGGTACTCGGTGCGCGACGAGACCTATTACAAGGAGAGCGAAACGGAGATCCGTGAGGATGGTCACCGTTATGCGACGCCGACTGGGACCGAGGTGACATGGCAGGAGGAAGAGACGTTCTTTTTCCGCCTGGCAAAGTACCAGGATGCGCTGCTCGCACACATCGAAGCCAATCCGGACTTCATCTTGCCCGCAGAGCGGCGCAACGAAGTCGTAAACTTCATCCGCTCGGGTCTGGAGGACCTGTCCGTCTCACGCACGACGCTCGACTGGGGGATTCCCGTTCCAGGCCATCCCGGTCATGTCATGTACGTGTGGGTAGACGCTTTGAACAATTACGCGACCGCGACCGGTATTTTTGGCGGCGGCGACACCCGCCAGGACTACTGGCCGTGCGACGTGCACATCATCGGCAAGGACATCGTGCGCTTCCACGCGATCTACTGGCCGGCGTTCCTGATGTCGGCGGGCGTTGCGCTGCCCAAGCGCATCTTCGGTCACGGCTTTCTCTTCAACAAGGGCGAGAAGATGTCCAAGTCGGTCGGCAATGTTGTCGACCCATTCGCGCTCGTCGAGCATTACGGGGTGGACCAGGTTCGCTACTACTTTCTGCGCGAGGTCGTGTTCGGCGCCGACGGCAGCTATTCGCCTGAGACGATTGCCGCGCGCATCAATGCCGACCTTGCCAACGGAATTGGCAACCTCGCTCAGCGCTGCCTATCCATGATCTGGAAGGGCTTCGTCGGCGTCGTGCCCGGACCGGTCGATCTCACCGAGGCCGATCAAGCGCTGCTTGCGAAGGCGGATTCGCTCTACGCCACCTGCCGCGACGCCATGGACCGCCAGGCGATCAAGTCGTGGCTCGATGCGGTGTGGGACGTGGTGGCTGAGGGCGACCGGTATTTTGCCAGCGAAAAACCCTTCGACAAATCGCTGACACCAGAGCGGAGGGGAACGATCCTTTACGTCACCGCTGAGGTCGTGCGCCAACTTGCGATCCTCGTGCAGCCGGTGATGCCGGCGTCCGCGGCAAAGCTATTGGACCTGCTCGCACAGGGGACGGGAACGGCGGCGACAAGGGAGGAGGCGGACCCGCGTTTGTTCACCGCGCTTGGTCCTGGTGGACGCTTAAGGCCCGGCACACAGCTGCCCGAGCCGCAGGGCGTGTTCCCACGCTACATCGATCCGACGGCCGAGGCCAAGAAGGGCGGATCGCAGTCGGCCGCGGAACAGCAGGCTGCCAAGCTCGCCAAGCAGGCCAAGCGGGAGGCGAGCCGGCAGAAATCCAAGGGTGAAGAGGGCACCTGACATGATGCTCGTCGATCACCACTGCCATATCGACCGCCCAGAGTTCGCCAATGATCTGGAGGGCGTCGTTGCGCGCGCCCACTCTGCGGGTGTGGGGCTGATGGTCAACATCTCCACACGCGTCAGGAAGTTCGAACATCTGATCTCCGTCGTAGAGCGTTTCGACACCGTCTACGGCACGGTCGGCACCCATCCGCACTACGCGCACGAGGAATTGGATGTCACGACCGAGGATCTCGCGCGCTTGGCCGAACATCGAAAGATCGTCGGCATCGGTGAGGCGGGCCTCGATTATTTCTACAAGCATTCGACGCCGGAGGCGCAGGCTCAGGGTTTCCGTACGCACATAGCGGCCGCGCGCATGACGGGTCTGCCGCTCGAGATCCACACACGCGACGCCGACGCCGATACGATAGCGATTCTGGAAGAGGAGCACGCCAAAGGTCCGTTTCCCGCCATCCTCCACTGCTTCACGGGCGGCCGCGAACTGGCCATGCGCGCCGTCGAACTCGGTCTCTATGTGTCGTTTTCCGGTGTTGTCAGCTTCAAAAAGAACGATGTTTTGCGCGCGATCGCCAACGAAGTGCCGCTGGATCGCGTTCTCGTCGAGACGGATGCGCCCTACCTTGCGCCCGAGCCCTATCGCGGCAAGCAGAACGAGCCGGCTTACGTTGTCCACACGGCGCGGGCACTCGCCAATGCGCGCGGGCTGACACTGGAAGATTTCGCAGCAGCCACGACCGAGAATTTTTTCCGGATCTACACCAAGGTACCCCGGCCGGGAGCGGCTGCATGAGCCTGAGGGTCACGATCCTGGGATGCGGCTCATCGGGAGGCGTGCCGCGGCTCGGTCCCATCTGGGGGGCTTGCGATCCCAACAACCCGAAGAACCGGCGGCGGCGCTGCTCGGTGCTGGTTGAGAAGATCGTATCCGGGGGCTTCACGAATGTGCTTGTCGACACGCCGCCCGATATGCGCGAGCAGCTTCTCGATGTGCGCTGCACTCATCTCGACGGCGTGCTCTTCACGCATGATCATGCCGACCATACGCATGGCATTGATGATCTGAGAATGGTCGCTTATGCCATGAAGGCCCGCGTCACCTGCCATTTTGACGAACCGACGCGCAATAGTCTCATCAGTCGTTTCGGATATTGTTTCGAACAGCAGCCCGGCTCTGGCTATCACCCGATCCTGAAGGCGAACGAGATCCCCTCGGACGGAAAACTGCGCATCTGGGGACAGAATTGCACCCTCGACGTCCAGGCGATCCCTCAGCTGCATGGGGATATTCCATCGCTCGGCTTCCGGTTCGGTGGGCTCGCCTATTCGCCCGACATCTCCGGCTTGCCGGAAAGTTCGATCCCGCTTTTGGATGGACTCGACGTGTGGATCTTGGACGCGCTGCGCTATACGACGCATCCCAGCCATTTCTCGGTGCAGCAGGCCCTTGAATGGATTGCACGTCTGAAGCCCAAGCGTGCGATTCTCACCCACATGACGAGCGATCTCGACTACGAGACGTTGCGGAGCGAATTGCCCGGCAACGTGGAGCCCGCCTACGACGGCATGGTCATCGAGTTGTAAGAATTAGCCATGGCGCGCCATTGCGCGCATTAGGATTTCTTTGCACTCGCAAGCAACTTCGCCTCCCGCCAGTCCCGGTAGCGTATGACTTCGCCATGGACGCGGCTCTCAGGCCGGGCCAAGTCCACGATGAGCGGGGCAACCTCGTCGGTATGAGGCAGCGTCATGGGGTCCTCGCCGGGGAATGCCTTGGCACGCATGGCCGTGCGCATGGCTCCAGGATTCACGATCGCAACGCGCACGGGCGTATTCACGCACTCGGCCGCGTAGGTCTTGGCAAGCGCCTCCAGCCCTGCCTTGGAAACGGCATAAGGACCCCAATAGGCGTAGTGACCGTCGGCGGCCCCCGATGACAGGAAGATTGCACGCCCAGCATCAGAATGCTTCAGCAGCGGATCGAGCGTGCGTATGAGACGCCAGTTGGCTGTGAGATTGATCTCCAGAACTTGGTTCCAGGCATCCGCGGTGACGTGAGGCAGAGGTGAGAGTGGCCCCAGAATTCCGGCGTTCCCGACGAGAATGTCGAGTTTGCCCCACCGCTGGTAGATGGTGGGGCCAAGGGCATCGATCGTATCGCCCTTCTTCAGATCGAGAGTGAGCAGGGTGGCGGGCTCGCCGACCTTCTGGATCTCGTCGTCGAGTTCTTCCAGCGCGCCCGTCGTTCTCCCGACAGCAATGATATGAGCGCCCTCGCGGGCAAGCGCGAGGGCAATGGAACGCCCAAGGCCGCGCGAGGCGCCCGTAACGAGGGCCAGGCGGCCCTTGAGGGAGGAAGCGTCTGCGGTCACGTCAACAGCTGCCTTTTTTGGGATTGGGCGCCGCGATCGGTGTGGCGCGGCGCGTTTCGGTCAAACTACTTCGGCCAGGAGCGAGAGCTGCCGGACCGCAGGACCGGTCTGGTCGATCAGCTCGGTGGGGTATTCCCCTGTGAAGCAATGGTCGGTGAACTGGGGCGCACGTGGATCGCGCGCATCGTAGCCGACGGCGCGGTAGATGCCATCCACGGAAAGAAAGGCGAGGCTCGTCGCTCCCATGAACTGGCGCATCCCCTCCACATCGAGGTTGGCCGCGAGCAGGTCCTTTTTGCGCGGTGTATCAATGCCGTAGTAATCGGAATGCGTGATGGGCGGCGAGGAGATGCGCATGTGCACCTCGCGCGCGCCGGCCTCGTACATCAGCTGAACGATTTTCTTCGACGTCGTTCCCCGCACGACGCTGTCGTCGATAAGCACGATGCTCTTGCCGCGAATGACACCCGCATTGGCGGAGTGCTTGAGCTTCACGCCGAGCGCACGGATGCGCTGCTCAGGCTCGATGAAGGTGCGGCCGACATAGTGGTTGCGGATGATGCCCAGTTCAAAGGGCACGCCCGACTGCTGGGAGAAACCGATCGCGGCGGGTACACCTGAATCCGGGATCGGCACGATGACGTCGGCCGGGGCGGGGCTCTCGATGGCGAGTTGCACGCCCATCTGCTTTCGGATGTCGTAGACGGAGCGACCGCCGATCACGCTGTCGGGCCGCGCGAAATAGATGTACTCGAAAATACAGGGCCGGGCGGGACGGCGCGGAAATGGCCGATGGCTTTCAATGCCATCGTTCGTCACGACGATGACCTCGCCGTTTTCGACTTCGCGCACGAACTCGGCACCAACCATATCCAATGCGCAGGTTTCGGATGCGAACACCGTTGCACCCCCGATGCGTCCGATCACGAGCGGGCGGATGCCGATGGGATCGCGGGCGGCGATCATCATGTCGTTCGTTAGCGCTACGAGGGCGTAGGCGCCTTCGATCTGTCTGATGGCCTCGATGAATCGGTCGACCACGCGGCGCTTCTTGGAGCGCGAGAGGAGGTGAAGGATCACCTCGGTATCCGACGTGGAGGGGAAGATCGCACCCGACGAAATGAGTTCGCGTCTTAGGGTCAGCGCGTTGGTCAGGTTGCCGTTGTGGGCGACCGCGAACCCGCCGGTGTCGATGTCTGCGTAGAGCGGCTGCACGTTCTTCAACGAGGGCTCGCCGGTCGTGGAGTAGCGGTTGTGGCCAACAGCGGCCGAACCCTTGAGGCGACCGATGACGGACGCCTCGTTGAAGCTGTCGCCAACGAGCCCGAGGTGCCGCTCGGAGTGGAACTGCTGCCCGTCGTAGGTGACGATGCCAGCCGCCTCCTGTCCGCGATGCTGGAGGGCATGGAGACCGAGCGCGGTCAGGGCGCCCGCATCCGGGTGGCCGAAGACGCCGAAGACGCCGCACTCCTCGCGCAGGCGGTCGTCGCCGTACTTGGAGTAGCCGAAATCACCGACCGTCAGATCGGTCTCTCCGTGGTGCGCCATGGTTGCCTCCCGCTCAAGCATCCGCTGCGCTGGCCGGCCGCCACGGTGATGGCCGGACTGGTTTGGCCCCGTCTTTAGCACCACTTGGGGGTCGGGCGCTATGCCCGGACGCCGCACCCGGGGTGCCTTATCCTTGCTGGTCCCCGTCCACAGGCGCGGCCGAGGGCGGGTTGGTCAAGCTCGAGGGCATGTAAGTTTCCAGTGTTCCGCGGATCGAATCCCCCGCGCCCTTGATGTAGGGCAGCGACTTGGCATCCCGGACCCAGGCCAGCTGGTTCTCCCGGTCGGGGATGAAGGACTCGTAGAACATGTAGGGAATGACCACGAGGATGAAGCCCCGCGCCACGCCGAAGAGAAACCCCAAGATGCGATCTATCATGCCCACCGAACTGTCCAGAACCAGGTCGGAGATGCGCGACGTGATGAGGTGCACCACAATGAGCACGATGAGGAAAATGACGGCGCCGATGGCGATCTGCGCAATAGCGACCTGCGTCCCCATCTGGGCGGCCATGTCTTCGGCGAGCTTTTTGTAGTTCATGATGAAGTAAAGCACCGCCACCGCCGCAACCGCCCATGAGACGATTGACAGCAACTCTCGGGTGAGCCCGCGGTACATGGCCAGCAACCCCGAGATGAGCGCCACAGCAATCAGGGCAGCATCCAAGTAGGTTAGCGGTCCGATCATGATAGGCTCTCCCCGAGGGATCGGTTCTTTTTCGACGGACCCCGATTTTCATGGTTCAGTCGCATGGGCGCAACGGGTCTGCAAGTTCTTTGAGATGGTTGAGGCGGGTGAGTGACATGTTCGCCGCGTCTGTCCCGATCTCGCCCGATGCGGGAATGACCGCCTCGGTAAAGCCCAGCTTCTTAGCCTCCTTTAGCCGACTGGCCGTGTGCGCGCTGGCTCGGACGGCACCCGATAGAGAAATCTCACCGAACGTTACCCGTGCCGGGGGTAGCGCAACACCGGAGAATGACGACAGCAGGGCGGAGGCGACGGCCAGATCCGCTGCTGGCTCGGATATTTTGAGGCCGCCCGCAACGTTCAGGTAGACGTCATGCTGCGCCAGCGAAACGCCGCAGCGGGCTTCGAGTACGGCGAGCACCATGGATAAGCGGCTGGAATCCCAGCCGACGACTGCCCGTCGTGGAGTTCCAAGTGCCGAAGGAGCGACAAGCGCCTGGATTTCGACCAGGATAGGACGTGTGCCTTCAATTCCAGCAAAGACGGCCGCGCCGGGGACGGAGGCCTCCCGGTCACCAAGAAACAGTTCGGAGGGGTTGGCGACTTCCCGCAGGCCCTGCTGGACCATTTCGAAGACGCCGATCTCGTCCGTGGCCCCGAAGCGGTTCTTCGTGGCGCGCAGAATCCGGAACGGGTGACCGCGGTCACCCTCGAAGGACAGCACGCAATCGACCATATGCTCAACGACCTTCGGTCCTGCGATCTGCCCATCCTTGGTGACATGGCCGACGAGGAGGAGGGCTGCGCCCTGCAGTTTGGCATAGCGGATGAGGGACTGGGTCGCTGCACGGACCTGGCTGACCGTGCCGGGAGCCGCCTCCAGTTCATCCGACCAGAGCGTCTGGATGGAATCCACAACGACAAGATCTGGCCGGACACCCGCGCCCAGGGTCGCCAGAATGTTGGCGAGGTTCGTTTCTGCGGCAAGTGCGACGGGGGCATCGGCAAGATCCAGGCGCTCGGCGCGCAGACGCACCTGA
The DNA here is from genome assembly GCA_963825555.1 of uncultured Alphaproteobacteria bacterium. Taxonomy (GTDB): domain Bacteria; phylum Pseudomonadota; class Alphaproteobacteria; order Rhizobiales; family Hyphomicrobiaceae; genus JAGVSR01. Next base: position 191,585 of record CAWGTZ010000018.1, on the reverse strand, counting down.
GCGGCGGCTTCCTCGCCAGAAAAGTAGACGGCGCTGAGCCCTGAGCGGGCGACGGAGGCCGACAGCTGGAGCAGGAGTGTGGATTTGCCGATGCCCGGCTCCCCGCCGATGAGCAGCGCGGAGCCGGGGACGACGCCGCCTCCGGTCACCCGGTCCAATTCAGCCATACCGGTCGAGAAGCGGGGCGCTTCCTCGGCGCCGCCCGCGAGCGTCCCAAGCCTGATCGCCTTGCCCTTGGACTGCCGCGTGATGCCCGAGCCGGGCGGCGGGCCTGCATCCGTTTCCTCAACCAGCGTATTCCACTCGCCGCACGAGGCACACTTTCCCGCCCAACGTGGCGTCGTCGCGCCACAGGCCTGGCAGACGTAGAGGCTCTTCGCCGCCTTCGCCATCAGGCGGGCCCTCCTACGTAAAGACGCTCGAAGCGCCGTCCAAGGCGCGTGAGCACTTCGTATCCGATGGTGTGTGCTTCGGCACCTGCGGCCTCGAGGGTGAGCGCGGGTCCGAGCAATTCGGCAATATCGCCGCGAGATACGGCATGTGGGGAGGCGGTCACGTCCACGGTGATGAGATCCATCGAGACGCGGCCCACGACGGGTAGGCGCGTCCCGTGGATGACGACGGAGCCGCCAGGGCTCTTGTTGGTCGCACTTGCCGTGCGGGCAAAACCGTCGGCATAGCCGGCTGCGAGGATGGCGATGCGGCTCGGCTGCGTGGCGCGCCACGTACCCGAGTAACCGACGGCCGCTCCCGAAGCGACGTCGCGGACCTGCAGCACCCTGGTGTGAACGGACACGACGGGCTGAACGGGCGCACGCGCGCCGCGGAACGCCTGGCCGCCGTACAGCGCGTAGCCGGGCCTCACGAGATCGTAGTGGAATGCGGAGCCAAGCATCAATCCGTCAGAGGCGGCGAGGCTGGCCTGGGCTTTCGGCAGCAGCGCCCGGAGCTGTTCGAACGCGACGCGCTGCGTGGCGTTGGCCGGGTCCACAGGGTCATCGGCGCTTGCCAGATAACTCATAATGAGCACAACGTCGAGAGGTTCCAGAATCTGAGGCTCGGCGGCAAGGCGCTTGACGTCATCGGTTGGCATGCCGAGACGGTTCAGCCCGCTGTCGACATGCAGCGCCGAGGCGAGTCTGACCCCGATCCGCCGCGCATGTGCCGACCACTCCGCGACCTCCGCCAGACTGGTGAGGCAGGGGATGGCGCTGGCGGCCAGCAGTGCGTCGGCACTTCCCGGAAAGAGACCATCGAGCACAAAGATGCGAGCGTTGGCGGACAGTGCGCGCGCTTCGGCTGCCTCAGTCGGCGTTGCCACGAAGAATGTGCGGCAGCCGACCGCCGTCAGCGCAGGCAAGACGCGCGCAAGGCCGAGCCCATATGCGTCGGCCTTGACCACAGCACCGCATTCGGCCGGGCTCACGCATCCGGCCAGCGCCGTCCAGTTGCCGGCGAGCGCATCGAGATCAATGCGGATTGCGCCTGTGGCCGACGCGGACAGGGGCGCCGTGGCCTCGGCCAACTTGTCTGACGTGGTCCTGGACGTACTCATGGGCCCGCTCTTTGGCACAGCCTGGGCCGACACGCGAGCCTTTGCGTGCACGACGCTCGGACCGCGCACTATTCATACCGCTCCGGCATATAATCGCCGCGGGCGAGGTTTCCGAAGCGGGTGTACTGGCTCTCGAAGGAGAGATTGACGGTGCCCGTCGGACCGTGACGCTGTTTGCCGATGATGACTTCGGCACGACCGTGAACAGCGGCCATCTCCTGCTGCCACTTCAAGGTGGCCTCCACGTCGGTGTCAGAGGGCTTGCGCCGCTCCACGTAGTACTCCTCGCGGAACACGAACATGACGACGTCAGCGTCCTGCTCGATCGATCCCGACTCGCGCAAATCGGAGAGCTGCGGCCGCTTGTCGTCGCGCTGTTCGACAGCGCGGCTGAGCTGTGAGAGTGCGATGATGGGAACGTCAAGTTCCTTGGCTAGTGCCTTCAGGCCCGTGGTGATCTCGGTGATCTCCTGAACGCGGCCCGCACTTGCTGATTTCGCCGAGCCGGCGAGAAGCTGAAGATAATCGACGATGAGGAGGCCGAGGCCGCGCTGACGCTTGAGCTTGCGGGCGCGGGCCGCAAGCTGGGCGACCGTGATGCCGCCCGTCTGATCGATGTAAAGCGGGATGCGGCTCATCTCCTGCGAAACGAGCACGAGCTTGTTGAATTCGTCCTGACTGATCATGCCGCGCCGGATCTTCTCCGAGGCGATCTCCGCCTGCTCCGCGAGAATACGGGTGGCGAGCTGCTCTGCCGACATCTCGAGGGAGAAGAAGCCGACGATGGCGCCATCGAGCACCTTTTCCTCTCCGTTGGATTGCGTCTCGGAACGGTAGGACTTGGCCACGTTGTAGGCGATGTTGGTCACGAGCGCCGTCTTGCCCATGGAGGGGCGGCCGGCGAGGATGACGAGGTCGGAAGACTGCAGACCACCAAGCTTGGAATCGAGGTCGGTGAGGCCGGTCGACAGGCCCGACAGATGACCTTCGCGCTGATAGGCGCTGTTGGCCATGTCGATGGCGTGCGTAAGAGCGGCGCCGAAGGCCAAGAAGCCCTTGCCGTACTTGCCCTTCTCCGCAAGCGCGTACAACGCGGATTCGGCTTCCTGGATCTGCTCCTCGGGCGGGTGATCTACCGGGCTGTCGAAGGCGGTGTTGACGAGGTCCTCGCCAATCACGATCAGGTTGCGGCGAATGGCGAGGTCGTAGATCGTCTGCCCGTAGTCATGGGCGTTGATGATCGTGGCGGCGCTGGCTGCGAGCCGGCCGAGGTACTGCGGCACGGTGAGGTTCGGCGCGATCGGCTCCGCGTTCTCGAAGAACGTCTTCAGCGTGACAGGGGAGGCATGCTTGCCGGCCTGGATCAGCTTGGTCGTCGTCTCAAAGATCTCCGCGTGCAGCGGATCGAAAAAGTGGGAGGGGGCAAGGAAGTCCGACACACGATCGAGCGCCTCGTTGTTGACGAGGATCGCGCCGAGCAGCGCCTGCTCGGCCTCGATGTTGTGCGGCACCTGCCGGAATTGCACAGGTTCGCTCGCCTCGGCGACGGCGCGCAGCTTTTCAGTTGGGAGAAGAACGGGTTCAGCCATGGCTCCTTGCTAGCGTGAGTCCGCCTCCGACGGGCAGATCCGAATCGCAGCAAGCGGGGCGTCAAGTCGAGGCTATCCCAGATTTCCACATGGCCCCCGTCCCTGCTTTCCAGCGCTGGGTCCGGTGAGGCGTACAACTCAGGCCCGCTATCACGCGGCCTCAGTGAGGCTGATGACGGCGCTTTCGAAGATCCGGCGGCCGTCTGTCCCGCCCAGCGCGGCCTCGTAGAGGCGTTCCGGATGGGGCATCATGCCCAGGATGCGGCCCGTGGGATCCATAATGCCCGCAATGTTGCGCTGGGCGCCGTTGGGTGACGTCTCGTCGCTCACCGTGCCGGACTCGTCGCAGTAGCGGAACGCAACTCGACCCTCCCCCTCCAGGCGATCCAGCGTCTCGCTATCGGCAAAGTAGTTGCCCTCCGCGTGGGCCACGGGAACCTTGATGACCTCGTCCTTGCGATAGCAGCGAGTGAAGAAGGTGTCGTCGCGCTCTACCCGCAAGAACACGTCCTTGCAGATGAACTTGAGGGAGCGGTTTCGCATGAGCACCCCGGGCAGAAGTCCCGACTCGCATAGCACCTGGAAGCCGTTGCAGATGCCAAGGACGGGCGTGCCGGCTTTTGCCTTCGCGATCACGTCCTTCATGATCGGCGAATGCGCCGCCATTGCCCCGCAGCGCAGGTAATCGCCATACGAAAAGCCGCCGGGAAGCACGATGAGATCGGACGAGGGCACGCTTGCGTCCCCGTGCCAGACCATCGTCGGCGAATAGCCGGTGATGCGCTCGATCGCGACCTTCACGTCGCGGTCGCAGTTTGATCCGGGAAAAACGATGACGGATGCTCTGATCATGGCTGGACCCTGCAATGGCCCTCTTCGAGGGACTCGATCTGTTTGCCGCTGAATGTCGTCGCGCGCAAGTCGAGGCTGTCGCGCTTCACGACCGCTAACAGGAGAAGCTCGTTATCGGCCAGTTGGTCGATGCCCTTGGGGGCGGGCGACCACAGTTCGATGTGGCCATCGACCGCGACGGTGAGAGGACACGAGTCCGCGCAGGTCTTCGCCTCGCGATGACCGAGCGAGCCCGTGTGCGCGGCATCGACGTGCACCACACGCCACGCGCCCTTCGCTGGCCTGGCGTCCGCATCCTTCAGCAGCAATGAGAGGCGGAGCTGGCCAGAAGTGGCGTTGGCGGCGTTTGCTGCGACGACCACGGACTTGGTGGCGCATTCGAGTTCGACCGGCTTGGCGGGGCGAAGCGTCAGAGGGGTGGTGGCCTGAGTGGCCTGTTCGTCTGCAGGCGGTTCCTTTTCGCCCGCAACTGCTGCTGCGGGCACGGCGGCCAGGAGGCTGACAAGCAGGCGCTGCCAGATCATTGCGCTAGCCCAGCTGCCAATAGACGACGAGGCCTGCGACCACAACAGGGAGAACCGCAAAGAGCGCGACTTTGAGGGCCATGAACCTTATTGCCCGGGCCGCGTCACTGTCGGCGCGCTGGGGGTCCGGGGCGCCGGCGGTCATGGCACGAGATCGAAGGCGTAGTTTTCGATCACGGTGTTTGCGAGGAGTTCCCGGCACATCCTGTCGACGACGGCCTTGGCCTTTTCGGTGTCGGTCTCGTCGAGCTGAACCTCAATGAACTTGCCCTGGCGCACATCGTTCACGCCGGAAATGCCGAGACCACGCACGGCGCCCTCGATCGCCTTGCCCTGCGGATCGAGCACGCCGTTCTTCAAAGTAATGCGGATGAGGGCCTTCATGATGGTCTCCGGCAACGGGCAGCCGGCGGCCGGCTCCGCAATCCGAAATGTTCGGTTGCCGGATGCCGGGGGCCGGTTGCCGCAGGTCAGTTCGGCTTACCCGTCGGGTTGGACGCCACTAGAACAGGGCCCGATCCCTTCGGGCGTGGGTTCTCGGTCAGCACGCCGAGACGCCGCGCCACTTCCTGGTAGGCTTCCAGAACCCCGCCAAGATCCCGGCGGAAGCGGTCCTTGTCGAGCTTGTCGCCCGAAGCATTGTCCCACAGGCGGCAGCAGTCCGGGCTGATTTCGTCAGCCAGCACGATCCGAACCTGCTCGTTGTCCCAAAGCCGGCCGAACTCCACCTTGAAGTCCACGAGGCGGATCCCGATGCCGAGGAAGAGGCCGACCAGGAAGTCGTTGATCCGCAGAGCCATCTGCATGATCTCGTCGATCTCCTGGGGTGTTGCCCAGCCGAACGCCGTAATGTGCTCTTCCGACACCATTGGGTCGTTGAGGGCATCGGCCTTATAGTAGAATTCGATGATCGACCGGGGCAGCTGCGTGCCTTCTTCAAGCCCGAGCCGGGTCGCCAGCGAGCCGGCGGCCACGTTGCGCACCACCACCTCGAGGGGAATGATTTCAACTTCACGGATCAACTGCTCGCGCATGTTGAGCCGCTTGATGAAGTGGGTCGGCACGCCGATGTCGCCGAGCCGCATAAAGATGTACTCGGAGATGCGATTGTTCAGCACGCCCTTGCCTTCGATAAGGGCATGTTTCTTCGCATTGAACGCGGTGGCGTCGTCCTTGAAGTGCTGGATCAGCGTGCCCGGCTCGGGACCCTCGTAGAGAACCTTCGCCTTGCCTTCGTAGATCCGCCGCCGCCTGCTCATTGATCCTGGTCCTTTGACGATCACGCTCATGCTCATTCCACACGCCGGCACCATGCACCGTCGAGGCTGCTGCCCCTTTGATCTTGCAGGTTTAATCTGCTTCTATTTGGGAAGAAGGGTCTTCGCGCCGTCCTCGAAAGCGACACTTCAGACCCTAGCCGAACCGAGGGGCAGAAACAATCTTAACGGTGCCGCACCGCTTGCCATGGTTCACACGGTCCACAACCCGTTGATTTGTCATGTAGGACCGGGTACGCGTCTGGCAGCCGACGCACGCATAGGTGCCATACAACCCAAGCGCTCGTTGGAACATAAATAGAACATTCGCCCCAGGAGACCGGGAATGACCACGTTCGATGACCGCGAGAAGGCCTTCGAGAAAAAATTCGCGCACGATTCCGAACTGCGCTTCAAAGCTGAGTCGCGGAGAAACCGGGCGCTGGCGGAGTGGGCCGGAGCCAAAATGGGTCTCGAGGGCACGGCCCTTGAGGACTACATCAAGGAAGTTCGCAAGGCCGATCTTGCGGAGAAAGGCGACGACGACGTGTTCCGCAAGGTGAAAGGCGATCTTACCGCCAAGGGCCTCAGCGTCGCTGATGAAGAGATCCGCCAGGTGATGGGCGAGGCACTTGCCAAGGCCGTGAACGAACTCAGCAAGCCGAGCGCCTGAGAAGGGATTTCAGGTTTTTCGCGACCGGCGTGTTGTCATGCCGGTCGCAATCCTGCCGTGCCAACTAGAGCCGCTGCAGGAACATGCCGAAGGCCAGGAGCCCATCGGGCCAAGGCCCGTGGCCACTCGCGACATTGATATGCCCGAGTTCTCCGCTCTCGATGATGGCGGAACCCCAAGCCTCGCCGAGTTCACGCGCGCGGTCCAGCGAGCAGTAAGGATCATTCGACGAAGCAATAAGGATTGAAGGAAAGGGCAGCGGTGTCATGGGGGCGGGCGCAAAACCGCTTTCCTCAGAAGCTCCGAATGTCTCGCCCTGGGTAATGGGCCAGCGGTCCGCGTTGTCGACATCGGCGGGCGCCACAAGGAAAGCTCCGACGGGAGGAGCGGGCAGACGTGCCAGTTTGGCCCCGGCATGGGCCACTGCCATAGCGCCGAGACTGTGCGCGACGAGCACGACCGGCCGCACCGACTGCGCCACCGCTTCCACGATACGAGCGACCCACTGGTCGCGATCGGGCCTTATCCAGTCTGCCTGTTCGACGCGCCGGGCCGTCTTCAGGTTCTTTTCCCAGCGCGTCTGCCAGTGGTCAGATCCCGAACCCGACCAGCCCGGCACGATGATGATGTCGGCTTCGGATGTTTTCATGAGGCTGCTGAGCGCGGTTCAGGCCGTGAGCGGCCATAGGAGTACTCTTGGATGTCGGGAACACCGGGGCGAAGCTGAACGGACCAAGACTGCACGGCTTCAACCCTTCCCGAAGACCCGATCGAAGATCGTGTCGACATGCTTGAAGTGGTAACCGAGGTCGAACATGGCTTCCAGTTCCTTCGCCGGCACCTTGGCCACGACCTCCTCATCGGCCTTCAATTCGGTCAGGAAATCCTTGCCTTCCTCCCAGGTTTTCATGGCATTGCGCTGGACCATGGCATAGGCATCCTCGCGCGCGACGCCGGCCTGGGTGAGCGCGAGGAGAACGCGCTGTGAATTGTGAAGTCCGCCGAGCCTTTCGAGGTTCTTCTTCATGTTCTCGGGGTACACGACGAGCTTCTCGATAACGCCGGCGAGGCGATTGAGCGCGAAATCGAGCGTGACCGTGGCGTCTGGTCCGATCATGCGTTCGACGGACGAATGTGAAATATCGCGCTCGTGCCATAGAGCGACATTCTCCATCGCCGGGACAGCGTAGCCGCGAACGATCCTGGCAAGACCCGTGAGGTTTTCGGCCAGCACCGGATTACGCTTGTGCGGCATTGCCGACGAACCCTTCTGGCCTGGCGAGAAGTATTCCTCGGCCTCGAGCACCTCGGTGCGCTGAAGATGGCGGACTTCCGTCGCCAGCCGCTCGACGGACGAGGCAACGACGCCGAGAGTGGCGAAGAACATGGCATGCCGGTCTCTAGGAACGACCTGCGTAGAGACGGGTTCGGGCTTCAACCCCATGCGTTCGGCCACAAAGGCTTCCACGCGGGGATCGATGTTGGCGAAAGTGCCGACGGCGCCCGAAATGGCGCAGGTGCGCACCTCTTCCCGCGCCGCGACGAGGCGCTCACGGGCGCGCTCGAACTCGGCATAGGCGCAGGCGAGCTTCAGGCCGAAAGTGGTCGGCTCGGCGTGGATGCCATGGCTGCGACCTATAGTCGGCGTCAAGCGGTGCTCGAAGGCGCGCAGTTTCAGGGCTTCCAGCAACCGGTCCACGTCGGCGATGAGAATGTCGGCGGCGCGTACCAGCTGAACGTTGAGGGTCGTGTCGAGTACGTCGGAAGAAGTCATACCCTGGTGCACAAACCGCGCTTCGGGTCCCACGATCTCGGCCAAATGAGTGAGAAAGGCGATGACGTCGTGCTTGGTCACCTGTTCGATCGCGTCTATCCGGGCGACCTCGAAGCGGGCCTGAGAACCCTTCTTCCAGATGACGTCGGCGGCGTCCTTGGGAATGATGCCCAGGTTGGCCATCGCCGTCGCGGCGTGGCTCTCGATCTCGAACCAGATGCGGTAGCGAGTTTCTGGATCCCAGATCCGGGTCATTTCAGGGCGTGAGTATCGCGGGATCATAGGGGCCTCGTTCGTCGGTCTGGCTTGTCGGGTTGCACAAGGTTCGGCCGAGACGCCTAACACCCCAGGGGCGGAGCAGCAATGTGGCCGGTGGGACCAGCAGAAACGGCCGCCGCGAATCAAATTGAAAACCATCCGCGGCAGGCTTTGGCACTGCGGAGCCGGCCTGCGGGGCACCGCGGGTGCCCGCGGCATCCTGTCCTTGGAGAAAAGAATTCTGCACACCGCCGGAGGTATGGGGGCGGGAAAGGGGGTGCCGCCCCTCTGAGTATTCCGAGCCAAGTGGTCATGCGGCCATGCAAAAGTGGCAGGCTTAGAGCCTGTTGGGCAAAACTGTGAAGTGCCGCAAACCGCAGAGAATTTCAAATCGCCGTTTCATTCGTGCAACGCAGCAAACTGCTCGTCGGGATCTGCCCCCGTCGGGCCATAATCCGATGGCTTTTGCCCCGCCGACCGCGCGTCGGTCAGAGCTGATCGCATAGGAGCAATTGTTGAAATCGGGACACGTCCTGTCCGCGAGACGCGGAGCGGGACTTGAAACCTCCGTCGACCAGGGCAACTCTGCGTAAAGCAAACCGAACTAAACTATTTGGATCACGACCGGTTTGAAGGTCAGAGTTGGGTAGCGAGTCCGGCTGCGATCGGCCGGTGGGTGTCCCGGGGAAACCAACGAGTGGACCATGATGTCTGAACAGACTGAGAGCGAGATCATCGAGATAAACGAGCGTATCGACGAGCTCGACGATCCGCGGGCCCAGTATGCCCTGCTGAAGGAGCGCATCAATACCTACCGCTCACGCGGAGATGCGGTGCCGGATGCGCTGAAGCGCATGGAGCGCAGCCTGATGCAAGAGTGCCTGCAGGAGTCGCAGGGTCGCTAAGTGGCTATGGAGCGAGGCGCGCGATCTTGCCGATCAGCGCGCCTCGGACGCTGCGGCTGACCACCGTCCGTCAATCAGTGACGCGGCGGCGAATGAAGGCAGTCCGGCATCACCATTGCTGCCGAACGCGACAACTCCCATTCCTGTCGTTTTGACGGGCGCCATGGCTAGGGCTGCGGCAATGTCGGCCCCTGTGCGCGTACCCGCGCGCTGGGCGCCGGTGAACCAGATTTCCACGGCTGTTTCTGCCGCATTCGACAGTCCCTCCAGCGATTTGCCTGCCATCGGCTCTGCTCGCGTCAGCACTCTGACGCCTTTGCCCGAGAGTTCGCCTTGAACCACGGTATCGGCAAACTCACTCGTCGCATTCGCATCTGACCCGATAAAGACGGCGTAAAGGCCAGCCCTGCGCATTCCGCGCAGGAGAACGGCGGCTTCAGACGGATAGCCCGCAAAAAAGACGGCTTCGGCGCGCGCCGAAACGAGCTTCTCGATTTCCACCGAGTAGTCGCGGCGTCCGGCGACAATGGGAATAACGACGGGTGCGGGCCTCTTCAGCTTTTCCAGTGCCACCGTCGTATCTTCCAGCAAACTGCGGGCATAGGCCGTGCGGTCCTGCACGATGGCGATGCGACCTTCCGGTGCGGACCTGGAAAGGACCGCCGCCGCAGCTTCCCCCTGCCGGTCTTCACGGCCTGAGAGACGGAAGATGGTGGGACCTGCACGCTTATCTGTCAGCTCCGGATGTCGCACGCCGAGCGCAATGAAGACGACACCGGCTTCCGCATAAATGGGGGCGGCCGCTATGGCTGCTGCAGGGCAGGGGTGCCCAATCACGAGATCGGGCTTCATCCCTACGATCAGTCTGGCGGCCCCTCTGGCCCGGTCCGCGTCGCAACCATCGTCCACGTCGGTGACGGAGATCGCTCCGAGCATCGCGCCATCCGCTGTTTCAGCAGAGGAGAGAGCGGTTGCTGCCCGTTGCGCGGCAGCGATCATGGCACCCAGATATTCGGCATAACGGCCCGTGGCCGGCCCTGTGACGATGATGTTGACGGGTGACTGCGCGGCGGCTCCGCCCGCCGGAGTCGCTGCGGACGCGAGGAGAAGCATCAGAACTTTGAGCAATCGAAGGCGGCACGGCATTGCGGGTGCGGGTACTTTGAATTGGAGTTCGCGATATGCCGCGGCGTGGTTTGGCTCAGATTGCCGCGGTTTTGGCCCGTCTTGCGTCGCACACCAGGGCTGTCCTAGGGTACCGTCCGATGGAAACAGCGTAACTATCTTGATTGTCACGGCGCCGGCATGGCGGCGCGGGGCGGGGGACATCGATATGGCCGCACTTTTTTGCCACGCCTGGGATAGGGCGCGTGGAGCGTCGGGCTCGTTTCGCGCGCCCCTCGTGGCAATCGCCACTCTTGGACTTGCGACTGTTCCGGCGCGGGCCCAGAGCGGGGACACCGGCGGGGCGGGCTCCATCGACCAGATGATCAATGATGCGGTGGGGGCGGCCTCGTCGCCGTTCGTGAACCTCATCTTCGCGCCGCTGCCCGGCACCGCGTTTCCATGGATCGTGCTCTGGCTGGTGACAGCCGCCGTGATTTTCACCGTCTATTTCGGCCTGATCCAAGTGCGAGGCTTCGCGCATGCCATTGCGCTGGTACGCGGCCGGTACGATAACGAAAAGGATCCGGGCGAAGTCAGTCACTTCCAGGCTTTGTCCACTGCGCTCTCTGGCACCGTGGGGCTGGGCAACATTGCGGGCGTGGCGGTGGCCGTTTCGATCGGCGGGCCCGGCGCGACGTTCTGGATGATTCTCGCCGGCCTGATGGGCATGGCGACGAAGTTCACCGAGTGCACACTCGGCGTCAAATACCGAAACGAGTTTGCCGATGGTCACGTTTCGGGCGGCCCCATGTACTACCTTTCCAAGGGACTCGCTGCACGGGGAATGGCCATACCGGGCCGGATCATGGCCGCCGTTTTTGCAGTCTTCTGCGTGCTGGGTTCGTTCGGCGCGGGCAACATGTTCCAGGCCAACCAGGTCCACGCTCAACTCGTCAACGTGACCGGCGGTGCCGACAGCTTCCTGAATGGCCAGGGCTGGCTGACGGGGGTGCTGCTCGCCGCCGTCGTGTTCTCCGTCATCGTTGGTGGCATCCGCTCGATCGCGCACTTTGCCGAGCGTATCGTGCCATTAATGGCCGTGATCTACTGTTCGACCGCCCTGATCATCATTGCCATGAATGCCGAAAAATTGCCCTGGGCGTTCGGCCAGATCCTGGACGGGGCCTTCACCGGGGCAGGTGTCGCGGGCGGGATGGTGGGCGCACTGATCCAGGGTTTTCGGCGCGCCGCGTTCTCCAATGAGGCGGGGCTCGGTTCCGCACCCATCGCGCATTCGGCCGTGAAAACAAAAGAACCCGTCAGCGAGGGTCTCGTTGCGCTGCTTGAGCCTTTCATCGATACGGTGGTCATCTGCACGATGACCGCGCTCGTGATCATCATGACCGGCGTGCTCCAGGTGGATCCAGCAACCGGTCTCTACGTCTGGAATGCAGAGGCCGGCCGAATAGCGACTGAAGGCAACTTAACCGGCGTGGAGCTGACCTCGGCCGCATTCGCCAGTTCCTTCAGTTGGTTCCCCTACGTCCTGGCGGTGGCGGTCATCCTGTTCGCATTCTCCACGTTGATTTCGTGGTCGTACTACGGGCTCAAGGCCTGGACCTATCTGTTTGGTGAGGGCCGCGCCCGCGAGATCACGTTCAATGTCGTTTACTGCCTGGTGGTGGTGGTGGGCGCGGCCATGAATCTCAGCCACGTGATCGACTTCGCCGATGCCGCCATCTTCAGCATGGCGCTGATCAACATCACGGGTCTCTACATCCTGATGCCCGAGGTGAAGCGAGAACTTGCCTCCTACATGGCGCGCCTGAAGACCGGAGAGATCAGCCCCACGTCTTGAGCAGAAGACGCGCGTGTCGGACTTCGGGCAGATGCGCTCGTATCAGTTCACTGGCAGCCGCGCCTGCAAGATTTCGCAGGCATTCCGGAACGTGTCCTCGGGTGTGCCGCTGGCATCGATGCGCGTCCAGTCGAGATCACCCAGTTCATAGGTCAGCTGCCGGGATACGATCTGGGGGGTCGCGTCGGAGGCATCCTGCGAACGCGAGGCGACGCGGGACATCAGAATTTCAGCGGGTGCATCGAGCCAAAGCGTCACCAGGCGTGCGCGCGCCGTTGCGGCGAGTGACGCAATCCGTTGACGCTCGGCAGGATCAGCGTGAACCGCATCGCCAATCACCGAATGACCCGCCCGAAGGGCCGTCTCGGCCTTTGCGAGCACCGTGCCGTACACGCGCTCCGTCACATCATGCGTATAGGCTTCGGACGGGAGCCGTTCCAACTCCTCCGCACCGTAAAGCGCCTTGCGTTCCAGATCGGTGCGCAAGTGCAGAGCCCCCGGCGATCGTCCGACAAGCGGGGCCAGCCGGTGAGCGAGTGTCGATTTGCCTGTGCCAGACAGCCCACCGACCAGTACCAGCACGGGGGGTTGTGGTTTGAGGTAGGAAGCAGCGCGGGCCACGTAGCTGCGCGCTTCGGTGATCGGGCCGGCACCCTGGTCAGGTGACGGCGCCTGCCGGGCCCGCTGTGCCCGGACCATAGCGCGAATGGCCGCTCGCAGCGCCATGTAGAGAGGCAAGGCTGCGAGTCCCGCAATGTCGGACATGTCTTGGCTACGCCACAGATAGCGGTTGAGCACAGTGTTGGCCGAAGCGTGCTGATTGCGGTGGTCGAGGTCCATGATCAGAAAGGCCAGATCATAGAGGGTATCGATGGTCGCCATCTCTTCATTGAATTCCAGCGCGTCGAACAGGACAGGTGTGCCGTCGATTAGTACGATGTTGGCTAGGTGCAGATCGCCGTGACAGCGCCGGACGTGACCGGTCGAGGCACGTTTGGCAAACAGCGGGGTCAGCCGTCCGGCTTCCGTCTCGAGTGCACCGGTGAGGCCTAAAACGGAAAGATAGTCATCTGCGGGAAGCGCATCGGCGAGGGTGGACGAAATGTCTGCGACGATCGCTGCGATCTGGGCTGCGAAGTCGTGCGGCTCGGGACGGCCAGCTTGTTCATGATAGCGGTAAACCGCATCGGCTAGGGCCTTGGAAAGGCCGGTTTCAAAGGGGCCATCGGCAGCTTTGTTGACCAGCACGTCGGCCTCGGAAAAGCGTGTCATGTGCACGGCCCACTCGACAATCTCGCCCGATCCGTCGAAGGCCAGGGAGCCGTCCGGCTTGCGTGTAATGGCCGTCAATCCGCGATAGATGGCAGGCGCCTGGGGTTTGTTGATCGAGATCTCGCGTTCGCAGGCGGCACGGCGAAGGTCCAGCGTGGAGAAATTCATGTAGGAGAACTGAACGGCGCGCTTGATTTTGAAAACCTGGTCTCCGGCCAGGAAGACATATGCGCCATGTGTTTCGATGCGCTCCACCGTATGTGGCCGATGAGGGTAACTCTCCGGATTTCCCAGAAACGCGAGAACGTCCGCCTGGGAGGGACTTGCCCCCGGATTTTCGCGTGACATGAAAAAACGGTCCTCAAGCGCGGTTCGGCTCAGGGTGCAGCGTCGCTTCTCAGGGGTCAACCGGAAGCCCAGGTGTCAACGTGCAATCAGACTTCGACGGCGCCTTGAGCCCGGCGAGTCAACTCTGCGAGATCGCAGAACTTCAGCCCGCGCCGGCGGCCCGTGGCGATGATGCCTTGTGCCTTGAGCGCTGCGAACTGGCGGCTTACGGTTTCGAGCCGCATGCCGAGGCATTCGGCGATCTCCGTTCGCGACAGTGGCAGATCGAGCTCCATCTCCTGATCCTGGGAAGTCGCTTCGTCACGCTCGCCCCGCATTTTCCGGGCCATCATCAAGAGCAGGCTCGCCACGCGCTCCTCGGCGGTCTTGCGGGCGATCATGAACATCCATTCCCGGGCGGCGTCGAGGTCGTCGAGCGTACGGCGCAGGATCGTGCGCTCCAGGTCAGGATGCTGCTCCATGAGATTCTCGAAGGTGGAACCTGAGAAGGAACAGACCTCCAAGTCGGTTGCGGCCTCTGCCATCATCGGCGAGGTCTCCACATAAGGACGTCCCACGAAATCGGAGGGAAATTGCAATCCCACGATTTGGTTGCGGCCGTCCGGATGCGCACTGACAACCTTGACCACACCCTGAATGATGATGGCGCAGGAGGTGACCCGCTGAGCGCCGCCGTAGAGGATCTGTCCTGCCGAAATGCGCCGGCGGTGGACGATCCTGGCCAACGCGTTGGCCGTTTCCGCCGTCAGCGCACTGCATGGCGCAGTCCGCCGAACGACGCATTGCAGGCACTTGATGCGGGTTGTCATGCCGGCACCGGCTCCATTGACGCGGGGACACCTGCCCGTCGCGAAGTTGTTGGGCCGCCGCATGGGGCTGCGCATTCCCGGCGCGGCTTACTTGATGACGCATTACTGCCAAGTCCCCGCTGCTTGGGAATTGATTGATATCAAGTGTTTGAAAGAAGGCCCGCGGGCGCCGACCGGCCCGCCGGGTGCAGCGGGGCTCGATTTCTCAATCGGGTTAGCGCGGCGCCTGGAATGGCGCGTTGAGTGCCTTCAGGAGACGTGCGTCGCGGCCGTAGATATCGCGGTGGAAGAAGGCACCCCCCACGGGCGAGGGATCGATGGTCCAGTAGAGGATGAGGACAGGTAGCGGCTTGGGCAGTGCGATAGACTGAAGCTTGCCGGTGGCAACAGCCGCATCAATCTTGGCCCTTTCCCATCCCAGCTGGTCTGAGAGAATGATCTCGGCGAGCTTCAGGGGATCTTCTACGCGAATGCAGCCGTGGCTGAATGTGCGGCCGGCTTTGGCGAACAGCTGCCGGTTGGGGGTGTCGTGCAGGTAGACAGAGTAGGAGTTGGGAAAGAGGAATTTCACAAGGCCGAGAGCGTTGCGCGGGCCTGGCTTCTGCACCACCCGGTATGGAAATGTGGAGGCCGTCCACTGCGAGTAGTCAACGTTTCCGACCCGGCGCCCCGACGTGTCCGCTAGATAGTAGTTGTTGGCGGCAAGGTAGCCGGGATTTGCAGCGGCCTTTGGAAATATTTCGTTTCGAATGATGCTGCGCGGTACCGTCCAGTCCGGATTAAGCACCACGGTTTTCATCAACTCTGTAAAAACTGGCGTCTTGGTATAGGACTGCCCCACGATCACGCGGGTCGTCCAGACTTTCTCGCCTTTGAGAAAGACATGGAGGTAGAAGCCGGCCACATTGACCACGACCATGTCCGGCCCGAGGGTGCGTAGGATCCAACGGGCACGCTCCATGTTTACGCGGATCTGTTCGACCCGCTGAGCGGGCGTAACATTGAGTTCGGAAAGGGTTGCGGGGCCGAGCACACCATCGGGTTCCAGTGCGCTGGCGGCCTGGAACGTCTCTATGGCTGCAACGATGGCATCGTCGTAAAGCTCCGGATTCGTGACGCTGCCGCCCTGGTACTCGCCGGTGATCCGCAGACGTTCACGCAGGCTTGGGACGCGTGGGTCGGTCTGACCGGGCTTGAGCACAGGCCCGGCGGCAATCTCGGGCCAGCCCCCGGCGACATCGTACTGGGTGTATTGCTGAAGGAGCGCCTTCAGCTCCGTGTAAAGTGGGTGGTTCAAACGGATCTTGTCGACGAGATCTTTGATCTGTCCCGATTTCAGGCTGGATGCGATGACCTGCGCGGAGTCTTCTCCTGCGACGGGGCGCGCGAAGTTCCAGTTCGGATCGACGCCGTTGGGACTGACCTTCCCGAAATAGAGTTGATAGAGCAAACGGATCAGCGCATCGCTGAGGACGATGTCGCGATCGATCACGTTTGAAGCCGGGTCCGCGCCTCCGGCCGCAGCGTTCACGTAATTGGCGTGGAAATCGGAGGATATGAGACCATCTTCCCAGCTGCGCGCAATCATCTGCGAAAGCGCAGCCACCGCCTCGGGGTTGGTCCAGGCGAGATCGTAGCCCAGAGCAGCATAGAGCTTTGGCAAAAAGGTATGGCTCGCAATGGCATTGCCATCGACGGTTCGGTTCCCCGGCTGGGACAGGGCCTCGATGCGGTCCTTGAGTTGCGGATTTGCAGCGGTCTCCTGCGCGCGCGAGGAGAGTGGGTACAGGGTGCCCAGACAGGCGAGCGCTAATGTGATGCTCCGGGCGGCTCTGAGAGATGCTGCAGCCCAACCAAGTAGCCCAGTCGATGGATCCCGTTGGAAAGATAGTGCGTGTGGGAGCATTGAAAAATTTTGAGCTAAAGTCTTCGGCGGCATGCGGCGGTCCATCACAAACGATTTGAATGCGGAACGAAAGTTTCTCGCACTAGAATGCACGAAAGCGGCGGCCCAAGATAGGGCGCGCAGGACCGGCAGAATTCAGCCGATGATGCGATCAGGGCTTGTGAGGCACGCACAGGCGATATAACCAACCCGGAGCTATTTAGGGCGGCGGACAAGACGCATCATTCGCCGCCGGCATTCCGAACCAGCCTTAACAGGATGACCATTTCCAGCCACACCTTCTGTGTCGCCCCCATGATGGATTGGACGGACCGGCATTGCCGTTTGTTCCATCGTGGCCTGACGCGGCATGCGCTGCTCTACACCGAGATGGTGACGGCCGAGGCGATCCTGCACGGAAAGCGGGCCCAGCTTCTGGGCTTCGATCCGGCCGAGCACCCCGTGGCACTGCAACTTGGCGGTTCCGATCCGGCCAAGCTCGCTTCGGCGGCTCGCATCGGGGCGGATTTCGGATACGGCGAGATCAACTTGAATGTCGGCTGCCCATCTGACCGCGTGCAAGAAGGTCGATTCGGCGCCTGCCTGATGGCGGAGCCTGAACTGGTCGCGGACTGCGTTGCTGCGATGCGCGCGGCCACCTCCGTTCCCGTAACCGTGAAGTGCCGCATCGGGATCGACGATCAAGACGCAGAGGCTGACTTCCAACGTTTCATCGAGACGGTGGCGTCCACGGGCTGCACCACCTTCATCGTGCATGCGCGCAAGGCGTGGCTGAAGGGCTTGTCGCCGAAAGAAAACCGGGAAATCCCGCCGCTGGACTACGGTCGCGTCTATCGTCTCAAGACTGCGCGGCCCGATCTCACCATCGTGCTCAACGGTGGTATCATGGACCTCGACCAATGTGCGGAGCATTTACGCCACGTCGACGGCGTCATGCTGGGGCGCGCGGCATATCACGAGCCCTACATTCTCGCAGACGTGGATCGTCGCTTCTTCGGCGCAGCGGATAGGGCTGTCACCCGACGTGTGGCGCTGGAGCGTATGTTCCCGCACATCGAACGGCAGATCGCAAACGGCGGACGGCTCAACAACATCACGCGGCATGTACTGGGGCTCTATCACGGTCGACCGCGCGGGCGCCAGTTCCGGCGCATCCTGAGCGAGGATGGGCAACGTCCCGGTGCGGGCGTGGAGGTTCTGAAGAAAGCGATGGCGGTGGCTGAAGGCGAGGGCGCTCTCGTGCCGGCTGCCGAATGATCGCCTCCATGCCGGGGCTAACGGATATTGCCAGTCTTTATCCTTTTGTCCTTGCCCTCCTGGCTGGCGGCATGGTGACAGGCTTTCTCGCCGGCCTCCTGGGGGTTGGCGGCGGGGCTATCCTTGTGCCTGTCCTTTACGAGGTCTTCCGGCAAGCCGGAGTAGACGAGGCGGTCCGCATGCACATGGTGCTCGGGACGTCGCTGGCCGTCATCGTGCCGACTTCACTCAGATCCGCGCGAGGTCATTGGAAAAAGAACGCCATGGACACGAACGTCGTCCGTCGTCTCGGTCCGTGGGTGGCTGCCGGCGTGATGCTCGGCGTCCTCATAGCCGGCGCCGTGGACAGCACGGCGTTGAAATGGATCTGGGTCGTCGCCGGTGGCGCCATGGCGATCAAGATGGCGTTTGGCCGGGATGAGTGGAGACTCAGCGACACCATGCCGGTTACGCGAGGTCTCGACGCGGCAGCCTTTACCATCGGCGTGCTTTCCGCCCTTCTCAGTATCGGCGGTGGCATGTTCATCGTTGCGCTGCTGACCCTCTATGCGGTTCCGATTCATACCGCAGTTGCGACGTCGGCGGGGTTTGGTCCGATCATCTCGATACCGGGTACGGTGGGCTACATTATCGCCGGCATGAGCGTAGAAGGACGCCCGCCGTTCTCGCTCGGCTATGTGAATGTGCTCGCCGCCGCCCTCGTTATTCCCACGAGCATGCTCGCTGTACCGTGGGGCGTGCATGTCGCCCATGCCATCCCGCGCCGCCGCCTCGAAATCGCCTTCGCGGTCTTCCTGGCGATCGTTTCACTTCGCTTTCTTTGGAGCCTTGTCGGCTGATACTCATGGACCGCGGAGGATCGCGCGGGAGTGGGAGTAGAAGTCGCGCCGGACAAGGATGATCACGACCCAGGTCGTGGCGACCATGAAGGCGAAGGGGTGGAAGAACCACATGAGGCCGGCGATCGTGTAATAGAACGAGCGCAGCCCCAAATTCGAATGACTGCCGACTAGTCCCAGAAGCTCGGCTGTCCGGTAGGCGTGACGAAGTCGTCCCTCGGCGTCGGGGCTATCGTGGGCCGGCGTCGCGCCCATCATCATCACCGTGTAATGCGATAGGCGGAACGCCCAGGCGAATTTGAAGAAGGCGTAAATCATGATCATCATGAGAAAGATGACCTTCACCTCCCAGAGCGTTGTGGACGTCTGCGATGCGTAGGGCAGCGACTCCACAATCAGGCGCGCCTGATCCCCGTAGCTGAGGAGAGCAGCCAGACCACCGATGACGATGACGGTCGTGGAAGCAAAAAACGCGTTGGCGTTGACGAGCCACCCGAGGAGTTGACCGTCTACGATGCGGTTATCGCGATTGCTCATCTCGATCATCCAGTCACGGCGATGGTTCTGGACGTAGGCAGCGATCGAAGTCGTGTAGAACCGAGGGCGGGTTGAGATGAACTCGTAGGCGGCGATTATGGATACGAACCACCCAAGGGCGATGAGATCGAGAAGCGGGAAGGTGTCGAGGACCACGGAGGGGGCTTCCAGAAAAGGCGGGCCGGTTTTGCGCCTCAGTATCGCGCAGTCGGCGCGCCAGCACCAGCGCCCCCAACAACTCGGTGGCCCCGGCTCGCCGGAGGCTCTCAATGGGCAAGCCCGTTGCCCGTGTCGCGCGCAACGCGCGGGATCGCCTAATGCGGCCCGGCATAGCCGCGAGCGACCTTAGCGCCGTCTCTATTTCGCCCGGACGCTCACCGCGATGCGGCGGTTCTTGGCGCGGCCCTCCGGCGTCGCGTTATCTGCAATGGGGTGCTTGGAGCCGTAGCCTTCCGACTCCAATCTGTCGGCCGCAATGCCAAGTCCGGTCAGCGCATCGACCACCGCCTTTGCGCGATCGCCGGAAAGCTTCAGGTTGAAGTTTGCGTTCCCCGTGTTGTCGGTATATCCGCCGATCTTGATCTTCACGGCCGGATAAGCGTTGAGGATCGCGGCGATGTTGTCGACCTGGGCCTTCGAGTCGGCCGTCAATTTTGCCGAACCCGTCTCGAAATTGAGCCGATCGAAGTCGAACCACGTCGCCTTGTCGATTGCCGAGTTCGGATCCTTGATGAAGCCCAAGAGCTTGCTCTCGACGCCTGATCCGGAAGCCTCGATCACTGTGCCGCCGTCCAGGGCCAGCTTGGCGAGCGCGCCAGATGCAGGAGCTGCGACCGGCGGCGGGCTCGCCGGCACGGCTTTGACCGGCGGAGGTGGGGGCGGCGGTTTGGCGGCGGCTGCCGGAGGCGCAGCAGGTTGAGGCGTGGCAATTGCCGGGGTGGTTGCGGGGGGAGCCACTGCTTGCTTGGGTTCGGCGGCGGGTTGGGGTGCCGTTGCGACGATGGGGTTGCGGTGTGTCAGGTATTTACCCAACAGCTGACCGGTGATTCCAAGCAGAGCAAAGAAACCAAGAACCACGAATACGATCGGGATCATCAGGTCGTCTTCGTCACGGCGCTGCCTCTGCATCGATCCCTCCGCATAAAGAATGGCCGTCAGGCTCGCAAGCATGGCCCCATGTGTCAAGCAATAAGCACAACAAAGACTGTCATTATGCGTGGAACTCATATCCTTTTGGCTAGCGCGCGAATTATCTGGCCGCTGGAGATCCAGTTGGAGGAGGGTTATCTTCAATCAAAGGGAACAACTCATGGCGGTCCGGATGCAGCATCTGCTGGGAGCTGGCCTGGTGGTCATCGCCTCGTGGGGCGTCGTCGCCTATTTTTTCATGCCACTTTGGTGGGAGCGGTATTCTCATAAACATCCCTGGCTCGACGGCGTTCCAGGGATCACCGAAACGGCAAGCGGCATTCCGGGAGATCCCCTCAATGTAGCGCTTGTGGGCATGAAGGACGATGTCCGGACGATCATGAACGCGGCGGGATGGCATCCCGCCGTTTCGCTATCTCTCGAAAGCGACGCCAGGATCGCAGTCGACGCCGTACTCGACCGGCCGTACCCCGACGCTCCTGTCAGCAATCTCTATCTGTTCGGACGCAAGGAGGACCTGGCGTTCGAGATGGTTGCGGGAAAATCGCCACGCGAACGCCATCACGTCCGTTTCTGGCAGGCGCCGCTCCTCCATAACACTGGTGCACCACTCTGGGTGGGATCTGCCTCGTTCGACCGCAGCGTCGGTCTCAGTCATACGACGGGACAGATTACCCACCACATAGCGTCAGACATCGACGCTGAGCGTGACCATGTCATCGCGACCCTGCGTTCAACGGGACGACTTGCGGAGGTCGTTCCGGTTGCGGATTTTCATGCGATCCGTGAAGGACGTAACGGGGGAGGAGATCCGTGGCAGACCGATGGCACGTTGCTGCTCGGCATTCTTGCGCCTGGGAGATAGACGACCCTCATAGCTTCTGATTGTACGCTCCCACTTCAGGGTGCTTGGCGAGGCGGGCCTCGATGTCGCGGAAGATCGCGATCTTGTTCTCCTCCGACACCGGGCTTTCCACCACGATGACGAGTTCGGGCTTATTGGAAGAGGCGCGCACGAGTCCCCAGGTCCCGTCTTCCAGCGTCACGCGGACGCCATTGACGGTGACGAGATCACGGATCTTCTGGCCGGCGATCGTGCCGCCGGCCTTCGCAATCGCTTCGTACTCGGCCACGACTTCGTCGACGATACCGTACTTTTTTTCGTCATCGCAGTGCGGCGACATGGTTGGCGACTGGTATGTCTTCGGCAGCGCCCGCTTGAGTTCGGCCATGGATTTTCCCGGTGCGCGTTCGAGCATGTCACAAACGGCCAGGGCTGCGACGAGACCGTCGTCGTAGCCGCGCCCCAGAGGAGGCTGGAAGAAAAAGTGGCCGGACTTCTCGAAGCCGACGAGTGCCTTTTGTTCGAAGGTGTGGCGCTTCATGTAGGAATGGCCGGTCTTCCAGTAGAGGGTCTTGGCCCCGTTTGCCAGCAAGACGGGATCGGTCATGAAGAGACCGGTGGACTTCACGTCGGCGACAAAGGTGGCATTTGGGTGCTGGGTGGAGATGTCACGGGCCAGCATGACGCCGACCGTATCGGCAAAGATTTCGTGCCCCTCGTTGTCGACGACACCACAGCGATCGCCATCGCCGTCGAACCCGAGGCCCACGTCGGCGCTGTTGGCTACCACCGCCTCGGCGATGGCGTGCAGCATCTTCATGTCCTCTGGGTTTGGATTGTAGCGCGGGAAGCTGTGATCGAGCGTGCAATCGAGCGGCACGACTTCACAGCCGACGGCTTCAAGCACCTGCGGCGCGAAGGCGCCGGCCGTTCCATTGCCGCAAGCGGCCACGACCTTGAGCTTCCGCTTCAGCTTGGGGCGGTCGGTCAGTGACTTGATGTAGCGCTCAGCCATGTCGGGCACAAAAATGTAGCGTCCGCCGTCCGCCGTCTTGTAGCCCCCCGAGAGCACGATTTCCTTGAGACGGCTCATCTCGTCCGGACCAAAGGTAAGCGGGCGCGAGAGGCCCATCTTGATCCCGGTCCAGCCATTGTCGTTGTGCGACGCGGTGACCATCGCCACGCCTTCCACGTCGAGATCGAACTGGGCAAAATAGGCCATGGGTGACAAGGCCAGGCCGATGTCGTGGACCTCGCAACCGCCTGCGAGAAGGCCGGTGATCAGGGCCTGCTTTACCGATCCGGAATACCAGCGGTAGTCGTGGCCGACGACGATGCGTTTGGGAACGCCGCGCTCGGCGAACAGCGTTGCCATGCCGAGGCCTACGGCATTGAGCCCCATGAGGTTGATTTCCTGCGGAAACAGCCAGCGGGCATCGTATTCACGAAAACCAGTCGGCTTGACGAGCGGCAGGCGCTCAAAGTCGGCCGTATTGGGTGTCAGATCGGCACGCGGTCGGGGCAGCATGGAGGTTGCCTTTTGCGAGATGAAAACATCGGGATCCGACCGGGTGCGCCCGATCGGGGAACGGTCATTCTTCGAGTATGAGCGTCCCCGCGCGCATGTCTACGCGCTCCAATTGGCTCAAAAATGTCATCCCCAGGAGGGTGACGCTCAGGGCGCCTGGTTCGGTCACCATGCCTCGCACATTGCGCACCGTGATATCGCCGATCGTGATGCTGTCGAGGGTAACGGGGGCCACGCGCGATGTTCCGTTGGCTGTTGCGGCGCTATGGGTGAAATCACTCTCCGACACGAAGATGCCGGCGCTCTCGGCGTCCTCATAGGTTAGCGCGACCATCGTGGCGCCCGTGTCGACCAGAACCTGGACGTCGCGCCCGTTGATCTCGGCGGTAGCATGGTAGTGCCCATCCGGACCGGCCTTTAATTCAACCACATACCCGCTGTGATTGACAGGCGACGCATCCTGCGGCCCGCCTTCGCTGGGGGCGGTTGCTGCAACAGCGCGGGCCGGCTCGGTGCCCATCGCCGTGTGCATGAGACCCTTCAGTTCCTCGAAGTAAATGATGGTTCCGGCGCATATAAGGGCCACGAACACCCAGGAAAGTGTCTCACTCATCAGCGATCGGGGGGGCGACGAATAACTCATAACGCGAGCCTCACACGGATAATCGGGGCCGCGGGACATCTGGGCCGAAACCTCAGCCGCGCAGCGTCAGGAAATCTCCGGAGAACTCATATGACCTGAGACGCCTTAAGAAACTCATACCCAACAAGCTCTCGTTAAGATTTCCGGGCTTGGCAACGAGCGCTTCGATGTCATCGAGCACGATATCGCCAATGGCCAGGTAGCGGATGCGTACCGGGGCAGCGAACGTGGAGCCATTGGCCGTGTTGACGGGTATCGAATAGTTCAGGGTGGAAAGGTTAATGCCGGCGCGCTCGGCGTCAGTGGTCTTCAAGACGACGGTGGAGGCCCCCGTGTCGACCAGGAGCGTAACAGGGGCGCCGTTGACGGCGCCACGGGCTACGAAATGTCCATTTGGATGCTTGCGCAAGCGGACTGCCCGGTTGCCGGTCTCGGTGGTTCCCTCGGTGAGGGCCGCGCCGGGAGGAAGTATCTCCGCACTGACGCGGCGTCCAACGTGGCCGAGATCATCGCGGAAGGCATAGGCGACGACGAGCGCCGCAAAGAGACCGACCCAGATTCCGGCGTGGCGCAGTGCCTGAATGGCGCGGCCCCGGTAATCGCCGGCCAGCGAGACCACATAAAGCAGCGCCAACGCTCCGCCCATTGCAACGAATGCAAGCTCGCCGCCCTCGAAGCCCGCCAGTGGCGTTCCATGCCCAGAGAGGAACATGAAGAGGCCCACCAGACCTGCGAGCAGAATGAGAAGCCAGACGAACATGAACTTTAGGCCTTCCTTGCTGACCTCGCGCGCAACGGCAGTTCATCCATGATGCGACGGCGCTGTTCGTCGGTGTAGCCCGACCAACTCGCAATTTCGTCGATGGAGCGTCCACAGCCCTCGCATAAGCGAGTACGCTGATTGATGACGCAGACCTTGATGCAGGGTGATTCCATAGCCGTTCCGAAGATGACCGGACGCATCCAATTCTACTGATGTTCTCCTAGGCTCACTTAGAGGCCAGGGTATGGCACTGCAAGGGTGCCGGATGAGTTCCGGCCGGGCATTGTCCCGCAGGGTGCGGCAAAGTGGGCTTAGTGAACGGCCGTGCGCGCCCGCGCGTGGATCTGGGCCCGCAAGCGGGGCTGGCGGGGTGAGCGTCCCGCTGCGCCGGCTGTTTCGCGATGGCGCTCCTGTCCCAGCGGCTGGAGCGGCGCCATGGAGGCCAGAACACGCTGTCTGGGAAGCGTGATGATGGCTTCGGTGCCTTTACGCAGCTCCGACAGCAATTGGAAGGCGCCGCCATGAAGCTCGATCAGGTTCTGCACGATGGGCAGTCCAAGGCCGGTTCCGCCCTCCGCATTCTCATGGGCAAGCGACCCTTGACCGAAGACCTGCAGGACCTTCGGAATTTCGTCGGCTGGAATTCCAGGACCCGTGTCGAGGACCGAGAGATACTGTCCACCGTCTGTGGTGGGTCCAACCGTGATCGTGATCCGGCCGCCAGGAGGCGTGAATTTCAAAGCGTTTGAGAGCAGATTGAGGCAGATCTGCCGAAGGGCGCGCTGGTCGGCCCAGACTTGCGGCAGCGTCTCATCGTACTCTTCGATCAATTCGACGCCCTTGCCCTGGGCGCGCAGCTTGAGAAGGCGGTGGCAGTCCTCGGCGACGTCGGCCAGACGCAAGGGTTCTTCGTGGAGTTCGTAGCGGCCGGCCTCGATGCGCGAAAGATCGAGGATCTCGTTGATGAGGTGGAGGAGATGCTTGCCGCTGTCGTGAATGTTTCCAGCATACTCGCGATAGACCGGGTTATCGATGGGGCCGAGCAGTTCGCCTTTCATGACTTCGGAAAAGCCCATGATGGCGTTCAATGGCGTCCTAAGCTCATGGCTCATCGTCGCCAGGAAGCGAGACTTGGCCTTATTGGCCGTTTCGGCGCGGCGACGGGCTTCCTCCGACAATAGGCGCGCTTCTTCCAGTTCGGAGATGAGGGCGTCCTTCTGAGCGCGGAACTCCAGCATTGCAACGGCGGTGGCGTGCAGGCCTTTGGCGAGAAAGATGAAGTAGACATGGACGCCAGCCGCCATCGAAGCCAGCGCCAGATAAAATGGATCGCCCAGCATCAGCAGCCGGGCCACGACCACCACCGTCATGGGGATGGTGCCGGCATAAAAGATGCCAAGCACCGTTGCGCCGAACGACATCCGGATTGCCAGGACGACGATCATGGTCGCGAACAGGAAGACGTGTGAGCTGAACGTCGTTGTTTCAACGGCGGGTCCGCTGAGCCCGAAGCCGACCAGTGCCAGGCCCGCCCACGTCAACCCATTTAGGAACTCCGACAAAAGGACCCGCCGCCGCCAGGAGGCAATGTCGATCTGTTGGCGCGGTTGCGCCAGGAAACGGCGGCAGAGTTCGATGAGGACCACCTTCGCGGCAATGACGAGAATGAGCCAGAGGATGGCCTCCGTGGCCGGAGCCCAGAACATCGAGGCCAGCCCGAAGATCAGTGCGAGGGCCGGCATAGTGACGGCGGCGCCGACTTCGTTGCGCGCGAACATGGCGAGCAACTCGTACTCGAACTCGGGCTTGATGGCGGGAGCCTTGTTCAGTTTTTGACGTGCAACACGGATATCGTCGGCGGCACGTTGACGTGTTTCGCGACGTTGTCGTTTTTTCGCCAGTTCATCGACCGTGGGGTGCGTATTCATGCCCTTAGCCAAGAGGGAGTCCATCGGTTGATTGAGGCCTGGGGGTCGCGCCGGTTCGTTGAGCAACTCCGCCGGCCTCAGCCCCGGGGCTCCAGCCATCGTTAATTTCGCGACAATTCGCTAATGTTGCGTTTATGGGAGGAAAGCATGGGCTTTGGTCCGCAGATACAACCCGGTCTTTTAAGGGGCGGCCGCAGGCTGGTACGCAATGTCGTGCTGGCTCTTCTGGCTCTTGCCGCAGCATTTCTCGCGCGCCAGATGCCGAATGCGGACCTCGAGACGGTCGATGGGCGCCCGCGTTTGGTCGACGGCGACAGTTTCTTCATCGGCTCGAGCGAGGTGCGCATGCAAGGCATGGACGCGCCAGAAGGGCGTCAGACGTGCCGGCGCGAGGCGCGCGAGTGGCGCTGCGGGGAGGATGCAAAGCGTGAACTGGCTCGCCTGATAGGAAATGTGCCGGTTCGATGCGATGTGCATTCGAAAGATCAGCACGGGCGCTATCTTGCGACGTGCTTCTCCAAGGCGGGTGCCAATCTCAATCAGCAGATGGTGGCCTCGGGGATGGCGGTAGCTTTCGGGGCGTACGAGCGGGAGGAGCGGGAGGCGCGCGCGGCGCGGCGTGGACTTTGGGGGTCCGAGTTCGAGAAGCCGAAAGAGTGGCGCCGCCGCAATGGCGTGGGCTCGTAAGACCACCCATGACCTCCGGTATAGGCAGGTGCGGATGAAAATCATCGAGACACGAACGGCGCCCAATCCGCGACGTGTACGCATGTTCCTCGCGGAGAAGGGGCTCGAAGTTCCCTTTGAGGAAGTGGACCTCATGGCGGGGGACCTGCGTACGCCGGAATTCACGCGGATCAACCCCTTGCAGAGAGTGCCGGTCCTGATCCTCGATGACGGAACCGCGATTGCCGAGACCGTCGCCATCTGCCGTTACTTCGAAGAGATCCAACCCGAACCAGCCCTGATGGGGCGGTCGGCCCGGGAGAAAGCCCTGATCGAGATGTGGAACCGGCGCGTGGAACTGGGTCTCTTCCAGTCGGTGGCCCATGTCTTCCGACACCTGAATCCGAAGATGGCCCATCTGGAACAGCCGCAGGTGGCCGCCTGGGGCCAAGCCAACCGGCCCAAGGTACTCGAAAATCTAGCGATCCTGGATCGGCAGTTGGCTGATCGCCCGTTCGTCGCGGGGCCCGGTTTTTCGATTGCCGACATAACTGCGTTCGTGGCGGTCGCTTTCATGAAGCCCGCCCGGCTCGACCTTCCTGGGGAGTTTCGCAATGTTGCAAGGTGGTTCCGGGAAATGGCGGAACGGCCAAGTGCCGCTCCATGACGCGCTTCTTTGGGACGGCTCGCGTTTGTCAGGCTGCCCGCAAGCTGTTACCTGCGGAACAGTCCGTCATGGCTGTTCCCGCTAGCGTGGGGAGGGCAGGGCGCAGGGCGAGGAATCCATGAATCTCACAGTCATCGGCTGCAGCGATGCGTTCGGAACCGGAGGACGCCTGCAGACGTCCTATCATGTGTCGCATGCGGGCGGAGAATTCCTGATCGATTGCGGAGCGACGGCGCTGATCGGGCTCGCGCGCGAGGGGATCGACCCCAATCGCATCTCGACCATCTTCATTTCCCATCTGCACGGCGATCACTTCGCGGGGCTCGTCTGGTGGCTCATCCATGCGATCCACGTGGCCAAGCGCACGGCGCCGCTTGTCGTGACGGGTCCGGCCGGGATCGAGGATCGCTTCGCGGCCGCTGCCGAGGCGCTGTTTCCCGGCGCAACGACCACACCGCGCGCATTCGATCTCACGTTCCGCACTTACCGCGAGCGCGAGCCCCTTGAAGTGGGCGGCGTGACGGTGAAACCGTACCAGGTGAGCCATCCATCGGGTGCACCGCCTTACGCGCTTCGCTTTACGGTGGACGGCAAGGTCCTGACGTTCTCGGGCGATACGGAATGGGTGGAGAGCCTCGTCGATGCAGCGCAAGGCGCCGATCTGTTTATCACGGAGTGCTACGCCTACCACCTTGATGCGCGTTATCATTTAAATTGGCGGACGATTGAAGCCGCTCTGCCTCGGCTCAACGCCCGGATGGTCATGCTTACTCACATGGGGCCCGAAATGTTCTCCAAACGCGGTGCGATTTCCCATCCCAGTGTGGTTCTGGCCGAGGATGGCCTGAAGCTGTCGGTGTAGCGCAGTGAGCAGGATCCGTGAGGATGCGGATCTTGGCCGGTTACTCGAAGAGATCCGGGCCTGCCGCGTCTGCCGTGTTGCGCCACAGGGGGCACCGCTGCCGCATGAACCCCGCCCCGTCGTTCGAGCTTCCATTTCAGCTCGCGTTCTCGTCGTCGGGCAGGCACCTGGCACGCGCGTTCACCGCTCGGGTTTGCCCTTTGACGATCCATCCGGCGACCGCCTGCGGGCGTGGATGGGCGTCAGCCGTGAAGAATTCTATGACGAGAGCCGAATTGCTTTTGCACCCATGGGTTTCTGCTTCCCGGGGCTCGACGCCAAGGGCGGTGATCTGCCGCCCCGAAAAGAGTGCGCCCCTCTCTGGCGCGCCCGGCTCATGAACGCGATGCCGAACGTCGATTTGGTGCTGCTGGTTGGGGGCCATGCCCAACGCTGGCACTTGGAAACGTCAACTGGCGCGACGCTCACCCAAACCGTGCGGCAGGGGGCACGCAAGCTCGCCGCGCCAAAGGGGGCGATCGGCATCCCGCTGCCGCATCCCTCCTGGCGCAATACAGGCTGGCTAAGGGCAAATCCCTGGTTTGAAACCGACGTGCTGCCGCCCCTCCGGCGGGCCATAAGGGCCCGTCTCAGGGTGCGCAAGCCGAACGGCCCTCCGGAACCGTTTGCCAAGGTTTAGCCAAACGAGAAGGCAACTTTCCTAGTCATTGCCCTTGCTGCATACTTGTTGGAATGATTTTCCAGAAATCACCCGAGGACCCATATGCTCGATGAAATGGATGTGAAGATCCTGTCGATCCTTCAGGAGGACTGCACCCGGCCTGTCGCGGACATCGGCAAGGAGGTCGGACTATCCACCACTCCTTGCTGGCGGCGCATCCAAAAACTCGAAGAGACCGGGGTCATTCGCAAGCGGGTCGCGGTGCTGGAACCTGCAAAGGTCAACGCGAGCGTAACCGTTTTCGTCTCGATCAAGACAGACAAACATTCGACCTCATGGCTGGAGAAATTTCATAAAGCGGTCGACGACTTTCCGGAAGTTATCGAATTCTATCGCATGTCGGGCGAAGTCGATTACCTGTTGCGGGTCGTGGTGCCAGACATCCGCGCCTATGACGAGTTCTACAAAAAGCTGATCTCGCGCATCGAGATCGCCAAGGTTTCCTCTGCGTTCGCCATGGAGCAGATGAAGTACACCACTGCGCTGCCGTTGCAGTTTGCCCGCGCTAACCGGGCAAGCTCAGAAGGGGCGGGCTGACTGCCTGCCAACAAACCAAAAGGCACGCCACCGAATGGGTGGCGTGCCTTAGCAAAACGTTGAGCCTATCAAGCGGCCGAAATCCAGCGGCCGGCGACATAGCCGTAGGCAACGGCGTCATTTTCGTTCTTCACCGACCGGACAAGTTCGCGCTCGTCAACGATCACAATGAACGGGTTATTGGAATCGGAGTCCGTCTCGACCCTCCTAAAACCGCTCAAAAGCACGATTTTTCGATCGTCTACCGAAATTGTCGGTAATGCCATGGCGACCTCCCTGTCATCCCGCTTTCCCCTCGGCGGGACTATTTCCACAGCTCCCCTTACCGTCACACTGCTCCTACTAAGGTCGGATGTCGAGACTATGACAGCGCGCGAGTTCTCTGAACGTTGGACAATCCGCGTGCAACGCAATGGCTGCGCTGCAATCAATCCGGCTTGTCGTCGAGGCGCACGATGAGGCTGGACGTGTCGAAACGCCCGCCTCCCTGGTCCTGAACATCGGCATAATAGGCATCGGCCAGCGCCGTGACCGGCAGATGTGCAGCGCAGCGCTCTGCCTCAGCCAGACAGATCGCAAGGTCCTTGCGCATCCAGTCGACCGCAAAGCCAAAATCAAATTGACGTGCGTGCATCGTCTTCCAGCGGTTCTCCATCTGCCATGACTGGGCAGCTCCCTTGGAAATGACGTCGATGACGCTGGCTAGGTCGAGCCCGCTCTTCTCAGCGAAGCGGATGGCTTCGGAAAGACCTTGAAGGAGCCCGGCAATGGCGATCTGATTGACCATCTTGGTCAACTGTCCCGATCCAGACGGGCCGATACGCTTGGCGAGCTTCGCATAACACTGCAAAAGTGGAAGAGCGCGACTGAACGCTGCCTCGTCGCCGCCGGCCATGACAGCTAACTGTCCGTTCTCGGCGCCAGCCTGTCCGCCTGAGACGGGAGCGTCGATGAAGTGCAGTTCCCGGCTCCGCGCTTCACTGTCGAGTTCGCGAGCGACTTCTGCTGAGGCTGTCGTATGGTCGACGAAAATGGCGCCCGGGGCCATTGTTGCGAACGCCCCGTCCGGCCCCGTTGTTATGGCGCGCAGATCATCGTCATTGCCCACGCATGCAAAGACGAATTCAGCTTCGGCCGCTGCCCGGGCCGGCGTAGGCGCGCTCATTCCGCCTGGGAAGCGCTCCCGCCAGGCGTCGGCTTTGGCCTGTGTCCGATTATAGACGGTCACCTCATGACCGCCTCGGGTCTGGAGGTGGCCGGCCATGGGAAACCCCATGACCCCGAGTCCGATCCAAGCAATCTTCGCCATGACGTGAAAGCCTTCCAGTGGGTGTTCTACCTGGAGCCTGCGCGACAATGCCGACCGGCCCTTGTGTGAGGCCGCTCTATAGCCGATGCGCGCCGGTCCGTCGCGGGGGGCATCTCCCGCAGGCAAGAAAGTCTACTGGAAGGGCGCTGGGTCTGGACGCAGGTGGCCGCTTCCTGGGATTAGCGACGTCCGGCGGGCGATTGTCGTGAGTTTCGTCGTTGCTCTAAATTTAATTGCGGCGCATGACGACCGCACGGTCAAGCCAGGCCGGGCCCCCGCCGAGCCATCGGCAGGCATTTTGAAGGATTGCGGACGAGCGAAGGCGGAGCAAGAGCCGGGGACTCCGGAATTGCGGCTTCCAAACAGCGCATTGCGGGCCCATGCTGGTGAAGGTTGGCCGGCGGCCGTCGACGGGGAACTGACATGAATTCTGCCGACCAGAACGAAATGGTTGTCGATCTTAAATCGATCGAAAGCGCGCAACGAACGATCTTCGGCGCCATCGTGAAGACGCCCTTTACCCGCAGCAGGACTTTGTCCGAGATGCTGGGGGCAGACATCTGGCTTAAATTCGAGAACCTACAGTTCACCAGCTCCTTCAAGGAGCGCGGCGCGCTCAATCGGCTGACCCATCTCAACGCGGCGGAACGGCAGGCCGGCGTTATTGCCATGTCGGCCGGCAACCACGCACAGGGCGTTGCGTATCATGCGAGCCGGCTGGGCATTCCCGCCACCATTGTGATGCCTGAGGGCACGCCTGCGGTAAAAGTCGAGAACACCAGGACACTTGGCGCGCGCGTCATCCTTGAGGGCGCCTCGTTCGAGGACAGTGCGCACATAACGCGCAACATGGCCGCCCAGGAGGGGTACACGTTCATTCATCCCTTCGACGACCCGCTCGTTATCGCCGGTCAGGGCACCATCGCGCTCGAGATGCTCAAGGATCAGCCCGCTCTCGATGTGCTCGTCATACCGATCGGCGGCGGCGGCCTGATCTCCGGCATAGGTACGGCGGCGAAGGCGCTGAACCCTCAGATCGGCATCATCGGCGTCGAGGCACGGCTTTATCCCTCCATGTACAATCGTCTGAAGGGAACTACGCTTCCCATCGGCGGGGATACGCTGGCGGAAGGCATCGCAGTCAAGGAACCCGGCGCGATCACTGCGCCGATCGTCTCGCGCGTTGCCGATGACCTCATGCTTGTCGGCGAGGCACAACTCGAGCGGGCGGTGGCTCTTCTCATCAGGATCGAAAAGACGGTGGTGGAAGGCGCGGGTGCTGCTGGACTCGCCGCCGTCATTGCCGAGCCGCATCGCTTCCGCGACAAGCGCGTCGGTCTCGTTCTGTGCGGAGGCAACATCGATGCGCGGCTGTTGGCTAGCGTATTGACACGCGAACTGGCGCGTGAAGGCCGCCTGGCGCGCCTCGTCATCGACATCCCCGACAAGCCAGGACAGCTTGCACGTGTGGCGACGGCGATCGGCCAGGCGGGGGCCAATATTGTTGAGGTTTATCACCAGCGCGTGTTCACGGATCTGCCTGCAAAGGGGACCGCCCTCAATCTTGTCATCGAAACGCGTGACGCGGGCCATCTGGGGCGCACCGTAGCGGCGCTCGAGGCCGCGGGTTATCGCGTGGTGGTCAAGCGCCCCATGGCCGAAGTTTGAGGCGAGCAGGAAGACTTTCCTTCTAGTTCAAAGAATTGCGGACGTGTGTCGGTGATGGCACGCTATCCTGCAACGAGGGCGTCTACCGTCTGGGAGCGGCGCGCGAGTCGTAGCGCGCGGAGGGAAACACGGGGGGCCGTCAATATGCGCGCAACGGGTTCTGGACCTGGTCGAACGACGCACAACACAAAGGCTGCCCGCGCAGCCCATGAAGGCGAGGGACTACTGGTGCTGCTTGTCGGTGCCGAAGCACGCGGCAAAGATCTCGTCATAGCGGCCGCACGCCGCCGGTATGCCGGTGATCCGCGGCTCGATTTCCCCGCCCGTCTGCAGACCAGGGCCAGTGCACACGACAGCGAGCACATTGGTGTTCCGCGCCGGGTTTTTCGGGACATCGAGGCCAATCAGGGCTTCGCGGTGGCCTGGCAAAACGCGGGCGATCGTCATGGTCTGACGGCCGGTGCACTCGCGGCTCTTGAGGCTGGGCGCATCGTTGTTCTGGCCGTGCCACCCGATGCGTTGGAGAGTTTCATAGCACTTTGGCCTCGCGTTGAGATGATTGCCTTCGGTTCCGATGTTGATCAGGCGCGTCCGCGGGCCAGTCGCCTCAAAACATCAATTCCCCCGATGGGCGCGGGCATCCGTCATCCCGGCGACATCGCCGAAGCCGTGCGCCGGTTCCATGGGGTCCTCGACGACCTGACCCGCCGCCAGTTTGCGCCAGCCGCCGAAACAAGCCTTCCGACGCGTTGAGCCCCAAAAGAAAACCTCCTCCCTTGCGGGGAGGAGGCTCGAGGTCACTGTCGACTGGGTCTTGGAGAACTGGGGGGAGTGGGGAGACTATCGTTGGACGTTCGTCAACTGATCCGCTTTCAGTGAACTTCTACGACATGCCGAGGAAGCGACGGGGAATGCGCTCCCGCGTATGTGGAAGCCAGTGAAACCACGAGGAAGCCGCATGCCATTGCGAAACAAGCGAATGCCGTAACCTTTGCCCATCGGCCTGATGTGGAAGCGAGCAGATTGTAGGAGTTGATGTCCATTTTTCTGGTCTATCGCTCACTTGGGATCTTCTGTTCGATACGTGTTGACCTTTTGTTATTCGAAAATTTTTCGTTAGTCGATCATTAGTCAGATCTATGACTAACTGGCCTCTCGTCAATTTAACCTCTTGGTAACGCCTGAGGCGCCCCGCTCCGCAGATCAGGACCGACCGCCTTTTGCTCCACTGCCCATAGCCCGGAACTGGCTGAGCGTTGTCTGCGGAGTGAGGGCTTCCGGATCAATCCGAAGGGCGAGGACAGTGGGCCAAGCGGATGCGAGCGCCTCCTCGAAGGCGGGCGCAAAATCATCCGTCTTTTCGATCGAAAGACCTTTTGCGCCGAAACTCTCAGCTAGGGCGGCGAAGTCGGGATTGACGAGGCTCGTGCCACTGACGCGACCTGGATAGCTGCGTTCCTGGTGCATGCGGATCGTGCCGTACATGGCGTTGTTTGCGACGATTACGATGATGGGCAGGTCGTACTGCACGGCGGTTGCCAGTTCCTGCGCCGTCATTAGAAAGCAGCCGTCCCCGGCAAACGCGACAACGGCACGTTGAGGATCAGCCAGCTTGGCGGCGATCGCCGCGGGAAGACCGTAACCCATGGTACCCGACTGGGGCGCCAGACTCGTGCCAAACCCCTTGTAGGTGAAATAGCGATGCACGAACTGCGCATAGTTCCCAGCGCCTCCAGTGATGACCGCTGTATCGGGAAGGCGCTCGCAAACCACACGCACGATCTCTCCAAACTGGACAGCGCCCGGTGTCGCCAGCGGGCGCTGGGTCGTCTCGTATGCAGCTCGCAGATCGCGGCGAAATGTGCGCCAGCGCTTCTGTGCGGGTGGTTCAATCGTGCGCAACTGGGCGGCAAATCCATCCGCTGTCGCGACGATATTCGTGGTCGCACACACACTGCTGCTGGGATCATTGCCACCGGGGTGAACGTGGATGATGTGCTGGGACGGTGCCGGTGACTTGATGATCGTCCAGCCCGCCGTGCCAATCTCGTCCAGGGGCGCGCCAATGACGAGAAGCAAATCGCTGGCCCGGATCGCGGTTGCGAGCTTCGTATCGAGATTGAGGCCGATGTGGCCGCAGTACGAGGGATGGCGATTGTCGAAATAGTCCTGCGCGCGGAATGCGGCTGTCACGGGCAGATCGAACCGAAGCGCGAATGCCTGTACGGCGATTTGGGCGTCCCTTGACCATCGCGGCCCGCCGACAATCACCATCGGCTGCTCGGCTGAGGCGAGACGATCGGCAATGTCACGCATGGCGGCCTCGGAGGGCGCGGCCAATGCGGGGACCATACGAGGCGCATCCGGCGCGGCGGCACTCTCAGACAGAACATCCTCGGGCAAGCCCACCACAACAGGGCCGGGCCGCCCGGACAAGGCGATGGCAAAGGCGCCCGCGACCGCGTCCGCCATTCTGCTGGCACTGGGTACGATCGCCACGTGTTTGGCGACCTGTGCGTAAAGCCCAGCGAGATCGATATCCTGGAACGCCGGCAAGCCCGATAGTCTGCGGGCCGGCAGTCCGACGAAGAGGACCATAGGCGTTTGGCCCTGGGCGGCGACATAGACGCCGGATGCTGCATTCGTTGCGCCGGGGCCGCGCGTGACAAATGCGACGCCCGGCCTGCCAGTCAAACGGCCGCTGGCCTCAGCCATCATCGCCGCTCCACTCTCATGGCGGCAGACTATTGTGCGAATGGTGCTCGCGTCGAACAATGCATCAAGCACGGGCAGGAAGCTCTCGCCGGGCACGAGAAATGCTGCATCCACGCCTTGGAGGCGGAGCTGATCGACCAGGATTTGTCCGCCGCTACGCATTGAAGCCCAAAGATTAGTTGCCCGGTCCGGCCGGCCGGGGCCCATAGGCCTTTTTTCTTATGTGAGACAGGCTTTCAAGGCTCGGGAATTCTGGGAACTGGGTTGACGGGCCCCGCCCCCGCGGCCAGAGGAGCGGGACCTCACGCGATTCCCAGCGCGATCCCCATTCTCACCAGATCCGCCATGGATTTTGCCGCCATGCGCGTCATGACCCACGTCCGGTGAATTTCCACAGTCCGGGGACTGATGCCCAACTCCTGGGCGATCTCCTTGTTGGACAGTCCCTTCACGAGGAAATGCATGGTGTCACGCTGTCGGTCCGACAGCGAGGCGTAACGCTGCCTGAGTTCGTTGAGTTCGAGCGTCGTCTTGAGGGAATTGGCAGAGACCTCCACCGCGGAGGCTACAGACGCGAGTAATCGCTCCATGTCGAAGGGCTTTTCGATGAAATCGAACGCGCCGATCTTCAGCGCCTGAACTGCCATCTCGATGTCGCCGTGTCCGGTCAACAGAATGATCGGGCGCGGATCCTCCTTGGCCTGGAGGTCGCGCAGGAGATCGAGTCCGGTAGCTTCCGGCATGCGCACATCGCTGATGATCGCGCCGGGTGCGAAGGGCGCATCCAGGAATGCACGCACGCTGTCATAGGTCGAGACGGTGTAGCCGTTTGTCTCGAGCAGCATCGCAACGGCGTCGCGGACCGAAGCCTCGTCATCGATGACGGAAACGGTTTCATTCATTCAGGGATCCCCACGGACGGCAGTGTGAGTCTTACGGTCGATCCGCGCGCATTCGATACGATTGACATGTTCCCGCCGTGTGCCTCGGCGATCGATCGCACCACGGCCAGACCAATGCCTGAGCCATCGGACTTGGTCGATGTGAACGGCGTCGGATCGCGCACATCGTATCCGGGAGGGAACCCCGGACCGTCGTCGCGTACTTCGATGATCCAGTCACGGCCTTCGGGACAGGACGCCCCCACCGTGACCTTGCCATTTTGCCCTACACTTTGAATAGCCTCAGCACCGTTTATGATCAGGTTGTGCACGGCCTGTTGCAGCTGAACACGATCCGCATTCAAAATCCGCGAATTTTCCGCAACATGGAAGGAAAGCGCAATCCCACGCTTGGCGAGATCGGCCCGCAGAAGCTCCTCCAACTCGTTGAATGCTTCTTTCACATTGAAGGGACGGCGCGTGAGCGTGCCTTGCCGCAACAGTTCGCGAATGCCGGTCAGAACCGAAGTGGCGCGTCCGCACTCCGCCTGGACCTTTGTGAGTACATTGCGCGCCATCTGCGGATCACCGTCGTCCATGGCCTTTATGGCGATGCCGGTGTATGTGGTGAGCGCCGTCAGCGGCTGGTTCATTTCATGTGCGATCGTCGCCGCGATCTCACCCGCGGAGCGAATGCGCAGCGCGCGGTTGAGAGCGGCCTGCTGGTCGCGCATTCGGGCCGCAGTGTCTTCTCGTTCGGCAACGATGGTGGCCACGATCAGCCCCGTTATGACGAGCGCAATCATGAGAACCTGCAGAGCGCCGAATCCCGGATCGGACCCGAAGCGGATTTCCGCGCCGATGACGATGCCGATCTGGACGAGGAGAAGCACCACGACGGCGCCTGGCGGACCGTGACTCAGGGCCACCCAGAGTACTGGCAGGAACAAGAGATAGAAGAGCTGGAACGCAGTCGCATCCCGGTATCCGAACACGATCGCCAACGCCGCGAGTACGGCAAGCAATTGCACCGGTGTCCATGGACCGATCGACGGCCAAGGG
Source organism: uncultured Alphaproteobacteria bacterium (assembly GCA_963825555.1). GTDB lineage: Bacteria > Pseudomonadota > Alphaproteobacteria > Rhizobiales > Hyphomicrobiaceae > JAGVSR01. Next base: position 154,323 of record CAWGTZ010000018.1, on the reverse strand, counting down.
CGATAGGTACGCCATAGGAGCACAAGGGGAACGATCGTGAGAATACCGATGAGATCACCAACGGCGGCTCTCCAGGCCACCGACATGATTTCATCCCGCAGGACCGCTCCTGCCGACAGCAGTATCGCAACAAACAGACCTGCGGCGACGGCCGAGGTGACGATACCTACTCCCGTCAAAGCCAAGGTATCGCGTACTGCGCGAAAACGCGGATCGAAGGCGGCGATCCGCTGCAGCCATAGTCCGGCGAGCACGTAAGTGCCCCCGATCAGGACCGAGGATAAAATCTCCAGTCCCCATCCGAGGGGTGCGCCCCGGATCAGCGCATCAGCCAGCGCCGGCGCGATCATGGCGAAGGGGGCGACGCGGGCACCCTCGAGAAAGACAAAAGCAATGCTCAGGCCCGGCGGAGGATTCCAGGGCGTGATCCCCAGGTCCCGATAGGGCTTCACGAAACTTACGTAATCGAGAAGAAGGTAGACCCCCAGAAAGGCGACTCCGATCAGCAACTGCCGGTACTTGACCGTTTCCGACATCACTGCGGTCCTATGCACTCGAGCTTCGAAAAAGGGGAATTCACCCGCGCTTCTCGCATCGATTGGCCCCCGAACCGAATACGTGAACATACGTAAGTTCATGACCTAAGTAGAGGGGCCGTCTGGTGGATGTTCACAAACCGGTTCACTTTCCGGCGCGCTGAAGAGCTAGACCCGGCCCTTAACCAACAGAGGACGCCCATGAAGGATACGGAAACGGATATGGTGGTTGAGTTCAGCCTCCCCGCAGCCTATTCGCAAGGTGGGTTCGCGCAGGTTCGCACGGTGTTGATGCCCTCCAAGGAGGGATTGCCGGAATCCGGTGCTTTGGATACGGCACCTCAACGCCCGGAGCCGCCGGCTGGCGCACTGCTCCAGGATCAGGTTTCGGAGGTTTGAGGATCAGCAGACTGACGGGTCTCTGCCCCGTTTGAAATGGCGACGAAATTATTCGTGTTTCTGGGATGAGAGTGCTCGCCACATAGCCTCTGGCGGATCTTCTTTGATGACCGGCAATGAGACGCGATTGATAATCTGGAGGATCGAGCCTCGCTTTCTTGCGGGCTTTCATTTAATCTGATGCATCGCTTGTTGGTAGTTGTCGACGGAACCGCACAGGCCGCCAAGGCTCTAGAGCATGCTTTAGAGGTGGCGGGGGCAGCTCCAGGATCCGAGATTGTTCTGCTGCGCATCGAACCGGCCCCGTCGCCATGGCAGGCGCACAGACCGGTGCTGAACTCCAGGCAGAACATTGCCGATCAGCTTTTGTACCGGGCTGGCCTCAGGGCCTCGGCGCTCGGGGTTCGTTACCGGGCCCGTATAGAAACCGGCGAGAAGGCCGACGTCGTCACAAAGGTTGCTGAACAGGAAGGCTGCGACCACATCTTCGTTCCCGAAGCGAAAAGCAATGCCGCCTCGCGCGCCCTCATGGCGCTGGCCGCCGCCTGCACCGGCACTTCCGTCGGGCGGATCATCTCTCAATCCGAAGTTCCCGTGACCGTCGTGGGGGCCAAGGGCCCTCGTTGACCGTCTTTCTTTGCTTGCCGCGCCGATGTGACGGGCTCCGCCCTCGCGGAATTGCCTTGCCGCCCAATGAACAAAAAGGATCTGGCTATGCTCCAAGGATCGCAATCGTTGTCGCTGAAAGAAGTCAATCGTATCAAGGCGAACTTCGATCAAATCTACACGCAGCCCGATCCACGCGAATACTACCGGGTTCTCTACGGTCTGGATTACATCATCCCGGAGATGTCGAAGCCGGTCTTTCGCAAGATCATCGCGGCGCTCGAAAGCATCCACAAACGCCCTATAAGGGTGCTAGATCTCGGCTGCAGCTACGGCAACAACGCCGCGCTTCTGCAATACCCCATAGACATCGACCGCCTCGCCCAGCGCTATATGTCGCTGTTGAACAGCGACATTCCGTCGAGCGAACTCATCATGCTGGACCGGAGCTATTATCGCTCCTGGCCGCGTCATGAGATCGAATTCATCGGCTGCGACCTTTCAAAGCCGGCTGTCGACTATGCGCGTGCGGTGGGTCTCATCAAGCATGGGCTCGTTGGCAATTTCGAGGTACAACCGTTGCCGGGGACGGCAGAGGAAATTCTGCGCGGTGTCGATCTCATTATATCAACCGGCAGCATCGGCTACGTGACCGAACGGACGATTGGACGACTTCTGGCAGCAATCGGAAAGCCGGCACCCTGGATAGCGTCCTTCGTTCTGCGCATGTTCCCCTACGACAGGATAGAGGAGTCCCTCTCAGCAGCCGGGCTCGTGACCGAAAAGATGCAAGGCATCACCTTCGTACAGCGCCGCTTCCAGTCCGAGATGGAGTGCCTCCAAGTGCTCGATCGGCTCGAAGCGCTGGGCATCGATCCGGAAGGTAAGGAGTTCGAACGGTCTCTTCCACGCGGAATTCTTCCTGTCGCGGCCCGAGGAGCATGTGGCCGAATATCCGCTCTCGGATCTCGTCTCTGTCGTTCAGGGGGCCAGCCGTTCGTTTGGCCGCCGTTTCCGCTGCAACCGGGACGGGCGGGTCAGCCTCGTGCGGTGAAAGGCCCATGGGGATGTGCCAGCCTGTGGCGGGTCGGCCATAGGCCCGTCGCTCGCCTGCCGCTATGGTGCGCCCGCGAAACGTGGGGACGCAGCATAACGAGGCCGGGTTGAGCGCGAGCGGTTTATATGGGGGCGCAGGGCGCAGCCGGGGGCGGAGGCTGTGGGTCTCCGCGACCGTACCCGTCCCGATTGTCCGGAGTTTCCTACTCCTGGCGCTTTTCGCTTTTGAACTGACCAAACCGGCTATCGCTCAGACCGCCGATAGGGCGGGCGCCGTCTTGAAGCAGCATTGCGCCCGCTGTCACGAGGCCAGCGCGCTCGAAAACCCACCAGCCAAGGGCGCGCTCGGCAATATTCTCGATCTCGATGCACTGGCGGCGCGCGAAGATCTCGTCGTCCCCGGCGATCCGGATGCCTCCCGGCTATATCAGATCATGCTGGCACGGCACCGCCCGCTACTCGCCTTCTTCGGGCCAATTCCCGGGCCGAGCCTGTCGGAATTGCAGGACGTGCGCGACTGGATCGCCGGCCTGGACCGGGCCACGACCAAGTGTCCGGATCGCGGACCGCTTACTGACGAGGAGATCGGCGAACTGGTGAAGGCGTGGCGCAAGGCATTCGAAACGCAACCTGACAAGCCACTAAGGTTCATTTCGCTTGCGCCGCTCTACAACCTGTGTCGGAGCGACGACCGCCTGGCGTCTTATCGCGACGCCGTTTCAACGCTGCTGTCGCGGCTCGGTGCGGCGCGTCCGCGGCCTACTATGGATACAGTCGGGGATGCGAATGCGCTGATCGCGTTCCGTCCTGCTGATATCAGCATGACACCCGCGGCCTGGGACAAGGTGGCGGGCGACGCAGAGGCGGTCTCGGGCGTGGTCGGCGCGGATGAGTTGGCCGCTCGTGTGCTCTCCCGTATCCCGGCATCGGTGTCTGCAGCGTGGGACGGTCAGAACGGCGTGAACGGCGCCAAGGCCGGCCGCGATATGATCGATGGGCTCGATCCGGTCCGGGCCCTGGCCTCAGAATACGAGCGGACGGTCACGCTTCGCCGTGCAGCCGCAGAACTGGCACGCCCCTCCGAAACGCTTGTCGGTCAACTCCAAACTCTCAGCGGAGCAGAACGCGACCTGGGATTGCGCCTCGCCGAGACCGGGTTGCCGCGGGCCGAATGGAGGGTGCTTAAGGCTGTATTGAATCAACGCCCGGGAGCGGCACCTCCCGAGTCTCAGTCCGGTGATAAGCTGCGCCTGGCGCTTTGGACGGGGGCGCTATCTTACAAAGCCGGCGATCTACTCACGGTTTATGCTCGCCCCAGCGGTGACTGCTACCTGACGCTCATCGCCGTTGAATCCGATGGTGTGGCGACTGTTCTCTTCCCCAACGACACGAATACGGACAATCGCGTGTCTGCGGGAACGCTGGTGCAGGTGCCGCAGCCGGACGCCCCATTTCAAATCCGGCTCGACAAGAGAGGACGGCAGGGCATCGTCGGCATCTGCAATGCCAATGCCCGCAGGCCGGAGGGCATCGGACATGATTTCGAACGCCAGCGCTTCACGGTTCTCGGCAACTGGCGCGCCTTTCTCGGGACTACATCCGAGAAGGAGGCAGCCTACCTCAAGACCCAGGAAGATATGCGTCGCTTCCGCGCCCGTCGCTCTTCAAGCGCTGAACCGCTGGCCGAGCAGGTTCCCGTCGGCACTGAAGATGAGGCGCGTGCGGGGCTTTCGGTCGAAGTCGAATAGGGGGACCTCACGCGGCCCAGCGCTCGAGAGCCCTCAGGCCCAGAAGTGCGCCGAGGATAATTCCGGCTGTTGCCAGAAGCGATCCGAACGCCAATGTCGAGATCCCGGTGATCCCTTGTCCAATGGAGCAGCCGAGGCCCATGATGCCGCCTGTTCCCATCAGAGCTGCCCCGAGTAGATGGCGCACGGTGTCCCCCGCATCGGCAAATGTCATGATGCGGAACCCCCGCGTTGCAATCGAGGCGAGGGCGCTTCCGGCCAGCACGCCAAAGACAAGCGCCGCGGCGAAGCCCGGCAATCCCTTTGCGGTGGAGCGACCCAGCCATTCGAAGGCATCCGCCGTCGGGCTCACGAAGGACAGACCTTGCGGACGCTGAGGGACGAGAGCCATTTCGTCGTAGGCCAACCCGGTTATCGCCCAGGCCACAACAACCGCCGCCCCAACGCCGAGGCCCGAAAGGAGATGGCGGGGGGACGAGAGGAAAGGTTTGCTGAGCAGTGACAGAGTGACGAGCAGGAGGCCAATTCCCAGGCCGGCAGCGAGCCGTGCAATCGGGGCACCCAGGGCGGATTTGGCACTCAGAAGGTCCCCCAGACTCTGCCGCGCGGCGCCTGACGGCAACATGGTGGCCTCGGCCAGCGCGACGCGTGCCGGGGCGAAGACCCCACCCAGCGTCATTTCTGCGAACAGCGCAAGAACGAGAAGCGTGAGCAGGGCACGCAGATCCCCGCCGCCGGCCCGCACGAGATTGCGGCTCGGGCAGCCGCTGGCGAGTGCCATGCCAATTCCGAACAGCGTTCCGCCGAGCAGTGCGCCAGCCCAATCGAGGCGGGGCGCGAGATAGATCGACAGGGAAAGATCTGTGACACCTCCGAATTCGAGAATTGTGGCGCCCAGAATGGCGATCCCGGCGGCGAGGCTCCAGGCACGCAGCCGCCGCGAGTCTTTAATGTTGACCCAGTCCGACACACCACCCAGCGTGCAAAAGCCCGTGAGGCGGGCGACTATTCCGTAGAGTGCGCCAATCGCCAGCCCGCCCAAAAACAGGAAGAGTGCGGCGTTCTCCGTTATGGCTTCGCGTAACGCCGACATCGATCGTGTTGCTTTCGCTTGGTGGTGTTTACGAGGTTCGGCCTGCAGGGGGCAAACCGCACCACTCTCGTTGATTTCGCGGCGCGGGAGCAAGGGGCTTCGGGTCGGCGCTGCTCAGAACACATGACAACCTTATGACGCGCAAAGGTCTTTACAGGGGGACTCAGAAGCCTTATTTCCGGCACCAACGCACGGCGGGCTCACTCGCACGGCGCTTCTGGTTTCTTTCTGGCTGGAGGTCCCGCCCGTGATGGAACGCTTCTCATCCGCCGCCGCCCTTATCGCCGCCCGTCAGCCCGAGCGGCCGGTTTTGGCTTCGCGCCCGCATGCCGCAGGGCGTGCCGCCCGTTGGTTCCTGGAGCATTTTCCAGGCGACGTTGCCTATGCTTACAAGGCGAATTCTTCCGTCTTCATGATCGGTGCGCTCTATGGCGCCGGTATCCGCCACTTCGATGTCGCCTCGACGCCGGAGTTGGAAGATGCCGTCACCATTCCGAACGCGCATCTCCACTTCATGCATCCGGTCAAGTCGCGCCGCTCGATTGCCAAGGCCTATCATACGCACGGTGTGCGATCCTTCTCGCTCGATAGCGAGGATGAACTCACCAAGATCCTGGAGGAAACGCGCACACCGAATGGTCCTGCACCGGACCTGGTGCTGTTCGTGCGCATCGTTGTGCCTCCGATGAACTCGGCTGTGCCGCTGGAGCGTAAATTCGGCATCACGGGCGATGCGGCCGCAAGCCTGCTCATAAAGGCGCGGCAGGCGGCCAGCGAACTGGGCGTAACATTTCACGTCGGCTCGCAGACGCTGACCCCGGACGCCTACACCCACGCCCTCTCGGCAATCGGTAAGCTCATCGGGCAGGCGGGCGTGGTGGTGGACCGTATCGATGTCGGAGGCGGTTTTCCTGCCATTTACCCCAACATGAATCCGGCTCCCCTCAAGAGCTTCATGACGGCGATCAGCGAGGGAGTCGATAAGCTTCCGGTACGCGAAAACGTTCGCGTGATGTGCGAGCCCGGCCGGGCCCTTGTGGCCGAGGCTGAGAGCGTCATCGTGCGGGTCGAGGCCCGCCGTGGCAACGACCTGTTTATCAACGACGGCGGGTACGGCGTCTTGTTCGATGCCGCACACCTCAACTGGATTTTCCCAGCGCAACTGGTCTCACGCGCACCGAAGAAGGGTGAGGGCACCGAGAATTATGCGCTGTGGGGCCCCACCTGCGACAGCATCGATTACATGAAGGGGCCTTTCCAGTTGCCCGCCGGCATCAAGGAAGGCGACTACATCGAAATCGGCAACGTGGGAGCATACGGCCGCGCCATTGCCGGTGACTTCAACGGTTACGGCAAATACGACGAGGTGATCCTCGACGACGAGCCGTTGATGTCGCTGTATGCGGGCGATCCGCTGAGCCATGTCGCAGGGCAGCGGTAGCCAGCCGCCTCACTGAAATCCATTCCCGCACGGATGAATTTTCCACATCTCCGCCCACAGCTGAGGGGGCGGTACGGGGTTCCTGCGCGGCCGAATCCGGCCAGAGTCTCCGAGTTGAAAGGAGGCTACGCAATGCTCTATGCCCGTTCGATGTTGGCTCGGTTGAGGGGACGTTTCAGCAGGCGCCAATTGGCCGCCCTGAGAAAAGCACGTGCCGAAAAACGGGTGATCGGGCAGATGATCGCCGGCTGTGAGTTCGAACTCCGGCAGCTGCTGCACGACGTAGCCCGAACCCGAGCGTCGACGCCCGTCTTTCGGCTGACCGCGGTCGAAGCGGAGGAACCTTTCTCAATCCACGCCCGGCTCAGAAACCCGCACTTTCGTAAAGCGCTTGAACGGAGTGTGTGAAGGCCGGAGCGCCAGATGGTGGGCGGTGCAGGGATTGAACCTGCGACCCCACCCGTGTGAAGGGTGTGCTCTACCGCTGAGCTAACCGCCCGACCTTGAGGCCACCGTGCGGCGGCCGGCCCAGGAGGCGACCTTATGCGAGGGGGGCAGCGCGATTGTCAAGCGGGGCCGGTTAGGGCGTCTTTCATCGGGTCCGCTTCAGGACGACTCGCAGCACGCCGCCTGCTTCTTCCGTCTCCTCGGCGAGCTCATGGCCGGTCGTGCGGCAGAAGGCCTGGAAATCCTCCCGTGCTCCCGGATCAGTCGCAAGAACTTCAAGAGTGCCTCCGAGAGGCACTTCGGCGATCGCCTTTTTGGCCTTTAGGATCGGCAATGGGCAGTTGAGCCCCCGTGCATCCAACACTTTGTCGGCCATAGCGGGTGGAGTATCCTCTGAAAAAGGTCGTTGCACAAACGATTTAGGCCCGGATGCACGTGGATCTCAACCACCCCTTGCCCCGGCATGAGCTCAAATGCAACGATTTGGCTGGTTTCGTTTTGATTCCCGATGGGGCGGAATCGAACGGAATCCATGTGGGGAGCCTCAGGGGGCGTGGAGCCTGATCTGCGGATAACGTGGACAGCTCAGAGGGGAAAGAGTTCTGACATGGCTACCGGGGACGCGCCGCGCCGCTCGTTTCTCTTCACGTTCGGCATTGAGAAGCTTGGGCTCATTGCGCTCAAGGCGCCGTTGGTTTCGCTCCTGCTGATCCTGCTGGTCAGCATCTTGGCGGCCTTTGGCGTTTCCCGGCTCAAAGTTGACGACAGCCTCTCGGAACTCTTCCGCAGCGACACCAAGGATTTTCGCCAGTACGAAGAGATCGACCGGCGCTTTCCCTCCAGCGAGTACGATGTCCTCATCGCCGTCGACGGCAAGAACATTTTGACCCGTGAGGGGCTGGAGATCCTGCAAAACGCGATTGTGGAGCTGCAACTTACCGACGGCGTCGGTGGGCTCGTCTCGATGCTGTCCGCGCGCGGCAAACCCGATGCGAGCGGTTATGCGCCCCCCGTTGTGCCCGATGAGTTGCCCGCCGTGGGGCCGGAATTCGACGCAATGCTGGAAGCGTTGAAGTCGAATGACATCGTGAAGGGCAAGTTCCTGTCCGAAGATGGCCAACTGGCGCTCATTGTTATCGCGCTCGACCGCAAAGTCGTGGAGGAGCAGACAGCGCGTACTGTCATCACCGGGATCCAGGAGGTTGTCGACAAGGAACTCGAAGGTACGGGAATGACGGCCAAGCTCACCGGTGCGCCGGTGATGCAGCTGGAGATCCGCAATGCCGTGGAGCGCGACCGGCTGGTCTATAACGGCCTCGGGTTCCTGGCCGGCATCGTCGTGGCCTACCTGTTTTTCCGGCGCATATCTCTGACGCTGATTGCCGTGCTTGGGCCGAGCATCGCCATTCTATGGACGCTCGGCGTCGTCGGGGGCCTGGATTACCGGCTGAACCTTTTCATCAACGTCATCACGCCGCTGATCCTCGTACAGGGGTTCTCCGACAGCATGCATCTGGTGTCCTCGATCCGCCGCGATATTCTGTCGGGCGTCGATCGCCTGGAGGCGGCGCGCAATGCGGTTCGCGACGTGGCGCCTGCCTGCCTGCTCACCGCCATGAACGCGGGCATTGCTATTTTGTCGTTCCAATATGCGGACAGTGCGCTGATCCGCACTTTCGGGCAGGCCGCGCTCCTCGCTGTCGCCATTTCCTACATCGCGGTTGCGGTCGTCGTGCCGACGCTCGCCGTATTCTTCGTCCAGCCCGAGAAAGACACCATCCCCGACATCCGGGAGCACGACACGGGCGGTTTCCGTGTGCTGCAAGTGCTCTCCGAGCGCGTGATCGGCACAGTCATTCGTGCGCCGGTCCTCTTCGTGCTCTTGGGCATCGTGGCCGTCGGCGCGACCGGCTGGGCCTACTCTCAGCTCACCCCAATGTATCGTCTGGCCGATCAGGTTCCCGACAAAGAGCAAGCGCTCGCCGGCACGGCCAAAATCGACCAGAAGCTTACGGGTGCCAACCCGCTGCACATCATGATCCAGTGGAAAGCGGGGACCGCGGGCGAGCCTGGCATCGGCCTTTATGACGTTGGAACTCTTGCGGTCATTGCCAGGGCCCACGAGGTGCTGGAGAAGGAGGCGGGTCTCGGCAACGTCTGGTCGCTGGAAAGCCTGAGGCGTTGGCTTGCAGATGCGGGCGACGCCCGCATCGAGACGATCAAGAGCTACGTCGACATCCTGCCCAAGCACCTTGTCCGCCGCTTCATCGACGAGGACGAGAGCGCTGTCTTGGTGACGGCCCGCCTGCCGGACATCGACGCGAGCGAAATCCTGCCGATCGTTGAGACCATCGACAAGGCCCTGGAGCCTCTGCGTGCCGAGAACCCGGCCTACGAGATCAGCGTAACCGGCCTGCCGGCAATTGCGGCGCGAAACTCCGCCAAGCTCATAGGCGAGCTAAACTGGGGCCTCGTCGGCGATATCTTCGTGATCTTCATCTTCCTCGGATTCGCGCTCCGATCCGTACTGGCAGGCGTGTCCAGCATCCTGCCGTCGCTGTTTCCGATTTTCGCGACCGGTTCGCTGTTGTGGGCCACGGGGCAGGGGCTCCAGTTTGCCTCGATCGTGGCCATCACGGTGGCTTTCTCGCTTGCCATCGATTCCACGATCCACTTCCTCAACCGTTTCCGCCTGGAAGAAACACGCATCGGTCCTGGGCCGGATTCGGCGCGCCAAGCGCTGATGGCGACCGCCCATCACATCGGCCCGGTCGTCGTGCTGACGACGATCGTGCTGGCGTTGGGCCTAGGCGTCACAATGCTGTCGCACCTGCCCTCGTTGCGGCTTTTCGGCCAATTGGCCGGTGTCTGCCTTACGGCCTCGCTATTCGCCCAGCTCGTCATTTTGCCGGCGACGATTGCCCTGTTCCGAAAGTGGTTTCCGCTCAAGGCCTGAGGCCGCGTTGAGCCTCCCATCCGCAAGACATTTTTCTTTTTTGCCCCTGTTCCTTGCGGGACAGCGGTCGCGTGCGCCGACCGGTAAAACTCCCCTCATCGAACTTGAACCGGCCCTCCTGGGCCACAACAGGAAAAAGGGGATACCCAATGACCAGCTCCATCACCAAGGCATTCGCTCTTTCTCTCGCTCTGGCCACCGGCGCCACGCTGGTTGCCGCCGTCCCCGCCGAGGCCGGCGGACGCGGCAAGGAGTACTTCTCCCAGACCTACGTGTCGAAGAAGCCGCTCCATGGCTTCGAGGGACGCGCCGGTGACTACTACTGCAGCTACGTGCGCATCCCGGTGCACAAGATGATCAACGGCCGCATGAAGGTCGTGGCCTGGACGCTCCAGCAGCACTGCTACTGATCTCAGAGCCTCTCAAGGCAGCACAGAACAGAAGGACCCCGGTGACATCCGAGGTCCTTCTTGTCCTTTTTGGAGAAACGTTGCCGTTAGCGCCCCAGCGTCCAGACGACCCGGTCAACGTCCTCGAGTGTATCGTTGCTGGAGAGCTGTGCACCACGCCGCCGAGATTTAGAACGAGCGCCGGCTTACCAGTCCTCCCGCCAGAGCGGGAAGGCCATGGCCCCGTCGGGGATGGTCACCATGCCGCCCGTCTCGACGCCGCCGGAGACGCCCAATTCGCCGGCAAATCTCCGCGCGATATTGGCCTTGAGGCTGGCGCTCGCGTTCGCCGCATAGTCCAGCTTGTATTCGAAACGGCCGACGGCCAGCCGCACGATCTGGAATTGGTAGCGGTTCTTGTCGCCCTTCGGGTTCTTGGCGCCGAGGCACTTCACGCGCAACTGGTCGAGTTTGGCTTCGTCATACTCGTAGATGGTGCCTGTGAACGTGAGGCTCACACCGTGGACGTACTGACCGTTGAAGGCGGCGTTCAGGATGTTTGCCCAGCCGGCCGATAGCCCGAACGTCTTCTGATTGTGGGATGTGAATGCCGCGCCATCGAGAACCTGAGAAAATCCGTCCGCATCGAAGGCGGCCTTGCAGCGCACGACATTGACTTTGAGCAGCCTCTCGCCCGTTCGCTGGTAGGTGCGCTTGTCGAGGTAGCCCCGCGCGATGGTGCCCGGCGTGTAGTAGGCCAGCGGCGGGGACATCCGCACGACATTGAGATTATCGAAAATCGCGTCCGCGGACGCGCCACCTGTCCAGGCGCACGCAAACACAAACATACAAAACAACCGACGCATCACCTACCCCCGCATGTTGAGAGCCACGCTATCCGGTGGTCCGGGGGCGGGAGAAGATGCTGAAGGGGGGTGGGGCACCGATTGGCGGACGTTGTGTCCCGGAAGCCACGAAGCTGTCTGCGGCCCATCCAACGAAAAGGAGGGGCCGGCTTCAAGCCGGCCCCTCGCTGTTGGCTCATCAACACGCGGCAAGCCCGTGTTGAGCTTACTCAGCCGCTGCTGCAGCCGGTTGGTTCACCCGGCTTACTTCGACGAGGTTATCAGAGAAGGTGGGCGCCCGGCCGAGACCGCAGTGGGCATCGGACGAGATCGAGTTGACGGAACCATCGGTCCGGTTCAGCGAGCGCCAGTAGCCGAGCGTCGCAACCACAATGCCGGGGTTCACGTCGTCGGTGACTTTTGCAACGCCAGTGAAGTCTCCGCGGTCGTTGTAAACCCGCACCGGATCGCCTTCCTTGATGTTGCGCTTTGCGGCATCGACGGGCGAGATGAGCACGAACTGCTCGCCCTGGGCCCTGATCTTATGCTCCTCGTTGGCGTAGCAGGAATTGAGGAAGGCATGGCTCTTGGGAGAGATGATGTTGAGCGAGTAGAGCTTGGCGCGCTCCGGGTTCGTCTCCGGCGCTTCACGGTTCGGAATGTAGCCTGGCAAAGGATCGACCGGTGAGCCGTCCTGGTCGCCGTCGTACATGGCACGGAACGGACCTGCGACGAAGTTCTTCGCATCATGCAAGAGGAACTCCACCTTGCCCGACGGTGTCGGGAAGCCGCCGTCCTTGTGGGGCGTGCGGGTGTCGGCCGAGCCGACATCGATTTTGAAGTACCCGTGCGTCTTGAAATACTCCATGTCGATACCGGCCATCTTGGGATCGTCCCAATTGATGTAGTAGGCGGCCAGTTCGCTATCGGTCATTTTGAAGACCGGATCATCGAAGCCCATTTCCTGGGCCAACAGGCGCCACATGTCGCTCGTTGGCTTGCACTCGCCCGGCGGGTCGACGGCCTTCTGATTGTACGTGAAGTAGAAATGGCCCCACGACCACATCATGTCTTCCGCCTCGCCGGCCATGGCGGCGGGCAGCACGATGTCGGCGTACTTCGCCGTATCGGTGAGGAAGTGCTCGGCGACGACCGTAAAGAGATCCTCGCGCCGCAGACCCTTTACGATCTTGTTCGTCTCGGGGGCTTGGCTGACGGGGTTTGTACAATAGACGAACAGGGACTTCAGCGGCGGATCCAGCTTCATCTCGCCCGTGAGGGCTGCGCCAAGGCGCAGGTTGTTGATGGCGCGCGTGCCGGGCTTTATCCAGTCGCCGCGCGAAACCTTCGCCCAATCCACTGGGAAGTCCCAGAGGGGCATCTGGAGGAGGCCACCACCGACGTGTTTCCAGGAGCCAACGAGGGCGGGCAGGGCGCATACCGCGCGGATCGCCTGGCCGCCGCCTGCATGCCGCTCGAGTGCGACACCGAGACGAATGACGGAGGGCTGCGCAGTCGCGAATTCCTTCGCGAACTTCCGGATTTCGTCGGCCTTCACGCCCGTCACCTTCTCCACGTATTCGGGCGTGAAGTCAGCTGCGCGTCCTTTCAACTCCGGATAACCGTAGGCGTGCTGATCCACCCACTCCTGATCGACGAGCCCCTGCTCAATGATTGAATTGATGAACCCCATCGCGAGTGCGCCATCGGTGCCGGGCTTCGGGCAGATGTGCCAGTCGCCAGCCTTCGCCGTGCGGGACCTGTAGCTGTCGATGACGACGATCTTGGCGCCACGCTTCTGCGCCTCGAGTACGAAGGGCCAGTGGTGCAAGTTCGTGGAAATCGAATTGCACGCCCATATGACGATGAACTTCGCATGCACGAAGCTCTCCGGATCGACGCCGCCCGTGGGGCCGACGGTGAGCAGCCACGCCGTAGAGGAACCGGATGCGCAGAACGTCTTCTCGTTCACGGTCGTGCCGAGTCGGTTGAAGAAGGGGTCGCCCGAGTTGATGCCCTGTACGAGACCCATGTTGCCCAGATAGCTGTAGGGCATGATGGCTTGGCTGCCATGCTGGGCGATAATCTCGCGCCAGCGCTTTCCGATCTCGGAGATCGCTTCGTCCCAGGTGATGCGTTCGAAATTGTTGCCCCCGTTGGGCCCCGATCCCTTCGGGCCCTTGCGCCGCATCGGGTACATCAGGCGATCGGGATTGGCGTGGTGGTCATGGAAATCCTTCAGCTTCACGCACAGCCCGCCCCGGGTCATCGGGTGATCCTTGTTGCCGCGCACATCGACCAGCTTGCCGCCACGCACCTCGTACACCATCGAGCAGGTGTCCGGGCAGTCGTGCGGACAGGCGCCGTGGAATAACTCTGCTTTGAGCTGTTCGTTCATCCAACTCCCTCCCCAGGGTTGTCTTTAATTGCTGTCCCGGATCAATGCCGGGAGCCGAACCCGCTTCGAGCCAGCGCGGCGAAGACGAATTTGTGCGGCACTTTGGCATGTGCAATTTGATCCGGCAATCTTGATCGTACCCCGCGCTGCGGGGCAGCGCGTGTGGTGCCAGGCTTTGGCAACGGACAACTCAAGCCAAAGAAGCCTAAGCCCCACGGGCGGCGAGGATATCTCGATACATGTGGATACGGCCCTGACGATCGCGGATCTCGTATAACCCGGCGGACTTGCTCACAGCAGACGAGAGCAGGGAAACCTTCCCGAACGCCCCCGGCAGATCGAGCACATAATCGGGCCGCGCAATCCCTGAGAGACGCCGGCACAACTCGGCCATGATCTCGAGGCCGCGCGCGATGGGCACGCGAAAGTGTGCCGTCCCCGGCGCCAGATCTCCATGGTGGAGGTAATAGGGCACGATGCGGTTCTCGACGAATGCGCGCATCAGGTCTTCCAGAGTATCGGCGTCGTCGTTCACGCCCTTGAGCAGAACGGTCTGGCTGAGGAGAGGCAGGCCCGCATCGGCAAGACGGGCGATCGCGGCACGCGCCCCGGGTGAGAGTTCGCGCGGGTGGTTGATATGCAGGCCGACGACGACGCTGGCGCCGGCAGATCTCAAAGCGGCCACGAATTCTGGTGAGACGCGCTCCGGATCCACCACCGGCACGCGTGTGTGCCAGCGCAGTATTTTCACGTGCGAAATCGCGGCGAGGCGCCTGGTGATCGAACGCACCCGCCGCTCGGAGAGCATGAACGGGTCGCCGCCGGTTAGGATGACTTCCCAGATTTTCGGGTGCTCACCGATGTAAGCGAGCGCCGCTGTTATCTCGTCCTCACCCATGTTGCGGCCGGCTTCAGGGCCAACCATCTCGCGGCGAAAGCAGAAGCGGCAATAGACCGGGCAGATACCCACGATCTTCAACAGGACTCGGTCGTGATAACGATGGACAAGACCGGGCACGGGGCTCTTGGCATGATCCCCGATCGGGTCGGCCAGTTCCGCCGGGTGTGCATCGAGTTCGCGGACATCGGGAACGAATTGCCGCGCGATGGCGTCGGCCGCATTCGTGTGGTCGATCAGGGAGGCTACAACCGGTGTGATGGCGGCGGCATAGCGACCCGTCACGATTTCCAAACCGGCCTTCGCACGTGCAGGCACGAGGCCGGCAACGACGAGATCATGCGCGGTGCGCAGGGTCCGGTCGCCACCACTCACGTCGGAGGCCACTTGTCGGTATCGTGGTCGGGGTGCTGGTTGGAAACCAGCTTTTCCAGGAATGGCGCGGCGGCAATATCGTCGATGGTGTGCCGTTCCGGCAGCGCAGAGATTTCATCCACGTAGGGCAGCTTGCTCTCGATCCCGAACTGGACGGACGGAACGATCATTTCGGGATGGTCGAAGGTGGCGATCGCAAGCGCAACTCCATCGGGCGCTTCATAGGAGATGGGCGTACCGCAGTGTTTGCAGAAACCTCGGTTCACAAAATTTGACGACGCAAAATGCTTCGGCTTGCCCCGCGTCCAGGTCAACGTCGCGCCTTTGGTATTAACGAGAGCACCGTAGAACGAGCCGAACGCCTTTTGGCACATGCGGCAGTGGCAGACGGAGGCATCATCCAACGCGCCCTCGACACGAAATCGGATCGCGCCGCATTGGCAGCCGCCGGTCTGCACTGTGTTGGTCATGGCGCGTTCCTGTCGCTGGCTGCTACTCGCCCTTGCGGCGGCTCATGAAAGCTATCCGCTCGAAAAGATGCACGTCCTGCTCATTTTTCAGCAAAGCGCCGGCAAGCGGCGGAATGAGCTTGCGGCTGTCCGTCTCCTTGAGAGTGGCGAAGTCGATATCTTCGTGCAACAGCAACTTGAGCCAGTCGAGGAGCTCCGATGTCGAGGGTTTCTTTTTTAGTCCCGCAACATCGCGCATGTCATAGAAGATGCGCATCGCCTCCGAGACGAGCCGCCCCTTCAGATCCGGGAAATGGACATCCACGATCTTCTGCATGGTTTCCGGATCGGGGAACTTGATGAAGTGAAAGAAGCAGCGGCGCAGGAAAGCGTCAGGCAGTTCCTTCTCATTGTTTGAGGTGATGATGACGATGGGGCGCTGGCGCGCTTTGATGGTCTCTCCCGTCTCGTAGACGAAGAACTCCATGCGATCGAGTTCCTGCAGAAGATCATTCGGGAACTCGATGTCGGCCTTGTCGATTTCGTCGATGAGCAGGATGGGGCGGCGCTCCATGACGAACGCCTCCCATAATTTGCCGCGCTTGATGTAATTGCGGATGTCCTTCACCCGCTCGTCACCCAGCTGACTGTCGCGCAAGCGCGAGACGGCATCGTACTCGTAGAGGCCCTGCTGGGCCTTGGTCGTGGATTTGATGTGCCATTCTATGATCGGCGCATCCAGAGCACGGGCCACTTCGAGCGCAAGCACGGTCTTGCCGGTACCTGGCTCCCCTTTGATGAGGAGTGGCCTCTGCAGCGTTATGGCGGCATTGACGGCCACCTTTAGATCCGGCGTTGCAACGTAGCTACTTGTGCCTTCGAATTTCATGGTTTGTGCGCGCATCCTGGTTGGCGTTTGCGCGTGGACCCTACGTCGGCGTGCGAACAGCGGGCAAGGGGGCGCAACGCCTCTGCAGAGCTCGGGATCGCAAGGTCTATTTGGCAGAAAAAGCGCCACTCTCTTGAAAAACAGAGAGTGGCGCTAGAGGAGCGCTTGGTTGGGAGCGCGATCCGCCTTGCGAGGGCACTGCAAACCCGCCTCGGGGAAGCCCCCGCCGTTGGGAAACGTGGGCCTGGCCGGGGTGGTGGGACGTCGGAGCGCTATTATGCAGCCATTCCTTCGCTCGGGTATTTGGGAGACGCCTGATGGGAGGCGGCCCTTCTTGGTTGTCCCGCAACCGCGGAACAACTCTCGATTGTACGCAATTGGTTAAGGCTTGGTTATCGCTGTGCCTCTCGCGCATGTTCGCGTATACAGCGTCAAATTGAACGACATTAAGTAACCGCAATGGCGGGGAAATTCACGCCAAATGCGCGTTGGGGCTCCGGCTGCCTTGACTTCCCCTACCGCCCGCGACAATACGGTCGCGACATCCGGTCTCGGTGCGCGAGTCGAGCCGCACTGCAACCGGCACGGGCGCTTGAGGTAGCCTCAACGGAGACCGGAAATGGGCAGACGCGATCAAAAGGGTAAGACCGTTAAATCGGCGCCGAACGCCGGCGCCAAGCGGTCTGCCGTGGCCAAAGGCGGTGCGCGGGCGAAGGCTGCGCGTTCTGCCCCTGCGGCCGTCAAGGTGAAGGCGGCCAAGCCAACGTCTTCGAAGACAACGGCGTCGAAGGCTGCGGCGAAGGCAGCTCCGGTAAAGCCGGCGTCTTCTAAGTCGGCGGCCAAGGTGGTTGCGCCCAAGAGGGCAAAGGCCGTTACCCGCGCTGCCCAGAAGCAGTCGGATAAGAAACTCGTGGATCGCGCGAAAGCATCGGCCATTGTCCTGCCGCCGGATTATCGTCCTTCCGAGGACGAGCCGTTCATGAACGAATATCAGCGGCTTTACTTCCGCCAGAAGCTCCTCTCATGGAAGGAGGAGATTATCCGGCAGACCAAGGAGACACTGGAAGGGCTGCACGAGGATTCCGTCCAGCACGCTGATCTCGCCGACCGGGCGACCTCAGAGACCGACCGTGCGCTCGAACTCAGGGCTCGCGACCGCCAGCGTAAGCTTGTTTCAAAGATTGATGCTGCTCTCGCCCGGATCGAGGACGGGACCTACGGCTATTGCGAGGAAACTGGCGAGCCAATCGGACTGAAGCGTTTGGACGCCCGTCCCATCGCGACTTTGTCGCTGGAGGCCCAGGAACGTCACGAACGGCGCGAACGGGTTTATCGCGAGGATTAGGCGGCTCGGACGTCTGGGTTTTCATCTCCCGTTTCGAAGCGGCACAGCTATTAACCGGCGCGCAATAATTTCACGCCAGACTACCCCAAACGGCCCTGTCGGCCTTTTGGAGTGGGTTTGGTTATGGTGGCCATTCTGAATTTTAGTGGTAGGCACTGGGCGCGCAGCGCGGTGGCCTGGCTGTTCTTTTTTCTCATCGTGCAAGGTCTGTCTGATGCGGGAGCGAAAAGCACCGAGAGCCGGATTGCGGCCCACAATGCTGCCGTCGCCCTGGGCGTCCTCACCGTGTCCGAGCGGATCAGGCCGCAGAGCACATATCAGGTCGCCAAGGTCGATCTGGTTGCCCTGGATCTGAAGACGCTCAATCCTTCTGCCTTCGGGGACAGAGCCGACAACGAGCCGTCGCACTGAACGCGCTGCGGAACCCCGGTCAAATGCTTTGCCGTCGCATTCGCGGCGATCAGCCGGGCTCGCGTTGTCCGTGAAGGTCGGCCTCCTGGTTGCCGCCGCTTGCCGTGCATCTCGGCTGCTTCCTTGGCCCGAACCTCCTGCACGCGCTCCAAAAGCGGCTTCAGGAAATCCAGATCGCGCAAGTGGACATCGGTCTGATTGAACGGGATCTCGATGCCCGCGGCGCGGAACTCCCGCAGGATCTGGCTGCGCAATTGCGTCTGCGTCACGAAGCTCTTCGACACGTCGGGGATGATCGTGTGGAGGGCGAAGTCGAGACCGCTTGCTCCGAAGTTCTCGAAGAGAACATCGGGCGGAGGCTGCTGGAGGACATTGGGACTCTCGGTGGCGACCCGCAGCAGGATCTCGCGGACCTGATCCGGATCGCTGTCGTAGCCCACCGAGACGCGAATAGTGACCCGGAAGAGGGCATTGCGATGCGTCCAGTTAGTGACCGTCGTCGAGATCAGCTCGGAATTGGGAACGATGAGCGATGAGCGGTCTGCCGTTTCAATCTCGGTGGCCCGAACCGCGATGTTTCGCACACGGCCCCACTGGTTATTCACGACGACAAGATCGCCGACTTTTATTGGCCGTTCGACGAGCAGGATCAGACCTGAGACGAAGTTGTTGACGATGGATTGCAGGCCGAAGCCAATGCCGACGGAGAGCGCACCGGCGACGATCGCCAGGTTGGTAATGTCGAGGCCCGCGTAGGAGAGGGCGATCAGCAGCGCCAGCGAGAAGCCTGCGTACCCGATGGCCTTGTGGATCGAGTTGGCAACGCCTGGGTCGATACGTGCGCTGCTGAGAAAGGAGGCGTTGACCCAGCGCTGGACGATCCGTGTGACAAACAATAAGCCCGTAAACAGGGCTACTGCCGCTGCGATCTGGGCCAGAGAAATACGAAACTGCCCGACCTCGAAGCCGAAGAGCAGGGATTTGAGCCAAGCGAGGGTATCGGGAAGAGCTACGCCCCAGGTGACCAAAATGAAAGGAAGCGCGACGAACGCCAGGAGGCCGTCGAGCACCAAGGCCGCCAGGCGGGAGACGGCGCGCGACTGACCTTCATCGAGGCCCAAGCGGTCGTGCATGACCCGACCCAGTGCACGCTCCTGGCGGGCCTCATCTCCAACCAGTGCCCGGATGGCGAGATGGAGGAGAATAACGAGGATGACGAGACTGCCCGTGACGATGACCTGTCCGGCCACGAAGCGGCCAAGGGCGACATAGCCGGCGAGCGACGCACCGAGGATGAAAACGGCAACGGCTAGGAGAGGAAATTTCAGAATTCGGGGCGTCCACCAGGTGACTTCGCTGGGGCTTCGGGCAGACTCCGCCGCTGTCTCCCTCGGTAGTGCGGTCATGGCGTCAGACGGCTGTTCCAGATCGGGCTCCGGCCCTGGCGCCGGCGTAAATCGGGTGGCCACGATCCTGAAGAGTAGTGCGGCCAAAGCGACGCTGGAGATCAAGGCAACGGCAACGCTCACGGTAAGCGGCATTGCGAGGATGCGGATTGCTTCCTTGAGCAGTTGGTCGACTGCATAAATCGCGCCGATGAAAGTGACGGCCGTCGCGAGCGATGCGGCTGGACCGTCAGCCAGATCCACGAGCCGCCACTCCGGACGCGCCGGCTGAAGGATGGCCCGGGCCAGAGAACGCACTGCGACAAACACGACGAAGGCGGGGAGCAAGGTCAGCGCCAGCCGTTCGTTGTCCAGAAACCAGAGGCCCAGCTCGTCCAGCCCCATGGTCAGCACGGTCGCGGCTACGGCCGACGGCAACACAAGGAGGCCGGCCACCCAACCGGCTGTGCCGGCGCGTTCGAAAAAGTCCGGCGGTTCTGTTCGCGGGGTATCCAGCCGGCGCGCGAAGACGGACCGGCGCAACCGCGCAAGCCCGAAATAAATGCCAATCGAGGCGAGGAACAAAGCGACGATGGCCGGGATGTCATCTGCAGCTGCGCGGCGCCAGCGCCAGAAGGACCATTTCAACTCGCTGATGGCTGCGGGCATTGCGTTCCCGATGCTGCGCCATGTGTCGAGGCTCAGGGGTGAGTTGCTCCGTTTGAAGAGCTGGCTGGTGAAGATGCTCGCACGATAGTCCTGCACCTTGGTCAGAAGCTCGCGTGCGCGAAACTGGACCAGCCCCGTTGCCTTAATCGCGCCATCGATCTCGGCCGCCAGACGGCCCAGACGCGCGCGCTCCGCGGCGAGGGCCGGCGCTTCCGCTGGCTGATCTGCGGCCGGAGCGGGGCCGAGCTTGGCAATCTGAGCGTTGACGGTCTGGTAGCGGGGCTGAAGGCTCTCTAAAAAGAGATCGCTTCCGGCAACGAGCGCATCGATCTCCAATCGCAGACGAGCCAGCTCCCCATCATCCGTCCGGGCAGCTTCCACGCCCTGTTCCAGCATCTCGATGGCAGCCTTCAAATATGCCACAGGCTGACGGATTTCCTCGATGGTCGCTTGCTGTGCAGCGGGATCACCGACGGTTGCGGCATCTGCTGGAGGAACTCCGTTGGCCGGCGGTGTGGCGGCGCCATCGGGCGACTGTGCCGGAGGCGTATCTTGCATCTGTGCCGGAGGGGCACCCTGGACCTGTGCCGGGGGTGCACCTTGAACCTGTGCGGGAGGTGAATCCTGCACCTGTGCCGGGCGCGCGCCCGGGACTTGGTCTGGACTGACATTCTGAGGCGGTGCAGATGGTATCTCAGTGCCCTGCGCTGCGGGGGGCGCGGGTGCTGGTGCGGCGGTGGGCGCTTCGCCGGCAGGAGCTGCGGTCTCAGCGGGGACCGGCGGGACCGGCGCTGGAGTTTCCGCCGCCATCGCCCCGATCGATTCCAGCAACGCCTGCGCCTTCACGCCTCCACCCGGCGCAATGCAGATCAACGCCGCCGTGGCAAACACAATGAAGCCCGCGAGCTTGGAAGCCGATCGTCTAAAACGCATCAATTAAACCTGCCTCTGGATTCTTCGACCGCCAATCCACATCGCTTCAACGCGTCATCAGTAGGGCGGCCTTCGTCACCCTTTCGGCTTTTCGCACAAGCCGCTGGCATTCAAGATCGCCGGAATGCCGCAGGGCACTGAAACGAACAGACCGGATTGTCACCATGGCTGGATGGATGGGGCGGTCTGGCCTGAGGGAAGTCATGGTTCCCCGGTCGCGGCCTGACCGAAGGTCCGCGCGGGGCGAGAAAACACCGGTCCTGCGCCATCGACCAGTTCCGGCCGTGCCGCCCGCGTGGAGATCCCAGTTTCAATGACGACGTCCACCGGACCGCCCGTCATGATGAGATGCTCAACGTTGTCGCGCCTGACCAGAACGAGCCGGCGTCGTCCGTCGATGGACTGGTGCTCTACGACATCCAGGCGGCGATCGGGTTTTGGCCCGAACAGTCCCTGCATGGGAGTTGTGCCGTTGAGGTAGCTGCGCGCCGCCACGGCCGCGCCGATGACTGCCGCTGCAATCAGAACGATGAGCAGTATATACGTGAGGATGTCCCACATGGTGCGGCGTCTCCCTCAGGGGTCTCGTCATCTCAGGTCTTTGCCGAGCTGACTTGCGATTGCAGGCTGTCTACAAAGACGATTGATATTGCGCTCCAATTCCGCATCGGCGTTCAGCAGAACGTAACGATTGACGCCGCATTCGGCGCTGGGCTGATCAAAATGATGCGCCCGGCAAGCGCTCCTATAGCGCCAAATTCACCGCAATTTAACCCTGATGATCGAACTGTTGACAGCGATGCTGTTGATCGGTCGGCTGCCTTGACAGGCGAAACAACCTGAGAACGGCAGGGCACTGGTGTAAGCGTAACGAGGCAAATGATCCATGCCGCCCTTCGAGGCCGCCCCTCCCCCGAATCAGATAGCTTTCGACTTCATGAGCGAAAGCAATGTTCTTGCAGACCGTGGCCCCGCCATGACCGACGGCGCCGCATCGGGTGCCGAGAGTGTGGCGAGCCTTCTCCCGGTGCTCGGCGCGATATTCGCGCTGGGCCTTGTTGCCGTTGGGCTCGCAGCCACCGCGGCGGGAACGCCCGTTCTTTTCACCCTGCTTTCGGCTTTTGCCATCCTAGGCATCTTTTTCGTCTTCGGGCTACTCGCCGGGCATGTCCGCATCGGCGAACGACTGCTGACGGATGATGTCACCCGCTCCATCGCCGAGGGCTCGGATCGCGGCATGATGGTCGCTCTGCGCGACGGCACGGTCATCTATGCCAATAGCAAACTCGAGGAATTGGTCGGCCGTCTCGCTTCGCGCGACGTGACGGCGCTGGATATGGCTTTCGGTGCGGAGTTATCCACACGGGAAGCCTTCTTCCGGCTCAATCGCGCCGCCGAACGCGGCGACCGCCACGGCGAGGATTTTGGCATGCCCTCGGGCGGCGGACTGCCCCACCGTGTTTTGCATATCGAGGTCGCCCCGCTGGATCTCGGCCGCGGTAGCGAGACGGGTCCAACGGTGCTGTGGAGCGTCGTTGATGTCACCGAGGAGCGCATGAGTACGGCGGCTTCGCGTCAACGCCTCGTCGATACGCTCTCCTACTATGATGCCGCACCGGTAGGGCTCTTGACCGTGGATCTGGATGGCACCGTCCGCCACATGAACGGCACGCTGGGCCGCTGGCTCGGCTACCCGCAATCACCGCTCAATCAGCGCATCGTGCGTCTCACGGACATTCTTGCCTCCGGTTCCGTCGATCTGCTCGAAGGCGCGTGGCGCCGCGGCACCGAGGATCAGGTATCTCTCGATATCGACGCCACCCGGGAGGATGGACGTCTTCTGCCGGTTCGGCTGATGTCGCGTACAGCCCGCGACGGCACGCGGCTTCTCGCCTTCATCAACCGCGAAGCGGATCACGGGCTCGGACTCAACGTTGCCGCCAGCGATGTGCGCTTTGCCCGCTTCTTCCAATCGGCTCCGTTTGGGATCGCGAGCGTGTCAGCCGACGGTCGCATCACAAGTTCCAATAGTGCGTTCGCGCGCCTTATGCTGGACGCTTCGGGCGGTCACGGCAAACCTGCCGTGGATGTCCTTTCCCGCGCCGACGACAAGGCGGCCCGGCAGGCGATCAGCGAGAATCTCAAGCGCGTGCTGGCTGGAAAGGCTGGTGGTCAGCCGATCGAAACGGAGCTGTCGTCGGAGAATGTCCGGCGTGTCTACATGAGTCCCATGCTCGAGCAGGCAGGGGAGCGCGAGACGGCCATGCTGTATGTCATCGATGCGACCGAGCAGAAGGCACTCGAGGCGCAGTTCGCCCAAAGCTCGAAAATGGAGGCCGTGGGCAAGCTCGCAGGCGGTATCGCACACGACTTCAATAACGTGCTGACGGCCATTATAGGCTACTCGGATCTGCTTCTGCAGACACTGCGCACGGCCGACCCCGCCTACAAGGACATCAAGAACATTCAGCAGAGTGCCTATCGCGCCGCCGGTATGGTGCGCCAGCTCCTGTCCTTCTCACGCCGCCAGACGCTGCAGGCAGAGCCGCTCCTTCTCGACGAAGTCATCAACGAGAACGGGAGCATGCTGCGGACATCGGTTGGCGAAAAGATCGCGCTCAAAATCCAGCCGAGTCGCGACCTCTGGTACGTCAACGTCGATAAGACCGAGTTCGTACGCGTCATCGTCAACCTCACCGTTAATGCCCGCGATGCACTGCCAAATGGCGGCACCATCATGGTCAGGACGCGCAACATCACTGAGCGGGAGAGCCAGCGGCTTGGTCTCGACGGCATGCCCATCGGCGAGTATGTGGCGATCGAGGTGGCCGATACGGGTACCGGCATGGCGCCGGAAGTTCTGGAGAAGATTTTCGAACCCTTCTTCACCACCAAGGGCGTGGGCAAGGGCACGGGGCTCGGGCTCTCGACCGTCTATGGCATCGTCAAACAGTCGGGCGGCTTCATCTACGCCGACAGCACGCCCGGAAAGGGCACGACGTTCCAGGTTTATCTGCCGCGCTTCATCCCCGAGGTTGAGGAAGATGTCGCTCCCTCCACCACCCCTGCCAAGGAAAAGGAAGCGCAACCTGCCAAGTCTGCAGATCTTACGGGAGTTGGCCGGGTTCTGCTCGTCGAGGACGAGGACGTTGTCCGCTCGTTCGCGGTCCGCGCCCTGACGCGGCAGGGTTACGAAGTTCTCGAAGCGTCTGACGGCCAGGAAGCGCTCGATATCGTGGCGGAGCACGAGGGCGCCATCGACATCGTCGTCACCGATGTCGTCATGCCCGAGATGGACGGTCCCACCATGTTCCGCGAACTGCGCAAGACGAACCCTTCGATCAAGGTCATCTTCGTGTCAGGCTATCCCAATGAGGCGTTCCGGGAGACGCTCGGCACGGAAGAAGTCGCCTTCCTGCCCAAACCCTTCTCCCTGCCCCAGCTGGCTGAGAAGGTGAAGGAAGAGCTGTCCAAGTAATCCTCTGGATCCCCGCACTCTTCCCACCCGCCCCGACAGCGAAAGCAAAAACGCCCGGATCGCGCGATCCGGGCGTTCTGCTTGATCGGGAGAAGATCAAGAAAGCAAATGGCAACTCACCGGCGCGAACCGGACGAGGGTTTGTCCCAATGCAGGTAGAGGATCGTCACAACCGAAGTGAGCAACATGGTGCCGATCACCTCCGGGCGCTGGATAAAGGCGAGCCAGGTATTGAGCCCAGCCGCAGAGCCGCCTTTGGCGGTCAGCATGCCGTTGGCAACAATGATGGCGAGCGTGAGCAGCGCCGTCAGCCCCATCGAGGCCAAGACCTGAAGCGCGCGCTTGGCCAGGCGCGGGATCAGAAGGGTCTTGCCAGCGACATCGATCATGGTGCGGTCCGACATCGAAGCGTTCCTCTCAAGCGAAGTGGAAATGGATTAACACAACCGATTCGGAACGGCGCGGGCCGGCAAAGCCCTCCCATCACCCCCGCACGCGACTCAAGTCAAAAGCTAGCGGCGAAGTGGGGCAAACCTGCGGCCGCGCCAAAATCGTCGCAAAATCATAGGGTCGGATGAGAACAAAACGTGATTGACGATGTGGAACAAAGCAGGTACACGTTTGGTAAATTGTCGCTCTTGAACTCTTACCATAAGGTGCCCGATGACCACGCCGGACTTGAGATTGATCGAAGGGGGATCCTCGCAGATGGACAAGAAGCAGGCGCTCGAAGCAGCCCTGGCACAGATCGACAAGAACTTCGGCAAAGGCTCGATCATGCGATTGGGCACCAACGACAAGTCGATCGACGTGGAGGCCATTTCGACAGGTTCTCTCGGTCTCGATATCGCGCTCGGCATCGGCGGTCTGCCCAAAGGGCGGGTCGTCGAGATCTACGGTCCGGAATCGTCGGGCAAGACGACGCTCACTCTGCACGTCATCGCGGAGGCCCAGAAAAAGGGCGGCACCTGCGCATTTGTCGACGCTGAGCATGCGCTGGATCCCGTCTATGCCCGCAAGCTGGGCGTCAAGGTCGAGGATTTGCTGATCTCTCAGCCCGACACCGGTGAGCAGGCTCTTGAGATCGCCGATACGCTCGTGCGCTCGGGTGCCATAGACGTGCTCGTGATCGACTCCGTGGCCGCTCTCACGCCCAAGGCGGAACTGGAAGGCGAGATGGGCGACAGCTTGCCCGGCTTGCAGGCCCGCCTGATGAGCCAGGCGCTGCGCAAGCTTACGGCCTCGATCTCGAAATCGGGCTGCATGGTGATCTTCATCAACCAGATCCGCATGAAGATCGGCATCATGTTCGGTAATCCCGAGACGACGACCGGCGGCAACGCGCTCAAGTTCTATTCGTCCGTTCGTCTCGACATCCGCCGCATCGGCCAGATCAAGGACCGTGACGAGCCGGTGGGCAATCAGACGCGCGTGAAGGTCGTGAAGAACAAGGTCGCGCCGCCCTTCAAGCAGGTCGAGTTCGACATCATGTACGGTGAGGGCATTTCCAAGGTCGGTGAGCTTATCGATCTTGGGGTCAAGGGGAATATCATCGACAAGTCGGGCGCCTGGATGTCCTACGAGGGTGAGCGCATCGGCCAGGGGCGTGAAAACACCAAGGAGTTCCTCCGCAACAATCCGAAGGTCGCCAACGCCATTGAGAAGGCGATCCGCTCCAACGCCGGACTGATCGTGGACAAGATGCTGACGGAGCCGGAAGAGGGCGACACCGACGAGGAGGTGCCTGACGAAGATGGCGTCCTCCCCGACGTCGACGACGCACCCCGTAAGGGTGCGAAGGGGAAGCGCTAAGAAATACCAGATGTGGGATGGCGGACGGCCCGGCAGACGGGCCGGATTGCCCGGTCCGCACCTGAAACGGGGGCCCCAGGGTCCCCGTTTGACGTTTTTCCGACCGGGAAGCCTTGCGGCAGCGCGGTTTCTGGACAAGGGGCAGCGGGCACGGCTAGAACCGCCCGATCGATGAGGTGGGTTAGGGGCAGCGGTGGCACGGGCTGACCGCGGGTCCTGCGTCGCGCGAGCCAAATCCGAACACGCGGAAAGTCGGGATACACATGACGGGCGTCAACGAAGTCAGAGCGGCGTTTTTGGACTATTTCAAGCGCAACGGTCACGAGATCGTCGCCTCCTCTCCGCTCGTTCCGCGGAACGACCCGACGCTGATGTTCACTAACGCCGGGATGGTGCAATTCAAGAATGTCTTCACCGGCCAGGAGACGCGCTCCTACACGCGGGCTGTGTCCTCTCAGAAATGCGTCCGCGCCGGCGGCAAGCACAACGATCTGGACAACGTCGGCTACACCGCGCGCCACCACACCTTCTTCGAGATGCTAGGCAACTTCTCGTTCGGAGACTACTTCAAGGAGCGTGCGATCGAGCTTGCCTGGGAGCTGATCACCAACGACTACGGTCTAGACAAGAAACGGCTGTTGGTGACGGTCTACCACGATGACGAGGACGCATTTCGCATTTGGAAGAAGCTGACCGGCTTTCCGGATGAGAGGATCGTGCGCATTGCCACTGCCGACAATTTCTGGGCCATGGGCGACACGGGACCATGCGGACCGTGCTCGGAAATCTTCTATGACCATGATCCAGACGGCAAGAAAGGCATACCCGGAGGTCCGCCAGGTTCGGCCGACGCGGAAGGCGATAGGTTCATCGAAATCTGGAACCTCGTGTTCATGCAATACGAGCAGCGGGGGCCAGATGACCGGATCGCGCTGCCCAAGCCGTCCATCGACACGGGCATGGGACTGGAACGCATTTCGGCCGTGCTGCAAGGCGTGCACGACAATTATGACATCGATCTATTCAAGGCCTTGATCGCCGCCTCGGTCGACGCGACGGGCGTGAAGGCGCAGGGCGAGGCGCGCTTCTCGCATCGCGTCATCGCCGATCACCTGCGGTCTACGAGTTTCCTCATCGCGGACGGCGTGCTGCCCTCCAACGAGGGCCGCGGCTACGTGCTTCGCCGCATCATGCGCCGTGCCATGCGGCATGCGCATCTGCTGGGCGCAAAGGAGCCGCTCATGCACCGCCTTGTTCCGGCGCTCGTGCGTCAAATGGGCGACAGCTACCCGGAGCTGTCCCGTGCAATGCCACTCATCGCCGAGACACTGAAATTGGAAGAAACGCGCTTCCGCAAGACGTTGGAGCACGGCCTCAAGCTACTGGGCGATGCGTCCTATGGTCTGGATACAGGCGCGGTGTTCCCCGGCGACGTGGCCTTCAAGCTGTACGATACCTACGGCTTCCCTCTCGATCTGACCGAAGATGCGCTGAAGCCGCGAGGCATAACGGTCGACACGGCTGCCTTCAACGCCGCGATGGAGAAGCAGAAGGAAGATGCACGCAGGGCCTGGAAGGGTTCGGGCGAGGCGGCCACCGAAACGGTCTGGTTCGAGACCAAGGAGAAGGTCGGCTCGACCGAGTTCTTGGGCTATGACACCGAGACGGCAGAGGGAGTCGTCGTGGCCCTCGTGTCGGGGGGCAGCGAGGCGAAGACTTTGAAGTCCGGTGAGGAGGGCGTGATCGTCCTCAATCAGACACCGTTCTATGGTGAGAGCGGCGGGCAGGTCGGCGATCAGGGCGTCATCCGGGGCCCGAAGGGCGCGCTCTTCCGCGTCACCGATACTCAGAAGAAGCTTGGCGACCTCTTCGTGCATCTGGGCGTGGTCGAGGCGGGCAGCTTCAAGAGCGGCGATGCGGTTGAACTTGAGGTGGATCATGCCAGGCGCACGGCGACGCGTGCCAACCACTCCGCAACCCATCTCCTGCACGAAGCCCTGCGACAGGTTCTCGGCGAGCACGTGGCCCAGAAGGGCTCTCTGGTGGCCCCTGACCGGCTGCGGTTCGACTTCGTTCACCCTAAGCCGATGACAGTGGATGAAGTGAAGCAGGTCGAGGCGTTGACCAACGCTCTGGTGCTGCAGAATTCGCCCGTGGAAACGCGCCTGATGGCACTGGATGATGCCAAGGAGTTGGGTGCCATGGCGCTCTTCGGCGAGAAGTACGGCGACGAGGTGCGCGTTGTCTCGATGGGCGAGCCGCCCCCCGGGAGCAATAAGGCTTGGTCTGTGGAATTGTGCGGCGGAACGCATGTGAAGCGTACCGGCGACATTGGCCTCGTGAAGGTCGTTGGTGAGGGTGCAAGCTCGGCGGGTGTCCGGCGCATCGAGGCGCTGACGGCCGACGAAGCACGTGCCTATCTGGCGGAGGCCGACGAGCGGTTGAAAGAGGCCGCAGCGATCCTGAAGACGCGACCGGAGGATATCGTCGAGCGGCTAAAGAGTATCGTGGAAGAGCGCAGAGCGCTTGAGAAACAACTGGCCGATGCGAAGAAGCAGTTGGCACTCGGGGGTGGCGGCACGGCCGGCGCCGGGGCATCTGCGGTCTCCAAGGTGGGCGACACCAATTTCTTCCGGCTCTCGGTTTCGGGCGTCGATATGAAGGATCTCAAGGCCATGGCGGACGAAGGCCGGGCGAAGGTAGGCTCCGGGGTCGTCGCGATCGCCAATGCCTCCGCCGATGGCAAACTTGGCATTGTCGTCGCCGTTACGCCCGATCTGACCGGGCGCTACAATGCTATCGACCTCGTGCGCGCGGCTTCGGAAAAGTCCGGCGGCAAGGGCGGCGGGGGGCGGCCGGACATGGCGCAGGCCGGCGGCCCTGACGGCTCGAAGGCCGACGAAGCGCTGAACGCAGTGGAATCAATGATCGACGGCTAAGGCTGGTTCGTATACCTGCGGTAAAAAGCCATCAGAAAATCGGGAGGTTGTCAGACTATGCGCGTGGCATGTGGATTGTTGACGGGGCTTGTCCTCATCGGTTCGGTCGCGTCAGCGGGCGCCGAGGATACCTCCATGTGTGGGCGCAAGGCGGATATGGTGGATCTGATCCTGCATATGCAGTCCGAGGCCCTCGAAAAGGTTTGGACGGACAACAAGCTTTTTGTTTATCGCGACAGGACCGACGGCACCCAGTGGGTCTTTTCCATGCCCAAAACCACGGTGCATCCTGCGGCCGCTTGTCGGCGCAAGGCGGGGGACAAGGTGGAAGCTGGCTCTTCTGTGCGGTGCCGGTGAGAAGGCCTGCGAGTTGTTTCAGGTCCAGGCGGCGGAGCGGATGGATAAAGTCGAGGCAAGTGCCTCGGAATAGTGCAGAACGCGAAGCAATTTTTCGCGCACTTGCACTGCAACATGATCCGGCCGATGCTTTGAGCGCACGGTCCCGTTGCGGGGATTCGCGGCGGGCGGGGGCTAACTATACGATGGCGGTGGCGAACGACGTTACAACTTATGAAGACGTTCTCGTCGTTCTGGCGACGGCAGCCGTAGCCGTCCCCCTGCTGCAGAAGGTTCGCCTCAATCCCATTCTCGCTTATCTGCTGATCGGCGTCGTGCTCGGTCCTCACATGCTGGGGGGGCTTCTGCCCTACGACCCGATTTTTCGCTGGTTCACGGTCTACGAATACGAAAAGCTGGCCCCCGTCGGCGAACTCGGCGTCACGTTTCTGCTTTTCATCATTGGGCTGGAACTGGCGCCTCGGCGCCTATGGACCATGCGCCGTCTCGTCTTCGGGCTTGGCACGCTTCAGGTTCTGATCAGTGCCACGGTGATTGGTTTCTTCGCCGCTTACTTGGGGCAGACGACGGCAGCTTCAATCGTCATCGGTTTCGCGCTGGCGCTCTCTTCGACTGCCATCGTGATCGAGTTGCTGTCGTCCCAGAACCGCATGTCGCTCGGTACTGGGCGAGCGAGCTTCGCCATTCTTCTCCTCCAAGATCTTGCCGTCATCCCGCTACTGATCCTTGTTCCGATCCTTGGCCAGCAGAGTGAGGAGGCGGTTGTTTCCGGCCTCTTGACGGCCTTTGCGCAAAGTCTCGCCGGGGTCGGTATCCTCGTCGGGGCCGGCTATATGGTACTGCGTCCGCTCTTCCGGCTCGTCGCATCGACCGGCAGCAACGACCTTTTCGTGGCGGCCGTTCTTCTTGTCGCCGTCGGCAGCGGCGTGCTCACCGCCGCTGCCGGCATGTCGATGGCGCTGGGTGCGTTCGTGGCCGGTCTCCTGCTGGCCGAAACCGAATACCGCAAGGCGATTGAGGCGACGATCGAACCGTTCAAGAGCTTGCTACTGGGAGTCTTCTTCTTCACAGTCGGCGCGGGACTAGACGTGGGCGCGGTCCTGCAAAGCCCTCTTGCGGTTCTGGGTGCGGTTGCCGGGCTGATCCTTGCAAAAGGCGTGATCACGGGGGCGCTCGTGCGCAGTTTCGGCTTCGAGCGCGTGGTGGCGGGCCGTACGGCAGCCGTAATCGGGCCTGCTGGCGAGTTCGCCTTCATTCTGCTCGGTATCGCGGCAACCGTCGGTGTGCTCGAACAGAGTGTCTCCTCGTTCCTGGTCGTGGTGGCGTCGCTTTCCATGTTCCTCATTCCGGTCCTGGACAACATCGCCAAGCTCGCTTTTCCGGTTCCCACCGCAACTGTGTCCGCCGAACTGATGGCCAAGCCCGCCGCGGACGAAGAACTTGTCGCTATTGTGATCGGGCACGGCCGCGTGGGAACGCTGGTCTCCAGCATGCTCGATGTGCACAGCATCAATCACGTCATCACGGAGAAGCGGCCGGATATCGTCAGCGATGCTCGCTCGGAAGGCCGGCCCGTCTTTTACGGCGATGCGCTCAACACGAGCTTTCTCATCCACTGCGGTCTTTTACGCGCCAGGGCAGTCATCATCACGATCCACGACTGGAGCGCCACCGAGGACATCGTGCGTATGATCCGCGCGTTGAGCCCGACGATAACGATTATCGCGCGTGCGCGTGACGCGGATCACGCGCGGTTTCTCTATGAGATCGGCGTCACTGACGCTGTTCCTGAAACGATCGAAGCGAGCCTACAACTTTCCGAGGCAGCCCTCGTCGATCTCGGCGTGCCGACCGGCCCAGTCATCGCTTCGATCCACGAGAAGCGCGACGAGTTCCGCTCGGCACTGCAATCGGCGGCGGGCAAGGCGGGGCGCAAGGAGAGCCATGGGGTGAAGGCCAAGACGACCCCGCCGATTGAGAGTTGAGCACGGCGCTATTCACTCACTTTGGACCAGTCAAGGATGTCGAAGTCTGCAACGAGCGCGGCCGCATGGCCATCGGCGTCATAGCCGATATAGGCCATATAAACCCCGTCACCCCAGCCGGCATCGAAGGCGGCCACATTGGCCGGGCCGGCATCGATCAGGAGACGAAACGCCCCGCTTGCGCCATCGTCTTTCCAGCCTCGGTTCAGCCCTTTCTCCAACCAGCTGTCGAAGAAGTCCTCGTTACCGTTCGCGGCCTTCAGTGCTGCTGCGCCGGCTTCGGGATCGAAGAATGCGGCCATGCCCGAATCGACCTCGAAATTCCAGGATCCACCGGGGTTCTCCGCATCCCGGTAGAAGTCCTCGGATTTAGCGGCTTGCCAGCGCACAACCGGCGCCGGTGAGAAATCGACCCGCGCAAATGCCACCCGACGGTTACCCATCGTGCCCTGCAGAACAGCGAGGCGCACAGGATAAGAGCCGTTTGGAATGGGAGTGGCGATCGGCGGATCGTCCATGCGCACGAACGGGTCCGCGACCACGACGCGCCCGCTCGTGATCTTCAAATCGCCCAGTTCGGTCACGCGGAAGAATACCTTCACCGGACGTGGCGTTTCGCCAGGCAACGCATCGTCGGCTGTGGCTATGTAGTCTGGCGAAAAGGCGCGGCTGAAGAGCGGTGCATGCAACGGTTCCACGGCCCGCACCGGCATGATGCTCAGCGCCAATGCCACCATGCCGACGAACAGATGTCGGACGGAAAACGTAAGTTGAAAGCTTTGGTGGTCCTCGAGCATCCGGATGGCTGGTGCAGCGGTTGACGGTCTAATCGTGCGCTCATCTAGCATGACAGCCCCGGCGGGGCACGAGCCGGCTTGGCACATTGTCAATAAACGGCGCGTTGCGTGTCGCTGCAACAAATCAGTTTAGCGCTCCGCAGCCGGCGATCCAAGCTGCCAGCCGCGAATTGGCGCGCAGGCTTATCAGCCCGCGGCCATCGCGGCTTTCAGGTTGTCATCGATCTTGTCGAGGAAGCCTGTGGTGGAAAGCCACTTCTGATCTGGCCCGACAAGGAGGGCGAGATCCTTGGTCATGAACCCCGACTCCACCGTGTCGACGCAGACCTTTTCGAGTGTGGCGGCGAAGCGCTTCAGATCCTCGTTACCGTCGAGCTTGGCGCGATGGGCAAGCCCGCGCGTCCAGGCGAAGATGGAGGCAATCGAGTTGGTCGAAGTCTCCTTGCCCTTCTGGTGCTCGCGGAAGTGGCGCGTGACGGTACCGTGGGCGGCCTCCGCTTCCACCGTCCGGCCATCGGGTGTCATCAGTACGGACGTCATGAGGCCCAGCGAGCCGAAGCCCTGCGCGACGGTGTCGGATTGCACGTCGCCGTCGTAGTTCTTGCACGCCCATACGTAGCCGCCCGACCATTTGAGGGCGGAAGCGACCATGTCGTCGATCAGCCGGTGCTCGTAGACGATTTTGCGCTTTTTGAACTCTTCGGCGAACTCCGCGTCGAAGACCTCCTGGAAGATGTCCTTGAAGCGGCCGTCGTAGACCTTGAGAATCGTATTCTTGGTCGAGAGGTAGACAGGATAGTTGCGGTTGAGGCCGTAGTTGAACGACGCACGCGCGAATTCGCGAATGGATTCGTCGAGATTGTACATAGCCATGGCAACGCCGCCACCCGGGGCCTTGAAGACCTCTCTCTCGATCACTGCGCCGTCTTCACCGACGAATTTGATCGTCAGAGTGCCCTTGCCAGGAAACTTGAAATCAGTGGCGCGGTACTGGTCGCCGAAGGCATGACGGCCGACGATGATGGGCTGCGTCCAACCCGGAACAAGCCGCGGCACATTCTTACAGATGATGGGCTCGCGGAAAATGACGCCACCCAGGATATTGCGGATGGTGCCGTTAGGGCTCTTCCACATTTCCTTGAGTTTGAACTCTTGGACGCGCGCTTCATCCGGCGTGATGGTTGCGCACTTCACGCCCACCCCGTGCTTCTTGATGGCGTTGGCCGCGTCGATAGTGACCTGATCGTTCGTCTTGTCGCGATACTCGACGCCCAGATCGTAGTACTCCAGATTCAGGTCGAGATAAGGGTGGATGAGCTTATCCTTGATGAGCTGCCAGATAATGCGGGTCATCTCGTCGCCGTCGAGTTCCACGACGGTGCCGGTCACCTTGATCTTCGTCATGTGGGGCGTGCCTGTCTTTCTTGAGTGTGGCGGGCGAAGTTGATGCGGCGCACCATAAGGCCCCCCTGCGGGATCGCCAAGGGGCCCCGGGCCGCACCCGCCCAAAAGGACAATCGCGCTCTGAGCCTTGGCGCACCGCCGGCGCTTCGGTATAGCCGGGCTGACACGCGGACGCCCCAGGCGCCGCCAGCGAAAGAGTGAACATGCAGATCGAGTTCGAGGAGGGGGAGCCCCGCGTAGGTGGCAAGGCGCTAAGTACCATCGTGCACGCCTGCCACGAGAAGACCGTCGATGCGGGCTTGGCGGCTCTGGCCATCCCAGGGCTTGACCGGCAAACCCTTGATCCCGTGCTTACCTACTGCGCGGAACTGCGTTGCGAAGCCGATCAGGTGACGTGTCCCGGCTGCAAGCGTCGCACGGATGCGCAAGGGATTGCGTCGCTGGACGACTTCATCGCCCGCCACGAGGAGATCGTCGTGGGTGACGGCGCAGTCCGCCTGCTCGGAACCGGCACGGGCCGTCTGACAACACCGGCGCTGGCGGCGCTTGAGAAGACGTGGTCAGGCGAGAACTACTGGTTTTGGGCGCGCCGCGTTCTGCGCAAGCTCCGCCATGGAATTCGCCGGGCGCATATCAAGGGAAGTCCGATCGCCCCCGCCGGCAAGACCCCGTCCATCATCCTCGTCGAGCCGCAGCTGCCAGATAATATCGGCATGGTGGCGCGGGCCTGTGCCAACTTCGGGCTCGACGACTTACGCCTAGTCGATCCACGGGATGGCTGGCCGAACGAGAAGGCCCGCATCGCAGCATCCGGGGCGAACTACGTCATCGATGACGCGGCAGCCTACGAGACGTATGACGCTGCCCTCGCAGATCTGAATTGGGTCTGCGCCACCACCGCCCGCCAGCGCGACCTGCGAAAGCCCGTGATGACGCCCGAGCAGGTCGTGGTCGAGATGCGCCGCCGCATCGGAGACGGCCAGCGGTGTGGCATTATTTTCGGACGTGAGCGGAATGGGCTGGAAACAGCCGAGGTGGCCAAGGCCGACGCAATCGTGATGATCCCCGTGAACAGCCGTTTTGCCTCGCTCAATTTGGCGCAGGCGGTGCTCATCCTCGGCTACGAGTGGATGCGCCACTCCGAGGCCGCTTCGCTCGGCCGGGTCACGACCTATGAGACGCCTGTAACAAGCGGTGTCCACCTGGGTGACCAGCTGCCCGCCACCAAGGAGGAACTCTTTGGATTCTTTGAGCATATCGAGGCAGAATTGGAGCGGCAGGGCTTCTTCTCGTCGCCCGGAAAACGTCCCTCGGTGGTGAATAATCTGCGGTCGATGTTTTTGCGCGCCGAACTGACGGGCCAGGAGGTTAAAACTCTGCGTGGCATAGTTGCAACTCTGGCGCGGGGCAAGGGACTGGTCCGAAAATGATCCACACCACCTGCCTTGATCTGGCCAAGTTTTGAGCCGAGCGATGCCCGGGAAAACGTCACTGGCTAGGAACCGGAAGACCTCTGGATGCGGGTCCCTTGAAACTCGCCGGAGCGGTAGGGAATTAGGCTGACGCCGGCGGCAGCGCATACGATGGGCCGTAGGAACGGGCTTGAACGGCTCACACAAGAATAGGGGCAATGCAAGATGCGAATGACGATCAGGGCGGGGGTGATCGGGGCGCTGGCTGCGGCGACAACTCTGAGTGTGGTTCTGCCGGCTTCCGCGCAAGAACTGAGCGAGAAGTCCGTGCGCTCGTTTATGGAGTACGCTTGGTCGCTCACCCCTCAGCAGTTCTCCAAGCAGGACGGCACAGTCATCGTCATCGATAAGAAGAAAAAGGATGAGGTGATGGTTCCGATCGATGTGGCGCGCGAAGTCATTCGCGTCGGCCGCATCTCGGCCCATGCCCAGATCTGTGGCCTGACCGATCATCAGATCATCAACCACCGCTCGCTGATGAAGCGCGAGGAGGAGAAGAAGAACTGGTCTGACCAGCAGATGGTCTACATTAACCAGTTGCATCTCACGACCGTGATGCTGCTCACCGGCAAGATCCGCCTCGTAGAGAAGGACGGCGACAAGGAAGTCGTCATCGATGACGGCAAGAGCGCGACCCAGACCTGCACCGAGGAGCAGCGCAACAAGGTCCGTGACGTGATCGTGGCCTATGTGGAAAGCGGCCCGAACTTCAAGGTGAAGGTAGCGCCGGTCCAGGCTGGTGGCGCCCCTGCCGCCGCCCCCGACCAGACAGCCACGGGCTCCACTGTACCCAAGACCACCCCGGCCGCCGCAGCGGCGCCGGAGAAAGCCGAGTAGCCCTTCGCCGGGTTGACTGCGGGTCCGACTTTCTCTAGGAACACTTCCGACGCGGGCCTCCAAGGCCCGCGTTAACTTTTGCGCACCCGCGGTGTTCAGGCCGTCACGCCTGTCACCTGTCGGTCCAGACCTCCGGAACGGAGAGACGGGCAGAGGAGGGGGCGCTCCAACAGGACGGCGCAAGGTGCGCTGTGCCTGCAACTCATAACGGAGTGCCAGACCATGACCAAGCGCCATAGCGCCAAGCACAAGATCGACCGCCGCCTGGGTGAAAACATCTGGGGCCGGCCCAAGAGCCCTCTCAACAAGCGCGAGAGCCGTCCCGGCCAGCACGGTGAGCGCCGGGTTTCGAAGCTCTCCGACTTCGGACAGCAGCTCAAGGCCAAGCAGAAGCTGAAGGGTTACTACGGCAATATTTCGGAGCGCCAGTTCCTGCGCCTCTTCAAGGAAGCCGCGCGCCTGAAGGGCTCGACGTCCGAGCAGCTGATCGGCCTTCTCGAGCGCCGCCTCGATGCGGTCGTCTACCGCGCGAAGTTCGTGCCGACGGTGTTCGCCGCCCGCCAGTTCGTCAGCCACGGCCATGTGAAGGTCAACGGCCGCCGGGTGACGATCCCCAGCTATCGGCTGCGCATCGGCGATGTCGTCGAGGTTAAGGAAGCCGCGCGTCAGCTGCCGATGCTGCTCGAGGCGATCAAGAGCACCGAGCGCGATGTGCCGGACTACGTCGAGATTGATCACTCCAAGATGACCGCGAAGCTGTCGCGCGTGCCAGCATTGGCCGACGTGCCCTATCCCGTCGTTATGGAGCCGAACCTGGTGGTCGAGTTCTACTCGCGCTGATCGGCGCGACACGCCTGCTGGCGTGGCCATCCTGACAGTTCTGCAGAGTTTGGGAAAGCCGGTCCTCAGGACCGGCTTTTTCTTTTTGTCAGCCGCGATGCCGGCGCGATGGGTGGGTCGGCAGGGGCACAGGCTCGCCGGCAACTGCGGCTGTGGGGCGGCGCGCGGGCACCGTGTTCGCCCAGCCGTAAGCGAGCATCGTTATGAGCGCACTCGCGGCAAAGAAATAGATGCCGGGCAAAACGCGCGCCTCCGTATAGCCGGAGGAATTCACGTAGAAGATCATGAGCGCCAGAACCATCACGTCCGTCATCGAGTAGCGCCCCAGCCATTCCATGGTGGCGATCGATTTCTTGCGGAACTCCGGGGGAATATCAGGCGAAGTCACAAGAGTGAGCAGATAGAAAAGCTTCAGGAACGGGAATAGGATCGAGAATAGGAACAGGACGACGCAGAGAAAGATCTCCTGGCTGTCGTATAGCGCCCAGATGATGGTCGCTATGGAGTGCTCGTTGGTCCACACATAGATCGTGGTGAAGCGTATGCTTGGCAGGATGATGCCCAGCGCGAAGAAGACGGTCGCAAGAATAATTAGGAACGACAGAACGAAATTTCGGAATGCGGATATCGGCGGCGGTGTCGCGGCCTCCAGCATGGGTGCGGCGGCCAGACCTTCGTTTCTGAGCCACGCGTAGGACAGGATCATGAGCACGACGGCGGCGGTGAAGAAATAGACGCCCGTCAGGCTCGTCGCATCGTAAAGCCCCTGCGCCTTGATGAAAAAAATGGTGAGGGCGAGCACCAAGACGTCATGCATGGACCACTTGCCGAGCCACTCGAGAGCCTTCAACCGCTTGTGCTGACGAACGAGTTCGCTGGCGGGCAGGGTGGAGACGAGGAGCAGGTAAAGCAATTTCAGAACCGGCAGCACGATCGAAAAGATCAGAACCGTCAAGCCGAGGAACATCTGGCCGTCGTTGATGAGGACCTGCACGGTCGAGATGAGCGAGTGCTCGGTTGACCAGAATACGTACTTCGTCAGCTTGATGATTGGCATCGAGATGCCGAGCGCCAGACAAACGGAGGCCGCGATAATGGCGAGGCTCAACAGAAATCGCCGTCCGCCGAGCCGCATGCCTGGTCCTGCCTTCTCCACAAAACAAAAAACCCGCGCCGCTGACTCTGCGGCGCGGGCAGCATACCAGGCCCTGGACATGGCGAAACCAGGGCTAAAGACCGGACTTCAGCCTCTCAGCCGTGGTGATGCTGGTGGGGAATGCCTTTTTGGCAGATGAGGTCGTGCAATTCGCCGGCCTCGAACATCTCGCGCATGATATCGCACCCGCCGATGAACTCACCCTTGACGTAGAGCTGCGGAATCGTCGGCCAATTCGAAAAGCTTTTGATGCCCTCACGGATGGCCTGATCTTCCAGTACGTTCACATCCTTGAACGGCACGCCGAGGTGCTGGAGGATTTTCGCCGCCGTGGCCGAGAACCCGCATTGCGGAAATCGGGCGTTCCCCTTCATGAAGAGCACGACATCGTTGGAATTGATGGTTTCCTTGATCAGCGCTTGAACATCGCTATCGCTCATAATGTAGTTCTCCTGGACGGCTGAATTGCACCGGTTTGGGGTCGCTGGAAAGTTAGTTGGGGGCCGGACAAGCTCGATGTCAATGGCGCGCCCGGGCCGCTACTCGGCCGGCAGCGCGGTCGTGAGCTGCAGCGCATGCAGCACGTTGCCCATTTCGCCACCGAACGCTTCGTAGACGAGTTGATGCTGGCGCACTCGCGGCAGGCCCTTGAATGTAGCCGAGACCACATGGGCAGCCCAGTGATCGTTGTCTCCCGCAAGATCCGTCAACTGCACCTCAGCGTCGGGCAACTTTGCTTTGATCCTGCGCTCGATTTCGGTGGCGGACATGGGCATCGATTAACACCTCAATTGAAGTAGGGATTTCGCGTGTCAGCGCCCCCTTGTGAGAAGCATATAGAGATTGCGCAACGCGAGGCCAAGCGACAGAAAGGCCATTCCAGCCCACAAAAGGAAAAAGATGAGCTGCCGGCCCGAGCCGTCGCCTCGCTCTTGCAGACAGTCCTCGAGCCATAGCCAGTCGCCGACGAGTATCACGGCGGTCTGAGCGAGATAGAGCGCGATCGCCAGCCATACAGGTCCATCATCGAGACCGAGGCTCCTGCGACGTTGCACCACCAGCCGCCAGAAGGCCGTAGTCAAGAGCACACCTCCCGCCGAAAAAAGAGCGAGTGGCGTGACGCCGGGTACTCGACCAGTCGTACAACCCTCGTGGGCTTCGTACCAGCAGATCCACCACAGACCCTGCAAGATGAGCCATGTGGCGCCAACGAGAGCGACCCAGTTGACGAAGCGGTGATGGGGAAGGGGAGAGGAGATCATGGTCTTTAGGCTCGGCAGGCACGATCCGAAATCGTAGCCATGTCATGATAACATGACAGCCCAGGCGTGATGCGTGACCTTTCCGGGCGATACAAGAACGAGCTGGGCCAATCAACTAGTGAAAAGACGAGGCCGCATGCTATGGATTGGCGTTTACAATTCTGTTGGTGGAACAATGTCACTTTTTTCCTTCTCCCGGTTCCGTGTTTGGTTTTTGGCAGCCGGGCTTCTTACTTTGGTGAGTATGGCGCATGCACAGGCACCGAAGCCGCCTGCAACGCCCCCCGCGGTGCTCGTCGTGCCGGCCGAGACCCGGCCACTCGGCCGCCAGGCGGAATTCATCGGCCGCGTCGAGGCTATTGAGAAAGTCGAGATCCGCGCGCGCGTGCAGGGGTTCCTCGTCGAGCAGCGCTTCGAGGCCGGCGCCCAGGTTAAGAAGGGCCAACTCCTGTTCACGATCGAGCGGGAACCGTTTGAGGCCGCGCTCGCTCAGCGCAAGGCACAGCTCGCAGCGGCAGAGGCGACGCTCAAGAACGCCGCCGCACAACTTGAACGCTACAAGACCCTCGAGAGCCGGCAGGTCGCCTCCCAGGCGCAGCTCGACGTCAATGTCGCAGAAGAGGCCCGCGCTCGGGCGAGCGTGATGGAGGCCAAGGCCGCCATCCAGGATGCGGAGATCAAACTCTCGTATACCGAAATAAAATCACCAATCGACGGTCGCGTCGGCCGGGAGGCCGTCACCCCCGGCAATCTCGTCAGTCCCGAAACGGGCGTGCTGACGACCGTGGTGCGCACCGATGAGATGCACGTACTCTTCCCCGTGACGCAGGCGGAGCTAATCAAGGCACGGCGAGAAACCAAAGTTGAGAAGTTATCAGTGAAGGCGAGACTTGCGGATGGTAGCTTTCTGCCCCAATCAGGCAAGATGGATTTCCTGGATGTGCTGGTAGATCCGCGCACCGACGGGCAACTTGTGCGAGCGGTTTTCCCCAATCCGGACGGTATGTTGACTGACGGTCAAACGGTTCGCGTCACTATCGAACAGACTGCGCCGAAGGAATTCACGGTCGTCCCGCTCGCGGCCGTGGCCACCGATCAGGCCGGGCGCTTTCTCTACGTGGTCAATAAGGACGATGTTGTGGAGGAACGTCGTCTCAAGCTGGGCATGGAACGCGACGGCCTAGCGGCCGTCAGTGAAGGCGTCGCTGCCGGTGAACGGGTGATCGTGCAGGGGCAGCAGCGAGTGAAGCCGGGAGCCAAGGTCAATCCGCAACCGATGCCCCTTGCAGACAAAACTGGCAAGGATGTCGCACCATGATTTCGGCGGTCTTCATTCGGCGGCCTCGCCTTGCCTTTGTCATCTCGATCGTCATTTCCATCGCCGGCCTCATCGCTCTCTCCGTCATCCCGGTCGCGCAGTTTCCCGAGATCGTGCCTCCCCAGGTGAGCGTTACTGCGACCTATCCCGGAGCCTCAGCCGCCGCTGTCGAGGCGAGTATCGCCCAGATCATCGAGGGGAAGGTCAACGGCGTCGACCGTATGATCTATATGAAGTCGAACTCGGGCAGCGACGGGAGCTACTCGCTCACCGTTAGTTTCGAGGTTGGCTCCGACCCGGACCTCAACACCGTCAACGTGATGAACAAAGTCACCCAAGCTACTTCGCAGTTGCCGCCCGAGGTCCAGCGGCTCGGGGTGACGGTGAAAAAGCAGTCCTCCGCGCTTCTGCAGGTGATTGCGATCCATTCGCCCAACGGAACCCGAGACGAGCTGTTCCTTACGAATTTCGCGACCATCACACTTCTAGACCGCCTCGCGCGGGTGCCGGGCGTCGGCCAGGCAAGCCTCTTCGGTGCCAAGGAATATGCCATGCGCGTCTGGCTCGATCTGGAGCGAATGGCGAGCCTCGGTGTTCCCATCCAGGAGGTGACCAAGGCCATCGAGGAGCAGAACGTCCAGGCGGCGGTCGGCCGGGTGGGCGCTGCCCCGCTCGCGACCGACATTGATTTCGAGCTCAATATCACCACCCGCGGCCGCATGAGCACGCCGGAAGAGTTCGGCAACATCGTTGTGCGCTCAACATCCGAGGGAGGACTTTTGCGCATAAGGGATCTGGGTCGGGTCGAGCTCGGCGCGAAATCCAGCGACGCCTCCGTGCGCTTTAACGGCAAGCCTGGGGCAGGCATCGGCATCTATCAGTCTCCGGGTGCAAACGCGATCGCGGTGGCGGAAGGCGTGCGCAAGACGATCGAGGAGTTGAAGCCGCTGTTCCCCGACGATGTCGCCACCGAGGTGATGTATGACGCCACGGTCTTCGTGGAGAAGATGATCGAATTGGTCAAGCACACGCTCATCGAAGCCTTCATCCTAGTCGGCATCGTCGTCTTCGTCTTTCTTGGCAACCTTCGTGCAACTCTCATCCCCATCATCGCAGTGCCGGTAGCGCTCATCGGTACCTTTGCGGTCATGTTGGCCCTTGGATTCTCGGCGAACACGATTTCACTGCTTGCGCTTATCCTCGCCATCGGCATCGTCGTGGACGACGCCATCGTCGTGGTCGAGGCGGTCGAGCACACAATGGCGCACGAGCCACACTTGAGCCCGGCCGAGGCCACCGAGAAGGCCATGGGGCAAATCACCGGGCCGATCATCGCCATCACCCTCGTGCTGCTGTCAGTATTCGTCCCCACAGCCTTCATCCCGGGCATTACGGGGCAACTCTACCAGCAGTTCGCCGTCGCCGTGTCGGTAGCCATGGTCATTTCGGCCATCAATGCGCTGACGCTGTCGCCGGCGCTGTGCTCGATCCTACTGAAACCGGGACAGAAGCCGTGGAGCGTCGTCGCGGCGCTACAACGGCGCATCGACCAGGGCCGTGACTTTTACGTCGGCGTGGTGTCGAGGATCGCGCGGCGGATGCTCCTGACCCTCGCCATCATCGCCGGCTTCGCGTTCATGACCGTGGTCCTCAACGGGGCCGTTCCTACGGGCTTTCTACCGGAGGAGGATCAGGGCGCGTTCATGGGCGAGGTGCAGTTGCCCGATGCGGCCTCCACCAACCGCACGAAGGCCGTTCTGGCTGATGCCGATCGGGTGATCCTGTCCAAGCCCTGGGCGCAGTCGGTTTTCAGCGTCAGCGGCTACAGCCTGCTCGACAGCCTGTCGTTATCGAACAAGGCGTTTATGGTCGTGACCTTGAAGCCGTTCGAGGAACGCAAGGACAAATCCCTTTCGGTCTTTTCCGCGCTTGCCGATCTGCGCGCCACCTTCCAGACCGTGGCCGCGGCCAACATCTTCGTGTTCAACCTTCCCCCGATCGCCGGACTTGGCAACGGCTCCGGCTTCGAATACCAGCTGCAAAGCCTGTCGGGAGCCGAGCCGGAGGACCTGGCGGGCGTCGCCCGCGGCCTGATGATCGCGGCCCAGAGTGAGCCCCGGCTTGCGGGTGTTTTTACAACCTATGGTGCCAGCACGCCTCAAGTGTATCTCGACATCGACCGCGAGCGGGCTCAGACACTTGGCATTTCCATCAACGACATCTTTTCCACTTTGCAGGCGACGATGGGCGGCGCCTACATCAACGACTTCAACCAGTTCGGACGCACCTGGCAGGTGAAAGTTCAGGCCAGTGCGGCCGAACGGATGAACATCGATGACATCTTCCGAGTGCGAGTTCGCTCATCACAGGGTGACCTCATTCCTCTGCGTGCGTTCGCGGAGGCGTCGTTGGTGACGAGACCAGCCTCCATCATTCGCTATAACAACCTCCGGTCGGTGACGCTGCAGGGCGGCCCGGCGCCGGGCCGGTCCACTGGCGAGGCGATTGCAGCCATGGAGGAGTTATCTGCCACATCGCTGCCCTCAGGGTTCAGCTACGAGTGGACGGGGACCGCGCTGCAGGAGAAGGCCGCGGGCGGCCAGACCGGTTCGATCCTGGTCCTGGCGTTGATTTTCGCCTATCTATTCCTCGTCGCCCTCTATGAGAGCTGGACAATTCCCGTGGCGGTCTTGGCCTCGATCGTGGTCGGCCTATTCGGCGCGCTCGCCGCTCTAAAGATCTCCGGGCTCGACAACAACATCTTCGCGCAGATCGGCATTGTCGTTTTGATCGCGCTGGCGGCCAAGAATGCGATCCTGATCGTCGAGTACGCGATGGAGCAACGCCGCAATGGACGGAGCATCGTCGATGCGGCGGTGGAAGCGGCCGGACTGCGCTTCCGGGCGGTGATGATGACGTCCTTCGCGTTCATCTGCGGCCTGATCCCTCTTGTGATCGCGAGCGGGGCGGGTGCTGCAACTCAGAAAGCGGTAGCGATGAGCGTGTTTGGCGGCATGATCGCGGCCAGCTTCATTGGCATTTTCGTGATCCCAGGCCTTTATGTCGTGTTCCAGACGTTGCGAGAAAAAGCGCATGCATGGACTGGAACTGCGGCAGGCGCCCCCGCTCAACAGGACAGCAGCCCGCCCGCCGGCCATTGAGGCGCGCCACGGAGCGGGCGGCTCCTTATCCGCATCTGTAAAGGAACTCATGCAGGCCAAGGTTCGCACATGGCCTGCTTCAGCAGGCTCTCGCAGAGCTACACAGGCCACTTGAGCAGGGTAACCTTTGCCGCCTTCAGCCTCGGCCATTCTCTATTCTGGCCAGTGGTCGGACTGCAGCGACCAGCAGCCCCGCATTCAGATCAGCGGAACTCTCCCAATCGCTAATGCGCAAAATTCTCGCAAGCCAGGGCGCGAAACGCGAGTGTGTGCGCATCTTTCAGATGTCTTCCGGTTGGCGGATTCGCAGGGCCACAATGCCCATGCTGGATAACAATCTCCAGCACCGCAACGGCAGGCGGGCTGACGTCTGACAAGGCGGTGGTGATCGTAGGCTCTGTTCGCTCGATCACATCGCAATGATCAGAAACTTCCAGCATGATGTCCTTCGCCTTCGCCTTCGCCTTCGCTTCATCTTCGGCCTCGTCCCTTTCGTACTCGCATCCGGCCAGGGCGCAGCGACACAAAAGGCCGTGGCGATGCCG
The DNA here is from genome assembly GCA_963825555.1 of uncultured Alphaproteobacteria bacterium. Taxonomy (GTDB): domain Bacteria; phylum Pseudomonadota; class Alphaproteobacteria; order Rhizobiales; family Hyphomicrobiaceae; genus JAGVSR01. Next base: position 109,692 of record CAWGTZ010000018.1, on the reverse strand, counting down.
GGTTTGGTTCGGGGCCATCACATCGGAATGATCAGAAATCGGATCATGCGGAACGGTTGACCTCCGTCAATGGCAGCGCCGGGCAATGGGCTGAGAATATAAAAACAAAGCGCTGGTTTCCCCCGCCGGACAAGGGTGCGGTCATGACTGACAGGCCAGTGCGCAAGAGGCGGATCGAGTAGCGCTGTCATGTAAGGGCGCCCACCGATCCTCGAAGACCAAATGAGAGTTGAAAGTTATGTCAAAAATGAAGGCAGCGCTTTCGAGCGCGGTCATTTTGCTCGCGGCCCTCACGGTCGCGCCGTCGCTATCCGAGGCTCGCAAAGGCGGAGGCGGGTTCAGTGGCGGCGGGTTCCATGGTGGTGGAATGAAGCCGCACGTCGGCCCCTCCTTCCAGGGCGGCAAAACCGGCAAGGGGCACTCTTTCCAGCCTGGCTTCACGCCCAGTCATAAGCCGGCATACAAACCGGGCGGAGGCTATGGCAAGCCGAATTGGAAGCCATCCCACAAACCGCATTACAAGCCGCACTACAAACCAAAGTATCGCTATTTGTATTACGGCCTGCCCTACTACTATTACGGTCCCTACTATTACTATTCCCAGCCTAGCAGCGAGTGCGCATGGCTGTATCGGAAGGCGAAGGCGACGGGCAAGGCCTACTGGTGGCGCCGTTACGAAGAATGCATGGGCTATTGAATTGACGGGCCGCTTCTGTTCTGCGGATCCGGGAGAGGCCGCCGAGGCGCGGTCGACCCTGTGCATGATGGCTTAGCGATAGATATACGTCACGATGAAGACGAGATCGACCGGCTTGGCATTGTGCGGCGGGAAGGGGAAGCTCGACTGTTGGGTCGCAAACACTACGCTTTGATCCAGGCCGGCCACATCGGAGGGTTTCAGAACCCGCGTCGACACGAGGTTGCCCTGCATGTTGAGGGTAATCCGCACAGTGACGCGACCGAACGTATCGCGCAGTTGTGGCATCGTTTGTTGCAGTGCGCGAATGACACCGCGCGCGAAGGCGTCGTTCTCACCCGATCGCGTGATACCGGCTGGCCGCTGCACGCCTGCGCCGCCGCCCCCGACCGGAGACCGGAACACCGCTGGTGGTGATAGATCCAGCTTGGCGGTCTTCTTCGGCTGGGGCTTCTGAGTTGGTTTCGCTTCAGGCTTGGCAGGCGGCTTTTCCGGTTTCGCACTGGTCTCCGATTGGCTGTCGTTCTTCGTCGCCGACTTGGCCGCCTCGGGTGTCGCATCTTCGGCCTCGGATGGTTCTGGTTTGGCTTCCGCCGCCTTGGGCGCAGGCTGCTCGCTCGGGTCGGGCAACGCGAGCAGTTCCGGCGTCGGCTCTACGACCGCCTTCTTCGTCTCTGGCTGCTTGTCTTCAGGCGGACGTTCATCCTCGATCGAGGGTTTCAACGCGGGCGGCGTCTCCGGCGTCGCTTCAGCCTGGGGCTCGGCCGGCGGCTGTGGTGGCTCAGGAGGAGCCTTGGGGCCCGTCTCGACGGGTTCGGCCGCTGGGGCTGGCATCGGTGGCGGCGTGGGCAGACCGGCGGCTCGGTCGTCCACAGTCGCGCGCCCTTTCAGATCCGCTGCCGTGATGATCGAAACGCTGATCGCGTCATCCGCGCCGCTAGGATCGCCGAGACGCCGCGGTTCGCCAGAGTTGAAGCCGACGAAGAGCAGGGCATGGAAGGCTGCTGCCACAAGCAACCCAAAGGCAAACCGGCGGTCATCCTGGAGGACCGGGGTGCCATTTCGGGCGGCCCCGGCCAGGGTCAGATCGAACGTATGCTCGCCCTTCGTTTCCGACATTGTATTGATCTAACGCGCTTCAGCAGCCTCGTGTATAACCGGAAAATTCTTTTACCCGCCAATCGGTGACCGGCTGTGTGCGGACGAGACTTTGTGCAACAGTTTTGTGACAAATGCCCGCCAAGGGTGTTATGGGGTCCGGCTCCACTACGCTAATTCCGGAGACGACATGGGGAAGCCGTCACTGGACAAGGACCTGAAAAAGGTCGTCCAACTTGAGCAAGCTACCCATTCGCTTTCCCTGTCGCTCGCCAAGCCAGGGCTCCTGCTCATCTTTATGGCCGGATCCGTCGCCACGGCCAGTCTGTCGATCGACACAACGTCTTATACAACTCTGGTCATCTTTGCGTCCGTGATCGCCGCCTACATGGCGCTCAACATCGGCGCCAACGACGTGGCCAACAATATGGGACCGGCGGTGGGCAGCCGCGTCCTGACGATGGGTGGTGCCATCGCCATTGCCGCACTGTGCGAGGCCGCCGGCGCTATTCTCGCGGGCGGCGACGTGGTCAAGACGGTGTCCAAGGAGCTGCTGGTCGAGGAGCACGGACTCGAGGCGCTCGCTTTCATCCACGTGATGATGTCGGCGCTGCTCGCGGCAGCGCTCTGGATCCACCTTGCAACCTATCTCGGTGCTCCGGTCTCAACCACGCACTCGATTGTCGGCGGCGTGATGGGAGGCGGCGCGGCTGCCGCCGGCATGACGGCCGTTAACTGGTCGGTCATGGGCAAGATCGCCGCGAGCTGGGTGATCTCACCGGTCTGCGGAGGGATCATTGCTGCGGCTTTCCTAGGGCTCATCAAATGGCTGATCCTCTACCGTGAAGACAGGGTAGCTGCGGCTTATCGCTGGGTGCCGGTCCTTGTCGGCCTGATGACCGGCGTTTTTGCCATGTACCTCGTGACCAAAGGCCTGAGCCGCATCTGGAAGCCGGATTGGCAGACGGTGTGGGCATTCGGCATCGGCTTCTTCGCAGCCGGTCTGGCCCTGACACGGCCCGCAATCGCCCGCCGGATGGCGACTATCGAGAACCGCCGTAAATCCATCGCGGCATTGTTCACCCTGCCTCTCATCGGGGCCGTGGCGCTTCTGTCGTTCGCACATGGGGCCAACGACGTCGCTAATGCCGTCGGTCCTTTAGCGGCCGTCGTGGCCGTCGCGGAAGCCGGTCCCGCGGATGCTGGAAAGGTCGTGCTGCCGCTTTGGGTACTGGTGATCGGAGCCATCGGCATCTCACTTGGTCTGACGCTGTTCGGGCCGAAACTCATCCGCACGGTTGGCGAGAAGATCACCAAGATGGACCCGATCCGTGCGTTCTGTGTGGCGCTCTCGGCCGCCATCACCGTGCTGGTGGCCTCCGCGATGGGCCTGCCTGTCTCCTCGACCCATATCGCCATTGGCGCGGTATTCGGTGTTGGATACCTGCGCGAGTACATCACCAACAAAGGCGTTCCGAACCCAGCGGTTTCGCCGCGTTCGGTTTTTCTAGAGCCTTCCAAGCTCAACCAGACACCGGAAGAAGCTCTCATCAACTTCCAGAAGAAGGAAAAGCGGCGCCTTGTTCGCCGTCAGCATGTCTTTGGAATTGCTGCCGCGTGGGTGGTCACTGTCCCGGCTGCCGCGCTCATCGCAGCCCTCTGCTATCAGTTGATCCGCTATTTCACGGGCTGAAGCCCGGCCCTGAGCAACCGGCGGCTCAGCTTGACGGTCAAATCAGCGACAACCGGATCGTTCAAGAGTCGCTTGGCCTCTGGCAGAAGGACCCAATGGCGGTGCCGGCTGCCTTTCTCCGGCCATTCCGCGTGCTGGGTGGTCACCAGCATTGGATACAAGTCCACTTCAACTACGAGACGCCTGATACCGCCCTTCTTGATCGTTCGGTAGGTGCCCAGGGGGCGGGTTTCCATCTCTCCTTCAACGCCGGCTTCCTCCAGCGCTTCTTGGGCAGCCGCCTCCCATGGCTGCAACCCCTCGATCGGCGAGCCTTTGGGAAAGATCCAGCGGCCGCTGCGACGGGAAGTGACGAGCAGAAAAGCCACGCGCCCTTCAATGACTTTGTAGGGCAGGGCCGCTACCTGCCGCGTGGCGTGGGGCGTGCGAAGACGAAGATAGAGTCGGTCCAGAAAATATTGCGGATAGCTCTGCATGGGCGTGCGGGCGACCTTTCAAATGGACGTAGGACCCACTCAATGTCGTGACCTCACACCATACTCCGGGGCACACGTCAAATCGGGCCTTGTTTCCGTTCAGGAATTTCCCAGGAGCGGAGCGCGGTCAGCTCTGTATCCTTCATACAACATGTAAATTGCAAACCTTTGGTGGATTCGGCGGCGCGCAGGTTACAAGTTATCCTCGTAATTGGGGTAAGGCCACGCCCCCAGTGCCATGCTGTTGAGCGTGTCAGAGGAGGCCTCGACGATGGACATATCCGTCACAACGGCGATCCTATTGATCGCGACGCTTTCTTACTTGGCATGGGGCGGTTATCGCCTCTATCTGGCGCTCGGCAGTTGCCCGCGCTGCCACGGGCGCCTCAATCGAACCGCACATGTCTGCCACGCTTGCGGATGTCGCCCGCACGAACGTACCCAGCGCTTGAGATCCCACGCCTCTCATCCCCCAATAGCCAGGTAGAACGTCCGCGGTGCTCCGAAGCCCGTTTGCTTCTGGCGAGACACAAGGCGCTGTCTCAGACAAGGTCTGGTCTACCAGAACAGGCCCGTGAGTGCGCGGGGGTGCTGGATCGCCCGGGTGCGTTGAGCGCTAACGGGATGGGGGGCCTGGAAAACCAGCGGATCAATGCCCTGCCATATACTGGGGCAGCCAAGTTTCATGGACTGCGCGGAGTGTGGAGAGCGGATAAGGGTCCGCGTCGCCGCGGATGGCGATCGTATCACCGCCCACCTTGCCGATGAGGCGGGCGGGCAAGGCCAGCAGCCGTGCGCGCTCCAGGACTTCCTCCGCTTTCTCGGGAGAGACGGACAGGACGTAACGTCCTTGATCTTCGCCAAACCACGCCGCATGGGCAGGAAGACGCCCCTCATAGGGGAAGAGATCCACGCCGAGATTGCCGGCGAGCGCCATCTCCGCGACTGTGACCAGCAGGCCGCCATCCGAGCAATCGTGCACGGCTGAAACGTTTTGCTCGCGGATGAGCGCGCGCACCAGACGCCCGGCCTTCAACTCGTCTGCAAGATCGACCGGCGGCGGAGCGCCCTCGTATTTTCCGGCGATGAGACCCTGATAGAGGGACTGACCGAGCCAGCCCCGTTCCTGACCGATGACGATGAGCAGATCACCCTCGCGCTTCAACGCGATGTCGGCGATCTTCGAGACATCGGGCACGAGGCCGACACCGCCGATGGCGGGCGTCGGTGGAATGCCGACGCCATTGGTCTCGTTGTAAAGCGAGACGTTGCCGGACACGACGGGGTAGTCAAGAACCCGGCAGGCCTCACCCATGCCCTTCACGCTCGCCACGAACTGCCCCATGATTTCGGGCCGCTCTGGGTTTGCAAAATTCATATTGTCGGTGATTGCAATCGGGTCGGCACCGACGGCGCAAAGGTTGCGCCACGTCTCGACGACGGCCTGCTTGGTTCCCATCTCGGGGTCGGCCGCGACATAGCGGGGCGTCACATCACATGTGGCGGCAATGGCCTTGTCGGTGCCGTGAACGCGAACGACACCCGCATCACCGCCCGGACGGCCGACCGTATCGCCCATCACCATGTGATCGTACTGTTGATAGATCCAGCGGCGCGAACACAGCGCGGGCGAACCGACGAGGGTAAGCAACGCCTCCATCTGGCTGTTCGGCGCCGGTACCCATTCGGGCAACACGGGCGCGGGCGAAACGGGATAGAACCATGGCCGTTCGTACATCGGCGCGGAGTTGGCAAGAACGGGTACGGGAAGGTCGGCTTCCACCTTGCCCTTATGCGTCACGATCATGCGGCCGGTATCGGTCGTCTTGCCGATGACGGCGAAGTCGAGTCCCCACTTCTTGAAGATCGCTTCCGCTTCGGCTTCGCGTCCAGGCTTCAGGATCACGAGCATGCGCTCCTGGCTTTCGGACAGCATCATCTCGTAGGCGGTCATCCCCGCCTCGCGCTGAGGCACATGGTCGAGCACGAGTTCAATGCCCACGCCGCCCTTGTCAGCCATCTCCGAAGTGGAGGACGTGAGGCCGGCAGCGCCCATATCCTGAATGGCGATAATGCTGTCGGTGGCCATCAGCTCCAGGCACGCCTCGATCAGAAGCTTTTCAGTGAATGGGTCGCCCACCTGAACCGTTGGGCGCTTTTCTTCCGATTTGTCGTCGAACTCGGCCGAAGCCATGGTCGCACCGTGAATGCCGTCGCGGCCCGTTTTCGAGCCCACGTAAACGACGGGGAGGCCCACACCCTTGGCCGCCGAATAGAAAATCTTGTCGGCTCTCGCCAGGCCGACGCACATGGCGTTGACAAGGATATTGTTGTTATAGCCCGCGTCGAAGTTGGTCTCGCCGCCGACGGTGGGAACGCCCGTGCAGTTGCCATAGTGGGCAATACCGGCAACCACGCCGTCGACGAGATGACGAGTCTTGGGATGCGAGGGATCGCCGAAGCGCAGCGCGTTGAGATTGGCAACGGGCCTCGCACCCATGGTGAATACATCGCGCATGATGCCCCCGACGCCAGTCGCGGCCCCCTGGAACGGCTCGATGTAGGAGGGGTGGTTGTGGCTTTCCATCTTGAAGACGGCGCAGTCGCCATCGCCGAGATCGACGACGCCCGCGTTCTCGCCCGGCCCCTGGATGACCTTCGGTCCGGAGGTGGGCAGCGTCTTCAGCCAGACCCGCGAGGATTTGTAGGAGCAGTGCTCCGACCACATCACGGAAAAGATTCCGAGCTCTGTAAGCGAGGGTTCCCGGCCGAGGATATTTAGAAGGCGCTGATACTCATCGGGCTTGAGCCCATGCTCGGCGACGATTTCGGGCGTGATTGAGGGCGGGGCAGCTTCGGTCATCGGGGCTCGCGATAGATGAGAGGTCGGTTGCGACCCGCGAGCTTATAGCGGTTGGGGCGGAGCTTGTCCCGACGCCGGGGCCCATTTGTCCCAAGGGGAGAGGGGCCAACATTCTCCCGCAATACGCGCTTCAGACATCCCCCCTCTACGGGAACGGAGTCACGGATCGATGACCAGCCCGGCTGGACCGCAGCGATGGACTTCGGCCTGGGCCATCCCGCAGGACGGGCGTGTCTTTACCCCCTAGGGCCTTTGCGAGAGGACGGAAATAGTGAGCCATGCGCTGAAGGCAGGGCTCACCTCCAAGTTACAGCCTGGACTAGCAACACTACCCGTTCGGGCTGTGACCCTTTCGCGCTGCACCAATTGCAGGGCTGCTTTGACGGAACAGCACTTTAGTACGAGCTCACAAAGGCTTATCTAACCGCTGGCCAGCAGTTGAGACCGATCGTGAGCAAGTGAGGCCGCTGCGGGCGCTGTTTGAGTTTGGCTTTCGAAGAACTCGAAGGAGCACCCCTATGACCAAGATCCTCTCCACTCTGAAGACCCGTCTTCTCGTCGGCGGCGTGATGCTCGCTGGCGTGGCTGTATTCAACACAGCCAGCTTGCAGGCCGGAACCTTTTCGGCTGCACAGGTCGTGCGGCCGATGGCCGGCCTGTCGTTCGACATCGGTTCCAAGAAGGCCGTCGGCTACTTCTTGGCCGAAAGTGCTGGCTGCAACCTGACCCTGCTTGTCGGCGACTCTGGCAACGACGCCTCCGAGGGCAAAAAGGGCACTGTTCCCGCCCGTTTCAACACGTTAGTAGCGGCCGGACGCACCGCCCGCATCGACTCGGGTGAAGGCACGTCCGTGGAGTTTTTCTGCTCGACCGGTGCCAACTGGCTGACGACGCGGGTTATGGAGCAGGTTGCCTATCAGGCTCCTGCGATGTAATCGGCAAGCCCATTGCCGGTGTAGCCGAGACCACTTACAGGGGGCGCTTAAGCGCCCCCTTTTTCGTATGTGCAACACGGCGCCTTTCGCCGTGAGATCTCTTGGCGGAACGTTGATGCGTGCAGGGAATGGTCGCCTACGTAAGGGGCTCTGCTTTGGAGCACTGCAATTTACGCAATGCTGCGCTGCAATACTCTCTCTTCTACGCTGTAGCCTGAATGCGTATGTATGTGCAGGCGCCACGCGCTGGGAAGCATTTGTGTGCGTGCCGCTAGAAATAACCAATGGCCCTAAAGGGCCAGGAGACGATCATGAAAGCCCTTCTTCTGGCGCTGCTCCAATCGCAGCAGCGTCACCAGGTTCGCCGTAGCCCGCAGGCACGGTGAACAAGGAAACCTCTACCAGCGTCTGGTGGGGCGGTATTTTCCTCTAGGTCCAGGCACGTAATCCTCCAACGATGACATGGGCGCGAAACGGGGTGGTCGAAAGGCCGCCCCGTTTTGTTTGGCGACAACGGCCACGAATTGCACCTCCCGGTCACGTTCATCTCAATAAAAAGCCCCACCTCGGCGCTGCGAGGCGGGGCTTCCCGTTCAGCCGGAAAAAATGACAGGGTCTTTAAGCCTCTTCGCCGCCCTCGGGGGCCGACCCCTCGTCAAAGGCCGCGTCGGCGTCGAAGGTCTCCAGTTCGAGTTTCTCGTCCTTGATGACCGTGACGTTCTCGCCGCGAGCCTGGCGTTCAGCCTCGTCTTCGGAGCGGGCGACGTTCAACGTCACGCCCACCTGAACCTCGGGATGGAGCTGGATCTTCGCGCCGTGCAGGCCCAGCGTCTTGATGGGCTTCTCCATCACGACCTGATTGCGATCGATCGTAAAGCCGCCTGCCGTAACGACTTCCGCGATGTCGCGGGTGGAAACCGAACCGTAGAGCTGGCCCGTGTCGCCGGCTGAGCGAATGGCGATAAAGGTCTGGCCGTTGAGCTTTTCGGCGACCGCTTCGGCCTCCTTCTTCTGCTCAAGGTTGGTCGCCTCGAGTTGGGCGCGCTGGCCTTCGAACTTGGCGAGGTTTTCCTTCGTCGCGCGCAGGGCTTTTTTCTGCGGCAGGAGGTAGTTGCGGGCATACCCGTCGCGAACGTTGACGACGTCGCCCATCTGCCCGATGCGGCCGACACGCTGCAGAAGAATGACTTGCATAGTAGGGATCCTTTCGTGATCGTTTTGGTTCGTGGTTGTCAGTTGAAGTTCTAGGTGGTGGAGGCGGGTGCCGGAGGAGGAGGCGGCCCGGATGGAAAAGCCCGCTCACGTAATCTCAGCGGCCTGTCGGCGAGGCCGACGAGGGCTATGATCACCGCGATCCAGACGTTGATGAGCAAGAGGCCCGCATAAAGAACCCATAGGGCGAAGGGCCGCCAGGGCTTTGCGCGCGTCACAAAATGCACGACCGCCAGCCCGATCAACACATAGGCAAGAAAAAAGGCGCCCAAGAATGCCGTGCCGACTGCGCCCGCGATACCCTTGGCCCCCGCTGCCAGGATCGAGGCCAGCAGCATGAGTGCGGTTCCCGGCGGATATTCCATGGCCGATAGATCCGGCCAAGGGCGCGAAAGCTGCCCCGAAGCGAGCGTGATGCGGCCCGCAAGCCAGAGATTGAAAATCAGCGCGGTCAGCCACGAGACCGCAGAGGCCGCTGGCATGACGGCCACGGCAATGTCTGTCATCGCGCTCAGCTGCTCTTCGTCGAGCGGCGGCCGGCCCTCCATCGGTGGCATACCGTCCTTCAGCGCCTTGCCGATATAGTCCTTGAGCCCAGACTTCAGAGTGTCGAAATCCTGCCCCATGAGCAAAATCACAAGCAGCGTCAGAGAGCCCGCCATAACCGCCGCCCAAAGGACCAGACGGCCCGGCGGGTACCACTCTGTGGTCGGCACGTCGGATCCCTCGGGCTGGTAGGAACGGCTGAGCAGCGCGAGATAACAGAGTGCGATGGCCGGAGCGATCTGCGTCAAGCCATAGATCCCGGCCACCAGCGGGCCACCGCCCACCGCGACCATGGCAACACTCGCGAACCCCGCCAGGGCCGCAAAGCGCCAGCCCCAGCCGAGGCCTGCCAGAAAAATCGGAAGACTGGTGAGCAGGAACAGCACATACCGCATGAGAACGGGCCCCGTGGCGGCGGAGGCGAATACCACCGCCGACACGAGGCCGAGACCCACGGCTATGAAAATTTGGTTGCGCATCTTTCCAGCTGTCCCGCTTCAAGAGCGGTTAGGGGCAGATCCGGCGCGGTAGCGCCGCTGTCCCAACCCGTCATTTCGCTTCGTCGTGCGTCCTGGTTGATCTGGGATCAGCCCCCGAATGGGAGGCTGACCCCGTATTCCTATTTCAGAATGTAAGGCAAGAGGCCGAGGAAGCGGGCGCGCTTGATAGCGCGAGCCAGTTCACGCTGCTTCTTGGCCGAAACCGCGGTGATGCGGCTCGGAACGATTTTGCCGCGCTCGGAGATATAGCGGCCGAGCAGGCGTACATCCTTGTAGTCAATCTTCGGCGCATGGTCGCCCGAAAACGGGCAGGTCTTGCGGCGGCGATGGAACGGCCGACGGGCGGCCAACTGCTGGACTTCGGCCATGGATTAGCCCTCCGAACCGGGGTTATCGCTGCGAGGCGGACGAGGTCCGCGCGGACCGCGCGGCGCATCGCCGTCGCGGAAGCCGCCGCCCTCGCGGGGCGGACGCGAGCGGAACGTGGAGCCACCGTCGCGGTCGCCGCCGCGGAAGCCGCCACCACCACGGGGACCGCGGTCCCCACGATCGCCGCGCTCATCGCGATCCTGCTTCCGCATCATGACGGACGGCTCCGCCTCATGCTGGTCGACCTTGATCGTCAAAAACCTAAGGATGTCCGGCTGAATGCTCATCCGGCGCTCCATCTCGGCCACGGCCGCGGCCGGGGCATCGATGTTCAGGAGCGAGAAGTGCGCCTTCCGGTTCTTCTTGATCTTGTAGGCGAGGCCCTTGAGCCCCCAATATTCGCTCTTTACGACCTTGCCGCCGCCCTCGGCTATGGCATCGGTCATTTCCTTGGTGAGCGTCTCAACCTGCTGGTTGGACACGTCCTGGCGCGCCAGGAAGACATGCTCGTACAACGGCATGCGCTAGCCCTCTTTCTTTTCGCGTTTCCGCCTGCGCGTTGTGCGCAAGCGAGTCCTCCTCCGGCGCAAAGCCTCTGCTGGACCTGGAAAAGGGCCAACAGGAACCCATGAGAGTGAAGACACTGGGAGACGGGGCCCTTGAGCCCCTCCGCATGGGTTGGCCGATTAGCCAACGTAAAGCGGCCCCCCGTTCAGCCTCCAACCGGAGCGGGTGACGGAGGGGCTTATACGCGATTTCGCGCCATAGGCAAGTCGAACACCCCAAAAAGCGGACAGTGCAAAGCTCAGATCCTCTATTCAGACCACGGTAGACGAGCAATCCTGCACATCGGGCAACGGGCAAATGTCGTATGAGCATTCAGGAGCCAGGAGAGAACAGCCCCGTGTTGCGCAAAGATGAGTTGAAAGCGGCCAAGCCGACGGCGGACGCGGAAGAGATCGAGAGGTTTAACCGGCTCGCTGACGAGTGGTGGAAGCCAGATGGCGCATTCAAGGTCGTGCATGCTTTCAACGATGCGCGCATTGGCTACTTGTCGCAGCAACTTCCGGCGTTCTCCGGCCGCTGTCCGTTGCGGGATAAACCGCTTGCGGGCCTCAAGCTGCTCGATGCTGGCTGCGGCGCTGGTCTCGTCTCAGAGCCGATGGCCCGGTTAGGGGCGGATGTGACGGGCATCGATGCCTCCGAGCGCAATGTGATGGTGGCGCGGCAACATGCCGATCGGGCGGGCCTTGCAATTGATTACCGCCATGCGCTCCCGGAAGACTTGGCCTCCGAGGATGGCGGTTATGACATCGTCCTGTCGCTCGAAGTCGTCGAGCACGTGGCGGACGTCAAAGCCTTCCTCGAAGCTATCGGGCGACTTGTGAAGCCGGGCGGCACGCTTGTCATCGGCACGCTGAACCGGACGCCGCAGTCTTATCTGAAGGCGATACTGGGCGCCGAATACGTATTGCGCTGGCTGCCGCGGGGCACGCACGACTGGCGAAAATTCGTGGCGCCGGGCGAACTGGATGGGCACCTCACGCCGCTCGGGTTCCGGACAGTGGACTGCCGTGGCGTCGCGCTCAGTCCGCTCACGTTCCGGTGGAGCATCAACGCCGACACGAGCGTCAATTATATGCAGATCCACCAGCGCGCGCGCTGACGTTCAGTGGCCGACAACCACGTCCTCGATCTTAGGGGCGAAGGGCCGGTCGGCTGCCGCGATCTCGACCTTGCGATCGGCCTTAATGGCAAGAACCGGTATCCAAGCCTCTCCCTTGCTATCGCGCAACTGCTTGAAATCGAACTTGTCGGTCAGCCGCGTGGAGGAGAAGGGCGTGCCGTCTATCGTCCGGCGCGTCACGTCGGCTAGACTGGCCTGGCTCGCCTGCAAGGGACGGCCGCCGAATAGGAACAAAGTCTCCGACGACACGCCTGCCTTGCGCTCGGCCGGTGAGAGCTGGAATACGTTCGTGCGGCCGAACTCGTACATATAGTCTGTGCAGACGAGGGTATTATAGGCATCGTTGTCAGTCGCCGCGATTAATGTGCCGTAGGAACTCAGATCAAGGGTGAACTCGGCCGTCTCTGAGAGGATGTCCCCGTAATACGTCTCGATCCCGGCCGCGCGCGCCTCGCGCAGCTGGTTCCAGTTGTGGTCAACGATGAGCACGGGGATTCGCAGTTCCTTGAGCTTGCGGGCGAGCCCCACGCTCCAGGCATTGCCGCCAACTATTACGATCCCGTTCTTGTCGGCAGCTGCGAGCCCGAGCCATCGCGCCAATGGTCCCAGAGTGAAACCGTGCAGGACGACGGTCGTCATTACCATGGCGAACGACAACGCGATCATCTGGCGGCCGCCGTCAAAATAGAGCAGCGTCATGCTACTTGCAAAGAAGCTCGCAACGGCAATCGCCACGACACCGCGCGGCGCGATCCAGCCGATCAGTGCGCGCTCCTGCCAACTGAGCCCCGTGCCGATGGTGGCGGTCCAGGTCGTCAGCGGCCGAACGACGAACAGCATGACTGCCACGAATGCGACAGCGCGCCAGTCGAGTGCGGCGATGATGCTGGCGTCGATGCTGGCGCTCAGGAGAACGAAGACGCCCGAAACAAGCAGGACCGTAATGATTTCTTTGAAGCGGCGGATCTCGACCACGTCGGCAAGTCCCGAATTGGCGAGCGTGATGCCCAGCACCGTCACCGTCAGCAATCCACTCTCTTCGAGCACCAACTGCGAGGCCGCGTACGCGGCCAGGACCACTACGAGGAGAACGGGAGCCTTCAGGTATTCGGGCACAAGACCGTGGTTGAATGCCCAGGTCAGCGCGCGCCCGATGGCGATACCGCCGATGATGGCGAGTGTCAGGGCGGCGGCGGCGATCAAAAGGAGTTCTTCCAACGATCCGCCGGACTGGGAAACGACCATAGTCTCGAACGCGAGCACGGCGAACAGGGCGCCGACGGGGTCGTTTACGATGGCCTCCCAGCGCAACAGCGAGGCCGGCCGGTGGGAGAGGTTGGACTGCCGCAGGAGCGGCATGATGACGGTGGGCCCTGTCACGACCAGCACGCCGCCCAGGATGACGGCGGCGGCGAAGGGCAGGCCGGCCACATAGTGGGCCGCCGCCGTGTTCAGCATCCAGGCCAGGGGCGCGCCGATCGTGACGAGCCGGCGCACTGCGGTCGAGGTATGCCGGATCTCGGCAAAGTTGAGGGTAAACCCGCCCTCGAAAAGTATAATGGCCACGGCAACAGCCACCATGGGCTTGAAAAGACGACCGAAATCGCGTTCCGGAACAATGAACTCAGTCACCGGTCCCAGGATGAGACCGGCTAGAGCCAAAAGCACGATGCCAGGGATGCGAAAGCGCCAAGCCAGCCATTGGCTGCCGATGCCGGCGAGGCCAACGACAGCGAGCTTGGCAATGATCATATCCAAGACGGCGATCCCCCTGATGTGGAAATTTTCAACCAGTAGAGCAGCCTGACAGCGCGCTGTCAGCGAATTTTAGCCCCGACATGGGCGCGGGCCATGCGGACCAGGCGGCTTGCCCTCGGAATGCGGATCAGGTCAAAAGAAATCGAGATCGGGTCGGGCTCCGGTGCGGAGCTCCGCGAGGGGAGACAAACACATGAGCGGCTTGCTGGCTCTGCTGGACGATGTCGTGGCCTTGGCAAAAGTCGCGGCTGCCACCCTGGACGATGCGGCCGCACAGGCCGGCAAGGCAGGCGCCAAGGCAGCCGGGGTCGTCATCGACGATGCAGCCGTGACCCCGCGCTACGTGACAGGGCTCGCCGCCAAACGCGAATTGCCGATCGTGGGGCGTATTGCCGTCGGCTCTCTCAAGAACAAGCTCGTCTTCCTGCTGCCCGCAGCGCTCGCCCTGTCCACCTTCGCACCATGGGTCATCACTCCGATCCTCATGATCGGCGGCCTCTACCTGGCCTTCGAAGGTTACGAGAAGGTGCACCACATGTTCGTACCGCAGGCCGCGCCCCAGACGGTGGTGGATGTGCCCCACGACAGCCCCGAGGGGCAGGCCCTGGAGGATGAGCGGGTCGCGGGCGCAATCCGAACCGATTTCATCTTGTCTGCGGAGATAATGGCTATCGCCCTCTCGACCATCACGGCCCCTGATCTTTTCACCAAGGGCGCTGTTCTGGCTGCTGTGGGCATCGGCATCACCATTCTGGTCTATGGCGCGGTGGCGTTGATAGTGAAAGCCGACGACTTTGGCGTCTTTCTCGCTCATCGCCGCTGGCGACTGACGCGAGCGATCGGCCGCGGGCTCGTCCGCGGGATGCCGCCCTTTCTCAAGGCGCTGAGCCTCGTAGGCACGATTGCCATGCTGTGGGTCGGCGGCGGGATTTTAATCCACGGTCTTGCGCAATACGGATACTCCGGTCCAGAGCACGTCATCCACGACATGGCGGAAGCGGTCCGCAATTCCATGCCCGTGGCGAGCGGTTTCTTCGCCTGGGCTACGGGCACGCTCGCGTCGGCTATTGTAGGCCTCGTCGCGGGCGCCCTGACCGCGCTGGTGGTGCTTGGCGCCTTGAAGCCCCTTTTGGGCAAGGGGAAGCCCGCCCACTGATCTTCCTGGAATAGCGCGGCGGCGGCGGGTCGGCGTTCTTGACTTGGCTGCGCCCGGCGTGCATCTGCCGCCGCACGAGATTAAACGGCTCAATCCTTTGTTAAGAGACAGGTGAGGCACAAGATGGCCATCGCATTCCTATTCCCGGGTCAGGGCAGCCAAGATGTCGGTATGGGCAAGGAACTTGCCCAGACATTCAGAGTGGCGGCAGATGTCTTTGCGGAAGTGGACGAGGCGCTGGGCCAGAACCTGTCGGCCATTATGTGGGAAGGTCCCAAGGACGCGCTCACCCTCACGGAAAATGCCCAGCCGGCCTTGATGGCCGTCTCGATGGCCGTGATGCGTGTTCTGGAGCGCGAAAAGGGGTTTTCCCTCAAGGACAGGGTGAAGTTGGTGGCCGGGCATTCGCTCGGCGAATATTCGGCGCTGGCCGCTGCCGGAGCCTTCTCGCTGGCCGACACGGCACGTCTGCTCAAGCTGCGGGGTCAGGCCATGCAGAAAGCCGTACCGGTCGGGCAGGGCGCCATGACGGCCCTACTTGGCGTGGGCCTTGATGTGGCTGAGAAGGTGGCCCAAGCGGCGGCACAGGGCGATGTCTGCCAAGTGGCGAATGACAACGAGCCGACCCAGGTCGTCCTGTCAGGCCACAAGATAGCCATTGACCGCGTCCCGGAAGCCGGCAAGGCCTTTGGAGTGCGCCGGGCAATCCCGCTACCCGTTTCGGCACCCTTCCATTGCGCGCTCATGCAGCCCGCCGCTGATGCCATGGCCGAGGCGCTTTCCAAGGTGCAGGTGAACACACCCGCTGTGCCGGTGGTCGCCAATGTTCTGGCGGAGCCCATTAGCGATCCCGACGCGATCCGCAAGCGCCTTGTGGAGCAGGTGACGGGCACCGTGCGCTGGCGGGAATGCGTGCAGTATATGGCCGCCAACGGCATCACCGATGTCTACGAAATCGGAACCGGCAAAGTGCTCACTGGGCTTGTGGGGCGCATCGATAAATCTTTGAAAGCGACCCCTGTCGGCACGCCGGCCGATATAGAGGCCGTCAGCGGACTGTGGACGTAAGGCAGCCCGGCCAGCGACTGGGCAATCCCAGAAAATGCCCCAAGGCCGGGGAACGCTGCTGGCCCGTTCCCCCTTGACGGGCGATGGGCCACCCCCCAAAAGTCCGCGCCAAAGGTTGCCCGGTCCGCCTTTTCCGGGTCCAAAACGAAGGATTTCACCCGATGTTCGATCTGACAGGCAAGACTGCACTCGTGACGGGTGCGACGGGCGGCATCGGCGCGGGCATCGCGCGCGCCTTCCATCAGGCCGGCGCGACCGTCGCCATCTCGGGCCGTCAGTCGGACAAACTGGAAGCGCTGAAGGCGGAGTTGGGCGATCGCATCCACGTCGTTCCCTGCGATCTTGCCGATCGCGCGCAGGTCGCGAAGCTCATCGACGATGCCACCAAGGCCGTGGGCGGTCGCCTGGACATCCTGGTCAACAACGCGGGGCTCACTCGCGATAACCTCTTCATGGTCATGAAGGACGAGCAGTGGGACGAGGTCATCGCCGTCAACCTCACCTCCACGTTCATGCTGTGCCGAGCTGCCGCCCGCGCCATGCTGCGAAACAAGAGCGGCTTCGGCCGGATTATCAATATTTCCTCGGTTTCGGGCGTTTTCGGCAATCCCGGTCAGGGCAACTACGCCGCTTCCAAGGCCGGCATGATCGGCATGACCAAGAGCCTTGCCCGCGAGGTTGCCAACCGCGGCATCACGGCGAACTGCATAGCACCGGGCTTCATCAGGACCGCCATGACGGACGCTCTGAACGAAAAGCAGCAGGAGGAAATCGCCAAGATGATCCCGGCCCAGCGCTTTGGCTCGGTGGAGGATATCGCCGCAGGGGCCCTCTATCTGGCCTCCGATGAGGGCGGCTATATCACCGGCCAGACGCTGCATATCAACGGCGGAATGGCTATGGTCTAAACCAAGCCATTGGAATTTTGGGGCTTTTGGATAAGGTGGGCCGCCCGCTGCGGCAAAGTCCCTTCCAAGTGGCCAAAACGCGGGGATCTGTGTTAACGAGCGTCGTTTTTTGCTGCGTAAGCTGGGGAAAAGCCCTATCGATCGTGGCGATGACACTGGGGGGCCGCAAGGACTTAGGTTAGCGGGACGGGGCGGGTGGCCCAGGGTTCACCCAGACCGTTCACGGACGAGGACCAGAAACGGGCCGAAGCCGAAACATCCGAAGAAGACTTATAAATTCAACGCAGATACAGGGACGCGAGGAAGACGATGAGCGATGTCGCAGAGCGCGTGAAGAAGATCGTTGTCGAGCATCTGGGCGTCGAGAGCGAGAAGGTGACGGAGAACGCCAGCTTCATCGACGACCTCGGCGCCGACAGCTTGGACACGGTCGAGTTGGTCATGGCTTTCGAGGAAGAATTCGGGTGCGAGATCCCCGATGACGCTGCCGAACACATTCTTACGGTCGGCGATGCCGTGAGATTCCTTGAGAAGAACGCGTCGGCAGCCTGAGCATGCCGTCCAGTACGGGCAGCCCCTTAAGGGAGTTGCGCGGAACAAGAGGCTGACCGGCGCTCGGGTTCCTTGGGTCCCCGGGCGCCGTTTGTCCATCCGGCGCCAGGAACCCGCGTTTCGGCGGGACCGAGATGCGCCTTAGCGTGCAGGTGAGGGCTCGGCCAGAAAAGCCGGCCGCAAAACAGGGATTGTCGGAATGCTGCGACGGGTGGTCGTAACGGGGCTTGGGCTGGTGACACCGGTTGGCGTGGGTGTCGTGGCCGCCTGGCGCAATCTCCTGAATGGCGAGAATGGTGCGCGCAGGATCGAGAATGAGTTCGACGCCTCGGACCTTTCCTGCCAAATCGCCAACTTCGTGCCCCGCGGCTCCACGTCAGAGGGCAAGTTCAACCCAGATGATTGGATGGAGCCCAAAGAGCAGCGCAAGGTGGATGATTTCATCATCTTCGCCATGGCGGCTGCCGAACAGGCTCTGGCCGACTCCGGCTTCAAGGCCGATACACAACACAAGCAAGAGACGACCGGTGTTCTGATTGGAGCAGGCATTGGCGGACTCTCAGGCATCGCGGATACCTCGATCCTTTTAAAAGAGAAGGGCGCGCGGCGCGTCTCGCCGTTCTTCATTCCCGGCCGTCTGATCAATCTTGCCGGCGGCTACGTTTCTATCCGCCATGGCCTCAAGGGGCCCAACCATGCCGTCGTAACGGCCTGCGCGACGGGGACGCATGCTATTGGCGACGCGGCGCGGCTCGTGGCGCTGGGTGATGCGGAGGTCATGGTGGCGGGCGGCACGGAAAGCCCTATCTGCCGCATCGGCATGGCTGGCTTCATTGCGTGCCGCGCACTATCGACCAATTTCAACGATTCCCCGAAGAAGGCTTCACGTCCCTACGACAAGGACCGCGACGGCTTCGTCATGGGCGAGGGGGCTGGCATCGTCGTGCTGGAAAGCCTGGAACACGCCCAGGCGCGCGGTGCCAAGATCTATGGCGAGGTCATCGGCTACGGCATGTCGGGTGACGCCTATCACATCACGGCCCCGTCGGAGACGGGTGACGGCGCCTATCGCTGCATGCGTGCGGCTCTGAGAAACGCCGGCATCGATGCCTCCGACATCGACTACATCAACGCTCACGGGACGTCGACGCCTATGGGCGACGAGATTGAACTGGGCGCGGTGGAGCGCCTCTTCGGCAATACGGCCGCCAAGCTTTCCATGTCATCGACCAAATCGGCAGTTGGGCATCTGCTGGGTGCTGCGGGGGCCGTGGAAGCCGTGTTCTCGCTGCTGGCGATGCGAGATAACATCGCTCCGCCGACCCTCAATCTGGACAATCCATCCGTGGAATCTGCCATCGATCTGGTCCCCCACACGGCCAAACCTCGCCAGATCGACACGGTGCTCTCCAACTCATTCGGGTTTGGGGGTACCAATGCGTCCCTGATCATGCGCCGCGTCGCCTGATCGGGTCCGGTTCCAGTAGCGTTCGTTTCGTTCTGAGCACAGCCATGGTGTCAATGGTGCGGCTTGTGTCGGCCTGCCATAATTTGCCCCGCATGGTTGGCTTAGACCCGTCCCATGACCTCGGCCATGGCGACCTGGGATGGACGAGGGTCGCGACGAGCAAGGAGCCCAGATGAGCGATCGCCGCGATGTTCCGCCGACGCTGTCCACCGGCCGAACGATGCCACGTCCGCGCAGTCCAGCCGAGGCGCTGGAACCGCAGCGTGCGCCTCAGCGGCCGCGCAGCGGCAAGATCCGCGAACCCTCGCCCGTGCTCGGAGCCATTGCTCGCATCGGCAGCGGCGTCATTACACTCGCCGTTGCGGCGATGGTCATGTTCGGTGGCGGCGTGCTTCTTCTCGGACACTTCTACGAACGGCCTGGCCCGCTCGAGGCCGCGCGCACGATCGTCATTGAAAAGGGCGATGGACGCATCGAGATCGCCGAGACGCTGGAACGGGAAGGCATCATCTCCAACCGTTGGGCATTTCTCGCCAACCATCTGCGCCTCAAGCTGCTCGGATCGGGAAAGCCGATCGAGTTCAAGGCAGGCGAGTATGAGTTCAAGAAAGCCGCCAGCATGCGCGAGGTGCTGGAGACGATCGCGGAGGGCAAATCCGTTCTCTATAAGGTGACACTCCCGGAAGGACTTACCAGCCAGCAAATTGTCGAGCGCCTCAACGCCGAGCCCACGCTCAGCGGAGAAATCACGCAGGTGCCGCCTGAGGGATCTTTGCTGCCGGATACCTACCGCGTATCGAAGGGCATGGACCGTCAGGAGCTGCTCGCCCGCATGCAGGTCGAGCAGAAGCGCTTTCTGGAAAGTGTGTGGGAGAAGCGGCAGCCCGATCTGCCCATCTCGACACCGCAGGAGGCACTCACCCTGGCATCGATTGTAGAGAAAGAGACCGGGCGCGCGGACGAGCGTGAGCGCGTCGCAGCCGTTTTTGTAAACAGGCTCAATAAGAAGATGCGCCTGCAGTCGGATCCCACCATCATCTACGGCATCGCGGGCGGCCAGGGATCGTTGGGGCGCCCGATCACACGCACCGACATCGACACGAAGACCGATTACAACACCTACCGCATCAATGGACTTCCACCGGGGCCGATCTGCAACCCAGGCCGCGATGCGATCGCGGCGGTTCTCAATCCCGCAAAGACCACAGATCTCTATTTCGTGGCCGACGGAACCGGCGGTCATACGTTCTCCGAGACGCTGGCGGAGCATAATTCCGCTGTGCAGAATTGGCGAAAAATCGAACGAGAGCAAAAGGCTGATGATGACAAGGACGGGGACAATCCGCCCGCTGCCATGCCTGTCGTCATGAACGCAGATGCAAGTGCTGGCAGCGCAGCGGCAGCCGAAGCGCCCGCCTCTCCGGAAGCCGAGGGGGGCAGCCCACCGCAACAGCCCAGCAACATTCCTCTTCCCATCCGCAAGCCAAAGGCGCCTTAAGGCCCTCCGTGCCATGACGTCTCCTCGCTCTTGGCGGATTGGATGTCAGCGGTTAAAGGTCGGTCCGAGGCGGGTTCGACCGAGGTCGTTCGCGCCACCCGCCATTCTGTCGTCTAGCCAGCCATCCGAAGAGCTCCCATGGTCCTGAACAGCATGACCGGCTTTGCGCGCGTCGACGGCGCGAACGAGAGCGTGCGCTGGTTCTGGGAAGTGCGCAGCGTAAACGGGCGGGGCCTCGACGTGCGCGTGCGCCTGCCACAAGGCTACGAGTCGCTGGAACCGAAGGTGCGAGAGGCGGCGGCAAAGCGCTTCGCCCGCGGTAGCCTGACTTTGAACCTGAATGCCCAGCGCGAAACCTCCACGGTCGAGGTCCGCGTGAACGAGGCCGCCCTGGCACAGGTGCTGAAGGCCGTAGAAGAGGTCCGCCGCCAGACCGGCGCGCCGGCGCCCAGCGCCGAGGGGCTGCTCGCACTGCGGGGCGTGCTCGACATTGTGGATTCCTCTGAGACCGCAGGGCTCGCGCCGGAGATGACCGCGGCCATCCTGTCCTCGCTCGACGAAGCTCTCGCGGCCCTGGCGATGGACCGTGCCCAGGAAGGTCAACGGCTCAATCGGGTGCTTACAGCCCAGGTCGACGAAATCGAGCGCCTCACTCAATTCGTGCAATCCTCACCGTCGCGCTCGCCCGAGGCAATCCGGGCGCGACTTGCCGATCAGATCGCACGGCTCCTGGACTCGAGTTCGGCGTTGGACCCCGCACGGCTGCATCAGGAGGCGGTAATAATCGCAACGCGGGCCGACGTGGAGGAGGAACTCCAGAGACTGAAAGCTCATGTGGCATCGGCCCGCGCACTTTTCGCCGAAGGGGGCCCCGCCGGCCGCAAACTGGACTTCCTCGCGCAAGAGTTCAACCGCGAGGCCAACACTTTGACTTCGAAGGCGACCGACGTGGAAATCTCACGCGCGGGCCTCGCCCTCAAGACCGTGATCGATCAAATGCGCGAGCAGGTGCAGAACATTGAATAACGGATCCATACCAACCCAACCGGCGATCGCCCGCCGCGGCGTGCTTCTGGTCCTGTCCTCGCCTTCGGGGGCCGGCAAAACCACCCTATCGCGTGTGCTGCTGGACGGGGACTGCGGCATCCGACTGTCGATCTCGGTCACAACACGTAAGCCTCGCCCCGGAGAGGAGGACGGCAAGGACTATATCTTTGTCGACGAGGCGCGCTTCGAGAGCATGCGTAAGAAAGGCGATCTGCTGGAATGGGCCAAGGTCTTCGGCAATTCCTACGGGACGCCGCGCGCGCCCGTGGAGGCGGCAATCGCCCGGGGAGAGGACGTACTCTTCGACATCGACTGGCAGGGCGCGCAGCAACTCTCGGAGAAGATGGCAGGCGATCTCGTACGCGTGTTCATTCTGCCGCCCTCAGGTGCCGTGCTCGAGACGCGCCTCAGGGGCCGCGCGCAAGACCCTCCTGAGATCGTTGCCAAGCGTATGGCAGAAGCTTCCTCGGAAATCAGCCATTGGGCCGAATACGACTATGTGATCGTAAACGCAGATCTGGAGACGAGCATAAGTGGTCTCAAGTCGATCCTCGCCGCCGAGCGTCTAAAGCGTGAGCGGCTGCTGGGCCTGTCCCAATTCGTTCGCGATCTTCAATCTGACTTGTGAGCGCCCGACGACGCCTCCGAACTGCCGTTGCGCTCGATCACCAGCGCCAAGCGTGCGAAATCGTCCACGGTCAGTTGTTCAGCGCGAAGCTCTGGCGCGATGCCGACTTCGCGGAGCAGAAGCTCCGGCATTGGCGTCAGGGACTTCAAACTCTGACGGAGCATCTTGCGGCGTTGGCCGAATGCGGCCTGCGTGACGCGCCCGAGCGTCTTTGCCGAGCATGCGGGCTGCGGTTGCGCCTTGGGCGTGAAGACGACGACGGCGGATGAGACCTTGGGCGGCGGCGTAAAGGCGGCGGGAGGAAGAACCAACGCGATGTGCGCATTCGTCCGCCACTGGGCGATGACAGCGAGACGGCCGTATGCCTTGGAGCCAGGCTCCGCCACGATGCGCTCAGCTACCTCCTTCTGGAACATCAGCGCCATACGCGACCACCAGGGCGGCCAGGGCTCGGTCTCCAGCCATGCGATGAGCAGCATTGTCGCGATGTTGTAGGGCAGATTGGCGACAATCGCCGCGGGAGTTTCCGCATCCGCAATGAAGGCCTGCCAATCCGTCGCGAGCGCGTCGCCCTCTTTGACCGTGAGCCGGCCAGGATACGCCGCCGCCACGTCTTTAAGCGCGGCGAGACATCGCCGATCGCGCTCAACAGCGATTACGTGTTTTGCGCCCTCCATCAGGAGAGCCCGGGTGAGACCGCCGGGGCCCGGTCCCACTTCAACAACTGTCAGGTCGCCCAGAGGAGCGGCCAAGCGTGCGATGCGGCGCGTCAGATTGAGATCGAGAATGAAATTCTGCCCGAGGCTCTTCTTGGCCGCGAGATCGTGGTGGCGGATCACGTCCCTAAGTGGCGGAAGGCCATCGTCGCCCACTCCGCCGGATGCGACGCTCATGACGCGGCGTCCGCCGCGCGGCGCCGCTCAGACATCTCTGCTGCCATACGGAGCGCGCACAGTAAGCTTTCCGGTGATGCTGTGCCCTGTGCCGCGATGTTGAAAGCAGTGCCATGATCGGGCGATGTGCGCACAAAAGGCAGTCCGAGCGTGACGTTGACGCCCGTATCGAATGAAAGCGTCTTGATCGGAATGAGGGCCTGATCGTGATACATGCAGACGGCCGCATCGTAGGTTTTTCGCGCAGCTTCGTGGAACAGGGTATCGGCGGAGAAAGGACCTGAGACCGTCAAGCCTTCGCGGCGCAACTCCTGCACCGCTGGTGCGATGAGATCCGCGTCTTCCCTGCCTATCGAGCCACCTTCGCCCGCATGCGGATTGAGGCCTGCCACCGACACACGGGGAGCTGCAATGCCGAAATCCGTTTTGAGGCTGCGCCAAGTCGTTCGGATCGTCTCGTAGAGAAGGGGCCGCGTCAGCGACTTTGGCACCGCAGAGATGGGAATGTGGATCGTGACCGGCACGACGCGGAGCACGTCGGAAGCGAGCATCATCACGGGATGATGCCGGCGTCCGGGGACGAGAGCTTCGGCAAGCGCCGCCAAGAACTCGGTGTGGCCGGGATGGACAAAGCCGGCGGCGTACAGGACCGACTTTGAAATAGGGTTGGTGACGAGTGCGGCTGCATCGCCCACGACAACGGCCCGAGTGGCCTGCTCGATGGCCGAGATCGTGGCCATGCCGTTCTCGGCTGCCGGATGGCCCGGCCGCGCTTCACGCGCGACTGGCAGCGACACGACCGGCAAACGGTCTGCAAATAGCGCCTCAGCCTCCCTGGGAGATGCCACCTCCGAGATGGCCACGTCCAGACCTAGGAGGCGCGCGCGGGCAGCTAGCGTTTTCGGGCATCCGTAAACGGCAAAGCGAGGCAACCCCCGATCTGCGCGTCGAACATAGGCTTTCAATGTAATTTCGGGGCCGATCCCTGCCGGATCGCCCATAGTTACCGCAAGGGGCAATGCGCGATCGGAGGAGGTTGTCGACATTATCGGTACTCTATCGCCGCGTCCTGCCGAAGATCCTTAAGGTGCTTCTTGGCCAGCACCTCGAATTCCTTCTGACGCAATTCAGCCTGAACGCTCTCACGCTGTTCCAGGCTGGCGGCAACGGTCTTGCGACCGCACACGGCCCAGACTTCCACGCCGCCCGCGGCCACTGTCGGTGGAAGCAACTCACCGTCACGGGCGTTGAGAAGGAGGCTTCGTGTCGGCTCAGGAATGCTATTGGGCATACGCGGCCCCAGGTTCTCGAAGCGGGCTCCAGCGACAGTGGCGGCATTGGCCGACATCTGGGAGCAACCGCCCCCGCGCCGCATCAGGCCTTCCCCCTCGGCCAGTCGTTGCGCGAGCATCTTCTGCTCGAGTTTTGCCGGGATGGGTAGCGTGATCCGCTGGACCTGCAACTCAACACCCTCGCCATCCGGAAGAGGCGACTTCTCGACAAAGCGATCCACATCGCGTTCGCTGATTGAAACGATGTGGCCAAACTGGCGGCGCACGACCTGCTGCCAGGACATGTTCGCCTTGAATCGGTTGCGCATGACGTTGATATCTGCACCCATCTTCTTCAGGTACGCAGCGAACTCGACGTCTGTCATTTTGTTCTTCTCAGCGATGGATCGCATGACGGTATCGATTTCGTCATCGCCGACCAAGACGTTGAGCCGCTTTGCTTCCTGAAGTTTCAAGCGCTCCTCGATGAGTTCCTCCAGGGCTTCTTTGCGAAGGCCCGGCAGTACGCTCTGACGAGCATTTTCCATTGCCTGCTTCTGAAGGCCCTTGGCAAAGTCCTGCTTGCGCTTCTCGAAAATCGCTATGATCTCCTCGCGCGACTTTCCCTGGTTCTCCTGGATCGTTTTGTTGAGGATCGCCTTCAAGCGGTCGTTCGTCGACTTCGCCTTGATCAGTGACTTAAAATTGTCCTGCGCACGCTTGCCAATATTGGAATTTCCCATACCCATCAGACGCTGGCGCTGGGATATTTCGTAACCCGTAATCGGCTCGTCGTTGACGAGCACGACGATAGACTGCGAACCCTTGACCTTCCCGGTCTTTCCGTCGTCGGGACTGATCGCCGCCGATTTGGAGTCGCTCTTGCCTGACGGACCCGCGGCCGGCTTCTTCGGCTTGGTCTTGGCCGGAGGCGGGGCAGGGTCAGACGGAACAACAATTTCGGGCAGGTTCGGCGTGCCCCCGGCAGGGGGCACCGTCGTCGTGATCGCCTGCCCCTGGGCATGACAGGGCAGCGCGATGGCGGCGATGAGTACTGCCATCCGCTGGAACGAAAAATGAAAGTGGCGCGATGTCACGCGCATGATCAAGAGGTCTCTTTCCGGTTGTTCTGGTCGGTCGATGTTTTGTCCCTTATCAGACCCGTGCCTGGCAGCGGAACTATCAAAGGTCCCAGTCGGAGCCGAATCGACGGTTCAGTCTAGCGCGCTCCAACCGTGAGAGGATCGCGTTATCCACCGCAACCATGGCCTTGGCGTGGCAGGGAAATCATAAATGCGCGGCAAAGAGATAAGGGGGCGGTCTCACCCCAGCCTGCTCAGCCCGGGGGCTGCTGATCACTGAACACGTGGTCGATGGCGTCGGTCTTATAGTTAAAGCCGCCTAGGTGCTTGAACTCTACCCGGAACATAATGGTCCGATCGGGATCAAGACCGGCGTCCACATCCGAGATGTTGTGTTCGTTGTACGCCACACTCAGCATGAAGCAGTCATCCAGATAGCGGATCTGCGCCGTGCTCGTCAGCCACTCCGAATCGTCGATGTCGTAACGCATGCCGCCGAGCAACGACCAGCGATCGGTCAAACGCAGCCCGAGAGTAGCATTAATGTCTTGCTCCGCTTCATCAAGTTCAGGATCAAGCCGCGTGTAGGCATAAATGGCCGAAAGGGTGAACGGGCCATAGTTCGTGGCAAGACCCGTATCGGACCGCATCAGCGCAAATGAACTTTCGTCGAAACGATTCTGGGAGATGAGGCGGAACATGTCGGTGGGCGCGATATAGGCGCCCAGGACATAATCCGAACGATCGTTCTGCAAGCCACTGCGCGGCGAGAAGATCGGATTGCACTCGTCGTCGACGCCAGGAGCAATGACGACACTGCCATCGCAGAGGATCGACCGGTTCTCGTAGGGATTGTCGCCCGCGAGTTGGAAACTCTGGCCTGCGAGTACGCGCGCGTAGCCTCCCGACCAAGGCTGGAAGGTATACTGCAGACCGACGTTCGCGCGGGTTCCCGTCTCAATCCTGTCGTATCCGGAGAATTTGGTGGTCTCGAACAGGTTCGTGTCGTCAAACACGAGGCTCTTGGCATCTTCGTCGGGCAGACCAGCCTGATCCATGCTCGCCTGACGGACGATCACCTGCCCAATCGGCTCGATGATGTGTGAAGCTGACGCCGTGTTGGCAATCCAGGGGTAGGACACCGTGACGCCTCCCGCCGCAAGGCCGCGGGCAACTTGTTCGCTGTTGAAGGTCTGGGCTGTCTCGGGGTCGATGTAGTTGTCGTACTGGTAAAGGTCGCCACGCAGTTCGCCGAAGGGCGTGTAAGTGATGCCGAGCTGATCGGTCAGCCGGCGCCGCCATTTGACTTCGGCAATGGCGCGCGACATCTGAGCATCGTCAGAGCCTGCGCCATCCGACCGTGAGAATGCGAGGAGGTTGCCGTTCATTTTCAGCTCACCGCCAAGAACAGGATCGGCCACGATGTAATTGTAATCAATGACAGGATAGGCCGCGCTTTCCGACTGCGGCGTATCATTCGAGAGCAGCCCACCAAAGTGGTAGAAATTGGTGGCGAGGTAATTCCTCTCCGACATTCCGGTGAAAAAGACGTTATTCACCCTGTCGGTGAGAAGAATGTTGTCGAGCTGATAATAGCGACGGAATGAGTCGTCTGTCTCCAACGTGACGTCCCAGCCGTAGCGCCACCAACTGGAAAGTGAGAAGGCACCCTTGGTCTCCAGACTGCCGCGGAAACCGTCAAGACTTTCTTGCTCACTTTCAGTCGTGTCGATGTTGGCGCCGTCCTGGTCGATGCCAGCAAGCTTGACGGAGTACTGGCCGCTGGCAAGGCGTTGACGCCAATCGCCCATCCAGAGGACGCCCTGCCCGGTCATAAAGCGGGGATGAAAGGTAAAGTCGTAGGATGGCGACAGGGCGAAGTAGTATGGGATTTCAGTGAAAAAACCCAGATCATCGGAGTTGCCGATATCCGGAGCCAAGAAGCCGCTCTTGCGCTTCACCGACGGATCGGGATGCTCGAAATAGGGCATGTAAAGGATCGGCTGCCCGAACATCTCGAACTGCGCATCCTGATAGCTGATCGTGCCAGCAACCTGATCGTAAACGACCTTGCTCGCCGAGACGCACCACAGCGGCGGGGTGGAACCGTCGGAGGGACATGCCGTGAACTTGGCGTTCGAGAACTCCGTGACGTTACCGTCGCGACGCACGCCCTGTTCGGCCGAGATACGGGAGTTGTCGCGCGAAAGAACGCTCAGTGACTGAACGAAACCGTCGCGGAAATCATCGGTGAGCGTGTATTGCTCAGCGCGCACAATGTTTCCGTTCGCATCGCGCAGCACGACATTGCCGGACGCTGCCAGCGTATTGGCTGATTGGTCGTAAATCACCTCATCCGCGGTGAGATTATTGCCCTCGTATTGGATTTCGACATTGCCGCGCGCAATGACCCTGTTGCCTTGGTTGTCGTAGACAAACTCCTCGGCCTGGAGGTGAAGGGGAAGGTTCCCCTCGAACTTCTGCGTCTTACCGAACATACCGCCTTCCTGCTTCGGGAAGGCGCTTTGGGTGCCCTTATTCTGGTTCCGTACGGGATCTTTGTACTGAGCCTGAGCTGAGCCTGAGAAAAGCCCGAGCGCAGTTGCGAGAACGGTGATGACGAAGACGCGCATGACGACAGCAGAGCGCACACGCCCACCGATCCACGCCGTTCGGCAAGGGATCGATGCGCGGTTCGCTGCTTTCGTTGCCTGCGATTGCCGCAGAGCACGCATCACTCAGCCATCCTCCTGGTGCAAAAGCACCGTTGTCGTGGCCACCATGGCCAATACGATGGGGAACCAGACCGCGACCCACGGAGCCACCAGACCGGCGGCGCCCAACTGCCGTGAAATCTCAGCGAAAAGGAAGAATCCGAACCCCCCGATCATCCCCGTCATGACCATAGTCTGGATGCCCCCGGAGCGGAATGACTTAAGCGACACAGTGGCGGCCAAAAGAACCATGGCCATGCAGAGGAAAGGTCGCGACAGGAGCATTTCGTACTGAAGCTCCAAGCGGGCGGTCGAAAGATTAGCTTTTTCAGCTACTTCGATCAAATCCGGCAGCTCCCAGAAGGAGACCGCGAGCACCGTCCCCAAAGCGTCTGAGGCACGCTCGGGTGTCAGATAAGTTGAGAGCAGATAGGTGCCGTATTTTTTGGGTTCCTCGCCCGGGCGAACCACTGAGACATCTTGGAGACTCCAGTATCCATTCAGCAGCACGGCCCGCACCGCCTCCAGACGCTCCTTGAACCTGCCCTGATCGTCGTAGACGAAGGCCGTGACCCCCGTAAGCTGCGTGCCCTTTCTGCCCGTTCGAGCAGCCGTAAGCACCGATTGGCCGTCCACGCCGTTCTGGCGTAGCCAGGCACCGGCCTGACCTGCTTTCAACAAGTTGGATTCACGACCAAAATACTCGCCAAAGAGACGGTCCGCCTTGTCGCGGGCCGCCGCGGCCAACGGGTTGTAGGCGGTGACGCTCAACACGCCGAGCACGAAAGCGACGATGAGCCCTGGCCGGAGGAACTGCCAGGCGGACATGCCCGCCGACCTGATGACGGCCAACTCGCTTTTGCGAGCGAGCATCAGCAGGGCGCCGATGGAGCCCACCAACACGCCGAATGAGAGCAGGAATTCCGTGTAGGCCGGGAGCCTCAAAATGGTGAGCCATGCAACTTTCCATCCGGCGACTTGTCCGTACTTACCGGACTGCCTCAGCATCTCGACCAAATCGATCACGAAGATGAGAAACGAGCAGATGAAGAACGTCGCCAGGATGGCGAACAGGAAGCGTGTGGCGATGTACACGGCAAGGGTAGACGGCAAGAGGCGCATCAGGGGCCTCCCGCCGCGTCGGCTTGGGGGTTTCCGGATAGGCGGCGTGTGCGGCCCGCCATGAGGCCCGCAACGGCATCGGAGAACTTCTCAAACGTGCCGGGCCCGGCGCGCTGACGGCGTCCGCTGCGCAGGATCACGATAAGGGCACAGAGGATAGCTCCTACCGGCAAAACATAGACGAGTGGGGTGAGTTCCGGCTTCATTGACACGACGTTGTCGAGGCCGAGACCAGCGAGCCGGATTCCGGCCGCAGCGGCAAACCCGGCCACGAGATTTCGTGCCCGGTTTTGACGCGTGCTCTGCGCGTTACCGACGGCGGCCAGCGCGATCATCACGAAGGCCAAAGGATAGAGCGGTGTTGCAAACCGCTCATGCAACTCGGCTGTAAACTGACCCGGGTTGCGTTTGTAGAGGCGGCTGTCGGGATCCGGATTGACGAGTTCGCTGTAGTAGCGCTCGCGTGGTTTCAGATCCATTTCTTCCGACGTGCGCTGCTCAAAGGAATCGAGGTCGAAGGCGTACTTGTCGAAAACGATAATACGCGGCGGCTCCTTCATGTCGTCCTGCGAGATGACATGCCCGCCGGTCATGACCATGTAGGCCGCACCTTCCTGCTTCACGATCACGCCGCGCTCGGCGAGGTACGACATCGTCTGCTTTTCCGCACGTGTGTCGTGCATGATGATGCCGAGAATATCACCGTTAACGTCGCGCTCGCGGATATGAAACGTGAGGCCCTTTTCCGGGCTGGAGAAACGTCCGGGCTGCAGGACCTGCGTCAGCAGATCTGTGCGCACCTGCACGACATACTCGCGCAGCATACGAAGGCTCCACGGCATTCCGACGTGATTGACGAATGCCACGGCCCCCATCACGATGAAGGCAAGCAGGATGAGGGGGCGCGCCACGACCGAGACGGTCGCGCCAGACGCGGTCATCACGATCAACTCGCTGTCTCCGTTGAGGCGGTTGAGCGTGTGCATGACGGCGATCAAAAGGGCGAATGGCGCAATCAGCGCCATCAGGTTCGGCAACGCGAGCGTTGTCATCGCGAGCAGCGTTCCAGCGTTCTGCCCCTTGCTCGTCACCACATCCAGTTCGCGAAGCGCCAGGGCGATCCATACGACGCCCGAGAGCGACGAGATGATCATCACCATGGCGCCCGCGGCTTGGCGAAATACGTAGCGCGAGAAAATACTCGTCATCGCCTTGAGACCAGTCCACGCGCGGTTGTTGTGGGATTGGGCGCACTTCGCCCGCAGAGGCCCCCCGCGTCAAGTGACGAACCCCCGTCCGAAGTCCGAACATCCACAGCACGGTGGCCAAAATTCGGCGCTCCAGCGTAAGTTAGGCTATCCGCACCGACACCCTGGACCGCAGCGCCGGATGAGCCTAAAGAGGGGTCTTCTCAAGGTCCAAGAGCCCCCAGTTGGCCCCCTGCAAGGCCGTTCTTGCGAAACCATGTTCGCGCACCGTCTTGCGCCCGCAAAGGAAGAGGCTAATCTTTGTTCTGAAACCGCTTTCTCTCTCCCCGGGCTGCCTTCGGCTTGGTGCGCACGCTCCCGCGTTGGAACGCAGGGGCGCGGCCTCACCCCTTGAAGCCTGCCGGAACGGAAATCCCCGCCCCACAAGGAGCCACCGATGCCTGCCGCACTCGAAATTATTTTTGCCCCGCTGACCCACGGTTTGGAAACGACCACGCTCGTGTTCGCCGGCAGCGAACTGTCGCTCGGGGACACCGTGAAGGCGTTGAACAATCGCTCGGGCGGCCTCCTGCTCAAGGCCGCCGACGCCTCCGGCTTCAAGGGCAAAGCAAAGTCCTCGTTCGAACTCCTGGCGCCTGCCAAACTCGAACCCGATCGTCTGATCGTAGCGGGTGCCGGCAAGACCGGGGAACAGAGCGACACGGACTGGTCGAACCTGGGAGGCTATGCCTACGCGCAGATCGCAGCGCGAAAGACGCCGCGGGCGAGCCTGGTAGCGGATTTCGACGACTTCGGTGACTACCAAACCCGGCGATGCGGCCGCCGCTATCGCCTTCGGCGCTCTGCTGCGCCACTACGCATTCACGAAGTATAAGTCGAAAAAGGCGGGCGGAGGAGAAGAGGGCGGCGCCCAGTCTGAAAGCGCCGACGCCACGACCGCAGACGGGCTGCTCAAGCTCGTGATCCTGACTGGCGAACCGGACAAAGCGCGCGCCGCCTTCGCGCGCCAGCAGGCCGTAGCCAACGGTGTCATGCTGGCCCGTGACCTCGTCAATGAGCCTGCGAACGCACTGGGCCCCGTCGAATTCGCCGATCGCGTGAAGGATCTGGAGCGCCTGGGCCTCGAGGTGGAAATTCTCGATGTGGATGCGCTGACGGCGCTCAATATGAACACCCTTCTGGCGGTCGGTCAGGGCAGTGCACGCCCCTCGCGCGTTGCCATCATGCATTGGAATGGCGCGAAGTCGAAGCGGACGAAGCCCGTCTGCTTCGTCGGCAAGGGCGTGGTTTTCGACACCGGCGGCTACTCCATCAAGCCGGCCGCGGGCATGGAGGGCATGAAGGGTGACATGGGCGGTGCCGCAGCCGTGACCGGCCTCATGTCCGCGCTCGCCGAGCGCAAGGCAAACGTCAACGCGGTCGGGATCATCGGCCTTGTCGAAAACATGGTTTCGGGCAACGCCATCCGTCCCGGAGATATCGTCACCTCCATGTCGGGCCAGACGGTGGAAATTCTCAACACCGACGCGGAAGGACGCCTCGTCCTTGCCGACGTGCTCTGGTATGCGCAGGAGCGCTTCAAGCCGAAGCTGATCGTCGACCTGGCCACTCTCACGGGTGCCATCATGATCGCGCTCGGAAAGGAGTATGCCGGTCTCTTCGCCAATGACGAGCGGCTCGCCTCCGATCTGCTTGCCGCCTCCAAGGCCACGGGTGAGAAAGTGTGGCGCATGCCGCTCGACAAGGCCTTCCATCGAATGATCGACGGCACCGTCGGCGACATCAAGAATATCGGCGGACGCTGGGCGGGGTCGTGCACCGCCGCTGCGTTCCTGGAGCGCTTCATCAAGGACACGCCCTGGGCCCATCTTGACGTGGCGGGAACGGCTATGGACGCCAATCGCACGGACATCAACGCGAGCTGGGGCTCGGGCTGGGGCGTGCGGCTGCTGGACCGCTTCGTGGCCGATCACCACGAGAAGGGCTGAGACGGCATCGCAGCGCACCACATTGCGTGAACGCTGGATCGAGAGGTTGCCGGATCGCAAACCCCGGCAACCTCGAACAGCAAGTTGCATTGACTTGATGTAGAATAACTTCTCATTATTATTTTCCATAATATATATTATGCGAATGAAGGGATTGGGAGACGGGTTCGGGTTTTCGCGCCCAACCCTTGCGATTGGCCGGCCTATGCTCAGGTTCTGAACTCCACGGCCGGGCGTTCTTCATCTCACGACCCAACGGAAATGTGTCCACGAACCGCATTCGTCATCTTGGCGTCTGCGGGCGCCTATAGGCGTCTACCGTCTTGGGATCTCTCCCCCATTTGCAGACCGGACGCCCGGTTACCACCCCTCGGCGCGACGCACTAGGCCGGCGATGATCGCCGCATAAAGCGCGGCGACGAACCCGGCGAGCACGTTGACACTGACGACGATCGCCAGCACCCGTGCCCATGCGGATGGCATGAACGCGGAGAGCATCGTCACAACGAAATCGTCGAACGCCTGCTTGAGGCGGAAGAAGAGTTCACTCGCCTGCTCCACGGTCGGCACCTTCGGCATCTCCCACACGATCGTCCAGCCGATATCGCCCACCGTCGGCGCCGGCACGAGGCCATAGAGTGCCATCAGCGCGATCAGCGCGGAGAACATGAGACCCAAGGGCGGCGCGAGCCGAAAGAAACCCCAGCGCTCGGGCCGCGCATCGAGCTTGATGGCGAGAATTCGCAACAGCCCTGCCCCCGCATAGACCACGACGCCGAAGGCGATGGCCACCCAGAGGAGCCGGGCCTGGTCGGTGCCGGAGAATGTGAAGAGCGCCGCAACGGCCGCAAGCAGGCCCTTGAAGAAGGCCTCCCCGAAACCGACCACTGGCACGAAGAGCCCGCGCAGGGAATTGCCCGGCCCGAAATAGAACGGCATCTCGTTGCGCAGCCGCAGGATTTCGAGGCGCAGGCCCAACGCGAAGGCGATGAGCCCCGTGGCTGCGGCGAACACGAGCGGATAGTTGAGCCCGGCCCACGCGAGCCCCGCACACGCCGCGATCTCAAAGACGATGAGGATCAGATTGAGAAGAACGCGCATGGGGTGCTTTCGGGCAAGGTCTTGCGAGAGGCGGGCTATTCACCCCTTGGGACGAGGCCAACCATAGACGCGCGAATACGCGGCGGAAATAGGGTGCGGGCGGAACACGCGGCGCCCTCCCCGTGCGGCCGGTTCCGCCGGAGGCCAGAACTGAGGGATGCGCGGGCTCGCGGCATCCGCAAGCCACGTCGACGTCAATGGGCAGATATCGAGAGCCCGCGCCGGCGATTTCGCATGGAAACCCGCTCTCCTTGCACGCCCGCAGCGTCCCCCGGTCCGCTTTCGAACATCGCGGTCCGGCTTCTTACGATCTGCGGGTGGAAGGTCGCGCCGGGGCATTGTCTCCACCGCCGCGTCCAGGCCCACGCCTCCGGCCGTGAGGGGAAGCGACCCCTCATCGGCGGAGCTTCGATATCCCCGCCTCGACCGCGCCGGAGCGCCGTCCCCCGCCACTTCAGACGCTTCCGGAAGCTCCCTCCCGGCGGGTGATGCGGAGAGGATGCCCGAAGCGCGCGGGGCGGGGATAGATTTTGGTGACGGATACGAGCGGCGCGTGAAACGGGTTGTCTGGCCGCTGTGATACGAGATCGCGCCGCCAAGGCGATGGATCGAGGCACGAGGCGCGTGTGGGATATCCCGCCCACACGGCGCAGGCGCGTGTGGGGCTAGCTGACCGGCCTGTTCGTGTTGCACTTGGCTTCGCCGATCCGCGCAAGGGTGGCGTGGAAGGGGAACGAGCGGCGGAACATCATGAACTCGGGGCCGGTGTCGCCGATGAGGTAGATCCGTTCTGGAACATCGCCGTCTCGCGGCTCGTAGTTCGCCTCGATGACGTAGCTCTGCGTGCCCGCTCCGAGCGAGAGATTGCCTTCGAAGGCGTTCGTGCGCGCCTTGTCCTTGTGGACTGTGAGTTGCATCGCCTGCGCGCCGCAGACGTCGCCCTTATCCACTTCGATGCCGCACCAGCCCTTGCCGCAGGCGACGACGTCGAGGATGAGCTGGCAGCCTTCCGGCCCGCAGCGCGAAGCGTCGTGCTTGATCGCATGCGGCGTCCCGCTCCAGCGGCCAGCGATAGAAGGGCTTGCCAGGGCGGCGAGTTCCAGGGGCGCTGCGGGTTTGAATGCGGGCGACTTTTCACCGGCGATCGCCAATCCGGCCGCAGAGAGGCCACAGACGAACACCATCATGGAGCGCATGACAACGCCGAACAGCCCATCCGCCGCTCCCCTTCCCCGCGCGCTTCTCACCCTGGGCGTGGTGGTGTCGATGATCGTGGCTGTGGTGGCCTTGGGCTCGGGTTCGGGTCTCATCGCGCTTCCTTTCGAGATGTCGCTCGTTGACCGGCGGCTGCCGGTGGTGTTTCGCGTTCACATGCTGGCATCGGCCATCGTGCTCATGCTGCTGCCCGTGGTCCTTGCCCTGCGCGCGCGCCCCCGACTCCACCGGAGGATCGGATGGACGTTGGGCGCTTTCGTGGTGCTGGGAGGGCTGACGGCGCTTCCCGTTGCCATATTCAGCTATTCGTCGCTGCCCGCGCGCGCCGGCTTCTTCGTGCAAGGCATCGTGTGGATGTGGCTGTTCTATGCGGCGGTAACAGCCGTCCGCCGGGGGGATCGGGGGCGGCATGCGCACCTGATGATCGCGATGGTGGCGGTGACGACGGGGGCCGTGTGGTTCCGCCTCATGACAGGCTCGGCCATACTCATCGGCTTGCCTTTCGAGCCGGTCTATGCCGCCGCGGCCTGGGTGGCCTGGCTGGTGCCGCTCCTTGTGGTGATGGGCAACGCGGAGCGGATCGATGCGTGGGCCTTTCCCGCGCTCTCCCGTCCCCTCGCCCCGCGCGCGGTGATCGTCTAGTCTCGGCGCCCATGACAGACGCTAAGCTCTCCGCCGCCGACGCACTCGCGCGGCTTCTCGACATCATGGCCGCCCTGCGCACACCCGGAACCGGGTGCCCGTGGGATCTGGAGCAGACGTTCGAAACCATCGCGCCCTACACCATCGAGGAAGCGTATGAGGTGGCGGATGCGATCCAGCGTAGGGATCTGGCGGATTTGAAGGACGAGCTCGGCGATCTTCTCCTGCAGGTCGTCTATCACGCGCGCATGGCGGAGGAGCAGGGCGCGTTCGCTTTTGCGGACGTGGCGGAGGCGGTGAATACCAAGATGATCCGACGCCACCCGCACGTCTTCGGCTCACCCGAAGAGCGCGCGGCTGGGGCACAGCCCGACTTCTGGGCGCGCATCAAGGCGGAGGAAAAGGCGGCGAAAGCAGCCGAGCGGGCGCGCCTTGGCACGCCGTCACATGGCACCGCTATCTCCGGTGTGCACCCGACCCGCGTTCTGTCGGATGTTCCGGTCGGACTGCCGGCGCTCACACGCGCCATCAAGTTGCAGGACAAAGCCGCGCGTGTCGGCTTCGACTGGCCCGACATCAAACCCGTATTCGCCAAACTGAAAGAAGAGATCGCGGAGTTCGAGGACGCTGCCAGATCGTCGCTGGGCGCTTCCGGCCGGTGCCCCACTGGGGAGTCGCAAGCGGCGATGCAGGAAGAACTGGGCGACATGCTGTTCGTGATGGCGAACATCGCGCGGCACCTGAAGCTCGATCCGGAGGAGGCGCTGCGCAAGGCGAACGGCAAGTTCATCCGCCGCTTCGCCTACATCGAAGAGCGCCTCGCCGAGACGGGCAAGACGCCGGAGCAATCGACGCTGGAAGAGATGGACAGCCTGTGGGACGAGATCCGGGCGAAGGATAAGGAACGCGGTCCGGCGTCCACTTAATCGCCCGTTTCTTCCCGAACCCCCAGGCCGCTCTTCCTGATCTGCGCTTGGAGGCGGCCTTTCTTCTCCGTGGCGATGCGCAACGTGAGATGCATTGCGCCTGTCTCTTCGTCCGTCTTGCGGGACAGAACGTCTGCATTTTCGTAGAGCCAGGCGATGAGACGGCCTTCGTGGGCGGGAAGATCCAGATCCAGGATTTCGTCGCCGCTGCCGAGGCGGGCGTCGATGGCGTCGAACAGCCCGTCGATCCCCTCACCCGTGATGGCCGACACCAGCACCGGGCTACGCTCCTCGAAGCGCGCAAGGTTGATCGCCTCGTGGCGCGTCAGAGGCGGCAGCAGATCGATTTTGTTCCACACCTCGAGGATATGGCTGTGAGCCGGCACGGTGTCGATGCCGAGATCGGACAGCACCTGCTCGACGTCGGCGGCCTGCGCGTCGGTCTCCGGATGCGAGATGTCGCGCACATGCAGAATGAGATCGGCCTCGATCACCTCCTCCAGAGTGGCTCGGAAGGCGGCGACGAGCATCGTGGGCAGGGACGATATGAAGCCCACCGTGTCGGAGAGGATAATGCGCCGGCCGCTCCTGAGGCGTACCTCGCGCATGGTGGGATCGAGGGTTGCAAACACCTGATCCTTGGCGAGCACGGTCGCGCCGGTGACAAGGTTGAAGAGCGTGGACTTGCCAGCATTCGTATAGCCGACGATGGCGACGATGGGATACGGCACCTTCCGCCGTCCAGCCCGGTGCAACTCGCGCGTTTTGACGACCTGCGCCAGCTCGCGCTTGATCGCATCGATGCGCGTTTCGAGCATGCGCCGGTCGAGTTCGATCTGAGCCTCGCCCGGGCCACCCAGAAACCCGCCGCCACCGCGCTGGCGCTCCAAGTGGGTCCAGGCGCGCACGAGACGACCCTTCTGGTAGGTCAGATGGGCCAGTTCGACCTGGAGGCGGCCTTCGCGCGTGCGCGCGCGCCGGCCGAAGATTTCCAGAATGAGGCCGGTGCGGTCGAGCACC
This sequence comes from uncultured Alphaproteobacteria bacterium, assembly GCA_963825555.1. Classification (GTDB taxonomy): domain Bacteria; phylum Pseudomonadota; class Alphaproteobacteria; order Rhizobiales; family Hyphomicrobiaceae; genus JAGVSR01. The sequence goes on along the minus strand of CAWGTZ010000018.1, from coordinate 72,351 downwards.
TTGGCGTTCCACGCCTTCTCGAGGTTGCGCTGCTGCACGGGCGTAATCGCGTGATCGACGATGACGAGGCCGCTCCCGGTCTCCTCAACGAGAACACGCAACTCCTCCACCTTGCCCGAGCCGAAGAGGGTCGCGGGGCGCGGTGTTGCAACCGTGACGATGCGGGCATCGGCGATTTCAAGATCGATCGCTTCGGCCAGGCCCGTCGCCTCCGTCAACCGGTCCTCCGGGGAATGGGTGACAACCGGCTGCGAGCGGCTGTCACGCGTGCCGGCTTCACCGCTGCCGCGCTGGAGGACAGGCACGAGCACGATCGCGCGGCCCGTGGTTACGCGCAGCAGATCCTGCGCAGGCTTTTCCCGCCCCGCCGTATCCAGAACGTCGTCTCGCGTTGTCTTGTCGATGGGCCTACGCCGTGCTCTAGGTCGCCGTCTAAAGGCTCGACGGGATCAGCCCTCGTCGCCGCCTTCACCTTCCATGAGGTTGACAGGCGCGCCGGGCATGATGGTCGAGATCGCATGCTTATAGACCAGCTGCGAATGCCCGTCACGGCGCAACAGCACACAGAAGCTGTCGAACCAGGTCACGATGCCCTGCAGCTTCACGCCGTTGATAAGAAAAATGGTGAGCGGAACTTTCTGTTTGCGGACATGATTGAGGAATGTGTCCTGCAGGCTGGGGGAGCGCTCGGCGGCCATTGTTCTTCTTTCCGCTTGTTTTTATCGGTTCTTGTTCTTGTCAGGCCGCACCCCTTGGCGCGCGGCCTAAGTCTCCAAAAGTGGCAGTTTCTGCGAGAGGTCATTTCCTCAGCAACTAGTATTCAGCATATCGCGTTCGCTTCGCAGGTGCAGCAAAAATACGAGGTCCCCCGTGCGATATGTTGAACCCGCCCTTTCGGTTAAAGGCTCATCAAACTGCCAACAATTCAGCCAGAGAGTGGAACTTGTCTCTCAAGCGCAACGTTAGAGGTCCCGGCTTGCCATCGGCAACCTTCACGCCGTCGATCGTCACAACGGGCATGACGGTAGCCGAAGCGGACGTGACGAAAGCCTCCCGGGCCCGCTGCGCCTCGGCGATCGTGAACCGGCGCTCCTCCACCGGAACGCCCTGTGCCTTCAGCACTTCCATGAGCGTTGCGCGCGTGACACCGCCGAGGATCGAGCCATCGAGAGGACGTGTGAGCACGAAGCCGTCCGGGCGCACGATCCAGGCGTTGCTGGAAGCACCCTCCGTCACATATCCGTCACGATCGACGAACCAGGCCTCCTGGGCGCCGTCGCGACGCGCGCTCTCCTTCGCCAGCGCAGCCGGCAGCAGCATCACCGTTTTGAGGTCACACCGGCCCCAGCGGTTGTCGGGCACGCTCTTCACCGCGATGCCGGCTTTTGCCTTCGCCGAGATCTGCGCCGGATCAAGACGGCGCGCAACAACCACGAGCGTCGGTTCCCCGCCCTTGCCGGGGAACAGGAAATCGCGCGGCGCATGCCCGCGCGTGACCTGGAGATAGACGAGCCCGTCGCGCACCCGGTTACGCCGGATGGTCTCGCGCAGCACATGGCGCAAGGCCGTCTCGGGCATGGGCGCTGGGATGTGAAGTTCGCTCAAGGAGCGGGCGAGCCGCGCCAGATGCCGGGTTGTATCAACGAGCGCACCACCCTTCACCTCGCAGACCTCGTAGACGGCGTCCGCGAACTGAAAACCACGGTCCTCCACGTGCACCCCGGCCTCGGCGTAGGGAAGATAGCGGCCGTTCACGTACACGATGCGCGCCATGGTGGCTCCTCTTGGCGACGGCGGATCAGAAGTAATCGGGACTGACGCGGAAGAGCTGTTCAACCTGGCGCACGTAGTCGGCGCGGGCAAACAGGACGGCGCGATCGTTCACCTCGAACTCGGTGGCGCCATCCGGCTTGATGAGCTTGCCTTGACGCAGGATCACACCGAACCGAACGCCCTCACCGAGCCCGATCTCGCGAATGGACTTACCCACGAGGCCCGACGTCTCGAGCACTTCCGCCTCAAGCACCTCACCCGCGCCGTTATGGATGGTATGCACGCCCCGAATTCGCCCGCGGCGGACATGCTGAAGAATGCGCGAGACCGTAACGGCCTTGGGATTGATCTGCGCATCGATACCGAGCGACCTGATCATTGGCGCGTAGTTCGCAGAGTTGAGCAGGCAGAGCGACGACTTGCAGCCCACCTGCTTGGCCAGCGCGGCGGTGAGAAGGTTGGTTTGGTCGTCGTTGGTCACGGCGATGAGCGTATCAGTGGCGGCTGCCTCCGCTTCCCTCAGCAGGTCCTCCGACAAAGCCGAGCCGTGCAAGACGACCGCCCGATCGAGCTTCTCGGCGATTTCGACCGCACGCTGGCGCGAGTTCTCTATCACCTTGATGCGCATGTTGGGGTCGCGCTGTTCGATCGCGCGGGCGATGTAGTAGCCGATGTTGCCACCGCCGGCGACGATGATGCGGCGGGCCTGAGTTTCCTCATGGCCGAAGATCTGAAGGACGCGACCGAGCTGATTGACGTCCGCGATGACGTAGACGTCATCGCCGACAAGAACCTGATCGTTACTGTGAGCGACGATGAGGTCGCCCTCCCGCACGATTGCGACGATGGCGGCGTTGAGGTCGGGAAAGAGCCCCCCGAGCTGGGTCAGTGGCGTGTCAATCACGGGACACTCGGGTCCCGCCGCGATGCCGAGCAGAACGGCGTGGCGATCGGCGAACATGACCGTCTCGAACGCGCCGGGAGTCTCTAACCGGCGCAGGATCATGCGGCCGACTTCGATCTCCGGCGAGATGACCTGATCGATCGCCATGTTCTCGCGCTCGAACAGCTTCGACCATTCGGGATCGAAATACGACTGTGCACGCACGCGGGCAATCTTGGTGGGAATGTCGAACAACGCATGAGCCGCTTGGCAGGCGACCATGTTGACCTCGTCGTGAAGCGTGACAGCAATCAACATGTCCGCTTCTCGGGCACCGGCCCGCTCCAACACGTCCGGATGAGCCGCGTTACCCTGGATCGCACGCACTTCCAGCACGTCATTGGCGCGTTGGACAAGTTCGGGGCTGGCATCCACGATCGAGATGTCGTTGCCTTCGGCGGCCAGACGCTCGGCAATGCCAGTGCCCACCTGTCCTGCGCCGCAGATGATGATCTTCATGCCGGACCCCGCCGCGCGGGCCTCATCTCAAGTTGCAGCTGCGCCGCTGTCCGGCTGCCGCTTCTCCGGAATTAGTTTAGCCTATCCCGGTCAGCACCGGGTTAACCGGCCCTCGAACGGTCCAAAAGCCGCGTGAGACACGCCTCACATGGCGCGACCCTCGCCGATGCGCTGGTCGGACGAGACGCCCAGCGCCCGAAGCTTGCGGTGCAGCGCCGAGCGCTCCATGCCGACAAACTCGGCCGTGCGCGAGATGTTGCCGCCAAATCGGTTGATCTGGGCAAGCAGATATTCGCGCTCGAAGATCTCACGCGCCTCGCGCAACGGCAGCGACATGAGGTGCTCTGCCCCGCCATTCACCGGCAGCGGCACGTTCGAGCCGATCTCCTCGGGCAGCATCTCCGCAGTGATCACCGTGTTCGGGTCACCGCCAGCGAGGATCATGAGGCGCTCGATGTTGTTCCTCAGTTCGCGCACGTTGCCCGGCCAGTCGTGGGCCTGGAGCACTGCAATCGCGTCCTCGCCGATGCGCCGGGGGGCGAGCCCGGATGCCTGCGAGAGCTGTGTGATGAAGTACTGTATGAGGTCGGGGATGTCCTCGCGCCGCTCGGCGAGGCTCGGCACGCGCAGCGGCACCACGTTGAGGCGATGGTAGAGATCCTCGCGGAAGCGGCCCTCGCCCATCTCCCGCTCAAGGTCGCGGCTGGTGGAGGAGATGATGCGCGCGTCGACCGACACCTTCTGCGTGCCGCCGATGCGCTGAAACTTCTGTTCGACGAGGACACGCAGTACCTTGCCCTGCGTCTCCAGCGGCATATCGGCCACCTCGTCGATATAGAGCGTTCCTCCGTGGGATTCCTCCAGAGCCCCGACCTTGCGCGGTCCCCCGGTGCGATCCTCGGTGCCGAAGAGTTCTTCCTCGACCCGCTCCGGCGCCATGGCAGCGGCGTTGAGTACGACGAACGGGGCATCCGCACGGCGCGATTTGAGATGGATGACACGGGCGGCGAGTTCCTTGCCGGTGCCTGACGAACCACGGATGAGAATACGGCTGTTGGTCGGAGCGAGCCGATCGATCTGGCCTTTCAGCTGATTGATGGCGGCAGATTTGCCGATCATTTCAGCGGAGACGGTGGAGCGCTCGCGCAGCTCCTTGACCTCGCGCTTCAGTTGCGAGGCTTCGAGCGCGCGCAGCGCAACCAGCACGAGGCGGTCGGCCTTGAACGGCTTCTCGATGTAGTCGTAGGCGCCGCGCTTGATGGCCGTTACCGCCGTCTCGATGTTTCCGTGGCCGGAGATGATGACCACGGGCAGTTCCGGATAGGTGCGCTTGATGACAGAGAGCACCTCCAGGCCATCCAGGCGGCTGCCTTGAAGCCAGATGTCGAGTACGACCAGATTTGGACGCCGCTCCTCGATCGCGCGCAGAGCCTCGTCGCTGTCACGCGCTAAGCGCGTTTGGTGCCCCTCGTCTTCAAGAATGCCGGCGACCAGTTCGCGGATGTCGGCCTCGTCGTCGACGATCAGAATATCGGCTGCCATCGATGTCTCCTCTTGGGATCGTCAGCTTTGAGCGGTGACCTCGGCGACCTCTTTGGCCGCCGGCGTGCCGCTCTTGTCTTCTTTTGTCTCATCAGTCTCGTGGCGTACGGGCGGTCGGCCCGCACGTGGCATGGAAATCCGCACGAGAGCCCCGCTCTTGCGGTCGGGAGCCTCGGGCGCATCGTCGAGCGACAGGGCGCCGCCGTGCTGCTCGGTGATCTTCTGGACAATGGCGAGTCCGAGGCCCGTGCCCTTCGAGCCCTTGGTCGTCACGTAGGGTTCGAGAAGCCGTGACCGGTTCTGCTTGGGCAAGCCGATGCCATTGTCGATAACATCGATCTCGAGCCGCTCGGGCAGGACACGCAGGATCGTCTCCACCCGCCCGCGCTCGGTCTGGCCCGCCTGCACGGCGCTCTCCACCGCCTCAGTCGCATTCTTTACAAGGTTGGTGACGGCCTGGGTGATGAGGCGGCGGTCGAAGTACGACTTCACCGGCTCATCAGGCATAACCAGGTCGTAGCCGACATCCGGGTGCCCCTCGCGGAATAGGATGACGGATTCCTGCACCGCATCGCGCAGGTCGCCCTCTTCCATCACGGGTTTGGGCACGCGTGCGAAGGCTGCGAACTCGTCCACCATCGTTTTGATGTCGCCGGCCTGGCGCTCGATCGTGGCCGTGAGCTTCTCGAACGTTTCCCGGTCCTCGACGATGACCTTGCCGTACTTGCGGCGGATGCGCTCGGCGGAGAGGATGATCGGAGTGAGCGGGTTCTTGATCTCGTGCGCAATGCGCCGGGCCACGTCGCCCCAGGCGGAAGTGCGCTGGGCGGCGACGAGTTCCGAGATGTCGTCGAAGGTGACGACCGATCCGACAGCGCCGGGGCGGGAGGCTTCCTCGGTGACGCGGGCGGAGAACGTGCGTTCATCGTTGCCGACCACGAAGCGGATCTCGTGCGACGCCTTGGCCTTGATCGTCGATTCTTCGGAAGCCGCGATGACGGGGGCGAATGCAGGCAATGCCTGGGCGAGCGGTTTGCCAACGAGATCGTCCTCGTTCACATCCAGGAGCTGCTGGGCGGATCGCGAAACGAGCGTGATGCGCCCTTCGCTGTCGAGACCGATGATGCCCGACGACACGCCCGCGAGCACGGCTTCGATGAAACTTCCGCGCTCGGTGAGCTGATCGTTGGCGGACACCAGTGCGTCCCGCTGGCGCTTCAGTTCCCGCGTCATGGTGTTGAAGGTATGCGACAGACGCCGCAGATCGCCCTCCCCGCGCTTTTCTGGCAGCTCCACTTCGAGATTGCCGGTGGAGACTTCCAGGGCACCGGCGATAAGTCGGCGGATAGGCGCTACGAAGCGGCCCGCGAACCAAAGGCCGGTCCAAATGGCGGCAAGCAGCGCCGTCATGGAGATCATCGTGTACATGAGGCCGTGGGCGAGCTTCAGACCGCCCCGCGCTTGCCGCAGATGGTTGTACTCGTCGACGTTCTGCTCGGTGCGCTGCAAATGCCGCATCACCTTTGAGCTAACCGCGCGCGCCACCAGAAGGTACTGGCCCTGAAACCGCGCCAACTTCGCTAGCGCCGCTATCCGCGCCCGTTCCAGGGACTTGATGATAGCGATCTGCCCTTTCTCTGCCTCCGCGATCGCGGCGGGAGGAGGAGCAACGAAGGGCTCGCTCTTGTCGTCGAATGCGGACATGAGCAGCTGGCCGCTGCCCGAGACGAGCCAGGCGCTGCCAAGGTCCCGCAGGCCGGCCTGAGCGATCAACAGCTGCTTCAGCGCTACCGGATCGTCGACGATGTCGTCGGCCGCCGCATCGATGTCGCGCGCCATGTTGGCGACATCGGTGCGGATCACCTGCCCATGCTCCTGCAGATAGGATTGCGCGACCTCGACCGAGTTTTCGATGATGGCGCGCGTGCGGCCAGTGAACCAACTGTCGATGGCGCGCGAGAACGTGGTGGTCGCAGCCAGGGCGAGCACGATCGCGGGCAGCGCCGCGATGATTGAGAACAGCCCCACGATACGCACGTGGAGGCGTGAACCCGGCACCTCGGCCCGCCAGGCTCGCCAAAGTCCATATCCCTGCCAGCCGAGAATGATGATCATCGCCACGATGAGCGCGATGTTGATGAGAAGCGCACCGAGCACGACCTCGTCGCTGGGCGTAATCGGCGTGAGACCTGTCAGGATGAGATAGGTGGCGAGCCCGGAGATGACGGACAGCACGACCGTGATCAGGCCGATCCAGAACGCGCGTTCGCTGGCGTCGAGGACAGGCGCCTCGGTGCCATCCACCGGTCCGGTAAAGAACGCCTTGAACTTCGCTGTTGCCATAACCTGCCGGAATGGAACCCCATGGATCGCGTGTGAGGTTTCCCTCTCGCGACCCGGGCCGCCCCCTCTTTTCGCTTCCTGAGCCGTCAGTGGTTGGGCCTCTTAAGCATCCAACCATCGGCGCCGAAACCACGACCGCGGCGCAATCGCCACGGTTCAAGCTCGAGGCTGCAGCGCCTCAGTCACGAAAGACATTGGACTGTGACATTTTCGCGACAAGCCCGTCAATAAGGAACCGAAAAGTGATGCAGTTCTGGCTCACATCGTCACGACAGTGGCGTGCGAAAGACCTTGATATTCAGTTCCTTTATGCGGCTGCGCAACGTGTTCCGGTTCAGTCCCAGAAGCTCTGCGGCCCGGATCTGGTTGCCCCGGGTGGCCGCCAGCGCCGCCGACAGCAGCGGATACTCCACCTGCCGAATGACCCGGTCATAAAGCCCCGGGGGCGGCAGCTCGTTGTTGAATTCGGCAAAATAGCCGGCCAGGTGGCGCTCGACCAACTCCGACAGATCCTTGGCATTGGCAGAGGCGGCTGGCGTGCGCACCGGGGCCGCTTCGGAAAGCTCCTGCTCGATGATCGATGCCGTGATGAGATCCTGCGTATGTAGTGCTGCGACGCGGCGCACGAAGTTTTCCAACTCGCGCACGTTGCCGGGCCAGGGATGCTGCTTAAGGCGATCGATCGCAGCCTGCTCGATCGACTTCTGGCCTAGACCTTCGCGCGCCGCCTGCCGCAGGAAGTGACGCGTCAGGTCACCGATGTCCTCGGTGCGCTCGCGAAGGGGTGGCAGGCGCACGGGCACGACGTTGAGGCGATAGAAAAGGTCTTCGCGGAAGAGACCCTGGTGGATCTGCGAGCGCAGATCGCGGTGCGTGGCGGCAATAATGCGCACGTTGGTACGGATGGGCGTGCGCCCGCCGACTGTGGTGTATTCGCCTTGCTGCAACACTCGGAGCAGACGCGTTTGCGCCTCCAGCGGCATGTCGCCGATCTCGTCCAGAAAGAGCGTGCCGCCCTCGGCCTGCTCGAAGCGGCCCTGTGTCCGCTGCTGCGCTCCCGTGAAGGCCCCCTTCTCGTGACCAAACAACTCGCTCTCGATCAACTCGCGTGGAATGGCGGCCATATTGATCGCCACGAACGGCCCCTGGCGGCGCTTGCCATGATCGTGCAGCACGCGCGCAACGAGCTCCTTGCCTGTGCCGCTCTCCCCCGAGATCATGATGGTGAGTTCGGTCTGCGTCAGGCGGGCGAGCGCGCGATAGATCTCCTGCATGGCGGGCGATCGGCCGATGAGCGGCAGTTCCTCGCCGTCGGCCATCTCTGCCCCGCGCTGGGGCTTGCGGCCGGGCGCGGCGAGGGCGCGCGAGACAACGGAGACGACCTCTGCCAGATCGAATGGCTTGGGCAGATACTCGTAGGCACCCTTCTCGGCCGCCGTCAGCGCCGTCATCAGCGTGTTCTGCGCGCTCATGACGATGATGGGCAGATCCGGCCTCAGCTTCTTGATGCGCGGGATCAGGTCGAAGGCATTCTCATCGGGCATGACGACGTCGGTGATGACGACGTCGCCCTCACCCTGGCTGACCCAGCGCCACAGCGTCGCCGCGTTACCCGTGGCCCGCGGCGCGTAACCCGCTCTGGCCAGAGCCTGGTTCAGCACGGTGCGGATGGCCGTATCGTCGTCCGCAATCAGAATTGTTCCACGCGCCATCTGGTCTTGTGCTCCTTAAGTCGCATCCGCGCGACGTGTCTCATGCATAGGCAGAAGAACGCGGAAAATGGTCCGGCGCGGCTCGCCGTCGTACTCGATGATCCCGCCGTGATCGCCGATGATCTTGGCAACCAGCGCAAGGCCCAGTCCGGTTCCGTTGTGTTTGGTGGTGACGAACGGATCGAAGAGATGGGGGCGCAGATGCTCGGGTACGCCGTTCCCGTTGTCTTCGATCTGGATGAGAAGCGGCAGGCTGACGCGCGTTCCGGAGCCAGGCACGGAAAGGCGCACGCCCGGCCGGAATGCCGTGGTCAGGACGATACGGCCCTGATCGGGGCTTTCGGAGGCGGCCTCGGCGGCATTCTTCACGAGATTGAGAATGGCCTGCACGAGCTTGTCGCGGTTGCCAAGCACGGGCGGAAGCGACGGGTCATAGTCTTCAACGAAACGGATCCCGCGCGCGAAGCCCGTTTCGGCAAGACGTCGGACATGATTCAGGACGTCGTGGATGTTGACGGGTTCTTTCGTCAGCGGGCGCTCGTCGCCAAAGACCTCCATGCGGTCCACCAGATTGCGGATGCGATCGGTCTCGGCGCAGATGAGCTGGGTAAGCGCGCGATCGTCGTCCCTAAGACCCGGCTCCAAAAGCTGGGCGGCCCCGCGGATGCCCGATAGCGGGTTCTTGATCTCGTGGGCCAGCACGGCAGCCATGCCCGATACGGTGCGGGCGGCCGCACGATGGGTGAACTGGCGCTCGATCATCTGCGCCATGTTTCGCTGCTGGATCATGAGGAGGATGTGCCCGGGGCGATCCGGGAAGGGACCCGCGTGCACATCTACGAGCTTGGGCACGAGAAACTTCGGAGCGTGCATCTCCACGCCGTACTCGTTCACGGTGGCGCCTGAACTGCGCACCTGATCGAGGAGCGTGAGCAGCGGACAGCCGAAAGCCAGCACGTCGTCGAGCGTCAGGCGCTTCAGGACGGCGATACTCGTCGAGAGGAAGGCTTCGGCGGCAGCATTGGCAAAGATGATCGAGTTGCGTTCGCCCAGCACCAGGATGGGGTGCGGCAGCGCATAGAGGAGCAGATCGAGTTCGACAGGCTGCTCACCGGCAACGGGCGCGCGTGATCGCGACTTGGTGGACAACTCGGTCATGCGGCACACTTCCCTGACTTTGACGTCTCGAACGCCTCCCCGTAAGCCTCTTCAAGGCCCTTGAGCGCCACGTCCGCCTTTTCCTCGGTGCACAGACGCTTGCGCCAAGCGCGCACGCGCTCATCCGGCAATCCGCTCGTTTGGAGATACCAGCCGATGTGCTTGCGCGCGTTTCTGAGCCCGAGGAACGGGCCGTAGTGCTCGAGCATTGCAGCAACGTGAGCGCGCGCGACTCGGCCTTGAGTTTCGGTGTCGGGGGGACCTGGATCGACACCCGTAGCGAGCGCCTGCGCGATGCGGCCCGGCTGCCAGGGTGCGCCATAGGCGCCACGGCCGACCATGACGCCATCGGCGCCCGACGCAGCGAGCGCCTGGCGCGCATCGTCCACCGTCGCGATGTCACCGTTGACGACGACGGGCAATCGGATCGCCTCCTTCACGCGGCGCACGAATGACCAGTCGGCCTTGCCCTTGAAGAATTGATTGCGCGTGCGTCCATGCACGGTGACGAGACGGACGCCGGCATCCTGCGCACGGCGTGCCAGTTCAGGTGCATTGCGCGAAGCATCGTCCCAGCCTAGGCGCATCTTGAGCGTGACGGGCACGCTCACGGCACCGATGACGGCTTCGACGAGAGACAGCGCATGATCGAGATCGCGCATCAGCGCGCTGCCCGATGCCTTGCCGGTGACCTCCCGCGACGGGCAGCCCATGTTTATATCGATGACGTCGGCGCCCTCGTCTTCAGCGATGCGTGCGCCTTCGGCCATGAGGCGCGGCTCGCAACCAACGAGCTGGATGACATGCGGAGACAGGTCCCCGCCCTCCGCGCGGCGGCGCACGTCGGGCCGGCTGGCAACGAATTCGGCGCTGGCTACCATTTCGGAAACGACAAGACCGGCGCCCATCGCATGGGCCAGACGGCGAAACGGCAAGTCGGAGACGCCCGTCATCGGCGCCAGAAAAACTGTGTTCCGCGAAGAGACAGGTCCAATATTGATGGCCGTCATAGGAGCCGATACTCCGTCGCTGGCCAATTGCGTATGTTTTAGGCAGGTCACGAAAATGCCCTCTCGTTGTGCACGATATGGTCTTCACTAATTATTCGCAAGGGTGAACAAGCATCTCGAATTGCGGCCATACGACAGGGGAGGTTATGGAGAGCCTGAGACCCGCCCCCGCACTTCTGGAGATTGCCCGGTGCGCATTGCCGCCCTGATCGTTGCCGCCGGACGCGGCACCCGCGCCGGTTCAGATCATCCCAAACAATATCTCCGCTTGGGCCGGAGCACGGTCCTGGAGCACGCTCTTCGTGCGTTTACGGACCATCCCGATGTCGCGCACGTTCAGGCTGTCATTCATCCCGATGATGGCGATCTTTATACGCGCAGCATCACCCTGGAGAGCCCAAAGCTCGCTCCGCCCATCCACGGTGGCCCCTCGCGCCAGGCTTCTGTACGGCTTGGGCTGGAAGCCCTGGCCGCGGATGCACCCGACCTTGTCCTGATCCACGATGCCGCCCGGCCATTCGTGCCCGCCGCCGTCATCGACCGTGTTGTGGCGGCACTCGAAACCCATTCCGGCGCCATCCCGGCTCTGGCGCTCGCGGACACGCTGAAGCGCGCCGCCGCAGACGGCACCACAATCGCCGAGACGATCCCGCGTGCCGGATTGTGGCGCGCACAGACCCCGCAGGGTTTCCACTATGCCGAGATCCGGGCCGCCCATCGCCATGCGGAGACTTCCGGCCAGGAAGACTTCACCGACGACGCCGCACTTGCCGAATGGGCCGGCCAGGCGGTGGCCCTTGTTGAGGGGGCGGAAATCAACATCAAGCTGACGACGGCCAACGACGTGGCCGAGGCCCGCCGCAAAATCGAGGTGTCCATGACCCAGACGTTCGAGCCCCGCACCGGTACCGGCTTCGATGTGCACCGCTTCACCGACGGGTCGAGCGTCTGGCTGTGCGGAGTTGAGATTCCGCATACGCACAAGCTCGAAGGCCACTCGGACGCGGACGTGGGGCTGCACGCACTCACCGATGCGCTGCTGGGCACCATCGGCGATGGGGACATCGGGCAGCATTTCCCCCCCTCCGACCCGAAATGGAAGGGGGCCGCGTCGCACCTGTTCCTGGCCGATGCCGTCCGGCGTGTGAACGAACGGGGGGGACGCATCATCAATGTCGATGTGACACTCCTGTGCGAAGAACCCCGCATCGGTCCCCACCGTCCAGCCATGCAGGCCCGGATCGCCGAGATTCTGGGCATTACGCCCGACCGCGTGGGAGTAAAAGCCACAACGACGGAGGGCATGGGCTTCACAGGCCGCCGCGAGGGCATCGCCGCCATGGCCAGCGCCCTTGTTCTCCTTCCGTTCTCCAACGTAGACTGAGGACTTTTCTGCCCGCGACATTGACCCCCCTGGCAGAATCGCGGCACACCGGCCATAGCAGTTGTATGGTCAAAAGAGACCAAAGACCATTCAGACAGTCCCGCTTAGAGGCGATGCGATGAACATTATGACCCAACCCGTTGAGCGCGCGGCCCAAGAGCCCGCAAACATGGCCGATATCGCGGAGAGCACCGCGTCGTCCTGTCTGGCCACGCGCGTGCGCCAGCTTTCGCGCATTATTACCCGCGTCTATGACGACGCGATGCGTCCCCTCGGCATTACGGCCAGCCAGTACACGCTGCTGGCGCAGCTCGCCGCCCGTGACGGCATCACGGCCGTTGAAATCGGCCATGAGCTGGACATCGAGAAGTCGACGCTGTCCCGGAACCTGAAGCGTCTTCTGGCGCTTGGACTTATCATCATGGATCCGCCGGCGGGGCGGCGCGGACGCGGCTTGCATCTGACACCGAAGGGTCAGGGCGTGCTGCGCGATGCGTTCCCGGTCTGGCAGACGGCCCAGAGCCACGCGACGGCCGTGATGGGAACGGAGTCGCGCGCCACGCTGGACACCCTGCTCAAGCAGGCCGAGAAGCTCGTGACACCCTGAAGACTTTTTGCGCGCGCCGGGGTTCGGCGCTAGCCTTTCAAGCCGGTGCCTTCTCGCAAGGCGCCGGCTTTTATTTTCGATATCTGGATTGGGCGCTGCATGTTCGCTGACGACATCCTCGACACGGCCGCCCGCCTGGTCGACCGCCTCCACGCGGGCAAGGTAACGCTGGCGACAGCGGAGAGCTGCACGGGGGGACTTGTCGCCGCCGCGGTAACGGAGGTTGCGGGCGCGTCGTCGGTCTTCGACCGGGGGTTCGTGACGTATTCCAACGAGGCCAAGAGCGCTGAACTGGGCATAGACCCCGCGCTCATTGCGCGCCACGGTGCCGTGAGCGGCGAAGTGGCGATAGCCATGGCGGAAGGGGCGCTGCACCACTCGCTGGCCGCAATCGCGGTTTCGATAACCGGGATCGCCGGGCCAGGCGGGGCGACCGCCACAAAGCCGGTGGGGCTGGTGCATCTCGCGGTGGCCCAGACGGGCCGGCGGTCCGTATCGGAATCGTGCCGCTTTGGAGACATCGGCCGCCGTCGGGTTCGCGAAGCGGCCGTGCGCAAGGCTTTCGAGATGCTGCATCGGGCGCTGGACGAGACGTGACAGCTATTATGCGTGGTTCCCTGAGCGGATCCCGCCCCTTGCGAAAACCGGAGACGCGAATGACGATCCGTCCCTTTCGACTCCCCCTGCTGACGGGACTGGTGCTCGCGATGGCGTTCGCGCCTGCGCAAGCGGCCGACATGACAGCCCGGGAGCTGACCGAACAAATCTTCCGCGCTACGGGACCGGTCGACCTGTCCGGCCTCGATCTGGAAGGACTTGATCTGTCGCTGATCGATTTCAAGCGGACCCGTCTGGCCAACGCGCGCATGTTCGGGGTCAATCTTTCAGGCTCCAATCTGTCCGGGGCGGATCTGGCCGCCGCCAACCTCGACCGCGTCAACATCATTGGCGCCCGCTTCGACGGGGCGAACCTGTCCGGCGTCAGCATGCTGCGCCCGTCGACCACTACGGGCCGGCGACCCGGCAGTGAAATCCCACCGAGCTTCGTCGGCGCCGATCTGACGGGCGCCAAGGTATTCGGCCAGTTCAGCCGCGTCGATCTTTCGCGCGCCAACATGGAAGGAGCCTCGCTTGCGCCCTTCAGCAGGACCGGATTCATCGAGGAATTGTTCCGCACGGAGCTGGAGGGTGCGCAACTCGATGGTGCCAACCTCGGTGCCTGCGACCTCACCTATGTCTCGTTCCGCTATGCGAGCCTGAAAGGCGCAAGCCTCAAGGGCGCCAAGCTCCACCACGCCGACCTGTCCAAGGCCGACCTGACGGGCGCGGATCTGACGGGGGCCGATGTTTCCGAAGCCGACTTCGACGGCGCCATTCTGACCGGCACCAAGGGCTTGGATCAGCTGACAGGCCGGGAGGCCGCGCGCAACCTCCCCGCGTTGGCGAGGCCCTAATCGCGGATTACGGGGCTTGTCAGCTCGTGGCGGCCGGCCCCGCCGGACTCCGGCGCACGCCATAAACGAGCCCGGCTCGCTCTTCGAAGGCTTCTGAAAAGCGGCGGAAGGCGGTTTCGAAAACGGAACCCATCAGGAGCCCGAGCACCGGGGAGCGGAACTCATAGTCGATGGCGAAGGCGACATCGCTTGCCGCCTCACCGCGGGGCATGAAGTTCCACACGTTCTCCAACCGCCGGAATGGCCCGTCCATGTGCCTGACGACGATGGAGCGCGCGGCCGGATCAAGGTCTACGCGCGTGGTGAAGCTCTCGCGGATCGCCTTATAGCCAATCCCCATGGTGGCTACGATGAGTTGCGTGCCGTTTTCGCCGGGCTCGCGCGAGCGCACGACGAGGCTTTCGCAAAGCGGCACGAACTGGGGATACTTCTCGACATCCGCGACAAGTGCGAACATCTCGTCGGCGGTAAAGCGCACGGGCCGGACGGTCTTGAAGCTCGGCACGTAATCTCCGCGGGCTTTAGACGTTGCGCGCCGCGCCCCTCAGCGGGCAATGACGCGGGCGAGGATGATAACCAGGATGGCGCCTACGGTCGACACGATGATCTGGTCGCCCATGACGAAGCCGGTCGTGAAGGGCAGCTTCAACAGGCCGAGCTGAACCAGTACGCCAGCGAGATAGGCTCCGATGACCCCGACCACCAGATTTCGGATGAGGCCGCCGCCGCCGAGAAGGAGGCCGGCAAGCCAGCCCGCGATGAGGCCGTTGATGGCCATGACGACCCAGGGATTCTGCAGATAACCGAGGACCTGTTCCATGCTTTCCCTTGGCGCTCCCCTTGGGCGTTCAGGCCCGTATCGTTCGCTTGGTTCGACTTGCGCCCCCGTCTCCGGCTCTCGTTCGGGCGCGTGTGAGAGCCCGACACATCAGACGTGGCAGCGGGCCCCGAGGTACTGGTTCAGGATACGGTTGTAGGCCTCCGCATCGGCCTTATCCTTGGCCGAAAGCTTGCGGCCCGCACTCAGCGCCTCGACCTTGGGCTGGACGCCCCGGGCCAGAAGCCGGTCGAGTTGACCACGAAGCGACTGGCACGTCTCACCGCTGGGCAAAGCCCGCGCGCCCGGGTCGCCGCCCGAACCGCCCGCGCACCCAGAAACCACAAGCGTGACGGCTACCGCACAGATCACGTGCCCCCGCACCCACGAACCCCTCGTCACGATTGCCCTCCGCCGATTAAGGCCCTGCTTCCAAAACGCCGTTGGACTAACACCATCACGCCCCGCTCCCGCAACCCCCTGCCAGCCGATTGTGGCGGCAGTGCTGCACACGGGCCGCATACGGTAAAAGAGTGCCGGATTTCTCATCCGTTTAGCCGCATTTGTGAGCGCCGCTTGGGGATAAAAGGGGCACGAGCGCGGATGACCGTGCCCCGGTCAATGCACCTCAATCAAGGCCACAACACCCCTGGAGGTCAGGGCTTTGCGGCCGTCGTCGCAGCCGCGGTAGCCACCGGCGGCGGCGTCTGCTGCGCAACCGGCGGAACAGCGGCCGCGGCTGTCTTATTGGCACGCGGCACCGTCGCGCACTTGGCCTGGAACTCCGCATTCGCCTTATCGAGTTCCGCGATCTTGGCGAGCGACTCGCGCTTGACGGATACCGACGTCGACTTGCCGGTCGAGGCCTTCTCGATCCGCTCGGTAATGCCTTCCTGGCGAAGCGCATCGATCTTGGTCGTCAGCGCCAGGCAGGCCGGGTCGATCTTGGATGCGGCCGCGGTCTGGCCGCTCGAGCCGATCGACGAGGTTGTGAGGCTACCGTCAGCCGCGCAACCCGCCACAAGCGTTGTAGAGATCGCGACTAGCGCGAGACGTCTGATTGAAAGCGCCATCTTATTAGGTCCCCCTCGAGCACGTGTTCTCTGCTTCATGCTCTCCCGGTTGTAGAACCTTGACTGGCGTGGGCGATAGCCGCCGGGACGTTCAAGGGCGTTGATCAGTCGGCGTTGACAGCCCCGAATTTGTGGAGAAACCGATTAAGGTCACAGCCGTTTCGACCGCCGACGATCTGCGCTCGCCCTTCCTGCCACATGGCCTGGGACGAGGTGGCGCCGTCGTCGGAAGGCTTCCTTCAGGGGTGCGAAGGCCGGAAATAGCGGCGGAGAGCCCGGCGCTCATGACGCCCCGCGACCCTGCGCCAGCCCCACTCCGCGGCATGGAGCATCACCAGAATCGGACTGAGGGCTACACAAAGAAGTCCCAGCACGCACGCCAGCGGGTGACGCCAATTCAGCCGCACATCACGGCCGGGGCCCGGAAGCACGAGGGGGCGTCGGATACATTCGATCGCCAGGCTCGGGGCGCGGCGCGCCCCAGTCGCCGGGCCCAGCAGCGCGGCCTCGACGCGCGACTGCCTTCTCTCGGACATGCACGTCCCTCCCCTCACGCCGAACCGAGGTGCACCACGCGCGATCCGGCATGCCGCGCGCCCAAATCTTAGCACTCCATCTCGAGAACCCGCGCAGCGCGAACGACCTCTTCACGAACAGACCGTTCCAAGCCCGACAGATGCTCCTCCGTCGCAACTCCCGACGCAACAAGCCGGCGCCGGGAAAGGACGATAGGATCGGGTGTGTCCGGCCGCGACGGGGCGCGCCGGCCCGCATTGCGAGAATGGCCGATATACGGGGGCGTCAGGACGACGAGACAGGGACCCGAAAGCCCCTTCCCCGCATCCGCGCAAGCGGTGGCCAGGGCCGCCGCCACGCGAACGACATCCGTACCATCGACTTCGCGGACGTGGAGCGTCGCGGGCAGATCGTCGGGTCCCGGGCGCTCGTCGCGTGGCACGACCAGAACCGGAAGAAGGCGCCTCCCCTCAACGAAGGGCATGGCCGCGAGCGTGGGAAGATGTTCAGCCGTGCCGGCGCACTCGTGCAGAAGCACCACGAGAACGCTTTCCGGGTGCGCTCCGTCGAAACCCTGAAGTTCTCCCGCCGCCTCCAGCGGAGCGGCGCACCGCCTGATCTGCCGGCTGCGCGTCCAAGCAAGCGCGCCGGGCTGCGAGTTCCCCTCCGGAGCTGGAACGAGGCGGCGCAAGACATCGACCGGCTCGATGCCAAGAGCAAGCTCCAGCGCCGGCGTATCGCGGAAGGCCAGAAGTTCATCGGTCGGGGCAAGCCCCGTGGTGAGAGCCGTCAGCGCAGCCTCCTGGCCCACGCCCAGCGGACAGGGTGTACCGATGGTTCCCAGCGCGTAGAGAAGTCCTGCCTTTTCCTCAAAGCGTCGCAAACGGAGCATGGTGCGATACGCGGCAAGCTCATCTCTGGCCGGCCACTCAGCATCCGCCGTCTGTTTCGTGGAATTCGTCACGCGTTCTGCCGCTCCGTTTGGGGGCCCCTCGGCCGACCGGCGCGGATACTGGGACAGGCCGCACGGTCACGCAACGGGCCTCAAAGCCGCGTGTACCAAAGGCCAGAAGCAAGACTAGCGTGTGACGATGACGCGGTCAGAGTGCGCGACGTAGCCGAGCACGTCGCGGGCAATTTCCTCGACGAGGTCCGGATCGGGTTTGTCGGGGGTCAGGAGAGCCACATCGTGGCGCAAGCGGGTACGCACGGTCTCGAGGCTGCGGATCTCGAATTCCAGGAGATCCGCACGCTCGATCAAAGTCGAGCGCGCCTCAAGACCATGCCGTCCGTGAAGTGCGTGATGGGAAAAGTAGGCTGTCGCGGACAGGCTGAAAAGCAGCACAAAAACCTGTCTGAGCCTCGATCGCCAATCATACATAGTTGTACGCGATACCGGGGTGTTCGTGGTTACGCAGCATTATCAAACCGGGAACACGAGTTTTTTAGCGCACGACCACTTAAAGCCCGGTAAAGCTCCGTAGGATTTTTGTGCTGTAGATCAGACTATGGCCTTGAGGATGGAGCGGCCGGCGTAAGTGGCGACCGCGCCAAGCTCGCCTTCGATGCGGATGAGCTGATTGTATTTCGCAAGGCGATCCGAGCGTGAGAGCGAGCCCGTCTTGATCTGACCGCAGTTTGTTGCGACCGCGAGATCCGCAATCGTGGAGTCTTCCGTCTCGCCCGATCGGTGGGACATGACGGCGGTGTAGCCCGCGCGCTGAGCCATACTGACGGCTTCCAGCGTCTCGGTCAGCGAGCCGATCTGGTTGACCTTGACGAGGATGGAGTTGGCAATGCCTTTGGCGATGCCTTCGGACAGGCGCGCGGTGTTGGTGACAAACAGGTCGTCGCCGACCAGCTGGCACTTCGACCCGATCAGATCGGTCAGCATCTTCCACCCGGCCCAGTCATCCTCGGCCATGCCATCCTCGATGGAGATGATCGGGTAGCGCGCAACGAGATCGGCGAGGAACTTCGCGTTACCCTCGCTGTCGAGGGACTTGCCCTCGCCTTCCATGGCGTACTTGCCGTCCTTGTAGTACTCGGTCGAAGCGCAATCGAGCGCCAGCATCACCTCATCGCCCGGCTTGTAGCCGGCCTTCTCGATAGCCTTCATGATGAAGCCGAGCGCATCGTCGGCGCTCTTCAGGTTCGGCGCGAAGCCGCCCTCGTCGCCGATGCCGGTGTTGTGGCCGGCGTCCTTCAGCGACTTCTTCAACGTGTGGAAGATCTCGGCGCCCACACGAACCGCATCCGCGATCGTGCCGGCGGCGACTGGCATGATCATGAACTCCTGAATATCGATCGGATTATCTGCGTGCGCGCCGCCATTGACGATGTTCATCATCGGAACGGGGAGGACGTGCGCGTTGGCACCGCCGACATAACGATAAAGAGGAAGGTTGCTTGCCGTGGCCGCGGCCTTGGCGGTGGCCAGCGAGACGCCCAGAATCGCATTGGCGCCCAGACGCGCCTTGTTCGGCGTGCCGTCGAGCTGAATGAGGGCCGCGTCGATGCCGCGCTGGTCTTCAGAATCCATGCCGATGAGGGCGTCGGCGATCTCTCCGTTGACGGCGGCAACGGCCTTCGTGACGCCCTTACCGAAATAGCGTGCCGGGTCGCCATCGCGCAGCTCGATCGCCTCATGTGCGCCCGTCGATGCGCCTGAAGGAACGGCGGCACGGCCCATGGAGCCGTCCTCCAGCATCACATCGACCTCCACGGTGGGATTGCCACGGCTGTCCAGAATTTCGCGGCCCAGAATGTCGACGATGGCGGTCATGTTGGTTCCTGTGAGGTCACTGAATGGCTCGCGGAACGGCTTTAAGCGCAATCCCGCTCGCATGAATCTGCGCTGGGTTGTAGCCTTCGGATGTGACGATCGCAAAGCCCCCCAGGGCAAAGTTGTCCTACCCGGACGGGCAGTATCCTGTCTTCTCCAGGCGCGGCAAGCCGGTGTGGGGGGAATGCTTGCCCACACTCGCCAAGCCGGTGTGGGGTATTGCACCAAAGTCGAAGGGAGCATTGCTGCTGTGAGCGAGACCCGAGCCCTCGTCCTGTTTTCCGGCGGTCAGGATTCGACCGTGTGCCTCGCCTGGGCGCTTGATCGTTACGACCATGTTGAGACGGTGGGCTTTCATTACGGCCAGCGCCACGAGATCGAACTGACCCAGCGCGGCATGATCCGGGATGCGCTCACCAACCTGAGCGATTGGGGCCCGCGGCTGGGCCCCGATACGATGATCGCTCTGCCGGAGTTGGGACAGTTGTCGGAGACCGCGCTGACGCGCGAGCGCGAGATTGCATTCCAGGAGAGCGGGCTACCGAATACGTTCGTACCCGGACGCAATCTTCTCTTTCTCACATATGCGGCCGCTCTCGCCTACCGGCGGGGCATCTCTACACTCGTCGGCGGCATGTGCGAAACGGACTATTCCGGCTACCCCGACTGCCGTAAGGCGACCATGACGGCAATGCGCGAGGCGTTGTCGCTCGGTCTCGACTACCCAATCGCAATCGAGACACCGCTCATGTACGTGGACAAGGCCGGGACCTGGGCACTGGCCGAAAAAATTGGCGGGGCGGAACTCGTGGATATCGTCATCGACAAGAGCCATACCTGCTACCTGGGCGACCGCACAAACCGGCACGCATGGGGCTACGGCTGCGGGACGTGCCCCGCTTGCCAGTTGCGGGCAAAAGGCTATCAGCGCTGGCGGGGCGTTGCGGCGATTTAGTTCCGGCGCCGCGGCGGGCGGCGTTAGCCCTTCACGGCGAACGGATTGAAATCCGTGTCACGGTCGTAGACATCCTCCTGCTCTGCTTTCTTGAGCGCGGTGACGATACGCGTCGTAGCAGGCAGGAATGTCACCTCCACGAGCGTCTTGGTGACGAATTGCGAGACGACGAGTGTGAGAACAAGCTCGTTCGGCATGATGCCGGAGTTCCAGAAGGCGAGCGGATAGAAAATCGCGCTGTCTACCGCCTCGCCCGCAACCGTGGAGGCAACGAACCGAGTGCGCATGTAGCGCCCCTCGGTGGCGATCTTCATCTTGGCCAGCACGTAGGAGTTGACGAACTCGCCACAGAAGTAGGCGATCATGGATGCGCCCGCGATGCGCCACGTGTTGCCGAAGGCGATTTCGTAGACGTTCTGGTTTTCCCACGTGGGCGCGGGCGGCAAGGCGACCACCACCGCCGCCATCAAGCTGGCGAAAATCAGAGCGGCAAACCCGGTCCAGATGACTCTCCGCGCTCTGGAGTAGCCGTAGACCTCCGTCAGGATGTCGCCGAAGATATAGGAGATCGGGAAGAACAGGACGCCCGCACCGAAGGTGACGGCGCCTATGAGCGGCAGCTCGATCTGGGCCGCCTTTGCCGGACCTATGAGGTTGGAGCAGACGAGCACCACCACGAAGGCAACCATCACGAGATCGAAGTATTTGTAGCTGCGCATCGTCTCCCCCGCCCGCGGGTCCGGGTTGACCCGCTCGCTGACCTTGACAGTTCCCGTCCCAGAGCTACGTGTGGGCCCATGTATCAGGTCAAGGAAATCTTCTATACGCTCCAGGGCGAGGGTGCGAATGCCGGCACGCCCGCCGTGTTCTGCCGGTTCGCGGGGTGCAATCTGTGGTCCGGCCGGGAGGCCGACCGCGCGACGGCCCAATGCCGCTTCTGCGATACAGATTTCGTGGGGACAGACGGCCCCGGAGGCGGCAAGTTCGAGACGGCCGACGATCTGGCGCGCGCCTGCCGTGCCGCCTGCACGGCACGCAAGGGCCCGGCCTTCATCGTGCTGACAGGCGGGGAGCCAATGCTCCAGGTCGACCAGGACCTGATCGATGCATTGCATGCTCGCGGTTTTTCGATCGCCATAGAAACGAACGGCACGCTGCCCGTGCCTGACAGCATCGACTGGATCTGCGTCAGCCCGAAAGCGGGAACAGAACTCGTCCAGACCCACGGCGACGAACTGAAGCTCGTCTTCCCCCAGGCCGGCCTCGAGCCGGAACGTCTGGCCGATATGGAGTTCGAGCACCGCTACCTGCAGCCCATGGACGGGGCCGACAGGCTTGCCAACACGGCCGCCGCCATTGCCTACTGCATGGCCCATCCGCCCTGGCGGCTCTCCGTCCAGACCCACAAGATCCTTGGGATTCCCTGAGCTCCACCGGGCGGCGAGATTAACCGTGGCGACACGGCCCCTTGCCTCGCCCGGCCTTCCCCCCTATTCCCGTGGCCCATGCGCATCTATCGCGAATTCCTGTTCGAGGCAGCCCACTACCTGCCGTCGGCCCCGCCGGGGCACCCGAATGCCCGCATACACGGGCATTCCTTTCGCGCGCGCGTCTGGATCGACGGCGAGCCGAACCCGGATACGGGCGTAGTTTTCCATTTCGACGATCTCTCCGCCGCATTGCAGGAGAGCCAGGACGCGCTCGACCATCGCATGTTGAACGAGATCGAGGGCCTCGAGGCACCGACGTTGGAACGCATCGCTCTGTGGCTGTGGAACCGTCTCGCCAACAAGGTTCCTGGCCTCTCTCAGATCGAGATCCACCGCGATAGCTGCCGCGAAGGCTGTGTCTATAACGGTCCGCGAGCGGCGGCCCGTCTGGCGGCGGAGTAGGCTATGGCTCGTGAAGCGCCCCCCGTCACGCAACTCGGCCAGCAGACACCGATGCCGGAAAGCCCGGCGAAGGCGCTGCTGGAACGGGTGCCGAACCCGCACCCGGACACGCTTTATGTCGCCCGTTTCACCCAGCCCGAGTTCACCTCGCTCTGCCCCGTGACGGGCCAGCCCGACTTCGCGCACCTCGTCATCGACTACGTACCGAAGGCGTGGCTGGTCGAAAGCAAGTCACTGAAGCTCTTCCTTTCCGCCTTCCGCAACCACGGCGCCTTCCACGAGGACTGCACGGTGGCCATCGGCAAGCGGCTGGCCGAGCTCCTTGACCCGCATTTTCTGAGGATCGGCGGATACTGGTACCCGCGCGGCGGCATGCCGATCGACGTCTTCTGGCAGGCCGGCGAACTTCCCGCCGGTGTCTGGCTGCCCGATCAGGGCGTGGCCCCCTACCGCGGCCGCGGCTGACAACCGCGCTCCATGCCCAGCACATCGGAGGGAAACATGCCTTATCGCGCCGCCCTGCTCCCTGCCCTTCTGGCTTTTCTTTCAATGTGGACACCGGCTCGCGCTGAAGATGCGCTCGATTGCCAGGAAGCGCTCTCGACCGTGGAGATGAACCGCTGCGCGGGGGCAGAGTTCGAGAAGGCCGACAAGGAGCTGAACAAGGTCTATCAGAAGGCGCTGGCGGACATTCCTGAAATGGCGGGCGACGATCCGCTTTTCGATGCCAAGGCGTGGGAGGCGGCGCTGCGCGCCAGTCAGCGGAGCTGGATCGCGTTCCGCGACGCGGAGTGCGAGGGCCACGTTGCGATGTTCTGGTCCGGGGGCAGCGGCGCCACCGTCGATATCATCGGTTGCAAGACGGAGAAGACGGAGGCGCGTATCCGGGAACTGAGAGCGCGCTATGAAAACGAATGATGACCGCCTCGATGTAAATCCTCACCCCTCGGCCCAACGCCTGAGCAGGTTGGAGTAGGATTTCGTTACGAGATCGAAGGTGGCCGACTTTCCCTCCGTCTCGAAGATGGCACGGCGTGCACGGTCGAGATCGAACAGAAGTTCGCGGGATGCAGGATCACGCACCCGGCTTTCGATCCAGGTGACGGCGACCCGCCTTTCACCGCGCGTGACAGGGGCCACGCGGTGCAACGTCGTCGAGGAATAAATGACGGCATCTCCAGCCGGCAACTTTGCCTCATCGGCGCCGCCAAGCGTTTCGACGACAAGTTCGCCGCCGTCGTAATCCTCCGGATCGTTCAGAAAGACCGTGACCGATACGTCGCTGCGCACCCGCGACGCCCCGCCGACGAAAGCGTCATCGACATGCACGCCGTAGCCCTGACCGGTACCGCTGAACGACACGAGCGGGGGAACGATCCTGTGCGGGAGCACCATGGCGCGGACAACGTCGTTTGTCGCGAGCGCGGTCATCACGATCTCCTGGATGCGCTCGAGCACTGGACTGGGCGCGGCCTGCCGATTGGTCTTTACACTGCGTGCATGCCACCCCGCGGTGGCGCTGCCCTCGGCGAATGTGAGCCCCTCCATCAGCGTCCGCACATCGGCCAGCGTTGCGGGAGCGAGGACATTCGGGATATGAACCAGCATCTTCTCAATTCCAGGTCATTGTCATCATGGTACGCCGCAGATCACGCCGCCTTTGGACCAGTCTAACGGTCGCCACGGTGCTCTTGCCAGCCTCCGAAGCGCTCGCGGAACCGACACAACTGCAGCCGACGCGCGATGACACGGCGCGGACGCTCTCGCCACATGTCACAGCGTCACCGGGGGTCATCCTTGTGGCAGAGGGTGGCGAAGGAGGTGAAGGCGGCGAAGGAGGTGAAGGCGGAGAAGCGGGCGTGGACACCCGGCGCGCGGCGTCCGATGCGACCGTCTATCTGACCGCGCTCGATATCGTCTCCGCCCACTATCATGCGGGGCTTGCCGCCTATCGGGCGGGACAGCAACAGGCCGGCGCGGAGATGTTCGCTCACCCGATCAGCGAGGTCTACGTAGATCTGATGCCGGCGCTCAAGACGCTCAGCGTACCGGCATTCGGTGGTCTCATGCAGAAAGCCAGCGATCTGGCGCTATCGGGCGCACCGCTCCCCGAAATTGAACAAGCCGCAAACGCCGTCTTCAACGCGCTGCACGCAGCCGAGGCGAAGGCGCCAGCCGCGCAGCCAGGCCAGGATGTCGAAACCGCCGTGTTCGTCGATATGCTCGATCGGGCCGCGCTCCAGTATGCGAAGGCGCGCAGTGGCGCGTCCGGCGATGCATACCTGGACGGCTACGGCTTTCTGCAGGCGGCGAAGGAGCGCTCCGGCAAGGTGCTGGAGAACCTGTCGGCCTCGCGCCCCGAAACGGCCAAAGCGGCCCGCGATGCCCTCGACGTTCTGGCGAAGACATATCCGGCCATCGAGATGCCGGCCGATAGCAGCGTCGATCCAGGCACGGTGCTGGCGGCCACTTCCCGGCTGCGGCTCACGCTCTGACCCCGCTCTCCCCCATAAGGTCCCTCGACACAGCGGCGGTATGATCGAGGTCAAGGTGTCGATCTCGACGGGCGCCATGCTTCAGGGAATCGCTGGAGCAAACCTCGTGAGGAACCGTGGGGTCATTCAATCATCGCCTTCGGAACCTCCTTTTAGGCGGCCTGATCGCGCTGGGCGCCCAGGCCAATGGCCAGACGCCCGAGACGCCCGAAGGGCGGGACAAACGCATCGCCATAACGCTCGACGCCAATGAGCGTGCTTTGATGCTCGCCGGCATGCGAACGTATCTGGAAAGCGTGCACGAGATCATCACCGCATTGGCCGCCAACAAGACCGCACCTGTCCACGACGCCGCGAAGCGCTCCGGCGCAGCGATGCTGCAGGATGTATCGCCCCTGACGGCGCTTAAGCTTCCGCCTGGATTCGTCTCGATGAGCTTCGACACCCACGACAAGTTCGACAGGCTGGCCGAGAAAGCCTCCAAGCCCACCTCTCGCAACGAATTGTTGCGCGACCTCGACGCGATTCTGGCCAACTGCACGGCGTGCCATGCCAGCTTCAAGTTCGTTGCGCCGCGCTAGCTCCCGCGCACAAGTTCGATTTTGAGCATATTTTCCAGCGCGTTCGACGTATGAGCCGTGAACGCGCAAGAACACTTTTCCGCCATTGGAATCACGCGTTTCTGACAACTCGGGGCAAGCGACAATCAGGAACGAGGGATCACGACCCATGACCGAACTGCCGCAGAACGTCCATGACCTTCTTGCCCGCCTCAGCGAGAACTCCCGCAACGAACTCGATCTCGTGCGTGAACTCGGCGAGGCTATCCGCAGAGCTGACGATCAACTTCTCAAAGAGGTGCGCAGCGTCTCCATGCTGCACGAGATACGCCGCGATGCGATCGTCAGCGAGCTGCAGCACCTTGCAGCGCGGCTGTGTGCACTGCCCGCTCACGGCGTTCTCAGCGAGCCGCTACCCGCGATCGCGCAGGCGGAAGCCGACGAGGAAGAAGAACCGATGACGGTGGAGCCGCCGGCAAACGGCGGTGCCGGCGATTGGCGCGAGGCAGCCCAGCGCATCGACGCGGAACTACAGCAGTACTTCGCTGGCGAAGGACCACGACACTAGGGCGACGGCAGATAAGGACGCGCGGGGGAACCAATCCGCCGCGTGGACCGGACGCGGCGGCTCAGGCATAGGGGAGCATTCTCGCTCCTGCTGGCCTGAAGCCACCTTCTGGTTCCCGCCCTGATCCCCGCCGCGCACCCCGAATGACATCGCAGCAAAAAATCGCCGGATACGTTTTTGCTGCGCTGGGCGCTGCGTTCTTCTCCACAAAGGCGATCTTCATCAAGCTTGCCTACATGGAGCAGGTCGACGCGGCCCTCATGCTCGCCTACCGCATGATCTTCGCGCTTCCGGTCTTCGCGGCCATCGGTCTTTGGGCGTGGGTTCAGCGACGGGAACGAGGCGAACCGCCGCCAACAGGGGGCGAGATCGCCCGCGCCGCGTTCGTGGGGTTTCTCGGTTACTACATCGCCTCCCAGTTCGACTTCGCGGGCCTCATGTTCATCACCGCGCAGCTCGAACGGCTCGTGCTGTTCACATATCCGCTGTTCGTTATGTTTCTGGGCGCACTTCTCTACGGCGAACGCGTGACGGGATTCGGGATCGTCGCCGCCCTTATCACCTACACGGGCCTCGCCGTCGTCTTCGCGCTGGATCTGCCGGACGGCGGGCGCGAAACGGCTATCGGCACTCTGCTCGTACTCGGCGCAGCGGTCTCGTTCGCCCTGCACCAGATTTACGCCAAGCGGTTCATGGCACCCATGGGCAGCGCGCTTTTCACCTCAATTGCCCTGTGTTCCGCGTCGTTCTTCTGCATCGTCCATCAGGTGATTGTAGGCGGCGGCAGTTTCGCGGCGAGCCCGCGCTTCCTTTGGCTCTCGGCCGGATGCGCAATCGTGGCCACCGTGCTGCCGACGTTTCTCATCAATGCTGGCCTTTCTCGCATTTCGAGCGCAGCCGTTTCGATGATCGCAACCGTTTCGCCGGTGGTGACGATCGCGCTCGCCGTTTGGATCCTGGACGAGCCGTTCACGCTCGCCGACGCCATCGGCTCGGCAATGGTGCTGTTGGGCGTCGGCCTCTACGCATGGGGCGAAAACCGCACCCGCACCTGACAGACGTGGCAGCTCACCGCGCCCGCCTTGCCCCTCGCATCATCCGCGGCCATAGTCGCCCCGGAACATCGCTTCGCGATGCCGAAATCCTCCAAATCAAGCCGAAAGGGAGAGTGAGAATGGGCGATCGTATCATCATGCGCATCGGAGAGAGCCTTGTGGGCGGAGGCCCACCGGGCACGGCGGCCGAGCCGGAAGTGGCGATTGGCGAAATGGATGGGCCGATGGGCACCGCGTTCGCGAACCTGCTCGGCAATCAGGTGATCGGTCATTCGCGCGTTCTGGCCCTCTTGAATACCGACGTCATGGTGCGCCCACCCACGATTTGCGTTTCCAAGGTCACGGTCGACAACGAGCGCTACACCAGCATCCTGATGGGCACCGTCCAGTACGCGACCGCCATGGGCGTTCTCGACAGCGTGCGCGAAGGCATCATTCCGAAGGATAAGGCCAACGACCTCGGCATCATCGTGTCCGTGTGGCTGAATCCATCCGTCGCGACCGACGACAATCTCGACCACAAAATCCTGTTCGACATCCACCGCAAGGCCACGACGCAGGCGATCACCAAGGCGATGCGCAGCGAGCCCTCTATCGACTGGCTGCTGGAGAACCAGGACAAGGTCGTTCACAAGTACTTCGAGAAGGGCCTGAAGGGCGAAATCTAGAGCACGCTCAGAGCGTAGAGAGATCACAACATCGGCACGGCGGAGCGCTCGCAGCGTTCCGCCGTTTTTCATTGGGCTCCCGTGATCGCGAAAGCGTGAAGAGAAAGAGCCCGCATCCCGGCTCGGATGGGCGTAGAGTTGTGGATGCCTGCGCCCTTCCGGCGCGGCCGGATCGGCCCGCCTCCCCTTCTGCCGATCTGGACGTGCGCATCGGGTTTTATGAAAAGGAGCCCATGTCATGGCAGCCCCGTATGATCCGACAGACCAAATCATCATTGCAGAAGACGCGGCGCGCGGTGGCGTGATCGGCCACAACGTCCGCTATGTTCTCGCCTTCGGCATGACCGGCATTATCGCCGTCTTTGCGGCGATCGTCGTCTGGGCAGGTTACGACGAACTCCAGGCGCGTCTTTCGGCATCGCTTGCCGCCAATCCCTCCGACGTTGTGAAAGCGCTCGCGCCCTATGCCGCGCTCGTGCTCATCGGCGCCATCGGCATGGGCCTGATGCTCGGACTGTGGAACCTGATCGCTGGGCGGAGCGAAGACGACACGGAGAGCTTTTTCCGCGCCCGCGTGACCGGTCAGTTCATCCTCGTCTGCCTGATCATGACAATCTTCTACATGTCAGGCGGGTAGGGCTGGCCGGCAGGTTCCGTTGCCGTTGAGGCGGGCGCCGACAAAATCCGCACACGCGTTCGCGCGTCGGGCAAAAAACACGTCTGGCGCGCGCCGAACCAGCCGATGCGGTTGCGCTGCACCCAGTCATAGATCCG
Organism: uncultured Alphaproteobacteria bacterium; assembly: GCA_963825555.1. Classification (GTDB taxonomy): domain Bacteria; phylum Pseudomonadota; class Alphaproteobacteria; order Rhizobiales; family Hyphomicrobiaceae; genus JAGVSR01. The sequence continues at coordinate 43,808 of CAWGTZ010000018.1, read as the reverse complement.
ATCGCCGATGACTTCGGGCACGAGACGGCCAAGCCCGCCGAGCCAGCGCCAGGGTGCGGGCATCGTGCGTGCGGCTGCGAGCGCGCCGGCCCACTTGGTATGGGGTAAACCATTCGCCAGCACCATGAAGGTGTCGAAGCGGTCCGGATCGAGGGCATAGTGGAGGTAGAGCGCCCGGGCGACCGGCTCCTGGATCGCGGCGAAGCGGGTCGTCCCCGAAGGGTCGCGCCGCAGCATCCACTGCACACCGGCTGAACAAAGCACGCAATGCCCGTCGAAAACGACGATCGGCGCCGTGTCATCGAACTCTGGAACGGCCGGGTCGGCGCGGTAGGAGTGGGGCGTGTGAGTCATACAGTCATTTATGGGCGCCCCGTGTGACCGGATCAGGACGCATGCCGCGGCATTCCGGTTGGCCGGTCCAGCCAAGCGGCGGCCCGCGCGCTGCGCCTGTCTCCAGCTACCTGCAAGGACTTCGCACGGACAGCACGGTGGTGATAGCCTTGTTGGACCGGCAGGCCCGAACAGCCGCGCGCCGGGATGAAAGAAACGCACGCAGAGGCCCATCATGTCCACGAGCAAGATCGTCACCGAAGTGGCCGACGCCAACGCCCGCTACGTTGCCGAATTCGGCGACAAGGGTTCGCTCGCGCTGCCGCCCGCCCGGCGCTTCGCCATTCTGACCTGTATGGACGCACGGCTGGATCCGGCGAAGTATGCGGGACTTTCGGAAGGTGACGCCCACGTCATCCGCAATGCCGGCGGACGGGCGTCGGACGACGCGATCCGCTCTCTCGTCATTTCGCACAAGCTGCTGGGGACCTTGGAGTGGTTCGTCATCCACCACACCGACTGCGGCATGGAACTCTTCACCGACGAGATCATGGGGACGCTTCTCGAGGACAGCCTGGAGACAGCCGCATTCGACGGCAAGACGTGGTCGAACCCGAAGCACGGCGGCGGCAATCCGTCAGGCTTGTACATCAAGTGGCACACGATCAAGGACCAGAGTTCAAGCGTCGTGCAGGACGTGAAGCGCATCCGCCGCCACCCGCTCGTACCGGCGTATATCCCGATCTACGGCTATGTCTACGACGTGAAGACGGGACGGCTGGTCGAGGTGCCGGAAGCGACGAAGGCAGGGGCGGTGGGCTAAGCGGATACGGATGCTAGCCGCTTCGCCCCCTATCCCTGCCCCTGCGGAGTGTGGGGATTTGCCGGCGTTCTTGGTCTCAGGTGCGCAAATCCGGTGGCGTTGCTTCGTCCTTCAGGCTGGCCACGGCCTCGTCGAGGGAAAGGACCTTCTGGTCCTGTGAGCCGAGACGGCGCATGGAGACGTTGCGGCCTTCCGCGTCGCGCATGCCGACCGCGAGAATGACGGGCACCTTGGCCAGCGAGTGTTCGCGCACCTTGTAGCCAATCTTCTCGTTTCGGACATCGGCTTCGACGCGCAAACCAGCGGCCTTGAGCGCGGCTACGACTTCGTTCGCGTAACCATCGGCCTCGCTCGTGATGGTCGCCACCACGACCTGCAAGGGGGCGAGCCAGAGCGGGAAATGCCCGGCGAAGTTCTCGATCAGAATGCCGGTGAAGCGTTCCAGCGAGCCGAACATGGCGCGATGGATCATGACCGGCGTCTTCTTCTCAGAGTTCTCGTCAATGTAGAAAGCACCCAGCCGCCCGGCCAGATTGAAGTCCACCTGCGTCGTGCCGCACTGCCATTCACGGCCGATGGCGTCCTTCAGCGTGTACTCGAGCTTCGGGCCATAAAAAGCGCCCTCGCCCGGCTGCAGCGCAGTCCGGATGCGGCCATTGGAGCGGCGCTTCACTTCATCGAGAACATCGGTGAGCGCCTTCTCGGCCTTGTCCCATAATTCATCGGCGCCGACACGCTTTTCAGGCCGCGTCGAGAGCTTGATGAAGATGTCCTCGAAGCCGAAGTCCTTGTAGATGGAGAGCATCAGATCGTTGATCTTGAGGCACTCCTCCATGATCTGGTCTTCGGTGATGAAGATGTGCGCATCGTCCTGGGTGAAGTGGCGCACGCGCAGCATGCCGTGCAGCGCGCCGGATGGCTCGTAGCGGTGCACCTTTCCGAACTCGGCGATCTTCAACGGCAGGTCGCGGTAGCTCTTGAGGCCATGCTTGTAGATCTGGACGTGGCCCGGGCAATTCATGGGCTTGCAGCAGAAAACGCGCTCGTCGGGGAGCGTGGTGGTGAACATGTTCTCGCCGTAGTTCTCCCAGTGCCCCGATAGCTCCCAGAAGTGCTTCTCCATCATGTCCGGAGAGTTGACCTCCATGTACCCGGCACGCTGCTGCGCCCGGCGCATATAAGCGATGAGCGTCTGGAAGAGCGTCCAACCCTTGGGATGCCAGAAGACGGAGCCCGGCGCCTCCTCCTGGAAGTGGAAGAGATCCATTTCTCTTCCCAGTTTGCGATGGTCGCGCTTCTCCGCCTCCTCGATCTGGTGGAGATACGCCTTCAGTTCGTCCTCGGTGGCCCAGGCCGTCCCGTAGATACGCTGGAGCTGCGGGTTGTTGCTGTCACCGCGCCAGTACGCACCGGCGAACTTCATGAGCTTGAACGCCTTGCCGATGGCGCCCGTGGAGGTCATGTGCGGGCCGCGGCAGAGATCGAACCATCCGCCCTGGCTGTAGATCTTGATCTCCTGATCCTCGGGAATTGCGTCGACCAGTTCGACCTTGAAGTGCTCGCCCATCTTGGCAAACGTCTGCTTCGCCTTTTCGCGCGTCCACACCTCCTTGGTGAAGGGCGCGTTCCTGGCGATGATTTCGTGCATCTTCTTTTCGATCTTGCCGATGTCGTCGGGATGAAACGGCTCGTCCTTGGCGAAGTCGTAGAAGAAGCCGTTCTCGATTACGGGGCCGATCGTCACCTGCGTACCGGGCCAGAGCGACTGGACGGCCTCCGCCATGACGTGGGCGCAGTCGTGACGGATCAGCTCCAGCGCCGCGGGGTCGGTGCGGGGCACGAAATTGATGGCGGCATCGTGGGTGATGGGATCGGTCAGGTCGGACAGCGCGCCATTGAGTTGCATGGCGACGGTACGCTTGGCGAGCGAGGGCGAGATCGATTTCGCCACCTCCAGACCGGTCATCCCCTGAGGGATCTTACGGGTCGCGCCGTCGGGGAACGTCAGGGTGACGTCGGTCATCTCTCTCTCCTGTTGCTCACTCGCCGCCCACGGGTGCGGCGTAAGACATATTTCGGCGGTGTAATGCAGCGGGGGGATACGGACTGTCAAGCCGCGCGGGCCTGGCTTCCCGGGAAAGGGGGCGCCCATCGGCTCGACACCTGCCCCATGGCTCAAATTTTATCGAGTTCGCGTCCTCTTTATTCACCCTTCTTGCCTAGGGTCACGGTTGGTCCGGGCGGCAGGGATTGGCCTCACGTCCGGGAGGGATTTTCAAGTCTCATGGATGCGCCGAAGCTTCTCATCCGCAAGGGTATGGTTCTGATCCAGGGCCGCAACCGGCCCTGCATCCAGGTCCTCGCCATCATCGATCCAACCTTGAAGGCCCTGCTCGAAGAGCATTTCATGAACGAGAACCTGTTCAAGCGCTCGTCGTATGCAACGGGCTTTCCCGCCGGTGTTCCAACGCCGACACCCTCGCTTGCGCCACACCTGAATAACTTCATCAAAAGTGACGCCTGCCCCGAAATCACCGTCCGGACGATCCTCGCCGGCCAGCTCTACCAGGCTCAGAACGTCTGGGAGATGAAAGCCTTCGAATACATCGCCCAACGCGGCTTCGAGGCACTCGTCGATGTGCTCGCCACCGTCGCCGAACTCGGCCGTGAAATGATCTACATCACCCCCGAGGCCAAGCGCCTAGCCGAGGTCGCCGAGGCTGCCGCCGCCACGGCGCCAGCGGCCATAGCGCCAGGGAGCGAAGGGGTGGCGAACGCCGCTTAGGTCCGGGACAGGGTCGTAGCCGTCAGTGCCCCACGGGTGGCAGCGCGCTATGCGCGAAACCATCAGCCAAAAGCCCTTCCAGGCGCCGTTCTTGTCGATCGCTTCCAGCGCATACTCCGAGCAGGTCGGCAGGTGCCGGCACTCCATGCCCATCCAGGGCTTCAGCGTGTGCCGGTAGAGATGGACCGGGGCCTTCAGCAGCGTTTGCGCAAGACTCATTCGTAAGGCTCGCCGTTCTTGTGAAAGAAGCGAAACTGCCCGCCGATCTTCTCTGCCTTGAGATCGACGTCGGGATACGCGGCTCGGTCGTCCTGTGAACGGGTCCCGATCTCCAGATAGGTCGCAGGTGCACCGCCCCGGTTGATCAGATGATGAGCGTTCTCTTCGCCAGCGGGGAACCCGGCAGCCATTCCGGACCTGAGCGTCTGCTCTCCCTCGTTGGTAACTAAGACCAGTTCGCCATCGAGAATGAAGATAAACTCGTCCTCCTTGACATGCCAGTGACGGTGCGAGGACTTGGCTCCAGGCTCGAGCGTCGTCACGTTGACGCCGAACTGCGTCAGTCCGAGACGTTCGGTGAGAGCCCGCTTGAAGCGCCCCTCGAAGCCTTCGTTCAGCGGCGCCGGATAGCTCGTGGTTCGCCGCCCTGGCAGCGCGATCGGATCGGAAATCACAGGCATGGGGGATCCTCTCGCACAAGCTCAGCTTGCGTTGCGGGCTGGAGCTGCCGCATCGTGACCCGCTTCCAGCGACTGCAGCGCGCGCTCGATGGCTTCGAAAACAAGGAGCGTGGAGGCATGACGGTGGCGGTAATCGCGCACCGGCTCCAGGAGGGCGAGATCCGCCCAGCGCCCCGTGGGCGCCGGACCGTTCTCCTTCAGCATGCGCCGCATCGTCTCCGCGACCTCGCGAAACTCCGCGATGGGCGTGCCGACGATTTCGCGACCGACGATCGAAGCGGCCGCCTGACCAAGCAGGCAGGCCTTCACGTTCTGGGCGAAATCCGCAATCCGCCCGTCCGCAAGATCGAGTTCCACGCCGATGGTCGAGCCGCAGAGCTTGGAATGGGCCTCGCCACGCGCCTGGGGCTGCTCCAAATGGCCCGTCCGCGGAATGGCGGCCGAGAGCTCCAGGATTCTCGTGTTGTAGATATCGTCTAATTCGGCCATGGAAGCTCCGCATCGGCGATCGCCGGACTGGTTTGGGACCGACCCGCCGGCCGAACCCCACAGAATGGCGAACCCGAGGTATATATAGGTCTCCGCCCCCCCTCGCCACAGGAGGGACGGCCCGGACCTCAAAGGAATCCCATGACGACATCGAATGACACGCCCTTTCCCTCGCCGGGGTCCACTGCGGACGTTGAGCAGGGGACCGTTCTCTCACCCCGCTTCGATAAGGACGGGCTCGTCGCGGCTGTCGCGACCGATGTGGCGACGGGCGACGTGCTCATGCTCGCCTGGATGAACCCTGAGGCCCTGCATCTGTCGATCACCACCGGGATCGCCCACTTCTTCAGCCGATCGCGCCAGCGTATCTGGAAAAAGGGTGAGGAGAGCGGCAACCTGCTTACCATTCAAGAGATGCGCATCGACTGCGATCAGGATGCAATCTGGATGAAGGTGCGCGTCGAAGGCGCCGGCGTCGCCTGCCACACGGGCGCACGCTCGTGCTTCTACCGTGTGGTGCCAATTGAAGAATCAGGACAGCCTCGTCTACGCACCGCTTGATGTGCTCCCATTTTTGATTGGTTGCGGTGCGGCGGAATACGTGCAGCGCAGCAATGGGCCTCAACCCCCTGTTTCGCGCCAAACTGAAACGCCGAGTGGGACTCTGGTTACCAACCATATAGGCAGCCATTAATTCCCACCTGTCAGTCTGAGTGCAACAGTGTGGATCGCAACCGGCATGACGGTTGCTTATCCGAAGCGAGGCACGAGGCGGCTCTGCACAAAGAGACGTTGCTCGCGACCTGGGACCCGACTGCGAGAGCAGGGTCAGGAATGGGCGAGATGGCAGACGGCAAGACGGCAGGCGGCAAGATCGGACTGGCCCTGGGCGGCGGTGCAGCGCGAGGCTGGGCGCACATCGGCGTTATTCGCGCCCTCATGGCTGCCGGCATCAAACCCGACATCATCGCAGGAACCTCCATCGGTGCCGTTGTGGGCGGATGCCACGTGGCGGGACGCCTCGACGCTCTGGAGGATTTCGCGCGCAGTCTGACAAAACGGCGCGTGTTCGGTTATCTCGATTTCAACCTCGCCGGCACGGGGCTCATCTCGGGGCAGAAGCTTTGTGAGCGCTTGGAACATCACCTCGCCGACCAGCGCATCGAAACTCTCGACCGACGCTTCACGGCCGTGGCCACTGAGATCGGATCGGGTCACGAGGTATGGCTGTCGCGCGGTCGTCTTGTCGACGCGATCCGCGCGTCCTACGCGCTGCCGGGTATCTTCCGGCCTGTGAAGATCGACGGCCGTTGGCTCTTCGACGGCGCGCTGGTCAATCCGATCCCCGTATCAGTCTGCCGGGCTCTGGGCGCGCGGTACGTGATCGCGGTCAATCTCAATTATGACATTTCCAGTCGGTCTGCGTTCGCAACGGCCGCCATGGACGAAGTCGTCTCAGCGGAAGCGACGACACCCGAGGTGCAACCGGCTCCTGAAAAAGAAGGCAAGGGCGCGCGATGGCTGCTGACGCGTCAGCTGTTCGGAAAGAGCGACGACGTGCCGGGCATCTCGACGGTGATGGTCGATGCCTTCAACATCGTGCAGGATCGCATTGCGCGCTCGCGTCTTGCCGGCGATCCGCCCGATGCCCTCATCAGCCCGCGCCTGCATGGAATCGGTTTGTTCGATTTCCACTGCGCCGAGGAACTCATCCGCCGGGGTGAAGCCGCGACGCGCCGCGATGCGGAAGAGATCGCACGCGAACTGCGGCTACGCCGCAACGTGGACACGCGCCTCGGCGCGCACCCCTGACCGGAACCGATTGGTGGAAAAGGTCTTCAGGTGAGGCGGCGCGCGGCGCCGCCCTCTTTGCATTTCAGCCCGTCGCCAGATAGCTGCGCATGGCGGAGACTTCCATTTCCACCGTTGCCACGTGGTTCTTGACCACGTCGCCGATCGATACGATGCCCACGAGGGCCCCGTCCTCGACCACTGGCAGGTGGCGGAATCGGCCCGACGTCATCATCTCCATCATCTCATCGACGAGGCTGGTCTCACTGCAGGTGACGACATCCCGCGTCATGAACCGCGAAACCTGCATATCCAGGGCTGCCGCCCCGCGCTCGGCGATCGCACGGATCACATCGCGCTCGGAAATAATGCCGGCCACCGCACCGCTTTCACCCACAACCACAACAGCGCCGATCTTTCTGGATGAGAGCTTGCTCGCCACTTCACTCAAAGACTGATCGGGCCGGGCCGTCGTGACCGAGCGTCCCTTGGCCTTAAGAATAGTTGCGACGTTCATCGGTTGCGTTCTCCCGTCTGAGTGCCGTTCGTTGACGAAGAGTGGTCCTAAGACCGACGCGGCCAACGTCTCTTCCTTTCAAGGCCCGTTACCGGGAAAAGAGCGCTGCCGCGCCGTTCGTGAGGATCTCGAACAACGCGACGCTTCTTCTTGACAGTCAGAATGGTGATCTAACTTTTCGCGGCTTGCAAGACCTCAATCGGACAATGGTTGTCGGGAATTTTCATGACGCGGCGCAACATCAAAAAGGCCGAATAAGAAAAGACCGGCGAGATATCCGCCGATATGAGCTTCCCACGCAATCGCGCCATCGGCATTTAGATCGCCAAGTCCAATCATTGCGGCAATATTCATGAGTATGAAGGCCGCCGTCACGACCAGCAAACGCTGATCTCGCAATGCAGCAACGAGCGGCGCCAGCGGCACGCTTTGCGGTGCCTCGTTCAATTGACGTAATCCACCGTGATCGAGCGCACTGAAAAAGAAGCGCATCACGCCACCCATCATGCCGGCAATAGCACCGGACGCCCCGATCATCGGGGCCAAAAGACCAGGATTGATAATAAGGAAGGTAAATGCGCCAGCCAGACCACAGGTCACGAAATACAAGAGCGTGCGCATGCTCCCGATCCGCTTCTCGATCGCTCCGGCAAAGGCGAGCAGCGAGGCGCCATTGAACATCAGATGTGCGGTATCGGCGTGGACGAACATATGTGTGAGAAACTGACTCACGATGGCCGGCTCGCCACCCGGGAGCTGGCTGGCAAGTCCCGCCAGCCGCGCGGGGATCAACGCCAGGGTCAGGACCAAGATCGTGTCCTGATCTGGGTCGAGCGCCCAACGCAGACCCATCACCGCTATCATCAGCGCCAGAAGAGCCAGCACCATCGGCGGCACATTGAACATCGGTTCGCCCGCCGGGTCGTCCGCCTCGTCACCCATGCTCAATCTGATGCCCTCCCCCGAAATTTCGTCTGCTGAACGCCACGATGGCCCGCCCCTGCCCCGTTCGGCAACCATTAACGCGAGTGACGACACGCCCCGGCGGGCCCTGGCACAGAAACTGCGTTCAGTCACGCACGTCGCTTCCAGCGCGGGAGCAATAGCGTGACAAACCACAACAGTGGCTGAAGCCCCTTCCCGGCTCCGGCCGGCCCGGATCCGACTGACACAGGCATGAGACACAAAACGACCCAGGCGCTCTATTCTTATTGGAACGATCTCAGAGGCCAGCGTCTTGCCCCGCGGCGCTTCGAGATCGAGCCGGGCAGTATTGGCGAGCTTCTGCCTGATACATTCATTCTGGAACGGCAGGACACCGAAACATTTCCCTACCGGTTGGCGGGAACCCGGTTGTGCGAGCGGTTCAAGAGAGAGTTCAGGGGCCAGAATTTCCTCAACAGCTGGAGCCCACCCGAGGCCGCAATCATCCGGGAGCGCCTTAACTCCATATCTGTACAGGGCGGGGCAGCACTGTTTCTCATCGAGGCGGAAAACACGGCCGGCAAGACGGTTCTCATGGAGACAATCGTCCTCCCCCTTGTTCACATGCATCCGGTCGCAGATCGCTATTTGGGGACGGTCAGCACGCTTGATACACCCGACTGGCTTGGCTTCGAGCCGATCTCCGTCTTGCGTCTGCTGCGGGACGAGATCATCTGGCCCGACGGCCGCCCCCACGCAGCGGTGGCAAACGCCGGGCACCAGGCCCCCTTCCTGCCCCACGTACGCACTGCCCGCATCGTCCGCTCGGAGCGCCGCCAGTTTCGCGTTTTTGACGGGGGCCTGGCTGACACCCGCCCCGGTCAGGGGCCGGAAACCGGCCACCAATGATCTCTTCCTGAGCCCAATTCCGACCGGCGTGCCCGATATTAGGAAGCTGTCTCACTTTAGACCGGCCGGTTAGCCCTTCATTAAGAAGGTCCGCCCCATACTGAACGGAACGTAGCCTGGGAGATAGCGACGCCTCCACGTCGCGAACTCCCGGTCGGCTCAGCCATCGCAAGCAAATCGTTCCGGGTCACGAGTATGAGCAGCCCCCTTTCCGTCGCACGGCAGCATGCTGTCCTCGGCTCCCAGCGTTCTACCGACCAGCGCCAGCACCGACGCGTGTCCATTCCGCTGCTCGGCCGCTTCATGCGCGCAAACCGCGAAGAATATCCCTGCAAGCTGAATGATATCTCGGTTGGCGGCGCGGCCGTAATGGCGCCCGTCGCAGTGAGCGAGGGCGAACCGATCGTGGCCTATTTCGACCATATCGGCGGCATCGAAGGCACCGTCGTCAGGACGTTCGAAGGCGGCTTTGCAATCCAGTTCAAGATAACCGCCCACAAGCGTGAGAAGCTCGCTTCACAGCTCACATGGCTCCTCAACAAGGATGTCATCTCAGGCATCGAACAGCGCAGGCATGCGCGTATCCCGATCCCCGGGAAGCACGCGCGCATTGTGCTCGATGATGGTGAAACCGTCGACTGCAAGCTCATCGACGTGTCCATTTCCGGCGCCTCGCTGGGCATGGACATGCGCCCTCCAATCGGTTCGGAGCTGACGCTTGGCAAGCTGCGATGCCGCGTCATGCGCTACCACGAACGCGGCATTGGCGTGCAATTCATCGATATCCAGGAACCTGAAGCTCTGCGTCGGCACTTTATGTAGCGGCGGGGAAAAACGAGGGAATACGGCGTGCGTGCGGCAGATACATAAAATTTGAATCAAATGCCGTCCGTCATGTTCAGGGGAAAACGATTTTTCTGCGCTAGAGTACACCGATTAGTACGGGGTTATGTCATGAAGTGCGTTTCAGTAATTGTCGCTGGCGCCGCGTTAGGCGCAACCTTCGCCTCTCAGGCGATGGCGCAGAGTCTCACAGTTCGACATACGTTCGAACAGCGCTCGCCCTATATGCGGGTCTTCGGCTCCTCTCAGCCCCCATACGGCTTTGTTCGGTTTTGTGAACAAAACGCCAGCTATTGCCAGTCGCGCGGAGCCGGTACGCGCTTTGAGGCCACGCCGGAGCGCCTGAGTGACCTCGACGAGGTCAACCGTCTCGTCAACCGCTCCATCGAGCCGGCAACGGACATGGAAATCTACGGCACCAGCGAGTACTGGACGCTCCCCGATAAAAAAGGCGATTGCGAAGACTACGCGCTGCTGAAGCAGAAGATCCTGATCGGCCGCGGCTGGCCGTCGAGTTCCCTGCTCCTGACCGTCGTCCGCGACGAGAAGGGCGAGGGCCACGCCGTGCTGACCGCCCGGACGAGCCAGGGTGACTTCATCCTCGACAACAAGAGCGACGCCGTTCGTCTGTGGACACGGTCGTCCTACCAGTTCGTGATGCGCCAGTCCTACCTCGATCCCAAGGTCTGGGTCTCACTGGCACCGCAGGACCCCGGCATCGCGCCGGCTCTGGCAGGCGTACAGGAGTAACCACTCGGGCCCCTATGGGCTCACCCTTCCGGCGGTCTGCGGTCCCTCATCAGACTGCCAAACTGCGGGTCCGGGCCGCTCTCCCTGGCATCCCCAACCGGATCCGAAAACGAAGTCGAGCCGGACGGGCCCACGTCCGGCTCGATTTCGTTCTGAGGCTGACCCGCTGCACCCCGGTATTCAGCTTTCGACTTCAAGACCGTCGCGGTAGCGCTTCCAGTTCGCCACATAGCGGCCGGCGCTGGCCTTCAGTCGCTCGGATTCCTCTTCGGAGAGCTGGCGCACGACCTTGCCCGGCGAGCCCAGCACCATCGAACGCGGCGGGATCTCCTTGCCCTCCGTGATGAGCGTATTGGCCCCAATGAGACAACCCTCTCCGATCCGGGCCCCGTTCAGGACGATCGAGCCGATGCCGACGAGGCTGCCGTTTCCGACGGTGCAGCCATGCAGCATCACCATGTGCCCGATGGTGCAGTCCTCGCCGATGGTCAGCGGAAATCCCGGGTCGGTGTGCAAGATGCAACCGTCCTGTACGTTGGAGCGCGCGCCGACCTTGATCAACTCGTTGTCGCCGCGCAGAACCGCGCCAAACCAGACGCTGGCGTCCTCACAAAGCTCCACCTTGCCGAGGAGAACGGAGTTCGGAGCCGCCCATGCGCGGTCTTCGCCGGGAGTGACGACGCGAGCGTCGCCCAGACGATAGATGGTCATTGCGCGATCCCTTCCCCGAAACCTCAGGCGTCTTCGAGATCGACGTCGAGAATGGCCATCTGGAACTGATAGGAGATCTCACCATCCTCGTCTTCGCGGAAGAGCACCGCGATGAAATCGTCGCCGATGTAGACCTCGGCGCTGTCATCCTTCTTCGGCCGTGCGCGCACGGTCAGGTTGGGAGTGCCGAACGTCTTGCGCAGGTAAGCCTCCACCTTCGCGATCTCATCTTTAGTCACATCAATTCTCCGCTTGTCCCGAAGGTGTTTGAAGATGGGCGTTCCAAGCGCGCCTAAAGCCCGCTGTAGTCATCCGGACCAATCATCTGATCCATCGTGCGCGCAGGCTCGGGGCAGCCGACGCGTCCGACGATCCGGGCCGGCACGCCGGCGACAGTCATGTTCGGCGGCACGTCGGACAGCACGACACTGCCGGCCGCAATGAGCGCGCAGTTGCCGACATGGATGTTGCCGAGCACCTTCGCCCCCGCGCCGATAAGTACGCCGGCGCCGATCTTGGGATGCCGGTCGCCCGTAGCTTTGCCGCTACCGCCCAGCGTCACGGCATGAAGGAAGGAGCAGTTGTCGCCCACGACGGCCGTTTCGCCCACGACAAAGCCGGTGGCGTGATCGAGCATGATGCCCCTGCCGAAACGGGCAGCGGGGTGAATATCGGTGGCGAAGATCTTGGACGACTGGCTCTGAAGATAGAGCGCGAAGTCGCGCCGTCCCTGGCGCCACAGTTCATGTGCGAACCGATAGGTGACGAGCGCATGGAAGCCTTTGAAGAACAGAAGCGGCTCCAGGTAGCGATTGCATGCCGGATCGCGATCCAAGACGGCGCCCAAGTCGGCGCGGATCGCCAGCGAGAGTTCCGGCTGGCTGTCCATGACATCCTGGAATGTCTGCAGGATCAACCCGGCGTCCACGTCGGAATGATTGAGGCGCTGCGCCACGCGGTGGGCGATTGCATCCTCAAGTCGGGTGTGATTGACGACCGTGGCGAAGATGAAGCCCGTCAGAGCCGGCTCGGCGGCCATCGCCCCCTCTGCCTCGCGCAATACCTGCGCCCAAACCGGATCGGCCGAGGTGACATTGCCTTGGGACTTGCCATGCTGCTTGGTGCCGGTGCGGGGCGCGATGCCCTCAGCCTTATGTGATTTCGACGCCGACATGGCCTCAAGTCCTTCGCACGGGTTTCGTCAGAGGCGGTCGCACACCCAAAGCGTGTGCGCTGCAAAACGGCCTATCGCGGTCAGGCCCGGACCGTCAATCTAAACCTCTCTCGAACTCTCGCCAAATCTCCGGCCAAATGCCTTGGCCGGATACATCATCCAGACCCGCTCGGGGACCCGAATGGCTGTTTTGCGGCCTGATCGGAGCCTCATGTTGCAGAGCGGACCTTGCGCCGCACCTCGGGCGCTTGGCGGCCCCGTTGTCTCCCAGTCGTGGGCAACATAGAACGCCCGGAGAACTTTTCTCTGACCGTATTTGACAGGACCCGCCATGGCCGACGACACGACACCCGCACTGCGCATGGAGCTGGAGGGTTCCCTCGCCTATCTCATCATCAACAACCCCGCACGTCTCAATGCGCTGACCGCCGCCATGTGGGCTGCCCTGCCGCAAAGGCTCGCGGACGCCGAGGCTGATGCGAACGTGCGCGTCATTGTCCTGAAGGGAGCGGGTGGCAAGGCCTTCTCGGCAGGCGCCGACATTTCCGAGTTCGATACAGCCCGCACGGGCAATGCGGCGCACGCATACGATGCGTTGAACCACGCCGCCTTCGAAGCGCTCCTTGGAACAACCAAGCCGACCATCGCCATGATCGAGGGGTTCTGCCTCGGCGGCGGCCTGGGCATCGCGGCATGCTGCGATTTACGCGTGGCGAACGACGCGGCGCAGTTCGCCATTCCGGCCGCACGCCTCGGTCTTGGCTATCATCCGCGCTGGGTGCGGACGCTCTTGAAACTCGCAGCCCCGGCGAGCGTGAAGGAACTGCTGTTCACCGGGCGGCGGTTCAATTCGGCCGAAGCGGCAAACATGGGCCTCGTCAACCGCGTCGTCGCCAAGGACCAACTTGAAGCCGAGACGCGTGCTCTTGCCGGCGTCATCGCCGACAACGCGCCCCTGACGGTCAAGGCAGCCAAGGCTGCGATCGACGCTCTGACAGAGAAGCCGGAGACCGCCGACATCGGCCGGTTGGAGGCACTGGTGAAAAACTGCTTCGAAAGCGCCGACTACGCGGAAGGACGCAAGGCGTTCGCGGAGAAACGCAAGCCGCAGTTCAAGGGTGTGTGATGGATCCGATGCGTTTTTTCGCCATCCTCGCTCTGGCATGGCTCCTGCCCCAGACTGCCAGCGCCGCGGACATGGACCGAAGCGTATTGCAGGCCCGCTGCTGGTCGCCGGCCGAACTCAGCGGAGCGCCGCAGGAGAAGAAGGCCCTGCGTGGCACCCGCGCGTTCGATACCCAGCCTGCCATAACGCCGCTCACACAGTTCGAGCCCGTGAGACAAAACCTGCGCGGCGCAATCCGGCGCGTGAAGCTGCCGCCGGGCAAGAAACTCATCGCTCTCACCTTCGACCTTTGCGAACTGACCGGAGAGGTCGCGGGCTACGACGCCGCCGTTTTCGACACGCTGCGCGCAACGGGCGTCCGCGCGACGATTTTTGCCGGTGGCAAGTGGATGCGGTCGCATCCAGAGCGCACGCGTCAGCTCATGGCCGATCCGTTGTTCGAACTGGCGAACCACGGCGACGCACATCGCAATCTGCGGCTTCTGAAGGGGCCCGCTCTGGCGCAGGAGATCAACGGAGCCCAGCAAACCTACGAGACCGCGCGCGGCGCCTTTGCCGCCGACCAGTGCGTACGGGGCCAAGAGGAGGCCTTCGCCGGCATTCCCGAGCGCATCTCACTCTTCCGCTTTCCCTTCGGAGCATGCAATCAGCCCGCACTGGATGCCGTCAACGATGCAGGGCTTCTCGCCATCCAGTGGGATATCTCGACGGGTGATCCCTTCCGCGGTCAATCGGCGCAAGCGATCACTGCCGCCATGCTGCGTGCCAAGCCGGGCGCCATCATCATCGCACACGGCAACGGACGCGGCTTCCATACCGCCGAAGCGCTTTCAGTGGCCATCCCCGCCCTCAAGGCAAAAGGCTTCGAGTTTGTTACCGTGAGTGAGCTGCTTGCCCAAGGAACGCCTGAAATTTCCGCCACGTGCTACAACGCGCGGCCGGGAGATACCGACAGGTACGACACCTTCTTCAAGCCGCGCCTGCAAAAAACAGCCAGGCCACCAGCGGAGACGAAGAATGAAAGAGGCCCTAACCCCCGTTGAACGCTACGAGGTGGAGGTGTTCGGAGGAGGGCATCCCGACGTGGCCCTGCGCGCACTTCCACCGGGAGAGCCCGCCCGCCTGGGTCCGCTCTTGGCCGCAATGGATCCTTGGGCTCGGCTCGGGTACAAGGGCGAGGCGCTCGCCACCTATCTCGGCACCATCGAAAGGAGCGCGCCGCGTTACGCCATCATGATCGGCAACGAGGTGGCCGGTGCCGCCGGGGTCCGGCTCAACTGGCTTCGCGGACCCTATGTGCAGCTCCTCGCTCTTCTGCCGGCCTACCAAAAGCGAAAACTCGGAGCCGCGTTCCTGGCCTGGCTTGCACACGAGGCGCGGCGCCATGGCGAACAGAACATGTGGGTGCTGGCCTCCGCATTCAACACGGATGCACTGCGCTTCTACGAGACGAACGGGTTCGAACGGACCGGCGAAATTCCGGAGTTGGTCGCGCCCAACACCAGCGAAGTCCTGCTGCGCCGCCGTCTGTGAGGCAAAAACCGACTTTTCACAAAAATTCGATGCGGCGGCGCACAGAGGCCGGATCGCGTGCGTCCAAGCGCCCCGCACGGGAACGCCTTCCCTTGTCATCCCACTGTTCAAAAGGGGTGCAGAAATGCTCGATCTTGCGGCATGTTGCGATGACCAGCTGAGAGGCGCAGGCGGCTGCCTGCCGCCGTCCGCCAAAGCTCCGGCCCACACCCGTAATTTGATCACAAACAAATCCGGGACCGCCCGAAAGTCGGGCTTTGTGGCAACGCAAAAACGTTTTGTGTTGCTTTCCCACGATTTCGGCTCCTACGTTGACGCCGCGCGGTCACCCTTTCCCGCGCACATCAAGGGGCACCGGGTTGGAATGGGCGGCGGGTTCGGCCGTTATCAACTCAGTGACCCCGGCTAGGGAGGCAAAGATGGGTATAGCGATGCGATTGAACGTGCTGGCCGCGTGCGTGTCATTCGGCTTTATCGCAGCGATCGTCTTCGGAATGGTCTGAAGCGCGTCAAGGGACGCGGCAGGCCACTTCGAGATCGTGACAAAAAACGATCAGACCCTGACAAAGTGAGAAGCGCGGAGAACCTTCCGCGCTTCTTTTCATTCCGAGTGCCGCGCTGCGTTGTTCTATCGCTTGGCGAAATAACCGAGCACGGCACCAGCCAGTACAGCCCAGCGATCGGGAACCTTGCTCCAGGGCAGCTCGGGCACGAGCGGCGGCACGAACGTCCAGATCAACGCCATGATCAGCGCGAGAACCAGAGTGGACGAGAGCGTGGCGCTCGATGGTGTCGACACGTCCTTTATGACTTGCGCGCCGACAAGGCCGATGAGGAAGATGATGATCGAGACAACGAGCGCATAGAGGAACAAGCTCAACGAGCCGGGCACTGGAATGTAGCCCATCACAATGGGTGCAAGCGCATAGCCGCCCACCACCTGCAAGAGCAGCAGCACAAGTCGTCCGAGCATGGTTCCCTCCCCCGTGATCGCGTCGCGTGCGAGTCGCACGTCCCCACAAACGCTAGCACGCCGTAGATGACGGGAAAACAACGGCTTCCATAACGGCGCTCGGAGGAACTTTAAGCGACCTTCGCCTTCGCGGCCGCCGGATCATAGTTGAGAACCGGAGCGAGCCACCGCTCGCATTCCTCGATCGTCCAGCCTTTGCGCGCGGCGTAGTCTTCCACCTGGTCGCGCTCCACCTTGCCGACACCGAAGTAGTGGCTTTCGGGATGGGCGAAGTAGAGCCCCGATACAGAGGCGCCGGGCCACATGGCATAGCTCTCGGTGAGCTTGATACCGGTATGGCGCTTGACGTCCATGAGCTTCCAGAGTGTCGCCTTCTCCGTGTGGTCGGGCTGAGCGGGATAGCCGGGTGCAGGACGGATCCCGTGGTACTTCTCGAGAATAAGGTCCTCCGGGGAGAGCTTCTCCGGCTTGGCATAACCCCACAGTTCCTTGCGCACGCGCTCGTGCATGCGCTCCGCGAAAGCCTCCGCGAGACGGTCGGCCAGCGCCTTCAGGAGAATGCGGCCATAGTCGTCCGTCTCCTTGACATACGTCTTGAGCGCGTCTTCCTCGCCGATGCCTGTCGTGACGGCGAAGCCGCCGATGTAATCGAGAAGCCCGGTCTCCTTCGGCGCAATGAAATCGGCGAGCGCCGTGTGCGCGCGGTCGCGGGCGGGATCGCGCGCGATCTGCTGGCGCAGCGTGTGGAGTGTGGCAAGCTTCGTGTGACGCGGCTCGCCCGTATAAAGTTCGATGTCGTCGCCCACGCCGTTGGCTGGCCAGAAGCCCACGACGGCGTTCGCCGTCAGCCACTTCTCGGCCACGAGACGCTTCAGCATGGCCTGGGCGTCATCGAAAAGCTTCTTGGCCTCCGTGCCGACCTTGTTGTCGGACAGGATCTGCGGATAGCGGCCGGCGAGTTCCCAGGTCTGAAAGAAAGGCGTCCAGTCGATATAGGGCACGAGCTCGGCCAGATCGTAGCTCTGATAGGCGCGGGGGCCCATGAAGGTAGGTTTGGGCGGATTGTAGAGCTTCCAGTCGATCTTGAACGGATTGGACCGCGCGGCCGCAAGCGGAATGCGGTTCTTCTTTGCCTCGTTGGCAAGGTGCCCATCACGCGCCTTCGCGTATTCGGCGCGTGTCTTTGCCACAAAGGCCGGCTTCTCCGTGTCGGACAGGAGATTCGAGACGACCCCCACGGCGCGACTGGCATCCAACACGTAGACAGCTTGACCACGATGGTAGTTCGGCGCGATCTTGACAGCCGTGTGCACGCGGCTCGTCGTGGCGCCACCGATAAGCAGCGGAATGTCGAAGCCCTCGCGCTCCATCTCGGCCGCGACGAAGCACATTTCATCGAGCGACGGTGTGATGAGACCCGACAGCCCGATTATATCGACTTTCTCCTTCTTCGCCGTGTCTAGGATCTTGGCGGCCGGAACCATGACGCCGAGGTCGATGACCTCGTAGTTGTTGCACTGGAGCACGACGCCAACGATGTTCTTGCCGATGTCGTGCACATCGCCCTTCACCGTGGCCATGAGCACCTTGCCGGCCGCGGGCATAGAATCGAGCCCCGAGGCCCTCTTCTCGGCTTCCAGATAAGGTTGGAGATAGGCAACCGCCTGCTTCATGACGCGCGCAGACTTTACCACCTGCGGCAGGAACATCTTGCCCGCACCGAAGAGATCGCCCACCACGTTCATGCCGGCCATCAATGGCCCTTCGATGACCTGCAAGGGCTTGTCGAACTTCTGGCGCGCCTCTTCCGTATCGGCCTCGATGAAATCCGTAATGCCGTGGACGAGCGAGTGGGTCAGCCGCTGTTCGACCTCCGCGTCGCGCCACTTCAGGTCTTTCTCCACCTTCTTGGCGCCATCACCCTTGAAGCGGGGTGCGGCGTCTAGCAGCCGGTCCGTGGCGTCCGCACGACGATTGAGGACAACGTCCTCGCACAGTTCCCGCAGCTCGGCGGGAATGTCGTCGTAGACGGCAAGCTGGCCCGCATTCACGATCCCCATATCCATGCCCGCCTTGATGGCGTGGTAGAGGAACACGGAGTGCATGGCCTCGCGCACGGGTTCGTTGCCGCGGAACGCGAACGAGAGGTTCGAAACGCCGCCCGAAATGTGGACGAGAGGCATTCTCTCCTTGATCTGCCGCGCCGCTTCGATGAAGGCGATGCCGTAGCCGTTGTGCTCTTCGATACCGGTGGCAACCGCGAAGATATTGGGATCGAAGATGATGTCTTCCGGCGGAAAGCCGACGGTCTGCGTCAGCAGTTTGTAGGCGCGCTCGCAGATCTCCACCTTGCGCTCGATGGTATCGGCCTGGCCCTGCTCATCGAAGGCCATGACGACGACGGCGGCGCCGTAGCGCAGAACCTTGCGCGCCTGCTCCAGAAACGGCCCCTCGCCTTCCTTCAGCGAGATCGAGTTGACGATTGACTTACCCTGGACGCACTTCAGCCCCGCCTCGATGACCGTCCATTTTGACGAGTCGATCATGATCGGCACCTTCGAGATATCCGGCTCGGAGGCAATCATGTTGAGGAACGTCGTCATGGCCTTCTCGCTGTCGAGAAGGCCTTCGTCCATGTTCACGTCAATGATCTGTGCGCCGTTCTCGACCTGCTGGCGCGCTACCGAGAGTGCGGCCTGATAGTCGCCCGCCTCGATGAGCTTACGGAACTTCGCCGAGCCCGTGACGTTCGTGCGCTCGCCGACGTTGATGAAGGACTGTGCTGCGGATGCGGTGGTCATGTGCTCTTGTTCTTTTCGATTTAGCCAGCAACGAACGGCTCGAGGCCGGAAAGGCGCATTTTGGGCGCGATGACGGGGATCTTGCGCGGCGGATAGGCTTTCACGTGCTCGGCGATGTGCGCGATGTGATCGGGCGTCGAGCCGCAGCAGCCGCCGATGATGTTGACGAGACCGTCCTTGGCCCACGGCTCCGTCTTGCAGGCCATGTCGTCGGGCGTCTCGTCGTACTCGCCCATGGCGTTCGGCAGGCCCGCGTTCGGATAGGCGGAGATGCGGCAGTCGGCTACCTGCGACAGCTCAGCGATGTACGGGCGCATGAGTTCCGCACCCAGCGCGCAGTTGAGCCCGATGGAGAACGGCTTCAGGTGACGCATGGAATACCAGAACGCTTCGGCGGTCTGACCCGACAGTGTGCGCCCGGAACGGTCCGTGATGGTGCCGGACAGCATGATCGGCAGTTCGATCCCAAGCTCGTCGAACACATCAAGTGTCGCATACCCCGCGGCCTTGGCATTCAGCGTGTCGAAGATCGTCTCGATCAGGATGATGTCCGACCCGCCTTTCACGAGGCCACGCACCTGCTCGGCATAAGCCTCGCGCAACTCGTCGAAGGTGACGTTGCGGAAGCCGGGGTCGTTCACCTGGGGCGAGATCGAGGCGGTGCGGTTCGTGGGGCCGACGGCGCCGGCGACGAAGCGCGGCCGCTCCGGCGTCAACCTATTGTACTTGTCGGCGGCCGCGCGGGCGAGCTTCGCCGCCTGCACGTTTATCTCGTAAGAGAGCGCCTCCATGCCGTAGTCGGCCATGGAGATGACCTGCGCATTGAAGGTGTTGGTCTCGATGATGTCGGCTCCGGCCGCAAGGTACTCTTCGTGGATCTCCTGGATGATCTTCGGCTGCGTGAGGACGAGAAGATCGTTGTTACCCTTCACATCGCGCGGCCAGTCCACGAACCGTTCGCCCCGGTAGTCGGCCTCGTTCAACTTGTGGCGCTGGATCATGGTGCCCATGGCGCCATCGATGATGAGGATACGCTCCGAGGCGGCCTTCTGGAGGGCGGCATAGCTGGGCAGGCGTTTCATGACGGAACTCTCTTCTGACGTGTCTTGTGTGCGCAAATGCGAGAACGCGATCTCAGGAAAGACCGCGCATCAGGCGATCATGATGCGACGGTCTTCCAGCGGCGCCGTGTTCAGCGGGCGCAAACCCAGAAGGTGGCAGATCGCATAGACGAGGTCGGCCCGGTTCAGCGTGTAGAAGTGGAACGTCTTGATCCCCTCGTCGACGAGTTGCATGACCTGTTCGGTCGCAACGGCTGACGCGACCATCTTGGTCGTTTCCGGATCGTTATCGAGGCCTTCGAAGCGGCGCGCCAGCCAAGCGGGCACGGTGGCACCGGCCCGAACGGCGAAGCCGGCCACCTGGCGGAAATTGTGGATCGGCACGATGCCGGGCGTGATCGGGACCCAGATACCGGCGGCGCGCGCCCGCTCCAGGAAGCGCAGATAATGCGCGTTGTCGAAACCGAACTGCGTGATGATGCGGTCAGCGCCGGCATCGACCTTGGCCTTCAGGTTGTCCATGTCGGCCTGAATCGTGGGGCTTTCGGGATGCTTCTCGGGATAGCCGCCGACGGAAATCTCGAAATTGCCGATCTTCTTCAGCCCCGCGACGAGATCGGCGGCGTTCACATACCCGCCCGGATGGGGCTCGTATTTCTGGCCGACGCCGGAGGCGGGATCGCCACGCAGCGCCACGATGTGGCGCACCCCGGCATTCCAATAGGCGCGCGCGACTGCGTCCACCTCCTCGCGGGTGGCGTCCACGCAGGTGAGATGGGCGGCCGGCCGCAGGTCCGTTTCCTTGAGAATCCGCTCCACGGTGGCGTGCGTGCGCTCGCGTGTCGTGCCGCCCGCCCCGTAGGTGACAGAGACGAATTCGGGCGCGAGAGGAGCAAGCCGCTTGATCGCGCTCCAGAGCTGCTCTTCCATCTTCTCCGTCTTGGGCGGGAAGAATTCGAAGGACACCTCGATCTCGCCGGCGCCAAGCAACCGGCTCTTGCGTTCCTTGCCCTCGACCATTACCGGGCCTCCTCGATCTGGCGGGCCGCAGCACCCGCTCTGTGTTTTGCAACTTGAATTGGTTGGACGGGCCGTTCGGCGACCCAGAGCGACACGGTCAGCGAAGGCTGATCCGATCCGCTTTCGCGGGACAGCATGTCCGACCGCACAAGGTCGAGCCCGGCCGCACGCGTCCACTGCTCCATTGTCTCCGCCGCAATGCCCAGACGCTTGTGCGCGTGCTCATCGCGGAGGAATTCCAGCTCGTGCGGCGCGAAATCGACAATCATCAGCTTCCCGCCCGGGGCCAGAATGCGCGCCGCTTCGGCGATCGCCGCCCCCGGCTCGGCCAGGAAGTGCAACACCTGATGCATCACCACAGCATCGGCGACGCCATCCTGCAAGGTGAGATCATACAGGTCGCCGTGGCGGACTTCCGCGTTGGCGATGCCATGGGCCGACAGTTTGCTTTCGGCATAGGCCAGCATCGACTGGTTGAGATCGAAACCCAGACCGCGGGCATAGCGCCCCGCGAAGAGTTCCAGCGTGCGGCCCGTGCCCGTTCCAAGATCAATGAACAGGCGAAACGGCCCCGGACCCAGCGCGGCCAACATCGCCTTTTCTACGTCCGTCTCCGAGACGTAGAGGCCGCGGATGCGATCCCAGTCCGCCGCATGCGCCTGGAAATAGGCCTGGGCGGCCTCGTCCCTCGCGCGCTTCTGGGAGTCGGCGCGCTCACGGTCGCGCCGTGCCACCGGATCGCCCGCCTCCACGGCGGCGATGAGGCGACGGGCCAAATGCCCACCCGCAGTGCGATCCGACACATGGAAGTAGACCCAGCTGCCGTCGCGGAAGCGCTCGATGAGACCAGCCTCCGTCAAAAGCTTCAGGTGGCGAGAGATGCGCGGCTGGCTCTGACCGAGGATCTGGGTGAGATCCTTGACGGTCAATTCACCGCGCGACAGGAGAAGCAGGATGCGCAAGCGCGTCGGCTCGGCGGCGGCTTTGAGGGCCGCAACGAGCTCGGGCATAGGCAGGACTGACAGTTGTGGGACTCCGCTCAAGGGTCGCTCCGCGCTAAGTTCTCCAAGACATAAAGATATGTTTATGTCTGTCAAGAGGAATTTGCGCAGGGCCTGCGGGGCAACATCTTTGCGTCGGTGAACTCGATTCAAATGCGCTGCAAAGGCTGGTTAACTCAGCAGTAAGCCTTGCGGCAGTAGCGTGCCTTTCTGATTTTTCAAACTCTGCGACCGCCCCCATTTTGGAGCAAGCCCATGCGCCCCGCCGCAGTCGACCGGATGACACCGTCGATGCCCGATTTCTCTGAGGAGGCAATTCGCATCGAGCAGTTTCCCGCCCGGCGATCGGGCAGCGCTCTTCTGATCTTCCTGGTGCTGGCCGCGCTGCTGCTGCTTTCGCCCTTCTTCCTGATCGTCTCGACGGCGTTCGCCGAACATGGTCTGCGCGAAACGGTCTCCTCCAAGCCGCTGGCGACTGCCCAGGTGCTGACGGGACTCGCATTCTGGCTCGTTCTGCTGGGCTTTCCGATCTATCGCCTGATTGATGGGCTGACGCGCAGCCGTCTGGTGGAGATTGCCAACGGCGTCGTGACCGTCACCGATCGGACCTTCGGCCGCGAGACGAGATGGCAAGCGCCGATCACGTCCTTTTCCGGCGTTGCCCACTACCTGCGCACGTCACTTTCCAGCGTGCGGCACGAACTGATCCTGGTCCACCCCCGCCGCGAGCGCTCCGTTCTGCTCGGCATGGCCAATACTCTGCATTCGTCTGATCTCGAGCGGGTCTGCAAGGCACTCAACCTGCCGGAGATTTCGGCATCAACCTATCGCGCCCGCGCGACCGGGCAAAAGTCAGAAACCGCCGCCAGACAGGGGCACGCAATTGTCTGATCTCAGCCGGAGCGGAGCCGCCCAAAGGGCACCTTCCGGGAGGGTTTGACGGCGTTGGCGGGGCATGCTGTACCAGAAACCAAAGAGGGGCAGCACAGCCACCGACATGCCTCATTCGCCTTGCATGGTTGCAGATATATCGAACGACCATAACGTGAACCAACAGGCCTGAACGCGATGCAGACCATGATGCGTTTTTCCAATTCCGCCCGCGCGCTCATCGCGGCGATGGCGCTTGTGATGTCCGCCGGATTGGCGGCAGCAGAAAGCCCCGCCGCCTACATGCAGCGGGTGGCCAACGAACTCGTCGCCGCTTCGCGCTCGGGTTCGGGCTCAGCGCAGGCCTTTGCGACCGCGCTGCGCAGCCACGCGGATCTGCCCTCCATCGGCCTGACGGCGCTGGGCTCCTATGCGCAGAAATTGCCGAAGTCGGATCGCCCCGCCTACTACACCGGCATGGTCAACTGGATCGCCCGCTACGCCGCCAAGGAAGCACCGAAGTATCCCGTGGCCCGCGCCGTCGTGACGGGCCAGTCGGCCGCCACGGGTGCATCGGCCTATGTCGATACGCGCATAACCCTGCGCAGCGGCGAAAGCTACGACGTTCGCTGGAAAATCGTAAAGCGCGGGTCGGTGTACAAGGTCCGCGAAGCTGAAATCATCGGCTTCGAGATGACGTCATTCCTCAACACGCTGTTTCAGAACTACATCAGCGAGAACGGCGGCAATCCCAAAGCGCTGGTCATCGCGCTCAACCGATAGCCGGTCGCAAAAAAAGAAGCGAAGACCTGCAAAAGAAAAAGGCCGCTCGCACGAGCGGCCTTTTCCGTGTGTTGGCAACGCTGCGCGTCAGATGCGGAAGATTGCACCGGAGACAGAGCGGGCGCGCGTGCGCACGGCGCCGCCGTCGTTGCCCGACTTGACGAGCCAGCGGCCATCCGGCGCGCGGCCCACGATCATGCCCACGTGATGACGCCACACGACGACAGCACCGACCTGCGGGCCCGAAGGCGAGCCGTACTTGCGCCAGTTCCAGGCGACGTTGAATTCCGGACCGCCGCCCTTCTGCGTGCGCATCCACCAGCCGCACCACTTGCCGGGACGGGCACCGACGCCGGCATGGCGCGTGGACGCGCGCTCAACCTGCTGCACATACCGCTTCTGGCGATATTTCTGGCTCGTCCCACGACGGGCAGGCACGCCGGCTTCGGTCTGCTGCCAGCCCTGGGACTTCGTCGGATCCCACGGCTTTGCCTCAGCGGTGGAAACCATCGCCATGGAGGAGAGCGCCGCGGCGGCGGCGAAGAACATCTTGCTCATCTGATCAGTCCTATTTTGTTTGCGGACGCCTTCTAGCGCCCCAGCAATGCGGCAGAAGGAAGATGAGAAAAACCGCGGAAGTCATAGAAGTCGCAGGTCAATTCGTCACCTGTGACGGAAGTGACCACACGCGCAGGTTTACAGCGCGCGGAGGCTAACCGCCCAACGCTTTGATGCGACAAGAACTTGAGTTTTGTTGCGGAGTGTTACCGCTCGAAACGCTTGAACTTGATGCGGTGGGGTTCGACGGCGGCGTCGCCCAGGCGGCGCTTCTTGTCTTCCTCATAGGCTTCGAAGTTGCCCTCGAACCATTCGACGTGGCTATCGCCCTCGAAGGCGAGGATGTGAGTGGCGAGGCGGTCGAGGAAGAAGCGGTCATGTGAAATGACCACCGCGCAGCCGGGGAAGTCTTCCAGCGCGGCCTCGAGCGCGCCCAGCGTCTCGGTGTCGAGATCGTTGGTCGGCTCGTCGAGGAGTAGCAGGTTGCCGCCCTCCTTCAGCATCTTGGCAAGGTGGACGCGATTGCGCTCACCGCCCGAGAGCAGACCCACCTTCTTCTGCTGGTCCGGTCCCTTGAAGTTGAACCAGCCGCAGTAGGCCCGTGAGGGCATCTCGCGCTTGTCCCCATACTTCATGATGTCGAGGCCACCGGAGATTTCTTCCCAGACGGTCTTGTTGTCGTCGAGGTGATCGCGGCTCTGATCGACGTAGGACAGCTTCACGGTGGGACCGAGCTTGATCGAGCCCTTATCGGGCTGCTCCTTGCCCGTCAGCATCTTGAAAAGCGTCGTCTTGCCCGCGCCGTTCGGTCCAATGACGCCGACGATCCCGCCGGGCGGCAGCTTGAACGACAGGTCGTCGATAAGAAGTCGATCGCCGAACGCCTTGGAAAGACCCTCGACCTCCACGACCATGTCGCCGAGGCGCGGACCTTCCGCGATCGAGAACGAGGCCTTGCCGACGTCACCACGGCCCGCCTGCTCGACGAGCTTGTTGAAGTTTGCAATACGCGCCTTCGACTTGGCCTGACGCGCCTTTGGCGAAGAGCGGATCCACTCCAATTCCCGCGACATCGCCTTCTGGCGGCTCTCTTCAGCAGACTTCTCCGCTTCCTGGCGCTTGGCCTTCTGTTCCAGCCAGCTCGAGTAGTTGCCCTTCCACGGCACTCCCTGGCCACGGTCGAGTTCGAGCGTCCAGTCGGTGAGGTTGTCGAGGAAGTAGCGGTCGTGGGTCACGAGGATGACGCAGCCCGTGTATTCTTTCAGGAAGCGCTCCAGCCAGGCAACCGATTCCGCGTCGAGATGGTTGGTCGGTTCGTCGAGCAGCAGGATGTCCGGCTTCGACAGCAGCAGTCGCGTCAGCGCCACGCGGCGCTTCTCGCCGCCCGACAGCTTCGTGACATCCGCGTCGCCAGGCGGGCAGCGCAGGGCGTCGAGCGCCTGCTCGACCTGGGTGTCGAGGTCCCACAGATCGAGCGCGTCGATCTGGTCCTGCAGCGCCGTCATCTCGTCGGCGGTCTCTTCCGAGTAGTTGGCAGCCAATTCGTTGTAACGGTCGACGATGGCCTTCTTTTCGCCCACGCCTTCCATGGCGTTACCCAGCACGTCCTTCGACGGATCGAGTTCCGGTTCCTGCGGCAGGTAACCGACCTTGACACCATCGGCCGCACGGGCCTCGCCGACGAAGTCGTCGGTGACACCCGCCATGATCTTCAGAAGCGTGGATTTGCCGGCACCGTTGAGACCCACAACGCCAATCTTGGCGCCGGGGAGGAACGAGAGGGAAATGTCCTTCAAGACTTGTTTGCCGCCCGGATAGGTCTTGGACAGCTTGTGCATGTGGTAGACGTACTGATGGGCCGCAGCCATAGGGGGCGCCTCTTTGGGTTCGCGCTGAAAGGGGTTGGGCCGCTTTCTAGCGGATCGCGCGGCCGGGCTCAACTGGGACGCGCGTCAGCCCCTCTCACATGTTGGCAACGCCGGTGAAGAAGTACCGGCCCAACCCGATCGTGAAGACCATGACGCCCCAGAGCGTGTGCTCCAGGACGACCGCCCAGATGGACCGGGTCTCGGCGTAGCGGGCGGCGAACAGCAGGCCTGTCAGAGTCGTCGCGACGATCGCAAACGGCTGACCGACGACGATGTGGGCGAAACCGAACAGGACACCGTTGATGAGGATCGCAGCGCCGCGGCGCTTTGCAAAGAGTGGACCGTAACGGTGAAAGAAGAACGTGCGGTAGACGATCTCCTGGGTCGCGACGGAGGCGAATGGATAGACGGCGAGGATCGTCAGCCAGACCTGCGGCCGGTTTCGCGGCATTTCGAAAAGCCAATGCGGATGGTTTTCCTGCAACCAGGCCGCAACGCCCGCGGTGCCGGCCAAGAACACCACGAGGATCGAGAGGAGCGTGCGCCAGCAGAAACCCGTGGCCACCTCGCGCTTCAATGAGAACGTCCGGTCGAGCGCCAGGACCAGGAGCGCCACGACCAGGACGGGGAGCAGGGCCAGGAACAGCGGCGCGCGTGCCTGATGGACGGCGAAATGCATGGCGATCGGAGCCATGACGAAGAGGAGGAGAAGCTCCGCGGCAAGCCACGCCCGCCGACGCGAGGATGCCGGCACATGGACCAGCGTGCCACCGGCTGCGACCGGAGGGAGAAGGCCCCCTTCCAAACGGGGGGCACCCCGCGTCATGAAGCCTTACAGATCGTCGGTGTTGAAGGTATCGCAGGCCTGCATCTGGCCGGTATTGTAGCCGTTCGTGAACCATCGCATGCGCTGCTCCGCCGATCCGTGCGTGAACGCATCCGGCACCACGTAGCCCTGCATCTTCTTCTGGATCATGTCGTCGCCAATGGCGTTGGCGGCGCGCAGGCCCTCTTCGATATCGCCCGGCTCAAGGCGGTTGTTGAGCTGGTGATTGAGATTGGCCCAGACGCCGGCGAGGCAATCGGCCTGAAGCTCCATGCGGACCTGAAGCTGATTGGCTTGACGCTCGCTCATGCGCTGCTTCATGGCCTGCACTTTCTCGGCGATACCGAGGAGTGTCTGAACGTGATGACCGACCTCGTGCGCGACCACGTAAGCCTGGGCAAAATCGCCCGGCGCGTTGAAGCGGCGCTTCAACTCGTCATAGAAGGCGAGATCGATATAAACCTTTTGATCGAGCGGGCAGTAGAAAGGGCCCATCTGGGTCATGCCGACGCCGCAGGCCGTCCTCGTCCCACGATCGAAGATCACCAGTTGCGGCTCCTTATAGCGCTGACCGAAGCTCTTGAATACCTCGCCCCAGACCTGCTCGGTATCGGCCAGAACACGACCGATGAAGACCTTCATTTCATCGCTGGACTGCCGACCAGCCGTTTCCTGGCCTCCCCCGGGGAGCCCCGGGATTTCCGATGTGCGGCCCGGCCGCTGGGTCTGTCCGGTCTGCGGCAAATCAGGGACTTCGGAGATATTGCGGCCGCCGGTCAGGATCTCTGACGGATTGATGCCGAACAGGAGCATCAGTGCGCCGATGATGAGCAGCGACGTAATGCTGAGACCTCCGCCGCCACCGATCGGTATCTGAATACCGCGGCCCGGCATGCCGAAACCATCGCCCTGACCACGCCGGTCTTCGACGTTCCTGCTCTCTTTATCCTGCTCGTCGTAACGCATGCGCTTGCCTCTAATTCCCCGCGACGCCTCTGCTATCCATACTTTGCCAGCGCCGCGAGTAAACGCGAACGATGCTGCGATTATTCTCAGGCTTCAAACAGTTGCCCAGCGTCATGGCAGGCTGCGATTGCTCTGCACAGGCCGCGTGCACGACGCCGATGAAGGGTGGACTGAGCGCCGCGCGATTTATCCTCAAGAAACTGAATTTCCAGCCACTTTAGTGCCGCGATCGGGGTGGCATGTCGTGTGCTTCAGCGTTAGCGCAACGATGTCCGGACCCCGATGCCGGAATGATCGCTTTCGTTGTCCGTACCGGAGCTCACACATGCTGACCCGCCCTCTGCCGCCCTTCCGCGACCGCCCGATCCACGATCTGAGGCCACGCCCCGCCCCGCTTCGCATCGCGACCCTGGCGGCTCCAGGGGGCCTCAGGCCGCTCTCGATCAAGGCCGAACGCAAATCCGTGAAAGGGCTGCCCGTGGCAACGGTGGCGCCCAAACGTGTGCGGGTGCGCGCCGTCACCCGGCTGGGGTCATCGCGCCGTTGCGGGTTGCGGAATGAGGGGCTGACCCCACTCCTGATGGGACTGACCCCAGCCCCGTTAACCTTTTGTCAACCATGACGGACCGAAGCTTCGCTGTGATGCCAACGTGATTTGGCCGCGAGGCGGAGCGCCGTGGACGATCTGGAACCGACCCGAAGACTGACATCGAGCCTCAACGAGGCGACGAACGACACCGGCCGTGTCGCGTTCTGCGGACCCTATGTGCTGTCCGCCATCACGGGCTACCCGATCAGCAAGATCGAGCGCGCGATCAATGCGTACCGCGAACTTCCCCCGGACCTGAAGCTCACCGTGAAAGGCACCTACGCCGACGAGGTGGAGGCGGCGCTCGCCATGTACGGCTTCAGCATGACGCTGAAGGAGAGCTTCATGGACCTGGAGCGCAAGAAGCGGCCTACCGTGTGGACCTGGATGCAGAAGCCGCGCAATGCCTGGTCGCACTACATCCTGGCGATCCACAAGGGCAAGGAAGGCCACTGGATCCTGATCAAGGGCGTGAAGATGTGCGACACCTTCACGGAAGGTCAGTGGACCTTCGTGTGCGACGGCCCGCACCGCGGCTGTAGGATCATGGAAGTGTTCGAGGTCAAGCGCGCGATCGATGCGTGAAGCGCGCATCGGGCGCTGGGCAGAAGACACCGCGATCCGAGCGCCGTCAGGGTCGCCGAGGCACTCAACTCCAAAGCAGAAAGGCCGCCCGTCGCAGGGCGGCCTTTCCGTTTCTGAAGGTTCGAAGCGTGATCAGCTTAGAAGTTGATCAGACCACCGACGCCAATGTACTGGAAGTTTTCGAATCCGCCAGCCGCGTTAAGGTCAGCCTGTCAGCTGCGGTCAAGCCGTCCGCACTCAAAGACTGATGGCGGTACTTAAGCCAGACGGACATCGCAGCAGCGTCGATCTCCTGCACGATACCACCACCCCAGACTTCAACTTCCGTGTTCGGTGAGGTGAGTTGCGTGCTCCAACGTCTGCAGCGTCCCACATCGAGCGCCATCGGCTCCGTCCTGACCGTTCAAATACTCACCGTAGAATACGGTGTGACCAAGAGCAGACCATCGCGAACGCCAACCGATCTTGCCGTACCAAGTCTCGCATCGGCGACGCTCCCCAAAGTTGAGCTGTTCCATCGTCATCGAGAGTTGCCGTAGTTGACCAAACCGAACAGGCCGGTTGGAACGTGCATGAGGAAGGCGCCCGCCTGGAAGTACTGCATATCGGGAACGTCGACGCCCGCAACCAGTCTGTATGTTATTGTAATTCTGGTTGCTCGTCTCATTGTAGGCGACAGCCAGAGCGAGCTTGAAGCCCGCCCACTCACCGGCATAGCGACCGGCGACATCCCACATGTCGTCGTCGCCCCAAGAGGCGCTGACCGAGAAGCCGCCGAAGGTCGGCAAGTCGTAACGGACGACGTTCTGCGTCAAACCGTTGCAGTCGCCCCAGGCGCCGCCCATGCCGGAGCACGACTGGGCGCCGCCCCAGGTCAGACTGATCGCTGGCGTATTATTAGCAGAGACCATCACCCATCGAACGAAGAAGCTGGCGGTATCGAACGCCACCCAGTTGGCGGGAACGAGCGAGCCCGAACCGTCAACCAGGATCGCAGCGTTGTCCGAAGCCTGCGACTGCTTGCCGACCGACACCTTGCCGAGCTGGTCTGACTTGACGAACCAGTAGGACTGCAGCGTCTGCACGCCGCCGTAGCCTTCGATTGCGTCCGAGCCAAGGTGGTTATAAAGAGCAGGACCATTCGGCTGATCTGGTCCATCGTTCAGGCTATCCGAGCCGATAGCCTCGATTTGCAGCACGTAACCAGCCGACCAGCCGGGGCTGATCTGAGCCGCGCCCGTGAACTTCACGTGGCTGCCCAGCGTCGTGCCGAGGTCGTGGACGTAGGCGTTGGACTCGTCGCCATCATCCCAGAAGGTGACCTGCTGGCCGACCCAACCGGACACGGTCAGCGAAACCTTGCGGTTGCCCTTGCGAGCCGTCGTGGCTTCGAGTTCGGCGATGCGCTCCTCGAGGTCCGCGCAGCAGTTCCCCCCGAGGTCCGCTGCCGACGCGCTGGTCGCGGACATGCCACCTGCAAGCAGGCCGGCCGCCACCAGAGCGTAGAGGTTGTACTTTTTCATTTACCTTCTCCCGTCTACTAACTTTAAGAACGGGCGCTTGACGCAACTGCGTTTACCTAGACGCAACGGACGCCAACACGCTCAATCTCGACCAGCGGCAGGTACCATCCCGAATCGCCGCTCAGGGCAGGATACTAAGCAGATCGAGAGAACGAGGGGAACGTCAAACTCGCCGATCTCTGTGGATTCCCCAGTCGATGTGGCTCATTCGCCACGCGGCTGATCTGGCGGCCCAACTTATTGTTTTTATGTAAAAAACGGTCACGCCCTAAAAATAGCCAGATGGCGTTTGTAATGCTCAAGGGGTTTCTGCAACACCCTCGGCCGCGTGTCCATCGCCGTTTGGCGGGAGGGGTCCGCAGGGGCCCTGCTGAACACGCGAAACGACGCCCGCTCGTGTTCCCGCCGACCGCAAATCCCCCCACGCCGCCGCGATTTGCGATGCGGGAACAATGGCCATCCTAACCGGCGGACCCAAGGGCGACCACGCGCTGTGTCACGTTGCGCGGTTAGTTGCTTGTGTCATCTTGTAAAAACACCATCCCCGGCATATAATGTTGCGGTGCACCATTCGCGGGCTAGGCTTTCGCTCAGGCCCGGAAGCCAATGCACGAAGACGAGGCAAAGCCTTTGGCATTCCTGCCACAATTTCAGGGTACTTCCCCCATGTCTTCGGTTTCGATTCGCCCGGGGGGGCCGGAAGCCGCGGTGGGGAGTGCACGAGGCTTCACGACGATTGAGCATATGCAGCGAAAGGACGGGGTCGCCGCCGGACCTCCCCAGAGTTGTGCATGCCTCGAACCGTCCCCTGGTAGCGCACGCAGCGAACGAACTGAACGCATGTCCAAAAGAGCCCAGGGATCGACACGCAGGGACCTGATGCGCACAGGCGCAGCTTGGGGCGCCCTCCTGGCCGCTGGCCGCTTGGGCCTGATGCCGGGCGCCGCCACAGCACAGGATGCGACGGCGACGGATACCGGAGAGCCCTTCTCCGCCAAGGACGTTCTCAAACGCGCCGAAGCGTTGGCCGGCCAGGATTTCGAGCGCCCAACCTTGGAGGCTGCACCGCCCTTCAACGCCCTCAGCGTTGAACAGTTCCGCGATATCAGGTTTCGCCCCGAGCAAGCGCTCTGGCAGCCGCATAGTCTCGGCGTAGAGGTGCATCTCCTGCCCCGCGGATGGATCTACGAGACGCCCGTCGAGGTCAGTATCGTCGAGAACGGCAAGGCACGCCGTCTCGTGGCCAACAACCGAATGTTTTCCTTCGGGCCGAAGATCAGCAGCGCCCCGGCTGAAGCGCCCTATGCATTCTCGGGATTCCGGTTGCAGGGACCCATCGATCGCGGCGACGAGATGAATGCGTTCGCGGTGTTCCAGGGTGCCAGCTACTTCCGGGCGCGCGGGCGCGATCAGACGTTTGGCCTGTCGGCGCGCGGTCTCGCTGTCAACACGGCCCAGCCTTCCGGGGAAGAGTTTCCGATCTTCCGCGCATTCTGGATCGAACGTCCCAGGATCGGAGGCGGCGAAGTCGTCGTGCACGCCCTCCTCGACAGTCGCTCGGTGTCAGGGGCCTATCGCTTCGTGATCCGGCAAGGTGCAAACACCATCATCGACGTCGATGCCGTGCTCTATCCGCGCCGCAGCCTGAAACATATCGGCTTGGCGCCTTTGACAAGCATGTTCCTCAGAGGCCCCGCGCAGCGCCGCGTGAACCACGACATCCGGCCGAGCGTGCACAACAGCCAGGGGCTTGCGATCCTCAACGGCCGCGGCGAACGCCTGTGGCGGCCGCTGACCAACCCGCGCACACTGCAGACGAGCGCGTTCATGGACGACAGTCCGCGCGGGTTCGGCCTGCTTCAGCGTGATCGGAGACTGTCGACATTCGAAGACTTGAACGCACGCTTCGACAAGCGGCCGAGCCTTTGGGTGGAACCGCGCGGCAACTGGGGCAAGGGCTTCGTCGAACTGGTCGAGATTCCGTCCGAGGAAGAAATTCACGACAACATCGTTGTCTACTGGAACCCGGTCGAGCCGCTTGAGCCCGGCAAGGCCCACAACCTGTCCTACCGCCTGCACTGGGGAGAGGACATGCCCATCGCCCCTGCACCCTCCCATGTCGTGCAAACGGCGGTCGGGCGAACGCGCAAGGATACCGTGCGACAGTTCGCAATAGATTTCTCGGGACCGGCCGTGAGCGAAACGCTCGACCTGCCCATCGCCGATCTCAGCGCGGGCACCGGAACGCTGTCGAGTGCGCTGGTCGAGCGGCATCCCGGCATCAACGGCGTGCGCGTCAGCTTCACGCTTGACAGCGGCAGTGCCGATATGAGTGAGCTGCGCCTCACCTTGAAGCGGGGCGATCAATACGTATCTGAAACCTGGTTGTACCGGTGGACGGCCTGATGGCACTTCATTCGAACGTCGAAATGCGAGACTCTCAGGCCGGCGGCGCCACGACGCCGGCGAAGGGGCTGCCTGTCCGCAAGGATGCGAGCAACCCGGCGCTTCTCCCAGCCGAGGCCCCGCTCGCCATGCCGACGCAGGATCTGGCAAGCAGAACACAGCGCCGCCACGGTCCGGCCGCACAGGGGTCCTGGGTTCCACGCGCCGCAGTGCTGGCCGGAGCCATGTTCCTGACGGCCGCCTTCGCCTACGAACTGTACGGTGTGCTCTCGTTCCTTTCGCTGACGCCGATCCAGCTTTTCTTCCTCGTGCTCTCCACGATCACGTTCGGTTGGATCGCATTCGGCTCTCTCAGCGCCGCCATGGGCTTTCTGCCGCTCTTTGCAGATGAGGCGACCGACACGCTCGACGTGCCGTCCGCAAGCGGTCCTTTGTCGACCCGCACGGCCTTGCTGTTTCCCGTCTACCACGAGGAACCGCACCGCATCGCCGGGACGATCGCCGCGATGGCCGAGGAAATTGCCCACCTGGGCAAGGCCCGCCATTTCGATGTGTTCGTCCTGTCCGACACGCGCGGCGCCGATGAGGGTGAGGCCGAGGAAGCCTGTTATGCGAAGCTGGCCGCCACGCTCCGCGGCATGATCCCGATCTATTACCGGCGGCGCATCGAGAATACGGCCCGCAAATCCGGCAACATCGAAGACTGGGTGGAACGCTTCGGCGCCGCCTATGACCACTTCATCATTCTCGACGGCGACAGTGTCATGGCGGGGGAGAGCCTGGTGCGTCTCGCCCGCGCCATGGAGGCGGACGAGCAGGCCGGGCTCATCCAGTCGATCCCGCGTCTGACGGGTGGCACGACCCTGCTCCAGCGCCTGCAGCAGTTCGCAAGCAACGTGTATGGTCCAGCCGTGGCGGCGGGGCTCGCATCCTGGCATCGCGACCGGGGCAACTACTGGGGTCACAACGCGATTATCCGCACGGCCGCGTTCGCTTCGGCCGCGGGCTTGCCCATCATGCAAGGCCGAAAGCCGTTTGGCGGGCCGATCCTGAGCCACGACTTCGTGGAAGCGGCGCTGCTGCAGCGGGCCGGCTGGTCCGTTCACATGGTGCCGAGCCTTCAAGGCTCCTACGAGGGCATGCCGCCAGGTCTCGTCGACCTCGTCGTGCGCGACCGGCGCTGGGCCCAGGGCAACCTGCAGCACCTGGCGCTGCTCTTCCGTCCGGGCCTTACAGCCATGGGCCGCATCCATCTCGGGATGGGCGCGTTCGCCTACCTCGTCTCCGCCATCTGGGCCCTGTCGCTTGCCACCGGCATCGTGCTCGCCCTGCAGAGCCAGCAGCTGATCCCGAGCTACTTCCAGGACGGCAAGACGCTCTTCCCGATCTGGCCGGTCATCGATCCGGGTGCCGCTATGCGGCTGTTCCTCGGGACGCTGGCTGTCGTGCTCCTGCCCAAGCTCTTAGGGCTCCTTCTGGAGATCAAACGGGCGGCACGGTCCGGTGAAGTGTTCGGCACGCCACGCGCGCTCGCCGCCGTCACCATCGAGACGTTCTTCTCCATGCTGCTCGCGCCGATCCTGATGATGACCCAGACGACGGGTGTCGTGCAGATCCTCTCCGGCCGCGACGCGGGTTGGAAAGCCCAGCGCCGCGACGACGGCTCCGTACCGTTCGCCTTCGCCATGCGCTTCCATGCGCACCACATGGGCGCCGGTGCCCTCATCGCACTCGTGTGCTGGTGGGTTTCGCCGGGCCTCCTGTTCTGGATGCTGCCGGTGGTCGCCGGCCTCGCGATCGCCGGACCGCTCAACTGGTTGACAGGCCAGCGGGCGGGACCGGTGCTCTCAGCGCTTCTGAGCACATGGGAGGACCGCGATCCCCCGTCGATCCTGGTGCGCGCGCGTGAGCTTTCAGGCGAATGGGCCCGGCTTTTTGCCAAGGACGCGATCGGGCCGGGAACACCGGCCAACGATCAGGACGCGCCGTCCCTGCCCCGCGCCGCCTGAGCATGACCAGCCGCCGTGCCCTCGCGCCCGGCCTCGGCCGCCTCCCCCGATTTCAAGCGCCGGAAAATCTCCGGCACGAGATCGCGTAGGCGGATTTCCGGCGCATCAAGGAACGGCAGCGGCCGCGTGACAGACAAAGCGGCAACGCCGATGCGCGCCGTCAGAGCTCCATTGAAAGCGCCCTCGCCCAGCCGCCGGCTCAAACGGCGGAGAAGATCCTGACCGAGAAACTGGCCAAGCAGATCGTCCGTCATGGCGACACCGCCGGTCGCGACAATGTGCGTAACGACCATGCGTGCCAGCGTCAGCGTGCCCGTGAAGCCAGGGCGGCCGCCATAGACGGTCGCCAATGCACGCAGCATGCGCAGGTTTTCCAGCGCCACGTAAAGCATGGCGATCCAGACCATCGGAGAAAGCGCCGTAACGGTGGCGACGCGTTTGGATGACTGCAGGATTAGGCGCCGGGCCTGCCCATCGAGTGGTGCCATGACTTCGCGATCCGCCAGACGCAACAGATCGCCCGGATCACGCCCGTCGCTCGCGTGCTCGGCGAGCCGCGCCAGACCCCAGCGGCAGTCGGGCCGGTCAGCCAGCAGGCGCTGAAGATCCCTGACGGCCGCTTGTTCAATTTTCACATCCTTTTTGGCGAGTGCGCTTGTCACGGCCTTCTGCACGCTCTGCAGCTTGTTCAGGCGGAAAAGCCCCACCACCTCGCGAATGAGGAGAACGAAAGCGGCAAAGATTCCCACCGCCATGAGCCCGAACGCAAGCCAGCCGAGCCAGTCGTCGCGGGCGATGGCCGTGGAAACGAAGCGGCCAAAGGCTAGGCCCGCGGCCAGACCGGCAAGACCTGCCATGCAGGAGACGAGGATCGCCCCCCAGCGAATTCCGGAGCCGATCTCGCCCGCGGTCGGCCGCACGCGAATGGGCGAGGCAACCGGCGCGTCGCGGGGATCCGGACGAGCCTGCGACGGGGTCTCGATGACCACCGCTTCCTCGACATCGAAGACCTGCGGCCGGCGCGGCCCCTTCTTCGGGGTGCTTTCGTCCGACGCTGTCATGGCAGCCAATCCCCAATGAGGTAGTCGAGCGCACGATCAAGACGGATGTGCCGCGCGGGAACGGGTTCGCCGTCGCTATCGGCCGAAACGAGACGGGGCGGACGAAAACGCACGAATGTCGCGGCCGCACCGGAGAGATCCCGGCCGGGATGTGCGAGCGCTTCCCGCGGGTCGTCTGGCAGATCGCCGGGAAAGATCACGGCCTCACGGCGGCCGTCGAACGTGGTGCCGCCGACCACTTCGCCCGGCAGGGGCACACCGCAGATGCACGGCAGGAGTTCGCCTTGGCGCATCACTTCCGCTTCGCGCGTCGCACGCAGCGCCGACAGGGCCATGACGCGAACTTCGCCACCCGCATGCGTAACGCGCTCCGCCGCGCGTTCGGTCAACTGCATGAGAATTGCCTCCAGGCGGTCGTGGCTCGTGCGGCTGAGGTGATCTGCCTTTGTCGCGGCAAAGAGCACGCGGTCGATGCGGCGCGTGTAGAGGCTCGACAGCCACGAGGCGGTCCCCGGCCTGAAGGCGGACAGCACGCTCGTCAGCGCGTCTTCCAGATCGGATACGCTTTCCGGTCCGCGAGATAGCGCGCCCAGAACATCGACGAGCACGATCTGGCGATCGAGCTTCAGAAAGTGATCCCGAAAGAAGGGCTTCACGACTTCACGCTTGTAGCTCTCGTAGCGCCGCTCCAAAAGCCGCGCGAGCGGGCCGGTGGCGGCGCTCGGATCGGCTTCGAAATCGAGCGGAAAGAAGGTCAGCATTGGTGAACCGGCAAGATCGCCGGGCATGAGAAAGCGGCCGGGGGTCAGCGCCCCGACGCCGCGCTCAGATGCCTTGGCGGCCTCGAGATAGGCCGTGAAGAGGCGCGCACCTTCGATGGCGGCCTGCTCAGCGTCCGATCCGTCTGGCTTGGCCGCAAACGCCAACCATGCGGCTGCAAGCCCAGCGCGCTGTGGCGCGCGGGCCTTGGCGAGCGCATCTGCCGACCAGGCGGCGTAGGACTGGTCGAGCAGCGCCAGATCGATGAGCCACTCGCCCGGATAATCCACGATATCGATGTGGAGGCGGGTCAATCCGAGCGTCCGGCGCAGCAGATCCGTAGGCTTGTAGGTCAACGTCAGGCGCAGCTCGGAAATGCGCCGCGTACTGTCGGGCCACTCAGGTGGATCGCGGCCGAGCGCGGCCAGATGCGCCTCGTAGTCGAACCTCGGCACCGTGTCGTCGGGCTGCGGCTCCAGAATAGCGTCGCGTAGACGGCCTTCCGCCTCCGGAGAAAAGAAGGGCAATCGGCCGCCAGCGAGGAGATTTCGCACCATGGCTGTGATGAAGACGGTCTTGCCGGCCCGCGACAGACCCGTCACGCCAAGTCGCAGCGTGGGCGTGAATGCGTCTTTGAGCGTGCTGCCGACGGATCGCAGGCTCGTGCGGCTGGGAAGCTCGAATGTGGGGCGGTTCAAGACAACCTCAGGGGGACTTCTCCGGTCCTCCTAGGTAGGCGCTTCGACAAGATGCCGCAAGCCAGGCCCCGACCGCTAGCCGATGGCCAGATGATGGAAGACGACGAAAATGCCGGCGCCGATGACGATGAAACCCATCAGCAGGATGGCGCCTGAACGAAACAGCTCGCCCATGACACGAAACTCCCAGAGCCTTCATTGGCTCTATGATGGGTAGGGTACGCACACAACCCTGAACCAGTTTTGAAGATCCCCTTCATTTGCAGTTCATTTTTGTGGCGGCGCGCAAGCCGGGCACGGCGATGCGAAAGGCCGCAAACGGTTCAGGTGGGGGGCGTCCAGAGCACCTGATCAATGTGGGTCGCGCCGGCCGCAAGCATGACCAGCCGGTCGAACCCCAGAGCGCAGCCAGAGGCAGGCGGCATGTGCGCCAGTGCGGCCAGGAAATCCTCGTCGATCGGATAGCGCTCGCCGTAAAGCTTCTCCTTTAATGCCATCTGCGCCTCCAGATTGGCGCGCTGGACGGCGGGATCGGTAAGCTCGCCGAAGCCGTTGGCCAGTTCCACGCCGCAGCAATAGAGCTCGAAGCGCTCCGCGACCCGCGGATCGGCCGGTGTGGGCCGCGCGAGTGCGGCTTCGACGGCGGGATACTCGGTGAGCAGGACCGGCTGGCCGAGACCGAGTTTGGGCTCAATCAGAGAGGCCAGTATGCGGGCATAGAGATCGGACCAGCTGTCGCCGTCGCGCACCGTGATCCCCTGCGCGCGGACCTGCGTAGCCAGCGCTTCGCGATCGGGAGCACCATCGTCCCCGACCGTTGCGAGTAGATCGATACCAGCAAAACGCCTAAACGCTTCCGCCACGCGAATGTGTTCGGCCGCACCCTTCGGGTCCGCGGTGCCGCCGCGCCAGGAGACGAGGCGCTGGCCTGTCGTCCGGCATGCGAGGCGCAAGAGATGCGCCGCATCCTCCATGACGGCTTCATAAGGTTCTCCGGCGCGGTACCATTCGAGCATCGTGAACTCGATGGCGTGCAGGAGACCTTGCTCGCGATTGCGAAAGCAGGGCGTGAAGGCGAAGATCCGCGTCTCGCCGGCCGCCAACAGCTTCTTCATCGCGAACTCGGGCGAGGTGTGGAGGTAGCGTCGCGTGCGCGCAAGGTCGGGGCCCACCACGTCGGTGGCGAGCGCGTGCAGGTGGGCCTCGTTGCCGGGCGACATCTGCAGACAGGCCGGCTCGACCTCCACGAAGCCTTCGCTCACGAACCAAGACCGGAGCCCGGCCTTGATCTCTCCGCGAGCCATCAGAAAGGGACGACGGTCCGCGTGCCGGTCTCGCATCCACCAGGGAGAAATTCTGCTCATGGTTTCCGTGGGTTCCAGTCGATCCGCAAGGGCGGAATCGGTGCCGTTCGGCCGCACTTGGCCTTTTCGCCGCGAATAGAGTATGAGAGCCCCTTCAATCCCCGCTCGCCACCCGCCTGTCCGAGGCTTTGGGCAACGCGCGCTTGCCGCGTGTCTGACGGGGCCGCTTTGATGGAGACCACTCGTGGCCAAGGTTATCGCAAGCTCGGTGCGCAAGGGCAACGTCCTGGACCTGGACGGCAAGCTCGCCGTCGTCATGCACGCCGAGAACATCCACCCCGGCAAGGGCACCCCTGTGACGCATCTGGAACTGCGCCGCATCGCAGACGGCGTGAAGATCGTGGAGCGCTACCGCACCACCGACCAGGTCGAGCGCGCCTACCTGGACGAGAAGGACTACAATTACCTCTACGAAGACGAGATGGGCTACAACTTCATGCAGCCCGAGACCTACGACCAGATCACGGTTCCCAAGGACGTCATCGGCGATCAGGCTCAGTGGTTGCAGGAGAACATGACCTGCTCGGTCGCGCTCTATGAAGGCGTGCCGATCTCAATCGAACTGCCGGCCCGCGTGACGCTGGAGATCGTGGAAGCCGAGCCGGTCGTGAAGGGCCAGACGGCCTCGTCGTCTTACAAAACGGCCAAGCTCTCCAACGGCGCCCGCGTAATGGTGCCGCCCCATATCGGCACCGGGACCCGCGTCGTCGTCATGACCGCTGACGGCTCCTACGTCGAACGGGCGAAGGATTGAGTCCCACACGCGCCTGCGCAGGGTGGGCGTAATACGCAAATCCCATACGCGCCTGCGCAGTATGGATCAAGCAAGAGAACGCCGGCTGCCCCTGCAGCCGGCTTTTTTGTCAGACCGCCCGCCAGGCGACGTGGGAGTCCAGCAGCGCGGGTCTGGCCCCATGCGACAGGACTTTTGCGAGGTCTCGCAACAGCGCAAGCTCGGGATGGCCCTCGTCTTGAGCGCGGTGGAGATTGGGATCGAAGCTCCAGCCGGGGGTCCGTGCTCCCGAGCGAATGAGCCGCTTCAAGGTCGCGAGCGCCAGGCTCCAACGTGAGCGGTCATGAGCGAGAAGATAGAACATCAACTCGGCAAGGACCTGCGTGTCGGGTTCGCGCTCCGCCATCGCCACGGAGAGCGCCGAGGCAAGCTGCTCCAGGCCCTCGGGATGACGTCCCTCCGCGAGCAGAAGCCGCGCCAGATTGGCCGCATAGGCGCTCTCGGCGGGCTTCTGGCGGAGCGCCAGTCGGAGCAGGTGCTCTGCATCGGCCGGTTCGCGCCCCTGATCGGTGAGGAAGTTCGCATACCCGCTGAGAACCTCCGGATCATCCGGCGCGGCGGCCAGCGCAGTTCGCCATTGGGCGCTTGCAGCCTTGCTATCGACGGATGCCAGTGTCTCGGCTGCGAGCGCCGCCTGCCAGCCCGGCGGCAAGTCGGGACGCAGCGTTCTCATGCCTGGATCCATGACGGATCAAAGCTCGTGCCGGCGTTTCCCATTGACGGATGCATCGTGAAGCCCCCTTTTGTGTCTGGCAGACTAGCGCGGGTCCGAGATCGCAGCTAGTCGGCCAAAGTCGAGGATCTTTGTATCCACCCCACACTGCGCAGGCGC
The DNA here is from genome assembly GCA_963825555.1 of uncultured Alphaproteobacteria bacterium. Taxonomy (GTDB): domain Bacteria; phylum Pseudomonadota; class Alphaproteobacteria; order Rhizobiales; family Hyphomicrobiaceae; genus JAGVSR01. Next base: position 3,074 of record CAWGTZ010000018.1, on the reverse strand, counting down.
GTGTGGAATGTTTCCCTGCCTACACTGCGCAGGCGCTTGTGGGATCAGGATATCCCGACGATCTCAGCTTCGGAGGGCCCCATCGGGACGGTGTCGCCTTCCGATCTGCCCATGAGCGCGCGGGCAAGCGGGGAGACGTAGGAAATGGAGCCGCGCGCCGGATCGGCCTCGTCCTCACCGACAATCTGGTATGTGACGCGGCGGCCATCCGCGCGCAGCAGTGCAACGCGTGCGCCAAACTGGACAGCATTATGAGCGGACGGCTGCGGCATCAATTCGGCAGACTGGAGGCGCTGAGACCAATAGCGCAGATCGCGGGCGATTTTCTGCAATGCGGCCCGGTCGGCCGACGCCTGCGCCTCGGCATAGGCGGCGTTGAGGCGCGTGACCTCTGCTTCGATGGCGGCAAGACCTGCGGCCGTGACGAGATTGGGATGCTCGGAGATGGGCCGGTCCGGCAGATCCTCCAGACCCTGGCCCGTATCCTCTTTGACGAATGCTCTGCTCATGGGAGAAGTCTAGCCGAACTCAGGCGGAGGGACAGCATGCGTCAGGCGATGGATACGCTGACGGTAAAGACGCGCGGGCCAGGGCTCACCGAGATCACGCAAGAGGTGCGCCGGGTGCTCGCCTCGGCCGCGATCGGAACCGGGCTCGTGACCGTCTACTGCACCCATACTTAGGCCTCGCTCCTGATCCAGGAGAATGCCGACGGGGATGTTCAGCGTGACCTTAGGGCGTTCTTCCGGCGGCTCGTGCCCGAGGGTGACCCCCTTTTCATCCACACGACGGAAGGGCCAGACGACATGCCGGCGCACGTGAAGGCCGCGCTGACCCAGACGTCGCTGGCGATCCCCGTGAACGAGGGGCGTATGACGCTTGGCGCTTGGCAGGGGATCTATGTCTTCGAGCACCGGACTGCGCCGAACACGCGCCGGATCGTCGTGCACGTGATCGGCGAGTGAGGCCCGTCACCAGCGTTCGTTTCCGCCCTCAGCCTTCGAGGGCCTTGGCGACGGCAGTGGCGATCTCGGGCACCGGGTGATTGGTGTAATCCTTGCCGATCCACGACACGATGCGTTTTTCCAGTTCGCCTTTGACGGCCTTGCGCATCTCGCCCAGCGCAACCGGCGGCGCAACAATCACCACGCCCTCGAACGCGTTGGCCGAAGCATCCTTAGCGAGGTCGCCCATGATCTGAGAGACAAACTGGTCCTCGGCGCGACGGTGCAGATCCGGCGTGGCCATGGCGGAGCGGCGCTCGCCGACCGACTCGAACGCGCGGGGAGGCTTGGCGCGCCCCTGCTCGCTGGTCTTCGGGTTCTCCTGCTGATAGACGCGGAGTGTCTTCAGGTCCGGCTCGAACGCGGTGCCCTCATTGACGAGTACGAGGCCATGAGATCCATCGGCCACCACAACCCAGAGTCCCGTTTTCATTTTCATGGGGACTGTTCCTCTCTGCCGGCAACCGGCGTGAAAAATTTTCTAAATCGTTCTCAGAATACACTTGGGAGATACCGCCGCGCCCAGCAAGACCGCGGCATCGGACGCTATGCCGCCAGTGTTCTGATCTTCAGACGTGCCAGGACCGGCAAGGGGTAGCGCCGCGCCGCACGCCTGGGGTTTTAGGATCTGATCGAAAACAGCCGCGTTCACCGGCCGCAGCACGGGGTCTTGCCTCGGGGGGCGAACCTGATAAGCAGGCCTCAAATCGAATTCCAAAACACGTTTATGGCCTAGTCAAACCTCCGGAGAACCACATGTCCGAGAAGTCCGCCGAAAGCGCCGCCCGCGCCGCCACCGCCGCCCTCATCCGCGACTACTACGCCGCCTTCAACCGGGGCGACACGAACGCGATGCTCGATTTCCTCACCGACGACGTCATTCATGACGTGAACCAGGGTGAGCGCCGCCAGGGGAAGGAAAAGTTCCGCGCCTTCAGCGCGCGCATGGAGCACAACTACAAGGAAGAGCTCAAGGACATCGTGGTGATGGTCTCGAAGGACGGGACCCGCGCGTCCGCCGAGTTCAACGTCCACGGCATCTATAAGAACACGGACGAGGGCCTGCCGCCGGCCAAGGGCCAGACTTACGTTCTGCCGGCGGGCACGTTCTTCGCTATCCGCGACGGCAAGATCGCCCGCGTCACGACCTACTACAATCTGACCGACTGGATCACCCAGGTCGCCGGTTGATTAGGACGGACGACTCCGCCAGAACTGCGGGAGACGACGATGGAGAAGAAAAAGCTCGACGTGCGGTCACTGACGGGCGCGGACATCCTGCCGATCCTGCCGGACCTCGCGCGCCTGCGCATCATCGTCTTCCGCGACTGGCCCTACCTCTACGACGGCACGCTTGAGTACGAGGAGAAGTATCTCGCCCAGTTCGCCGCCGCGCAGGGGGCCGTCGTCATCGCCGCCTATGATGGGGCCGAAATGGTCGGGGCTTCCACCGGCGCGCCGATGATCGAGCATGCCGACGAGTTCGGCGAACCGTTCCGCAACGCGGGCTACGACATTTCCAAGATCTTCTACTGCGGTGAGAGCGTGCTCTTGAAGAGCCATCGCGGCTTCGGGCTCGGACATGCGTTCTTCGACGGACGGGAGGCACAGGCGCGCAAGCTCGGGGGATTCACGCATTCCACGTTCTGTCGCGTGGTGCGACCTGATGATCACCCGCTGAAGCCGGCCGACTACGCCCCGCTCGACCCCTTCTGGAAGAAGCGCGGCTATGAACCGGTCGATATCTTCGCCACCTACGACTGGAAGGACATCGACCAGCCGGGCGAGACGACCCATCACATGCAGTTCTGGATGAAAGCGCTCTAATGGTGCCTCGCCCTCCTCTCACTGTCGCCAGCGCACAATATCCAATCGGACAGCCCGCCACCCTCGACGAATGGGAGGCGAAGATTGCCGAATGGGTCGCCGAGGGAGCCGCGACTGGCGCCGAGCTGCTCGTGTTCCCGGAATATGCAGCCATCGAGCAGGCCGCCTGTTTGGACCTGAAGTCTATTCGGATCTGAAGGTGACGCTGGATAAGGTCGCCGGACTGGCCGCCTCGCGCGTCCA
>CAWGTZ010000017.1:0-16729 GCA_963825555.1 uncultured Alphaproteobacteria bacterium | reverse complement strand
TCGGCAAGACGGCATCCTGGCTCCGTGTTCCGTAGATCACAGAGGTACCTCCTGAAGTGCGGGAGCAGCGGGCCTAGCGGCGCGTGCCAAGAAGTGATCTGATGTGGCGCTCCGGCGGGATCCCGCGGGTCGTATTATTGCAAGAACGGCGGCGGGGATTGGAATTGATGCCGGACAGGACGGAACTCGTCGCCCAAATTGATACAACGTCCGAGACACGAAGCGTTCTGGATCCTATGGAGCGCTCCTCCGAGATCATTTTCGGCCTAATCATGGCGCTGACTTTCACATGCACGATCAGCGTGGCTTCAAGCACGCGCACCGATGTCATGACGATGCTCGTAGGTGCATTGGGTTGCAACATTGCCTGGGGCCTCGTCGACGCCGCCATGTATCTCCTTGCTCAGATCGTTACCCGCGAGCGGCAGCGAAGCCTTGCCTTAGACATCGGCTCGGCACCGCCTCAGAAAGCACGCCGGATCTTGCTGGACAATATGCCGGACGGGGTCGACACGGTGTTCGATGCTTCGGATCTCGACCGCCTGGCAGATGTGATACGCGCGAAGACGAATGCCCAGCGACGGGCAAGCCCGACAACGAATGACCTTCGCGCGGCCGTCCAGATCTTCCTTCTGGTCTTTCTCTCCACTTTGCCGGTGGCCTTGCCGTTCGTGTTCATAACCGATATTGAAATCGCCCTACGAACATCGAATAGCATCGCGGTCGCCCTCCTCTTTCTGGTCGGAACAGGCCTGGGACGGCACATGAAGTGGGCACCTTACTGGGTCACCGGCCTGTGCGTTGCATTGGTCGGCGCGATCCTCGTCTCAATCACCATTGCGCTTGGCGGATGATGCCTCGGAAGGCACTTGGCAGCCCGCCGCCACGGTTTGGTCCTGTGGCCGATCGTCGGACCTCCGTGGACTCCCCCCATCCTGATGCCGCCGATTTACGTTAGAAACCAGCTGGGCGCGCAGGAGGCTAAGCGCGTGGGCAAGGCCAGGGACCGGCGCAAATACGATTTTGGGTCCGCCGGCAGAGCCGATCACGCGGTCAGATCACCCTGACGTTCATAAACCGCCAGGGTTCCGAGGTGCCGATGTGCTCGGGGCAGGGCCGCACGTGGTTCTGAAGCGAGTGCCATTCGGTGTATTTCGTTTTCACGTTTGGTCTACATGCGCGCGCTGACGCAAAGGGCACAGGCGATCCGCCTGCCCTGCCGAGTGTTTAGCCAGTGAGTACGGCAGTCTTCCTCGGTCGTAAAACGCGCCTCGGACTCCGTCTCTGTCTCCGGAAAATTACGCCACAGTTCGGCCTGCGTAGAGTGCGTTATGGGCGAGCTGCCTTTTGGCGCCCATGCCGCACAGCATTATGCTGGATGTAAGAGGATAGGTATGCCCCGCAATTACGACACGAAAGATTCCAATCAAGCACCCGATTTGAACTTCAATTCAGAGGTTACGCGCAGCCCACGTCGATTGCACGTCAACTTTGTCTATCACGTTGACTGTGAGACAGTGGCCGCATCTACTCAACGTAACTATGGTCTTCTGCGCTGGCGTCTACTTGGCGCCATCCCTCCCATCCCCCACAATTACAGGACCCCTCGGCCACCTCGCATGGATGAGTTTAATTCCCGACGAACGATTTTGTTAAAGAAGGCGGTTTGACCAAGGATCGCTCGGAAATGGCCAAGTACGAAGACAAAACGCTATTACCTGAAACGCTGACCACCGAATATATAGACTTAGCTCTTCGGTTGGCCCTTCTGGGCTTGCTCGGTTATTTATCATGGGCAGTCATCTCGCCGTTCCTGACCATTCTTCTGTGGAGCGCAATTCTCACCGTCGCCCTGTATCCACTCTTCGAAAAAATGGCGCAACGGCTGGGTCGACGCTGGCTTGCAGCGGTTCTCATCACATGCCTTTGTCTGCTTGTTGTCATTGGCCCAGTCACCTGGCTGGCATTGGAACTGATCAGCGGCATTAAGGTCGTGGCGGGGGAGATCGAAGCCGGCCAGCTCACAATCCCTTTGCCTTCCGAAACCATAAAGGACTGGCCGTTTTACGGAGAACAAATTTATCAATCGTGGAGCCGCGCTGCCACGAACATCAAGGCCGAATTTGTTGAACTAGCGCCGATCCTCAAACCCTTTGGTGATAAGCTTCTCGAGATGACCAAGTCGGTCATGTACGGTCTTGTCCAGTTCTTGCTGTCGATAATTATTGCGGGGTTCCTATACTCTCCCGGTCCGCAGCTCGTCGCTGCGCTGGCCCATTTCATGGAGCGAATCCTTCGTCCCCGAGGGAACGAGATGGTGCTCCTGGCCGGGACCACCATACGAAACGTGTCCCGTGGCGTTATTGGAATTTCGCTCCTGCAATCATCCTTGGGCGCGGCGGCTCTCCTGGTGGCAGGCATTCCAGGCGCTGGAATTCTCGCCTTTCTTTCACTGGTACTGGGAATCCTTCAGGTTGGACCAGCGATTTTGTTCTTGCCCATCATCATCTGGAGCTGGACAAGCATGGATACGGCTAACGCCATTATGTTCACCGCCTACATGCTCCCCGTAAGCCTCGTTGATAACATCCTGAAGCCAATTGTAATGGCCCGTGGCCTCAACACGCCGATGCCTGTGATCATCATTGGAGTGATTGGCGGAACACTCGCCTACGGGATTATCGGGCTGTTTTTTGGGCCAATTGTTCTATCCGTTGCGTGGGTGCTGATCATGGCCTGGCTGTATGAGGTCGATGAAAAATCGACAACCAGCGGATCGCACTGATGTTCAGCAAGCGCTCGGCCAACGGCCGCTTATCGAGGTCGCCATTAGGCTTCAAACGCCGCAGGCATATGTCGGCAACCGCGCCTTTCTTCTTTCTTAAAGAGAACATGGTTGTCAACGTACTGAGCACGTTCTTGTTGCCCCCCTCGAGCAGTCGAATCTCCGCATTGAGATGTGCAAGGTCGTGAATAGATCTCAATCTCGTTCGGCGAGTCGCCGAACCCAGCGACGGACCTAAAGTTGCATTTTCTTCACATTGGGAGAGATGACGAGTTCGGCCTCGGTGGCTTCGATGACCTGAGCGACCGACACGCCGGGCGCGGTTTCCAGCAGCGTTGCACGCCCTCCGGGGAAACGGAACATTGCCAGTTCCGTAACGACGCAGTCGACCGAACGCGCCGATGTAAGCGGCAGCGTGCATTTCTTCACGATCTTGGATTTGCCTTTCGCGGCGTGCTGCATCGCGACGATGACTCGTTTGGCGCCAGTCGCGAGATCCATAGCCCCGCCCATGCCGGGGACCATCTTTCCGGGGATCATCCAATTCGCCAGATGCCCCCGCTGATCGACCTGCAAGCCGCCTAGCACCGTGATGTCCACATGCCCGCCGCGCATCAGACCGAAGGAGATAGCACTGTCGAAGGTCGAGGCGCCGGGCAATGCCGTTACCGGTCGTCCGCCCGCGTCCGTCAGGGCCGGTTGTGCCATACCCCCCTCCGGAATGGCGCCCGTTCCGATCAGCCCATTCTCGGAATGGAAGTAGACGCTGAGGTCGGCCGGCGCATAGCCCGCCACCAGCGTCGGGATGCCGATCCCGAGATTGACGAGCATGCCGGGCTGAAGTTCCTGGGCGATGCGCCTAGCGATGACTTCCTGTGGGTCCATGTCTCTCACCCATTCGCTACGAGGTAATCGACCAGCGGTGCCGGCGTGACGACGTGGTCGGGAGCGATAACCCCGACGGGCACGATGTGACTAGCATCGGCGATAACGGTGGCACCCGCCATCGCGATAATAGGATTGAAGTTGCGGGCCGTCAGGGCGTACGAAAGATTTCCGATATAATCCGCTAGAAACGCGTGAACGAGGGCGAAGTCCGCCTGCAGTGGTGTCTCTAGAAGATAGTCCTTACCCTCGACCTCAATCGTGCGCTTGCCCTCTTGGACCAGCGTTCCGACGCCTGTCGGCGTCAGAACGCCGCCGAGACCGTAGCCACCGGCGCGGATCCGCTCGATGAGCGTCCCCTGCGGCACGAGTTCCACGGCAAGTTCTCCGGCCATCATCTGCCTCTGCGTCTCCGGGTTCGTTCCGATATGACTGACGATGATGGACTTGACGAGCTTCGCGTCGATGAGCTTTCCGATACCAACGCCGGGCCTGGCGGTATCGTTGGCGATGATCGTGAGATCCCGCTTTCCCTGTCGGACGATTTCGTCCATCAGCCGTTCCGGCGTACCCACGGCCAGGAACCCGCCAACCATCAGGCTGGCGCCGTCGGAGATCATGCAGACCGCGTCGGCAATCGGTAAGGTCTTCATCTCAAATCCTATGATCTAAGAAGTCTTCGGCGGCTCCAAAAGAATTGGTGAGGCAGCCTGCCGTTAGTGCCCCGAGAACCTCGGCTTGCGCTTTTCCTTGAAGGCGCGGATGCCTTCCTCGTAGTCGTCACTGTCGTAGACGATGCGCCGCAACCCCTGAACACGCTCGAAGCGGCGCGGGCTCATAGGATGCGCACCCGCGAGCATGCGCAACTGCTCCTTCATGACGGAGATAGACAGCGGCGCGTTATCCGTTATGTCGCGCGCCATGGCCATCGTGAAAGCTTCAATCTCCTCAGCTGGAACCATGTAATTGATTATGCCGAGACTTCTCGGCGCGTTCAGCCGAGATCGGTTTGGCCGTAAAGACCATTTCCTTCACGATGCGCAGCGAGCAGGCATTCAGGAAGGTCAGCATGCCCGAGACATTATAAGGCACGCCGAGCCTCGCCGGGGTCACGGCGAATGTAGCGCTCGGCACGGCAATGATGAGATCGCAGGCCAGGACCACCTCACACGCACCGCCCCAAACGCCGCCTTCGATGAGCGCAATCACGGGAGCCGGAAACTCCTCGATGGCGCGCACCAGATAGCGCAGCGGATCGTCCCAACCCAACGGATCGCGCCCGCCTTCCGGCAACTCGCTCACATCGTGCCCGGCTGACCAGACCTGCACACCTTCCCGGGCGCGAAGGATGACAGCCCGTATGCCCTTGTCTTTGAACTCGTCCAATTCTTCGACAATCGCATCGATGAGATCCCGGGAGAGCGCATTCCGCTTCTTGGCATTATCGATCACGATCGTCCCAACCAATCCGTCGATTCGTGTCTCGATGAGCGCATGTTTCGGCAACGCTTCGTCCATGGCGGCACTCCCTTCAGCCGAACATCAGTCGATGATGTGGTACCCACCGTCGATATAGATGGTGTCGCCGGTGATGAGCTTGGCACCGTCCAGAGCGAGGAAGGCGACGGCAAGACCCACGTCATCGATCGAGACGAGGCTGCGCGAGGGCGCCTTGGCCTGGGCCTTGTTCAGCAATTTGTCGAACTCACTGATCCCCGAGGCCGCACGCGTTTTCAGAGGACCTGGAGAGATCGCATGCGCGCGGATACCCTTGGGGCCGAGTTCCGCCGCGATATAGCGGGTCGCGGATTCGAGGGCGGCCTTCACCGGACCCATCATGTTGTAGTTCTCCACCACCATCTGGGAGCCGTAATAGGTCATCGTAAAGAGCGTGCCGCCATCCTTCATAAGTGGTTCAGCGAGCTTCGCCATCCGGATGAAGGACCAGCAGGACAGGTCCATCGCCATCAGAAAGCCCTCCTTGGAGCAGTCGACAACGCGCCCTTGGAGATCTGCCTTGGGGGCAAATGCGATGGAATGGAGGACAATGTCGAGCTTGCCCCACTTCTTCTCGATCGCCTCGAAGACCGCCTCCAGTTCTCCCGTATTTTCCACGTCCATGGGCATGTAGATCGAGGGCTTCACCTCCTTCATGAGGGGATCGACCCATTTTTTCGTCTTCTCGCTCCGGTAGGTGATGGCGAGATCGGCTCCCAGGTCGTCGAAGGCCTTGGCGCAACCCCAGGCGATCGACTGATCATTGGCGATGCCGGTGACAAGTGCCTTCTTGCCCTTCAAGAGTTTGAACTTGGATGGATCCATCATAGTTGCACCTCATTAGGTTAATGCGAGCGGGACCGCAGACAGTCACGCGTATGCTCGGCAATCATGAGTTCTTCGTCGGTCGGGATGACGAAGCAGGCGACACTAGACCCTGCGGTTGAGATGCGCGGGCTGCCTTTCGCGTTGGCCTCGGGGTCACAGGACATGCCGAGCCATGACAGGCGGTGCATGACCGCTTCGCGAATGCGGGGGGCGTTCTCGCCAACGCCCGCCGTGAAGACAAACCCGTCGAAACCTCCCATCGCCGCAGCCAGAGAACCGGCGAGCATGGCAATCCGGTAGACGAAGAAATCGAGCGCCAATTTGGCGCGCGGATCCTCGCTGGCGAGCAGAACCCTCACGTCATTACTGATGCCGGAAAGTCCTTTCAGACCGCAGTCATGGTAGAGGAAGCGCTCGATCTGCTGTGCGCTCATCCTCTTTTCCTGCATGAGGTACAGAACGACGCCGGCATCAAGCTGCCCCGGTCGCGTGCCCATCGGCAAGCCGTCGAGGGCCGTAAAGCCCATGGTGCTTTCCACGCTCCGACCAGCCGACAGCGCGCACATGGACGCGCCGCTCCCGAGATGGGCGACGATCACTTTGCCTTTGGCAATATCGGGAGCGACCGCCGCCAGACGGCCGGCGATGTATTCATAGGACAGCCCGTGAAAACCGTAGCGGCGGACACCCTCGCGATAGAGCGGTTCGGGAATGGCGAAACGGTCCGCCAGTTCCGGATGCCCCCGATGGAAGGCCGTATCAAAGCAGGCGACCTGAAGCATGTCAGGAAGCCGCTCATGGATGGTCCGGATCGGGGCTAGATTGTTGGGCTGATGGAGTGGCGCCAAGGGAATGAGGGGCTCCAACTGGGCGAGCACATCGTCGGTAATAAGCGTCGGCTGGCTGAAGTGCACGCCGCCATGAACCACACGATGACCGACTGCAACCGGCAGCTTGCCGCCAAGTTGCGTTCCCAGGAACGCAACCACCCTCTCCAGAGCCGCCGGAACGCTGGCAACGGCGTCACCGGCCCAGGTCTCGTCGGTCAACACTTCCCCCGCCGGTCCCTTTGCGACAAGATGGGGCTTCACACCGATCCCCTCGATCTGCCCTTTGAGAAGCCGCTTAAGAGACTTGTCGCGATCGAGGACGAACAGCTGGAACTTGATGCTCGAGCTGCCCGCATTGAGAACCAGGATGGTGTCGCTCATGGTTCAGGCCCGGATCGGCATGTGCGTTCTTAGGCTATGAGCGTAGACCACCGCGATCGCGCAGGACGCCATGCGTGCCAGAACATTGTCCGCCCGCGACGTCAGAATGATGGGCACGCGTGCCCCCAGAACGATACCAGCGGCGTCGGCATTGGACAGGAACGAGAGATTCTTGGCCAGCATGTTACCGGCCTCCAGATTGGGGACGACGAGAATATCGGCCCGCCCGGCAACCTCCGACTTGATGCCCTTGATGCGCGCCGCCTCCGGGCTGATGGCGTTGTCGAAGGCCAGAGGACCATCGAGGATGCCGCCCGTGATCTGCCCGCGATCGGCCATTTTGCACAGCGCCGCCGCTTCGATGGTAGAGGGGATATCGACCGTAACCGTCTCGACCGCCGACAGGATCGCAACCCTCGGCGTTCCCATCCCAAGACCGACAAACAAGTCGATCGCGTTCTGGACGATGTCGCGCTTGGCCATCAGGTCGGGGAAGATGTTCACGGCTGCATCGGTGATGAACAGTGTCTGCGCGTGATCTGGAACATCCATGATGAAGACGTGGCTGATCCGGCGCCCCGTGCGCAGTCCCGTGTCCCGCTTCGTGACTGCGGCGAGAAGTTCGTCCGAATGCAGGCTGCCCTTCATCAGAACTTCGGCGCGGCCGTTGCGCACGAGTTCGACGGCCTTCGCCGCCGCATCGTGGCTGTGAGCCGCGTCGACGATTTCGATACCTTCCAGGCCGGCACCGATCTTGTCGGCAACATCCACGATCTTATGCTTCGGCCCCACGAGGATGGGAACGATCAGCCCAGCATCCCTGGCCTCCATCACCCCCGTGAGCGATGACCCGTCGCAAGGATGGGCGACCGCCGTGGAAACGGCCGGCATGGTCTTGGCCGTGGCGATGAGCCGATCGTACTTCTCGTGTTTACGCTCGGCTGTCGGCGCAGATTTGCTGCTCATTCCGGTTGCCATTATGATGTTGGGATTGAGATCGCGCTGCGGCTCACAGCCGGCGGAGGCCTACCACTTCAAGAACATCCCTACCTCACCGGGCATTCCGCCGGGGAAGCTGATGATCTCGGCATGCAGCTTATAGCCGAGCGGCTTCAGTTCGCGCACGTAGAACTCGTAACCCCTCTTGGCGAAGCCCTCGAGCGACACGGGCCAGTTGGGATCCAGAGTATTGATGCGTCGGCCGCCGTCGTTGCAGTAGGAGGCGGGGAACGTCATCACCTGGAGCTGGTGCTGCCCCTGCTCGGCAGCACGGCGCACGGCCTGGTTGATCCGATCGCGCACCTCTGGGTGCAGCTCCTGGGACATGAAGGCTTCCTCCAGGTCCTTCTTCTGCTTGACCTTCCGTTCCCTTTCCTTGCGCTCCTCGTCAACCTTAGCATCGTCGGCGGCGCTGCTGATCTCGTGAAGATCACCGGGGCGAAGAAGTCCAGTCATCGTTTGTCTCCTGAATTCCAACACAATGGCTTTGACAGGTCGGCATAGTCTTCAGTTTTGCCGTCTCGAAGCATGCCCCGATTTCGATGTTGTGGTCTTAGCCACCATCAAGCCATCTTCCCCCTTACCGGCGAGCACCGCTTTGACAGACGGCTGGGCACTGAAAAGTGCCTGCATTTCCGCGAGCCTCGACTTCGCGTCACTGGTTTGAAGGCCGACCACGTTGAGCACTCGATGCAGCTTCTTCTCCATCTGCGCGGCGAGGCCCGGGTCTTTCTCAAGCATCGCAGGAATGGCCTCGAGCGCCCTGCGCTCGTCTATCAGAAGCATAAAGAACTGCTCGCGGAGCATCTGCTTGAAGGTCCTCAGGCTCATGTCTCCGCCGGTCTCTTCTCGCATACGCCGAACCAGATTGAATGCCCTAGCGTCCGTGGCACCTTCTGGCATGCGGATGTAGATAAGCGCGCGCAATGCAGCCTCGACAGGCCCACCGGCGATTATATTCGTTTTGAGTTCCTCGATACGCTGCTGCACGAGTATCCGATAGGCGGCATCGTCGCCGGGCTTCGGGCGCGGATTGTCATCCGATCCTTTGAGGCCGACCATCGCCTGGACGATCGGCGAGCCATAAAAGGCGTGGAACCACTCTTCCTGAAGGTGATCACGCGCATCGCGGTACGCATCGAGAGAGGACGTCATCCAATCTGAGAAAAGCTTCTGGGCGTGCCAGTACGGGTTGTTCTCGGCGACAGGCTGACGGCTTTCCTTGACACTCTCGACCATCGTATCGAACGAGCGCCACATGGGGTTCGAGTGCGAGAATATCTCGTACTGCAGCCGTGCCGGATGCATACGCCGCATCCACTCGGCCATTCCCTCATTCGCCCAAAGCTTGACCCACGGTTGAACCATCGTCTTGTAAAGACCGAGGTTGATCTCCGAGATGCGGGCTGCCGCCGCGAACTTGCGCTCGTCCTCCACGCTGTTCGCACCAAGAGCACGGATATCATCGAGCGTCCTGTCCTCGAAACGCAAAAGATAGTCACCGCCAATCAGATCCGCCGTCGGATCGTTCGGATCTGCGGGCGTCAACACGGCCTCGTAGAGGCCGGGCGGCAGAACGTCGATGAGGTCGATGTTGCTCGCAAATTCTTGGTGCTCCTTCTTAGCCACGGAGCTCGATACGAAAATCCCGAGATGTCCGATGGATTCGTGCACGGCATACACGATGGTCTGCCCGTGCACCCGGATGTCGTCGACGCTTCCGTATAGATCGAGAATCCAGCCCAGCGCTTGCTGCGGAGGCGTGATGTTATCGCCCTTAGAGCAAAAGACGACAATAGGGCTGCTGATGTTCCTCAGATCCACGCGCGTTCCGTCGGACGTCGTGATATCGGCGGTTGCGAGCTTGTTGCCGACGAACAGATTGTCGACGATAAACTGCATCTCCTCGGCATTAAGCATCACATGCCCGCCCCACCACTGCTCGAACTCGAGATAGCGTGGCGGTTCCGTATCGATCTTCGAATAGAGATTGTAGTTCTTGGACCAATACGTGTTCGAAGGGTTCAGGTTCTCAAAGTTCGTGACAAGCCAAGCCCCGTCGAACTTGCCGACGCCCATGTCGCCGACCATTGAGGTAATCCAGCTGCCGCCTACAAGACCGCCCGTGTAGCGCATGGGATTTTCCCCGCGTACGCCCGCCCAGTAGGACAGTGGCGAGCCCGCGACGATGATCGGGCCGAACAGTTCTGGCCGCATCGCGGCAACCATCATGACCGCCCAGCCGGCTTGGCAGTTGCCGATCACGGCCGGCTTGCCCTCAGCTTCCGGATGGAGCGCGATCACGCGCTCCAGAAACGCAGCTTCAGCGCGTGCGATGTCTTCGATGGTCTGGCCGGGCATGGGCTCCGGCAGGAAGCCGATGAAGTAGCAGGGATGGCCGGCCTTGAGCGCGACACCAATCTCACTCTCCGGTTTGAAGCCGCCAATCCCTGGTCCGTGTCCCGCGCGCGGGTCGACCACAACGAATGGCCTCTTCAACGGATCCGTCTCAGCGTCTTTCGGTGGGTGCACGCGCACAAGAGCGTAATTCACAGGGCGCGGCAGCTTGCGTCCATCGATGATGAGGTCGCAGGCAAACTTCAGGACATGTGGCGCATCCTTGCCCGCATGCTCCTCATAACGCTCACTGCGCTGACGCATGACATCCGCGAAGAGAACGCCGCGCTGACAGGCATCGACCCAGTAGCCCCACACGTCCAATGCTGGGTTGACTGACAGACCCATGCTGGCAGCCGCGGGCTCGATCGCTTCCGCGCCATTTCCGGTGGCGGAATGGGAAGAAGCGGCGGTTCCTCGAATTTTTTTCATTGCATCATTGATCCAACAATTTGGCACAGGAGATCATCACAGAGGTTCCCTGTTCAGTAATACGATATTTGTGCGACGAATTATCTAGACTGTTCGGTGGGTGCTCACGTTGAACATATCTAAAAACAACGTGCCTTTTCCATGCCTAGGCCTAGAGTGCGCGCCTAATCGGCGGATATCGCTACGATGACGTATCATCATTTGTACTTCCGTCTGCATCTCCACATTGAGCCTCTTGATGTCATACGCAGTCGACCTTGTCCGACTGCAATCGACAGTAGCCCAATAGTTTCGAATGATCTCCCGATCAGCCTTGGGGCGGAAGCGTGTCCCGCAACCCCCGATTGACTGCGCTGTAGAGCAACTCCTCAGGGTCATCGAGACAATTCTTCACGACGGCCTGGCCGAAAGACTTGCCTACCTCCGCGCTGTCCGGAAAGGTGACCTCTCGCGCATTGAGTATGTGGTGTGCAAAAAGCTCAACGACCTGGAAGAATGCCTCCTCCTGTTCGGCAACACCGATCCAGACCTCTTCGCAGGACAGGTGGCTGACCATCTCCATAGTCGGTTCGAATGAAGCCTTCTTCTCCTCTTCTGCCGACAGAGCGGCAGGAGAGAGTGCCGTTGAGATCAGAACACTTGCGGCTAGTGAAAAACTGAAAACATTTCGGGGCATTTCTGGCGTCTCCAGCCGGACCGTTCGGTGAGTTGAAATTCTGATTTCAGAGTATCCTTGATGCCTTGAGGCGCAGGTTCCTCACCAGCGGCGTTTGGATTTCTTTTCTTTCTTGGAAAGCGCGCCGAGTGATCCCCCGGCGATTACACCAAGGGCGGCGCCGCGGGAGCTGCCCGTCAGAACCGCACCAACCCCTGCCCCGATCAGGGCACCTTTGAGAACGCGTTTACCGTCAGCATCCGCAGGCTCGATGCACCAGGTCACGGCCATGACAGCAGCCATCGCAGCAATCATGATGCCTCGTCCAAGCCGCGCGGCCGAAGAGGAATGCGAAGCAGGAGCGGTTGCAATCATGAAGAAGAACCTCCAAATCTGACGTCGGCTGCCGCAAGTCAACCAATAGTACAGTCGTACTAGGGTTAACGCGGCCGTGCGAAGGCGTCAAGGCAAGCTGGGATGGGTGGAGGCTCTTTGGATACGAAAAAGGATCAAGCGGAGCTTGGCTCCATCGCGCGCAAACGGAAGTCCGCCAGGAAAATCGCTCCACGGAACCTGAAGCCGATTGGTCAGAAAGATACCGTGGAGCGGATCCTTGACAGTGTGGGTCTCGTCTTGAGGCACTATGGTCACGCTGGTTTCACGATGCGCCTCGTGGCAGAAACTTCAAAGATCTCGCTTGGCAATCTAACTTACCATTTTCCAAGTAAGTCTGATCTGCTGCGAGCGTTCGTCACCCATTTGGTGACAAGCTATTGGACCCAATTTGATGAAATTCTGACATCGTCGGATGCGCCAGTAGCACAAGAGTGGGAACGCCTCGTGCGTTGGCTGTTGGCCGATACGGTCACCGAGGACGTGATGCGGCTCTTCCGCGAAATCTGGGCGATGCAGCTACATGACCCCAGCATATGTCGCGCCGTTGATGATTTTTACGATGAGCTGATGGAAAAAGTAGTCCAGCGTCTGATGCAGCTGAATCCGAACGCGGAAATCAAAGAACTGCGAGAGCTTGTGCAGACGCTAACCGTCATCTCAGAAGGGACCTGTGTTCTCTACGGGACACGTCGGAAGCGTGCTGTCTCCTATGATCGTTTCTTTGAACTCGCCGTGCAGCTTCTAGGCAGTGTCGCACTGAAGGGTCGAATTGCCTACGGTGTCACGCCAAAGCAAAACCGCCCAGCTAAGGGGGCTACGAAACGACGCTCTCAATCATGACCCGAGCCCGACTATCTCTATAACAATCGGACATAAACTCATCACGTGAGAAGACGTTTCATCTACAGCTATTCATCTATAGCTATTACGTTCCCCCCCCCCTGGTGCGTCGGCTTGTCGGCGAGGATCGAAAATTCTAATTCGCCTAGCATGTGGTGTGACCGACATCAAAGCCTGTGAGACAGAACTAGCGGCTTGAGGAACGGAGGGTTTCGGGCTCATCGTGACCACCTGAGGAGTGGACCCATGAGACGGAGATCCAGCCCGCCAGAGACATCGTCCGAGCGGCTCGTGCGCGATATTCGCCGAGCCACCCGCAAGCAGTATCCCGCGGAAGAGAAGATCCGCATCGCCCTCGACGGCCTGCGTGGGGAGGTCTCGATAGCCGAACTCTGCTCGGGATCATCTGTGGATGCGGGCTTAACCTGCCGCGCACGTGCCAGGAAGATTGGTTGAACGGCTGGATCCGCGGCCCTCCGGGAGGATAGCTTTCCAGACTGGCGTAGTAGATTTCAGAACTTGAACGTCGCCCCAACCAAGGGTCCGTATTGTTTGATGTCCCAGACAAAGTTGCGGTTCTGGTAGTCGGCGGCCAGGGCGCGGAAACCGAATGATAGCTCGATGTCTTTGCTCACCTCGTAGTTCAAGCCCCCATACACATCCCACGCAAAGTTGGAGCCAACACCGAAACCTCCGGCCAATGCCCAGCCTGAGAAGGACCATCCAGTAGTAAGTTTGGTTTGCCCTTTGATGCCGATCATGGGATCGACCCAACGATCACCGTCGGAGAGGAACCATGAGCCAGTAATGTTGGTAGTCACCTGTACGTCGACGTCTATGTCCCAGATGCGCACGCCCGCCACGGCATCGAGATGTGAGCCTCGGGATTGCATAACTCGATAGGTGCCAGCCAATGTCGTGGTCGACTGACGAAACCCAACTCCCAACGCGCCCTTGATGAACCGCCCATCTATTTCCTGGTTCACCGAGACATCGAGGAAAAAGACATCATACAGAAAGCCAAAACTTCCATACCTTACTTCACCGGCACCAATGTAGATGCCATCGAGAAGAGGCAGGAAGTCGTCGATGTTCTTGACGATATCGAGAGGCGTAACATCGACAGCGGCTTGGGTTCCAAATACGCCGACCGTGCCTTTCATGCCGGGCACCCAGCCGTAGAACGGCACAACAGAGAACGTCAGCCCACTATTGTTGGTCATCGCCTCGTTCGAATGGCCGGAGAGATCCGCAGCGCCGGCGGAATTGCTCGAAACCACAGATGCCGCAAGTAACAACAAGACCCGTAGTGCCTGCGGCATGCACAACCCCTCTCGGCGTCACGGCTGTTTCGTCGGTTCGGCGAGGATGAAGAATATTCGCCGGCTGATCGCCCGTGGCACTCCTTTTACCCAACCGAACCCCGCTGAAGGGTTGCGGTTTCGCAACGATCAACGGGAAACTACAGAGAATCAGGGGGGCGTGCTGCGAGTTCGGCGGATATCTCTGGCGGTCCTTTGGGCGCTCTTCCATGCCGGCTTAACTCACTATCTCACGGTGATCCCTCCTCGGCACTACGATGAGCTGGAAATGCTCCCTTGGGCAATCAGACTAATCTGTCCCAAAGGTCCTGACGGGGAACACTTAGTGAGATCGGTCGGGCCGCATTTGGCGGTGGCGATTGCATAGCCGGGTCCGCAGGAGCCGCCGGCCCTCGTTCAACGGGCCGTCGATCAGTGATCGGACGGAGGCGCAGCCGGGGCGTCAGCTGAATGCGGATCTGTTGGTGATTGATCCGCCTCCACCGGCTCCAGCGGTTTGCCTGTCAGTGCATGCGCTTTTTCTCGCAACGTCTGGAACACGACATAAAGGCCTGGGATCACGAAAATGCCAATGAAGCTGGCCGCGATCATGCCGCCAAACACGCTCATCGCTACCGCTTTCTGAGTTGCAGCACCCGCCCCGCTCGCGATCACAAGAGGGATCAGGCCGCAGATGAACGCGAAGGACGTCATCATCACCGCCCGGAAGCGCAGTCCGGCCGCTTCCACCGCCGCATCGACGATGCTCCGTCCATTGCGGCGTTGCTCCATCGCGTACTCGACGATCAGGATCGCATTCTTGGCCGCCAGCGCGATCAAAACGACAATGCCGATCTGCGCGAAGATGTTGTTGTCGAGCCCGGAGATCTTTAGAGCGGCGAGCGCGCCGAATAGGCCGACCACGATCGAGGCCAAGACCGCCACGGGAATTGTCCAGCTCTCATAGAGGGCGACGAGGAATAGATAGGCGAAAATCAACGCCAGGACCAGGATCGAACCGGTCTGGCCGCCCGCGGCCTTCTCCTGCAGCGCGGTCCCCGTCCACTCGTAGCTGAACCCTGAGGGCAGCGATGTGGCAGACAACTCCTCCATGGCTGCAATCGCCTCGCCAGTGGACCGGCCCGGCGCCGGGCCGCCCTGCAGCGTCACCGACCGGAGGTTGTTATAGCGAATGATGGAGGCTGGTCTCGTCACCAACGACGCCTCCGCGAACGCACGCAGAGGAATGAGGTCACCCTGTGATGAGCGAACTCGCACTCGGAAGATGTCATCGATGTTCATCCGTTCGGCCGCACTGGCCTGAACTTTCACCTGCCAGGTGCGTCCGAACTGGTTGAAGTCGTTGATGTAGGCGCCGCCCATCGTCGCCTGCAAAGTGGAAAAGATGTCGTTGATGGAAATGCCAAGTGTCTGAGCCCGCTCGCGGTCGATGTCGAGATACACTTGAGGCGTGCTGGCACCATAGGTTGTAAAAACACCCGCAAGCCGGGGCTCGCTCTGGGCCGCGATCATCAGGCCGCGGGCGACGCCCGCCAGGTCCTCCGGCTCGGCTCCCGACAGGCTTTGCAGCTGGTATTCGAAGCCGGAGCCGTTGCCAAGTCCGGCGATCGGGGGAAGGTTGAACACGAAGATGTTGGCCGCGGCCACGGTCTGGAAGGTGGCGCGCAGATCGGCAAGCGCGGAAAAGACCGAAAGGGATTTGTCCTTGCGTTCCTCGAACGGCTTCAAGGTCACGACCATAAACGCCTTGTTCGATAACGACAGGCTGTCGAGCAGGCTGTAGCCGCTGACGCTGAAAACCGACTGCGCCCAGGGCTTGGACAGGATCACCCGATCGGCATCAGCCAGAACGGCCTTCGTGCGGTTGGTGGAGGCCGCATCGGGCAACTGCACCTCGCCCATGAACGCGCCCTGATCCTCCTCCGGTAGAAAGCCCGTAGGAACGGCCCCGTTGAGGACCACGGTCATGAACGCGAAGCCGGCGATGATGGCGAGGGTCAGGAGCATCCGCCGCGCGATCCTCGACACCACGCCGACATAAAAGTCACGGCCCTGGTCGATGCGCCGTTGTAGCGCCGCGACGACGCTCCACGGCTTCTGTCCCGGTTTCAGTAGGATCGAGCACAGCGCCGGCGACAGCGTCAGCGCATTGATGGCCGAAATGACCATGGCTACCGACACGGCGACGGCGAACTGCTGGTAGAGTTGCCCCGTAATGCCCGGGATGAAGGCTGTGGGGACGAATACTGACAGCAGCACGAGGGTGATGGCGATGATCGGCCCGGTGATTTGCCCCATGGCCTTCTCGGTGGCCTCAGCCGGGCTCAAGTGTGGCTCGTGCGCCATTGTGTGCTCGACCGCCTCGACCACGACGATGGCGTCGTCCACGACGATGCCGATGGCGAGGATAAGCGCAAGCAGTGAAATCGTGTTCGCCGAGAATCCAAGGGCCAACATGACCGCAAAGGTACCGATGAGCGCT
>CAWGTZ010000016.1:0-55838 GCA_963825555.1 uncultured Alphaproteobacteria bacterium | reverse complement strand
GTCCCGATCGGAGGGGCTCGCAACACGTTTCAGTCGAGACCGGAGATCTTCGATTTCTTCGAGGAGGTCGAGGACGAGCGCGATACCGGGCAGATTAAGCTGGAGATCTTGCTCGAGTCGCTTCGCCTGCCGCACACGCACAATGCTGAGGCTTGCAAAGCGCAACTCGACGCCGGCTTCGCCGACGGGCTCGATCACCCCATGCTCCAGCAACTGCGTGATCCAATCGCGCTCGACGCGACACGCCAGGCACAGGTCCTCCAGCGTGCAGGTTTCTGCGTGTTCCACAATCTCGGCCGACAGGCCGGTCCCGGCGTTCTCCGTTGTCATAATCTAAACTCCCAACGACGCGCGTGGATCGAAGGACAACTCACGGGCCATGTCCTCGTAGAACTTTTTCGCTGCGTCGGTATCGGCGGGCGGCAGAACGATCTTGAGGACAGCATAAAGATCTCCCGGTTCGGACGCAGGAATCCCGCGCCCGCGAAGTCGCAACTCCCGACCGGCGGGAGAATTCGGAGGGACCTTGACCATGACCGGCCCCAATGGGGTCGGGACCTTGATACTCGCTCCCAGGACGGCCTCCCAAGGCGCGACCGGCACGTCGAGATAGATGTCTCGACCCGCGACACGATAGAGAGGATCGGGCTTGAAGTGGACCTCCAAGTAGAGATCTCCTGCCGGAAGGCGACCCATTCCCGGAGCGCCCTGGCCTTTGAGGCGGATGTGCTGACCTTCCGTGACACCCTTCGGGATCTGCACAGTGAGCACGCGGTCGCGAAGCCGCACGTGACCACTCTCGTCCAGTTCAGGAATGCGCAGGGAGATGGTGCGTGAGGCGCCGTCAAACGAGTCGCTCAGATCGATCACAATCTTGGCGTGGTGATCCTCGCCGCGGGCGTGGAACTCCGCCTCGCCGTGGGACGGACGTTGCGCGCGATGGAGCCGGCCAAACAAGGCTTCGAAGAAATCACTCGCTTCAGCACCGGACAGTCCCTCTGTGCCTCCCGAGAACTCGAAGCCCGCGTCCCAGTTGGGCGGCGGACGAAAGTCCTGTCCGGGTTTCCAGTCCTGACCCAGTTGGTCGTAGGCGGCGCGCTTTTCCACGTCTCCGAGAGCCGCATAGGCTTCGCCAATTTCTTTGAACCGGCTTTCGGCGTCCGGGTCCTTGTTAACGTCGGGATGAAACTTGCGGGCCAGCTTCCTGTAGGCGCGCTTGATCTCGTCTTGTGTTGCGCTTCGCTCGACGCCCAACACGCCGTAATAATCTTTGAACTCCATTTAAACTCCCGCAGGAAAAAGGCGGTCCGGAACATGTAGGTTGGCTGAGCCCTTTATCTAACGCACGGACCGCGGGTCTGTCATGGATCGCGGCTCACGTCGGGGATGTGGGTCTGGGCCTTCGGGCCGTGGTTTGGCGGAGAACACAAAACCGACGCTTGATGGCTGAGCCCCCGCGGCGCGGGTGACTTGCACACGAGAGCTTCGGGTGAGGGGAACGCGGGATCGGTGCCGCGGCAATCCCGCTAACCTTGATCGCACGAAAAGGTACGCCGTCCCTGCCTCCCGGTGGCGCTCGTGACGAAAATATGCTAAGCAAATCATAAGGTTGTTATTTTTGCCCTTGTGGAGAAGGCAATGCCGCAAGCGGTCGCGATTTTTATGCTACTTCTCGTGCTCTTTTTTGGAGCGTGGCATGTCCTCGACGGCCCTTCGGTCTTCGAAAGCCTGGGGTTGATCGAGCAAGAGGACGTCGCCTTCGACGACCAGGTCGATCGGAAGGACTCCGTCGGGCCTCAAACCTCACAAGAGGCACCCGGCCTTTTGCCGGACCAGATCGAAAGTGGCGTCGATGCCGGTCGCCCCTTCGACGTCGCCAAGATCTCCCCAGACGGCATTTCCGTGTTCGCAGGTCGGGCGCGGCCACAGACTGTCGTGACCGTCTTGGCGGATGGACAGCCCATCGGGGCGGCGACGTCTGACGCGAACGGTGAATGGGTCCTCATCGTCGAACGGCCGTTTTCCAAGCTTGATCCAAAACTCTCGGTGACGGTTTCTGCGCCTCAGGCGCCGCCCGCATCCTCGGACGGCATCCGCGCGGCGGAAGGCGTGTCGCAGTCGCCTGCGCGCAGTTGGTGCAACGACCGTAGCCGCAGCCTCCGCCCAGATCATGGACGACCTCCGGCGCCGGGTGGACCAGGCGCGGGTCGAGGCAAAGGCTCGTGGCGAGGGATCAGCCCCGCTTCCCGCGAAGGGGGAGGCGGAGACGCCCGTCGCGCCGTCATCCAGTTCCGACGATCAAGCGCCCGATGTGCGGCGCGAGACGATCGAGGCCGCGACGACGCGCAAGACGAGGTTTCGGTGTCCAAGAGCGATCACGGCTCAGATGCGCCTGCCGTCAAGAACGAGGCCGATATCGTTCCCGTGCCGCTCAAGTTTGTGTTCCGCGAAGCGACCTTGACCGAGGAGGGCCGCCGGGCTGCAGATCTCCTGCTCGAGTACCTGCTTCTGAAACAACTGCCGTCGGTCACGCTCACGGGGCACGCGGATGAGCGCGGCACGGCGGCCTTCAATCTGAGCCTGTCGGCCGAGCGACTGCAAACGGTCGCCAATCTTTTGCGGGCTGGCGGGTATGCGGGCAAACTGACCCTGATCCCCAAGGGGGACACGGAACCCTTCACCGGCGTCGATCGCCGTCTTTTCTCCCGCGAGGACCTTTACGATCTTGACCGACGCGTCGAACTGCGTCTGCCGACAGAACGGTCCGCAGCTGGGCTCTCACCGCCTGTCGGAGGAGAAGCACACCCCTGAGGTTACTGCAAATGGATCGGCATGATGGATCGCGGCGGTGTTTCCTGCTCGAACGGGAGGTTCAGGTCACGAGAGTCGTAAACCGAGCCGGTGAAAGAAATCGGGAGGGACCTTGCCCTCCCGACACATGACTTTGTGAATTTGAGCTTTCTTGAGCCTGAGTGGCGCGCCTCAGAACCTGATGCTTCGATCGGCTAATCCTGACCTCCGACCTCCAGCAGCAGGTCTTTTGTGACCCGGCGCGCGGTACTGGCCACGACTGGTCCACTCAGCAACACGTACGCGGCATGGTTCTCCCGACGGATCGCCATAAAAGACTGGCTTTGCGCCCATCCTCGAACACGACCTCGCCCTTGCAGTTTTTCTGGATCATATACGTTCCACGTAACGTCACTTCCGTGCCGTCCGCGTAAGTCGCCACGAACGCTGCGTTGCGCTTGCCATCATAGGCCACCATTCCTGCGTAGGCCATCCGGTCGCCCGGTACTCAGGGGGCCTTTCGTTCCAAGTGCCGCAAGAATGTAGGTGCCCTTGCAGGGTTTTGTTCTTGCACTCATCCCGCGCCAGGGCCGGAGACGTGGCGCTGATCACAAGCGCAAGAAGAGCGAATGAATCGAAGAACTAAAGTCTGCATTTCTGTCCTCCCTTTATTTCCTGCCGGCTTCTTTAAGAGCGTTGCGGCAGGTGATTTTTTCTCGCAATTCGAAGATTGCGAAGGTAGGCATTTTGTCGGGGGAGGTCATTGCCAAAGTATGGTAAATGGAGGCATGCCATTGGCCCGGTCCTGACCCCGTGGCTCGTTACCACCGATCATGATGCAATGCGTGACAGCCCGCCGGACTGACGCAGATGGCATCATTGGTTTAGGGCCGGAAGCCATCGTCCGTGTTGTCGTCGGGCGTTCCCATCCTCGCTCGAAACAGTCGATCATTCGTGTCTCTGAGCCGCCGGCAGATTTCTCGGCCCATGTTCATCTGGATCATCGCAAATTGCCGAAGATCCTGCCCGTACACCCGATAAAGGTCGGCCGAAGAAATGCGGATGGCGCGACAGCTCTGGGAGGCGCGGACTGACGCACTGCGGGGGCAATGGTCGATGACGGCCATCTCCCCGAAGCAGTCACCCGCCTTGAGGGTATAGAGGAGATGCTCTTCACCGCGCCAGGATTTCAACACAACCGCTTCGCCGCTCTCCAGGACGAACAGACCATCGCCCGGGTCTTGTTCGCGAAAAAAGTAGTCATTCTTCCGGAACTGTCACAACTGGGCAGACATCGAGCAGGAATTGAAGAATGTCGGCGCGGATCCCCCCGAAAATGGGCATGCCTTGCAGGAGGTCGATCCGCGCATCTTGCATGGCACTGATTTTAGTCCGTGCGGACGGGGCCGTATAGTCTTCGCGAAGGGGAAGGAGCAATCAGTTCCGAACTCACCCTCGAATAGCGCGCACCAAGTCCCGCGGCACCAACACCGGTGCGCAGAGCGCGCCTTTGAGGGACGAGCGTCGGTCGGAGCCAAACAGCTAATGAAAAGTTAACGGGACGGAGCGAACTTGATGCGAAGTTGCGCGCCTCTCATCACGCCCTCGCAAGATCTGGTGGCTTAAGATGTCGATGCTTTCAATCTTTCGCCCGTTTTGAAGAAGGGTGTTTTCAGATGAGCATGCCGGACAACCGCGTCGCGCCGCGCAAGGCGCAAAACCACCGCGTCAAGCTGTGCAGTTCCATGATTGGTGCGGCCATCGATTGTTTCTTGAAAGACATGTCGGCGTCCGGTGCGCGGGTCGGCTTGCCCGCCGACCTGTCTCCTTACGCGATCAACTGGCCGCGGCAGCTGACGCTTCAAATTCCGATGGATCGCGTCGAAGTCGACTGCGTCCTCGTCCGGCGCCGGAACCACGACTCTGGCCGTCCGGTTTGTGTCCGTGTTCCGCCCCGTATCGCGCTTGAAGTACGCCGCGTAAAGCGGGCGTCGCCGCATCAATCGGCGTTTGCCACGGCATCGGCTGTGCTGCCGAGTCGCGAACGGTCGGGTTCCGGATCCGCTCTTCTCAAATCGCGAGAAGCCGTTTTCTGGCCGGACATGTCGCTTCGTCAGGCTCTCATGACTGAGGCTTTCATGACGATGTCGCGGCTTCCGCCCGTTCACCGAGGGTGAATTTGACTGCGAGGTCGTAGACCCTGCTGCGGCCTTGTCTCGCCCGACGGTGGGATGCCATGCGACTTCAAATCAAAGTTCTTCCTTTTTCCTCTGGGGACCGCGAAGCGGCGGTAACCAAGATGTCCGGATGCGACGCACAAGTTACAATTTTATCAAATTCTATAAGCTTATTTTTCCGGTCGCAGAATGGCAACGTCGAGGCGTCTTTTTACGTCACACGGGTGAAGGGCCTGCGATGATGTTGCGCCGTTTTTCTTTTCTGGCCGCGATCAAGGACGACCGTCGAGGAACCATCACACCGATTTTCGGTCTCGTGGTTCTGGCCATGTCCTTTACCGTCGGTCTGGCAATCGACAGTGCCCGGGGGTATCGAACCGATCAGCAAGCGGCCGCCGCCCTCGATGCCGCCGCGCTGGCCACCGCAAAATCGCTACGCTTGGAAGCGCCCGCGGATTCCGATCTCGCTGAGACGGCTCGGGCCTATTTCGAGGCCAACTTTCGCAACGACAACAATCAGGACGCCACGTATGAGCCACTCGTGATGTCCGTCGACCGGGTCATGAACTCGGTAGGCTTGACCGTTGCCGTCAACCTTCCCACGACGTTCGGTCGGCTCATGTCGGTGGATGCCTTTCGCATCGTGAAATCCGCCACGGCCGTCTATGACGTCAAGGATGTCGAACTGGCCATGATGCTCGATGTCAGCGGCTCGATGTCCGGGGCCAAGATCGCTGATCTGAAGTCGGCTGCCCAAGATCTTGTCGACATGCTCATGATCGCCAATGAAAATGGCGCCGCCAACCGGATTGCGATCGCCCCCTACTCGACGGCGGTCAATGCCGGCGCTTATGCCAATGCGGCCAAGGGCATTTTCAGCAGCAATAAGTGTGTCAGCGAGCGGGCCGGCACCGAGGCCTTTACGGACGCCCCGCCGTCCGTCTCCGTTGTGGGGAAGAAGGCCTCGTCCTGTCCGGTCAGTACCATCCTGCCTCTCACCGACGACACGACCCTGCTGGAGGATAAGATTGATGCGCTCACGGCCGGCGGCATGACCGCCGGTCACCTGGGAATCGCGTGGGCCTGGTACCTCGTGTCCCCGACTTGGGGCAGTTTCTGGCCGTCGGAGAGCGTCCCGAAGCCTTACCATGATCCCGAAACGCTGAAGGCTGTCATTGTCATGACGGATGGCGAATTCAACACAACCTATGTGCCAGGAAATGGAAACTCGACGTCCCAGGCGGAAAGCCTCTGTCAAAATATGAAGAGCAACGGTGTGACGATCTTTTCGGTTGCGTTCCAAGCCCCCGCGAGTGCTCAGGACGTTCTTCTCGACTGCGCGACGTCTCCCTCTCACTACTTTGATGCTCAGGATGGAGATGACCTGCGAGAGACGTTTCAGCGGATCGCCAGGCGGCTGACGGCGCTCCGGCTGTCAAGCTGAAGCACCGGGCCGCTGTCGGCGGGTGCGACGCCGTCTGCACCTGTGTGGATACCGCGTTCAAGGGGTTAGGATTAAGTGCCGTTGGTTTGCGTTTGAGGCGCAAGCAGTCCAACGGGCATCTTCGCGAAAACGTCGGCCTTGTTGGGGTCAGAGATCCCGTGAGAGAAGCTGTGGATTGGGGCGCCGTCACGCCGCCGCTTGTCTTTACGACAACGTGAGTCCAAGGCATCTTTTCAGGGCGTGCAGACGCACCCTTTTTCGTCTTCTTGCTCCTGGGTCCGCAGACGGCGACTTCACGCGAAGTCGCCGTTTGTTGTTTGAGATTGTCGTAGCTGACGGGGCAGGGGTGTGATTGAGTGGTGCAGTGGAAGTCTGCGCCGTCAGGTTTCGTTCCATGAGCCGCGATAAATTACTCCGATCCCTGCAGACGGGCCTCTTGTCCGCGCTGCTGATGATGCCTTGTGTCGCCGCGTATGCTGACGGCGTCTGTTCAGATCCCGCCCTCAAAGACGTCTTCATTCAGGGCGGCGAGCAAGTCCTCGAAGATAGCCATCTTACAATCACCTCGTTGAGCCAGGACGAGGTGGTCGCCCAGTCCGATACCGCTCTGACCTGCAGGTATCTGATGGAGCTATCCGACCACAGCAAACGCTGGGTCCGGTTCACGTACGCGCTGGACGAGGCCGGTCAGGCGGCCATCGACTACGAGGAGGAAGCGCAACGCACGTCCCGATAATGCCGGCACTTAACTCTGGGCAATTGCAAAATTTTGGTCTGCGGCGTCTGCCCAAATAGTTTGATCAGTCATGCCGGTTGAAGCATCGGGCTTCGAACTCGTCGGGGACGGATTGACCTGAATTCTGTAAACTCAGCAAAGTTCTCGCTCGTTGCTGCGCTCGCTCGTAGAGCGCCCTTGCGGTGATCAGGCGCCAAAGCGGGCGGCGGTCTTCGAATTGAGCACGCCTCTTTCACCGTACCGAATAGGGCCTTCACGAGGCGCGGCCGCACCATATCAAAATCAACGACATGGGACGCGCCGGGCCCTTTGGGGAAGAGAGCCCCGCCGAGCGCTGTTACGTGGTCTGGGACGCCGTAAACTTCAAATAATGAAGTCTGCGGCATCGAGCACGAAGGGCGTTTTGGACAGAACCGACAGTTCCACCACCGCCGTCCCGTCGTCATAGCGGACCGTGGAGGACGTGGCGCTGGTTTGGATAATTTCCAGATCATCAAGCGATGTGACGGTCGTTAGCTGGGAGAAATCAAGCCGGTCCTGTCCATCCTCGAAGTCGAGGATGCGATCCGATCCGCTGGCCCACCCAAAGACAAAGATGTCCGACCCGCTTCCCCCGTACAGCGTGTCGTTTCCGGTTCCCCCATCGATCCGATCATTGCCGCCATCCCCGAAGATGACATCGGCGCCAGCATCTCCGTAGATGCGGTCGTTCGCTCCGCCACCATAAAATCCATCGTTGCCGTCCCCGCCGTGGAGGTCGTCTGCGCCGGCCCCGCCGTTCAACAGGTCATTGCCCGCGTCTCCGAAGAGAACATCATTGCCATCCTGTCCATAGAGACGGTCGTTCCCATCCCCGCCGAAGAGGGCGTCGCGGCCCGTACCGCCCTGCAGGTCATCCTGTCCCGCGCCCCCGTTGAGCACGTCTCGTCCAGAACCGCCGTAGAGCTTGTCGTTGCCGTCGCCTCCGATAAGTTGGTCCTGGCCGTCCTGGCCATTGAGCGTGTCATCTCCCGCGTGTCCCAAGATGCGATCGTGGCCTGATCCGCCGCTCAGGACATCCCCACTGCTCGTGCCGTCGATCGTGAGCCCCGAGACCGTTCCGGACGTCTGGATGTTCTCGAGTTCCATGAGAGACGTCGAGCCCACGTCCACGATCACAGGCGCCACGTTATCGGCGACGGTGGTGTTCGTCGTGGCTTCGGTCTTGATGGTCGGTTCCCAGGTGCCGCCGGCCGCGAAGGTGAGGATATTGTTCGAAATCTGAGCCTGATCGACCTCACTCACCCAGATGCCCTGTGCGGCGCCCCCATCGATGATGTTGCCTTCAATGACCACGTCGAAGGCCGCTTCGGGCCGTGTTCCATCGGTCCGAAGGAGAGCGCCCTGGAAGAGAATGGCTTGCACGTCGCCGCCATCTCCGCGCGTCAGGGTGTTGTCGCGGATGACTATGTTGGACATCGGTCCGAAGGTTCCATCATTCCAAACCTGGATCATGTCGGGATGATCGCCCAAGTGATACGCGGGACGGAAATCGGTGAAGGTATTGCCCTCCACGGTCGCGTCGCGCACGCTGGCCATCTGCACGCCGTCACTGCGAATGTCGTAAAACCGGTTGCCGCGGATCTCAATGCCGTCCGAGCGCCCGACGGCGAGGCCGGTTTTCAAATCATGGAAGGCGTTGCCCTCGAGCGTGATGGCGCTTGCATTGAGGATCAGGAGCCCCTGGCCGTCGTTCGTATGATTGCCGTCCGCGGTACCGGATATCTCGGAATTGCGAACGGTAATGTGATCGGAATTGGTAATCTGAAAGCCCCCAACCCAGTCGGGTTCGCCGGGCGCGAGGACATGATGGACCGCAATGCTGTCAAAGGTCAGTCCGCTCGCATTTTTGACCGATAGGCTGTCGAAGGTTGCTGGCGCCTTGGGGTCCTGCGATCGCAGCGTGACCGCTTGGGAAAACTGAAAGCCATTGAGGACAATGTCCCCGTAGTTCCCACCGGCCAACTCAATCGTTGTCCCCGGTGCGGCACTGGCGAGGGCATTCAAAAGTTCGACGGCGCTGGAAACAAGGATGGTCATGAACAATCTCGCATAAAAAATTTAAAGGTTAGGGAGTGTCGGAAACGTGAGAAGAAACGGTGTTAGGGATCGGTTCAGCGCGCGCTCCTGTTGAGAAGGCGGGAGCAGCCCGACGGTGGGAGAAGATCGCCCTTGTGGTGTGTCATGGTCATCCACCGGTCGGCTCCGATTTGTCTGTCCGTGGCTATGTCCCAATGATGCTTGTGGAGCTCCCGAGAGCGGCACGGCCCAAAACGGGACGAGGCCGTCTCAAGTTGTCATATTCCCGAGCGCGGAGCAGCATTTGTGCCAAGCCCGTCCCCAACGGACCCAGCCCACGCCAAGGCGGCTGGAGAGCCAAACACGTCCGCTGCAAAACGATCCCAATTGGAAGGCTTACCACCTTTCTGAAGGACCTCCCGTGGACGCGCGACGGCGGTGGAGGAATGTTTTTTGAGAGATGATGCCAAGGCTGATCGGGGTCACGCTCATGTTGGCGCCATGTCTCTCATCGAGTGCCCGGTCGCAAATGACTTGGCCCGGAGCGAGGGGGCTTCGGGCCAGTCAGGCTTTTTGCGGGGTGACAGCGGGGAACGCCCCGAACGATACGCGCACGATCTGAGGGAAGGGGCGCACCTCGCAGTTTGTGCCGACGCAAGACAACTATCTATGGCACGCGTTGATGGTGACCCTAAAGAAGCGGGTCGGGTTTGATGAAGATCAAAGGGCCCAACGCGTCTGTGGATGGACTGTGGGTAAGCTTTCTGAATCGGACCACGGCCGTTTCCCGCCGGAGTTAAAGCGGCAGTTCCTCAAGACCTTGACGACGGACAGTCACAGCCACAGGTGCTTGCACCCATGCCGTCCCGTCCACCGCGCGACGGCGCATATCTCAGGGCCCGCACGGATCACCGGCTATGGCCTCGACAATCCCAGACGCGCTGACGGAGATGCCGTCTTGCAGCCGCGGCGGTCCGATCAAGAGCTAGATGAACAATTGCCGCCAGGGGAAAGGGGGCGCTTCGCGACAAGACAAGCCGTCGAGTCGACGGACTGGGTGAGCCATGAGGGGGCCTTGCCCACCTTGACGTGCGCGGTCGCGGCGAACCCAAGAAGGACGAGGAGAAAGAGGAGTGCCTCAAAAGTCTGCCGCAGCCTGGACATCGAACTCGCCTCCTGAACTCGTCAAGCGCTGAGCGCCCGGAACAACTTAATGTTGCACAAGGTGTGGAAAAAATCGACCGCTGATGAAGGTGTTCGGAAGATATTGAGCCGTCGGCCTGTCACTTTTCATGACCTACGCCGGTCCGCCGATCGACGTTGCCTTGCACTTTACTAGAACCTCGACACAACGTCCTTGCGCGCGACAGACCGGTCTGCGGATAGAACTTGGGGGGTGCCTCTTACGGAAAGAGCACTTTTGAGAACAAGGGCCGGGTGTCGCACCTCAAACTGATGACGGAATGTGCTTTCGCGGCTTTAACAACGGGACACGGCGGGCACGGCTTGATTGGCGGGCTCTGTCAGGTGCGGTCGGTCTTCGTCTTGACGACGGTCTGTTCGCGCAGCCAGGTGTGCTGGGACCTCATCCGATGGCGCACTTTCCTGCGCCGTCATCTCCTTGATCTCGCCCTTTTTCGCGGTTGTTGATGGGAAGAGGAGCATGCCAATAGGCGCCTGAGATTATTTATCTTATCGCGGTTGGGCGCGCCTCTCGAGGGTTTGGTCGGTTCGTTGCTGCGCGGTGGAAGAAGACGATGGGGCCCACGCGGAGATGGTAGGCGAAATGTTGGTATAGCGTCGGCATGTCTGAGCAGAGTCCATCCCGAACAGATGAAGCGGTTCTTCATGATCTGGTCATGGAGTTGACGCGCCGCCTTCCGCCATCTGCTCCGGCGCGCGGACTGCCTGCTCACTCGACTGTCTGGCCGCACGCAGGCCCAGTTACCGCTGGTTCCGTTGCTGCCGCGCCTGTCCATGCTCTGGGTGATGTCGATAACCGAATGTTCGACGCGCACGCCGCACAGCCTCTCGATTCGCAGGCTAAAGCATTCGGCGCACAACTCGACGTTCTTCTCATCGAGGCATCGCTGCGCCTTCAGGCACAGGTGACAACGCTGCATCCCGCCGCAGACCCTGCCAGCGCTGGGCCGGTTGCGCGCATTGGCGCTCACTGGGAGTCGTCTGCCTCCTTTGCCGCGGCTCAAGGGATTGCATCGGTCGATGCCGCCGTGCGCTTCCAGCACGCTCAGGCTGATCGCGCATTTCAAGACGGGGTGGCGCGTCCTAAGGGGTACGGCCCTGCAATCGACCTGTCCCCCGCGCCGCTCGCGCATCAGGCCACCGAACGGCGCAAGTTCGGACGAGTGGCCTCGGCAAAAGCACGGGTCGGTCTGGTGGGTGGTGCAGTTTTGCTTGCTGGCTTGAGCTACTGGAGTCTCCAGGGGCCGCGAGACGCTGCGGGATCAAGGGAGGAACTCAGTTCCTTCCGGGGGGCGGACAGCAAAGCGGTGCCTTCGGCTGCGAGATCATCCACGATCCCCAAAGGGCTGTCGGCCGAGCACGCCGTCACCCCAGGTGTGATCCGGGTCGAACCTCCGCGAGATCCTCTGCCTCAGGCCTCCGTTGTCACGGCGGCACCGCCTGTCGTCCTCAATCCTAATGACGGGACCGCATCCACCGATGGTCCTCAAGACGCAGCGGCATCGTTGCGGCCGCCTGTCGATCCGCCATTGGGTGGACAGACATCGAATGCTCCGAGCGAGGCCTCATCACCGTTGTCACTGGGCGAAACCGTCCCGACCGCACCGCCGGCGGTGTCGCGCGTGGATGGTGCTGCACCGGAGGCGGAGTCTTTCGCGAAACCGGATGAACCAAAGGTCGCCCGAAGCACCGACACGCCGCTTCCGCGCCGCAAGCCCCCAGCACCTGCGCACGAAGAGGCGCCGACGGTGTCGCAGGCTGCTTCGTCTTCAGCAGGAACGCAGGTCGCCGCCGTTATGCCCCCGGCGGCCGGATCGCGTGCCTCTGCGGCTGAGCCCAATGCTGCCGGCCCCAAGATGTCTTCGGATCGCTTCGCCCCGGCTTTGATTACATTGAAGGATGCGAGTTCCGTCCTGCAGGTTTTCATCTCGCTCCAGAAGCGGCACGCGGTGCTGTCGGACAAGGTTCCCGAGGTTCGCCCGGTCCCTGGGGAGGGGCAGACAACATGGTATCGGTTGCTCGTGGGGCCTTCGGTGACGCGCAAAGAGGCGGAAGACATTTGCCGCCAGTTGGGTCCGGAAGGACAAACCTTGGGGTGCACCGTGGCTGTCTACTGAGAGGAGAGGGCTCCGGGGGCTGAGATCCATCATCACGGGATCTGCAAAGCGGCAATCCATCACGATCCCCGTTGTGTGCGGACTCTACGCTCTTCTTTGTGCGGGGCGGGAACGCGGCCCCAGTTCTGGGTTGCAACACTCGAATGCTATTGTAAGTGATGAGGGGGCGCGCGCCGATAAGGTGGGGCCGAGATGCTCCTAGGCGGCCGGTGGCCGCAACCTGTTCCCCACGGACAATTGAAGGCAGAATAGATGAAGGTTCTTGTTACCGGCGCGGCTGGCTTCATAGGGTTTCACACAGCCAAGCGCTTGCTTGAACGCGGTGACGAGGTCGTGGGGTTCGACAACGTGAATGCCTACTATGATCCGGCGCTGAAGGAAGCCCGGCTGGCCGAACTGGAACAGGTGGCCCGGACGACAAATGGATCCTGGACTTTTATTCGTGCAGATCTGGCCAACCAAGAGGCTGTGACGCGCTGTTTCACACAGCATCGCTTCGATCGGGCCATTCACCTCGCGGCCCAGGCTGGCGTGCGGCATTCGATTGAGAACCCGCACGACTATGTGCAGTCGAATCTCGTTGCCTTCACCAACATCCTCGAGGCATGCCGGCATGCCGCCGTGCCCCATCTGACGTACGCGTCGACTTCGAGCGTGTACGGGGCGAACACCAAGATGCCTTTCTCCGAGCACGAAAGCGTGGACCACCCCCTGCAATTTTACGCGGCCACGAAGCGCGCCAACGAACTCATGGCGCACGCTTACAGCCATCTCTTCCGGCTTCCCACGACGGGGCTCAGGTTCTTCACTGTCTATGGCCCCTGGGGCCGCCCGGACATGGCTCTCTTCCTCTTCACCAGGGCCATCCTTGCCGGGGAGCCGATCAAAGTCTTCAACCACGGCGACCACACGCGCGACTTCACGTATGTCGAGGATATTGCCGAGGGTGTGATCCGCGCGTCCGACCAGATTGCCGCGCCAAATCCCGAGTGGTCGAGCGACGCGCCCGACCCGGCGACGTCCAATGCCCCGTTCCGTCTCTTCAATATCGGCAACAACGCGCCGGTGAAGCTCAGCGCCTACATCGAGGCAATCGAGGACGCGCTGGGTCGCAGGGCGATCAAGGAACTGCTTCCCCTTCAACCAGGGGACGTTCCCGATACCTTTGCGGATGTCTCTGAACTCGTGAAGGCTGTGGGCTATAAGCCGGCGACGCCGGTGAAGGACGGTGTCAGGGCGTTCGTGGATTGGTATCGGGCCTATTATCGGGCTTGATCTGCTCTGCAAAGCGTGTCGGACCCATCTCGGACCTGTGACGTCCTGACATGAGCAACTCATTGCATGGCATTCCGCTCGGAGGCACGGCCGGGGGAACATCGCCACATCATCAAAAGCGCTCAAAAGTTGAGCGCGGCCGAAGCCCGCTTGTGAAGGTTACAAATACCCACGCATCCGGTAGGCCAACGTCCCGATCCACTCTTTCACGGCCTTGGTGGTGAGGTCGAGGTACTCGGAGTCTGGAAGCCAATCAAATACCGTGCGGTTCGTCTTCGTGATCACGCGCACATCCGTGCTCGATGCGAGGACGGGGATACCGGCTCGCTGAAATGTGGCGATCGCGCGCGGCATGTGAATCGCGGAGGTGACGAGCAGCGCCGTTTGGAACGGTTGCGTCTCCTTCAGGCGTTTGATCTCAAGCGCATTCTCGTAGGTGTTGCGGCTTTCCGTGGCAACCGAGATCACCTCAACCGGCACTCCAAATTCCACCAAGTGGTCGCGGATCATCTGGGCTTCGGGAGTGGTTCCGGAGATCCACGGAATGTTGCCGCCCGTGATGAGGATGCGTGTCACCTTGCCAGCCCGGAAAAGCCGGGCGGCGTGGAGGACGCGGTCGCTCGCATCTCCAAGGTCCGGTTCTTGGCGCGGGCTTGCGTTCGGGCGGATGCCGCCTCCGAGCACGATGGCAACGTCGGCCTGAGGCGTCTCAGACATGGACCGGGGCGGATGCTGCCGTTCCAGAGAGCCGGCCGCCCATTCGGCAACGAACGGAGTCGCACACGCCCAAAGCAGCGCTCCGGCCGAAATGGCGGCGGCCGCGCCTGACCGGCGATAGCCCAGAAGGGTGAGGGCGCCCGCGACGAGCGTCAGACCGGCTGCGGCGCCAACCGGATACAGAAAGACCGGCAGGAACTTTGTGACGAACAGGCTAAGGTCGCTTTCGAACATGAGGCCTCTGGGAAATGATTTGGACGTCAGGCCCCATCAAAACTGTCGGGACGTCACTTCCCTCGCATTGGCCGCTCGCTGCTGCAAGGGACGCGTCGGCGGCAGGCGGCTCCCGTTCATCTGCGGACCATGCCCCGGCCCTTGAACAGGGGTGCATGCCGGTCATCAAGCCTCCATGCATCGGCCTTGGCCCAAATACTGATGGCGCCCAAGGCCGAAACCTTGCGCGCCATCACCGGCCCCCGCAGTGAACTTATTCCGCCGGCCTGTGGGCTCAACGGCCCCAGTTGCCGAAGCGCCAGGAGAGCGCCGCACGGATGCATGTCGCGCTTGGTTGGAAAGAAGAACTCCAATCGCGTGCGTATTTTATCAAAGTTGCTTCTCTCCTGTGGAGGGAGACTTAATATCTCCGCTAAAACCTGTAGTTTAGTCCCGCCCGTACGGTGTGAAGCTGCATATCGGCTCCAAAAGTCTCCACATACGGCGTGTTGCCGCCAGGGGTTGTGGTTCCCTTTAGGCTATAGTCCTGATCACCAAGGTCGATGAATAGATACTCTGCCTTCACACTCCAGTTGTTATCCAGTGCTTATTCAAATCCACCACCGACAGTGTAGCCAACGTGGTCGAACTCGCCTTTGGTGCGTCCTCCTTCACATGCCTGCGAGCCGAGCGGCGCACAGCCACTTCCCTGAAAAAATCCGATATCGCGCAATTAGGAATCGTCGGCGCGGGTTTGCCTTCAGGAACTTCGCTCAGCTCTTTCAGGTGGTTTTCTGGCTTCTCTAAACAGGGGCAGACATCGAAGTTTCAGATGGCGTATTGTCTCCACGAGAGGGGGCGCCCTCTCGCCGTCAAGCCTGCAGTTCTTTGGGGATAACTCTCTGGGATAACCGGCTGCCACGCGCTTTGTCGCGACAAAGCGCTCCGCTGCACTCTCCTTGCCGGGCCGCGATGAATTCCGGCATTGACCTGACCTGCCCAGCACGGATAACCGCTCTCGTGGTCTGTTCTGCCGCTTGCTTGCCCGCCGGGGGCCTTCTGCTTGGGCTCCGGCGCCACCCTTGATGAAGATCTGGGAGTCATTGAGATATGCGTGTCGTGATGATCGGTTCGGGCTACGTGGGGCTCGTCTCGGGACCGTGCTTTGCCGACTTCGGTCACAACGTAACGTGTGTCGACAAGGATGCCGGGAAGATCGAGGCGCTGAAGCGCGGAGAGATCCCCATCTTCGAGCCAGGTCTCGACGCCCTCGTTGCCAACAACGTCGCAGGTGGCCGCCTTGCCTTTTCGACGGACCTGAAGCAGGCCGTGGCCGCGGCCGATGTGGTCTTCATCGCGGTCGGTACCCCCTCTCGCCGTGGCGATAATTTCGCAGACTTGAGCTTCGTCTATCAGGCGGCCCGCGACATCGCCGAAGCGCTGCAGGGCTACACGGTCGTATGCACCAAGTCGACGGTGCCGGTGGGGACGGGCGATGAGATTGAGCGGATCATTCGCGAGGTGAGACCCGACGCAGAGTTCTCGGTGGCGTCCAATCCCGAGTTCCTGCGCGAAGGCGCGGCCATCACGGATTTCAAGCATCCGGACCGCATTGTAATCGGTGTCACGGATGCCAAGGCTCGCCAGGTCATGGCGGACCTTTACGCGCCGCTGTTCATCAACCAGGCGCCGATCATGTTCACCGAGCGCCGCGCGGCCGAACTCATCAAGTATGCCGCCAATGCCTTCCTCGCCACCAAGATCACCTTCATCAATGAAATTGCGGATCTGTGCGAAGAGGTGGGCGTGAACGTTCAGGATGTGGCGCGCGGCATGGGTCTCGACAACCGCATCGGCTCCAAATTCCTCCACGCCGGACCAGGCTATGGCGGCTCCTGCTTCCCGAAAGATACGAACGCCCTTGCCAAGACCGCGCAGGATCACGGCGTGCCCATGCGCATCGTCGAAAGCGTTATCTCCGTCAACGATCAGCGCAAGCGCAGCGTAGCTCGAAAGGTCATGTCGGCGTGTGGCGGCAGCGTGCGCGGCAAGACAGTCGCGATCCTGGGGCTGACCTTCAAGCCCAATACCGACGACATGCGCGATGCTCCGTCGATCGCCGTTATCCGCTATCTGCAGGACAACGGTGCGCGGATCCGGGCCTACGATCCCAAGGGGATCGAGCAGGCCCATGCCGAACTTAGCGATGTGGAATACATGCCCGATGCGTACGCTTGTATCGATGGGGCCGATGCACTTTGCATCGTGACGGAATGGGAGCAGTTCCGCGCTCTTGATCTGGATCGCATCACGTCGCTCCTGAAGGCCCCCGTCATCATCGACCTGCGCAACATTTACAAACCCGACGAGATGGCGCGGCGGGGGATCACCTACTACAGCGTCGGGCGTACACCCGTGAAGCCGTAGAGGCGAACCCCCGCTCGTCCCGGAATTACCGGTAACGCTAGCAAGCCTTAGAAGAACTTCAGATAGCGCGATCGCTCCCAGTCGGAGACGTGGTTCAGGTAGCTGATCCACTCGTCCCGCTTGTAGTCGAGCCAGGCGCCATACATGCCCTCTCCAAACACCTCCTTAGAAAGGGGGTCGGCCGCGAAGGCCTCCACCGCGTCGCCGAGTGTTTGCGGCAGGCGCTTGATGCCAAGCGCGGCGACCTCATCAGGGCTCTTCAGGTACATGTTCTCCGTGTGGGGGTCGCCGGGGTCGGCGCCCCTCGCGATGCCTTCCAGGCCGGCAGCCAAAACGAGCGCGGCGCCAAGATAGGGGTTGCAGGAGCTGTCGGCGGCGCGCAGCTCCACTCGTCCGCCTCCTAGGGGAATGCGCACGGTATTCGTGCGGTTGTTGTTTCCATAACAGCCCCAGATTGGTGCCCAGGTGAAGCCCGACATCGAGCCCTTCAGCACGAGACGCTTATAGCTGTTCACGGTGGGTGCGACGACGGCGCAGATAGCGGGCAGATGAGCCAGCACGCCCGCGACGAACTGGTAACCGAGCTTGGACAGCCCGCAGCCGCGGGGGTCGTTCGGGTCGACGAACAGGTTCTTGCCGGTCGCCTTGTCGGCAAGCGACATGTTGAAGTGCGCACCCGAACCGGCACGGTCAGCATAGGGCTTGGGCATGAAGCTCGCGAAGGCTCCATGCTTGCGCGCGATCTCGTGCGCCATCATCCTGAAGAAGACATAGCGATCCGCCATAGACAGGGCATCGAAGAAGCGGAAATCGACCTCGAACTGGCCGATGCCGTCCTCGTGGTCGAACGAGTAAACATCCCACCCCAGTCCGTTCATGGCTGAGACGAGTTCGTTCATCCAATCCATGTTGTCGAGCATGCGCGCGACGTCATAAGCGGGCTTTTCCAGGTGTTTACGGTTCGAGACCGGGGTGTACCCCAGCGGATTCATTGGGTCGTCCTTCAGAACGAAGAATTCCGCCTCCATGCCCAGGTTGAAGGAGAAGCCCATCTCGGAGGCCTTCGCCAGCATACGCTTCAGGATATTGCGGCTGCAGGCATCGAATGGTGCGCCCTTGAGCCAGAGATCGGAGGCAAACCAGGCGACGTCCTTGCGCCACGGCAGAACGACTGCGGAGGCGGGATCGGGATAAGAGGCGACTTCCTCGTCGCTCACATCCTGAGGTACGCCGTCAAGGGCCGCGCCCGTGCACAACTCCGAGCCCTTCAGCATGCGTGCGAGGTGATCGATTGGCACCACCTTGCCCTTCGAGACGCCGTGTAGATCGACGTAGCTCGCGAACATATACTTCACGCCTTCCGACTGTAGACGTCCGGCAAGGTCGTGGGACGAGGGATCGACGGGGGCATCCATGGGCAATCTCCAGTTTGAACTAGGGCTGACGTGCCGGGTTCGATGCGGACTTGCGCCCGACCCGCGATGGCTATAATTAATTACTCAATTAATTTTCTGGGAGAAGTGGAAAATGTACGGGAGCTGCCTGCCTTTCGAACAATCTTCACATCAGATCGCCTGAAAAAGAGGCGGGCGATGCGGCGCAAAGCTTCGAATGTAGGGCGCCCCAAGGCTGGCAGCATGAACGTGGAGGCCGAGGCGGCCATCCTTTCCGCGGCGCTCGATCTGTTCGCCGCACGCAATTTCTCCAGCGTGACAACGGCTGATATCGCCAAGGAGACCGGCTTCAATACGGCGCTGATCTACTATTACTTCGGCAACAAGGAAGAACTGTTCCGCCGCGCGGTGTCGCTTGCGGTGGAACGCGCGTTCGATCGCTTCCGGATGTCGCGGGATGGGGTGCATGAGCCGGCGGAATTGATCTTTGCGTGGATCGACACGCACATCCGCGAGTACGACGCGATCGCGAAGCTGATCAAACTTTCGATCGACTATGCCAGTACCGCCGAGCGCAAGGCCACCATCGACGAAGCTATTCGCACCTTCTACGATGACGAGCGGGCCGTACTTCTGGCTGCGCTGGAGACCGGAATCGCGCGCGGAGATTTTGCGCAGGTGGATCCCGCGCAGACGGCCACCTTCATCTCGACTTATCTCGATGGGGTGTTCGTCCGCGCGATGATCCTCGAGGATTTCCGGCCTGTCGTCGCGATCCGGAACTTGAAAAGCTATTTGACGAGCTTGCTCGGCATTGCTCCTGACGGCAGGTCGCCGCGCTCATCGAGATAGCGGCGCCTCAGATGAGCGCCCGCCGCTGCAGCTCGGCCATCACGCGGTCAACCACTCCTTCGATCGCGCCCTGCGAGGTATCGACGGATATTTCCGCTCGTTCCGGCGCTTCGTAATCGGAGTCGATGCCGGTGAAGTTCTTGATCTCGCCGGCCCTGGCTCTTCGATAGAGGCCCTTCACATCTCGCGCCTCGCACACGCTCAAGGGCGTATCCACAAAGACCTCAAGGAATTCGCCGTCGGGAAACAGCTCGCGCGCCATGCGGCGCTCCGAACGGAAGGGTGAGATGAAGGACACCATGGTGATGAGACCGGCATCCACCATCAGCTTCGCAACCTCCGCCACGCGACGGATGTTCTCGACCCGGTCGGCATCGGTGAAGCCGAGATCTCTGTTGAGTCCGTGCCGGACATTGTCCCCGTCGAGCAGGAACACATGGTGTCCGAGTCCGTACAGGCGGCGATCGAGGGCATTGGCAATCGTTGACTTGCCCGATCCGGACAGCCCCGTGAACCAAAGACAGAAGGGCTTCTGGCTCTTCTGGACCGCACGCGCCTTTCGGTCGATATCGAGCGCCTGCCAGTGGACATTGGCCGCGCGCCGCAACGCGAAGCGGATCATACCGGCGCCGACAGTCTCGTTGGTCAGCTTGTCAATCAGAATGAAGGCGCCCAGTTCGCGGCTCTGGTCATAGGGCAGAAACACGATGGGCCGGCTGGTGGAAAGATTGCACAGTGCGATGTCATTCAGCTGGAGCTGTCGGCCGACCGCTTCTTCCAGCGTGTCGACGTTGATCTTGTGCTTCAGTGTCGTGATCGAGGCGGCAACCGTCTGGGAGGCACATTTCAGCCAGTAGCTGCGCCCTGGCAGCATCGGTTCGTCTCCGAGCCAGACGAGATGCGCCGCGAACTGGTCGGTCACCTCGGGCCGGCAGTCTGCGGACGCAATCACGTCCCCGCGACTGGCGTCCATTTCCTGATCGAGCACGAGGGTCACGGCGTCTCCCGCCGCTGCTTCGACCTGTTCACGGTCGGGGCTATGAACCGCGCGGATGCGGGTCGTTCGGGCCGAGGGCAGAATGACCACCGGATCGCCGGGCTTCACCCTGCCGCTCGCGAGCTTTCCCGAGTAGCCCCGGAAATCGAGATGGGGGCGATTAACCCACTGTACGGGCATCGTCATGCCATTCCAGCCTGCAGTGGGCCGAGGGTCGACGGTTTCCAGATGCGACAGCAGGGTCGGTCCCGCGTACCAGGGCATCCTGGAACTTGGCACGGCGATATTGTCGCCAGCAGAAGCGACAACCGGAATGAAGGTGAAGCTCGTCAACCCAAGATGGGTTGCGAATTCTTCGTACTCTGTCCGGATGGCGGTAAACTGATCCTCATCGAATCCGATGAGATCCATCTTGTTGACAGCAACCACGACGTGACGCACGCCAAGCAGGTGGGCAATGGCACTGTGCCGCCGCGTCTGTGTGAGAACACCTTTGCGCGCGTCAATCAGGATGATGGCCAGATCCGAGACACTGGCGCCCGTGACCATGTTGCGTGTGTACTGGTCGTGACCCGGCGTGTCGGCGACGATGAATTTCCGCCGGGGGGTGGAGAAGTAGCGATAGGCGACATCGATGGTGATGCCTTGCTCGCGTTCCGCTTGCAGACCATCGAGAAGGAGCGCGTAATCGATTTGCGCGCCTGTCGTCCCGTGCCGCTGGCTGTCCTCCTCAAGCGTGGCGAGTTCATCGACGAACACGTGTCCCACTTCGAAGAGCAAGCGGCCGATGAGCGTGCTCTTGCCGTCGTCGACGCTGCCACATGTCAGAAAACGCAGAACATCCTTCGTTCCTGCCAAGCGCGTGTCCGCTGCCGCTGGCCTCAACTCGTCATCGACAAACGCCATCAGAAGTAGCCCTCCTGCTTCTTCTTTTCCATCGAGCCCGAGCTGTCCCGGTCGATGGCGCGGCCCTGACGTTCAGAAACGCGCGTCGCCAGAAGTTCATCGATGATGTCTTCCAAGCAGGCTGCCTCGGACTCGAGCGCTCCGGTCAGCGGATAACAGCCCAGCGTGCGAAAGCGGACGGAGAGATGTTGCGGTGTTTCACCCGGCTCAAGCGGTAGCCGTTCGTCGTCGACCATGATGAGCATGCCGTCGCGCCTCACAACGGGGCGCTTCTGGGCAAAGTAGAGGGGAACGATGTCGATCCGCTCCTCGAGGATGTACTGCCAGACATCGAACTCGGTCCAGTTGGATAGGGGAAAGACGCGGATGCTCTCGCCCTTGCGGTGGCGGCCGTTGTACAGCGACCAGAGTTCCGGTCTCTGCTGTTTGGGATCCCAGCGGTGGTTCTCGGCGCGCATGGAAAAGACGCGCTCTTTGGCGCGAGACTTCTCTTCATCGCGGCGTGCGCCGCCGATCGCGCAGTCGAAGCCGAAATGGTCAAGGGCCTGACGCAGGGCCTGCGTCTTCATGATGTCGGTGTAGATCGCGCTCCCGTGCGTAAAGGGCGAGATCTGGCGGGACAGTCCCTCGGGATTGGTATGTACGTGAAGTTCGAGCCCATGCCGTGCCGCGGTCTGATCCCGGAAGGCGATCATCTCTCGAAATTTCCAGGTCGTATCGATGTGTAAAAGAGGAAAAGGCGGCTTGGAGGGATGGAAAGCCTTGAGGGCCAGATGGAGGAGAACGGAGGAATCCTTGCCTATGGAATAGAGCAGCACAGGGCGCTCGCATTCCGCGATTAACTCGCGAAAGATGAAGATGGCTTCTGACTCGAGCTGCCTGAGATGTCGCGAGAGCATGCAAGACTTTCTAATGTCAAAAACAATTCGGGATTTTAGGGCCGGATTGCCAGGTTGGCCAGTTTCCGTCGGCGCCAAGAGCCAGTAATCGACAACAAATCGGTCGCAAGAAAATGTGGCAGCGGCGCGGTCTGCCTGGCAGTCGTGGAATACGGGAAATGAATTCAGTTGGCTGCCACTTGCCGCCCGTAAAGGCGCACACGCACGGGGCGGTTCAATAAATCCATCAGGACGACGAGCCGGTCTTTCTCGTTCATGTCCGTGATTGTTGCCACGAGGCCCTCGAAGGGGCCATCGGTGATCCGCACCTGCTGGCCGACCTCATAGGGGCTCGCCGGTGCGACGATGATGCCATCGATCTCGCGGGCCTGCAGCGCCGCGATAAAGCGCGGGTCGAGGCGGCATGGCTCATCCCCGTGGCGCAGGAGGGCGCGCACGCCATAGGTCGAAACGATAGGGCGCCACGCACGCCGGTCCTTGGGGACCTCGACAAAGAGGTAGCCCGGAAACAGAGGGCGCAGCACGGCATGCGTCTTGCGGGCGTGGCGCACGCGTTTGCGGACGAGGGGGCAATAAGCAGAGAATCCCTGGCGGACAAGGTTATCGACCGCCACCCCCTCTTTATGGGGTTGGGTATTGACGACCGCCCAATCGAACCGCTCGTGACGCAAGGCGATTTTTCCCTTTACGCAACTCATGCTCCGACTCCCGATGACTCGTATACGGCATCGGACTTGCAACGCTCTCTGGCCGATCATCCGCGTCTTCGGTCAGGAGGTCAGGGCAAGCCTACAATCTTGGCGTCCCCCCGTCATCGGCTATTGCGGCGTGACGAGGAGCGGCATCGTCCTACATTCCAGCGCCCCGCTTTTGGAAATGTGTCAATCGCCGCTTTCAGTCACCTCGGGTAGCTTGAAATAGGGCTCCACCTTGCCCTTCAGCTTGATGGTGATGGGCCGCCCGAACCGGTCCTTGGCCTTGCCGGCGGCGACGCGGATCCAGCCCTCGCTGACGCAGTATTCCTCCACGTTCGTCTTCTCGCTGTTGTTGAAGCGTACGCCGACATCTCGGGCGAGCACGGCCTCGTCGTAGTGCTGGCTCGTCGGGTCCACGGAAAGGCGGTCTGGCGGTGTATCGGTCATGGGTCTGCGCTCCCTCGTCAATCGTCAGTTCGCGAACCGGAAATGCAGGACGTCGCCGTCCTTCACGACATACTCCTTGCCTTCAAGTCGCATTTTGCCGGCATCCTTGCATCCCGTTTCGCCATTGTGGGCGACATAGTCCCCGTAGGCGATGGTTTCGGCACGAATGAAGCCTTTTTCGAAATCGGTATGGATGACGCCGGCGGCCTGCGGCGCCTTGGTGCCGCGCGTAATGGTCCAGGCGCGCGCCTCCTTCGGTCCCACGGTAAAATAGGTGACGAGGTCCAGCAACGCATAGCCCGCGCGGATGAGCCGGTTGAGGCCGGGTTCCTCCAGATCCATCGCGGCCAGGAACTCGGTGCGCTCCTCCGGCGACATGCCCGCCAGTTCGCTCTCGATTTTTGCCGAGATCACGACGGCCGCGGCCCCTTCCACCTTGGCACGTTCTTCGACGCGCTTGGAGTGCGCGTTGCCCGTTGAGGCCGCGGCCTCTTCCACGTTGCACACGTACACGATGGGCTTGGCAGTCAGAAGCTGGAGTCCGCGGAAGGCTGGCATTTCTTCAGGCGTGATGTTTGCCGTTCGCGCCGGTTTGCCCTCGCGCAGCGGCGCCAGAACCTTCTCCATGAGCGCGAACTGCGCCTTGGCGTCTTTGTCGCCGGACTTGGCCTTCTTCTCGATTGGCGCGATACGCTTTTCCACGCTCTCCAGGTCCGCCAGCATCAGCTCGGTCTCGACGACATCGGCGTCCGCAAGGGGATCCACGCGGTTCTCCACGTGCGTGATGTCATCGTCCTCAAAGCATCGCAGCACATAGGCCACCGCATCGACTTCGCGGATGTGGGACAGGAACTTGTTGCCGAGGCCTTCGCCTTTGGAGGCGCCGCGCACGAGGCCGGCGATATCGACGAATGTGAGCCGTGTCGGAATGATCTGGGCGGAACCTGCAATCTTTGCCAGCGTGTCGAGGCGGGGATCGGGCACGCCGACTTCGCCCACATTCGGCTCGATGGTGCAGAAGGGATAGTTCGCGGCTTCCGCCGCCGCCGTCTGTGTCAGCGCGTTGAAGAGCGTCGATTTTCCGACGTTCGGCAGGCCGACGATGCCGAGCTTGAATCCCATGATCGTATTGTCCTTGATTTGCTTGGCGCTGGGCTACACCGGTCGGCGTGCCCAATCAATGGTGGAAAGGGCCGCGCCCAAGATCTGCGCCCCCGATAGGCGGCGCAGGACGTGGGGCAGGGCTCAAGGTCATGCGGGCATGCGGACAGGGGCGGCGGCACTGACCCGCGTTAGCCGCGGATCTTTGTCAACTCGAATGCCGAATAGCTCGCCGGGCTCGGCAGGCTGTCCTTGCCGGTCATGGCATCGCCGAGCGCTTCACCCATAACCGTGCCGGGCTCCAGATCTTTGACTGCCACGACGATGAAGGGCCGCTGCCAGCTCGTGCCTGTTGTTTCGCACGCCTCGCAGGGGTCGCGATACTGCCCGAGCGATAGCGTCCATACTGGCACCCAGTCGGGCGTGGGCTCCAGGGCGATCTCAGCCGTGCGCGCAGCGCGCTTGCGGGCCCGTGCAATTTCGGTGGCAGCCTGACCTTCCTGGGAGGCTGTACCGACAGCAACGATCTCGCGGGCTTCTGCCAGAGAAGAGCGAACCTCGCCGTCGAGCACGGTTTCGGCAACGGCCGCAGCCGGGATTTTCTTTCCTTCGCGTTCAAGCTCTTCGGCGCTGGCATGAGCCCACATGAAATCCTTGTTGAGCACGACAACTTCGAACACGCCTCGCCGTCCGGCTTTGTCGTACCCGATGATCTCGAACATGGTC
Organism: uncultured Alphaproteobacteria bacterium; assembly: GCA_963825555.1. GTDB lineage: Bacteria > Pseudomonadota > Alphaproteobacteria > Rhizobiales > Hyphomicrobiaceae > JAGVSR01. The sequence continues at coordinate 30,664 of CAWGTZ010000016.1, read as the reverse complement.
GAGTTTTCCGTCGTGCGCGCGCGCTCCACGGCGATCGGCGTGTAATCGCGGTTGGCGCGCGTCTCGATGGCATCGAGCACCGTCATTCCCGTGACCGTTCCAACAACCGCGGCCGACGTCGCCGCGAAGCCGACTTCCGATGGTGTGCGGAAGAGCGACGAAAGCCACTGGAATCGGTCACTCCAGCGATAAGCGCTGTAGAGCCGCCGTCCGGTCTTGGAGCGCTTGTGGCTGTCCTCGGGGCTGATGTCGTCGGTCATGGTTGTTGTATCCTGCCCGCTTTGTGAGCGTTTCTTGTTGCCGGGCGCGCGCCCGGCAAAGGGGCGTGCACCCAAAGTCGCGCGCAGCCTATACCGGTCCAGTGTGGCGATTGAAGGGGGCGGAGGTGTTTTCCCGAAGTTAGCACAAGGGTGGATGCGCCTAGCGTGGCGGTCGCATGATGCGGACCAAAAAAGGCATTCAGTCCTTGGGCTTGCGGCCAGCCAGCCACTTCGCCAGATTGTCTGCAAGCGCGGTGGCGCGTTTCGACCTGCGTTCGCCAGGTGGTCCGACGGCCGTGGAAATGCGGGCGGGGCGGGACGCTCTGTCGTCCTCCTTGCTCGCGCCGCCAGCGTTGCTTTCTGCCTGCTGCAACAGACGTGCGACGTCGGTCTGGAAGCGCGCGGCGTCACCGCGGGCGAGATGCGGGGCAGCCTTCGCGACGGCCTCCATGAGATCGGGAAGCCAAGCCTGGTCCGCTTTCGCAAAATCGCTCAGCACGTAATACGACACAGCATCCTTGTTGCCGGGATGCCCGATGCCGAGGCGCACGCGCTGCGTTTCGTTACCGATATGGGCCGAGATGGAGCGCAGGCCATTGTGGCCCGCGTTGCCGCCACCCGTCTTCACCTTGATGCGCCCGGGCAGCAGGTCGAGTTCGTCGTGGAATATCACGACGTCCCCCTCGGCGATCTTCAAGAAGCGAGCCGCCTCGCCGACGCTCTGGCCGCTCTCGTTCATGTAGGTCTGAGGCTTCAGAAGCAGCACCTTCTCGCCACCGATTTCACCGTCGGCGGCGTAGGCCTTGAACTTCCTTTTCCAAGGGCCGAAGCCGTGGAGTTCCGCGATCCGCTCGACGGCCATGAAGCCGATGTTGTGGCGGTTGCGGGCGTATTTCTCGCCGGGATTGCCTAGGCCGACGAAGAGCTTCATAGGGCTTGAGCTCCACGGCAGAAGGGCGGCCGGCGCGGATTACAATTCCGCGCCGGCCCATAACCCTTACTTCTTCTTGGTGGCAGCCGGGGCTGCAGCGGCGGGGGCGGCAGCCGCAGCTTTGGCGCCGGGAGCAGCAGCGGGTGCAGCCTCGGTCGTGGCAGCAGCGGCTTCTTCTTCCTTCCGCACGCCGGCGATCGTGGCGATCGTGAAGTCGCGGTTGCTGATGACTGGGCTCACGCCTTCCGGCAGATTAACCGAAGAGATGTGGATCGAGCGGCCGATCTCCACGCCGTCGAGATCGATCTCGAACGCCGCCGGGATGCGATCGTAGGGGCAGAAGACCTCGATCTCGTGGCGCACGATGTTGAGCACGCCGCCACGCTTCAGACCCGGGGAAAGGGACTCGTTGATGAACCTCACCGGAACGGCGACGCGGATGATGCCGTCCTTGCCGATGCGAAGAAAGTCAACATGGACCGGGAAGTCCTTGACCGGATCGAGCTGCACGTCGCGCGGGATCACGCGCACCTTACTCTTGCCGGCAATATCGATGTCGAAGACCGACAACGTGAACTGCCCCCTGAGGATCTGCTTCCACAGCTCGTTGAATTCGAGCGCAATGATTTCCGGGGCCTGCTTGTCGCCGTAGATCACGGCGGGAATGTTACCTTCACGGCGAGCTTGACGTGCGGCCCCCTTGCCTGCACGCGGGCGCGCCGTGGCTTTGAGAGCGATGATCTCTGAAGCCATGACGAGTTCTCCAATAACAAAAAGCCGCGATCGGCCTCCAAGGGTGCCGGGCGGCGTCTCATGCGATTGCTTGAGATGGCGCGCATATAGCTTCAGTTGCGGACCGATTGCAACATCGCACGTGTCGTCACGGCTGCCCCATCATGGGGCCGAGCCGCCGGACCGGCAGCGGGATCGCCTGAAAATGTAACACCAACTCGTGTTTCTCACCGAGTAAGGTAGGCCAACGGCTTGCGAAGGGGGCCGGGTTAGCAGAAAAGGGAAATATGACACGTAAGCCCGCCAAACGCCGTCCAGCTCCGGAGCAGGACCAGATGATCTCCGACGCCTTGAAGGTCGCCGGACGGCCCATCAGCGCCTACGAGATCATCGATAGTCTTCGCGACAAGGCGACCCTGGCCCCACAGACGGTCTATCGGTCGCTCGACCGGCTGATTGCATCAGGTGCCGCTCATCGCCTGGAGAGCCTCAATGCGTTCGTGGCGTGTAGCCATGCGGTCCATCAGGGCACGGCAATTTTCGCCATCTGCGACCGTTGCGGCGCTGTTACGGAGTTCAACGAGCCCAAGGCGTTGGCCGCTCTCAGCGGCTGGGCCGATGCGGCACGGTTCAAGGTGCGCCAGATGACGCTCGAGTTGCGAGGTACCTGTGCGCGCTGCGCAGGGGGATCACCCGCCGCAGCCTGAGATTTTCTTCAAACCATTGTTTGCTACAGCGCCGGAACTCCCGCTGCGCGTTGGATGCTGTGTCTTTTTTGACCGCATACGTCCAATTCCGCGCCGTCGCTACTTGCGCAGCGGATATTATCCGCTTAAGCCTGGATGAGATAGTATAACATCCGGGAGTTTTTGAGATGGTTGGGATCGATGGCGAGGGGTCCAGACGCGCCTTGAGATGCGTGTGGCTGTCTAGCGTGGCCGTCCCATTCAGCCTCTCGTTGTCGGCATTAGGGCCTGCGGGGGCACAAGAGGCAGCTGAGATCTCGCTTCCCGAGGTCGTTGTGACGGCACCGAGTCCGGTCGCCAAGCCCAAGCCGAAGAAGAAGGTGGCTCAGCCACAACCCGCGCCTCAATTCCAGGAGCCGAGCCCGCCGGCCCAGAACGCGTCGCCTGAAAACGGTGTCCCAGACATCGTCGAAGCCCCGGTCGAGCCTGCTGCCGAAGTGTCCGGGCCGTTGCCGGGGACTCTTATCGTCGTGGATGACGTCTTCGTGCCCGTTACCGTGACGACCGCGCGCGAGATCGAAGCGACCCATGGCGCGACGATCACGGAATCCTTGCAGACCAAGCCTGGAATTTCAGGCACCAATTTCGCTCCCGGGTCAAACCGCCCGGTCATCCGTGGTCTAGACACCTACCGTGTCCGCGTCCAGGAGAATGGCATCGGCACAGCCGACGTCGCGGCTCTGTCGGAAGATCATGCGGTGCCGATCGATCCCTTCTCGGCGGATCGGATCGAGGTTGTACGCGGCCCGGCGACGCTGCGCTACGGTAGCCAGGCCATCGGCGGTGTCGTGGCCATCGAGAACGAACGTATTCCGACGTATGTGCCCAAGGGCGGCTTCTCAGGGGAGATCCGCGGCGGCCTGTCTTCGGTGGACGAGGGCAGGGACGGCGCTTTGCGTGCGACGGGCGGCGTGAACGGCGTTGTCGTGCACGCGGATGCTTTCAAACGGCAGGCGGAGGACTACGACACGCCGCGCGGACGCCAGCTGAACTCCTTCGTCGACAGCGAAGGGTTCGCGGTCGGTGGCTCGCTGGTCGGACCGTCGGGCTTTCTCGGCATCGCGTTTGCCCGCGTCGACAGCCTCTACGGTATCCCGGGTGAGGAAGCGGAGGAGGCGCGGCCGCGCATCGATCTCTTGCAGGACAAGGTGATGCTGCGGGGCGAATGGCGGGTGCGCGACATGGGCATCGAGGCCGTGCGCTTATGGTTCGGCGCATCCGACTACGAGCACGTCGAACTCGCCCGCCATGGTGCTCATGGGGAAGAAGAGGACGGCGAGCACGAGGAAGAAGAGGGTTTCGAGGTCGGAAACCGCTTCACAAACGAGGAATATGAAGGTCGCGTCGAAATCCAGCATCTGCCCATCGTCACATCGTTGGGCACGCTGCGCGGCGCAATCGGAACCCAGGCATTCACGCGCAATACGCGCGGCCAAAGCTTCGAGGGCGACAGCCTACTTGCGCCCGCCGAGACAGACAGCATCGCCGCCTTCGTCTTCGAGGAACTCGATGTGACACGGGATCTCACGCTGCAGGTCGCCGGCCGCATCGAGCACACACAAGTCGCTGGCTCGGGCCGCGAGGATCCCCTGAACCCGGACGTTCCGCTGGCCGCAATAGGACGAGACTTCACGCCCGTCAGCGTCAGCCTTGGTGGCCTCTATCGACTCCCGGCCGGCACGGTTCTGTCCCTCAACGGCCAGTATGTCGAGCGCGCACCCGACGCCGGCGAACTCTTCTCAGCCGGTATCCACGAGGCGACCGAAACGTTCGAGATCGGCAATCCGGATCTCGATATAGAGCGAGCCGCAACGGTGGAGGTCGGTCTGCGCAAAGCCTCCGGGCCCTTCCGTTACGACGCGACCGCCTTCTACACGCTCTACGACGGCTTCATCTTCAAGGGGCTGACCGGCGAGACATGCGGCGAGACGCTGGCGAGTTGCGGCATCGAGGACGAACTCGATCAGGTTCTGTTCGATCAGCGGAACGCCGTCTTCTATGGCGTGGAGATCGGCGCGCAGTACGACGTGGCGCCCATCTGGAACGGTGTGTGGGGCGTCGAGGGCCAGTACGATTTCGTGCATGCGGAATTCGATGGCGGCGGCAACGTTCCGCGCATTCCGCCCCACCGGCTCGGTGGCGGGTTGTTCTATCGCGACGCAAACTGGTTCGCCCGCGCAGGCGTTCTGCATGCCTTCGAGCAGAACCGTTTTTCGGTCGAGTTCGAGGAGGAGGCGACGCCGGGCTACACGTTGGTCTCGGCGGAGATCAGCTATACCTCGCGTTTCGCCGGGATTGGTGGGTTGTCTCAGGAAGTCACCATCGGGCTCAGGGGTGAGAACCTCGCCGACGATGAGGTGCTCAACCATGCCTCTTTTAAGCGGCGCGAGGACGTGCTGCTGCCCGGTGCCAACGTGCGGCTGTTCGGAAGCATCAAGTTCAACTGAACTGGGGAAGAGATCGCTGGCCGGTGATCCGGCCCTGTCCGACCTGCGTTGTATTTCCTGTTAGGTCAACATCGAGGGGCGCGGCTGTTGGCCGTGAGAAGCGATGCAGGGACGGGCGGGGCGCTGCCGGAAGAGGTCATCACGGGCTCTTTTCGCTCTGGCGGGTTCCTTCGTCATCTCGTTCATGCCCGCTGCAGCCGTCGAGCCGGCCCGCCCGGGTATCGCAGTTTTTAACCTTCCGAAAAACGCTCCGGCCGGCGAGCCTGCGCCACCCGATCTCACGACGCAGGAGATCCGGGCGGGGGAAGGTATTGCCAATGAGACGACGGCCGGAGAAGTCATCTCCGCGCTCTTTACGGCCGGCAAGGAAGGGGCCGTGGTCGATCTCTCGGGGCGAGGCCTCAAATTCCTTGATCTTTCGGAAATCGATTTCAGAGGCGCGCGGCTGGTGCGCTCGGATATCTTCGGTACCAACCTGGCGCGCGCCAACCTTGCCCGCACCGATCTGAGCCGGGCCCGTCTCGATCGCACCGTTCTGACGTTTGCGAACTTTTCCGGGGCCAACCTGGAGGGCGCCACTCTCATGCGTCCGACGATTTATTCCGACCTGCGCACGGATTGGCGCGAAGCCCCGGTGTTCGACGACGCGAACCTGCGCGGCGTGCGCCTCACCGGCCGGATCGACGGGGCGTCTTTCAAGGGCGCCGACCTGTCGGGCTTCGATTTCTCACCTCACGATCCGCGTGCCGACATCTCGTTCCTGCCGCGCAACTTCTGCCACGGCTGCCGCTTCGATGGAGCGGTGCTGCGCGGTGCCGACTTCGACGATGCCTCTTTGGCGATGGCCTCGTTTGCCGGTGCCAATCTGGCCGGTGCTCGGCTTACGCGAACGGATCTGACGCGCGTCGATTTCAAAGGTGCGGATCTCTCAGGCGCTGATTTCACCGGTGCGGATCTGGCGGAAGCCGATTTGAGGAAGGTCAAGGGCCTTGAAACGGCCAAGGGTTTGGGCCTAGCTCTCAACCTCGACAGAGCGCTGAGGTAACAGCGCCTCAAATTCGGGGTGGAAGAGCCGTATGCCAACATGCACGACGATCCGGGCGCGCGCCCGTCAATGGGCCGCATGGATACTGTTCGCGTTTGCAGCAATTGCCGCGCCCCTCGCTGCTCAGGATATGCCGCCGGTCGACACAGCGCTCGTCTTATCCGTGGACGTGTCGAACTCGGTGGACGAGACGCGCTACAAGCTTCAGCTGGAAGGCATAGCCAAGGCGCTGGAGGACGACAGCGTCGTCGACGCCATTCTCACCGGTGGTCGCGGCAGCATTCTCATCTCGATGGTGATGTGGGCCGACCGGCCGAAGATCGCCATCCCATGGGTGCGCATTTCGTCCAAGGAAGAGGCGGTTGCGGTTGCCGCCCAGGTTCGCCGCCTTCCGCGCGAGGGCGGTGAGTTCACCTGCATGTCCGGAATGTTGCGAATGATCGCCGACAAGGTCGTCACGCAGATCCCCGCGACGCCCCACCGTATCGTTATCGACGTCTCGGGGGATGGAAAGGACAACTGCAACCGCGAGGAACCTGTGGATGCGGTCCGCGACGAGCTCGTCAACTCTGGCGTCATCATCAACGGCCTGCCGATACTGGAGGGGGATGATGGGCCCGCTCTCGAGGGCTGGTATCGGGATTACGTCATGGGCGGCACCGGCGCTTTCGTGCTGCCTGCCAACGGCTATGAGGATTTCGAGCGCGCCATCCGCGCCAAGTTCGTCATTGAGATCAGTGGCAGGGCTCCCCCGGCCCGATATGCGAAGGCGGACTGATCGCTCAGCCCGCCTGCCAGCTTTCAAGACACGTCCTTGTCGGGAAAGGCGCTGTCAATCAATCAGGTATCGTTCATCGTGGTCGGCTGGCACTTCCAGCGCTTCACGGTCCACTGCGGATGCGACTCCTGCCAGTTGGCGAGGAAGGGTGGCGCCAGAAGCGCGCATTGAATGGTGTCCATGTCACCGTCCACGGGCATCGTGTAGTCCTTGCAGCTCGTGGGGTCGGCAATCAGGCAGGCCGAGATGACGATCGTTAGCATTGGGCTTTGTTCTCCCGTTTTTTTTGGTGCGGGTTCTCCGAACCCGAAACCGCGCATGCCACGGTTAAGTTGCCTTACGTGTACACTTTAGCGGCGGATCAGCAGCCGGGGAAAGGACAGCCGTTCAGTTCGTGAGCAGAAGCTCGCCCTTGCCGATGGTAGCCATGTCGCCCGCATACCGCCGCACACGGGCTGGCAGCGGGCGAGGGGCGAGTTCCCCTAGGGTTGCGGACAAATGCCGGCTGATGAGCCGCAGGAACACCATGTCGTGCATTCCGCAGTCGGCGAAGGTCGCCAGTAAATGCTCGGCCGAGGGGCCGATCAGCGTGCCGCGCCGCATAAGTGGACCGGGCCCTGCCCCGAACCCGCCCTCGGCCCAGATGGTGCCACCCGCCATGCGCGAGCCTGCCGCCGGGCCGGCCTTGCCTTTCACGACGATGGTGCCGCGGCGCATGCGCTCGCCGGCCCGTTCGCCGATGTCGCCGGCCACGCGGATGGTGCCACCCGCCATGCCGAACTTGTCGCCTGCGAGCTGTCCTCCGGCAAAGTCGCCGGCAGAACCCCCAACCGTGACGAGTCCGCCCTTCATGCCCGCGCTGAGGTAGTCGCCTGCCGAGCCCCGGATATCGAGCCGCCCGCCCGTCATGCGTCGCGCAGCGTAAGCGCCGGCATCGCCTTCCACAATGACGATGCCCGCACCCAAGCCGTCACCGATGCCGTCGCAGTTCGCGGTCGTGCCAGCAAGGATCAGCGTGTCGGCTTCCCCCGTTGCGGAGATCTCGAACAGGTCGCCCAGGGTGCCGTCCCCGAATGGCATGTGCGCTACCCCGTCCGCCGAATGGCCCAAGAGCGGCACCGGCTGCAGGCAGGAAAGATCCAGGCGCCCGACGGGGGGCGATTTCAGACGAAGCCTGAGCCCGCTCATGCGACGAAATCCTTCAGGTGATAATGATGCTGACCGAGCTTGCCGCCATAGTTGCCGGCAGAGACGCGCGTGACGCCTTTTGATGCGCCGATATCTGTGACCGCCTTGAGGCCGGTGCGCATCGCATCCGCAACGGCCTTCGACGTCAGACCGTCGATCACGATCTCGAGTACCGCGATCGTGTCGGGATCGAGTTCCGATTTGGTCGTGCCCCGGAGGGTTGGGCAGAAGGCATTGTTTGTGGAGGCCACGGCGCCCGCGTACTTGGATCCGACTTTCGAGCCCGAGCGCACGATGCCGCCAGGGAAGGGCGTGATGACGTCAGGCACCTTGGCGATGGCGGCAACGGCCGCCTCGGCCGTTTCCAGAAGTCCGGCCCGGTCTCGACCCAGAAGAAGCAGATTGCCGCCGCCTACAGCGTCCGTCGTCACGCCGCATGTGTCCTCGATGGTGAACTCGCCGTCCATTACGGGCACGCGCCAGTAGCGCCGTCCGCCGAAGCGCTTGGCGATCTGCCAGCCGTCGCCGAAAAAGCGCGGGCCAGACGAGAGGGCAAGGCGCTGCTGGCTTTCAAGGCCATTGTAGCAGGCCGAGCCCGGGCTCGTGAGCACGCACTGGCCGACGCGGTTCTTGAGTTGCGGCAGGATGGCGTCCGGAGAGAATCCGAAGATGAGGACGCGCACGCCCGGCCGCCCGTCCGGCGTCTCGGACGCGGGCACCTCGTAGTCGATGCCGCATTCCGCGCCGCAGCCGATCACCGATGTGCCGAAACCGGTCATGGTCTGGGCGGAAATCATCGCCCACTTCATTGTGTCGGCGGTGATGATGAGCGCGGTGCCGCTCATGCCGAAGGCTTCGGCGAAGGTGTCGTCGATGGCGACGCCATTGACCGTCATGTGCTGGCTGCCCGTCATTTGCGCGCCCCGGTTGGCTGAACGATGAGGCATCCGCAGGTGCCCGGTGCGTGTCCGCAACCGGCCGTGATGATCTCCTCGTCGTCGAGCCGGAAGTTGTCCATCTGCACGGTATGGTAGGTTTCGAAGTATTCCTTCAACGGCTTCTCGACGCGTTTGCGGTCGTATTCGGGGCGGACGACGTGGGTGGCGCCTGTGACGACCTTCACGATCTTGCCGTTGCGCACGATCATTTCGCCGTTCTTGAAGACGAATAGAGGCGTCGTAAACATAGCCTCGCGGTCGGGGTTATCTTCGTAGACCGTGATGTCGGCGCAGGCGCCGGCCCCGAGGTGACCGCGGTCCTTGAGGCCGAGCGAGCGCGCGGGTCCCGCGCGCGTCATGATGGCGATCTCGTAGAGCGAGTACTCGCGGGTGATCGAACCCAGGATTGTCGCCTTCTGCGCCTCCGGATGAATGCGCCGCAGCATCTCGTTGCGGAACGTCTTGTCCATCAGCAGGCGAATGAGGTGCGGATAGGTGGTGAAGGGCGCGCCATTCGGGTGGTCGGTGGTCAGGAAGACGCGCCAGGGATCGCGCACGAGCAGGAACATCTCCAACCCGATGGCCCATTGCAGCGCGTTGACGAAGCTCTTGTCGCGGTACTTCATGGGTACGACGCCGCAACCGGCATCGCACTCGATGTCCATGATCACCCACTTCTTCGGGTTTGCGCTCTTCGTGTTGCCGTATTGGCGCATGGAGTCGCCCGACGCCGTGCACGTCTGGCCGAAGAGGATCTGACCAATGTCGATCGAGACGTTGTCGTATTGATTGACCAGTTCGGCGATCTCGGCGGCGCCTGAGGAGAACTTCCAGTCACCCTCCGTGCCGTAGCTGTGGAACTGGATATGGGTCAGGTGGATCGGCGTGCCTTCCGCGGCGCGGATGGTGGCGAGCGTCGTGTCCTTGTTGCCCGGCGTGCCGAGGTTGCAGCCGTGGATATGGATCGGATGCGGCACGCCAAGTTCCTGTAGCGAGCGGCCGAGCGTCAGGATGATGTCGCGCGGCGTGACGCCATAGTGAACATGCTTCTCGTCGAGGTCGAGCTGGCGCTGGTTGAACTTGAAAGCGGAGATGCCGCCGGGGTTCACCACCTTAACCGCGAGCGCCTGAGCCGCGTGCATCGTCCAGGCGATGTAGTCCTTGATTTCTTCCTTGTCCTTGCCCTGGGTCAGCAGACGCAGGAAGTAGTCGTCGGAGCCGAGCATGACGAACGCGCCCTTGTCGATCATGGGCGTGTCGGCCATTTCCATATGTGCTTGGCGCGCGTTGGCGGGCAGCATGGCGGGCTCGAAGGCGGCCGTATAGCCCATCTCGGCATAGCGGTAGCCGGCCGTGAGCGTGGAGGGCACCGCATGGCCGCAGCCCGCCCGCGTTAGGTCACCGCGGGCGACCTCGTGGCCCTGGTGGTCCTCGGGCAGCATCATGCGCGCGATGGTGACTTTGCCGCCGCCGATGTGGGAGTGGGGGTCGATGGCGCCAGCCATGACGACCTTGCCCGAAAGATTGAACTCCTGGTGCACGGTGTCGCTGGAGCCGGGTGTCACGATGCGCCCGTCGCGCACGTAAATATCGCGCACAGCGCCGTCGACGCCGTTCGCGGGGTCATAGACCTTACCGCCGGTGAATTTAATCAGCATGGGCAATCGTCTTTCGGATCAGAGGGCGGCTTGGATTGCGGCGAGAACTTCGGGCGCGCTGGGCAGGCCAGAGTTGCGGCCGAGGTTTCTCAAGGGCAGCGATACCACGCTGTCGCAGCGCACGAGCTGCCCCCTGTGGTCGATGCCGGGCGTACCGACCGGGATGTAGACCTCCGGCTCGCGCGGCATCTTGAGATCGACGCAGCCCAGCACGATGGTCGGAATGTCGGTGTCGGGCGGCGAAAGGTCCGGTGTGAAGCTTGCAAGCCAGACAAGGCAATCAGTGGAGCGCGAGGCGATCATGTTCGGGATCGCGTAAAGTTCCGCGTCGTGGATCGGCTTGCCGGTCTGGTAGCTGACGCGGAGCGGATAGCCGCTCTGCCAGGCGCAGACGGAGCCGGCAGAGCTGGCCCCCTCGTTGCCGCCGAGCGAGAGACCGGCAAAGCGCTGGGTGACATTCAGGTCCTTCACGAACTCGGAAATCTGGTGAACCGTGAGGTCGGCATTGGGGAAGTCGAGCCCCGGCGGCACCCAAACGACGACGCCGTAGCTCGCCGCATGGCAGTGGGCAAGCACGGCGTCTATTTCGCTCACGGGAACGCCGGCGACATCGTTGGATGCCAGCGGTACGCCCTTGTGGCGCATGCGCAGGGCCGACATGACCTCGCCGATGCGGTCGTTCGCGCAGCGGATATGCACGACCTCGCCGATGCGCGGACCCACGGCGGCGGAGGTGTCGTAGTCCTCGCCGACGAAGACGATCGTGCGCTTGGGCGGGTTGTCGGAGAACATCGACTTTTCCGCGCACACGACGCGCTCGAAGAAGCGCGGGTGGAACTTGTGGACGTCGCTGGCGAAGATGAACAGGTCGGCGCGGTTGCGCGCTTCCGTCATGGTCGTCAGGAACCAGCCGCTCGTTTGCAGAACCTTGAAGTTGCGGAACTGCGCTTCACTGTAGGCGTGGTCGACGACGCCTCCCGCCTTGTCGGCGATGGACATGATGGCGCGCACGCCGTCTACGTCGGTCCCGAGCCCTCCGAAAGCCGGGTGCTGGGCATGCTTGATATGATCAGCGGCCGCTGCAATCGCGTCAGCCAGCGCGACGGGTTTACCGGCAACTCTGGGCTGGACTGGAGAGAAGGAGCGCTCGAAGCCGGCCTTTGCCTTTTCGCAGCCATTGCGGTTGATGGTCAGATTCTGACCCTTCCGGACGATTTCCAAATCGTCACACCGTATGCCGCAGAACGGGCAGGTGACATGCGAAAACGTTTCGGTAGCGGACGCCGGTGCCGTGGGGGCACCCGCCTGGGCAGCGGTCATGGATTGGCTCGTTCTTTAGTTGGAGGCGCACAAAAGCATGGACCTTGCGTCGTGACAACACTGTTGGACGCCCGGGGGTGTTAACCGCGGGCGGCGAAAAAGCGCAATTGTGCCGGAGAGGAAACTCACCCAATTGCGCTCACAATGTGCGCTCACTATTGTCCTGCGCCGCGGCCCACAGGGGGTTGCGAAGAAAAAATCGTGCTGGAGGAGACTTGATGGTGAGAGTGCTTGCTTCTTTGATCGCGCTGCTGGTGCTGGTGCCGGCGGCCGCAAACGCGCACGGACCCTCGCGCCAGAAGGTGTCCACGAAGATCGAAATCAACGCCCCGGTCGATAAGGTCTGGGAGGCCGTCGGGAACTTCCAGGACATGAGCTGGCACCCCGTTGTGGCCAAGACTGAAGGCGAGGGCGGTAACGAACCGGGCGCGACCCGCAAGCTGACGCTCCAGTCGGGCGGTGTGATCAACGAGAAGCTGACCAAGTACGATGCCGAGAGCCGGACGTTTGGCTACGAGATCACCGACGTGGACGTCAAGGTATTGCCCGTAACGAACTACAGCGCCTCGATGACCGTCACCGGAACGGCCGAGAAAGCAATCGTCGAGTGGCGCAGCGCCTTCTACCGCGGCTTCGTCAACAATGATCCGCCGCCGGAGCTCTCCGATGAGGCTGCCGTCAAGGCTGTCACCGAGGTCTTCCAGGGCGGCCTGGCCGGCCTGAAGAAGAAGATGGAAGGCGGTTGAGAATGCCGGGGCGCTCCTGGTCCGGACGCCCGACTGCCCGGCCCTCGGCCGGGCAGTTTCTGCTTCTGCTCGGGATCATCAGCGCCGCATTGGCGTTCGAGCCGCTGTCCGCTTCCGAACGGGCGCGGACGGCCTACGTGACCAATCAGCCCGATGACAGCCTGAGCATCGTGGATCTGGAGACCGGCAAGACCGCTGCCACGGTCGCCATCCCGGGCCGCCCCGCCGGTGTTGCCCTATCTCCTGACGGCGCCCGCGTCTATGTCACCGCGCCCGAGGCGAAGGAATTGGCCGTGGTCGATGCCGAAAGCCGGACGGTGCTCCAGCGCGTAAAGGTCGGACAGGGTCCCCTGGGGATCGCTGTTCATCCCAAGGACGGGCGCATCTTCGTCGCCGACTGGTATGAGCACCGGCTCTTCGCCGTAGACCCGGCCACGTTGCAGGTAACCGCTTCCGTTGCGGTGGGGCAGTCGCCCTCGGGTGTCGCAGTGACGGCCGATGGCGCTCTGATCCTGACGGCCGACCGTGATAGCGATCAGGTGTCCATCATCGATGCGGCGACGCTCACCGTGACAGGGACCGTGAAGACCGGGGGCCGACCCTTCGGCGTCACCATCGATACTGCCGGGGAGCGCGCCTACACGGCCAATGTGAAGACCGATGACGTCACCGTGATCGATCTTCGTGGTCGCAAAGCCCTCGCCAATGTGAAGGTCGGACACCGGCCTTACGCCGTGGCCGTTACGGCTGGGAAGGTCTTCGTTACCAACCAGTACGCGGGCTCCGTCTCCGTTTTTGACGCGGCGAGCCTTGCTCCCCTGAAGACGGTTCCGACGGGTGGTTACCCTGAAGGCATTGAGGCCGATCGGGATGGGCGGTCGGTCTATGTGGCTTGCTGGGACGCCAACACGCTAGAGCGGATCGACGTGGAGACCCTCAAAGTCACCGGGCAAATTGCCGTCGGAGAAGGCCCGCGCGCCTTCGGCAAGTTCTTGCATTAGGTCTGTCGTGGTTTGCCGGCAGGCTTGTCAGTCCTGTTCGAGCTAATTGGGCTGCGCCCGGTCTTAGAAACCTTAAATCTTCGCAATCTCGCACATTTAGCCTGCCAGTAACGGCCTCGTTTCGGTAGGATTCATCCGGTCGGTCGAATGGAATTCGGTCAGAAACAAGCATTGCGCCCGCGGGGAGTGTCCGTCTAAAAGACTGGCCGCCCGGAGCCGGAGAGGCCAGCGGTGCCACCCTAGGAGGAAGTCGAGATATGTTGCGCACTGTGCGTGGACTGGTTGCGGTCCTGACGCTTGTCGTCCCGTCGGTTCTGGTTGCGGCCGCCGAGCAGCCCAAGCCCGTTGATCTGATCTTCAACTCCCGCCATCTCGACTTGATCGGGAAGGGTGATGGTGTGAAGTACAAGTTTGAGCACGCCGTGACCGACGAGAAGCTGATGGGCAAGCCGTTCGCGGACGACATCAAGCTCGAGGTCAGCGATGTGAACGGAGATGGGCAGCGCAATCTCGACGTGACAGTGTTCACGGGCGATCGTCAGAGACCCGTGCAGAACTACGATGGTCTCACGATCAATCCCGTCTTCATCTGGTTCCTCGACAAGTGCGTCGAGAACTTTCGTTTGGTTTCCGGCGGCAAGCAGCCCTATCTCAAAGGCCGGATGCGTGACGCATTCATCGACAAGGCCGAGGTCGAGCCGGCGAGTCTGGAGTTCGGTGGCAAGACTGTTAGACGGCTACAAGGTCACCATCGCGCCTTTTACAACCGATCCCAACAAGCACAAGATGCAGGGCTTCGAGAATTCCAAATTCACCTTTGTGCTGAGCGAGGAAATTCCGGGATACTTCTACGAGCTCAGCTCGGAAATCTTCAGCTCTCAAGCTGGGACCGGTAAGATGCAGGACCGGCTGGTGCTGGTGGAGGCAAAGTGATGCGCAAAACGAACGCTTTTCTTTCGGCCCTATTTCTTGCTGTCGGCTTGGCCACGCTGCCCGCTCTGTCGCAGCAACTCGATGCGGATGTCGAAAACGATTATCCGACTGAGGCGCGGGCCGATTACGTGTTCGGGTGCATGCAGGTGAATGGCAACACGCGGCTGGCGCTCCAGCGCTGCTCTTGCTCCATCGACATCATCGCGAGCATCCTGCCCTACGAACAGATTATCAGCAGGCCGAGACGATCATGTCTGTGCGCCAGCGGGGCGGGGAGAGCGTGGCCCACCTGATGAATCCGGCCTCCCAGACGATCGTCCACAATCTGAAGCTGGCTCAGATCGAAGGGGAGTTGCGCTGCTTCTAAGGTCGGGGTCGAAGCTCCGCGGGCAAAATAAGTAGGGCGCCGTCAAAAGACGGCGCCCTTTCTGCTTGACCGACTAGTTCTGTTGCTCGGCTGTTCGCGGCGTTTGCACTACCGGCCGCAGTGCCAGGATCACGATCCCTTGGGCCCTGTGCGGCCGGTGAACACCTTGCCGTCCGTATCCGTTGCCACGACCTCAAGCGTCTCGTCGCTGCCCGCCGCGTACGTAAAGCGGAAGTTGGGATCTTCGGAGATGGAGATGCCGCCCGTCATCTTGAAGACGGTCTCATCGCCGCGCTTCACATCGATCTCGCGGATGAACTTAGCGGGAATATAGAAGCCGGTGGCCTGATTGAGCTGCAGGCCAGAGTACTGTGGGTGCTTGATCATGAGCTGGCCCTGGCGCACGCCCTCGGCCGTTGCGGTGTCGAGCGTCCGTACGATCATGCGACCAGCCTCGGCCAGCGCCGCATCCGTGTCCTTCAGTGCCGGCGCCGAGCAGCCACCCGCCGCCTTGACGAACTTCGTCGCCATGTGCAGAGCGCCGTCGTCGGTTTCAACGACCGCCCGGATGTTCGAGTACATGTCGACGCGCACGCGCGTGGACAGCATCCGCTCTCCGGTCCCCGCGGCGGCGCCATAGGCGAATTCCGCCACGACGGGAGCAGGGTTCTTGTCGACGATGAGCGTCAGCTTCTTTACGCGCTGGGCAGCGTCGGCGGGAATACGAACGGTTACGGGAACCAGGGCCGCATCGTCGGCGCGCACCGGTGCCTCAAGCGCGATAACGGCCGGGTTCTCGACCGGGACCTTGTCGCCGAAGATATCCTTCTGCAGCGCGGGCCATACATCGGCGTCGATGAGCGCGTTGCCGTTCTCGGCCGCCCGGACATCGGCGCCGACAAGAGCCGCGGCGACGGCCACGGCTGAGAATGCGAGTAATCCTCTGCGGGTGCTCCTCATGGAGAGCATGTCGTTTCTCCTGGCTTCCAGCTTGGCTGTTTTGTTGGCTTCTTCTCGCCGGTCTTTTCGCCGGCCTCTCTCAATTTTCCGTCAGCAGCCCGAACGGGAGACTGAACTTATCATCCTATACGGCGAACGGCCCGTGCCGTCTGTGACTTTGGTCCATCTGGAGGCTCTGTCGCGCCGGTCGCTATTCCCACTCCAGTTCGGCAAAAGCCGCCGAAACATTGCGCTTATGATACTCGTCAAAGAGGAGCCATGCACGTTTTTCCGACTGGCCGGCCGTTTCGGTCGCCTCGCTCAGTGTTTTGCCGGTTCGTATGAGCTTGCGGACATCCTCCGCCACGACCGAAAGATAGGTTTTGAGTGGGTCGGCGGCGGCGGCCCAGGTGAGGGCGTGGGGGCCATGTCCCGGCACAACTCGCATCGGCGGGGCAGCCGAGAAGCGCTCCAGGAGCGCCATCCAACCCTTGATCGAGCCGTCGATGGTTGGAATGTGCTCCACGAACAGAAGATCGCCCATGAAAACTGTGCCGGTTTGCTGATCCGTGACCGTCAGATCGTTATCCGTATGTGCCGTCGGGTGCGCGGTGAGTTCGAGGGTCCGACCACCCAGATCCAGCGTCATGCTGTCCGTCACGGTTAGGGAAGGCGTAATGATCTTCGTGCCTTCGAAGGCCTTTGGACCGAGGAGTTCCTGGTTGATGGCGAGATAGCGCTCTGCCCGCGCCGTCAGCCCGCGCGTAAGTTTGTGATGCCCAACAAAGACCGTTTCGGCATCTTCGAACGAAACGTTCCCGAAAACGTGGTCGGGGTGCATGTGAGTATTGATGACGTAGCGGACGGGAGCCTTCGTCACGGCACGGATGGCTTCCTTCAGGCTCCCTCCCACGATGGGGCTGCCGCCCGTGTCGATGACGGCAACCGCTTCTTTTCCCACGACAAAACCAGGATTGGATATATCGCCTGCGTTGCCGGGCGAAAAGATTTCATGGCGCCCGCGATGAACGAAAACGCCGGGCGCAACCTCAAGTACGGCCGCTTCTGCGGCAGCCACGGGAATGACCCGCAGCACGGGAAGCCCGGCGAGCGCCAATCCGCCTGTGAGGCAGGCCCGGCGATCGATATGCATAGTCGGTTCTCCCGGTTTTGGTCTTGCCCCAGACCTTTGGCTAAATTTTGTGGCCAGATTGAAGGACTTCGCTGCCATGGACGAGGATGGCACCGGCCACTGGCCACGCTGCGCTTCCGCCAAGCCTAAGGCAAGAGGCGCTCCCTGAAGGAAAGTTTATTCACGCACGGTGTAATTGCTGCACTGCAAGGTAGGTCAAATACCGGTGCGGGGGCAGGAATTATCCATAAGCCTTGGGCAAGGTCAATCACCCAAAGGGGTGCGGCGGGGAGTGTTCAACTAGGCGTGCGCTGCACAACGAAAAATAGGGGACGCATAACAGTCAGAAAAAATTAAGAAAAAGCACTTCGCAAGAGCATTCCTGGAGGTGTGTCAAAAAAAATGACCTCACGGATTGTCTTGCGATCCTCACGAGAAAGTGTCTAGATGCCGCGCGGTGATGAGACCCGGGAGAGGCCTGTTCGGAGGAGCAGGATGCTCACCAGAACCGGAACCGACAAGGGGTAAACCCCGGCGGCAACCGGTCCGGAAAAAATCCGTGGCTGATCATCTTGCAAGCGTGGCAAGAACCTCAAGGAGGAAGCGCGATGCGCAAAAGTGCACTCGCATGTGGCCTGCTCGCCTCGGCAGCGGTCGCTTCGCCGGTTTGGGCGAACGATGATGTCAAGAAGGCGATCGCAGACCCCAATAACTGGGCTGTCCAGATGGGCAACTACGAGGGTTGGCGTTACTCTCGTCTTGACCAGATCAACACGGAAAACGTCAAGGACCTGAAGGTCGCTTGGCAGTTCTCGACCGGCGTTCTGCGCGGTCACGAGGGCTCGCCGCTGGTGATCGGCAAGGACATGTATGTCCACTCGGCGTTCCCGAACAAGGTCTTCAAGCTCAGCCTCGAGAACCCGGTTGAGCCGAAGATCCTCTGGAAGTACGAGCCCAAGCAGGATCCGTCGGTCATCCCCGTGATGTGCTGCGATACCGTTAACCGCGGTCCGACTGTTGCCGGCAACACCCTGATCATGGGTCTCGCCGACACGACGATCGTTGCTCTCGACACCGAGACCGGCAAGGAAAAGTGGAAGCAGGTGAACGGCGATCCCAAGAAGGGTGAGACCTACACCGGCAACGTGCTCATCATGGGCGACAAGGTCGTCATGGGTACGTCGGGCGCCGAGTTCGGCGTGCGCTGCCACGTGACTGCTTACTCGCTCGCTGATGGCAAGCGTCTGTGGCGCGCCTACTCGATGGGCCCGGATGCCGACATCCTCGTCGATCCTGAGAAGACCCTGTCGCTCGGCAAGCCGGTCGGCAAGGATAGCTCGCTCAAGACCTGGACGGGCGATCAGTGGAAGATCGGTGGCGGCTCCACGTGGGGCTTCTACTCGTACGATGCTGATGCAAACCTGTTCTATTACGGTACGGGCAACCCCTCGACCTGGAACCCGGCTCAGCGCGCTGGACCGGACGGCAAGCGTATCGACCAGAAGTGGTCGATGACACTCTTCGCTCGTAACCCCGACACCGGCGTGGCCGCCTGGGCTTACCAGATGACCCCGTTCGATGAGTGGGACTACGACGGCGTGAACGAGTCGATCCTCACCACGCAGAAGATCGGCGGCGCTGACCGTAAGGTTCTGACGCACTTCGACCGTAACGGCTTCGGTTACACGATCGACCGCCTCACCGGCGAGCCGCTCGTTGCCCAGCCCTACGACGAGGACCTGAACTGGTCTTCGGGCGTCGACCTCGACAAGTCTTCGCCGACCTACGGTCGTCCGAAGGTTATCGATGCCAAGTCGACGTTCGTTCAGGGCGCTGACGTGAATACGAAGAACATCTGCCCCGCTGCCCTTGGCTTCAAGGACCAGCAGCCGGCTGCGTACTCTCCGCAGACGAACCTGTTCTACATTCCCGTCAACAACGTGTGCATGGATTACGAGCCCTTCAAGGTTTCGTACACGCCTGGTCAGCCGTACGTCGGCGCCACGCTCTCCATGTTCCCGCCGGAGGGTAAGACCAACACTGGTCACTTCACCATCTGGGATGGCGCTGCTGGCAAGATCGTTCACCAGCATGACGAGCCCTTCTCGGTATGGTCGGGCGTCCTGACGACCGCTGGCGGCCTGGCCTGCCACGGCACGCTGGACGGCTTCCTGAAGTGCCGCGACGCCAAGGATGGCAAGGAGCTGTACCAGTCATCGTCTGCCCTCGGGCTCGATCGGTAACGTGTTCAGCTACGGTATTGATGGCAAGCAGTACATCGGCCTCTACTCGGGCGTCGGTGGCTGGGCTGGCATCGGTCTCGCCGCTGGTCTCGACAAGCCGACGGATGGTCTGGGCGCAGTCGGCAACTACGCCGGTCTGAAGTCCTACACCGACCTCGGTGGCACGCTGACCGTCTACTCGCTGCCCTAATCGGTAGTGTAGTTGACCTGAAACGGGGCCGGCGCAGAGAGATCTGCGCCGGCCTTGTTGCTAGAGATGTGCGTTTGACGCTGTTGCAAGGCTCCGTGCGATTTGTCGCACTGAATGCAAATCGGCCTATCGGGGCTGGAGCAGCGAATATCAGCCGATGTATCAAAAGCGCCGCCCCCGATCGAATGGGGTGTTGCAAGCAGATGCCTCCCGGGACCCTGCAGCGTTGTTCGACCCTGAGGGCATCACGAGAGAGATTGTCAGAACAAAATGGGGAAACGCGTGAAGAAATTTGGGATTGGACTGCTCGCGACCGCGGGTTTCGGCCTCGCGGCGCTGACGGCCGGCACCGCATCCGCAGAGGCTCCGCCTGCCGCCAAGTCGCCGACCGTCGCGTCGGAAGGTGCCTCCAGCGCTCCGGCCGATGCGGAACTGGATCAGAAGGCGCAGGAAGGCAAGAAGTGGGAAGACGGCCGCTGGGTTCTTCCCGATGGGACGCCGACCTACAACGTGTTTCGCGATGAATCCAACACCGACATCGTGAAGCAGGTTGACTGGATGACGTACTCGGGCTGGCGCCGGTATCACGCCGAGTGCCACGTCTGCCACGGCCCGAACGCGGAAGGCTCGTCGTTCGCCCCGGCACTGATGGATTCGCTGAAGAACATGGACTACGCGAAGTTCCTGCAGGTGGTGGCCAGTGGCCAGATCCGCGACGTAGCGGGCACGAAGTACATCATGCCGGCTCTTGGCGATAACAAGAACGTCATGTGCTACATCGACGACATCTACGTCTATCTGCGGGCGCGCTCGACGCACGCACTGCCGGGCGGCCGCATCAGCGCCGACCAGCGCGCTGAGAAGCCGCCGGAGGCTGCTGCAGCCGAGAAGGCTTGCGAAGAAGGCTGATCACGCTCATTGCGATGAGAGTTGACCGAAGAAGCGGCGGCCCCGGGAACGTGGCCGCCGCTTCTCGTTGGCTGTCTCGTTTACGTTGGCGAAAAAAAAGCAGGAGTCTTGGCTATTTCAGTCGCGTTTCCTCTCATGCATCTGTAAAACAACTTGATGGAACTGGAGGAAACGTCACGCCGAAAACGGCGGACATGAAGGGAGCAGGTACGTATGCGGAGGCTGAATTTCTCGTCGCGAGTCGGCGCGGCCGCCATGCTGTCGGCGGCACTGATGTTGAGCGCTTGCGGGGAAGGCGACAAAAAGGCTGAGAAGGAAAAGCAGGCCGAGCCCGCTGCTGCTTCTGAATCGGCACCGGCGGAAGCCCCCGCGGCTGCCGAGCCCGAAGCTGCCGCTGAACCAGCGCCGGCTGCTGAACCTGCACCGGCCGCTGAGCCAGCTGCGCCCGCGCCCGAAACTGCTCCGGAAACACCTCCCGCCACCGAGCCGGAACAGAAGTCCGAGGCGCCAGCTGCCGCTCCGGCCGCTGAAGAGAAGGCTGCCGAAGCTCCCGCTGAGCCTGCCCCTGTCGCGGAGGCTCCGGCCGCTGAAACGACGACCGCCGAAACGCCGGCGGCTGCGGCGCCTGCCGAGCAGCCAGCAGCTGCTTCGGCCGAGCCGGTCGCAACGGCGGACGCAGGTCCGCCTGCCGCCAAGTCGCCGACCGTCGCGTCGGAAGGTGCCTCCAGCGCTCCGGCCGATGCGGAACTGGATCAGAAGGCGCAGGAAGGCAAGAAGTGGGAAGACGGCCGCTGGGTTCTTCCCGATGGGACGCCGACCTACAACGTGTTTCGCGATGAATCCAACACCGACATCGTGAAGCAGGTTGACTGGATGACGTACTCGGGCTGGCGCCGGTATCACGCCGAGTGCCACGTCTGCCACGGCCCGAACGCGGAAGGCTCGTCGTTCGCCCCGGCACTGATGGATTCGCTGAAGAACATGGACTACGCGAAGTTCCTGCAGGTGGTGGCCAGTGGTCAGATCCGCGACGTAGCGGGCACGAAGTACATCATGCCGGCTCTTGGCGATAACAAGAACGTCATGTGCTACATCGACGACATCTACGTCTATCTGCGGGCGCGCTCGACGCACGCACTGCCGGGCGGCCGCATCAGCGCCGACCAGCGCGCCGAGAAGCCGCCGGAGGCTGCTGCAGCCGAGAAGGCTTGCGAAGAAGGCTGATCACGCCCTTTTGAATGCAAGGACGGTGGCGGCTCCCAAAATGGGCCGCCGCCGCTTTCTTTTGGGCACGCGGCGATCCCCGGCCGGGGCTCGTGCGTAGGTGTTTTATCCCGCCCATGACAAGAACTTCATGTGCAGGATTGCGCGGGCGACCCTATATCAAAGGTTGCAAGCCGGTGGGTGGCCGTTCGGCGCGGCTCTTCTCCCACGCGGAAATCAAGAACAAATGGCAGCGGCCATCGCGTTCAGCGTTGGCGGAGCGTTGTCGGGAAACATAAACGAGAGCCATATGAAACGTACAATTCTCGCTGTGGCGGCCCTGTCGTTGGGCCTGCCGTTTGCCTCGGCACTGGCGGCTGACGGCAACCTGGCAGACGCGGTCAATCGTAAGATTCTGCGTGTCTGCTCGATACCGGAGAACATGCCCTACTCGAACGACAAGGGAGAGGGCTTCGAGAACAAGATTGCAGAGATCATCGCGGACGAACTCAAGTTGCCGATCGAGTATACTTGGTATCCGGGCGGTTACGGCCTGATCCGCCGGACTCTTGCGGCCAAGCGCTGCGACCTCGTCCTCGGAACTGTGCAGGCTGATGAGTACACGCTGAACACCAATCATTATTATCACACGACCTATGTGATGTTTTACAAGAAGGGCAGCGACCTGGAGGGCGTCACGTCCTTCATGGATCCCAAGCTGAAGGGCAAGCGCGTCAGCAATCAGGGCGGCCCCGTCGGTGATCAGATCGCCAAGGCCGGTCTCATGCCTGATGCCAAGGCTTACCTGATCAACGTGGATCGCCGCTACCTCAACCCAGAGCAGGAGATCATCGACGACGTCCTGAAGGGTGAGATTGATGTCGGCGTGCTCTGGGGCCCGTTCGCCGGGCACTTCCTCAAGCCTCACCTGGACAAGCTGACTGTCGTCCCCATCACAGAGCACGTCCCAGGGACTGCGAAGGTGGACTACCGCATCACGATGGGCGTTCGCGCAAACGAGAGCAACTGGAAGCGTCAGCTCAACGAAATCATCAAGAAGCGGCAGGGTGACATCGACGAGGTTCTCCTCAGCTTCAACGTGCCCCTCCTGGATGAGGATCTGAAGCCGATTACCGCCCCGCGCAAATGACGACCAAACAAACGGGTGCGGCCAGTGCCGCACCCACTATCTCAGCGATAAGTCACATCTTCGGACGGCGGGCGGCCTTTTCTGCCGGCCGTCCGTCGGTTTTTTTATCCGCAGTTATTCTCGCGTTCGCAGCTCTGGCTGCAGTGGGGCCTGCGGGCTCCGTTCTTGCCGAGGAAGCGGTGCGTGCCGCTGTGCCGCCAGCGGGCTCCGCCGGCGACCAGGTCGTGGCCGAGCCCGATGAATACCGCACCAACGACTACCGGATGCCGGTGCCCAAGACGCTGAAAGGCGCGCGGGTCATCACACCCGATGAGGCGGAGAGAATGATTGCTGAGAAATCGGCGGTCTTCATCGACGTATATCCGCGCGCGCCCAAGCCGCCCAATCTTCCCGCCGGCACAGTCTGGCGCGATCCGCCTCATTCGAGCATTGCCGGCACGCATTGGCTTCCCAACGTCGGCTATGGCGTGCTCTCGCCCGAATTTGAAACCTACTTCAAGTCGCGACTTGAAACCCTGACGGGCCACGATCCCAAGACGCCTGTCGTGTTCTTCTGTCTGAAGGACTGCTGGATGTCCTGGAATGCTGCCAAGCGCGCCATATCCTGGGGCTACAGCTCGGTCATCTGGTTCCCGGAGGGCACGGATGGTTGGCAGGCGATCGGCAACGATCTGGTAGCTGCCAAGCCCGTCGAATAATAGGTCTCTCTCGATCTCGCGCAGGGCATAAGAAAAGCGCCGCGGCCGTCCACGACGCGCGGCGCCTTTGATGCATTTCCATGTTCGCCGAGAGGAGCTCAGTTGCTCATCAGTCCGCGGATGTGGCGTGACAACTCAAAGAGCCGTTCCTCGATCACGGCCGGCAACTCGCACGCGATCGGAATATTGGCCTGGCGCTCCTGGAAGATGCGGCCCGCCCAGTAGAGCTTCTCCTCCTCCGGGCTCAGCGGTTCGGCAGCCGTATCGTCGACGATGATATCGCCCTTGAGCTTGGCGATATCGACGCCTTGCTGCTCCAGCTCTTCCGCGCGGGACTTCTGGGAGCGCTGATACTTCTCGATACCACTGATGACGCTGCGCCGCTGCGTATTCACCGTATTGAAAAGGCCGGCGAACACCTTGGTCAGCGCTGCATCGCGCTCGCCCTCGGGCAGGGCTTTTGCGTACTCATCCACCGCGGACTTGGCCTTCTCGATCGGCACGCGGCGGGAGGCGAGCTTCTTCACCAATGCGCTGATCTTGGCATCCTTCGACCAGTCCTTGATGTCGTCGATGGGTGGACCGTCCCAGATGGCCAGGGGCGAAAGGTTCTCCACCTTCTTCTGGACACAGGGCCAGTCGGGATTGGCCGGATCGACAACTGCGAATGCACCGCTCGACAGAGTGAGGATGCCCGCGGCAAGAGCGGTGGCGGCTTTCAAGGTTTGCTTGCGTGTACGCACGAGTTGTTTCCTCGCTATTTTTCAGTTCTGGTTTTGTCTGTCTTGCTTCGATCTGTTGGGGGTGGGGCTGGGCCGCTCGCGGCCCAACCGGATCGCAGGATCATCAGACCGCGTTGGCGCCTCCGCCCGGTCCACCGCGGCGCGCGATCAGACCTTTGGAAGGATTATAGGCGAAAACCGCCGCAGCCAAAAACAGGACGGTACATAGGATTACGACCGTCACATGGGTGAGATCCAGAAGCTCGCCCGATTGCAGCGGAATCAGCACGCCATCCAGGCTGATCCCCGGCTCTACCGGGTTCATTGTGGGATCGATGCGGGCGCCGACCTGGCCGTAGAGTGCGAACCGGATGAGTTCGACGGCATGGGTGAACGGGTTGAAGCGCGCAATTTCATAGAGAAGCGGGCTGCCCTCGCGGATGCGCCAGAGCGGATAGAGAGCCGAGGAGGCGAAGAACATCGGGAAGATGACGAAGTTCATCACACCGGCGAAATTCTCCAGCTGGCGGATGAGCGACGACATGAGCAGAGCCAACGCGCCGAGCATCAGGCCGGACAGGACGAGCGCGGGGAAGACGGTGAGGTAGCCCATCCAGGGCGGCTGGATATCCCAAAAATAGGCAATCGCGAGGAAGGTATAGGCCTGCAGGCACGCCACCGCCACGCCGCCGATGAGCTTCGAGAGCAGCAGGAACGAGCGTGGAAACGGTGCCACCAGCAGCGTGCGCATGGCGCCTGTCTCTCGGTCGTAGACCATCGACAGCGAGGATTGCATGGCGTTGAACAAAAGGATCATGCCGATGAGGCCCGGCGTGATGAAGGTCTCATAGAGCACGTAGGTGGTATACGGGGGAATGATCGACACGCCGAGCACCTGCCGGAAACCCGCCGCGAAGATGAAGAGCCACACGAGCGGGCGCACGAGGGCGGAGAAAAAGCGCTCACGCTGATAGAGGAAGCGCAGCACCTCGCGCCAGACGATGCCGCGGAAGCAAGCCATGTATGCGCCCAGGCCGTGGCGGCGCGGCGCGTCTGAATCGGCTGGGATCAGGGGGGCTTCCATGTTCATGCAGCCTCCTGGTTCGCAGAGGTGCCTGTCATGGACCGAAAGGCGTCCGAAACCGTGGCCTGTCCGGCTTTCTCCAGCAAGCCCGGCACGGAACCGGTGTAGAGCACACGCCCCTTGTGCAGGACCACCACCCGATCGCTCGGCTTTATTTCGTCGATGAGATGGGTGGCCCAGAGCACGCCGAGATGCTCGCGCGAAACAAGGTCGCGTACGATGGAAATGACGCTCTCGCGCGAGCCGATATCGAGGCCGACGGTAGCTTCATCGAGAAGCAGAAGGCCCGGCCGGTGCAGCAGAGAGCGGGCGATTTCAACGCGGCGCGCCTGACCGCCGGACAGATTGCGCACTTTTTCATTTGCCCGGTCGGCAAGTCCCACGACTTCGAGCGCTTCGGCGGCACGCTTGCGCGCCTCGGCCTTGCGGATGCCGTGCAGGGCGGCGTGATAGATGAGGTTCTGATGGAGCGTCAGGTCACTGTCCAGGGTTCGGCTCTGAAAGACGACACCGAGCCGCTGCAGGGCGGCCGTGGGCTTGCGACGCACGTCATGACCCAGAATGCGGATCTCGCCAGAGACGTTGTCGTAAAGACGCGTGATGAGGGCGAAGAGTGTCGATTTGCCGGCACCGTTGAGGCCCAGAAGTACCGTGAATGCTCCGCGCGGCACCGCAAGTGAAACGTCTTTGAGTACCTGCTTCTCACCGAAGCTGTGGCTGACCCCGGTCACGACGAGGGCATCCGTTCCAGCCGTATCGGCGTCGGGCGCGGCGGCCGCTTCCTGTTGCGGGGCGAGGGTTGTCACTGTCAGGCGATCCTTTGTGCAAAGCCGGTGAGCGGCTTGGAAGGAAAATGGCCCGGCGGGGCCAAGTCGGGCCCGCCGGGACGGTTGAAGGCAATGCCTATTATCAGTCGATCGACGAGACGACGCCCCACGGATAACGGCCCGTTTTGATGGACTTGACGGGCTTTTCGGAGGCGACATCGATCACGGTCACATCGTTGGACGTACCGTTGGTGGTGAACAGGAGCTTGAAGTCCGGGGTCATGCCGAGATTCCAGACGCGCTGACCGACGAGAATATACTTCTCCACTTTGTAGGTCTTGGCGTCGACGACGGCTACGCGGTTCGCCGGTCCGAGGGCCACGAAGGCCTTTGAATTGTCCTTGGTGAAGCGCACGCCAACGGGCTGGATGGCGTCTTTCGTGATGCCCTGGATCTCGAAGTTTATCTTGGCCTTCACTTTCCGGTCCTCGGGATTGATGACAGTGACCGTACCGCCGATCTCTGCGCTTACCCAGACCTCGGACCCGTCGCTCTTGTACTCGGCGACGCGCGGACGGTTGTCGACCAGCACGTTGTCCACGTTCTTGAAGCCATCGGTCGTGATGAAGTGAGCCATATTGGTGGTTTCGGACGTGTTCACGAGGATCTTGCCGTCGGGACTCATGCCCATGCCCTCAGGTTCCACGCCGACGGGAATATCGGTGATGATCGTGCCCTTGAAGATGTCGACGACGGTGACGAGGTTATCGTCCTCGTTGGACACGTAGAGCGGGTTGCCGGAGGTGTGCAGGATAGGCAGTTCCGGATCGGGGCCCGAAGGCAGGTCTTTCACCCACTCGTAGGTCTTGGAGTCGTAGACCTGCATGCGGTTGTCGTCGCTCGTGCAGACGATCACCCATTTGCCCTCGTTGGCGAGAATGATGCCGCGCGGGCGGTTGCCCGTCTTGATCGTATGGACAACCTCCAGCTTCTCGCTGTCGATGACGGTGATGGTGTTTTCTTTTTCGTTGGAAACGAAAACCCGGTAGGCCGAAGCCGGCTGGGCGGCGAGGCTTATCGCGCTCAGCGACAGGAAGGCGGCGGTTCCGAGCTTGACGAGTGACTTCACGGGGCGACCTCTCAGTTGGTTAGGGTCCGACACTTCGTTATGCGTCCGATCCGTTGGTGCGGATCACTTCACGTAGGCCCGACATTTCGTTTCGGGCCTGTCGATGCCCAGCGTGTCGAGTTCGGTGTATTGGTGCAGGAAGCCCGGCTGGGGCGAGACCGTGACGTGCATCTTGCCCGTGGCCAGTACGAGGGGCTGGCGCAGCTGTCCGTTCCAGGCCCGGTAAGTGAGCTTGCGGCCCTTGAACGCGGCCAATTCGAAATCGGGCGAGAGCATGTAATCGATAAGCGGCTTTCGTTCGACTGAGTTCTTGCGGGTGGCTGCCTCGCCGATTGAGCGCACGGCCATCCAGGTGTTGTAATCGATCGGGCGCATGTTGCGGTTAGCCAAGCGCTTGAAACGGTTCTGGAATTGCGTTCCGCCCCATAGTTCGATGGCCGGATGCCAGGTTGTCGGGAACAGTCCGGCGGTGCCTGCAACGGGCCGCGCATCCCACGTTCGGTAGGGGAAGTACTCGCCGAACAGCTCCCCTTCGTCCACCACGATCATCACGTCATGCGGCGGCAGCTTCTGCGTGAACGTCGGGATCTGCTGCTGGATCTGTTCGAAGCCACCGTCTGAGCGGCGGTTGCCGGGATCGTACTTGAACTTGCGCTCCTCCAGGATCTTCATGCCAAAGCGCTGGGCACTACGTCGATAGGCTTGAGCGAGTGCTTCGTCCTGTGGCGCCGGGCCGATGATCATCACCCAGTTGCCCCATCGCTTCCAGGCGAGATATTGCGCCAGCGCATCCGCGAGCATGGCGCGCGAGGGTGCGGTGTGTTTGAGGTTGGCGCGGCAGTCCTCCTCGCGAATGTTCTCGTCGGGCGCGGAGACGTTGAACACCACGGCATCGAGATCCTTGAGGGCGTCGGCGAGTTTGATCTGCGTGGCGGCATCGGCGTCGCTGACGACGAAACCGATTCCGCCCTCGACCATCTTGCGGGCCTCAGCGACGAGCTCATCCGTATTGTCGCTTTCGATCAGCTCGAGCGCGAAGTTCTGTTTCAGAAATCGGCCGGTCGTGTTGTTGTCCTCGATCGCAAGACGCGCTCCGGCAAGCCCGTCATCCTTTGGCGGCAGATCGAGCAGTGAGAGCGGTGGAAGACGATCGGGGCGCAGCTGGCGCACCATCAGAATGGAGAGCGTTTTGACATCGGTTTCAGAGCCGGGGGCCTGGGCTGCCGGTGCCGCGGCCGGCCCAGCAGGGCCCACATCGCCAGCGCGCACCGAGCCGGAACAAATGATAAGCGAAAGTCCAGTCACCGCAGCAGAAAAAGCAGCAATTTGAAGGGCGTAGGCGGCTCGGGCGACAAGGCGGCAGGAGCCGGCTGCGCCTCGCGAAGCACGACGGGACTGAAGGACATGCTGGAATTGAAACTTCACATCGAATTCCTAAGTGTTACTGTATACCGTACTGAAATCGCAACCTTCGGCCAAATGTCAAGCGTTGGCAGGCCAGGCATCGCGGGAATGTTATGACCTGTGATGTGTGTGGTGGATCAGGAGCCTCGCAATCTGGTCCGACGACTGCCACGTTAAGGGCATACCATTCAGTGATCGGCCATAAGGTCGACGCCGGACTTGAAAAAGAAAAACTGATGATGGGAGACGTGATGAGACGGGCATTGGCCGGGAGCTTGATCGCCTTGTTCGCCGGTATGCAGGTTGCTGTTGCGGCGCCGAGGACGGTCGTGCTGCCTTTCGATCTTGAGCTTCTGAAAAAGGAAGAGGACTTCTATCTGGGCCCGAGCAAGCCGAGCCCGGAAGAGCAGGCGCGCCTTCAAGCCGTCCATGCGGAGCTGACCAAGATCCTGTCGGAGGACGGCCAGCATGACATCGTCGATATCTCACCCATCAGCAAGGATATTGAAGAAGCCGCGCCGCTCGTGGACTGCAACGGTTGCGAGGTTGATCTGGCAAAGAAGGTCAACGGCGAGTTGCTCTACACTGGTCTCGTGGACAAGGCCTCCGACACGCTTCTGAGCATGCGCATCATGGAAATCGACGTGGCGAGCGGCAAGATGGTGCGCGCTGGATCCGTCGTTATCCAGGGCAACACGGACGATGCCTGGATGCGAGGTGTGCGCTGGATCATGAAGAACCGCTTCGCCGGCGAGGCCGCGAAATGAGACTGTCCCGTCGTTTTCTTCTGGCTGGCGCCGGTGGGGTGCTGGGCGCGGAGGCTCTCGGTCGGTTCGTCATGCCGTTCAGCGCAATGGCTGAAGCCCGCCAGCTGCGTGTGGCGTCCGTCAAGTTCGGCACGCTGGCCTGGCTCCTGGAGACCATCAAGGCCGAGAAGCTCGACCAGAAGCACAATCTCGCGCTTCAGATCGTTGAGACGGCCACCAACCAGTCGAGCCCCGTCGCCCTGTATGGCGGCAGCGCCGATGTCGTGGTGACGGATTTCCCCTGGGTTCTACGCCAGCGCGCGATGGGCGAGCAGGTTCGCTTTGCGCCTTTCTCCGGTGCGTTGGGTGCTGTTGTCGTGGCTGGTGACAGCCCCATTAAAACGCTCGCCGATTTGAAGGGCAAAAAGCTCGGTGTGGCAGGCTCTTCCACTGACAAGAGCTGGTTGCTTCTGCGCGCGCATGCCAAAAATGAGCTGGGCACCGATCTCGCCGAACTCGTGACGCCGCAATACGGGGCTGCACCACTTCTCAGCGAGCAGCTCAAAGACGGCCGGCTCGATGCAATGCTGAATTTCTGGACCTTCACAGCCCGGCTCGAGGCGAAGGGGTTCCGCCGGGTCATCTCCATGTCGGATGTCATGACAGAACTCGGGATCGACCCCCAGCCGGCGCTCGTGGGCTTCATCTGGAAAGAATCCTCCGAAGCCGAACTCCTGCCCGCCATCAACGCGTTTCTGGCCGCGGCTAGAGAAGCCAACCAGCTTCTCGTGGAGAGCGATACGCCTTGGCAGCGTCTGCGCCCGATAATGAACGCGGCCGACGACAAAGAATTCGCGGCTCTTATTGCGGGTTACCGGTCAGGCGTGCGCGGCGACTGGAGCGCCGCAGACATGAAATCTGCCGAGAAGATCATGGATATCCTTATCGCTAGTGGCGGCGAGGAACTGGTCGGCCGGGGCACTCGTTTCGATCCCAGGGCATTCTATGAATCCGGCGCGTAAGTCCTCTCTTGGAGGCCCCCTGGCTGAGCGGTTGGCCTGGACGGTGGCGTCGCTCGCAACGCTCGTTGGGATCTGGGCGCTCGCCGCCGATCTGTCTGACAGCCGCCATCTGCCGGGCCCGGGAACGGTTCTGGAGGTTCTCGGCCGAGAGTTCGCGAGCGGCGCGCTGTGGACCAACATGTCGGTCACGCTCGTGCGCGTGGCAGCGGCGTTCATGCTCGCCATGTTGATCGGCA
>CAWGTZ010000015.1:0-318918 GCA_963825555.1 uncultured Alphaproteobacteria bacterium | reverse complement strand
GATCCCGGCAGGTCTCGAACCTGCGACCTACAGTTTAGGAAACTGTCGCTCTATCCAGCTGAGCTACGGGACCGAACCGAAGCGGTGCAAATTCTTATATCAGAGCACCATGACAGGGAAAGTCCCTGGACCCACACTGTGCCATTGGCTTTCTGATCCTCAATTCGTCGAGGACGCCATGGCCGGCAGGCCGGCATGAGAGAGACAGCACCCGTCGAGCCACCCCCGCACGACATTCGCCACCCGGACCGCGGCCGAGCCGGGCTCAGCGAAGACTGCCGACAACTCGCACAGGCGGCCGAACGGCGCCCCCCGAACGGCCTCGTCCCAAAGCATGGCCTCCTCCGGACTGACCCTGCGTGCGATCGGCATGCCGTGGCGGCGCCAGATCAGGAGCGGGATCACCTCTGACTGGCGCTGGACCGGCGGTGGGGCAGTCCCATCCTTCAAGGCTTGCCAGATGGCAAACGTGTTGTGAGTTTGGTCAAGACGCCAGGCAGACGGATGCGGACTGAATACAATCTCGCTCCAAAGCTCCAGCGGAACGGTCGTCATCTCCGCAACGGTCAATTCTGGCGCTTCGGCCGCATCGAAGGCATTGCCCAGCGCCCGCTCGAACTCTGACAGTTCTTGGAGCACGGGATGGGCTGCCCCTACCCGATCTCTTGCAAGGAACTCCGGCAGCCGGTCCCCGACCCATCGCGCGCTTCGATGTCGCGAAGGGTGGGCCGTGAGATAGCGACGGGTCATCGCCCCAAACAGTTCATCGCCCATATAGTTTGATAGATGCGGATATTCGCTTTTGAGTATTCCCACAAGGCGGGCCAGATAGGCGTTCTGATAAACGCCGAGGAGTGTATGGCGATCCGCCCGGGCACCGGGCCGAATGTGCCTAAGAAACAGATCCCCGTTGCCTAGTACGGCCGCTTGGAAGGCATCCTGGATCTGCGCCAGCGTCGGCGTCTCTCTTGCTTCTGCGGATGTCCGTTCGCCTTTGGTCATTTCATGAAACCGGAGCCAGTCCAGGCCGCCTTTCAGACGCGATCCGACGCGCAAGGCTCAATTCCGCGACCATGTCGGCAAGCGGAGGAATATCGTCATCGCGCTCAATGATGGTGGAGACCGCACCGAAACGATCGACGGCATGTGCATAGAGGTCCCACACTTCGTCGGGCACCAACGCATCGTGCGTGTCGATGATGTGCGTAATGGCATTTTCGTGCCCTGCAAGATGAAACTGTACGACCCGATCCCTTGGAATAGTGTCGAAAAATGTCCGCGCGTCCCAACCATGGTTGAACGCCGAAACGAAGACGTTGTTGACGTCGAGAACGAGCCAACAACCTGTTCGCCTCGCCAGCTCTGCCAGGAATTCACACTCGGTCATCTCGGAGTGGGTGTATTCGACGTAGCTGGACACATTCTCTAAGGCGAAGGGACGGCCGAGAACGTCCTGCACTTCGGCCACACGGGCCGAGACATGATCGAGCGCCTCACGGGTGTAGGGCACGGGCAAGAGATCATGCAGGTTCACACCATGCACACCTGTCCAGCACAAATGGTCCGATACGAATTCAGGCGCGAAACGCTCCGCCAGCACACGCAGCCCTCTCAGATAATCCCGGTCCAGCGGCGCCGTAGAAGCGATCGAAAGGGAGACCCCATGCATGACGATCGGATAGCGGGCCCGGATGCGCTCCAGCATTCTCAGCGGCTGGCCGCCGGGAACCATGTAATTCTCAGTTATCACTTCGAACCAGTCGACATCCGGTTCGCCGTCGAGAATCTCGCGATAATGCTGTGGTCTCAAGCCGAGACCAAAACCCAGATAGCGTGGCCGGTCGCCGGCACAGGCAGCATCGCACCGGTTCATCTGAAACCTCCGTCAATCGGATGACCGCAATCGGTATCGCGCAACCGGACTTGGGGAGGGAAAACATCCGGCTGCGCAATTGGGAAGGCTCAGGGCTCAGCCCTTCTCGTCATCCATCTTGACAGGTTCGAAGGTAGCGCCCTCGATCTTGTCGCACTCCGCCTTGGTCAAATCTAGGAAGCCCTGGCCTTTGCAGGCGTTGTGGCCACCGCACTCGTTCTTGGCAGTCTTACACGCGCTTTGCCCCTTACAGGCGTTCGCACCCATGCAATGGCCCTTCGCATCATCCATGGCAGCATGCGAGGGAGCCGAGGCGGCACCTGAGAGGAGAAGCGCGGCCGCAGCCGCGGCCAAAGCGGAACCTGATTTTGCGGTGATATGCATGGTGCGTTTCCTTTTTTGCTGATCTCGACGGGAACAAATCCCGCTGACACGCACGCTGGAGACGCGCGCGCGCTCTCCCTGACGTGGTGGATAAGCTACGCGGTCGCCGGATGCAGGTTTCAGAAACCGTCGAGATTTTCTGCGCGCGACCACACGCGCGTGCGCCAGGGCCCGGTCCCGGCTGCAAAATACGGCCGTTCAGAAGATCAGGGAGTGGCCTGCACGAGTTTGCCCGTGAACAACACCGGGCCCGTGGGAGCGCCCGTAGGCGAACCGCCCATCGGCTCGAGGCTTACTGCGAACGACGCGTTCATGAACATGTCGGTCTCCGGCCCCGGGGCCATGGGCATCACATTCATCTCGCCTTCGTTCATCATGCCGAGTGACTTGGGTTTCGGCATTTTTTCGTGCAGCATCCAGACCTGATAGATCCGGTCGAGTTGACGGGGTGCGTTCACCGCCGTGATGACGCAGTTGTGCGTCCGCGTATCGATCGTCATCAGGAAGGCCGGCAATTTGTTCTCCGATTGAATAACGGCCACATACTGCGTTGCTTGCTGCGGGTAATTCGCTTCACGGTAGCCGAGTATACCCACGGCGCAGGCCGCCAAGGCACTGGCGCCGATGAAAGCGTTGCGCCAGCGGTTCGCGCGCCGGGCGAGAGCCTGCTCGCGGGCTTTGAGCGACACGACGTGCTGGGCGAGCCCGATCTGAGCGCGGATCTTGCTATAGAGATTGGGCGACGGAGCTACCGGTGTCACCGTCTCAATCATCGGTCCCAGACGGCGCTCCCAGGCCGCGATGGCTCGATCGAGCGCAGCATCGCCTGCGCGCCGTTCCGAGACGGCCTGACGCTCCTCAAGCGACAGCGTGCCGAGCACATACTCGGCGGCCAGTCCATCGATGTCGTCGAGCTCTGTCATTGCTCGAGGCATCCCCTCAGTTGCGCAAGGCTCCTGTGGAGCCAAGTCTTGATCGTGCCTTCCGGTCTATCGAACCGCTTCGCCAAGGCCTCCCGGCTCATTCCGTCCAGATAGGCGAGCTTCACCATCTGCTTCTTCTCCGGCTCGAGTCCGTCAAGACAGCGCATCAGCCGCTCCACGTCCTCTGCCCGCTCCAGAGCGGCGATAGGATGCTCGTCACCGCTTTCCAGGTTATCGAGTTCATTTTCGTCTGCTGTTGGCCGAATGACGCGGCGCCGCACTTCGTCCAGCGCCCGATTACGGACGATGGCCGCCATCCAGGTTACCGGAGCGGCAATCTCAGGTTTGTAGTCTCCTGCCCGCTCCCAGACTTTGAAATAGGCTTCCTGCACCACCTCTTCGGCAACTTCCCTGTTCCGAAGGATACGCAACGCAACCCCAAGAAGTTTCGCGGAGGTGGCCTGATAAAGCTCCGCGAAGGCCGCCTCGTCCCCCGAAGCGACCCCCGCGAGCAACTGATCGAGCCTTGGTTGACGGGGCGGCATGGCTTCCAATCACACGACGCTCAACAAAACCGAGCGGGCGAAGAGTTAGACCACTTTGCCGCACCGTGTCGAGACATCGTTACCTGATATTGCGGATCGTCCGTAAGGATGGGCCACCGGTACAACCACATATATATTTTTTCTCCCGATGGAGTTTCGCTTGTCGTACCTCCTCCCGCCAGCCTGGCTCGCGCCAATCATTCTTCTGACTCTCTCCAACGTCTTTATGACGCTCGCTTGGTACGGGCACCTGAAATACAAAACCGCCCCGCTGTTTACCGTAATCCTCGTGAGTTGGGGCATCGCCTTCGCGGAGTACTGCCTGGCCGTCCCTGCCAACCGCATCGGGCACGGCACCTATTCCGCAGCAGAGCTCAAGACCATCCAGGAGGTGATCACGCTCACGGTCTTTGCGATCTTCTCCGTCGTGGTCCTCAAGGAAGCGATTACCCTTAATCACCTCGTCGGCTTCTCGCTGATCGTCGCGGGCGCCTTCTTCGTATTCAAGGCACCCTTGTAATTCGATCCACCGAGATCCGATGTCGCTGCGCAAAAACCAACATGGCCCGAAGCTGATCGTCGTGCTCGGCGACCAGCTGAGCCTTGACCTGTCTAGTCTGAGAGCCGGGAGCCAAAAGCACGACATCGTGGTCATGGCGGAGGTCACAGGCGAGGCGACGTATGTGCGCCATCACAAGAAGAAGATTGCCTTCGTCCTGTCCGCCATGCGCCACTTCGCCGGCGAGCTTGCAGCGGCCGGCTGGCAGGTGCGCTATGTCCGTCTCGACGATCCGAAGAACGAGGGTAGTCTGACCAGCGAGATCAAGCGCATTGCGCGCGACGCGAATGCCACGTCCATAGCCGTCACCGAGCCCGGCGAATGGCGCGTGCGCCAGATCATCCTGGACTGGGAAATCGAGATAGACCTGCCCGTCCAACTAATTCCCGATGACCGGTTCATCGCCTCGACTGACGAGTTCGAAGCATGGGCTCGCGGCCGCAAGGCGCTGCGCATGGAGTACTTTTACCGCGACATGCGCCGCAAGACCGGTCTGCTCATGGAAGGAGAGGAGCCCGTCGGCGGACGCTGGAACTTCGATTCTGAAAACCGCAAGCCTGCCAAGGCCGATCTGTTCATTCCCAAGCCTCTCCGTTTCGATCCGGACGAGACAACTCGCGATGTGCTCGATCTCGTCGCCAGGTATTTCAGCAAGCACTTCGGAGATCTCGATCCCTTCTGGTTCGCGGTCACGCGAGCGGATGCGCAAAAGCAGCTCAAGCATTTCCTAAGCACTGGCCTGCCGCACTTCGGAGACTTTCAGGATGCGATGCTGCGCGACGAACCGTTTCTCTATCATTCCATCCTCTCGCTCTACATCAACGTGGGCCTCCTCGATCCGCTTGACGTGTGCCGCCACGCCGAACGCGAGTACACCGCGGGACGCGCGCCGCTCAACGCAGTGGAAGGCTTTATCCGGCAGATCATCGGCTGGCGGGAGTATGTGCGCGGGATCTACTGGCTGCGCATGCCAGAATATGCGCAATCAAATTTCTTCGGACACAAGCGTCCGTTACCCGGCTTCTACTGGACAGGTGAAACCGACATGACCTGCCTGAAGTCCGCCATCGGCCAGACGAAGGCGGAAGCCTACGCACACCATATCCAGCGGCTGATGGTGACGGGCAACTTCGCGCTTATGGCGGGGCTTGATCCGAAGGCGGTGCACGAATGGTATCTTGCGGTCTATGCCGACGCCTTCGAGTGGGTGGAACTGCCCAACACGATCGGCATGAGCCAGTTCGCCGATGGTGGCCTGCTCGCCTCCAAGCCATACGCTGCGAGCGGCAACTACCTCAATCGCATGTCCGACTACTGTGGAGCCTGCCACTACGACGTCAAGAAGAGAACCGGTCCCGGCGCCTGCCCGCTCAACTCGCTCTATTGGGACTTCCTCGATCGCAATGCTGAAAAACTGGCCCGCAATCCGCGCATGGCCCAGATGTATGCGACCTGGAGGCGTTTCCCGCCATCCGAGCAGACAGCAATACGAAAAGAAGCCCGCGCCTTCCTCGACAGTCTTACGCCCTGGGAGGGATGACGGTGTCCCGCACATCGACCTTTCGCAGCTTCCGGCACCGGTCGGAGCAATAGCGCACCTCGTCCCAGACACGAGCCCAGGCCTTGCGCCACGTGAAAGGGCGTCCGCAGGCAGCGCACGTCTTGGTCGGCAGTTCGGATTTCTTGCGCATTCGGCCCATGATACCCCATATACGGTCCCCGGATCAGGAGCACCTTCCCACCATGAGTTCGTTCGAAACGGCCCTCGCCCGCATCGACGCCGCAAATGCCGAGGATCCGAACATCGTGGTTGTCGATGGGACGCCGCGGCCGGCCGAGCTTGTGTATTCCGAACGCATGAGCGCGGCTCTTGAAAGGTTCCTCCCCGATGCTGGTGACGCACTCAAACTCGCGGCTCGCGCCCAGCACCTGAGACGCTGGACGATCCCCCGCAACAGCTATCCTATGGACCGGGCCGGCTATCACCGCTGGCGGGCTGAGTTGAAGCGCAAGCATGCCGAATGGGCGAGTGCCCTTCTTTCCGAGTGCAAGTTATCTGAAGAAACGATCGCCCGCGTCGCAAGCCTTATCCGCAAGGAGAATCTGAAGACAGATGCGGACGCGCAGGCACTCGAAGACGTCGTGTGCCATGTGTTTCTCCAGCACTATGCGGCAGAGTTCGCAGTCAAGCATGATCGCGGGAAGATGCTCGCCATCCTGCGCAAGACATGGGGGAAGATGTCGGACGCCGGGCAGAAGGCCGCGCTTGCCCTGCCGCTTGAACCGGAAGTCCGCGCCCTCGTGGAAGACGCACTTTCGGACGAAAGCGCTGCGGCCCTGAAGATACCGATGCCGGCATCTGACATCGCCGTCATTCTCGCGGCCCACGGTGATCGTGGTGGTGAAACGCCGAATGCGACCCTACTTTCCCACTGTAAGGCGCTCGGCGCGACGGGGGGGTTCCGCATCGTCCTGGCCGGCATCCTGAGAGGCGAACCCACACTGGAGGATGCGGTCCGCGCCGCACTGCAATCAGGCGCCCGCTGTATTGCCGTGTTTCCCATGTTCATGGCCGACGGCTATTTCACCAGGAAGGTCCTGATACAGCGCCTCGCCGCGCTCGAAATCCCAGTCGACGTCCACGTGCTGCCGCCCCTCGGCGCCGATCCGCGTCTTCCGGGGATCATGTTGGCGCGCGCCCTCGAGACTGCGGCCGGTGCCGGTTTTGCACCCGAGACCGCCCGCCTTCTCGTCGTTGGGCATGGATCGAAGATCGGCCCCGCCTCGGCGGACGCCACCCGCGCGGTCGCCAAGATCATCGCAGAGCAGGGCCGTTTCGCCAGCGTCGAGACGGCCTTCCTCGAGGAACCAGAGTTCGTGAAGGAAGCCCTGCAACGCGAAGCACCGCCCACGGTGGTCCTCGGCTTCTTTTCCGGTGACGGGATGCACGCCGCCGAGGACGTGCCCGACGCGATCACCGAGACAGGCAGTACGGCGGTCTATGCGGGCTCCATCGGTAAATTCCCAGCCCTTGCGACACTCATCCGCTCGACAATCGAAACCCATCTCGGCGCTGCGGGGCAATCCAGAGAGGATTAGCCTCTTTTCCCCGGCAGCTGGTTACATGTGATTAGCATTTCTATTTTAGGTTGTTATTGTGCAATCTTTGCTGGTGTCATGTCTCATGCTGCCCATCTACGCTTACAGATTAACTGCTCCCGAGCTAGGGGTTCCGCCCGCGGAGGCGGAGCCCCAGGACGTGGCGCGGCGGTTCTATGAAAACCTCACCGCCGAACTGCACGCCACGGCCGTTGGAATTGCCGTCGTGGCAACGGCGGTGAACTCGCTACTGGACTGGCGTATCGTCATTCTGCCGGCAGACATCGCCAGGTTCTCTCCGCAGACTTCGACGCTGAAGGCTATGCTCACCGTCCTGCATGGCAACGACCGTTTGGACGGATGGTTCACCCAGGACCTCCGGACCTTCCTTGGCGAACTCGACGCCGCAAGGACCGCACTCGATTACTATCTGGACGAATGCGAGCTCATCACCCCGGAACGGGCGGGCATGCTCCATGCCCGGCTGCTCCAAGGACTTCTGGCAGCCGCTCAGCAGAACTGCGAAGAGTATTGTCGTTGAGATCGAACGCTCCATGCCAGTAGAATTGCCCGATCTCTACACGCAGAACACCCGCGTGGTTTCTGCCCTGCTGACCGGGGCTTCCAACGGCTTGCGCCCCTGCCTCACGGCGACGGAAAACTTTATGTTCCCCCGCTGCCGCAGCGGCGGCGTTGGCCACGCCGGACCGTGCTGCAGAACTGTGTCATCTTCAGTGCAGGCAATGTACAGAGCGCGTTCGTCCGGGATGCGTCGGCAGGCGGACTGGGTCTCGGGCGTGTATCGGGACTGAAGCGCGGCGACAAGGTACGGATCGAGATGGCCAACGGACGGAAACTTCAGGGTACCGTCGTCTGGACCTCCGTTGGCTCCGCGGGCGTCCGTTTCGAGCAGTCGCTCGCCCCGGATGATTCTCTCATCGCGGTTTGAGAGCGTCCTCCTTGAAGCAATTCAGCCGGCACGCGAATGGTTGCGCGCCCACCAACTCAGGCGTCCAAGAGAACGCTTCTCAAATACCGGCCGTAATCGTTCTTGGGATAGCGCTCATCAATGAGACGCTGAAGATCGGCCGCGTCAATAAAGCCTTCCCGAAAGGCGATCTCTTCTGGCGATGCGATCTTGAGACCCTGCCGCTTCTCGATGGTGGCAACATAGAGAGCCGCATCGAGCAGGCTGTCGGGCGTTCCGGTATCGAACCAGGCAAAGCCGCGGCCTAGCTTCTCGACATTGAGTTTGCCGGCTTTCAGATAATGCTCGTTAACGGCCGTGATCTCCAATTCACCGCGCGCCGAGGGCTTAAGCGACTTGGAGATCTCAACAACATCGTTGTCATACGCGTAGAGGCCGACGACCGCCCAGTTGGATCTCGGCTTTGCTGGCTTTTCCTCGATCGAGATCGCGCGTCCTGCCGCATCGAACTCGACCACCCCATACCGTTCCGGATCCATCACCTGATAACCAAACACGGTAGCACCCGGTCGGGGCGAGAAGGCGCCAGACGCCAGATCCGCCAAGCCATGACCGTAGAAAATGTTGTCACCCAGAACCATCGCACAATGATCGTTGCCGATGAATTGTTCGCCGATGATAAAGGCCTGGGCCAATCCCTCGGGGTGCGGCTGCACGGCGTAGCTCAGATTGATGCCCCACTGCGAACCGTCACCCATCAATGCCTCGAAGCCCGGGAGGTCGCGTGGCGTCGAAATCACGAGGATGTCGCGCACACCGCCCAGCATGAGTACGGACAGCGGATAATAGATGAGCGGCTTGTCGTAAACCGGCAGCATCTGCTTTGACACCATCTGAGTCATGGGATGGAGGCGCGTACCGCTGCCGCCGGCCAGGATGATCCCCTTCATGAGCTCAATTCCTTCTCGCGAACCGGTACAAGTTCATCGAGACAGGCAGCGAGGCTTGCCCGCCAGTCGGGCAGCGCAATGCCAAATGCATCGTTGAACTTTCTATTGTCGAGCACCGAGTATGCCGGTCTCCGTGCGGGAGTTGGATACTCGGCTGTGGCAATCGCCCTCAGCCGTGGCACTTTAGCACCGCGCAGCGCAGCTTGCCGGAAGATCTCGGCTGCAAAGCCATGCCATGTCACCTGATACGATCCTGTAAGATGATAGGTGCCCCACAGCGCCGTTGACGCCGGACCGATCAGCTGCGGCACGATTTCCAGTATCGCGGCAGCCAAATCACGCGCGTGCGTTGGCGATCCCCGCTGATCATCGACAAGGCCGAGTTCCGACCGCTCGGTACCCAGCCGCAGCATCGTCTTCACAAAATTAGAACCGTGCGCCCCGTACACCCATGATGTGCGCAGGATGACATGCTCCGCAAGCCGCTGACGCAATGCCGCTTCGCCGGCCGCCTTTGTAGCGCCGTAGACGCTCAGCGGCGCGATCGGGTCGGATTCCACGTAGGGCTGGCCCTTCGTGCCGTCGAAAACGAAATCCGAAGAGATGTGAACGAGCGGCAGCGCCATACGTTCGCAGACCGCCGGCCAGTTGTCCCACACCCTCCACATTGATGCGGAAGGCCGCCTCTGGCTGGCTCTCGGCCTGATCGACAGCCGTATAGGCGGACGCATTGACCACCAGAGCTGGCCGCACGCGGTACAGAAAGCGTGAGATCGAGTCTGCATCAATGATATCGACGTCGGGGCGCCCACCCAGAACGACATCAATGTTCCGCACAAACCCCTCGGCACGTAACGCATGCGCGACCTGGCCACTTCGGCCGATTACCGCAATCTTTTGGACCGACATCTTCACTCGCTTCAGCTGCCTGGCCAGAGGTTCAAGAGGCCAACGTGGCCGGGCGCGACACTTCGGCCGGAAGACCCAGCCGTTCGCCGGTGTAGCGGCGCAGACGCAGCGGCAACCACCAGGAATCGTTTGCAAGATACCAAGCCACGGTCTTTTCAATCCCGGTCTCGAAAGTTTCCTTCGCCTGCCAGCCGAGTTCCTTCTCGAGCTTGGTCGGATCAATGGCATAGCGGAAATCGTGACCGGGCCGATCTTCGACGAATGAGATCTGCTCGCGATAGGACAGCCCATCCTGGCGCAGTCGCAGGGTGTCGAGAATGCTGATGATCGTATTCACCACCGCCAGATTGGAGCGTTCGTTACGCCCGCCGACGAGATAGCTCTCGCCGGGAACGCCCTTTTCAACGATTGTACAGAGCGCACGGGCATGATCTTCCACGTAGAGCCAATCACGCACGTTCGCGCCGGCCCCATAAACGGGAAGTTCGCGGCCGAGTAGTGCGTTGGTGATCATCAGCGGGATCAATTTCTCGGGGAAGTGATAGGGCCCGTAGTTGTTCGAGCAGTTGGAGAGCACGACCGGCAAGCCATAGGTGCGATGCCAGGCCATGGCGAGATGGTCCGAGGCGGCCTTGCTCGCAGAGTAGGGCGAACTCGGATCATAGGGACTTTCAGGTGTAAAAAGGCCATCCGCGCCGAGGCTACCGAACACTTCGTCCGTCGAGACGTGCAGAAAGCGGAAGCGCTCTTTGCGCTCAGCCGGCAGCGCGGACCAATAGGCCCGGGACGCCTCCAGCATCTCGTACGTCCCCTTGATGTTCGTCTCGATGAATGCTGCCGGCCCTGTAATAGAGCGATCCACATGGCTCTCGGCCGCCAAATGCATAATCGCATCGGGCTGCTCACGCCGGAGAATTCCGGCAATCGCCGGACCGTCGCAGACGTTTACCTGGTGAAAGGAATATCGAGGACTCTCGGCAATTGCCTGCAGGGAGCCCAGGTTCGCGGCATAGGTCAAACAGTCGACATTAACGACGCTGTGACCCGCTTCATTAACGAGATATCTGCAGACGGCCGACCCGATGAAGCCAGCGCCGCCGGTTACCAAGACCTTCATACTCGAACACCACGCAAACTAGAAAGGAAAGGCGTCCGGGTGACGCGAAGGACCCAACAAGCCGTCGGTCGACACCCATGCCCTCCACCATCCGCATAATGCCTTTCGATGCCGTTAAGCCGCCGGGCCGGCCTTTATCCATATTGCGAAAATCTGCCGACAAGGCGGTTCCCGACCACCGGGTCCCGGCTCAGATCTGTGGCCAGGTGACCCCCGGCAACTCGGCAATGAGCCCTGGTATCGTCGGTGGCTGAATCTTCCCGGCCCTCACCTGGCCAAGCAAACTGTAAGCTGCGAGCCACACCTCATCACGCCACATCACGAATGTATTCGCCTCCGACTTCCACGACGGGATCGTGCTGTTCACGTAAGAAGCCAGCGCCACGGCGTCGGCATAGCCCTTGTCCCTGGCGGTTTCGTCGATGTGGGCCTGAATGGCAAAGGCATAGTCGTCCTGCGTCAGTTGCCGATTGTGAACCGTCCACTCCCGGCGCACGGCGTCGGCTTCGATCACCAGCGCGGGGCCGCTGAGGTACTGCGTCGCCGGGTCATGGTCAGGAGCCACCCCTACGATCGGCCGCCACTGGCTGCGCTTGTGGGCTGGTACGTCATCCAGGGTAAGATCGCGCGTTTCCGCGACCGTGCCGTTGTCTATTCTGGCGATGGTCATAGGATTACTCCAGACTTGGAAGCGAGGTAGGAGCGCAGGTTGTTCCTGTTGTCTGTCGTCTGCGCGATGGTCAGGATTACCGCCCCGTAGAGGCGCGAAGCCGTTTCGTACCCCGCGCCAAAAGAACCGAACCTAGTCTGGGCAACCCACGCTGTCATATCAACTGCGTGGGACTCAGCGATCAGGTCCGAATTGACTGCAAACGCATCGAAGAAACTATCCCGCGTCGTTCCGGTGAAGAGAACGCCGTTCTTATAATGGCTAGGAGATCCCGCGAGGCCATTGATCCTGGTTGACGATGAGCCGTTTTCCATCGCGCCAATGTACCTGGTGTTCGGGACAGCCAAAAAAAACTCCGCCCGTTGCTCCAGTGAACCGAACACCGAGGAACACATCCATCGTCGCTGACTGATAGGAACTAGCATTCATATGCCACAACACATCGTCAACGCCGTCAAATTCCAGATAATACCGCGGGCCTGACTGTCGAAGCGTTGGCCGGCCGCTATCGGTAAGCGCCTGCCAGTGAAACCCGCCGCCGCTCTTGTCTCGAACAGTCCCAACAGGGCCGTTGACGCTGGCGGGGGTTGTTCCGCCTCCCGTGCGCTCAACAAACAAAGTCGAGAGGTCCGAAACGTCGAACCAGCACCCGGTCTGCCCAGCCGCAAACAGTTGTGCCGGTGTCCACGGGCCGCTCGCCTCAACGGCGCCCACGCCAAAACCCACAAGGTGGTTGACCGCCAGCGTCATGCGTCGTTACCCGCATTCGTCGTGAAGTAGAGCCGCACCCCGATCAGCTTGGCGTCGGCCGCAAGCGTGTCGCCTGTGTCCCCCACCTTCCGCGTGATCTGGAAATAAACGAGATCGCCCTCCGTCGGCGTCCCGGCGATGGTGAGCGCGGAGCTTTCTGGCCCGATGTGGCAGTCATTGGCGGCAATCAGCGTATCCGCGCTGGTGACTGCACCACCGACAGACTGATCGAGCGCGTCGTCGTCCGAAAAAGCCCGCGCGGCCATCTCAAACACGACACCGCCCGTTCCGCTTTCCGCCGTCCAGATCGGCTGGAACGACACGGTGCCCTCGTCCCAGCTTTTCGGCATGGGAACGACAAACCCGACGCCCTCCTCCGTGATCGCGTCGAAATCGAATGTGCGCAGCATGATACCGTTCGTGGCCAGCGCGGCGCCGTTCGTCGTGCGCGCGACCATGGCACCGGCCGGCATGGCGATTGTTTCCTTGCCCATGGTGCGGGCGTTCTGGCCACCGACCGACGAGTTGGGAAACGAAACAGAACCGTCCATACGGTCGATCACAATGGCGCTGAACCAGTTCGATCCATCGGGCGAGACCTTGAACGAGAAGTCATCGCTGCCGGCCGTACCCATTTCGGCACGGCCCGAAAAATCGGTCTGAAACAGCAGCGATGCGGTATCAGACGCGGCAGACTTGTTGACCTTGATCTGATGGCCGTTCCCTTCATGGTTGAAGAGCGAGGCCGAGGAATTGAGCGACAATCTGTTGGTCAGGTCGGCGGTTGCGTTGATGCCAATGAGCGGCGTTGGATTAAGGCTGCCGCTCCCGCCACCGAGCGCCGTCCAGGACGCTCCGTCCCACGCCACGGCCAAATCCTCGTCTTGGACCCAGGCAATCCAGCCCACTCGCGGCGTATAGAAG
The DNA here is from genome assembly GCA_963825555.1 of uncultured Alphaproteobacteria bacterium. Lineage (GTDB taxonomy): Bacteria > Pseudomonadota > Alphaproteobacteria > Rhizobiales > Hyphomicrobiaceae > JAGVSR01. The sequence goes on along the minus strand of CAWGTZ010000015.1, from coordinate 305,287 downwards.
GCCCAGGCGCCGTCCTGCCAGGCAGAAATCGCGCGGGCGCGCCCTGCCCACTCTCCTGTCGGAGCGGCCCCAACAATGTAGCGCGCGCCCTCATCCGGCGCAGCCGGCGGCGTATCCAGATCGCGATCAACCACCGCAAGCTGCACGAGCGCGTCAAGTCTTCTCAGAGCTTCGTTGTGCGTGACGTGTTTCTGCGCCTGTGCAGCCAGGATGTAGGGCAGCAGAAGATTGGTCGTCTCGTCCACGGAACTGATCCTTTGCTTGGCGACATGCCTGCGAAGGATAGGAGCCTAAACCGGCGCGGGGATAAGATCGGGTCGCTAGCAAAACCCAGCGGGGCACAAAAAAGGGGCCGCCCCATCAGGACAGCCCCTTCCCTCAAGTCTCGTATTTGGATGAGATCGGTGCTCAGCCCCGGTCGCGACGCGGACCACGGCCACGGCCACCGTCGCGATCACGCCGCGGCGGACGCTCGGCCGAGAACTGCTCCTCGGGCTCGCCCGGCTCTCGCGGGATCTCTTGGCCCGTCGTCTGATCGACAATCTTCATGGAGAGTCGCACTTTGCCGCGGTCGTCAAAGCCCAGCAGCTTGACGTAGACCTCCTGGCCTTCCTTCACGACCTCGCCCACCGTTTCCGGCCGACCCTGCGTCAGCTGCGAGATGTGAACCAGACCGTCCTTGGCGCCGAAGAAGTTCACGAACGCGCCGAACTCCATAATCTTGACGACCTTGCCCTTGTAGATCTGGCCGACCTCAGGCTCCGTCGTGATGCCCTTGATGCGGGCCAGCGCCTTTTCAATCGACTCGCGGTTGGCCGAAGCGATCTTGACGGTGCCATCATCGGAAATATCGATCTTGGCGCCAGATTCCGCGACGATCTCGCGAATAACGGAGCCGCCGGACCCTATGACCTCGCGGATCTTGTCGGTAGGAATCTTGATCGTCTCGATGCGCGGCGCGAATTCGCCAAGCTCGTCGCGGGCACCCGTAAGCGCCTTCGACATCTCATTCAGGATGTGGATTCGGCCCTCATTGGCCTGCTTCAGCGCGACCTTCATGATCTCCTCGGTGATACCGGTGATCTTGATGTCCATCTGAAGAGCCGTAACACCGTTGACCGTACCGGCAACCTTGAAGTCCATGTCGCCGAGGTGATCCTCGTCGCCGAGAATGTCGGAAAGAACGACGAAGTCTTCACCCTCCTTGATCAGGCCCATAGCGATGCCTGCCACTGGAGATTTCAGCGGCACGCCTGCATCCATGAGCGCCAGCGATGTTCCGCAAACCGTTGCCATTGAGGAAGAGCCGTTCGACTCCAGGATTTCCGAGACGACGCGCAGCGTGTAGGGAAACTCCTCGTGCGCGGGGAGCAGCGGACGCACCGCGCGCCATGCGAGTTTGCCGTGGCCGATTTCGCGGCGGCCCGGCGAGCCCATGCGACCGGTCTCACCCACCGAGAAGGGCGGAAAGTTGTAGTGCAGGAGGAAGCGCTCCTTGCGGGTGCCTTCCAGGCTGTCGACATACTGCTCATCCTCGCCGGTGCCCAGCGTGGCCACGACCAAAGCCTGCGTCTCGCCGCGCGTGAAGAGCGCCGAACCGTGGGTACGCGGCAAGACATGAACCTCAGACACGATCGGACGCACCGTCACGAGATCGCGACCGTCAATGCGCTGCTTCGTCTTCAAGACGTCACCGCGCATGATATCCATTTCAAGCGCCTTGAACGCGTCGCCCAGCAAAACCTTTTCGCTGGGATCGTCCGGAATCTCGATTTCCGAAAAGACGCGCTTCTTGGCCTCGCTGACCAGATTGTTACGCTTGGCCTTCTCCTTGGTCGAGAAGGCCGTCTTGAGCGAGTCGGCGGCAATCGCCTTCACCTGCCCGGCATATTTGGCCTTGTCGGCGATCTGGATGTCCCAGGGCTCTTTTGCGGCCGTCTCGGCAAGTTTGATGATCGCCTGGATAACAGGCTGGAAGTGCTTGTGGCCGAACATGACGGCCCCCAGCATGACGTCCTCGGGAAGCTCCTTGGCCTCCGACTCGACCATCATCACGGCATCCTGCGTGCCGGCAACAACCAGATCGAGCGACGTCTCAAGCATTTCATCGATCATCGGGTTCAAAACGAACTCGCCGCCGATGTAGCCGACGCGGGCCGCACCGATCGGACCGAGGAACGGAAGCCCCGAGAGGGTCAGGGCTGCAGAGGCCGCCACCATGCCGATCACGTCCGGGTCATTCTCCAGGTCGTGCGACAGCACGGTCACGACGACCTGCACTTCATTCTTGAAGCCTTCGACGAAGAGCGGACGGATCGGGCGGTCGATGAGGCGGGAGACGAGCGTCTCCTTCTCGGAGGGGCGGCCTTCACGCTTGAAATAGCCGCCGGGGATCTTGCCCGCCGCGTAGGTACGTTCCTGATAATTGACGGTCAAAGGAAAGAAATCGATGCCGGGCTTTACGGACTTGGCGCCCACGACGGTAGCGAGCACAGTGGTCTCGCCGTACTGGGCATAAACGGCAGCGTCGGCCTGCCGGGCCATATGGCCGGTTTCGAGCTTGAGCTTGCGCCCGCCCCATTCAATCTCGACGCGGTGGATATCGAACATGGTTGTCAGCTTTCGTTTCGGTTCTTCGGTCTCTTGTTTGCGCGACGGTGTTTAGCACGAATGCACATCGCGCCGGGAAGCCCAAAGCCTCCGGCGCGATGGTTTTTCTCAGCTGTCGAGGGGCAATCCGCCCATCATGAGGCCCATCGGCCCGATCCGGTATGGCGCGCGGAACAGTTAGCGGCGGATACCGAGCTTTTCGATGATGCCCTGGTAGCGCGCAGCGTCTTTGCGCTTCACATAATCAAGCAACTGACGGCGCTGGCTCACCATTTTCAGGAGACCGCGACGCGAATGATTGTCTTTCTTGTGGGCCTTGAAGTGCTCCGTCAGCTCGTTGATCCGGTGGGTCAGCACGGCAATTTGAACTTCCGGCGAGCCGGTGTCGTTCGATTTCGTTGCATTGGCCTGAATCACGGCTGCCTTCGCCGCCTTACGGTGGGGCGCTATTTCCGACATCGGTGTCTCCTTTCAGATTTGGAGTTGTATAGCGATCTTATTTGATCGCTGCACGGCCTCAGCCGGGATGTCGTCCAGCCAGGTCGTAAAAACGTGTCGCGGGCCCTCGGGGGCCCGCGACGGGGGACTTATACATGGCTGCTGGCCCGAGGCGAAGGGAAATTTCGCAGCGGATTGAAACCGCCTTTCCGGGCTCGCCAGGTTACTGCTTGCAGAATGTCGCAGTCCCGCGGCAGGTCACCTGACCGCCGTCGGGCTTGCAGCTATATTTCTCGTTGACGATGTTGTAGCCGGCAACCTTTCCGTTGGCGAGGAAGCCCGGCCACAGGCCCCAGCTTACTGACTGCACCATGGTCTCCAGCGCAAACCACTTGGCCAACTCCGCCGAACCGGAGGTTGCCACCGCACCCTTCTTCACACATTCCGCCTGCGCGACGGGCGCGCCGAGAGCCAGAACCATCGCACCTACCGCAAACACACCATTCACGAACTTCATAAGGTCTACTCCTGAGGACCGGGGTCGGGTTCGAACGGCGCCATTATGCGGCGCACCTTAATGCGGTCAATCAGGGGACCTGTCGGCGGCTCGCTTTTCGCTAGGCACTGTGGCCGCTCATCCCAGGTTGAAGACGCGGACGGGATGAAGAGCACCCTTTTCCACCTCTCCCAGCGCCACGATCCGCCCTTGGCAGGTGGCATACATCAGTCCGGACAGGATCGGTGCATCCCGCCCCCGGATCAGGACCGATAATCCGCGCGCAAGCTTGCCCGCATCCGACGGCGTCACGATCAACTCCGGCAGATCGCGCAATGCCAGGTCGATGGGAAGCAGCGGACCATCCGGCACCAGCAAGCGCCCCTCTTCCGCCTCCTCCATCAGTTCGTCGAGCCCCCACGCATCGCCTTCGTGGAACGGCCCAACCCGGGTTCTGCGCAGAGAGATCACATGTCCGAAGCAACCGAGCGCCCGCCCCATGTCGCGCGCGATGGCCCGGACGTAGGTGCCCTTGCCGCAATCAGCCTCGAAGACGGCCGTATCGGCGTCAGGGATGTCGACGAGCCGCAGATCGGCGATAAGAACGGGTCGCGGTTCAAGCTCCACGTCCTCGCCATCGCGCGCGAGGTCGTAGGCGCGCTGCCCCTCGATTTTGACAGCGGAAAAGCGCGGCGGCGTCTGCATAATTTCTCCGGTGAAGCGCGGCAGGAGCGCCAGGATGTCAGCCTGCGATGGCCGCTTGTCACTGGTCTGGGCTACCTCACCCTCGGCATCGTCGGTGGTCGTCTCGACCCCCCAGCGCACCGTGAATGCATAGGACTTCTCGCCATCTACGGCGAAAGAGACCGTCTTTGTCGCCTCACCGAACGCAATTGGAAGGACGCCTGTCGCGAGCGGATCGAGCGTGCCGGCATGCCCCGCCTTCTGAGCATCGAACAGGCGCTTGACGCGTGAGAGAGCCTGCGTGCTGGTCAGCCCCAATGGCTTATCAAGCACCAGCCAGCCGTGCACCGGTTGACCTTTCTTGCGTCGGGACATGCGTTCTCCAAATTCATCGTGCCTCCCCTGGAGTGTTCCGGAGGAGCGAGTGTCGAGAGGGAAAGATGTTTGTGTTATTTCTTCTCCACATCGCGGCGGACTTTATCTGAGTAGAGAAGCGCATCGATGCGGCTCACCTCCTCGAACGTCTCGTCCTCGCGAAAGCGGATGTCAGGGGCGTATTTGAGATTGAGCGTATGAGCAATCTCGGCGCGGATGAACTTACGGTGTTTCTCGAGCGCCTTGAGAACCGTTTCGGTATCCTTGCCGCCGAGCGGCATGACGTAGGCGGTGGCAATCTTTAGATCCGGCGAAATGCGCACCTCGGGGATTGTCACAACGTGCGAGGCCAGCACGTCGTCGTGGATCTCTCCGCGCGTCAGCATCTCCGCCAGCTTATGGCGGATCATCTCAGCAACCCGCAGCATGCGCTGCGACGGGCCGGAAGCCGGCATGGATTTCTTTTTCGGCATTGCATTCCGCCGCGGGATCGAACCGCGTGCGTCCCCATAGGATCAGGAATTCAGGTGCAGGCGACTTGGGCCGGGCAGAGAAAATCCGCCCGGGCCCTAGCCTGTCATCACAGCGTCCGGGTGACGGTCTCGACGTTGAAGCACTCGATGACGTCGCCCTCGCGCAGGTCCTGGTAGTTGGCAAACGACATGCCGCACTCCTGGCCCGCGGGCACTTCCTTGACGTCGTCTTTGAAGCGCTTGAGCACAGATAGCGTGCCCTCGTGGATCACGACGTTGTCGCGGATGAGTCGCACCTTGCCGCCACGCATCACCTTGCCTTCCGTCACGCGGCAGCCGGCAACCTTGCCGATCTTCGAGATGTTGAAGACCTGCAGCACCTCTGCATTGCCAAGGAAGATCTCGCGCACCGTCGGCGCAAGCAGGCCGGACATGGCCGCCTTCACGTCGTCGAGCAGGTCGTAGATGATATTGTAATATCGGATTTCGATACCGGACGTTTCGGCAGCCTGCTTGGCCTGCGCGTTGGCGCGCACGTTGAAGCCGATGACGACGGCCTTGGAGGCAGCCGCGAGAGCAATATCGGATTCGGTGATGCCGCCGACGCCTGAGTGCACGATACGCGCCTCAACCTCATCGGTGCCGAGCTTCTTCAGCGAACCGGCGATGGCTTCCACCGAGCCCTGCACGTCGCCCTTGATCAGCAGGTTGAAGTCCTTCTTACCGGCCTCCTTCAGCTGCTGCATCATCTGCTCGAGCGTGCTCTTCGAGCCGGCGGCGCCCAGCGTCTCGCGACGCTTGCGGACGCGATAGTCCGTGATCTCGCGAGCACGGGCCTCATTTTCGACGACGGCAATCTGATCGCCCGCCTCGGGCGCGCCATCGAAGCCCAGGATCTCTACCGGAACCGACGGACCAGCGGCCTGAATGTTCTGGCCCTTGTCGTTGATGAGCGCGCGCACACGACCCCAGGCCGTACCGGCTACAACGATATCGCCGACATGAAGCGTGCCGCGCTGAACGAGCACGGTGCCCACCGGACCGCGGCCGCGCTCAAGCTTCGCTTCGATGACGATACCTTCCGCTGTGCGATCCGGGTTCGCCTTCAGATCGAGGATTTCGGCCTGAAGGTGGATCGCCTCGAGCAGCTTGTCGAGGTTGGTGCGCTTCAGGGCCGAGACAGGCACCTCCAGCGTATCACCGCCCATGCTTTCCACCACGACCTCGTGGCTCAGAAGTTCCGTCTTCACGCGGTTCGGATCGGCCTGCGGCTTGTCGATCTTGTTGATTGCCACGATCATCGGAACGTTTGCCGCCTTGGCGTGATTGATGGCCTCGATCGTCTGAGGCATCACCCCATCGTCGGCCGCGACGACCAGAACCACGATATCGGTCACCTTTGCGCCGCGCGCGCGCATGGCTGTGAACGCCGCGTGGCCAGGCGTGTCGATGAACGTGATCTTATCTCCCGAAGGCAGCGCGACCTGATAGGCGCCGATGTGCTGCGTGATGCCGCCGGCCTCACCCGAAACGACGTTCGTCTGGCGGATCGCATCGAGAAGAGAGGTCTTTCCGTGGTCAACGTGGCCCATGATGGTGACCACCGGGGCTCGCGCCTTCAGATTCTCATCGGAATCTTCCGCGCCGATAAAGCCCATCTCCACGTCGGATTCCGACACGCGCTTCACAGTGTGGCCGAACTCCTGAACGATGAGTTCGGCGGTATCCGCGTCGATCACGTCGGTGATCTTGTGCATCGCTCCCTGTTTCATCAGCAGCTTGATTACATCCACCGCACGCTCGGTCATGCGATTGGAAAGCTCCTGAATCGTAATAGCCTCGGGAATGATGACTTCTCGCATGATCTTGTCGCGCGGCTGCTGCACGCCCATGGCCTTGAGGCGCTCACGTTCGCGCTTGCGCTTCAGGGAGGCAAGAGAGCGCTCGCGGTGCTCCTGGTCGAATGCATTGTTGATCGTGAGCTTCACGCGCTCGCGTTGCGGCTCCGGAGCAGTCTTCACCGGCGTGCGCACGATTTTGCCGCCGCGCTTGATAACGCGGGTTTCCTCGTCCTCACTCATATCGGCGACAGCCCGCGCCCGCGGCTCCCCGCGCGCCTCCTTGCCCTTAGGCGGCTCGATGGCCGCACCATCCAGGCCCGGCGCACTACGGGGCACTGGGATGCTGATTTCCTTCGGCCGTCCGCCTTCGCGCGGCATAAGAGCGGTGTTGAAGCCCGCAGACGGCGCCCGGCCCGGCCGGGACGCAGGACGTGGAGATTCCGAACGGGCCGACTCACGGCGCGACGCGGGAGCCGGCGACTTCGCCTCCGCCTCGGGCCGGGGGGCAGCGCTCTCCGCTGCTGCGGGTTTCGCCGGCTCGGCAGCAGCCGTCGGCGGTGTAGTGGTTTCCACTTGAGGCTCGGCGCTCTTGCTCTCGGCGTCCGGGCTCGGCCGCGAGGCCTTCTCTGCCTCCTCGATCTCGGTCTGACGGCGCGCTTCTGCAAGCGCACGAGCGCGAGCATCGCGCTCTTCCGGACGCAGGACCGACTGCCGACCCTTATCGGCCTCCGCCCGTTCAACGGGCCGCGGCGGCGCGGCCTGAGCTGGAGCAGGGGGAGCAGCCTGGGGCTTGGCCACAGCCGGCGGCTGGGCGCCACCCTGGTCCGGGCCAGTCAGCTTACGCGACTTGCGCTTCTCCACGACCACCGACTTGGACCGTCCGTGGCTGAAGTTCTGGCGCACATGACCAGACTCGACCGTCCGTTGCAGAGAAAGCGGCTTGCGCGTCCCTGCAGCGTTCGTTCCCGTCCCCGTTGCACCCGGGCGGGCGTTCTTGTCGGTCGTGTCCTTGGTATCCATTCCGTCTTTCCGCAAATATCCTCAGGCGTCCGGAGCGCTGGACTGGCCTTTTTCTTCAACTGGAACAGGCCGGTAGCGCACTACGCGCCCGGCCTCGTTCAGGAATTTCTCGGTCGCTCCGCCCTTTGTAAGGGCAGCATGTACCACATTTGACCGGCCGATGGCCAAGCTCATTTGATCGACTGTAAAAAGTGTCTCGATCACAGCATCCCGGCCCGCAGCGCGGGCAATGGCCTTGTACTTCCTGTCGAGCTTTTCCGCACCTCCAGGCGCAGCATCCCGAGCGTGGAGCAGCGCAACCACGGAACCTTTCTCGATCAAAGCATCAACCTGGGCGAACCCCGCTGTCACGAGACCGGCCTTATTGGCCAACGACAGCGCATCGAGTGCCCGGCGCTCGAGCAAAACGGCGACCTGCTCGGCCAAGTCATGCGGAACCTTGATCTCGCGCTTGAGCGACCGCGCGAAAACTCTGGCTTTCACCGCCTCACGGACCTTGTCCAGCGACGCGGTGACCCAAACGCCCCGACCGGGTAGCTTGGTCGCGGGGTCAGGATAGAGTGTCCCGTCCGGTCCTGCAACGAAGCGGATCAAATTTTCCTTGGGCAGGGGAGCACGCGTCAGGGCGCACAGACGAAGCGGGCCATTGCCCGCTTCATCGTCGTCAGCATCGATAACTCGACGGCTGCGCGCCAAATCCTTGTGCCTCCCAAAACATCCCGAGCCTCAAGCCTCGGACGGGGCGTTATCCGCCTCGCCCTCGGGCTGAGCCTCTTCGTCTGATGTCTCCTCGGCAGGACCAGCAATGTCCTCCTCGGTGATCCAGCCTGCCAGAACGCGCGCGGAGAGGATCATGTCCTCTGCCTCCTTGCGCCCGATCTCGAAGCCCTCGAGCACACCCTTGTGCCGCACAGGCTCGCTATCCTTCTCCTTGCGCCGCTCGGTCCAGCCGATCAGATCGTCGGTTGCGCAGTCCGCAAGGTCTTCCAAAGATTTGATGCCGTGCTCACCAAAGGCCACCAACATGGCGGTCGTAACACCGGCCACACGGATCAGATCGTCCGATACGCCGAGCTCCCGGCGCCGCGCATCGCGCTCGGCTTCCTGCTTTTCCAGGAACTCCCGCGCGCGCGTCTGGATCTCGTTCGCCGTTTCCTCGGTGAAGCCCTCGATATGGGCGATCTCCGAAAGATCGACGTATGCCACTTCCTCGACGGTGGCAAAGCCTTCGGCCACCAGCAGGGAGGCAATGAACTCGTCGACGTCGAGAGCCTGCATGAAGGCCGCCGAGCGTTCCACACGCTCCTTCTCGCGCCGCTCGCTTTCCTCCGCCTCGGTCAGAATGTCGATATCCCAGCCGGTGAGCTGGGAGGCCAGACGGACGTTCTGGCCGCGGCGGCCGATGGCCAGCGAAAGCTGGGTCTCCGGCACCACGACCTCGATGCGGGCCGAGTCCTCGTCCAACACAACCTTGGAGACTTCCGCCGGAGCCAGAGCGTTCACGATGAACGTTGCCGCATCCTGACTCCACTGAATGATGTCAACCTTCTCGCCCTGCAGCTCGTTGACGACGGCCTGCACGCGCGCACCACGCATGCCGACGCAAGCACCCACCGGATCGATGGACGAATCCTTGGAAATGACCGCGATCTTGGCGCGCGATCCGGGATCGCGAGCCACGGACTTGATCTCCACGACGCCGTCGTAGATCTCCGGCACTTCCTGCGCGAATAGCTTGCCCATGAATTCCGGCCGTGCACGGGACAGGAAGATCTGAGGACCGCGCTGCTCGCGGCGCACATCGTAAATATAGGCGCGGATGCGGTCGCCGTACTTCGGCGTCTCGCGCGGGATCATCTCGTCACGGCGGATGATGCCCTCTGCGCGCCCCAGATCTACGATGACGTTGCCGTACTCGGCGCGCTTCACCGTACCGTTGATGATCTCGCCGACGCGATCCTTGTACTCGGAGAACTGCCGGTCGCGCTCGGCCTCGCGCACTTGCTGGACGATGACCTGCTTTGCGTTCTGGGCAGCAACACGGCCGAATTCCAGCGGCGGCAGGTTCTCAGCAATGAGATCGCCGACCTTCGCCTCCGGATTGCGGCGCTGCGCATCGGCCAGAAGGATCTCGGTCGACTCGTTCTCCACATTTTCGACGACGGCCAGGACCCTCGTCAGTCGGGTCTCGCCGGTCTTGGGATCAATCTCGCAGCGGATATCGTTTTCCGCGCCGTAGCGGGACTTCGCCGCCTTCTGGATCGCGTTTTCCATGGCCTGGATCACGATCTTGCGGTCGATCGACTTTTCGCGCGCGACCGCGTCAGCGATCTGCAAAAGCTCGAGCCTGTTGGCACTGACGCCTGCGATGCTCATGCCCGTTTATCCTCCACCTCGAAATCATCCGGCTCCGCGCCGTCGGCAAAACCGGTTCGCCCCTGTTTCTTTGCGCGAGACAGGGACTCGCGAATGAGTTCGTCCGTCATAACCAGCCGCGCCTCGGTTACGAGGCCCAGCGGAAATCCCATCGTCGTCTGCCCGATCTGGTCGAGGGTGACATCCAGGCGAACTTCGCCATCCTCGAACCCCTCGATCCGGCCCTGGAAGCGGCGCCGGCCGTCGACCGGCTCCTTGAGCTCGATCTTGGCCTCGTGCCCGGCCCAGTCCTCGAAGTCGCTCGGCCGGACCAGCGGTCGGTCGATGCCGGGCGACGAAATCTCCAGCCGGTAGGCTGCGGTGACCGGATCGTGCGCATCGAGCAATGGCGACAACTCGCGCGACACGCGTTCGCAGTCGTCGATATTCATGGAGCCGTCGGGGCGCTCCGCCATGATCTGGACGGTCTGACCCTCGCGGCCGGAAATCTTCACCCGCACCAAGCGGAAGCCGAGATCCTGCAACACGGGTTCCACCAAGCCGGCCAGCGTAGCCGCCAGGCCGGTCTCGGAATAGAAACGTTGATCAGACGCGCGCGCTTCAGCTTGCATCTCGCTCGAGCCGGTTCCGTTGCAGAGTTCCGATCTCAGGCCATCAAAACAAAAAGAGCGGACCCTTGCGGGCCCACTCTCAAGAGTTGAGATGATCATGAGCAACGTCAAACTACGCAATGGAGCCGATTGTGGCAAGATCGAATTGCCGAGTTTTTCCCCGTTTACCGAACTTTTTTTGCAGAGAGGTGCGCGACGCGCCGGCACTCATCGACGCCGGAACGTGAGGAACATCGGCCGGCGACCTTCTCGAATTGCCTTCGCTTCGTAGCGGGTCCCCGGCCAGTCCGGCCACGGACGGCGCCAATCCTCCGCCGTCGTTGCGGTCCAAACGAACGCAGGATGGGGCATGGCCGCCTCGATAACGGTGCGCGCGTACGCATCAATGTCGGTCGCGATCTTTAGTTCAGCACCCGGTTTCATCACGTGCGCCAGTAGATCCAGGAACGGCCGTGAGACGAGCCGCCGTTTGGCATGCCGCGCCTTAGGCCAAGGGTCTGGAAAAAGGACGAAAACAAGTCCGATCGATTGCCGCGGCAGAGCACGCACAAGAGGGCGGACATCATCCGCATGGATTCGGACGTTTCCAATGCCCCCTTCCTTGATCGCCGTCAGAGCCTTGATGACGCCATCCTCGAACGGCTCGCAGCCGATAAAACCGACGTCGGGGTGGCGTTTGGCTTGATGAATCAGATGCTCGGCTCCACCGAAGCCCACCTCGAGCCAGACCTCCCGGACGGGCGGTTCGAACATCGCCTGCAGGGGCCCGTCCGCCAGTCTTTCGAGATCGACCCGGCAGTGCGGCAGCACCTGCTCCCACAGCCGCCGCTGGCGCGGGCTGGGTTTGCGGCCGCGCTTGCGCCCGAACGATCTCAGGTCGTCCCGCGGCGGTCTCGACGCCTCTTCCGTCATGCTGCGGCCGTTTCCCACAATCGGTTTGCCTGATGCACGAACGGCCGCGGGATCCCGCCCGCGGCCGCTGTCACCTCTTCTGCCTTCACCGTCAGGGGCTTAAACGGCGGCCTTAATCTTATCGGCGAGATCGGTGCGCTCCCAGGAGAACCCGCCGTCCGCATCCGGCGCCCGGCCGAAATGACCGTAGGCGGCCGTGCGAGCGTAAATCGGTTTGTTGAGATCAAGCTGTGTGCGGATACCACGGGGGGACAGGTCCATGACCTTGCCCAGCGCCGACTCGAGCGCCGCCTCATCGACCTTGCCCGTCCCATGTGTATCGACATAAATCGACAAAGGACGCGCCACGCCGATGGCATAGGAGAGCTGGATCGTGCAGCGCTCGGCAAGACCGGCCGCCACCACGTTCTTGGCCAGATAACGGGCCGCATAGGCGGCCGAGCGGTCCACCTTGGTCGGATCCTTGCCCGAGAAGGCGCCGCCACCGTGGGGAGCCATACCGCCATAGGTATCGACGATGATCTTGCGGCCGGTAAGGCCGCAATCCCCGTCGGGGCCGCCAATGAAGAACTTCCCCGTCGGATTGATATGCCAGACCGTGTCTTTGGTCACCCAGCCGTCGGGCAGCGCCTTGCGCACGTAAGGCTCAATGATATCACGCACCTGCTTGGAGGAGAGATCCTCGACAACGTGCTGGTGCGAAACGACGATCTGCGTGATGCCGACCGGCTTGCCATCCTCGTAACGCACCGTCACCTGGCTCTTGGAGTCGGGGCCGAGCTGGGCGGCATCGCCCTCCTTCGACTTGCGGGCTTTGGCGAGGTCATGAAGGATCTTATGGCTGTAGTAGATCGGCGCGGGCATCAACTCGGGCGTGTCGGTGCAGGCATAGCCGAACATGATGCCCTGGTCGCCGGCGCCCTCTTCCTTGTTCGTGGGTTGCTTGGCATCGACACCAGCGGCAATGTCGACCGACTGGCCGTGCAGAAGAACCTCGATGTTGCAGTTGGCCCAGTGGAAGCCGTCCTGTTCGTAGCCGATGTCCTTGATCGCCTTGCGGGCGATGTCCTGAAGCATCGCGACAGTCACGGTTCGTGGCGTGTTCGAATATTCACCGGCTATGACGACGCGCTGTGTCGTGGCCAATGTTTCACACGCGGCACGAATGGCCCAAGGGTCGAGATTGGCCGCAAGGCTCTCGCGATAGAAGGCGTCCACCACCTCGTCGGAAATACGATCACAGACTTTGTCGGGATGCCCCTCGGACACCGATTCACTGGTAAATAAGAAAGACTTGCGCGTCACGATGGTCCTCGCGTTCTCAAGCGTCATTTCAAGTTCGGATTGTTCGGCGGCTGTTTTGCAGCCTTTACGGGTCGGGTCAAGCGCAGCATCACCGGCTCACCGCCAGACGGGCAGGCGAATGAGTTCCACATTCACCTATTCGGGCTTGCTTTGTGTCGTGTCTTCGCCAGCGATGGCACGCACCAATTCGACGATCGATCTGCGCACCCGTGGGTCTTGGATGCGCGCGAATGCCTTGCTCAACTCCACGGCGTCGCGGCTCGTCAGAAATTCCGAGACAAAGCCTTGGCCCGGAGCATCCGCAAACCCCGGAGCCGGCAGGTCTCCAGAAAGGCTGGCCGGCATTTCCTCATAAAAGAACTGGATCGGCACACCGAGCACGTGAGCGAGATCGAAAAGCCGGCTCGCGCCGATGCGGTTGACGCCCTTTTCGTATTTCTGCACCTGCTGGAACGTCAAACCCAGCTGTTCGCCGAGGCGCTCCTGACTCATACCCAGCAACATGCGGCGCAGGCGGACACGCTCGCCCACATGCTTATCTATCGGGTTGGCTCGCCGCGAATTTCCGCGATCCTCGCCTTCGTCGACCAGGACTTCCACGTTCGACTTCTGGGACACGCTGTCGTTTCCTTGATTGGCCGTCTTCAAATGCCCAAGCGAGGGCAATTCCTAGGTGCGGAACCCGGTTCCGTCAACCTAGGGTCAGAGCCGAGCTCCGATCATGAGAAACACCAGCTTATTGCCGTTGCTCTAAGTTTCTGGAACTCAGCCATGCCCCGATAAGGAAAAACATCGCATTCAGCAGAAAAAGCCAATCTCCCCAAGCCGCATACGGAGGAGCGGCCCGGGCCGGAGGGACGGCAGCATCGATCACGCCACGGACATTGAGCCCGAGCGAGGCCAGGATGCGACCATTCGCATCAATCACAGCCGAGATACCATTGTTGGCTGCCCGGATCATCGGCAATCCCTCTTCGACCGCCCGCACCCGGGCCTGATGGAGATGCTGGCGAGGCCCGGTGGTGTTCCCGAACCATCCGTCGTTGGTCACGTTGACCAGAAGGCCTGGGCGCTCATCTCCTTGCACCACCGCGGCCGGGAAGATGGCCTCATAGCAGATCAGCCCGGCAATGGGGGGCAGCCCGGGTAGGGCGAGGAGAGGGCGGGGATTGGGTCCGGATGCGAAGCCGCCGCGCCGCTTGGTCAGCTGCTGCAGTCCGATCGCCTCGAGCACGGGTTGCAGGGGGAGATACTCCCCAAATGGCACCAGATGGATCTTATCGTAGATGGCGGACACCTGCCCGGTATCGGAGATGGCGAGCAGACTGTTGAAGGCCTCGCGCGAATGACCCGCCTCTGCGATCGTCGGCTCCACGCGCAGGCCCCCGGAGAGAAGAATCGTACCCGGATCGGGCAGGAGATCACCGATGGCATTCAAAGCTTCGGGGTGCTCCAGCGGGCGGAAAGGCATTGCCGCTTCCGGCCAAACGACCAGCGAGATTCCCGCCAGCCCGTCCTCCACGCCCTGCGAGTTGCGCCGCGACAGATCTAGATGCAGTGCGAAGATCTCCGCCTGCTTCTCGGGCATCCATTTCTCGCGCTGCGGGACACTCGGCTGCACGATGCGCAGCCGCGGCGCTTCAGCATTGTCGGGCTTCGCCGGCGCGAGGACCAAGGCGCCATAGGCAAACGCAGCCAGCAGCGGTCCGAGCGCGAGCACCGCACCGGCCCCGTATCTCGACAGCTCCGAGCCTTGGCGGCTGGTCTCGGCTGCCAATACCAGCGGAGCCGCGAAGATCACAACCGTCCACAAAGTCAGACCATAAATCCCCACAAGGCCGGCCGACTGCATCAGTTCAACGGGCGCCGTCAGCGCATAGCCGAGCACGTTCCAGGGGAAGCCCGTGAGGATGTGCCCACGGAGCCATTCGGCTGCCGCGAAAACGACCGCCATGATGAGCAGGCCAGCAAGTCCGGGCCGCCACAAAGCCCGCGTCACAGCCGCCGCCGCGCCATAGAACAACGCCAATCCCGCCGGCAGCAGCGTTACCGCAAACGGCAGAAGCCAACCGAAGATTTCCGCCTCGACGAGAAAAGCTTCTCCGACCCAGAAAAGGCCGGCGAAGAAATAGCCGAAGCCGAACCACCAGCCGTCCTTGAAGGCCCGCCAGAGATCATTGCGTCGGGACATGGCACCACGCTCTGGTGCGATGAGCCAGACGAGAACTGGCAGCGTGAGAAACAGGACCGGTGCGACAAAGAACGGCGCCAAGGCCAGCACAGACAACAGTCCGGCCAGCATCGCCACGCCGGCGCGCCGCCAGCCGCGCGCATTCGCAACACGCTGCCGTAACCCGGCTATCATTGCAGGAGCGCTCACGCCGAACCCGTGGTTCCAGCCGTACCGCCGACGGGAGTCACCGGCTTTGGCCGATGGATGCGCAAACGCTTCACCCGACGCGGGTCCGCTTCCAGGATCTCGAATTCGAGTCCGGAGGCATGCCGGATCACCTCGCCACGAGTTGGCACACGACCAACGATCTGGAAAACGAGACCGCCAAGCGTGTCGATATCCTCCTGCTCGTCAGGGGTCAGCAGCTTGAGCGCGAACAGTTCCTCCAGTTCGCTCACGGGCGTGCGTCCCGATGCGATGAGGCCCAGCTTGGGATCCTCCACAACGTGCTCGTCTTCCGCCTCATCGTGCTCGTCCTCGATTTCGCCGACGATCTGCTCAACGAGGTCCTCGATGGTCACGAGGCCGTCCGTGCCGCCGTACTCGTCGACCACCAGGGCCATGTGCACGCGCGAAGTCTGCATCCGGATGAGAAGGCTCATCGCGGGCATTGACGGCGGCACGTACAGCACGGGTCGGCGGATCTTGGCCGCCGAGATGGGCCGCCTCAGATCGACGAGCGACAGATCGAGCCGCCGATCATCGCCCCCTGCGGCTTCCGCCTCGGCTGCCGTCTTGAGCGCAGCGGCTCTCGCCTCGCCCTTGAGGCGGGGCTCGACCAAAGCCCGGCCCGCCGCTTCCGCCGACATCCAACGAAACAGATCCTTGATGTGCACCATCCCGCGCGGATCATCGAGAGTCTCGTGATAAATCGGGATGCGCGAAATGCCCGCCTCTTCGAAAAGCCGCACGACCTCACCGATCGGCTCGCTTTCCTCCACGGCGATGATGTCGGCCCGAGGAACCATGATATCGTCGACCCGGCTTGCGCCAAAACGCAACAGCCGGATCAGCATTTCGCGCTCTTCGGCGCTGAACTGTTGGCCTGCCTCGCCGCCGGACTTTAGCGCATCCTCCAGCGTCGCCCGCAGCGTTGGCCCACTCTGCAATCCCAGACGCGTCAGTAGTGCCGAAATCCACGCAGAGGAACTCGCACCCTTGCGCTCTTCGGCTGGCGGGTCCGCCGTTACGGGTTTCGAGGCTTTGTCGTCGGTGGTCATGGTCGTTCCGGTTCGGGGTGGGGGAGCTTGTCAAATTCAGCGCAATCAGGGGCGCAGCAGCCCTTCGTCGCCGTCGCCGTAGGGATCGGCAATACCAAGTCGCGCGAGTATCTGGGTTTCGATGCCTTCCATCTCGGCGGCCTGCGCATCTGTCTCATGATCGTAGCCCAAGAGATGGAGCAGACCGTGGACAGTCAGGTGACGCAAGTGGTCCGCAAACGGGATGCCGCGTTCAGTAGCTTCACGCTCAACGGTCTCTCGCGCCAGCACCACATCGCCGAGGAAGCGTACCGGCTGGGGCACGGGCGCCACTGGGGCCGGAAAGGAGAGCACATTCGTCGCTTTGTCCAGGCCGCGATAGTCCGCATTGAGCTTGCGCACCTCGGCATCGCTCGACAACGCCACACACGCCTCGCTGGCCCCGAGGCCGTGCATCTGGCCGTGGGCGGCCAGTGCGGCACTCGCTTCCGCAATCAGATCGGTTATCTGGTCCGGATCAGGCCAGTCGTCATCTTCGAAGACAACATCGACGCCTAGCCACGAGTCATCGGCGCTCTGCGGCGCCGGACTTCGAGAGCTAGGGTCGGATGAGGGCATCAGCCCGTCTTCCCTGTTGCGCGATCGTAAGCCTCGACGATTCGAGCCACGAGATCGCGGCGAACGACGTCCGACTGGGAGAACCGCACGGCTTCGATGCCCGGTACGCCCGATAGAAGATTCACCGCCTCATCGAGCCCTGACTTGACGCCGGGGGGCAGATCGATTTGCGACGGGTCACCGGTGATGACCATCTTGGAGTTCTCGCCAAGACGGGTCAGAAACATCTTCATCTGCATCGGCGTCGTGTTCTGCGCTTCGTCGAGAATGACGAAAGCATTCGCCAGTGTGCGTCCGCGCATGAAGGCGAGCGGCGCAATTTCAATGACCCCGAGTTCGATATCGCGCTCCACCTTCTCCGGTGGCAGGACGTCGTCGAGCGCATCATAGAGTGGGCGCAAATAGGGATCGACCTTCTCGCGCATATCACCTGGCAGGAAGCCCAGGCGCTCGCCCGCCTCCACGGCAGGACGCGAAAGAATGATGCGCTCCACGAGCCCGCGTTCCAGGCACTGAGCCGCGTAGGCGACCGCCAAATAGGTCTTGCCGGTTCCGGCCGGGCCGATGCCGAACACAAGGTCGACCTTGTCCAGCGCGCGAATGTAGGCGCTTTGCGCCGGAGTACGGGCCTTCACGTTCCGCCGCCGCGTGGTTATCTGCGCCTGGGATTGCGCTTCGCCCGGGGATGCCGCCGTCTCCTGGCGCGCATGGCGGATCAGCCCTTCGAAGTCTCCAGCGCTGATCGTCTCGCCTTTCAGCGCCCGCTTGTAGACATCCTCCAGAACCGCGCGTGCCAGCGTGCAAGCCGCTTCCGCGCCTTTCAGGGTGATGACGTTGCCGTGCGGATGAGCCTCTATGCCGAGGCGATCCTCCAGCAGCGCCAGATGGGCATCATACTGGCCCAGCGCCCGGGTGAGCGCGCGATTGTCCTCGAAGGGGATGACGAGGCGCGCATCTGCCGCCTGCGACTTGGACGCCTTTCCGGCGCCCGGCACGGGTTGCCCGCGATATCCGGTCAAACACGATCTCCTGGGGCCCGCTGGCAGCCGAATTGCCCGCACCGGCCTCGAAGCCCCATCATAAGGCGGGGCCGCCTGTTGGCAAATATCCCCCGCACCGAGACACGGGGACAGAGGTCGAATTCGGATTGTTAGTGTCCCGCGATGACACCGGAAAGACTGCCCGGCCCGTGTCCCTGGATATCCACCGGCAGCGTCCGGCCCAGAAGGGCACTGTCGCCCTCGACCTGCACGAGCTGTAAATACGGTGACCGGCCAACGAGATAGCGGTTGTTGCGAGCGCGCCGCTCGAACAGCACGGGCACCGTCCGCCCCACGGTCAGCGCATTGAACCGCTCCTGCTGGTCCGTCAGCAGGTACTGCAGCCGGGCGAGGCGCTCCGACTTCACAGCTTCGGGCACCTGGTCGTCCATGTTGGCAGCGGGCGTACCAGGGCGCGGGCTGTATTTGAACGAGAACGACTGGGCGAAGCCGACTGCCTTGACGAGGTCCATCGTGGCCTCGAAGTCCGCCTCCGTCTCGCCGGGGAAGCCGACGATCATATCGGTCGACAGGGCGATATCCGGGCGGACCGCCCGGATACGCTCAACGACGCGCAGGTATTCCTCAGCCGTGTGCTTACGATTCATGGCCGCCAGGATGCGATCCGACCCGGACTGCACCGGCAGATGCAGATAAGGCATCAGCTTGGGCTCTTCGGCATGCGCGGCGATGAGATCGTCGCTCATGTTGCGAGGGTGGCTGGTCGTGTAGCGGATGCGCTCCAGCCCGTCGATGCGCGCCAGATGCGAAATGAGGCCTGAAAGCGTCGCCTCCGATCCATCACGCAGGGCTCCGTGATAGGCATTCACGTTCTGGCCGAGCAGCGTGAGTTCTCGCACGCCCTTGCCAACCAGTGCACGCGCCTCTTTTTCCAGATCGGCGACGGAGCGGGAATACTCCATCCCGCGCGTATAGGGCACGACGCAGAACGTGCAGAACTTGTCGCAACCTTCCTGGATGGTCAGAAACGCTGTTGCCGAGCGGACCTGACGAGCAGGCGCCAAATGCGCGAACTTCTCTTCCTCGGGGAAGGCCGTCTCGACGATGCGCTCACCCGTGGCGCTGCGCTTTTTCAGAAGATCCGGCAAGCGGTGATAGCTCTGCGGGCCGACGACCAGATCGACCACCGGTGCGCGCCGCGAGATCTCCGCCCCCTCCGCCTGGGCAACGCAGCCCGCGACGGTAACGAGCGTGTCTTTGCCGGCGCGGCGACGCGCGTCTCGCACGTCACGAATGCGGCCCAGATCCGAATAGACCTTCTCGGCCGCCTTCTCACGAATGTGGCAGGTATTGAGAATGACGAGATCGGCCTCCTCGACTTCACTCGTCTCCACATAGCCGTCAGCCGCCAGCGCTTCACCCATGCGCTCGCTGTCATAGACGTTCATCTGGCATCCGAACGTCTTTATAAAAACTTTCTTGTCTGCCGTATAAGACGACATGAAAAGGCGTTCTCCGGCGTCTGCGATTTCAGGCAGCGTGATGTTAAGGCTGCCACCCCTCCAAAGCCGTTAACGCTCCGACCGGGGCCTGTGTCCGCGACACGAGCGCGCGACTTTATTTTCGCAGTGCAGCATTTTTGGGCGCATCTGTCGAGGGCGACAGGGTAGCATTGCGGTAAAACAGTTAGCGCCATTTGCCCGTAGGAGCGCGCGGCGCGATCGATTTCGAAGACGGACGTGGCGGCGCCGCAACGGTAAGCGGCGCGTCGGACGGCCAAGCTCTCAGTGTTCGCACGAGATCTTCACGCACGGCGCGTTCGGTACGCTCGGCCAGCTGTTTGCGATCGGCGAAGTCGGCCAGCGGTGCCGGCGGACCGATCTTCACGATCACGTCGAGCGGTCCGGCCTTAAGGAGCTCCCAGGCATGCTTTTGCATTTCCATGTCGCCATACCAGCTTACGAGCGGGCGGTCGGCGCGGCCGAGCGGGACGCCATGAAGGCGCGCATAGACGATCGACACGGTCTGGACGACCACGCGCTCGTCTGGGTTGGCAGCCTCACCGCTCGGTTTGGCGGCGGCGAATAGCGAGGTCTTGAAGGGCAGCACACGATTGCCGTCGGTGGAGGTGCCTTCTGCAAACAGAATAATCGCATCCCCCTGAGCCAGACGGCTTGTGATTTCGCCGGCAGTTTCGCCCACGGCCGTACGCCGCTGACGATCCACAAATACCGTACGCTGCAATCGCGCGAGGGAGGATACGAAGGGCCAGCCGCCCACTTCCTTCTTGGCCACGAACGAGACGGGCGCTACAGCCGAGAGCACAGGGATATCGAGCCAGGACGTATGATTGGAAACGAGCAGGGTCGGGCAGTCAGCTTCGACCGCGCCTTCGACTTGAAGGCGAATGCCCATGATCCGGCACACGCGGCGATGATACCAGTGCGGCAAGCGACGGGCAGCAGCCGGTGCCAGCCTCAAAAGCAGCGCCTGGACCGGCATCAGGGGCAGTGTCAGTCCAAGGAAGCCGGTCAGAACACCGGCAGCACGAAGTCGTCCCATACGGTGCTACATCGTGAGAGAGCGGGCCATCGTCACGGCATCGACGGCAGGGCCACCCGTGCGGCCGTAATAGCCCTTGCGCCGCCCCGTCGGCTCGAAGCCGAGCCGACCGTACAGCCCGAGAGCGGCCACGTTATCGTCCGCCACCTCCAGGAAAAGGCGCCGGATATCGGCGCGCAGGAGCGCACGCGTCAACCCTTCCACCAGAAGGCGGCCCACCCCCTGCCGCTGGTATGGGGCGCTGACACCCACGCTTAGTATTTCCGCTTCGTCGGCGGCGAGCTGACCAATGATGAAGCCGACGACGTCAGTAGGCTGTCCCAGCGTCGCCACGAACGATGTGGCCGCCGGATGATCGAGCGCCCGCTTGACGCTGGCTTCGTCCCACGGTGGATCGAAGAGTTGAGCGTGCAGTTGGGCAATGTCGGCGGCGCGATCGGGCCCTGCCCACAAAAGGCTCACGCACTTGCCGTCGATCACATGCTGATCACCGCTCATGCAAGCGCCCTCGCCAATGATTTTCCTTCCTGGGGCTTGGCATCAGGCGGCCTCAGATACAGTGGCTGGACAGGCCCCTCTGCCGGAACACGGCCGGCCGCACGGGCCACTGCGGCGCCCATGGCCGGGAACAGGATACCATCGCGAGCTCGTGCCGAGCCCCCGGTCGCGGCCACGGCGGCCACAACGGCCTCTGCCGCAGTTCCCGCTACGACCAGACGTCGTCCCCGCCCGATCGATGCGAAATCCGCCACTGGCACGATCTGCGGTGGACACAGCGCTGTGCGCGTCGCGCCGTCGAAAACCTGCACGTAGGCCTCACTGCGATGTGCATCGACGGCTATAGCAAGATCCTCATCAGAGGCGACATCCCCGATGCCGGGATGCAACGTGATCGCCTCGAGACTCGTAAACGTCACGACCGGAATCTGCAGCGCAAGACGGAACGCCCGTGCTGCGGCAACCGAAATCCGCGTTCCGGTAAAGGAGCCCGGCCCGCACGTCACCGCAATTCGGTCCACGCGCTCCAGAGAGATCCCGGCCTCATCCAGCAGGTCCGCGATCAACGGCAGGAGACGCTCCGCATGGCCAGTCGCCATGGGCTCGCAACGCTCCAGCACGCGCGCACCCGGCTCGCCAAGCCCGAGTCCCACAGCGACGCTGAGAGCGCCGAAGCAAGTGTCAAAACCTAGTACATTCATCGCCAGAAAGACTACACGCGGACCATGACGGTTTACTAGCCCAAAACCGGGCCAACCCGTCGCGCCGGCGGCCTATTCGATCCGCGCGATATCCTCGAAATCAAAGCGGGGCGAACGGGGATGAAGCCCCTGTGGGTCCCCGTAGCCGAGATTGCACAGGAAGTTCGACTTGATGTTCTTTCCGGCGAAGAACTCAGCATCTACGCCCGCGTTGTCGAAGCCCGACATGGGCCCGCAATCGAGGCCGAGCGCGCGCGCCGCAAGAATGAAATAACCGCCCTGTAGGGTCCCGTTGCGGAATGCCGACGTGGCGATAAAATCTGGTTTGCCGACGAACCAGCTGCGGGCATCGGCGTGAGGGAAGAGGCGCGGGAGGTGCTCGTAGAACTCCAGATCATGACCGATGATGGCGGTCACCGGCGCGGCCATGGTCTTCTCTATGTTGCCCTCCATCAGAAGCGGCTTCAGGCGCGCCTTGGCCTCGGGCGATTTCACGAACACGATCCGGGCGGGGCTCGTGTTGGCGCTTGTCGGCGCCCAGCGCATCAGCTCGACGAGATCACGCAGAAGGGCATCCGAAACCTGCTTATCCTGCCACGCATTGTGTGTTCGGGCTTCGGTGAAGAGCTGAGCGAGAGCCGGGGCGTCGAGGCGGGCGGTCATAGCAATCTCCTTGGCAGCTGCGTTTTCAGCGAGGCTCCACGCAGAGAAAACCCCGCGGCAGGAGGCGGCGGGGTTCGCTCTATCCGAGCTTTCGTTGATTGAACGGATCGCCGGGTCGGTTGGACCTTAGGCCGCCTGCACTTCCTGAACCTCGGGACAAAAATGCTTCAAGAGGTTCTCGATGCCGTGGCGCAGCGTGGCGGTTGAACTCGGGCAGCCCGAGCAGGCACCGCGCATGTGTAAGTAGACGACGCCATCGCGGAAGCCTGCAAAAGTGATGTCGCCGCCATCCTGAGCCACAGCCGGGCGGACGCGAGTCTCAAGCAACTCCTTGATGGTGCTCACGACCTCTGAGTCGGCGGGATCGTAGTTCTCGACCGCCTCGTCGTTGGCGCCGTCGGCCGCCGCCGCGCCCGACATGTAATGCTCCATGATCGCGCCCAGGACCATGGGCTTCAGGTGCTGCCATTCCGTGTCCGACTTGGTGACCGAGATGAAGTCGGAGCCCAGGAACACACCGGTCACGCCGTCGATCTCGAACAGGCGCCGGGCGAGCGGAGAGGTATCAGCCTCCGATTTGGAGCGGTATTCGGCCGTTCCGCTGGAGAGCACCGGCTTTCCCGGAATGAACTTCAGCGTCACCGGATTGGGGGTCGCTTCCGTCTGGATGAACATATCGGTCTTCCCCTGTTCGGGTTCCTGTTTCCCCGGCGCGGCGAGCCGCCTCCGGGTATCAAACTTAGAATCTTTCCAAGATATAGGGCCTGAACTCCCCAAAGTCGAGGCCCTCACGGACCTGTGACAACGGAGCCGCCGGGGGTCCAACCGGGCTCAGGCCAGGCTCAGGATGTCCTCAAGGGCCAGATTTCCCGGAACGATGGTGATGGGGATCGGAAACGTCCCGGCGACCTTGCCTGCGGCCAGCGAAGAGACGAGAGGGCCGGGACCTTTCGGGTCGGTCGAAGCACCCAGCACCAGGATGGCGATATCCTCGTCCTCTTCGATAAGGCGCAGGAGTGTCTCGGCCTTGTTGCTGCCCTCGCGCACGACTTCTTCCACCGCAATGTTCTCGAAGCCGACATTATGCAACTTGCGCCGGAACAGACGGAACAGCGCCCGAGCCTTGTTCGTCTCCTCCTCGAGCTGAACTTGCCGCACACCCACCCAGTGCTGGAATTCCTGCGGTTCGATCACGTAGAGCATCACAAGTGAGCCGGACGATCTCAGGATGCGGCTCGCTGCGTAATAGAGCGCGCTTTCGACCTCCTGGCTATCGTCGACGACGAGCAGGAACTTGCGGGCGTGGCCCGCCTCGAAAGAGCGGCGTTTCTTTGTCGTCGGCATGAGCGGGATGCTGCCATGAAGGAAGAGGCACGGGAAGCCAGGAAATGGGGTTGACGGCAGATCGAAAGTACCCTGGCCGGCAAGTCCTTACGACCGCAGGAGCCCCACGATATCCTTCACGTCATTCATGATCGGCGTGGCAATTGCCCGGGCTCGCGCCGAACCATCCGCGAGCACGCTGTCGATGTAGCCTGGGTCGGCCGCAAGGCGCTTGGCTTCGCCGCCGATCTTGCCCAGAATTTCGGTGGCGACCTCCGCCAGCGACTTTTTGAAAGTCGAGAACTGCTGGCCCCCGAAATCCGTCAGAACCTCCTCCACTGTCTTCCCGGCCAGCGCCGCATAGATGCCCACAAGGTTTTCGGCTTCCGGACGCCCCTCGAACCCTTTCGCGTCGGCGGGCAGCGGCTCGGGGTCGGTTTTTGCCTTTTGGATCTTGCGTGCCACCGTGTCGGCATCATCCGTAAGGTTGATACGCGACAGGTCGGACGGGTCAGACTTCGACATCTTCTTCGTGCCGTCACGCAGGCTCATAACGCGGGTTGCCGGTCCCGTAATGACCGGCTCGGGTTGCGGAAAGAAGATGCCGTCCACGTACCCGTGGGCTTCAATCTCGCTACGGAAGTCGCTGTTGAATTTCTGAGCTATGTCGCGTGCGAGTTCCAGATGCTGCTTCTGGTCCTCGCCGACCGGAACATGTGTCGCGCGATAGACGAGAATGTCGGCGGCCATGAGGTTTGGATAGGCATACAGGCCGACAGACGCGTTCTCACGATCCTTGCCGGCCTTCTCCTTGAACTGCGTCATGCGGTTGAGCCAGCCAAGCCGGGCGATGCAGTTGAACACCCAGGCCAGCTCCGCATGTTCGGGCACCTGGCTTTGATTGAAGAGGATGCTCTTCTTGGGATCGAGCCCCGCAGCGATGTAGGCCGCCGTCACACCGCGGATTGCAGCGCGCAGTTCCGCCGGATCCTGCCAGACTGTGATCGCATGCAAATCGACGACGCAGTAAATGCACTCGTGTTCGTCCTGCATGCGGATCCAGTTGACCATGGCTCCCAGGTAGTTACCCAGGTGCAGGCTGCCGGTGGGCTGCATGCCGGAGAAGACGCGTGTCGTGAATGCCATTGCTGTTTTCCGTCTAGCTGCGCTGCTGAGTTTCGCCGCGCAAAAGGCCGAGCGCGCCGGTCGGAGCGCTGCGGCGCGGGTTATGGCCCGCGCGGCGCTGCGAGGCAAGTCCCCGGCAGCGCTGTGGTATAGGCCTCGAAACGGGAGCCGCTGGCCGGCTAGGTCCGCTTCAAGACCGCCCGGAGCTGCCCGAGCGTTGCGGCCCCGGTTAGGTGAGCGGCGGCAAAGTAGGACACTATTCCGGCTCCAATCAGCACCGCCAGGGCTGAGAAGCGCACCAGGAGTCCCTGCGCCTCCAACAGCCAGGGATCGAGCCCCCTTGCCGCGAAGTAGAGCACGACCCCCATAATCACGGCCGACACGACAATTCGCGGCAAAGCACGTTTCAGCCGCACATCGCCCTCGAAGTGCTCGTGCGACTTGAGCCCCCGGTAGAGGAGGAGCGCGTTCATCC
The DNA here is from genome assembly GCA_963825555.1 of uncultured Alphaproteobacteria bacterium. Lineage (GTDB taxonomy): Bacteria > Pseudomonadota > Alphaproteobacteria > Rhizobiales > Hyphomicrobiaceae > JAGVSR01. Next base: position 279,748 of record CAWGTZ010000015.1, on the reverse strand, counting down.
ACCCCCCAAGGGAGGTGGCAACCGCAATGCCCAGATGCGGCATCCAGCCCAGATGGCGGAACAAGAAGAATAGGGCGACCGAGCCGATCGTGTTCGCCGTGAGGCTCCAGGCGGCGAACCGCATTGGCGTCTTGGTGTCCTGGCGGGCGAAGAATGCCGGCGAGAAGACCTTGATCAGGACGAACGCGGGCAGGCCCAGCGCAAAGATTCGCAAAGCCTCCGCCGTGTAGGGCGTGTCCTCCGCTGTGAACGCCCCGCGCTCGAACAGAACGCGCACGATTTCGGTTGGGATAGCGAAAAGTGCGACCGCTGCCGGAAGGGTCAGTAACATCGCGAACTCAAGCGAGCGGTTCTGGCTATCCATCACCGCTACATGGTTGCCGGCGCGCAGATGGCGCGAGACATCCGGCAAGAGCACTACGCCTATGGCGATACCCACGATGGCGAGCGGCAACTCGTAGAGGCGATCGGCATAGTAGAGGTGCGAAACGGCACCGTCCTGCATCGAGGCGATCACGGTTCCGATTGCGATATTGACCTGCGTGATTCCGCCCGCGATCACGCCAGGGATGCCTAGCGACACGAGCTTCTTCATATCGTCCGACCATCGGGGCCTCTGGAGCCTGAGCGTCAAGCCGTTGCGCTTCAGGCCCCACATGAGAAGCCCGAGTTGAAGAACGCCCGCCACGAAGACGCCCCAGGCCTGGATGTAGCCCGCCGCCGGGTCCCCGTTAAGGTCGAGCCAGATGGTGATGAGCATCGCGATCGTAAGCACCGTGTTCAGCACGATCGAGACCGATGAACTCTCCACGAACTTGCCCATCGTATTGAGAACGCCCGACATGAGCGCCACAAGCGACATGCAAAGCAGATAGGGAAACGTGATCTGCGTGAGGCGCACGGCCAGTTCGAACTTCTCCGGCGTATCGGCAAAGCCCGGCGCCAGGAGATACATGAACCACGGCATGCCGAGCATGGCGGCCGCCGACAAAACGATAAGGATGAAGGTCAAGCCCGACATCGCCTCGGAGGCGAAACCGCGCGCGACATGCGGCCCATCTCCCTCGTATTTCGAGGCAAAGAGCGGAACGAATGCGGAGTTGAAGGCCCCTTCGCCGAAAAGACGCCGGAAGAGGTTCGGGAAGCGGAAAGCCACGTAGAATGCGTCGGCCACCGGGCCCGTTCCGAGCACGGCTGCGGCCAGGATATCGCGCAGAAACCCGAGCACGCGGCTCAGCAGCGTCAGGCCACCGACGGTTGCAAAGGCGCGGTAGAGCTTCATGTGTAGATCCGCCCGGTGAAGTTCGCGACGGGGAGGGAGCAGTCCGCCAGCGCGCGCAGAATGCTTTGGCGCCTGCCGTTTCTTTGATGCACGGTGAACCGGGCAGGCCATTCAGCAAGCATCACGTTGCCTGCTCCTGTTGATCGGTCAGCACCGTGGTGAGCCTCTGACGGATGGATCTCTGGCGCATCGCGTTCTCGAGCTTCTTTCCCGTGAGATCGGTCACATAGAACACGTCGACGGCCTTTTCGCCGAAGGTCGTGATGTGCGCCGATGCGATGTCGAGAGACAAGTCGGAAAGCGTGCTTGTCAAATCGTAGAGCAGACCGTTGCGGTCGCGGCCGGCCACTTCTATGACGGTGAACCGGTCCGAGAGGCTGTTATCGATGACGACCTCGGGCGACACGGTGAAGGCTTCCAGCCGGCTTGTTGCAGGGCGGCGTCGCGCCAGCAGCGTCTTCAATCGCACCTCGCCCTTGAGCAATTTGTCGATGGTCTCACCGATGCGGACCGCACGGCGCTCTTCGTCCTCGTCCTGCGCAAACTCCCGGGCCAGAAGGAACGTATCGAGCGCAAATCCGTCCCGTGTCGTTGTAATGTGTGCGCCAACGATATTCGCGCTATTCGCCGCACAGGCACCGGCGAACAGAGCGAGCAGGCGCGGATGGTTGGGGGCGAAGACAGTCAGTTCCGTGATGGCGGTGAAGGCATCCGTCGTGGCATCCGCGATTAGCTTGCGGCCCTCCTTCTCGGCACGGTGGATGAGACGTGCGTGGTAGACCTGCTTGTCCGTATCCGTCCGCAGCCAGTAATCGGGATAGTGCCGCTCTACAAAGCGCTCCACCTCGCTGCGCGGCCAATCGGCCAAGGCCGCGAATAGATTTTCTTTGGCTTCTTCGATTCGATGGCGACGCTCCACCTGCGTGTGTCCGCCGGCGACCAGCGGCTCCGTCTCGTGGTACAGCGTGCGGATAAGTTGTCCCTTCCATCCATTCCACACACCAGGACCGACGGCGCGGATATCTGCCACCGTAAGGAGCGTCAGTAGCTTCAGACGCTCCGGGCTCTGCACCACATCGGCAAAATCGCGCGCAGTCTTGGGATCGGAAATATCGCGGCTCTGCGCGATATTGCTCATCGTCAGATGCTGCTCGATCAGCCAGACTACGGTCTCGGTCTCAGCTGCCGTCAGGCCGAGGCGTGGACAGAGCTGCCGTGCGATCTCAGCACCGACGATGGAATGATCCTCCGGCCGGCCCTTGCCGATGTCGTGCAGAAATGCCGCCACATAGAGCGCCCGCCGATTTTGAATCGATTTGATGATCCGGCTCGACAGCGGCAGGTCGTTCTCAACATCACCGTGCTCGATGTCGGCCAGCATGCCGACGGTCTTCAGAAGATGCTCGTCGACCGTATAGTGGTGGTACATGTTGAATTGCATCATCGCCACAACGTGGCCGAAGTCGGGGATGAAGCGCCCGAGAACGCCAGCCTCGTTCATGCGTCGCAGCGTGCCCTCGGGATTCGAGCGCGAGGTCAGCAGATCGAGAAAGATCCGGTTCGCCTCCGGATCGTTGCGAAGCGTGTCGTCTATGAGGCGCCGCGAGCGCCGGAGCAGGCGGATAGCATCCGGGTGCAGAAAGGTGTTCGTCGACTTCGCCTGCGCGAAATAGCGGACGAGGTTCACCGGATCGCGCTTAAACACCTCCGGATCGGCCACGTTCAGCCGGTCGTTGTCGATGCGGAAATCGGTGTGCTGGCGTACCTGCCGGCGTGTCTTCCAACTCGTTCGCCCGAGCAACCCGCCAAGACCCGGCGCCGTTTTAGCCTGCTGCATCTCCAGTGCCGCACACAGGATCGTGGTCAAATCGCCCACATCCTTGGCAACCAGGAAGTAGTGGCGCATGAAGCGCTCGACCGGACGCTGCCCGGCCTGCTTGCGGTAGCCGAGGCGCTCTGCCATCTGGGGCTGCAATTCGAAGCTCAGTCTTTCTTCCGCCCGGCCGGTCAGGAAGTGCAAGTGACAGCGGACGCTCCAGAGGAAATCCTCCGAGCGTCGGAATGTATTGTATTCCTCGCGGGTGAAGATGCGGGCTTCAACCAATTCCGGGCCGACCTCCTGGCCGTAGAGGTACTTCGACAGCCAGTGCAGGGTGTGCAGGTCGCGCAGGCCGCCCTTGCCGTCCTTCACGTTCGGCTCAACCTTGTAGCGGCTCTCACCCGCCCGGCGATGGCGCTCGTCGCGCTCTGCCATCTTGGCGTCGATAAAAGTGCGCGCGGTGCCTGCAAACACTTCCGCCCGCAGCCGGTCGGTCAGTTCTTCGAACAGTTGTCCGTCACCGTGAATCAGCCAGATATCGAGTAACGCCGTGCGGATGGTCATATCCTGGTTGGCCATCTTCAGACACTGCTCGACAGTGCGCGTGGCATGACCGACCTTGAAGCCCAGATCCCACAACATATAGAGCAGGTATTCGGCCACGCTCTCGCCCCACGGGGTCTGCTTGTAGGGCAGCAGAAACAGGATATCGATGTCCGAACCAGGCGCGAGCAGACCGCGCCCATACCCGCCCGTGGCCACGATCGCCATGCGTTCGGCGTCCGATGGATTGGTGGCGCGATAAACATGCGCAACGGTATAGTCGTAGAGAAGTGCGATCAGCTCGTCCTGGAACCGCGCCAAGCCGTGGGCACACTTGCGACCCTTGCCGTCGGCTTCCAGCTGGACGCGGGCTTCGTCCAGCGCTGTCTTCACCAGCGCCTTGCAGCGATCCAGTATGGCGGGCCGCGCTTCGGATGCGGTACCGTGGGCATTGAACAGCGCCGTCAATTCCACCCGGAGAGCCAGGGGATCGAAGTAGGGCGCGGCGCGGAAATGGGTCGTATCCATAAATCAGGTGCCGTAGCGGAAACTGCCTTGAGCGGGAAGACCACGAGGACGCAAAACTTACCTGCTTTGCCGGCTCAGGGGGAGGTAGGGATATCAGGTGGCGTTCCCGTGCCACATGATCAGCCCGAAAAATGGGCCCTTGCCGGGGTCGCCGCCCGCATCTGGCATGGGGCATTAACCGGGACATGGACGGCGCGCCTGGGTCGTCTTGCATCAACATATGGCCTGCGGGCTTGGGAGTGCCAGCCATGACCGGGAAGCTCGCGCGAATGGCCGGCATCACGATCCGACCGGCCGGACAAGGTGACTGGGACCAGATCGCGAAGTGGCTCCGCCAGCCGGAGATCGAGGCCTGGTGGGGCACCGCTTCGGCCACGACCGCGGAAATCCAAATCGCCCTCCAGTCGCCGTCGGCCATCTGCCGTATTATCGAGAGCGACGGCGTACCCATAGGCTACTGTCATGCCATTGACGCCCAGCTCTGGGGCGAGGACCTGCCCGAAGACCTCGAGCCTGGCACCTGGGATCTGGATATCTTCATTGCTGCCACCGAGCACCGCGGCCGGGGCGCGGGTCAGGTCGCCCTTCAACTTCTCAAGGAAGAGGTGTTCTCCACCACCCTCGCATCGGCCGTCTGCGTCTTCACATCCATCCGCAACGAACCTGCTGTCAGAGCCTATGAAAAAGCCGGTTTTCAGTGGCAGCGGATCTGGAATGACAGTGCGGTGGGCCCTAGCTGGTTCATGGTCGCCAAACGGCGCCGGCAGACGTAAACGGTCGTTTGCATTCTGATGCCTTTATTTTTACCCAACTTGAAACCTTTTTTCCTAGCCTCCTGGCTGAATTGAGGTTCGGTCCCGGCCATCCCATGCAGCGCGCCATTGAACAATCAAACCCGTTTCTCAACCGGCGCCAGTTCGGGCGCCGGGAAACGAGTCGTGGGGCCGTGGCGACGATCGCCGGCAACGTGGCCATCTCCGTCGTCATCCGAAACATTTCCGAGGGCGGCGCACTGCTCTCGTTTCCGGACGGCTTCGTTCCCGACAAGCCCTTCCGGCTGGCCGTCGATAAGACAGATTTCAATCTATTCTGCGAAGTCCGGCACCATGGCGCCTACGGCGTCGGCGTGCGCTTTCTCAACAGCGCCGAAGGCAATCGCCTGATGAACCATCTTTATCCAGAGCAGACGGCTTCAGGAGCCGAAGCGGCTCACCCGAATGCACGCATGGAGGAAACGCAGCCCTCTGGAACGGCGATCAGCAATCGTGAACTGCGCCAGATGGTGCTGGCTTGGTTCACAGAGCGCACGGCAGCGATCCATCAGGAAAAAGCCGGCACGAAAACCGCGCGGCCTATCACCCTGCGGCTCCGCAAACAGCTCTCCACGTCGTTCGCCCTCTTTAAGCGCGCCTCACAGTGCAAGCTCAGCCCAGAAGATCCCGCAGAAATGGAATCAGGGGAAGGTCCGCCGGCGGCATCGGATACTCGCTGAGCTTTGACGCGCGCACCCACTTCACGCGCTGCCCCTCGCGCGGCGTAATCTCGCCCTCCCAGTTGCGGCACAGGTAGAGCGGCATCATCAGATGGAACTGCTCGTACGTATGACTGGCAAACGTGAACGGGGCGAGGCACTTGAGACAGACCTCGATGCCAAGCTCCTCATGAAGCTCGCGCACGAGCGCCTCTTCCGGTGTTTCGCCGGGGGCTAACTTGCCGCCGGGAAACTCCCAAAGGCCCGCCAGCGACTTGCCGGCCGGCCGCTCGGCAATGAGGACTCGATTGTCGCGATCGACAAGAGCCGCGGCCACCACGAAAAGGATCGGCCTCGCCTCCCCCGAAGCCTCCGCCATTACCGCCTCACCAGACGAAATGCAGTTTCCTCGAGCGCTGTCAGACCGCGCTTCCTAAGGTTCTGGCTGGCTGCAAGACCGTCACGGCGCTCCAGAACCTCAATCTGGAACGCCCGGCTGAACAATGCCTCAATCTGTTCAGGCCCGATCGGGAAAGGCGGACCCTCCATTTCCGACGGATCATAGTTGAGCGCGACGAGGAGCACCGGAACACCGGACGGCGTCAGTTCTGCAAGCTTCGCTGCATAAGCCTCCTGCAAGACGTGTGGCATGGCGACCAGGGCGGCCCGATCGAAAACACCACCGATGCGGCGCGTCACGGCAGGTTCAAGCTTGAAGTGGTCGCCACACCAGATCTCATAAGGTCCCGCGCGCTTCACAGTGAATTCAAATTCCTTCACGGCGGCAGCCGCACGGCTGCGCTCGGCGAAAAACTGGTCGACCGCGACCTCGGACAACTCGCTACCCAGGACACTGTGTCCACGCTCGGCGAGCCAGACCATGTCGAGGCTTTTGCCGCACAGTGGCACAAGCACCTGAGCGGTCTTCGGCACATTGAGGGTGGACCAGTGCCGCTCCAGAAAATCGTGCGCGATCGCCTGATGGAAGCCGATGTCGGCGCGTTGCCAACGTTCGAGCCAGAATTTAGGTTCCATGCAAAGTCTCCTGCCGCCCCGCCGCCGTCGCGGCGAGGTTCGCTCGTCGCCGAGTGCGGCCTAGCTGCGATAGTCGGCGTTGATCGACACGTAGTCGTGCGTGAGGTCGCACGTCCACACCGTAGCCGAAGCCTTGCCGACACCCGCATCGATGCGGATCGTAATCTCGGGGTTCTTCATATAGTTGGCGACGGTTGCCTCGTCGTATTCCGCTGCGCGCTCGCCGCTGCGGGCGACACAACTGTCCCCAAACCAGATCGCGAGCTGGTCGCGGTCGGCCGCCTCACCCGACTTGCCCACCGCCATGACGACACGGCCCCAGTTCGGATCCTCGCCAGCGATTGCCGTCTTGAGAATCGGAGAGTTCGCGCACGAAAGCGCGATGCGCCGGGCGGCCGCCTCCGTTTCCGCTCCTTCCACGATGAAGGTCACGAACTTCGAGATACCCTCGCCGTCCTTTGCTACCTGGATAGCCAGATCTCTCATCAGATCCTGCAGAGCATCGCTGAAATCCTTGAGACGCTTGGACTTCGTCTTAGTCACCGGCTTCTGCCCACGCGCCTCAGCAGCACCCGTGGCAAATAAGAGGCAGGTGTCCGACGTCGAGGTGTCGCCATCGACCGTCATGGAGTTGAAGGTCGTCTTTACGTGCTCATCCAGCAACTCCTGCAACACATCCGCCGAGATGGCCGCATCAGTGAAGATGAAGCACAGCATCGTCGCCATGTCGGGCGCGATCATCCCGGCGCCCTTGCAGAAGCCATTGATCGTCACATCCGTATCGCCGATGCGTGCCGCGCGGGTTGCGAGCTTGGGGTAGGTATCCGTGGTCATGATCGCCAGGGCGGCGGCCTCGAAAGCATCCGGGGCTGCCGTCGCGGCGAGATCCGCCAGCAGATGTTTGAACTTCCCTGCATCCAGCGGCTCGCCGATAACGCCTGTTGAGGCGATGTATACGTCTTTCGGGGCGCAGCCCACGGCCTCGGCGGCCGCTTCCGCCGTCTCCTCGACGGCCGCGCGCCCACGCATTCCCGTGAAGGCATTCGCATTACCCGAGTTGACCACCAGGATCCGGGCCTGCCCATTCTTCAGGCTCTTGCGGCACCAAAGTACTGGAGCGGAGGCTGTCTTCGACTGGGTAAGCACGCCGGCCGCCGTCGTCCCCTCGTCCATAACCGCGACCATCAAGTCGGTGCGATCCTTGTAGCGGATGCCGGCCTGCGCTGTGGCGAACCGAACACCCGCCAGCGGGGCCAACAGCGGCAGCGTCTTGGGGGCGAATGGCGAAGGTTTGGTCGTATAGGCCATGAGAACACCTGAATTGACGTGAGCCGGGGGGAGGCGCAGGGCCCCTTACCGCCGGCGCTGGCAGTGGATCGCGTCCTAGCTAGAAAGCAATCAGGCCGCTCTTTCGCAAGCGGCCTGATCGATAAGCGAGGGAAACTCAGGGAAATTAGGGCTACTTTTTCTCCCCCTCCGCGGGCGCACCACTTCCGGCCGCTCCCGCATCGCGCATCTGCTTCTCGAGGGCCGCCTGGGCCTCAGCCTGCTTCTTGGCGTCCTCTTCGGCCATCTTCTTGATCTCGGGATCGAGGTATTCGATCTTCGCCTTACCGCGCAGTTCGCCGGCAATGTTCTGCGCCTTGGACTGTACCATGGAACCGATCAGACGGTCCTTGACATCATCGAAGGACGGCGGCGGCTTCTGGCGGCGATCCTCGACCTTGATGACGTGCCAGCCGAACTGGCTTCGGATCGGTGCTGAGACATCACCCTTCTTGAGGGCGAAGGCGGCTTCTTCGAACTCGGGGACCATCTGGCCCTTGCCGAAATAACCGAGCATCCCACCCTGCCCTTTCGAACCGGCATCGCCTGAGTTCTCCTTGGCGAGTTGGGCGAAATCCTCGCCTGCCTTGACGCGCTCCAAGAGCTTCTTGGCTTCTTCCTCGCTGGCGACAAGGATGTGCCGCGCCTGCACCTCGTCCTCCGGCGGCAGCAGTTTGACCTTGTCCTCATAGATGGCCCGGGCAGCTTCTTCCCCAATGCTGGCCTTCACGGACTTGTCAAAATAGGCATCACGCAGCGCGCGCTGGCGCCAGAAGGCCATCCGCTTCTCGAAGTCGGGCCCGGATCCGAGATTGGCGGCTTCGGCGGCATCCGCGAAAAGCTGATTCTCGATCATGAACTCCACCAGTACGCGCCGACGGGTGCCGGGCGGCAGATTCCCCAGTTCATTGCCGATTTCGGCCTCGGCGAGGGCCAGATCGGCCTCCGAGATGGCATGGCCGTTCACTGTCGCCACCACAGTGTCGTCGGCCAGCGATACGCTATAACTTCCGCCCAGCACCATGAGGCCGAGGGCAAGCACATGAAAACCTTGAGAAACCTTCACGAGACCTCGTCCTTTTCGAAGGTTGGAGCGTAAAGCCCGGAAACAGGGGCCGGGGCGGCACATGCCGTCCCTGAAATTCGAGCGCCTGGATAGACCTCGCGATGCGGGCTGCCAAGTTAAGTTTTGGAGAAAACAGCTGCCTGACGTCCCGATCCGCAGTCGCCTGGCACCCCCTGGGCGACCCCATGATGCGTTGACAATGGCGGGGGGCGATCCTTATGTCATCGCTCGTGAACTGAAGAGCCGCGCGCATCGCGTTCTCTTCCGCCCGAGCTTTTTCCGCATGACGTCTCTCGCCGGACCGTCTGCTCTTTTGCCCGGAGCGGGCGAAGAGTGCCTCGCACCACGTTATCCGGTGAGCGCAAGCTCATGATTCAAGGACTTTAAACCTCATGCTCTCCATCAACTCGCTGGCTGCGAAGATCTTCGGTACGTCGAACGATCGCAAAGTGAAGGGATACCGCGCCCGGGTCGAGGCTATCAATGCCCTGGAGCCCGAACTCGTTGCCCTCAGCGACGAGGAACTGCGCGCCAGAACCGCGGCCTTCCGCAAACAGATCGAAGAGGGCGCAACGCTCAACGACTTGCTCGTGCCTGCATTCGCGACCGTCCGCGAGGCGGCCAAGCGTGCTCTCGGCCAGCGCCACTTCGACGTGCAGCTCATCGGCGGCATGGTACTTCATGAGGCCGGTATCTCCGAAATGAAGACGGGTGAAGGCAAGACGCTCGTCGCCACCCTTCCCGTTTATCTGAACGCACTGGCGGGTAACGGCGTGCATGTCGTTACCGTCAACGACTACCTTGCCAGTCGCGACGCGGAGTGGATGGGTAAGGTTTACAGCTTCCTCGGTCTGACCACCGGCATCATCGTACACGGACTCGACGACGACGAGCGCAAGGCCGCCTACGACGCAGACGTCACCTACGCCACCAATAACGAACTCGGCTTCGACTACCTGCGCGACAACATGAAGATGAGCAAGGACCAGATGGTCCAGCGCGGGCATTCGTTCGCCATCGTCGACGAAGTCGACAGCATCCTGATCGACGAGGCGCGGACCCCGCTCATCATCTCCGGCCCGCTCGACGACAAAGCCGAGCTTTACATCACGATCGACAAGTTCATCCCTCAGCTTGTCGCGGAAGACTTTGAACTCGACGAAAAGCAGCGCCAGGTCTCGCTTACGGAGACGGGCAACGAGCGCATGGAACAGATGCTGGCGGAAGCGGGCATGCTTACGGGCTCGCTCTACGACGTGGAGAACGTGACGATCGTCCACCACGTCAATCAGGCGCTGAAAGCGCACAAGCTCTTCCAGCGCGACAAGGATTACATCGTCAAGTCGGGCGAGGTGATCATCATTGACGAGTTCACCGGACGCATGATGCCTGGTCGGCGCTATTCGGAAGGGCTGCATCAGGCGCTTGAGGCCAAGGAAGGCGCGGAAATCCAGCCTGAGAACCAGACGCTCGCATCGATCACTTTCCAGAACTACTTCCGCCTTTACGAAAAGCTCGCCGGCATGACCGGCACGGCCAATACCGAAGCGCAGGAATTTGCCGACATCTACGGCCTCGACGTCATCGAAATCCCGACCAACCTGCCCGTCGCTCGTGTCGACGAGGACGACGAAATCTATCGCACGCAGCAGGAGAAGTACGACGCCATCGTCACAACGATCGCCGATGCTCACCGCCGCAACCAGCCGGCACTCGTCGGCACCACGTCGATCGAGAAGTCGGAGCAGCTCTCCGCTCTCCTGAAGGACAAGAAATATATCGCCGACCTCGGAACGCGCCTGAAAGAGCAGGCGCAGCGCTACACCGGCACCAAGGAAGCCGACATCAAGGCCTATTTCGAGGACATCGGCACTTATCTGGCAGAAACCGCCGCACGTCGGAAATCGGGCGACCCCATTCCGCATCAGGTGCTCAACGCCCGCTTCCACGAGCAGGAGGCGAGCATTGTCGCGCAGGCCGGTGTTCCCGGCGCTATTACGATCGCCACCAATATGGCCGGCCGCGGCACCGACATCCAACTCGGCGGCAACGTCGACTATCGGATCCGCGACTGGGTCAAGGAGGAAGCGGCGGCCGGACGCGAGCCAGATGATGCCGCGATCGCGAAGCAGCGCATGGAAATCGCGGCCGACGTCGCGGGGAAGAAGAAACTCGCGCTGGATGCCGGCGGTCTTTTTGTCATCGGCACGGAGCGCCACGAGAGTCGCCGCATTGACAACCAGCTGCGTGGCCGCTCGGGCCGCCAGGGCGACCCCGGCCGCTCAAAGTTCTATCTGGCTCTCGACGACGACCTGATGCGTATCTTCGGGTCGGACAAGATGGATAGCATCTTGAAGACGCTGGGGCTGCAGGAGGGCGAGGCGATCACTCATCCCTGGATGAACAAGTCCTTGGAGATGGCGCAGAAGAAGGTTGAGGCTCGCAACTTCGACATCCGCAAACAGATCCTGAAATACGACGACGTTATGAACGACCAGCGCAAGGTGATCTTCGATCAGCGCATCGACATCATGGCCGAGGACGACGTGTCCGAAACCGTTAAGGAGCTCCGCCATGAGGTGGTGCAGGATCTGGTCTCCAAATATATTCCCGAAAAGGCCTATGCCGAGCAGTGGGATACCAAGACACTAGCTGCGGCGGTGCGCAGCGTCTTCGACCTCGACCTGCCCATCCCGGACTGGGCCGACGAGGAAGGCATCGCTGATCAAGAGATCCTGGAGCGTCTCATTACGGCCGTGGACGAGCAGGCTCTGACGAAGGAAACCGAGCTCGGCACGGAACTCTACCGACAGATTGAGAAAGAAGTCCTGCTGCGCACGCTGGACAGTCTCTGGCGCGAGCACATCGTTACCCTGGAGCATCTGCGACAGGTCATCGGCTTCCGTGCCTATGGCCAGCGCGATCCTCTGAATGAGTACAAGAGCGAGGCTTTCACGCTGTTCGAAGCCATGCTGGCGCGGCTGCGCGAAGCCGTCACCGGCCAGCTCATGAACGTCCAACTTGTGCCGGCCGAGCAGCAGCCCATGCTGCAGCCGGTGGACCTACCGCCCATGGAAGGTCACCACATCGACCCGACCACCGGACGTGACGAGATGAACCCGGAACTTCCCGAGGAACTGGCCGACGAATTGCGCATGATCGACAAGGCCATTGCAGCTCGTGGGCGCGGCGCTCCGCAGGACGCACCCAAGCGCGTGCCGCTTCAGACGCGCAAGTCGGAAGGGGGCGTTGACCCTAACTCCCCGGCCACGTGGGGAAAAGTTGCTCGCAACGCACCCTGCCCGTGCGGATCGGGCAAGAAATACAAGCAGTGCCACGGCAGGTTTGACTAAGCCACAGCACCATTCCAGAGAATGACAAAAAGCCGGAGCGAGAACTCCGGCTTTTTCTGTTTGGGGTTTCTCTGGAACCAGATGTCAGGCCTTCTTATTGCCCGCCGCACCGTGCCCGTCGCCGTGCTTGCCCGCGATCCGATCGGAAAGCGCAAGCAGTACGCTCGACACCACGAAGACCAGATGAATGATGACGAGCCAGAAGATCGACTTCTCGAATTCCGGGGTGACGGTCTTTAGCGCCATAAAGGATTTCAAGAGATGGATCGCGGAAATCGCGACGATCGACGAGAGAAGCTTCAGCTTGAGCGCGCTGAAGTCGATCGTTCCCATCCATTCTGGCCAGTCCCTGTGCCCGGTATGATCGATTTTAGAGACGAAGTTCTCGTAGCCCGAAAAGATGACGATGATGAGTAGCGAACCCATGAGGGCCAGATCGACCAGCGACAGCACACCCAGGATCACGTCCGATTCCGTCGCGGTGAACGCATGCATGGCCAGGTGGAAGAACTCGGCCATGAACTTGATGAGCACTACGATGATCGAAAGCGCGAGCCCCAGATAGAACGGCGCCAGAAGCCAGCGGCTGGCAAAAATTGCGTTCTCCATATACCGCTCGATGGTCTTGGGTGACGTATCTTCAGACATGAGAGATCCTGCAAAAAAAGAAAAGTGGCCGGAGCTATGCCATGCGCACTGCCGGCCGGGCAAGGCACGTGCCGAGGCCCAGCCCCGAGGCAAATAGCCTTCCTGCCGCACAGTGTCGTGTTTCAGCGTTTCCCAAGAGCCAGATTGCCAGTCCGCTTCAGGCGCGCGGCCTCAGCGCGCCGCGCCCGCTTGCCGGTTTTGAGTGCCATGAACTTGCGGCAGCTTGGAAGCCTCAAGTTGCAGGGCGCCCGCCCCGCTGCGCGCGCGGCCGCGTTCTCCACCGGTCGCGGCGGCGGATTGAGGTTGGGTATCAATTCGTACATCTGCTCCATCGTGATGGGCAGGCCGGAGTGCAACGCTGCCTTCTCCGGGCTCGCCTGCGGTGGCTGGCTGTCTGCTGTCAGCTGCAGCCTCGGTATCACGCTCTGGAGCGGGACAAGAGACGCGGATTTGTCCAGGGCCTGTATAGCGGCGGCCGCTGCCCCGCACACGGCTAAAGGGCTTTGGTTGCCCGCCTCCGACGGGCTGGCATCCTGGATGTGATAGCGGTTTTCGCACACGCTGATGCGCGGCGCCCGACGCGTACGCTCAAAACTGTCGTAGCCTTCTTTCAGATTGGCCCAGAAGGGTGCCCACTCGCTCTTCTTGTGCCTGGCGAGGTTCGACTTCGTCATCCGGAACGGAAAGACGTGGGTGGGAATGTGCAGCTGGTCGTTACGCAGCGCCGCCGCCGACAATTCGTAGATCTCAGAGATGACCGGATTCGTCATGGCGAAGCAGCCAACCGACGAGCAGCCGCCGTGAACGAGGATGTAGGAACCCGTGCGACCCAACGCCTTGTCATAGGCGTTGGGAAAGCCCAGGTTCAGGGAGCGCGGCCAGCGGCCGATATGGTGCAACTGACGTCTCGTGATGGTGTAGAACCCTTCTGGCGTCTGCTTGTCACCTTCCTGGGTTTTCGGTCCCAGCGAGCCGGACCAGTGGCAGACTGGATAGGTTGCGAACAGCTCGAAGCGGCCATCCTTTTCCATCCAGATCTCGAGCTCGGATTCCGCCTTGAAGATGCGGATCATGATGGGCGAGCCCTTGCTGAAGCCCTTTTCCGCGAGCCGCTCCTCGGTCTTCGACACGTCCGGCGTTCCCGGTAGCGGCAGTCGCCCCACGGCGGCCGCCCGCTGGCGCTCCACGCGATCTGGCGCGGCATCCTTCAACTCGATGGACAGGGCGTTCGCCCCGCCCGAAGCCACAACGCTAGCCGCAACCGCGGCCGCAATCGTGCTCAGTGCATGACGCGCGCACGTGCTGATCGAATCGATGTGACGGGCGAAAGGCAAGGTTTCACTCTACCCTCAGACAAAGCCTTGACCGGGCCCACCCTAGACGCAGAACACGGATCAAGGCAACCGGCCGGGGGGTATCACGAGGATGGCATCCACGGTTTCCAGGGTTTCCTTTGTGGAAGTGCCGGATTTGGCAGATCAATCCGCCGCCAGTTCGGCCGGCTGAGGCATCATGGCCACACCGCCGGAGCGCCTTCGTGGAAGCGAACTCTCCACCGGGTCCGCCGGACATTGCGCCAGCACGGGACCGGTCACATCGCGAGCTTTGGCGCCCGACGAGAAGGCATACGTTTTGCCGCAAACACCGACGACGGGCGGTAGGCGCTCCGCCTCGAAAAGATCATGGCCCGTCTTGAGATTGGCCCAGTAGCTATCCCACTGGCTACCACCGAAGCGTGAAAGATTGGCTTCGGTCATCCGGAACGGGAAGACCTGAACCTGGAAGCGCTTCTGTCCGCCGTCGAGGGCGCGCGTCACGATGGTCCAGATCTCGTCGATGACGTCGTTGGTCATGGCGTAGCACCCGATGGAGCCGCAGCCGCCGTGCACCATCAGAAACGAGCCCGTGCGGCCATGTGCGCGGTCGTAGGCGTTGGGGAAGCCCAGGTTGAACGAGCGCCGCCAACGGCTGTTGGGATTGAGTGCGCTGCGATCGACCGAGTAGAAGCCTTCAGGCGCCTGCCGGTCTCCTGTCTTCAGCTTCGGCCCGAGCAGGCCGGACCATTTGCAGATGGGATATGTAGAGAACAGTTCGTAGCGCCCGTCCTTGAGCATCCAGATTTCCAACTCGAAATCGCGCTTGAAGATGCGCATGAAGATCGGTGCGCCCAGCGCCATGCCTTTCTCGGTCAGGCGCTGATCGAACCGCGTCAGATCCGGCGTGCCCGGCATCGGACGGTCGAGCGAGGCCAGCCAGACATGATAATGGCGCTTCAGGGAAATCAGGCGGCGTTCACGCTCTGCCGGAGGCAGCAGCAGCACGATTGCCGATATGGTGACAATCGCGAGCGTCGCGAGTCCGAAGAGGCTCGACAGAAGGCGGCGAAGCCTCCCCGTGCGCTTTGTGTTCCGCCGGTCTTCAGGTTCGGACATGTAGCGCTCCTCGTTAATGTCCGGGAATGCCCCGGCACGGCACGAGGTTCCGGATGATCGCGGCGATCAGGGCTGATTTAAGCCGAGCGCACTCGGAATCGAGACAGCCTTTGACGAGGCAGCCGGCGCAAAGGGAGCAGGCGTCGCTATCGAGCCCGTCGCACCGCCCTGCGGAACGGCTACCGGCGGCTGGCCATCAGACCAAGCGAGCGCGGTGGCTTCGCGGCTTTTCGGACCAGGTACGACAATTCGCTGATCGGCGATCTGCTGGTCGATGAGATTGGGGCTGAATGGCTCAAGAAGCGGCCGCTGGAAGCGCGGACATTGTCCGGCGGGATCGATGCGGCCCGACGCCGGCGTCGACACATTCACCACATACCGCCGCTCGCACACCGCCACCGTCGGCGGCACGCGATAGGTCTCGAAATAATCGTAGCCCTGTTTGAGCGTCGCCCAGAAACTGTACCACTTGTGCTTCTTGAAGCGCGCGAGTTTGTCTTCCGTCATGCGGAACGGAAAGGCGTGCACCTCAAAGCTCGACTGCCCGCCGCGGAAAGCTTCGCGCGCCAAGGCATAGATCTCTTCGGCCAAGGCATCGGTCATGGCATAGCAGCCGGCCGACTTGCACTTGCCGTGCACCATCAGATACTCGCCGGTGCGATTGTTGGCCCGGTCGTAAGCATTGGGGAACCCGAGGTTGAAAGCGACGTGGAAGCTCGAGTCGGGCTTCATCTGCCGTGGCGTGACGGTATAGAAGCCCTCGGGGGCCTGCTTGTCGCCCTTCTTCAGCTTTGGTCCGATCTCGCCCGACCAGTTGCAGATCGGGTAGGTCTTGAAGTGATAGAAGCGGCCGTCGTCGCGCGCCTTCCAGATCTCCAATTCCGACTCTTCCTTGAAGATTCGCACGAAGATCGGGCGGGCGGGCTGCATGCCCTTCTTGCCGATGAGATCAAGCGTCTCCTTGGGGAGCGGCTGCTCGGCGGGCGTCAGCTCTGGCGCACTCCCGCACCCCGCCAGCAGCAGAGCTGCAGCGGCCAGCAATGCACTGATCCGGAACCTCGATCTCACGTGTTCCCCACCCTGGTCGGCCAAACGCATACGCAAAAACTCCCCTGGCGCATGCGAATCACCATCCGGCTGTAAAGCTTAATAAATCCCTAACTTTCCCAGCCGGCGATGCACTTTGCGGCGCATCGCCCCCAGGTGTCAACGAGACATAGGGCAACGGGATTGCGGCACGCATGAGGCGATCAATCCGAGCATAAACAAGGAGTTGAGCCGTTTCCGGGTGGGCCCCGTGGCCTAAATTACAGCGAACGGCCGATCTCGAGGAAGCGATCCTGGCGCTGGCGCCGGATTTCAGCAGGGCTCTTACCCTCGAACTCAGCAAGCGCCTTAGCAATGGCGTCACCTACCCGCTTCATCATGAGTTTACGGTCACGGTGGGCCCCCCCGACCGGCTCCTTGACCACGGTGTCGATCACACCGAGCGCCTCCAGATCCTGCGCGGTGATCTTCATGTTGGTGGCGGCATCGATGGCTTTGGAGCTGTCGCGCCACAGGATCGAAGCCGCCGCTTCCGGCGAGGCGACCGTATAGATGGAATGCTCCAGCATGAGGATACGGTTTGCGGTGGCGATCGCGACCGCGCCACCTGATCCACCCTCGCCGATGATGACCGAAATGAGCGGCACGCCGATGGCGAGGCAGCAGTCCGTCGAACGCGCAATGGCCTCGGCCTGCCCACGCTGCTCAGCTTCCACGCCCGGATAGGCGCCGGCCGTGTCGCACAGCGTGATGACCGGAAGCTGGAACCGCTCAGCCATGTCCATCAGGCGCACGGCCTTGCGATAGCCTTCGGGCTTTGCCATCCCGAAATTGTGCCTCAGGCGGCTTTCCGTGTCGGAGCCCTTCTCGTGCCCGATCACCACAATGGACCGGCCTCGGAACGTGCCAAGACCGCCTACAATGGCCTCGTCTTCGCCGAAATAACGATCGCCCGCAAGCGGCGTGAAGTCCTCAATCAGGGCATTCACATAGTCGAGGCAATGCGGCCGCTCGGGGTGACGCGCCACTTCCGTCTTTTGCCACGGAGTGAGCTTGGAGTACGTCTCGGCCAGCGCATCGTGTGCCTTCTGCTCGAGCTTCTTGATCTCCTCCGTAATGGAGACAGCCGCTTCCGTGCCTTCGAGGGCGCGCAGCTCTTGCACCTTCCGTTCGAGTTCCGCGATCGGCGTCTCGAACTTCAGGTAGGTGCGCACGATAGTCGGGGCGGGACGCTCGCTCGTCGGTTCCACTGGGAAAGCCTCGTCTTTGCGGTCTCGCTCAGGCGCACCAGCGCCAGCGCTTGAGACCGGTGATGAATTGCGGGGGACGATGAGCGCGGCTTCAGCCGCATGTCAAGGCGGGCCGTCATCGCGCCCTGTGGGGTGATAGCCTCTCATGCACCGAAAAATTCGCATTTACCTTCAATGCGGTGGCGGAGACCGTACCGGCAGCATGAAGAGCATGCCGGCAATCAGGAAGACAGCGATCGAGGCCATGCCGAGACGCTGGTCCCCTGTTGCCGCAGTTACGGTCGCAACGAGGAACGGCGCCAGGAAGGCCGTAACCTTGCCCGAAAAGGCGAAAAGCCCGAAGTACTGGGTGATCTGATCCGGTGGCGCGAGTCGGGCCAGCAACGCGCGACTGGCAGATTGCACGGGCGCGGCCACCAGACCGACGAGAATGGCGAAGCCCAAGAACACCTGCTCCCCAATGGAAGAGAGCGGGGCCGAACCCGCATCCTTGGGCGGCACGCCGATCGCATAGAGCACGTGCGACTTATCTACTGAAAGAATGCCGGCCACCCCAGCCAGCAGCAGAACGAGCGAGACCATAATGACGGTCTTTGAGCCCGCACGGTCGTCGAAAAAGCCTCCGATCACAGCACCGAACATTCCCGTCATCGTAAGGATGATGCCGAAAACGCCAAGTTCCAGTGCGCCCCAGCCGAATACACCTGCACCGTAGATGCCACCGAAGGCAAAGATGGCCGATAGCCCATCCGCATAGAGCATGCGTGCAATGAGGAAGAAGAGCATGCTGCGATTTTCAGGCAGCCCGCGAACCGTCTGCCACAGCTGTGCAACCGGTGATCTGCGCGACGCACCTACTCCCGCCGCGCGCGGCTTGATATCCGGCACGAACATAAAGAACGGAATCATGAAGACGGTGAACCACAGGGCCGCCAGCGGACCCACCAGACGGTCCGCCTCGTGGCGGACCCCGTCGAAGTTCATGATCGGATCGATACCGATCAGCGTCTTGCCGGTCGATGGGTTCGTCACGATCAACCCGGCTACGAGCACCAGGCTGACGAGTCCGCCCAGATAGCCAACGCCCCAGCCGAAGCCAGAGAGCCGCCCGAGCGCACTGGCCGGCACGAGGCTGGGCATCATGCTGTTGGTGAAGACCGCGGAGAATTCCGCCGCCGCCGTCGCCAGGATGAAGGCGACAATGACGATGGCAATCGTACTGCTCGAGGCTCCTGGCTCGGCGACCCAAAGCGTCGCCAACCCGGCCACGAGCACGAGCGAGAACAGCGCGATCCACGGTTTGCGCCGACCCCGACCGTCGGCCAGCGCGCCCAGCAGCGGGCTTCCGATCGCGATCACGACGCTCGCTGCCGCCGCGCCGTAGCCCCAGATCGTCTGCCCCAAAGTCACGTCGCCCACCACATGCGCGGCGAAGTAGGGCGCGAATAGAAACGTGAGGACGAGCGTGTAGTACGGCTGGGCAGCGAAATCATAGAGCACCCAGGCGAAGAGAACGTGGAGAGGCGCCCGTTCCCTCGCCGTCGAAACACCGGGATCGATCATCCCATCGCCGGCGGTCATGTGTTGCCCCCTGATTAGTCTGCGTCAGCTTCCGGCAGCTTCAAAATTTGTCGATGATGATGAGATGGTTGGGCAGCTCGTCAGGATCCCGACTGCCGGGCGGGAAGTGCTTTGCCAGAAGCTCGCCCGACCGCTCCACCGCGTGCACGAACCCTTCTCCTGCCTCCCCCGCGCCGATGTGTGTAGTCAGGTCGTCGATAATGTCCTGCCATGTCTCCTTTGGCACCTTGGACTGGATGCCCGAGTCCGCGATGATCTCGGCGTAGCGCTCGGCAACCGATACATAGATCAGCACCCCCGTCCGCCCCGCGGTCGTGTGAAGGTTCTGCACGAGGAACTGCTCCACTGCGCGCCGGTGCGCCCGCTCGCGTTTGATCTTCGCCGGCACGAGCCGGTAGCGGACCGAGCGCGGCATGGTGATCGCCAGAATGAGGAAGAAGACCGCGAGCTGAACAAGATAGATCCACTGCACCGGCCACCATGTGAAATAGATGAGCGGCCAGGGAACGATAAGGGCGATCAGCGACGCCCAAAGGAATGGCACGTGAAAATAGCTGGCGCTCTCGGCGCTAAGTACTGCGACGATCTCTCCGGAGGTCTGTCGCTCGGCCGCCACGATGGCTTCCGAGATCCGATCCCGATCCTTTTTCGAGATGAAGGCCATTGATCCCGTTCTCCCTGCCTACCAGCCGCCCGAGGCACCGCCGCCGCTGAACGTGCCGCCGCCACCGGACCAGCCTCCACCACCGCCGCCGCGCCAATGACCAGATCCGCTCGGCACGATGATAATGCCGCCATCCCGTCCGGCACGCCGCATGCGGCGGCCGCCCGTGGAGTGCGGGAACTGCCTCGCCTGCTTCTGCTGCTGGGATATCGCGTAGATCACAATGGCGAACCAGATCGCGATGATAAGCAGCGCCAGCCAGTCGGTCTCAGGTGCCTTATGCATGCCCCGCGCGCGTTGCTTCACGGCCTCCGCATCGCCAAGCAGCACATCCTTGATGTCGCGCACACCAGCCGCGATTCCCCCTGGAAAATCGCCACGGCGGAAGGCCGGCAGAATAGCGTTCTCGATAATGAGCTTACTCATCGCGTCGGTCATGACCGGCTCGAGCCGCTTACCGACCTCGATGCGCACCTTGCGCTCGTTGGGAGCGACAATGAGCAGGATCCCGTTGTCCTTGCCCTCCTGCCCGATGCCCCAGTACCGCCCGAGTTTGTAGCCGAAATCTTCGATCGAAAAGCCCTGCAGCGACGGCAACGTTACGATGGCCAGCTGATCGGAAGACGTGCCTTCGAGCGATTGCAGAGCCGCGGTCAGCTGGCGCTCGTCCTCGTCGGACAGGAGATTGGCGTTGTCGACAACACGACCCGTCAGCGCCGGAAACACGGGGTCTGCGGCGGATGCGGGCAGAAGACCCGCCAGCAGCATGACCAGCACGAGAGCCAGCGCCGTTGTGATCGCGCGCACCGGGTCACTCCATGGATGAAGCGGAAGCGGACAACGATCCCCTCGACCCGTAGGCCAGGCGAGGGGTTCGTTTCGGCGTCACTTCTTCTCGGTCCCGAAATCGACCTTGGGGGTCTTCATTTCTTCGGCAGGGATGTCGAATGTCGCCATCTCGGTCTTGTCGGGATACATGAACGCGCGCCACCAGCGGCCGGGGATCGTGGTCAGCTCGGTGTTGTACTGTCGGACAGCCTGGATGTAGTCGCTGCGTGCAATGCGGATCTTGTTTTCAATCCCTTCGATCTGGCTTTGCAGCGCAAGGAAGTTCTGACCCGACTTGATGTCGGGATAGCGCTCGATGACAGCAAGCAGCCTGCCGAGCGCACCGCCGAGCTGGCTCTGAGCCTCCTGCAGCTTCTGCATGGCGGCCGGGTTGGTGAGAATGTCCGCCGGGATCTGGGCTTGCACACTGGTCGCCTTGGCGCGGGCCTCCGTGACCTCCGTCAGTACTGACTTCTCCTGCTCGGCAAAGCCCTTCACCGTCTCGACGAGGTTCGGGATCAGATCAGAGCGGCTTTTATAGGCGCTCAAGACTTCCGACCACGCGGCCTTCGCAGTTTGTTCGTAGCTTGGGATGTTGTTGATGCCACAGCCCGCAAGCGGCAACGTTAGGGCGAGCAAAATGGCCATCAGGAATGGCCGACCGGAATGAAATACTGAAGTTGAAGCCATGACGCGAAGAACCTCTCGTCCGGGTTGATATCAGCAATTGTCTTAGTTGGTAGGCAGCGGAAGGCAAGGGGGGACGGGAAATCGCGAAGCTGACTCGAGACGCAAAAGAACAGCGTTTCCCCGCCAGAAGTTAACGACCACGCTGCCCGATCGCAGTCATTCTTTACCCTGATGGTAGGGGCTCCTTCGACCGCCTCCCGCCATGGGCTACTCTGCCGGCGGTTCCAATGTTTCACGTGGAGTATCCAACCATGCCGGCGGGAAAGATCACAGCCACCGCGGTCACTCTTGTGGCTCTCATCGGTTTTACCCTGCCCGCCGCCGGCGGCCATGACTGCCGCGGCTACGGGAGCGCCTGTTTCGAGAAGGTGCGCCTGCCCGAACTCGTACCGGACGGTCGAGCGCCCAGTCATGGTTCGGCCACCCGTCAACCGCGTCGTTCATGTCCCCGCTCTCGTCGGCACTCGCCTGGAGCGCGAGCTCGTCGCGCCGGGGCGCGTTCACGCCGTACCGGTCCCGCCCGTTTACGGCACTGTCATGCGCCGCGAGATGGTGGCTCCCGCTACGGTGACATACCGGACGATCCCTCCCGTCGTGCGCTCTGTCCGTGAGGAAGTTATCGTGCGGCCCGGTCACGCCCGCTGGGTACACAAGCGCGATCGGCATGGCCGCGAGATCAAGTGTCTCGAACGCTCCCGGCCCGTCACCCGCACGATTGCCCGCCAAGTAGTCGTCCATCCGGGCGCCCGGGTTCCGGTCGTCGCGCCCGCCATCTACCGGGATGTGCCCAGAACCGTAATTATGCGTCCCGCCGGCGTGCGCCACGTTGTCGAGCCGGCCATCACGCGCCTCGTGGAACGTCCAGTGATCGTGCGGCCAGCCCATTCCCGCATCGTCACCGAGCCGCCCGTGTGGGCGGTTGAGCGTCAGCGGGTACGGGTCCGGTCCGGCGGCTATACTTGGCGCCGGCTATCTCACCGCTGATTTGCGCTGAGATTAAAGGATAACAGCGGCGATCTCCCCGAGGCTGCCACAATCGGAACGCACACGGGGTTGCTCAGTTCCAGTCAACCGGCGCTGCAACGGCATCGGAGGCGTGCAGGTGGGGTCTGGCACATGTCGCGCAATACCATTGCGGTTATGAATACGAAGGGAGGCGTCGGAAAATCGACGCTGGTTTTAGCCCTGGCCGAAACCCTCTCCGCCTATCACGGCAAGAATGTGCTGGTGATCGACAGCGACGCCCAGGCCAGCGTATCAAGCATGTTAACGTCGGTTGCCAATCTACATCGGCTCCAGACCGAGGGGCTGACGATCGTCGACCACCTCGTTGGGCGCGTACTGCAGGGCGGTATGCCAGACTGGTCGAGTTTCGTGATCCGCGACGTTGGCGACGTGGATGATGCCCGCTCCGTCTATCTCATGTCCAGCGACATGCAGCTCACGCTGTTTGAGCGTGAGGTTTCAAAGGAAGGCCTGCATGGCCGGCTGCGCACCGCCATCGCCCAGATTCTCACCGATGTCCGCAGCGTCTTCGATATCGTGCTGGTCGACTGTCCGCCTGGCCTTTCGGTCCTTACCGAGTGCTGGCTGCGCGAAACGGATTTCCACATTTCGCCGACCAAGGCCGACTACATCTCTGTATGCGGGCTCGATGTTTTTCGGCGCTTCAAGGCGCTCAACCCGGAAATGGGCTTCGCCGAAAACCTCGGTGTCATCGTCAACATGAAGGATCCCTCTTCGGCGACGGAGGCCGAGTATCACCGCTGGCTGGCGGACAACCCCGAGAACTTCTGTTTCACAGCGGCCGTGCCCCGATCCCAGGCCCTTCAGGATGCGGCCCGGTTTCGAACCGAGGATCGCTCGTATTTCGCCAAGTATCCGGGGCAGGTCGGTGGTGCGATCCGTACGCTCACCGAAGAGTTGCTCGAGCGCATGGCCGAACGTGACTCATCGGCCTCGGCAGCGTGACCTGCCACCGCGTCACCCAAATTTTTCAACGGATTGTGCTGAAGAGTTCGAATGGAGCGGGCGAAGGGGATCGAACCCTCGACCCTCACGTTGGCAACGTGATGCTCTACCGCTGAGCTACACCCGCGTCCTGTTCGAATGCCGCCCTTCTTAGGCGACTTTGGTAAACGGATCAATAAGCCCCGTCACCGGAGGCAGGCGGATAACAGGACCGCCCGGGGGGCGTCAACTGGAAACGGTTCATCACGGTCCCTTGCCGCAGCTCCCCGGCTGTCCTAACCAGTGGGCTGCCGCCCCTTGAAGCCCGAGAATCCGCAATTCATCAGCCTCATGCGCCAGCGCCTCTTAGACCGCCTCGCCGAACTCGGCATCAAAACCCGAACACTGGACCATCCCCCCGTCTTTACGGTGGATGAAAGCGCGGAACTGTACGAGACGATCCCGGGAGGGCATACGAAGAACCTGTTCCTGAAGGACGCCAAAGGGCAACTCTTCCTTGTGGTCGCCCACCATGGCACCCAAATAGACCTGAAGCGGCTGCCCCGCGTGATAGGCTCGGCCCGCCTGAGCTTCGGACGTTCGGAGCTTCTGGAACAGATCCTCGGCGTGAAGCCCGGATCGGTCACAGCCTTCGCGGTCATGAACGACACGGAAGGAAAGGTCCGGGTGGTGATCGACCGCAACCTGATGGCATTCGACACCATCAATCTTCACCCCATGGAGAACACGGCCACGACGAGCATTGCACGGGAAGACCTTTTGCGGTTCATTCGCGCCAGCGGACATGAACCTGTGTTGGCTGCGCTTGCGATCGAAAGCGGTACTCGCGGCAGCGACGAAAAAACTGAGGGTCCTTCCTTTAGGGCCCGCGAGGAGAATGGAATGGATATCGGCCCGGCGAAGACCCCGGCAGCGGACGACATCGTCAAGGATACAACGACGACGTCCTTCATGAAGGACGTAGTGGAAGCATCCCACGACACCCTGGTCCTCGTGGACTTTTGGGCAGCTTGGTGCGGCCCCTGCAAGCAGCTTGCGCCCGTGCTTGAGAAGGTGGTGCGCAGTTACAATGGCCGAGTAAAGCTCGTAAAGCTCGATACCGATGCTCATCCCTCCATCGCGGCGCAGTTGCGCGTGCAGTCTCTACCCACCGTGTACGCCTTCCGGGATGGACGCCCGCTTGACGGGTTCGTCGGTCTTCAAACCGAAAGCATGCTGCGTGAGTTCATTGACCGTCTCGCCGGCGAAGAGCCTACTGCCGAGCCTAGCGTGGACGAAATTCTGGCAGCGGCGGGCGAAGCGCTCGAAGCCGGCGATCTGCAGGCGGCCGCAGAGGCCTATTCGATCGTTCTCCAGCAGGACCAGACCAACGCCGAAGCTCTAGCTGGCGTTGCGCGCTGCTATCTTAAGAGCGGTGACACCGAGCGCGCGAAGCAGATGTTGAGCCTCGTACCGCCCGGCAAACAGGATGTTCCCAGCGTCCAGGCTGTCCGGGCCGCACTCGATCTGGCCGGCAAGGCTGCCGGAGCCAGTGAAACGGCCGCACTCGAAGCTCGCATTGCTGCCAATCCGGCGGACCACGAGGCCCGTTTTGACCTAGCGATTGCGCTGGCAGCGAGCGGTTACAAGGGCGAGGCCTTGGAACATCTCATCGAAATCGTTCGCCGCAACCGCAATTGGAACGAAGAAGCCGCACGAAAACAGCTCCTGCAGCTGTTCGATGTGTGGGGTCCGAAGGACGAGTTCACGATCGAGGGACGCAAGCGCCTCTCTTCGATCCTGTTCTCCTGAAGGAAAGGACGCCCCGTTGGGCTGGACCGATCAGTACCGCAGGCCGCAGGATCTCCCGCCGCGTATCCCCGTTTTTCCGCTACGCGGCGCCATCCTCCTGCCGCGAGCCACGCTGCCGCTCAACGTGTTCGAGCCGCGCTACCTCGATATGCTCAATGATGTCATCAGCGGTGCTCGCGTGCTGGGAATTATCCAGCCGGTCCGTGCGGGCGCAACGGTGGAAAGAGAAAGTCCCGAAGGCAAAGACTTCGATCTGCACACCGTCGGCTGCGCAGGACGTGTCACAAGCTATCAGGAACTGGACGATGGACGCCTCGCCATAACGCTCACGGGAATCGCGCGCTTCGAAATCGTCTCCGAAGCCGCTACCACCAGTCCTTACCGCATCATGAGCGTCAGCTATGACCGCTTTGCACGCGACTTTAGCTCCGGGCTCGGCGAGGAGCAGGTCGATCGCGGCAACCTGTTGCGCGTCTTGAAGAGCTATCTCGAACAGAACCGCCTCGAGGCCGACTGGCCTGCGATCGAGCGGGCATCGAGCGAAAGCCTCATTAATGCGCTGTCCATCATTGCGCCGTACGGCGCGGAAGAGAAGCAGGCGCTGCTCGAAGCCCCCGATCTCCGCTCTCGCGGGGAAGTTCTGGTGGCTCTTGCGGAGATGGAAATCGCAGCCAGTGGCGGCTCGGGCGGTACGATCCAGTAGGCTGCCTGGCCGCCGCCTGAGCAAGGTATTCCAAGGGCAGATGATTCAATGACCAAAGAAGACGACACCTCCGACAGCGACCGCAGCAGCCCGCAGCCTCAGATCGATCGCCATCTTTTGCAGATTCTGGTCTGTCCGCTAACAAAGGCACCGCTGGTCTATGACGAAGCGCGCCAGGAACTCATCAGCCGCAAGGCAGCGCTCGCTTACCCAATCCGCAACGGCGTACCGCTAATGACGCAAGAGGCTGCGCGCCAGCTGAGCGACGATGAGATGCTCAAGCGCTGAACCGTTAGCGCACATTCCTATTACGTCAATGATCAGGATTGCGCTTATTTTGAGTTGCTTGCCGTTAAACCGCTCCGCATGAAGAGCCTTAACTCACATTCCAATTAACCAGATCATTTCAGATTTTCTTAAACCGCACTCGCGTTAGTTGACCCCATCCCGCGCGCGCAATCGGCAGCAGGCGATAGGTGGTCTGTGTTTGAGTCTCCTGAAATCCCGAAATCTGTCGACGTTTCACGTCTCACCTCTCGCTGGCGTTCGGCTTTGCGCGCACTCAAGCTGCGGCTCCAGCACGGGCGCGTAGAATCCGACGCGGCAGCATCTCAGTCGACACATCCCCTGCAGGACAAGCTGGAAGAGCTGCACGACTTGCACTGGCAGATCTCCGACAGCGCTCTCCGCTACCGGGAGCTACTCGACGTCCAGGCCGACATGATCGTGCGTAGGGATGCAGAAGGCCGGATCACCTTCGCCAACCGTGCCTATCTCGATACCTTCGGTGTTACCGAGAAGGATATTGCGGGCCACATCCACGTCCCGATTATTTTGGATACGGAGGTCACCGAAAACTCGGGTGCCAGTGCAACGGCACCATTGCGCCTGCGGGAGCGAACCGAAACCCCCAAGGGGCCGCGGTGGATCGAGTGGGAAGAGATTGCCTGCAAGACAACGTCGTCCGGAAAATCCGAAACACAACGCACCGGGCGCGACATCACCGCGGAGCGCGCGGCCGCCGAAGAGTTGCGTGCCGCCCGCGATGCGGCGCTGGAAGCCAGCCGTGCGAAATCGCGCTTTCTCGCTGCCGTGAGCCACGAGATCCGCACGCCCATGAATGGTATTCTAGGCATGTCCGGGCTTCTTCTGGATTCGACCCTCGATGCGGACCAAAAAACCTACGTCCGTGCCATCGAGCAATCGGCGCATGCGCTCATGTCGTTGATCGACGAGATCCTTGACTTCTCGAAGATTGAGGCTGGCAAGCTCGTCTTGAACCCTGCGCCCTTCTCTATTGTAGAGACTGTCGAACGTTGTATCGCGCTACTGGAGCCGCGAGCCTCGGACAAGGGCCTGTCGCTCACATGGGAAATCGAGGGTGAGCCGCCACCTCAACTCCTTGGCGACGAAGCGCGCCTGCGTCAGATCCTTCTCAACCTGCTGTCAAATGCGGTGAAGTTCACAGACGCGGGGAGCGTGCGCCTCGCCCTGAAGACTATTCCCAACGAGCCCGTGGCGGGATCGGTTCGCATCCGCCTTGCGGTTACTGACACCGGAATCGGTCTGTCGAAGAAGGATCTCGAAACGGTCTTTGCCGAGTTCGAGCAGACTGAGGCCGCCGTGCGTCGGCAGGATGGCGGCTCAGGTCTGGGGCTCGCCATCTCGCGCCGCATCGCGCGTGCCATGGGCGGCGACATCATGGTCGATTCCGAGCCGGGCGTTGGATCCACCTTCACCGCAGACGTCATCATCGAAGAATCCGCAGCCGGCACCGACGCTCTCAGATCCGTGCTTACCAGCGCCGCTTCGTCCACATGTCGCGCGCCGTCTCGAAAGGTGTCCGATCGAGCCACCCGCGTGCTTCTGGCCGAGGACAATGCCATCAATGCGCTTCTTGCCACGCGCCTTCTGGAACGGGAAGGTTGTCGTGTGGAGCGTGTCCACTCGGGCGAGGAGGCCGTGGCCGCAATTGCCCGCGCGATGGCCGGCGACGAACCGGGCTTCGATCTCGTTCTTATGGACATTTATATGCCGCGCCTCGACGGCATCGAGGCGACGCGTGCCATTCGCCGTCTCATGACCAGCCTGAGGCCTTCCGGCCAGCACCCGCTGCCGATCATAGCCGTGACCGCGAATGCCTTCCCCGAAGATCGCCAGCGGTACCTCGCTGCCGGCTTGGACGACTATCTCGCCAAGCCCTTCGATGCCCGCGAGTTGAAAGCGATCCTCAACCGGTGGGCCAAGCCGTCACGCGGCGCAACGACCCCGGCCGCCTGACAATAGACCGGTGCCAGCTTAGTGGGGCAGCGCGCCGCACGAGCATCCGCACGGCCGAACGCCGGCGGTGTCGCAAATTTGTCTCGGAATCGTGCCATTGAACCGAGAGCGGTTGAACACCGCGTCGGATTGCGCTGCCGTAGAGATCATCGGAGCTGGCAGGATGAAAGAAGGCCCACGCCTGACGGGAAGATTGAAGCGCATGGCACGCCTTAGCGCTCCCCCATCCGGCCTCCTGGCCATGCGGAACCTCGATATGCGCGCGCTCAACTCGAAAGCGCGCGACAAGGCCCTCTCCTTCGTCCGCGCACCACAGCCGAAGGTTTACGGCCGGATTGGCGATCTGGAGGTGCGCCTTGCTGCGAAGAAGGCCGACATCCTTCAGGCCCAGCGTCTTCGCTATGAAGTCTTCTACGAGGAGATGTCCGCCAAGCCGACCGCGGTCGCGAGCATGCGCCGGCTGGACCAGGACGCCTACGATGCCATCTGCGATCATCTCCTCGTGGTCGACACAAGCGCGGACCCTCAGATGGACGAGATGTGGGCCCATCGCCGGCGTCCGCGCGTAGTGGGAACCTACCGGATCCTTCGCCAGGACATCGCCGAGCGTTCGCTCGGCTTCTACACCCAAAGCGAATACGACATTGCGCCCCTCGTCCGTGCCAAGTCGCCCCACTACCAATTCATGGAGCTAGGTCGCTCGTGCGTTTTGAAGCCCTATCGCTCCAAGCGATCGGTGGAACTCCTCTGGCATGGCCTGTGGACCTACATCCGCGAGCACAACATTGACGTAATGATCGGCTGCGCGAGTTTCGAAGGAACCGATCCGGGCGCACACGCCATGGCGCTTTCGTATCTGCATCACTATGCGATGGCTCCCTCCGAGTGGCGGTGTGCCGCCCATCCGGATCTTTATCAGCCGATGAACATCCTTCCGAAAGAGGCCGTCGATCTTAGGCAGGCGTTGAAGGCCATGCCGCCGCTCATTAAAGGCTATATCCGCCTCGGGGCCTTCGTCGGCGATGGTGCCGTCATCGACCGCCAGTTCGGCACCACCGACGTGCTCATCATCCTGCCAGTCGAAAATATCGACCCGCGCTATTTCGAGCATTTCGGCGCGCCCAACGAGGTCAGGAGCCGCGTCGCTTTAACGGTCTGAAACGGGGCGGTCTTCAGCAGCGGACTTGCCGCTGCAAGCGCCCGCGACTATCCTGCCGGCCCGTTTCATTTTGCCCAGCGAGCCGCAATGACCAGTCCCCAGTCCCTCCCGTCCATTCCCTCTCTCATTACGTTCAGCGACCCTTTGCCCGAGGGGCAGACCTACCGCCCGCCGGCCGAGCGCATTCTGGCGGGTGATCCCGTACAGACCGCGTGGAACCTCTTCACGAGTGCGGACGGCCGGTTCAACTCCGGTATCTGGGAGTGCCAGCCCGGGAAATGGCGCTGCATCTTCACCGAGAGCGAATTTTGCCAGATTCTGTCCGGCATTCTGATCGTGACGGGCGACGATGGAACGGTGATGACCTACCGCGCAGGCAACGCCTTCGTCTCTCCCGCCGGGTTCACGGGAACCTGGGAAGTCGTAGAGCCCGTTCGAAAGCACTACGCCTTCTACGAATAAGCTGCCGCAACAAACAGACCGGAACGCGTAGGCGAACATCAAGCTCGCCGCGCTCAAGCCGGTCATCGAGGAAAAAGCCATGAAAGCCGTCGTCGCCCGCAAGCCGTCAAAGCTCGATACGCTTCAGGTGGTAAACCTCGACGATCCGGGTCTGCCCGGAGCTGGTGAGATTCGCGTCAGACTTCATGCAAACTCGCTCAACTATCACGATTACGCGGTGGCCAATGGGGCGATACCGACGGAGGACGGCCGGATCCTAATGTCGGATGCGGCAGGTGAGGTCGAATCCGTCGGCCCGGACGTTACGGAGTTCACCGCGGGCGATTCCGTCGTTTCATGCTTCTTTCCCTACTGGCAGGACGGCCCGCCGCCGCACGGCAACTTCAGCCACGTACCGGGCGACGGCATCGACGGCTTCGCGCGAGATACCGTCGTCTGCCCCGCGACATGGTTCACGCACGCCCCGAAAGGATATTCCCACCTTGAAGCGGCCACCCTCCCCTGTGCGGCTCTGACAGCTTGGCGTGCGCTCGTCGTGGAGGGCGGGATCAAGGCGGGTGAAAGCGTCCTCATCCTTGGTACCGGCGGCGTCGCGGTTTTCGCACTCCAGTTCGCAAAGATGATGGGCGCCACCGCAATCATTACGTCGTCTTCGGATGCCAAACTCGAGCACGCCAAGAAACTCGGTGCCGACTACACCATCAACTATAAGACCGAACCCAAATGGGGTGAGGCAGTGAGGCAATGGACAGCTGGCCGTGGCGTCGATCATGTGTTGGAAATCGGTGGACCCGGTACCCTGCCGCAGTCGATTAATGCAGCCAGGGTCGGCGGACACATCTCGCTGATTGGCATTCTAACGGGCGTCGCAGGCCCCGTCCCGACGCTCCTCATGATGGCCAAGCAGATCAAGCTGCAGGGCATCATTGTCGGCAGCCGGCGGCATCAGCTGGACATGATCCGTGCGCTCGATGCCAACCCGTCCATACGTCCCGTCATCGACCGCAAGTTCCCACTTGAGAACCTCGCTGATGCGTTCCGTTACGAGGAAGGCGCAACACACTTCGGAAAGATCTGCATTGAGATTTGACGCGGCGTCCTAGCCGCCAAGATCGTAGGCGGCCAGTGCTGCGAGATTGACGATATCGGCGTCCTTCGCACCGAGGGTGCAGATCTGCACCGAGTGCTCCAGGCCGACGAGCAAGGGGCCAATAACGGTAGCCCCGCCCAGTTCCTTGAGCATTTTTGTCGAGATCGACGCCGCGTGGAAAGCCGGCATGATGAGCACGTTGGCCGTGTCTGTGAGACGGCAGAACGGATAAAGCTTCATCAGATCCGCATTGAGCGCCACGTCGGCGGCCATATCGCCGTCGTACTCGAAATCCACCTGACGCTCGTCAAGGATGCGAATCGCCTCGCGCACGACATCCGAGCGCTCGCCGCGCGGCTGACCGAAGGTGGAATAGGCGAGCATGGCAACGCGTGGCTCTAGCCCGAAATTGCGCGCTGCCTTGGCAGCCTCCATCGCGATGTTGGCAAGCTGCTCGGGACTCGGCATGTCATGTACGCTCGTATCCGCGATCAGCACTGCGCGGCCACGACAGAGCGCCAGCGAGACACCGATAATGTTGCGGCCTGGCTCCGCATCCATCACACGGCGCACGTCCTGGAAAACGCTCGTCCAGTTGCGCGTCACCCCCGAGACCATGGCATCCGCGTGCCCATGCACCACCATGAGGGAGGCGAACATATTGCGCTCGTTGCGCACGAGTCGCTCGCAATCGCGTTTCAGGTAACCGCGGCGCTGCAACCGCTGATAAAGGAATTCCGCGAACTCTTCCGCATAAGGCGAATGGTTGGTGTCAAGGATTTCGAAATCCGAGCGCATCGGGATGCCCAGTTCGGCGAACCGCTTCCTCACGATCTCGCGCGTGCCGACCAAGATCGGCTGGCCGAAGCCTTGTGCGAAATAGGTGTTGGCCGCGCGGATCACCGCGGGGTCCTCGCCCTCGGCAAAAATAACGCGCTTCGGGTTCTCCCGCACGCTGTCGAAGGTCGCCTGGAGCCATCCCGTCACGGGATCGAGCCGCCCTTTCAGGCGCGCGACATAGGCTTCCATGTCGACGATCGGACGGCGCGCGACACCCGATTCCATGGCGGCTTTCGCCACCGCCGGCGGCACGTGGCTGATAAGGCGCGGATCGAATGGCGCGGGAATGATGTATTCGGGCCCAAATGTCGGGCGCCGGCCGTGGAACGCGGCGGCCACCTGGTCGGGCACCTCCTGCCGGGCGAGTTCTGCGAGAGCCTTCGTCGCGGCGATCTTCATGGCTTCGTTTATCGTCTTCGCCTGGACATCGAGCGCACCTCGGAAAATGAAGGGAAAGCCGAGGACGTTGTTGACTTGGTTGGGATAGTCCGAGCGGCCCGTGGCCATAATCGCATCGGAACGAACGGCTGCGACCTCCTCCGGCGTGATCTCTGGATCGGGATTCGCCATCGCAAAGATGATGGGATTGTCCGCCATGGACTTGACCATGTCCTGCGTCACGGCACCCTTGGCAGATAATCCAAAAAAGGCGTCGGATCCTTCGAGCGCCTCGGCCAGCGTACGCGCCTTGGTCTTGGCCGCATACGCCGATTTCCACTGGTTCATGCCCTCCTTGCGGCCCTCGTAGATGACACCCTTGGTGTCGCAGAAGATCACGTTCTTACGCGGCATACCAAGAGAGCCCAGCAACTCGAGGCACGCGATACCTGCCGCTCCCGCGCCATTCACAACGAGACGGAAATCCTCAATCGAGCGGCCCGTCAGCTCCAGTGCATTGAGTAATCCGGCAGCGGCAATGATGGCCGTACCGTGCTGGTCGTCGTGGAAGACGGGAATGTCGAGAAGCTCTTTAAGTTTCTCCTCGATGATGAAGCAGTCCGGAGCCTTGATGTCTTCCAGATTGATCCCCCCGAAGGTGGGCCCCAGATAGCGCACGCAATTGATGAAGGCATCCACATCTTCCGTATCGATGAGCAGGTCCGTCGCATCGATGTCAGCGAAGCGCTTGAACAACGCGCCCTTGCCTTCCATCACCGGCTTGGAGGCAAGCGCCCCCAGATTGCCCAGGCCGAGGATCGCGGTGCCGTTCGACACGACAGCAACGAGATTGCCCTTGTTCGTGTAGTCGTAAGCGAGTGACGGGTTTTCGGCGATTGCTTCGACCGGTACCGCCACGCCCGGCGAATAGGCAAGCGAAAGATCGCGTTGCGTGGCGAGCGGCTTGGTCGGCGTGATCTCGAGCTTGCCCGGCTTGCCCTGGGCGTGAAACTGCAATGCTTCCTGGGCCGTGATGCGGGCAGGCGCTTGGGTCTTATTGGCCATGGGGTCCGATCTGTGTTCGAAAGCGGCCGCGTTCGGGCAGAGGGGCCGGAGAAGCGCGGCAGCATGAAGATGGGGGAAAGTAGGCCCGACCGCGGGATTTCTCAACGCGGCCAATCTGCTACTTTCGGTGCAAGGGTGCGCCTGCAGCGCCGCGGCTTTCCCTCCAGCGGCCGACCGGCTATGCCTGAAGCGCACAGGGGACTAAGGACAAGCATGACCGCAAGGCGCAGCACAAGAGGGGAAGAGGCGGAGACCGCCACGGAGGCAGCCAGCGCCCCCCCGACCGTGACAATACATGCCGCAGCATCTGCCCCGCCCGACCCTGCCGGCGCCACGCCCTCCATGGCCCAGTACCTGGAGATCAAGGCGGCCAATCCCGATAGCCTGCTCTGGTACCGTATGGGGGATTTCTACGAGCTGTTCTTCGAGGATGCCGTTGTCGCCTCCGCCGCACTCGGCATCGTATTGACGAAGCGCGGCCGCCATCAGGGCTCCGAGATCCCAATGTGTGGGGTACCGATCCACCGAGCCGACGAATATCTCCAGCGCCTCATCCGCCAGGGTTACCGTGTCGCCGTGTGCGAACAGTTGGAGGATCCGGCGGAAGCAAAAAAGCGCGGCTCGAAGTCCGTCGTCAAACGAGACGTCGTTCGCCTCGTTACACCCGGCACGCTTACGGAGGAAACACTCCTCGATGCCAAGTCGCGCAACTACCTCACGGCAATCTTCCGCGCACCCGGCGCCACGGACACCGGTCCGCTTGAGCCAGGCTCGATGCTGGCTCTAGCCTCCCTTGACATCTCGACGGGCGAAATGGAAACGGGCGAAGTGACAGGTCCCGATCTTGCGGGCGAGTTGGTGCGGCTGTCACCGAGTGAGATCATCGCGACCGACACTCTGCTGGCACATGAAGATCTGATGCGCTGGATCGGCGTCGCCGGTGCCGCGATCACCCCCATACCCTCTGCCTCATTCGATAGCCTTGCCGGAGAGCGCGGTCTCAAGACCCAGCTAGGGGTTTCAGAACTGGGCGGTTTCGGCAGCTTCAGCCGCTCGGAACTCGCGGCCGTCGGCGCGCTTTTGCGCTATGTGGACCTCACCCAGATCGGCAAGCGGCCCCTCATCCGGCCTCCGAAACGCATCGGCGCCGGGGGCGTTCTCATGATCGATGCCGCAAGTCGCGCCAGCCTGGAACTGACGCGCTCGTCGTCCGGCGACAAGGCAGGCAGCCTCCTCTCAGCCATCGACAAGACGGTTACGGCAGCTGGTGCGCGCGAACTGGCTGCGCGCCTCGCCAGCCCACTCCGCGACGTCAAAACAATTGAGCAGCGGCTCGATGCAGTGGCCTTCCTGGTCGAGGATGGCCTGTTGCGAGACGCCTTGCGCGATACCCTCCGCGGCACGCCCGATATCGCGCGCGCGGTCTCGCGCCTCGCTTTCGGCCGCGGTGGCCCGCGCGACCTTGGCGCTTTGCGGGACGGGATCGAGGCTGCCCAGCGCACCGCCGATCGCCTTGCAAAAGCCGGTGCACCCATTGGGCTGCCGCCCGAGCTTGACCGCGTAGGTGCTGCACTAAGCCAGGTCCAACCGAAGCTCGCGAAAGCTCTCACTGAAGCTCTCGTCGAAGATCCGCCTCACCTGAGGCGCGATGGCGGCTTCGTTCGTGAAGGTTATCGCGAAGCGCTGGACACCGCCCGTCGCATGAAAGACGACAGCCGTCAGGTGATCGCGGCTCTTGAATCCGGGTACATTGAACTGACGGGCGTGAAGACGCTGAAAATCCGGCACAACAATATCCTCGGCTACTTTATCGAGGTCACACAGATCAACGCAAAAGCACTGACGACACCGCCACACGACGATCTCTTCCGCCACCGCCAGAGCATGGCCAACGCCATGCGATTTACAACGACAGAGCTGGCCGAGACTGAAGGAAAGATCGCATCCGCTGGGGAACGCGCACTCGCAATCGAGCAGGAAGTATTCCAGGAGCTGGCGGCTGCCGTCGCTCTAAATGAGCAACCGCTTGCAAATGTCGCCTCGGCGCTGGCCGAGATCGACCATCTGGCGGCTCTGGCCGAGCTGGCCGTGACGGAAAACTATGTGCGTCCCATGCTTACAGATGGCCGCGGGTTCGAGGTCCGGGGCGGAAGGCATCCGGTCGTGGAGCAGGCCCTGCGCCAGTCGAAATCCGGCGCGTTCATCGAGAACGACTGCATACTTGGCCTCGAAGCAGACAAGCCAACTGGTTTCGACGAGGAGACGACGGCGCGTATCTGGCTCGTCACCGGACCCAACATGGCAGGTAAATCGACCTTCCTGCGCCAGAACGCGCTCATCGCCGTCCTCGCCCAGATGGGCAGCTTCGTTCCCGCGCGGGTCGCGAGAATTGGCGTGGTCGACCGGCTATTCTCCCGCGTCGGTGCATCCGACGACCTGGCGCGCGGCCGCTCCACTTTCATGGTCGAGATGGTCGAAACCGCAGGCATCCTGAATCAGGCGACGGACCGTTCGCTCGTTATACTCGACGAGATCGGCCGCGGCACCGCAACCTTCGACGGTCTCTCCATCGCGTGGGCGACCGTGGAATACCTGCACGAGGTTTCCAAGTGCCGTGCGCTCTTCGCCACTCACTATCACGAGCTGACAGCACTTGCCGGACGCCTCGCGGATGTCGGCAATGTCACTATGGACGTGAAGGAGTGGCAGGACGAGATCGTGTTCCTTCATAAGGTGCGTCCCGGAGCGGCCGACCGCTCCTACGGCATCCAGGTTGCCAAGCTCGCCGGCCTCCCGCGGACTGTCATCGAGCGCGCGCGTCACATTCTCGATCTTCTGGAGAAGAACGACCGGAGAGCTGCAGGATCCGAAAAGCCGCTGGATGATCTGCCGCTATTTGCGGCTGCCCGGCCGCGCAGCTCAGCCCCGAAGCAGGGACCGTCTCCGGTCGAGGCTGCGCTCGACAAGCTCAACCCGGATGAGCTGACGCCCAAGGCTGCATTGGAAGCGCTATATCAACTGAAGAAGCTGAAATCCGAAAAATAAGCGCCCGCCTCAGTGCCGGAAATGGCGCATGCCAGTGAACACCATCGCGATGCCACGCTCGTCAGCCGCCCTGATCACCTCGTCGTCACGCATGGAGCCACCAGGCTGAATGACTGCCGTAGCGCCCGCCTCCGCCGCATTCAAAAGGCCGTCGGCAAAGGGGAAAAACGCATCTGAGGCGACGACCGATCCCTTGATGTCCAGTCCAGCCTGGCGCGCCTTCTCCACCGCAATGCGTGTCGAGTTCACCCGGCTCATCTGACCGGCGCCGACGCCGATGGTCGCAAGATCGCGTGCATAGACCACGGCATTCGACTTCACGAACTTTGCGACCTTCATGGCGAAAACCATGTCGGCCATCTCGGCCGCCGTTGGCTGGCGCTTTGTCACCACCTGAAGCTTCTCCGTCAGACCGAGGTCGGCATCCTGTACAAGTAGCCCGCCATTGACCTTTTTGAAGTCGCGACGTGCCGGTCCAGTAGCTGACCATTCTCCCGTCACGAGCAGGCGGACGTTTTTCTTGCGGGCAACGATCTCGATGGCTTCCTTCGACGCATCTGGCGCCACAATCACCTCGACGAATTGTCGGGCGAGAATAGATGCGGCCGTTTCCGGATCAAGCATCTGGTTGAATGCGATGATGCCGCCGAACGCGGATTCCGTATCGGTCAGATAGGCGCGCTCATAGGCCTCGCGAAGCGTGGCGGCGACGGCCGCGCCGCACGGATTGGCATGCTTGACGATGACGCAGGAAGGGCTCGCCGCCTCGAATTCCTTCACGCACTCCAGTGCGGCGTCCGTATCTGCGATATTGTTGTAGGATAATTCCTTGCCGCCGATCTGCTGTGCCATAGCCACCGATCCGGACGTGGCGCCGGCCTCGCGGTAGAAGGCGGCCGACTGGTGCGGGTTCTCGCCATAGCGCAGATCCATAGCCTTCGTCATTTGTACGGTAAAGGTGCGCGGAAAGGCGCTGGCCGGACGCCCGGAGACGTCGGGCT
The DNA here is from genome assembly GCA_963825555.1 of uncultured Alphaproteobacteria bacterium. Lineage (GTDB taxonomy): Bacteria > Pseudomonadota > Alphaproteobacteria > Rhizobiales > Hyphomicrobiaceae > JAGVSR01. The sequence goes on along the minus strand of CAWGTZ010000015.1, from coordinate 242,400 downwards.
CGGCCATCAGCCAGTTCGAGATCGCCCCATCGTAAGCCGCCGTGCGGGCCAGTGCACGGGCTGCCATCATCTTGCGGAAAGCGAGCGTCGTGGCGCCTGCGTGCTGAGCGAGCTCCTGAGAGAGTTTCGCATAATCGGACGGCTCGACGACGACGGTCACGCCTGCATGATTCTTGGCCGCAGCGCGGATCATGGCCGGCCCGCCGATGTCGATGTTCTCCACGCATTCTTCATAGGTGCCGCCCTGTGCCAGCGTCGCCTCGAAAGGATAGAGATTGACGATCAACAGATCGATCGGCGCGATGGCGTGCTCCCGGGCCGACCGCTCGTGCTCCGCGTTGCCGCGCACGGCCAGAAGACCGCCGTGCACTTTTGGATGCAAGGTCTTCAGCCGGCCGTCCATCATCTCCGGAAAGCCGGTGTGCTCGGCGACGTCCACGACCTTGAGCCCGGCGTCCTTGAGCGCCGTCGCCGTGCCGCCGGTGGAAAGGATCTCCACACCGAGGCCTGCGAGCGTCCAACCCAGATCGATGAGACCCGTCTTGTCGGATACGGAGATAAGCGCGCGGCGAATAGGCATCAAGCGATCGGACACGTCAGAAGTTCCCTAGGTAGGTTCCGGGCGCCCCTTACCACGAAGTAGCCTTAAGCGGTACACCACCTCCGGCCAATCCGACAGGCACAAGGTCACGCCCTGAGTTCGATCCGCCAGCGGACCTCCGTCTCGCCGAATGTCGTCCCGCGCAGCACGAACTGCAGTGCGCGGCGCGGCCCGGATGAATCGGCGAAATAGGTGCTTTCCTCAATGGCGAGCGCCGCACCATCGGCGGCGAAGCGCCAGATCTGACCCTCCGGTGTGACAACATCCGCCGTGCCCTCTTCCGGCCCCTGCCGGCATGTCACTTCGGGATGGAGATGGAAATGGACGGCAAAGGGCACATCCGACCTGAGACGCAATGGCCCGCTCGCGCCGGCCAGACGATCTTCTCCTTCGACGCACCCGCCCGACGCACTCAGCCGGATCTGGCGAAAATGCAAGAGTCCGAAACGTTCCAGATAGCCATCGTGGCTAGCCTTCCAGACCAGATCACCGCTGAGATCGTCGACATGACTTTGGACATGCTGCGGCCCGCGGATCGGCGGACCGCCAATCAAAGATTCGAGGCGCAGATGCCGCACGAGTTTGGCCGATGACGTCTCCGCGAGGCACAGAGTGTTGTGACTGGCCGTCGCGCGCGCCCGTCCCCGCCACTCGGCATCGGCTGGCGCCGGCGCACCGCCATTGACGAAAAGGAGACGCGACCCGACGCTCATCTCGAACGAAAGGCACCCGGCATGCGCCTCACCGGCGAACTCAAAGGGTGGCGCGCCGCCCGCATCCGCAATCATCACCGTCGCCCCACGGGCGAGATGCACATAGCCCGATTCGGGGGCACTGCTATGTGGCGTTCCCAGCCGGTCGTCGTAGGCCAGCACCGTCGCGAGCCCAGCCGGCGAGGCGACCGAAACACCGTTGAAGCGGGCAAGCCGTCCATCGCCCAATCGCATGTAGCGCAGGAAAGCGACCATATCTGCCAGAGCTTGCAACAGTGCAGGAGGTGGACGGCGGCTACGCGCCGCGAAACACTGCCGGGTCGGTAAGAGATCCAGCAGCATTTCGACAAGCACGGCCGGATTGCGGCTCACATGTCCGCCATCATCGAGAATCTGGCGCTCGATCTCTGCGGAGAACACCCGTTCGATCGCGTCGAGTTGCCGCTCGTGCCCCGCCACGCATAATTCTGCAAGTACCAGCGCCGTCAGTGCCGTCATGCGCGGATAGCCGTCGGGTCCATCGCGCCAGCACGCCGAGAGCCTTACGATCTGTGAGCCGAGGCTGCGCGTGATCGCATCGTAGGTTTTCAGGTCGGCGCCATCCAGGAGGAAGTTCGCGTGCGACAGCCAGGAAATAATGCGCCGCCCGAGTACGGCCGGCTCCCAGGCGATCCCGCCTCCTGAGCTCTGCCGGATCGTCCATTCCACAGTGAGGCGGCGCGCCATGTCGCGGGCCTCCTCCTCGCCGGTCGCCTCCAGGTGCCGAAGCCAGCCAAACCCATGCAGGGCGCGCGCCCACGCATCGGTCGATGGGCGGATCTCCAGTGGTGAGCGGTCCCGTAAGGGAGCGACCGTTCCCGCCAATCCCATGTGCCCCATCTTCAGTTCGGGCCAGAAACTCGGATCGGCATTCCGCAAGTTCTGCGGAACAATGAGCAGATGACCCAGGCTGGCCGACCCGAAGCGCCAGCGCATAAAGGGCGAGAACTGCAGCCTGGCCGCCACGGTGCGCTGCGACCGCTTCGCCGCAACGAGTGCGATCCTGGAGCGCTCGGCCAGACTCAATCGTGCCATCTCAATCGTGCCATTCGGGCCGCCGCCTCCACTCGACCGGCAAAGCCCAAAGGAAGGTTCCCCAAAAGACATGGAAGTCATAGGGGGCCAGCTTGCCGTGCTATCGCTCGCCTACCCCAGCGGTCAGGCGCTGACAAGGCAAGGGTGCGACACAAGTTGTGCGTAGTATGCAAAGACCTGTCAGTCCGCGCCTCGGCACAGCCGTGCGACGAAAAAGCCGTCGATTCCGGCGCCTGAGGGATCGCCCGGAAACACATGACAGGGCAGCGTCCTAAGGTCCCCTTCCGGCGTGATGGCTTCGTTCAATCCGCCAATTTCGGCCCCCGTGATCGGTACACGCGAAAAACCGGGATGGGTGGATAGAAAACGCCGGATCTGCGCCTCACCTTCCTCCGGCTCCAGCGAGCACGTACTGTAGACGACAATGCCGCGAGGCTTCACGAGCGTCGCTGCATTGGCGAGCAGTCGCGCCTGTAGATCGATGAGCTTTTCCAGGCCACGCTGCTGGCGCACATGAAGAATGTCGGGGTGGCGGCGGATCGTGCCCGTCGCCGAGCACGGCGCGTCTAACAGGATCGCATCGAATGGCACGTCCGGCTGCCATGTCGTAGCATCTGCCGTCACGAGCGTTGCATCCATCTTTAAGCGGTCGAGATTTTCGCGCACGCGGCGCAGGCGCGCAGACGAGATGTCGACGGCTGTAACATCGGCGCCCGCAGCAACGAGTTCTGCCGTCTTACCGCCGGGCGCCGCACACAGATCACCGACGCGCATGCCCGACTCCGGCCGCAGCACTTTCGCCGGCAGGGCGGCCGCCGCATCCTGCACCCACCAGGCACCCTCGTCGAAGCCGGGCAGTTCCGTCACACGGCCTGCATGCATCACGCGCACGGTTCCCGTCGGGAGTAGATGACCGCCGAGTTTTTCCGCCCACGTCAGTGCATCGGCCTTCACCGATAGATCGAGGGATGGCTCCTGCAGTGACGCCGCTGCAATCCTATGGGCCAACTCAGGTCCAAAGGATTGCTGCCATCCCTTCAACAGCCAGTCTGGCACGTTGAGCGAGACACCGTCGAGCGCCGCAAGAGGCGCCTTGCCCGCCTCCGCGACCCGGCGCAGCACCGCATTCGCCAGCCGGTCGAAGCGGCGGGCATGGCTGTCGGCCTTGCACTGCTCGACCGCAAGCCCGATGGCGGCATGGGGTGGAGTTTCGAGGAACAACAGCTGAGCCGCCGCTGAAAGCAGGATCTGCCAGAGACGACCGCGGTTTTCTGGCAGCGGCTTTTCCAGATGAGCCTGAATAAGTGCGCTCAGTTCACCGTGCCGGCGAAGAACCGTGGTCACGACGAGGCGGGCAAAGGCGCGATCGCGCGCATGAACCCCCATGCGCTGAGGGGACGAAAAAGCCTCTGTCAGGGCCTCCTCGAGAAAGCGGCCGCGCTGCATCACCATCCACAACGTCTCGACTGCTGCCTGCCTGGCCTCGAGTCCGGATGGCCGCTCGACATCTCCGCCATGACGTTTCTCAAGGCGCTTGCCGGCATACCCGCTAGACGGCTTCCCGCCTGCGGGCGAGTGATTGCGGTTCGTGGTCCTGTCGGACCGGCTGGAAGGCCGCGGCGGTGGCTTGTTGGAGCGCATCGCCTCTCGCTACGGGGTCACCCCGCGCCGGTCAAGCCTCGCTGGTCAAGGGCCAGCACAGATCAACCCCAGGGACCTCGGCCCGACGGCCGTCCCGCCGACCAGGGACCCCGCGGCTCACGCTGGCCGGCCGTCTGCGGAGACGAATCCATGCCCTGGGCAAAATCCGTCGTGCTGCGCGCGTCGGATACACCCATTTCCACCGCGAGTTCCTTCAGTGCAGCAACGCGGTTCGCCACGTTCGGATGGGTCGAGAAAAGGTTGTCGACGCCCTGGCCATTCAGGGGGTTGATGATGAAGAGGTGCGCTGTCGCGGGCGCTCGCTCTGCCTGCCAGTTGGTGACGCGGCGGGCCGTCTGATCGATCTTGACAAGCGCCGAGGCGAGCCAGATGGGGTTGCCGCAAATCATCGCCCCCAGCCGGTCGGCCTGATACTCACGAGAGCGGCTGATGGCCATTTGGACCAGCATGGCTGCGAACGGCGCCAACAGCATGGCGGCAAGCGTCGCCAAAAAGCCTGGTCCATTGCCGTTGCTGTCCCGGTTGCCGCCGAACAGCATGCCGAGCTGCAAATACTGAGCGAACATCGAGATGGCGCCGCCGATGGTCGCCGCCACACCCATGGTGAGGGTATCCCGGTTCTTGATATGCGCGAGTTCGTGCGCGATCACGCCGGCCAGTTCTTCCCGCGAGAGAAGATCGAGCAGACCGGTAGATGCCGCAACTGCCGCCCGCGAGGGGCTGCGCCCTGTGGCGAAGGCATTGGGTTGCGGATTGTTGATGATGTAGACGCGCGGCATCGGCAGGTCGGCGCGTTCGGCCAAATCGCGCACCAGTTCCACGTAACCGGGCGCAGTACGCTCGTCCACCTCCTGCGCCTTAAACATGCGCAGTACCATCGTATCCGATTTCCAGAGGCTCAAAGCGTTCATTCCGAGCGCCATGATGAAGGCAATGACGAGGCCGGTTGAGCCGCCGACGAGGGCGCCCATCGCCACGAAAATGCCGGTCAAAGCGATCAGCAGAAGGCCGGTCTTGGCATAATTCATCGGCATGGAGGCTCGAGAACTCCCTATTACTTACTTGGTGGCCGCATGAATGCGGCCCCGTGCGGCGCATCCAATTCGGCGCCGCGATGGTATATGGGATGCAACTAGGGCGGCAACCAGTCTGCCACCCGCAAATCAGCGTCCGGCCGACGAAAGAAACTCAGATGTCCATGAATTCCGACACCGACCCCCAAAAACTCGCCGGCGAAACGGCAGCCCAAGCCCAAACGGAGAGGCGGCCCCTTTCCGAGACCGCTCGGCGGGCGCTGGCTGAAGCCGAAGAACGCCGTCGCGCGAGGGACGCGGCGTCGGCAAAGGCTGCAACCGAGGTCGGCGGCCGCGACGGTCCCGATCCCGTGCGCTACGGCGACTGGGAAAAAGACGGCATCGCCTCCGATTTTTGAGACATGACCTGCCGTCCCAGGCGCGACCGGCGGTGTGCCGGTTAGAGACAGGCCGCAACCAGTTGCCGCGAGCCTATGCAAGCCTGAACACGGCATGCGGACGGGAAAGGACAATCGAGCCGTTCCAACCGCTTATATTTTTCTCAAATTTTTCAAGATGTTTGGGGCTCCGTGTAAGGAATTCTCAACCAACCGCAAAACTTGCCAAACCGCTAACGTCTGTGCCGGGCATATCAGGCACTGCACTTGCTCTTGTTCTCCCAAACCCACCGGGTTGCTCCAAGGAGAAGCAAGATGCCCTTTCAGTCGAAATCCTTCGCTGTAGATTTCGCCCGCGATGAACGGGGCGCTGTCGCCGTGCTTTTCGGCTTGATGGCCATGGTGCTCCTGCTCCTCTCCGGCATCGCCGTCGATCAGGCGCGGCTCTATCAGTCGAATTCAAAACTGATGGCCGCAGCCGACGCCGCCGCCCTTGCTGCGGGACGCGCACTTCTCGATGGACAGCTGAGCGACGCGGAAGTCGAGGAACTCGGCGAGAAATTCTTTTTTGAGAACATCAAGACCGGCGGCAATCTTGCCGAGGTGCATTCGGTGCGCGTCACCCCGAACCGGGCTGAGAACTCCGTTCGTATCGATGTCGACGCCGACGTTCCCATGACGCTAACACGCGTGGCGGGCTTTCAGACCGTCGCCACACCCGTCAAGAGCATCACCAATTTCGACCGCCGCGACATAGAGCTCAGCCTCGCACTCGATGTGACTGGCTCCATGAGCGGCGCCAAGCTGGAGGACTTGAAGGCCGCCGCTTCGGATCTCATCGACATCCTGCTGCCCGATAACTCCTATTCCAACTCCGTCCGCATCGGACTTGCCCCATATGCAGCCAGCATCAATGCCGGGTCCTATGCCCGCATGGTCACCAACAATGCGAGCGACCGGTGCGTGCACGAACGCTCGGGCGTCCAGGCCTTCACCGATGCTGCCCCCGGGTTCGGCACCTGGATCGGGACGTCCGCCGGCCTGAGCTGCCCCTCTGCTCAGATCGAGCCCCTGAGCGACAACAAGGAGCTGCTGAAGTCGCGGATCGATGGCTATTCCGCCGGCGGCATGACGGCAGGTCATCTCGGCGCTGCCTGGGCCTGGTATCTCGTATCACCGGAATGGGCCTCGATTTGGCCCACTGAGAGCCGCCCCGTCGCCTACGCGGAAGACAACACCGTCAAGGCGATCGTGCTTATGACCGACGGCGTGTTCAACACGCATTACATCTCGGCCAATGGCAATTCGACAGCACAAGCTCTGAACGTCTGCGACGAAATGAAGAGTAAAGGAGTGATAGTCTACTCGGTGGCCTTCCAGGCCCCCAGCTTGGCTGAAACTCTTCTGCGCGACTGCGCAACCTCCGGCGACACCTACTTCAACGCCAGCAGCGGAGAGGAATTGCGCACAGCCTTCAAGGCTGTCGCTGCCGATCTCAACAATCTTCGCCTCACGCAGTAAGTCGCTGCACCCTCGCAGGATGCAGGGCCGCGAGCGTCTCGCGGCCCAATCCTTTTTTCGGTCAAGTTTCGCCTGCCTCTTTTCTCCAAGTGAACTGCGGCACAAGAGAACTAGGCTGATGCACCTTGCATCCGTTAGTCTCCGAAGTTGCAACCGGAGACCTTCATGACCGATACACGACGCCCCAAGCGCCGCATCCCCTCCCTCCTTCTTCTCACACTGCTTCTAGGTGCCAGCCTCTTCGGTGCCATGCGGCTTGGCTTTCTACCCCAGCGCTGGAGCCCTTTCCCGCCGATCACGCTCGCTGAGCGGCCGGAATGGTTCGTCGACACGCGCCTGTCGGCGCTGCGACGAGACCGTGATCTGTGCGATGCCGTCCTGAAGTCGCCGTACATCGATGCCGTCAGCGTTCCCGACAATCCATATAAAAACGGGTGCGGCTGGGTGAATGCGGTCAAATTCCAGAAGGCAGGTGGCGCCGTCGTGGGTGCACCGAAGATGACGTGCGAGATGGCGGCAGCCATGGCCCTATGGATCGAGCACGAGGTCCAGCCGCTCGCACAGAGCTACTTCAAAGAACGCGTCACTCAGGTCGCGGACATGGGCATCTACGACTGCCGCAACATCCTGGGCAGTAAGTACCTGACGAACGTCCGCAGCCAGCATGCCACCGCCAACGCAATCGACATCGCTGGCTTCAAGCTGGAGAGCGGCCGGCGCATTTCGATTTTGAAGAACTGGGACAGCAACGGACCGGAATCGGAGTTTCTGAAGGAAGTGCACCGCCGGGCTTGCCGCTATTTCCGCGTAGCCATCGGCCCCGAATACAACGCGCTTCACAAGAACCACTTCCACTTCGATCGCGGCGCCTTCTCCCGCTGCAAGTAGCGCACTCGGCACAAGTGAAAATAGAAAGGCGCGAGAACAGATGTGTTCCCGCGCCTATCGACGATGTTGGCCGATCGGGAAACGCTATCCCGCGCGCTTGTTCTGCCGGTTTTCGATCAGGTCGTCGACTACATGCGGATCGGCAAGCGTCGAGGTATCGCCAAGGCTGCCGAACTCATCCTCTGCAATCTTGCGCAGGATTCGGCGCATGATCTTGCCCGAGCGCGTCTTGGGCAGGCCGGGTGCGAACTGTATGAGATCCGGCGACGCAATCGGCCCGATCTCGCGGCGCACATGCGCCACCAGTTCCTTGCGCAGCTCGTCGGAGGGATCCACGCCATTGTTGAGGGTGATGTAGCAGTAGATGCCCTGACCCTTGACGTCGTGCGGGTACCCGACGACGGCCGCCTCCGCGACCTTCGGATGCGCCACGAGCGCGCTTTCGACTTCCGCAGTTCCCATGCGGTGGCCCGACACGTTTATGACATCGTCGACACGGCCAGTGATCCAATAGTAGCCGTCCTCGTCCCGCCGGCAGCCGTCACCGGTGAAGTACTGGCCACGATAGGCTGAGAAGTACGTCTGCACGAAGCGCTCGTGATCGCGGAAGACCGTGCGGCTCTGCCCCGGCCAGCTATCCAGAATAACCAGATTCCCCGTGCCCGCACCCTCGAGCAAGACGCCCTTGTCGTCGACGAGGGCCGGCTGCACACCAAAGAATGGGCGCGTCGCCGAGCCCGGCTTCAACGCCGTCGCGCCCGGCAGCGGCGTGATGAGAATGCCGCCGGTTTCCGTTTGCCACCACGTATCGACGATCGGGCAACGCCCGTCACCAACGACATTAAAGTACCACTCCCAGGCCTCTGGGTTGATCGGCTCGCCGACAGATCCGAGGATCCGCAGGGAGGAGCGGTCGGTGCGCTTCACGAAATCGTCGCCCTGTCCCATAAGCGCGCGGATGGCCGTAGGAGCAGTATAGAAGATGTTGACCTTCCACTTGTCGACGACATGCCAGAAGCGCGATGGCGTCGGGTAGTTGGGGATGCCCTCGAACATCAGCGTCGTAGCGCCGTTCGCAAGCGGCCCATAGATGATGTAGCTGTGGCCCGTAACCCAGCCGACGTCGGCCGTACACCAGTATATGTCGCCGTCATGATAATCGAACACGTACTGATGGGTCATGGAGGCATACGTGAGATACCCGCCGGTCGTGTGCACGACGCCCTTGGGCTTTCCGGTCGAGCCCGACGTGTACAGGATGAAGAGTGGATCCTCGGCGTTGACTTCCTCGGGCGGACAATCGGCTGAAACCTTCGCGGTCTCCTCGTGCATCCACAGATCGCGGCCCGGCACCCAAGGAATCGTGTTTCCGGTGCGGCGAACGACGAGAAGACGCGTGTCGGGATGACACCCTTCCAGCGCGATATCGGCGTTCTTCTTCAATGGCACGTTCTTACCGCCACGCACGCTCTCGTCCGCCGTAATGATGACGCGCGTTTCCGCATCATCTATGCGGTTCTTCAGGCTGTCGGGCGAGAAGCCGCCGAACACGATCGAGTGGATAGCGCCAATGCGCGCGCAAGCGAGCATGGCGTAGGCCGCCTCGGGGATCATCGGCAGATAGATAGTGACGCGATCCCCTTTCTTGACGCCATGCGCCTTCAGAACGTTGGCATAGCGGCACACGTGCTCGTGGAGCTGGCGGTAGGTGATCTGGGCATCGAGAGTCGGGTCGTCACTCTCCCAGATGATGGCGACCTGGTCGCCACGGGTTGCGAGGTGTCGATCGATGCAGTTGGCCGACACGTTCAGCGTGCCATCCTCAAACCACTTGATGGACACGTTGGAAGGATCGAAGGAGGTATTCTTGACCCTCGTATAGGGCTTGATCCAGTCGAGACGTTTGGCGGCCTCTCCCCAGAAGCCGTTCGGGTCGGTCACGCTGCGCTGATAGAGCTCATGATACTTGGCGTCATCTATCCATGCGTTTTTGGCCCAGTCTGGCTTGACCGGGTACACCTTCTCGGACATGCGTGGTCTCCTCCCGACTATGTTATTTTTAAGAGTCATTATGAGGTGACATTCGGCAGTGCACAACTTGGTAGATGGTCGAAAGTACAGTTGCCGGGTTCCCCGCCATGTCCAGCAGGGCTTAGCTTTATAAAGAGCGGCCTCATTAACGATGATGCCCGAGGTTGTGCCTAGGTCAGCGCCCAGACGGCAGTCCGCTTGATGAGTGCATCCTCCAGATCACGCGTCACCGGAACCCGGTACTCCGCGACCTGCTCGAGACCCTCGTTGGGAAAGTAGTTGCGCCGCGGATCTCCGATCAGGACGCGGGCGCCCCTAGCGGCTGCCGTTCTGACATAAGTCAGAACCCTCTCGGCCAATTCCCGTTCGTAAAAGACGTCGCCGACGAGCACTACGCCGTGGCCGCCGGGCGACCCTGCCAGCGTGTCACGGTCTGTGATCTCGATGTCCACCCCATTGACCCGCGCATTGATCTGGGCAGCGACGACCGCTATCCGGTCGATATCCGCGCCGAGCACCCGGGATGCACCGGCCATGCGCGCAGCGATCGCCGTCAACCCCGACCCGGTCCCCAGATCGAAGACGGACTTGCCTGCAACTTCATGCGGATTGTCCAAGACATATCGCGCCAGGGCCTGTCCGCCGGCCCAAGCGAAAGCCCAGAACGGCGGCGGCACATTCATCTCGCCGAGTTCCTCCTCGGTCTTCTGCCAGATCGGCAACGACTCCTCGGCCAGATGCAAACGGATTTCCGGCACCAGGGGCGGCGCAAGCAGCTTCGTATTGGCCAGAATGAAGTCTGCGAACCAGCTTTCGTCAGTCGGGTTCATCTCTTCGCGCGTTTCGGATCGAATCCACCCATCCGACATACCTCCGCCCATTCTTCCGCCGTCACCGGCTGCACCGAGAGACGCATCGACGTGACGAGGCTCATATTCGCAAGGGCGGGATTGGCTTTGACGTCCGCAAGCGTTACGGACTTCGGCATATCGGCGAAAGCCGCGACATCCACACACTCCCAAGTCCCCGTCTCATCCTCCGGATCCGGGTGCGCAGGGGCGATGATGCGGGCAATACCAACGATCTCCTTGCCGATGTTGGAATGGTAGAAAAAGCCGAGGTCGCCAACCTTCATGGCCTTCATATTATTGCGCGCCAGATAATTGCGCACACCCGTCCAGGGCTCGCCGGCCTTGCCTTTTTCCTTGAGCATCTCCCATGAGAACACATCTGGCTCCGATTTCAGGAGCCAGTAGCCAGTCGAGACAATGGGTTGGGGAGCGAGCCTGGACTTGGAGGTCTTTGCAGATTTCATAGATGACATGGTCGCGCAGCCTTCCCGATGGGCGCAAGGGCCAGACGAGCGCGGCCGGTACAGTCCCCTGAGACATCCGGCGCGATGCGCGCCAAAGCTCCACCACAAGCGAAATTGTCAATTGCCAACTTCGTTTAGCCCCTTTTTTTGCACATGCGTCGCAGAGCTTCACATCCCTGACATGCGCGGTTAGTATCCCGCCCGACGAAACGGCTAGCAACCGATTCGACGGCGAACCGACTGGAAGCAAGCTGGTGAATGCTCATGCTGCCCTGCCGGACTCGTGTCCGGCCCTGGTTCTGAACGCCGACTTCCGCCCTCTGAGCTACTATCCTTTGTCGCTCTGGAGCTGGCAGGAGACGGTGAAGGCGGTCTTTTTGGATCGCGTCAACATCGTCTCCGAATACGAAACCACGGTCCGCAGCCCGAATTTCGAGATTAGGCTGCCCAGTGTCGTTTCTCTGAAGACCTATGTGCGCCCCGCACTCTATCCCGCCTTCACCCGATTCAACGTCTTCCTGCGCGACCGTTTCACCTGCCAGTATTGCGGCAGCAAGGCTGACCTGACATTCGACCATGTCGTGCCTCGCTCCCGTGGCGGCATGACCCGCTGGGACAATGTTTTGACGGCTTGCGCCCCATGCAACCTGAAGAAAGGCAGCTTGCCCCTCGAATCCACCGGCATGCGGCCGCATCAGGCGCCCTACCGGCCAACCGTGTTCGAGCTTCACCGCAACGGCCGTCTCTTTCCTCCCAACTATCTGCACGAAAGTTGGATGGACTATCTCTACTGGGATACCGAACTCGAGGAATAAGAACCTCGTGCGACCGGCACATTGCTTATCCATTTCCAGACGTGCATATGCGTCATCCGCCTGCATCGAACCTGATCATCTTCGACCAGGAAGTTGGCGGTCCGGAAAATGCTCGCTACTCTTGCATCTCGCGCCGCGAGCGGCGCTCCGAAGGGTAGGAAATGCAAGAGCCTAAATCGCCGGCTGCAAAGCTCTGGCGAACCAAACTTTGGCGCACAACAAGGCGCATGCGCCGTATCCTGTACGTCAGTCTGTCGCAGGAGATGTGGAGGCGCCCTCTCGTCTTCCTGGCCGGTGCCGTTGTGGTCGGCGTAGTTTCAGTCGGCTTTGCCAAAGGCGCCGACGGAGCCCAGGACCTCTACAGCCATCTGTTTGCTAAGTGGCCGTGGCTGCCGCTGATCATGACGCCGTTGGGCTTCGCTATTGTCGCCGGCATCACCCACCGCTGGTTTCCCGCGGCAACTGGCAGTGGCATTCCGCAAGTCATTGCCGCGCGCGCCAGCCACAACGATGCCATGCGGCGCAGCTTACTCGGCTTCGACACGATGGTCGCCAAGATGGTCCTCACGACCCTTGCGATCTTTTTCGGCGCGTCCGTTGGACGTGAAGGCCCCACGGTACAGATTGGCGCATCCATTATGTTTGCAATCGGCGGCCTTGTCGGGATGGGGCACCGGAATGGCCTCGTCCTCGGGGGCGCGGCGGCCGGCATCGCTGCGGCATTCAATGCGCCGCTTGCGGGAATTGTCTTCGCGATCGAGGAACTCGCCAAGGCCTTCGATGGCAGAATTAACGAGATGGTGATCGCTTCGGTGGTGATTGCTGGCGGCGTGAGCTGGCTGCTCGTCGGAAACTATCCCTACTTCGGTGAGTTGCTGATGCCCGAAGCCCGTCCTTACGGCTGGATGGCTATCCCGATCTCTGCGATTTTTGGCGGCGTTTTAGGCGGCCTGTTCAGCCGCGCCATGATCACATTGAAGTCGACTCCCCCTGCCTACCTCTCTGCACTGTTCAGCCGCCCGATGACCTTTGCGGCGCTATGCGGGATCGTTGTCGCGTTGCTGAGTATTGCGACCAACGGCTACGCCTCGGGCAACGGCTATGCCGAAATGCGCGCCGGGCTCGAACATGGCGTGGAATTGCCGTGGTGGTACGGTTTGGCAAAGATGCTGACCACCCTCTTGTCGTCGATCAGCGGAATTCCCGGAGGCCTGTTTTCTCCGTCACTGGCCGTGGGCGGCGGCATCGGATCTATGGCGGGCACCGTCTTCACGTGGATCGACACGCGCGTGCTCGTTCTATTGATGATGGCCGGGTACTTCGCTGCCGTGGTGCAATCGCCGCTGACTGCCAGCATCATCGTCATGGAGATGACCAGCCATCGGGACATGATCATTCCGCTCATGGCGACTTCGGTCTTGGCAACCTACATATCGCGGCGGATCAGCCCCGAACCTCTCTATCATGCGCTGGCAAAAGACTTCGTACGGCGGACGCCCTAGCTCGTCGACATGCCGCCTCACATGCGAGACGAGGCAAGCGTCGCGTCGTCCGCGTTGAAAACGATAGGCGCCAGACGCCTTCTCCGCGCGGAGGTGACAGCCCGCAAACGATCTTTGACGGCCGAGCTACGTGGCCATATCACTCCGTCGTCGACGTCGTCCCGTTGGACCCGTTCTGCTGCGCGGCCCCTTGTGCGTTCGACAGCGGCACGGGAAACGGCGGTAGATCGTTGATCAGACGCCAGATCTCGAACCACAGCGGCACGCGGTTCATCTGCACCCAGCCACGGGCACGCACCCCTTGACGCAAGAGCTCAGGTTCCGGCCAAGGCGAATCCTCGGCCTGCGCGACCACGACCCGGAAGTTACCCTGACCGTCGTCGGACGGATCGATGATCTTGATGACGCCGCGGAACGTGCCCGTCGAAAGCTCCGGCAGGCCGGAGAATTGCAGAATAGGCCAGCCTTCGAACTGCAGTCGCACTTCCTGTCCGATGCGAATGAACGGCAGATCGAGGCCGTTCAGGAATAGTTCGACCGTGCGTTCCTTGGTCAGCGGAACAAGCTGCGCGATCGCCGCGCCCGACTTGATTAGCCCGCTGTTCTCGCCGACCAGGATGCTCTGTACCACGCCAGCCCGCGGAGCGCGGATATCCTGCATCAGCTGGCGAGCGATGTTTGTATCGAGCTTTGCCAGCCGGCCTTCGGCGTCGGCGAGATCCTTCTGAGCCCGTGCCTCGGCAATCTTGGCCTGCTCCAGCGCCGTCTGCGTCGAGAACTCCTTCTTCAGAAGTGCGCGCTGGCGCTCACGATTGTTGGCCGACATCTGCACGCTGAGCTCAAGCGCGCGGATCTCGCGGACGAGAGCATCGCGCTCGCTCTTCAGACGATCGATAATATCAGGGTCGTTATCTGCCATGCGGGCGAGCAGATCGCCCTCCTGCACCTTGTCACCCTCGCGTGCGAACCACTTCTCCACCCGCCCATCGATATTGGACGTGATGGACTGGACCCGCTCGCCGGGCGCGAATGCGATTACCCGCCCATCGCCCACGGCCGTTTGTTGCCATGGAAGAAAGACGAGAAGACCGATGAGCATTATGAAACAAAATACAATGACAAGGGCCGACCGGCGCAATAGCCGAGGAGTTCCAAGCATCCGGTAGGATGCCGAGTTCAGTGCTTCAAGCGGCGTTCCCTTCATTCGGATTTCTCCCGCAGCTGGACGATTTTCGTCACGAACGGATCGATTTCCTTGTCGAAGGAATTGATGATCAGCACCTTGTCCGGAAACCTCTTACGGAATTCCTGCACGAACGCCATCTGGTCGGAGAGCTCCATAAGATTGAAGAACATGTCGAGCAGGATGACGTTCTGGTTCGCCAGAAAAGTGCGTGCAACCGCATAGCGGGCCCGGTCCGACATGCTGATGTCGAGATCGGTCAGCGGCTGGTCGGCTGTAGCCTTTTCGCCTGCCGTTAACAGCGGCAGGTCCAGGACCTTCGAGCGCGCCGATTCGATCGTGGCTTCGTCACTCAGCAGCGCGAGGTTCTCGGCAAGAGTCATGCGCAAGACCGCCGGACGCACCAAGATCAGCGTATGTTGCGCTCCGGACGCCCGGTCAAGTGCCGGGTCACAGTCCCAATGCACATCCACCAAGTCGGAGCGGTCAAGCGCGAGCTCTCGCAATAGCTGGCTGCAGTCGCTCCTCTTGCCACCGCGCAACGCCACGACATCTCCGGCCACGAGCTGCAGGGGCTCGTTCAACAGTGGCGATGCAATCTCCAGGCCCCGGAACGACTGAACTTCGACCAACGGCGAACCCGAATTCGGCTCCCGGCCGACATTGGTGAGATCGCTCACCTTGCTGGCCGAGACTGCCATCTCGTAGAAGCTGTCGATATAGAAGCTGAAGCGGCCCAAAGAACCGACGATAGCCAACAGTACGATCTCCGCCGCCACCAGCTGGCCGAGATTGAGCTGGCCCTGCACCACAAGCCAACCGCCCAATCCGAAGAAGGCTGCACTTGCCACGGCCTGAATGACGTAGATCGCGCCGCTTTGCAGCAGGATCAGGCGCAGATATCTGAAGTATGCACGGACGTAGCGCGTGGCGAGCTCATCGGTGCGGCCATAAACGAGCTTCCTGTCAGCAGACTGACGCAGCAGGGACCGGTATTCGGCAACTTGAGAGATCCAATAGGCGACCTGATACTTCTCCGATGATCGGGCATAGCTTAAGCCGATACCGCGCTTGGCAAGCGAAAAGATCACCAGGAGGCACGAGAGCAGCAAGATCAGGCTGAAGCCCAGAAACAGGGGATGATAGAAGCTCAACAACACGACGCCCAGGATGCTGAAAACAATGATGCCCAGCACCTCTGAAATCAGGAAGGAAAAGCGAACCTGAAAGTTCATGACATCGAAGAAACGGTTGGCGACCTCCCGGTCGTCGAACTCGTATCGTCCCGATGGGAAGTTCAGAAGGGAGCGCGTACCGGTCATCGCCGTTCTAACGAACGTGCGCTTTGCAATGAGCGCCGAGACCCTGATCTGGAAAAGCCGAATGCAGGCTCCGATCAGCATTACACCCAGGATAATGACCGAGAGAGCGACGATCGGCGGCGCAGAACCGGTGAATGCAGCCTGGTTCACCAGAATCTGGGACACGAACGGAACGGAAGCCGTCACGGTGCCCAACGCGATCGTGTAAATGAAAAGGAGAAGGATCTCGCGGCGGTCAAGCTCGATGAGCTGCCAAGTGGGCCGCAAAATACCCACCCAAGGCGTGCCGGGGCCCATCTTGTTCATCACAGTTCCTTCATTTCGCAAATGGCAGCATGCCCTTGCTGTCAGCGGCCGAGGCCCAAGCACCTTCGAACTTTGTGGGAATTCCAGGCCCGCTCTTTTTCAGATCTACCCTCGATCGGAAGACAGAAAGATGGACCGGAGAGCACTGGAGCCGGGCTATTCACCCAAACTGCCAGGACCTGATCTTAGTTTGGAAGGCACAGGCCGATTTCAAGACTCCCATCCTGCGTGCGGCCCGATTGGACGATGGGTCGCACGAAGCGAACGAGCGGGCACGCTGGAACTCGGCCTCCTCCTGGGCGCAAACAACGCCCCCAAGCGACAGCACGTGCCGTCTGCCATCGTTTCCGCTCTGAAGAAAGCGCGAAGATACAGCCTGGATGTTTTTACGAGACGCTAACCCGAACGGATTGCGAAGACGCTGATCTATAATTTAACGGCCGGTTCACTTCTTGGTCAGTTGGAGAGTTTCTGCTCCATCCAGAAATCCACCGTCGCCGCACGCAGCGCGTCACGGCAGTCCCCCGAACACCAGATCCAAGTGCCGCCCTTGAGACGCACCTGCTTGCCCTGCGAGGTGGTACGAACGTCTCCGGTCGTGCATTTGCCTGATTGGTACTTGCTGCAGGCCTTGATCTGGCCGCTGACGAGCCGGCTCTCAACGGCTCCAGCCACAAGCGGAAACGAGCCCATCGCCAAACATGCGAGACCCAAAATGCCAACCATACGACGCTTCATCGCAACCTCTCTGACCACGAGAATGGGCTAGAAATCTCCGCCGGACTTCGAAGAATTGTGACACTTTCATAAAGGTGGCTTATCTGCTGTTCAGGTCAAGGCAGAGACCATGAAAAACAAGCATTTATAGGAACTTCCGATCAAGGCAGCCGAGGCGGAGAGGCTGCTGGATCGCGGGACCGGGGACGGTTGATTGCAGCTCAATCAGCGAGCCGCCGGGCCATGCATGCGGCAATGCCATCCTGCCATGCAGGCAAACGGCAGCCGAAGGTGCGTTCAAGCTTGGCGCAGTCGAGTGTGCCGTTGGCTGGCCGCTTCGCTTTTGTCGGATACTCGACGGTGGTGATGGGATGAACATCTATCACCGGCCTGCCCGCTTCCCCCAAGCGCCTCACAATCTCCTGGGCCGCATCATACCAGCTGGCGGTTCCTCCAGCAGCGGCGTGATAGGTGCCCCACACTGGCTCATCCGAACCGCGTGCGATGATCTGCCTTGCAATTGCAAGAATGGCCTGAGCCAGATCGGGGGCGTAGGTGGGATTGCCCCGTTGATCGCAGACCATCTCCAATGGCGCGTTCTTGCATGTGGTCAGTTCACAGACCCGCGTGAAAAAGTTCCGACCCGTTGCGCTGAAAACCCAACCGCTCCTCAGAATGACGTGGTGCGGGTTGGCATCGCGCACGGCATTTTCGCCGTCGAGCTTGGACCTGCCATAGACCGTCTCCGGTACCGTCGCATCGGTCTCCACATAAGGTTCCGTCTTCTTGCCGTCGAAAACATAGTGCGTCGATAGATGAATGATCGGCACGTTACGGCGGGCGGCAGCGGCTGCGAATTGGCGTGCACCATCGCGATTAAGGACGAATGCCTTCTCCGGCTCTGACTCGGCATCGTCGACAGCCGTATAGGCCGCAGTGTTGATTACGAGATCGGGGGTGATATCGGCGAAGGCGCGTTCGATGGATCGCGGATCACGCACGTCGAGAGCCGGCCTGCCGACCGCCACCGCCGCAACATCCGAAGCAGACAGCGCTGCATCAGTCAGCGCGCGCGCCAACTGTCCGTGCCAGCCTGAAATGACGAGTCGCATGTTGACGTGAGGCCCATCGATCGGAAGAATTTTTCGCTCCTTCCTCATAACGCGAGTTTCGAGACATCCCTAGAGCATGCGGACAGGATGGCGCGGACCCGAATAAAAAAGTAGCCCCGGAGCTACCCAGGGCCAGAAGCGAATTGGGAAGGATCGAAAGTCACTAAGCAAAGGCTGGCGCCTAGGCCGCTCGGCGGTGCGGCGTCATGCAAAGTGTCTGGGCGATTGCGTCGACGGCACGGCTCCAGTCGATGCTAGCCGTCTCATCTGCCGAGAGACCGAAGGCGTCCAGCGCGTCCTCGGGCGTGCCGCCGTCGCGGAAAAACCGCGCGCAGGTCTGGCGCGCAACGCCTTGCGCCTGCTGCCACTGAACAGGATTGATGTGGCCGGGCATCGTTCGATCGAGGGGCATGGGGGCTTGCTCCATTCTGTTTACTGAAACTTGAGGTACTGGCACTGACACACACACACAAACGTCGCTGGCCCGCATCCAGCGAAATGGTGGCAGGCACACCCAGTGCAATTGGCACCACTACGCTGAACTGTGTCATGTAGTGCCGTCTTGGACTGCGGGTCCGGCACTCGATGTGCCTGCCAACTCGTAGCGAAAGGATGTTCCAAGCCTTTCGCGAATTCTTCAGGATCTCATCCGTGCTCCGTGCTGCTTTCGGCAGTTGCGGGCGCGGAAATGGGTGTAAGGGCTTGTGCAACATCATTGACGATGACGACGACGAGATCGGACAAGGGACGCCACGCACCGGACTGGGTCTGCATCGAACTCTCACTCAACTGAAACGCGGCGGACGAGAACTCGACACAACGATCGGGGATCCAGCACCGCCACTCGAACGCGCACAAACTGAAGTGTCCCGATCAGGGGACGGCCCTCTGGGGAGCAGTCTGGCCAGACGCTTGGACTTTTCACGCCAGACCGCTCGCTTCAGAGACTGGAACGCACCTTTCAGCACGCTCTTTGGTTTGGGCAACTCATACGCAACAGACGCAACAAGTACGCTACGCATTACAAAACTGAGGGGCGGAACCGATCCAACGGACGGCGTGTCACCGGTCAGACTCTCCACCTTGACGCCGGCAGGACGCAAACAACGCGACAAGACCTGCCTGGGCAAAGAGGGGGTACGAACTAAAATCCCCGTCACGCGACCACTCCTTCACACCGCTCGAAATCATCTGGAACCGACGCGACTGATCAACCGTTCCATTTGTGTTCCGCGCTTGGTGTGAATTAACTGTCACAGTCGGGCGCAAAAATGGCAGCTATGGGTTCTATCCAAGGAAATTCGCTTGCAATCTGTTCATGTTCCATTCTCGCCAGTGACTAGACGGGCCGAACCGCACCAGATTCTGGCAACAATTTTATAAATCTTTGATTTTATTTGATTTTTAGTCGCGAGCGGTCGCCGCAAAAGCTGCCTGCAGCGTTATCGCGAAGAGCACAAGCGAGATCACGGCGTTCCATCCCGCGAACGACAAGCCGAACAGGCGCCATGTCGCCTCGTCACAGCGCACGACCCGGGCTTCCGATAGGCCCTTCAACAGATCCGCCGGCGTGGTCGGCAGAGCCTGCTGGGTGGCGCAGGTCTCGGGGCCCGGCCAGAAATGCCATTCGACGCCGGCGTGGTAAGCGCCAAGACCAGTGTTGGCGAGATATCCCAGGGACACGGCAAAGAAGAGCAAGGCTGCGGGCCGAGGCCGTTCCATAGCCAGAGCCATGGCGGCGAACAGCAGCGGAATGGCGGCGTAATAGGCGTAGCGTTGAATAAGACAAAGCGGGCAGGGCGCATAACCGCCGATGTATTCAAAGCCGAACGCTGTGCCGATCACACCGATGCTCATGACGAGCGCCAGCGCGCCTAGGCGATAGGCGTTGGCGAGTTCGGGCCTCTCGGTTGTATCGAGCATGCGGTGTCCTCGCGGGCGGACCAGACGTCAGAGCAGGAACTTGATGGCAGCGAAACCGCCCACGAGCAAGACGAAGAAAACTATCGTCAGGATGCCGAAGTAGCGCTCTATGAAGTCCCGGATCGGCTGACCGAAGTAATAAAGCAGACCTGCGACAGCAAAGAAACGAATGCCGCGCGCAAGCACGCTCGCCAGCAGGAACACGGCCAGATTGAGCCCTGTCGTGCCGCTCGCGATCGTGATGACCTTGTAGGGAAACGGTGTCAGTCCCGCCATGAAGACGATCCAGGCGCCGTACTCATTATATTGGGCGGCAAATGTTTGAAACTTCTCACCGTAGCCGTACAGATCGAGGATCGGTTTGCCCACGAGATCGAAAAGGAAATAGCCGATCGCGTAGCCGGCAAGCCCGCCAATGACGGAACCCATTGTCGCTACCGCCGCGAACCACCAGGCCTTTAGCCGGTTGGCGATGGCCATGGGGATCAACATCACGTCGGGCGGGATGGGGAATACCGAGCTTTCGATGAACGATACCCAGAACAGGGCCGTCGGCGCGCGATCGCTCGCTGCCGTACGCATCATCCAGTCATAGAGCGATCTCATCATCGGCCGGGTGAATAGAGGGGACGCCTTCTGCTGTCTACGGTCGAAATGCCGTTGGAGCCGATGTCGCGGGCAAAGTGCGCTCCCAGCGCAACGACAGGCGCCGGACCAATTCGTTCAAGACGAACCGGCCCTCGCCGACAGCACGGATGCGAGCGGTGGATTTCAGCTTGTTCGGAGCCATGACCGGCCCAATTCCCGGGCCGATGCAGGCGCGGATGAGATCGGGGTCGTGGGGTAACCCGTCTTCGAAGGCGCTGTTGTCCGGTTCCATGATCTCCAGGAAGCCGAGCCGGGCGAGATCCGCCACCTCCTCCTGCGACGGAACGATGCCGAAGCGCCGCCCCATCTCACCGATATCGATGCCTTCCGTCAGCCGCAGCCCCATCAGCAGCATCTCGTCGGCCTGCTCAGACAGCGTCAGCGGAGTTTCCTCGGTGAACCCATGGCCGGCCGTCTCGACATGCTCCACCCAGCGCTCAGGATTGCGCTCGCTGGCCGTAGCAATCCGCTGACCGCCTGGGAGAACGAGACGCCCGTGAGCGCCCGGCCCGACACCTGCGTAGGCCCCATAGCGCCAATAGAGAAGATTGTGCCTGCTCTCGCCGCCCGGTGCGGCGTGGTTGGAAATCTCGTAGGCCGGCAATCCAGCCGATTCCGTCATGTCTTGCGTCAGAATGTAGAGAGCGAGCGCCTGATCCGGATCGGGCACGACAAGCCGGCCGCGCGCATGAAGTTCGGCAAAGGGTGTGTCGGGCTCTATTGTCAACTGATATAGCGACAGATGCTCGCCCGCCAGAGCGAGCGCTTCGCTGAGTTCCGCTCGCCACGCCTCGTGCGTCTGTCCGGGCCGGGCGTAGATAAGATCGAACGAGAAGCGGTCAAAGGTTCGTTTCGCAATCTCGATGGCTGAGCGCGCTTCTGCCGCCGAGTGCAGGCGGCCAAGGCGCTTCAGCTCCTCGTCGCGCAGAGACTGCACGCCGATCGAAACCCGGTTGACGCCCGCCGCGCGATAGCCAACGAACCTTTCCGCCTCGACGCTGTTCGGATTGGCTTCGAGTGTGATCTCAGCGTCCGTCGCGACAGGCCAAAGCCGGACGATATGGTCCAGGATCGCCGCGACGGTCTGCGGCTTCATCAGCGAGGGCGTGCCGCCGCCGAAGAAGATCGAATAGACCTCCTGGCGGCCGACACGCGCCTTAACCACGTCAAGTTCGCGGAGATAGGCATCGAGAAACCGGGCTTCGTCCCAGCCGCCGAAACGCACGTGACTATTGAAGTCACAATAGGGACACTTCTGAGCGCAGAACGGCCAGTGGACATAGACGCCGAACAGCGCATCCGCATTCGGAGGGGACATGGAATGGGTCACGGCGCCTTGGGCTCCGTCGCGGCGAGCAGCGCCTTCGCCAGCGAGCGCCACCGCGGCTCATCGGATTTTTGTCCAACCGACGCTTCCAGCGCCATCAAGAGGGTAGCCAGATCGACACCTGGCTGACCGCGCCTCTCAAGGTCCGCACTCAGCGACTTCACGAACGTCTTCAATTCCTCGCGCGTGGAAATGTTCGCCGCAGCCGCGATCAGGCCTTCCACATCGCGCTCCGCGTTAGGCTTCACAGGAGCGGCCGAGAGATCCCCCAGGTATGCCTTGCGGAA
Source organism: uncultured Alphaproteobacteria bacterium (assembly GCA_963825555.1). Classification (GTDB taxonomy): domain Bacteria; phylum Pseudomonadota; class Alphaproteobacteria; order Rhizobiales; family Hyphomicrobiaceae; genus JAGVSR01. The sequence continues at coordinate 220,042 of CAWGTZ010000015.1, read as the reverse complement.
GGCGTCGAACGCGCGCGTGCGATGAGAGATCGCATATTTACCCGCCGGTTCCATTTCGCCGAACGTCTGCGTATGGCCTTCAGGCACAAACATCGGATCGTAACCAAAGCCGTTGCCGCCTCGCGGCGGCCAAACGAGATGGCCGAATACCTTACCCTCGAAAAAGACATGCTCGCCGTCGGGCCATGCCAGGCACAGGACGGAGATGAAGTTGGCACGCGGCGCGGCGGCGAGGTCCCACTCGCCCTTTTCGTCGATCGCCTCGTGCACCCGCCGCATGGCCAGCCCGAAATCGCGGCCGGGCTCAGCCCAGTTCGCCGAATAAACTCCGGGGGCGCCGTCGAGCACATCAATCTCCAAGCCGGAATCATCCGCCAGAGCCGGCAACCCTGAAGCTTCCGCAGCCGCCCGCGCCTTAATGAGCGCATTGCCACGAAAGGTCGTTTCTGTCTCATCCGGCTCGCCCAGCCCCAGCGAGCCCGCCGAGACCGCCTCGAGCCCATAGGGCGCGATCAGCTGGTTGATCTCCCAGACCTTACCCTTGTTGTGGCTCGCGACGACGAGCTTCGTTCCGCGTGTGAGCGTACGCATAAGAATTCCCACGGACCTATTCTCAGCCCACCGTGATCTTCTGGAGCTGCACCAGCTCGGCAATACCCTTGCGCGCCAGAACCATGAGGCTGTCGAAGCTATCCTGCGAGAAGGCAGTGGTCTCGGCGGTGCCCTGCACCTCGACGATCCCGCCCGAGCCCGTCATGACGAAATTGGCATCCGCATCAGCTGTCGAATCCTCGGCGTAGTCCAGATCCAGAACCGCCGCGCCGCGATAAAGGCCGCACGAAACGGCCGCCACCTGATCGCGCAATACTCCGTCCTTCACCATGTCGCGCATCTTCATCCACTGAATGCAATCGTAGAGGGCGACCCAGGCGCCGGTGATGGCGGCCGTGCGCGTTCCGCCGTCGGCCTGGATAACGTCGCAGTCGACCGTGATCTGCCGCTCGCCGAGCTTTTGCAGATCGACAACGGCCCGCAGAGCCCGGCCGATGAGCCGCTGGATCTCCTGCGTGCGACCGGACGGGTGGCCAGAGGTCACCTCACGCCGCGTCCGCTCGGAAGTCGCACGCGGTAGCATCGCATACTCCGCCGTCACCCAGCCGCGGCCCTGGCCCTTAAGCCAGGGCGGCACCCGCTCTTCCAGGCTTGCCATGCACAAGACGTGCGTATTGCCGAACTTGATCAGGCAAGAGCCCTCCGCATGCATCGAGACCGCGCGCTCGATAGAAACACGGCGCAGTTCGTCGTTCTGGCGTTTTGAGGGGCGCATGGGAAAGTAAGGCCTTGTTTCTAGGGGTTGCGTTCGGCGCGAACCCTAGTCCCGTGGCCAGAGGACTGCAACCGCCACGGATTGAAGGGATTACGTCCCCGCCCACCCTGGGGCACCGGATCGTTTGACGAGCCTCCCTCCCGATCCCTACATTCCCAGTATGTCCACGCCCCGCCCCATTGAGGGAGCTGCGCCCTTTTCCATGTCCGAGATCGTCAAGCTCAACGACCGTTCGCGCACCATCCTGCGCCAGATCGTTGAAAGCTATCTGTCGACCGGCGAACCCGTCGGGTCGCGCAACCTTTCGCGCGTGCTGCCGATCTCGCTGTCCCCGGCCTCGATCCGCAACGTCATGGCGGATCTTGAAGAGCTGGGCCTCATCTACGCCCCCCATACCTCCGCCGGCCGCCTGCCGACCCAAACCGGACTTCGCATGTTCGTCGACGGCCTTTTGGAGACGGGGGCGCTTTCCGAGGACGAGCGCCGACAGATCGAGGCGCAGATCGCAGCCAGCCGCTCCACTTCGCTGGACAAAGTCCTCGGCGAGGCCGGCGAGATGATCTCGGGTCTGTCGCACTGTGCGGGTGTCGTCCTGGCCGAGAAGCAGATCTCGCGGCTGAAGCAGGTCGAGTTCGTGCCACTTGACCCGACGCGCGCCCTCGTGATCCTCGTAAGCGAGGACGGCGACGTGGAGAACCGTGTCATCCAGCTGCCGGCGGGACTGTCAGCCACCGCCCTCATCGAAGCGGCCAACTATCTGAACGCCCACATCCGCGGCCTGACGATCGCTGAGGCCCGCCAGCGCATCGAGGCGGAGCTGGCAACGGCCCGCGCCGAACTCGACGGTCTTACGCAGAAGGTCGTGAAGGCGGGGCTGGCCGAATGGTCCGGTACGGTGGACCAGCGTAAGAGTCTCATCGTTCGCGGCCAGTCGAACCTGTTGAAGGATCTCACCGCGATCGAAGATTTGGAGCGCATCCGCCAGCTCTTCGAAGATCTGGAATCCAAGCGCGAGCTGTCGCAGATCCTGGGTCTCGCCGAGGGCGGCGAGGGCGTACGTATTTTCATCGGCTCGGAGAATAAGCTGTTCTCCATGTCCGGTTCATCGCTTATCGTCGCTCCCTTCCACAATCACTCACGCAAGGTGGTGGGCGTCCTCGGCGTTATCGGTCCGACACGTCTCAACTATGCCCGCATCATTCCCATGGTGGATTACACAGCCAAGATCATTTCGCGTCTCATCTCTTGATTTTTAACGGCCTTCGTCCGATACCCGCCACAACCTTCGCAAAACCCGAACACCGAGGTAGATCGAGCCGACATGTCCGATCCCAACACGTCCGATCCCAACAAAGTGAACCCTGAGACCGCCCAGCCCGCTGCCGATTCTCCCGCGCAGGCGACCCAGCCGGAACCGGATAAGTCTGCATCGGAAGGCACCGAGGCCGCGATGCCCGAACCGGGTCCTGAACAGCTCAAAGCCATTATCGCCTCATTACAGGCGGACCTGGACCAACTCCGCACGGATCAGAAGGACGCCGCGTTGCGCCACCTCGCGGAACAGGACAACCTGCGCAAGCGCTTCGAGCGCGAGAAAGAAGAGACCAAGAAGTTCGCCATTGCGAAGTTCGCCACGGATCTGATTGGCGTCGCCGACAATTTTGAACGCGCGCTTGCCGCCGTTCCGGCTGGGGCCGCTGATGCGGATCAGGCCTTTCAGAGCCTCGTTGAAGGTGTCGGCATGATCGAGCGCGAATTGAAGACCGTGCTGGAACGCCACGGCGTCAAGCGCATCTGGCCCGAGGGCGAAATCCTGAACCCGCACCAGCATCAAGCCATGGCGCAGTTGGAAAATCCGAATGTTCCGGCCAACACCATCCTTCAGGTCTATCAGGCCGGATACATGATTGACGAACGGGTCATCCGGCCCGCCGCCGTGGTGGTGTCGAAGGGCGGTGCGAAGGCCAACAAGTCGGACACCGGCAATGGCCCCGCAGCCGAGCCAGCCCCACCGGCGCCTTACTCGCCGGAAGATCCCGCCAACAGCGAGTAAACGCCGCGGCGGGCCTTCACAAAGATTTCTCCGCCATGACCCGCCTCAGAGCCGATCTCCTGCTTCTCGTGGCTGCCGCGCTCTGGGGCATCGCCTTCTATTTCCAGAAGGAGGCAATGACGCATGTGGGCGTGTTCACCTTCATTGCCGCGCGAAGCACGCTCGCAGCCTTGGCGCTCACACCGCTTGCGCTCCTCGAGCATCGCTGGAAAGCCGAACCATTTTCATCCTCAGCGTGGCGGATCGCTGGAATCGGCGGGCTCGCTTTTCTCGTCGCGGCGGGACTCCAGCAGGAAGCGATCACAACGGCCACGGTGACGAATACCGGCTTCCTGACTGCGCTTTACGTCGTCTTCACGCCGCTGGTCGCTTGGGGGGTGACGCGCAGCGTGCCAGCCCCACTCGTCTGGCCCGCCATTGCGCTGTCGTTCCTCGGCATCTGGCTGCTCGGCGGCGGGACCCTGGGCGGTTTAAGCAATGGGGACAGGCTGGCCGCCCTGAGCGCAGTCTTCTGGGCCGTGCATGTCGTGGTGACCGGTCTGGCCAGCCGATTTGACCGGCCATTCAGCTATACGTGTCTCCAGTTCGCAGTTGTTGGCACTGCGGCGGGCGTTGCTGCGGCGTATTTCGAGACGCCCACGCTGGAGGGCCTCACAAATGCTGCAGACGCAATTCTCTATGTCGGTCTGCTCGCGAGTGCCGCGACGTTTACGATTCTCGTCATCGCGCTGCGTCACACCACACCGGCCGAGGCGATGATCTTGCTGTCCACCGAAAGCCTTTTCGCGGCCGCCGCCGGTGGTGCCTTCCTCGGCGAGCGCCTCAGCCCGCTTTCGTGGACCGGAGCCGGGCTCATCATCGCCGCGGTTCTGCTTGTACAGTTGGCTGCCCGGCTCAGGCCGCGCGCGTCACCCGCCGCAGCGTCAGGTTGATGCGGCCGCCACCTGAAACGAGATTCGAGGTTCCGGATAAAATCCGGTCGATGCCGTGATAGGCGAAACGCGATGGCCCACCCAACACGCAGACATCGCCCGAACGCAGCGTGACGCGCACCTTCGGATCGGACCGCTTCGGCCCGCCCACATGGAATACGGCATCGTCGCCTAGCGATACGGAAAGCACCGGCGCGCGCGGTTCGTCCTCATCCGCATCTCGGTGGCTCCCCATACGGGCGCCGGCCGGATAGAAATTTATGAGGCAGGCTTCCGGCGGCCCGTTGAAGCCCGCGTAGGCACGCCAAAGCTGCAGCAGGAGTTCCGGCATCGGCGGCCAAGTCGCCCCTGTTTCGGGATGCGTCGCCTGATAGCGGTATCCGCCTTCCTTGTCGGAAACCCACCCAAGCGGGCCACAGTTCGACATCTTCACCGAAAAAGGCTGGCCAGTCCTCGGCATTCGGGGCTGGAAGGGCGGAGCGGATAAAATCACGTTCTCTATCTCGCTCAGCAGTTCCCTTTGCGCTGACGGCGAGAGGGCGCCTACGATCAGACGAAACCCCTCCGGAAAACGGGGGCCTTCCGGGAGACTGGCTGGCGGAATATTCAGATCTCGGGACTCGGTCTTTTTCCGTCCTCGCACGTCAGTCATCGACCTCGTCCTCATGCGGCATGCTGGCATCGGCATATTTTAGTCACGCTCGCGTGAGCCCCCGCCGTTGCACCCCTCCGAAACCACCCTATATAGGAATGCACGTTGTCTCATTAACTCCTTGGGGACCGCCCGGCTCCGGCCCTTATTGAACGGGCCGGCAGCACAACCGGATGCCTGAACAAGGGTCCTGGCGGTTCGCCGCAACACGAAGGAAGACCAAAATGGCAAAAGTGATCGGCATTGACCTTGGCACCACCAATTCATGCGTGGCCGTTATGGATGGCGGCAAGCCCCGCGTTCTGGAGAATGCGGAGGGCGCCAATACGACCCCGTCCATCGTTGCCTTCTCCGACGACGGCGAGCGTCTCGTCGGCCTGCCGGCAAAGCGTCAGGCGGTCACGAACCCCACGGGCACCCTATTCGCCATCAAGCGCTTGATCGGCCGTCGCTTCGACGACCCCACCGTTGAAAAGGACAAGAAGCTGGTCCCCTACAAGATCGTGGAGGGGCCGAACGGCGACGCCTGGGTCGAGGTCGACGGCAAGTCCTATTCGCCCCAGCAGGTTTCGGCCTTCATTCTGCAGAAGATGAAGGAGACCGCCGAGGCCAAACTCGGCGAGACCGTGACGCAGGCCGTCATCACCGTTCCTGCCTACTTTAACGACGCCCAGCGTCAGGCGACGAAGGACGCCGGCAGGATCGCCGGCCTCGAGGTTCTGCGCATCATCAACGAGCCGACTGCGGCCGCGCTCGCCTACGGTCTCGACAAAAAGAAAGAAGCCAAGACCATCGCGGTCTACGACCTCGGCGGCGGCACATTCGATATCTCGATTTTGGAAATCGGCGACGGCGTATTCGAGGTGAAGTCGACGAACGGCGACACGTTCCTCGGCGGTGAAGACTTCGACATGAAGCTCGTCAGCTACCTCGCCGACGAGTTCAAGAAGTCCAACGGCATCGACCTGCGCTCTGACAAGCTCGCTCTCCAGCGCCTCAAGGAAGCGGCGGAAAAGGCGAAGATCGAGCTGTCTTCTTCGGCCCAGACCGAGATCAACCTGCCGTTCATCACAGCCGATGCGTCGGGTCCGAAGCATCTCACGATGAAGCTCACGCGGGCCAAGCTCGAGAGCCTCGTCGACGAGCTGATCGCGAAGACGAAGGGGCCGTGCCTGCAGGCGATCAAGGACGCCGGACTGAAGGCCGCGGAAATCGACGAGGTCGTTCTCGTCGGCGGCATGACGCGCATGCCCAAGGTCCAGCAGACGGTAAAAGAACTCTTCGGTAAGGAGCCGCACAAGGGCGTGAACCCGGACGAGGTCGTGGCCGTTGGCGCAGCGATCCAGGCCGGCGTGCTCAAGGGCGAGGTCAAGGACGTTCTGCTGCTCGACGTGACTCCGTTGTCGCTCGGCATTGAAACGCTGGGCGGCGTCTTCACGCGTCTCATCGAACGTAATACGACGATCCCTACGAAGAAGAGCCAGGTCTTCTCGACCGCGGAGGACGGGCAGACGGCCGTTACAATCCGCGTCAGCCAGGGCGAGCGCGAAATGGCGGCCGATAACAAGTTGCTCGGCCAGTTCGATCTTGTCGGTATCCCGCCGGCCCCGCGCGGCGTCCCGCAGGTTGAGGTGACGTTCGATATCGATGCCAACGGCATCGTGCACGTTTCCGCCAAGGACAAGGCGACGAGCAAGGAGCAGTCGATCCGCATTCAGGCTTCGGGTGGTCTTTCCGATGCCGAGATTGAGCGCATGGTGAAGGACGCCGAGGCGCACGCCTCGGACGACAAGAAGAAGCGCGATCTCGTCGAGGCCAAGAATCAGGCCGAGGCCCTGGTGCATGCGACGGAGAAGCAACTCTCCGAGAACGAGTCGAATGCTGCGGTGTCAGCCATTAAGGGCGACGTGGAAGCTGCGATTGCCGCTGTTAAGGAGGCGCTGCCCTCCGACGACGCGGAGAAGATCAAGGCCGCGACCCAGGCGCTCGCGCAGACCGCTATGAAGATCGGCGAGGCCATCTACTCGGCGCAAGCAAGTGCCGGTGGTGATGCGGGCGAAGCCGGCACTTCGAGCGGCTCCACCGACGAGAACGTCGTCGATGCGGACTTCGAAGAGGTTAAGGACGACAATAAGAAGACCGGTTGACCGGACCCCCGCGCCCGGGCTGCAAGCACGGGCCGGGGGCGACTTTCGGTGTGAGGGGCATTCCTTCCGCGCAACCCTGCGGGACTGGCTGCCCCTCACACTGGTTTAGACCTCGGCTCGCCCGGCCGCCGAAGCGCATTTCGGAACAAGGTGAGCATAAATCGTATAGACTTCCCCACGATCTGCCCCGGATAATCTCGCCCCATGGCCAAGCGCGACTACTATGACATTCTCGGGGTGCAGCGGAACGCCAGCGAGCAGGATCTCAAATCTGCGTTTCGCAAGCTCGCCAAGGAGCACCACCCTGATCGCAATCCTGGCGATAAGGATGCCGAACAGAAATTCAAAGAGCTCAATGAAGCCTACGAGATCCTGAAGGATCCGCAGAAGCGCGGGGCCTATGACCGCTTCGGTCACGCTGCCTTCGACGGCGGGATGGGCGGACGCGGCCCGGGCGGTGGCGGCGGGTTCGGTCCGGACTTCGCCTCCTCCATGTCGGATATTTTCGACGACCTGTTCGGGGAATTCATGGGCGGGCGCCGCGGCCCCCAGAATTGGTCGGGACGCGAGCGTGGGGCCGATCTGCGCTATAATATGGAAATTACGCTCGACGAGGCATTCACGGGAAAAACAGCCCAGATCCGCGTGCCCACGAGCGTCACTTGCGAGACTTGCAGCGGCAGCGGCGCCAAGTCCGGCACCAAGCCGACAACCTGCGCCACGTGCGGCGGCGCTGGGAAGGTTCGCGCGAGCCAGGGCTTCTTCACGATCGAACGCACCTGCCCGACCTGCCAGGGCCGCGGTGAAACCATCACCGATCCCTGCCCGACCTGCAGCGGCGCCGGCCGCATCTTGAAAGAGCGCACGCTGTCGGTGAACATCCCCGCCGGCGTCGAGGATGGTACGCGCATCCGCTTGAGCGGCGAAGGCGAGGCCGGATTGCGCGGCGGTCCGGCGGGCGACCTCTACATATTCCTATCCATCAAGCCGCACGAGTTCTTCCAGCGCGACGGCGCAGATATCTTTTGCCGCGTGCCCATATCCATGACGACAGCGGCCCTAGGTGGACAGATCGAGGTGCCGACTCTCGAAGGCGCGATGAGCCGTGTGAAAATTCCGGAAGGCACCGAGGGCGGCAAGCAGTTCCGCCTCAAGGGTAAGGGCATGCCGGTGCTGCGCTCGAATGCAGCCGGCGACATGTACATCCAGGTTGAGGTCGAGACGCCCAAGAACCTCACACGACGCCAACGCGAGCTTCTGGAAGAGTTCGAGAAGGAAAGTCGCAAGGAAACGAGCCCGGAGAGCACCGGCTTCTTTGCGCGCATGAAAGATCTCTTCGAGGGCAAGAGCTGATCTGGCCCGCGGTGCCGCATCCAACGCGGCGCCACTCCAACCCGGAACGCATTTAGGGGACACTCACGATATGACTTCGAGCACGCCGAACGCTCCCCGCCTCTTGTTTTTCGCAGGTTCGGCACGGACAGGTTCGCACAACATGCGCCTCGCGCGTCTGGGCGCCTCCATTGCCGAAGCCAACGGTATCGCCGCTACTTTTGCCGACCTCGGCGACTATCCGCTGCCACTCTACGGCGCGGATCTGCAGAACACCGAAGGCATCCCGGACAACGCCTATAAGTTCGAAGCCCTCATGCGCGTGCATACGGGCGTCTTCATCGCCTGCCCCGAATACAACGCGTCGATCTCACCGCTTCTGAAAAACACGCTCGATTGGATGAGCCGTATCCGCAACGACGACGAGGAACCACTGGCCGTTTTCAAGTCACGGGTCTTCGCCCTGGGGTCCTCGTCTCCCGGCGGCATGGGCGGCTTGCGCGGCCTCAACGCGGTGCGAACTGTTCTCGAGCTGGGCCTTGCCGCCCTCGTTCTGCCCGAGCAGTTCGCGGTACCGCGCGCACTCGAGGCCTATGACGAGCATGGGCACTTGAAAAACAAGGACAGTCAGGAGCAGTTCAAGGCCCTGATCCAGAAGCTCGCCCGCGCCGCCCACGTGCTGCATGGATGACCGCGAGGCGCGCAGGAGGCTAACGGTCGCCGAGTTGCCAGATTCCCTGCAAGGTGCGTTCGCATCGTTCGTGCTCCAGCCGCTTTTTTGCACGAGCATCGCTCATGTCCATCAGATCGAAAAACGGCACGCCGATCTCGACCAGCAAGACCTCGATCGACCATAGTTTCAGGCACCTGATCCAGCGATCGGGGATGGGTCCTCCCGGCGCAATCGTGCGCGGCTGCGGAAACGCGAACGGCTCCACGTCGATCGAGACATACCATTGCTGGTGAAAAAGGCGTCCGTGGTCTTTATGAAGCTGCTTGAGCCGCGGTCTGGCGCTCAGAGGTGTGAGAGTAATGTGCATCCAGTTGCGGTAGATCGGTGGTTCGGCGCAGTGCGCCGCCGTCGAGCACGTCAAGTGCCCATCGCGATAGCGCGTGAACGGTCGAAGGAAAATTGGTCAGATCCGAAAAGATGACGAGTTTCATGATTGTTTCATCGGCCTGCTTCCGCGTGCGCCGGTCGCCGGTTTAGTCTAAGTTCCCCACACCGCCAACTGACTTGATCGGCGTCACCCAACCTACTCGGCCAAAATGACCCACACTCCCATCAAAGACCGCCTGATCGTTGCCCTCGACATGCCCTCCGTGGAGGAAGCCCAGCGGCTCGTGGCACGGCTCGACGACACGGTGTCGTTTTACAAAGTGGGGCTGGAACTCCTGTTCGCTGGTGGACTGGGCCTTGCGGAAAGCCTCAAAGCGCACGGCAAGCGCGTCTTCCTCGATATGAAACTGCTCGACATCGGCAACACCGTGGAGCGTGCCGTCGCCAACGCGCGCGAGCTCGGCATCGACTTTCTCACCGTTCACGGCCATGACTTCAAAACGCTCCGCGCCGCCGTTGCCGGCCGGGGTCGAAGCCACCTCAAGCTGCTCGCCGTCACGGTCATGACCAACCTGACCGATGAGGACCTCAAACAGCAGGGCAGCCAGTTCACGCCAAGCGAGCTCGTGCTGCATCGCGCGCGGCTTGCCCACGAGGCAGGCTTCGACGGTGTGATCGCCTCAGGCCAGGAGGCCGCCGCCATCCGTGCCGCGACCGGGCCGGGCTTCCTCATTGTCACGCCGGGCATCCGCCTTGCCGGCGGCACCACCGACGACCAGGAGCGGGTCATGACGCCCGAGCACGCCATTTCTGCTGGAGCCAACCACGTCGTGGTCGGCCGGCCCATCACCCAGGCGGACGATCCCGTAAAGGCTGCCCAGACGTTCCTGAGCCATATCCGCCAGGCCTGAGCCGGAAACCTTCCGTCCGGCCGGATTCATCCGTCGTATCAGGGCAGCTTGCGGCCAGCTGCATCGCGGCTTATGCCTTGCCCCGACCAAAAACAGATAAGTTCAAACGCCAAAACGAGAGGAAACGAGAGGAATGCCGAAAGGGTATGTGATCGCGCACGCCACCGTGACGAACCCGGAGAAGTGGGCCGAGTACGTTGCGAAGTCCAAGATCGCGCTGGACAAGTTCGAAGGCCGGCCGATCGTGCGGGGCGGCAAGTGCGAGATCGTCGAGGGAAATGGCGTCGCCCGCAACGTCATCATCGAATTCCCCAGCTATGAGCATGCGATCGGCTACGCCCGGAGCCCCGAGTACGCAGACGCCAAGGCGCTGCGCCAGGGAGCGGGCATGATCGACATCACGGTCGTGGAAGGCGTCTGATCCTTAGCGATGGCGCACTTTCCCTCGAGCGATGGGCAGCCGGCGTGGCGCGTTGGAGTTTTGACGCTGTTCCCGGAGATGTTTCCGGGGCCGCTCGGTCTATCGCTCGTGGGTCAAGCGCTCGAGGCGGGTTTGTGGTCCCTCGAAACTTTCCAGATCCGCGAGTTCGGGCTGGGCAGGCACCGGCAAGTGGACGACACACCGGCGGGCGGCGGGGCCGGCATGGTCATGCGGGCCGATGTCCTGGGCCCGGCGATCGACGCCGCGCGCGCCGCCAATCCCGATTCCCCGATTTTCTATCTGTCCCCGCGAGGACGGCCCTTCGATCAGGCCCATGCCCGCACGCTCGCGGCCGGCCCCGGCATGACATTGCTCGCCGGCCGCTTCGAGGGCATCGACGAAAGGCTCATCGAAGGCCGCGGCCTACAGGAACTGTCCATCGGGGACTATGTGCTTTCCGGGGGCGAGTTGGCGGCGATGGTCATGATCGACGCATGCGTGCGCCTCTTGCCCGGCGTGCTCGGCGCAGCCGAAAGCCTTGCGCATGAGAGTTTCGAAAATGGCCTTCTGGAATATCCGCAGTACACCCGCCCGCGCGAATGGGAGGGCAGGTCGATCCCGGAGGTTCTTCTCTCTGGCGATCACAAAGCCATCGACGCCTGGCGCCGTTCAGAGGCCCTTCGCCTGACCCGCGCGCGCCGGCCGGATCTGCTCAACCGCAAGCCGGGACGAGCTTAGACCCGCTGCTTGGCGTAAGCCGCCTTAGGACGTGCAACAAGGCCATATTTCAGTCGGTCAGCCAGGGCACCGATGCGCTGCGACCAGACCTCGAGCATCCGACTGCGTGCCGGCCCGCACGTCCGCGACGCATAGAACAAGCGATCTTCCAGATCATAGAGTTGCCGGACCATCGTTTTCTCCCGCCGCGAATCCCTTCTTTAAGTTTCGTTGACACTTCTTAACGAGGTGTTAAGAGCCGCTCCGGCTGACCGGCGGCGGCGACAACCTGAGCCGCTGCTCCCCCTCGACAACACCCCGGCTTTCCGGTATCACGCGCCCAACGAATTTCCCGATAAGGGTGCCCCCAAGGGCCGCATGAGCCTCGCTCGCACCGTGTTTTTGACCGGCGGCGAAGCTCCTCTGCATTGAAAAACAAGCAAAAAAGGACTGAAAATGAACATCATTCAGCAAATTGAGCGCGAGCAGATGGATGCCGTGCTCGCCAAGCGCGCCGTCCCCGAATTCCAGCCCGGCGACACAGTCAAGGTGATGGTCCGGGTCGTCGAATCCGCAGAAGGCGACCCTAAGGACAAGAAGAAGAAAGCCGCTGCCGCCCGCGCTCCCGCCGAGCGCCTTCAGGCGTACGAGGGCGTCGTGATCGCACGCTCCGGTGCCGGCATCAACGAGAGCTTCACTGTCCGCAAGATTTCCTACGGTGAGGGCGTGGAACGTGTTTTCCCGCTCTATTCGCCGCACATCGCTGAAATCGAAGTTCTGCGCCGCGGTCGCGTTCGCCGCGCGAAGCTCTATTATCTTCGTGGTCTGCGCGGCAAGGCCGCCCGCATCTTCGAGCGTACGGACGCGCGCGCCCGCCGTCTCAACGCTGCCTGGAAGGGCTTCAAGAAGCCGAAGGGCGAGGCCGATGATCTGACGCAGATCAACGGCATCGACGAGTTGCTGGCCGCCCGCCTGAAGCAGCTCAACCTCTACAAGTTTGAGCAGCTCGCGAACATCTCGGACGAGGACATCGCGAACGTCGAGGGCGTGCTCAATATGGACGGCCGCATGGAGAAGGAAGACTGGGTCGGCCAGGCCCGTGCGCTTCTGACAGCTGCCGAAGCCCCCGCCGAGGGTGAGGGCGAAGGCGAACAGCAGGCCTGACCAAACCCGGGTATTTGCCTGAAGATCTTAGCGGCGGCCTCCCCGAGGCCGCCGCACTTGCATTCAAGACCGTCTTTTAATGACCCGCGCCGTGCGCGTTGGCGCTGACATGCTTTTCCGCTAGTCTGCCGCCCCGGAACCAGAAGAGATACGGAAATTATGTCGAACGTCGAAGTTTCACGCGTCTTGCAGCGAGACAATGGCATCAAGCTTCATGGTCCTGAGGACTTCGAAGGGATGCGCAAGGCTGGCCAGCTGGCCGCAGCTGCGCTCGACATGATCACCCCGCACGTCAAGCCCGGCATTGCGACCGACTATCTCGACAAACTCGTCATGGAGTTTGCAAGAGATCACGACGCTATCCCCGCACCGCTTAACTATCGCGGCTTCCCGAAGGCCATCTGCACCTCGATCAATCATGTGGTCTGCCATGGAATTCCGGGGCCGAAGCCGCTCCGCGAAGGTGACATCGTCAACATCGACGTAACGCTTATCGTCGACGGCTGGCACGGCGACACGAGCCGCATGTATCCTGTCGGCGAAATTTCGCGGCGCGCCGAGCGCCTGATCGAAGTCACCTATGAATGCCTCATGCGCGGCATCGCGGCGGTGAAGCCCGGCACCTCGACGGGCAAGATCGGCGCCGTAATCCAGGAACTTGCCGAGGCCGAGCGCTGCAGTGTGGTACGCGACTTCTGTGGCCACGGTCTCGGCCGCGTGTTCCACGACCGCCCCAACATCCTGCACTATGGCGAGGAGAACGAGGGCGTTGTGATGAAGCCCGGCATGTTCTTCACCATCGAACCCATGATCAATCTGGGCAAGGCGGCCGTTAAGGTGCTGCCGGACGGCTGGACGGCCGTGACGCGCGACCGCGAGCTGTCGGCACAATTCGAACACACCGTCGGCGTGACCGAAACGGGATGCGAGATCTTCACGACGTCTCCGGCCGGTCTTCACCTGCCTCCCTACCGTGACAGCTGAGCGGAGCAGGGGGCCTTGGCGTCATGCCGGACAGGGGGAAGGACGACGACTCATCCAGCCAAGCCGGTCTTTTCGAGGCTCCGTCCACTCCTCTGCACATGGGCCATCGCGAACGGCTCCGGGAACGCTTCCGAACTGGCGGCCCTCAAGCCCTTCCAGACTATGAACTCCTGGAACTCGTGCTTTTCCGTGCCATTCCACGCCGGGATACAAAGGATCTTGCCAAGCGGCTCATCGCCCGCTTCGGTTCTTTTGCCGAAGTTCTCAATGCGCCGGACTCGCGCCTGAAAGAGATTGCGGGCGTCGGCGAAACCGTTGTCACCGAACTGAAGCTCGTCCGCGCGGCCGCGACCCGGCTGGCGCGCTCGGAAGTCTCGCAGCGCCCGCTCCTCTCTTCGGGACCGGAAGTAATCGCATATCTCACCACCGCGCAGGCCTACGAGCACCGAGAACAGTTCCGGATCCTTTTCCTCGACAAGAAAAACAAACTGATCGCCGACGAGATTCAGGGCCAGGGCACGGTCGACCACACTCCGGTTTACGTGCGTGAGGTCGTCAAGCGCGCTCTCGAACTGTCATCCACAGCTATCATTCTCGTGCACAATCACCCCTCAGGCGATCCGACGCCCTCACGCGCCGACATCGACATGACGAAGCTCATCATCGAAGCCGGGCGTCCGCTCGGTGTCGTCGTCCACGATCACATCATCGTCGGCCGAAGCGGGCACACAAGCATGCGCTCGCTGAGGCTCATCTGAGACAGGCGACTGGCGCCAATTGTGCGTAGGCGGATAATAGACCCGATGGGTCTCGATTGCTGGCGAATGTCCGGACGGCTAATCTCTTTAGCGATTCGACGGTTGCCCCGCCGGCGCCGCACGAACGGTCCTGATATTATCTCCGGAGGATTCGATGCGAATTGCCACGCTGATTCTCGCTACAGGTATGATCGCGGTTCCTATTGCGGCATCAGCCCAGGAGTCCGGCTTGGCTGCAATGCATGATCTGAGGCGTGAAGCCGGCAAGCTTTGCATGAGCGATCACTATCACTGGGGCAATGGCTCGGGCTCGACGAAGGCCGCAGCTCAGAAAGACGCTATCCGGTCCTGGATCGATTTCACCGCGCTGGAGTACGGCGCCCGCTGGGCCAGCTTTGCCAGGGCCGCCAGCAAGAAGACGAGCTACACCAAGGAGTCGTCAGGTTGGAGCGCCACCGTCGAAGGACGACCCTGCCGACGCTGATTGCGCGCATCCCTGGTTGTCGGGCCTATGTTCCGCGCGGCTTGGCCCGCGCTGTCGGCAGAGCATTGGCCGGATCGTCCGGCCAGAAATGGCGCGGATAGCGTCCCTTCATCTCCGATTTCACCGCATTCCATGACCCTGCCCAGAAACCAGGCAGATCGCGCGTGATCTGGATAGGCCTTTGGGCCGGCGACAGCAGATTCAAGGTCAGAGGCAGGCGTCCAGCGGCAATCGCCGGATGTGTCTTCACCCCATAAAGTTCCTGCACGCGGATCGACAGCGCTGGCGCTCCGGGTCCGGCGTAGTCGATCGGATGTCGGTTCCCAGTCGGAGCCTCGAAATGCGTCGGCGCCTCCGTCTCCAAGCGGCGCTTTAGATCCCACGGGACCAATACATTGAGCGCCTGATCGAGCATGCCGGTATCGATATCGGAAAGTTTTGTGGCGTGGCCGAGGAACGGCAAAAGCCAGGTTTCCACACTGGCCGACAATGCGACATCGCTCAGATCGGGCCAGGCGGAGTTCTCACCCTCAGTGGACCTCAGGAACGCAACGCGGTGGCGCAACTGCAACTGCGCCTTCGACCACGGCAACCTATCGCGCCCTGCGGCCATCATACCCCGCGCCAAGAGCACGGCCGCCTCGGCCGAAGGCGAAATCTGACGCGCTTCGCTTGAAAGAACAATCGCACCGAGCCGCCGCACGTGCCGCGCCCGCACCGCACCGGCATCCGCATCGAAAGTGAGCTCATCCTGATGAGTCACGCGCCTGCCGGCGGTTTCCAGAATCTCCGCCTCGCTGGTGCGCGCTGCCAAAAGAATGCGGGTGGCTGCAGCTGTGCCCTGCAATTCCGCGATGACGAGATAAGGCGCCCGCGACAACGCATCGGCCGGATCAAGGTGTGCGCCGCGTCCGTTGGCGAGAAGGTATTGGCCCGGCGCGCCGCGCGCCTTGGCGATGCGATCTGGATAGGCCATTGCAAGAAGTGACGCGACGGAATGGTCAGATCTCGGCTCAGCGCCCTGCGTGCCTCTCCCGTTCGCCACCTTCGCCCATCCTGCCGCAAGCCGCCGCATGTCCTCGGCGCGCCGTGAGCGGTCACACCGGAACCGCTCCACGCGATGATCGAGATCCGTATCGTTGCCGCCCAATCCCCGCTCGACGAGTACAGCGGCAATGTCGGCAGCTTCCCGGCCGCTTTGGGAATCTATGGCTCCCGCCGCGAGTACCATGTGCGCCAGCCGCGGCGGCAAGGGCAGCGCGCGCACGCGCCGTCCCTCTGGCGTGATGCGCCCCTCAGCATCGAGCGCTCCGATCGTCTGCAAATCGACCCTCGCCGCTTCGACTGCGGACGACGCAGGGGCATCGAGCCAGCTCAAGGTCGCGGGATCGGTCACGCCCCATTCGGCGCAATCGAGAAGTAAGCCGCTGAGATCGGCCGAGCGGATCTCCGGCTCCGTGAAGGGCCTTAGACTGGCCGTCTGCGGCTCGTCCCACAGGCGATAACACACGCCCGGCTCGGTGCGCCCTGCACGACCCCGCCGTTGGTCGGCAGACGCGCGAGAGACGCGGATCGTTTCAAGTCGCGTGACGCCGGCATCGGGCTCGAACCGCGGCACACGCTGCAGGCCGCTGTCGATGACAACTCTTATGCCTTCAATGGTGAGCGATGTCTCCGCGATCGCCGTGGCCAGTACCACCTTGCGCATGCCGGGGGCGGCGGGCTCCACCGCGCGATCCTGGGCGGAGATATCCATCGCGCCGTAGAGCGGTGCCACAATAACTTTGGGATCGGCGATAGCGTCCCGCAACCGCTCCTCCACACGCCGGATTTCCCCTTGGCCGGGCAGGAAAACGAGCAGCGAGCCCGTCTCTGCGCGCAGTGCCCGCAGGACCGCGTCCGTGACCTGATCCTCGATGCGCCGATTTTGATCGCGGCCCATAAATCGCGTTTCGACTGGAAAGGCCCGACCTTCACTCGTGATGACCGGGGCCTCCGACAACAGCGTGGCCACGCGCCCACCGTCCAGAGTCGCCGACATTACGAGAAGACGCAGGTCGTCCCTCAGCGCCTTCTGGCTGTCGATTGCCAGCGCGAGACCCAAATCCGCATCGAGCGAACGCTCGTGAAACTCGTCGAACAGTACCGCGCCCACCCCTTCGAGAGCCGGATCTTCCAGAATCATGCGCGTGAACACACCCTCGGTAACGACCTCGATGCGCGTTTTTGGGCCTGACTTCGAGACCATTCGTGCGCGCAGGCCGACCAGGTCACCGACCTTCTCCCCGAGCGTCTTGGCCATACGCTCCGCGGCGCCCCGCGCCGCTATGCGCCGCGGCTCCAGAACGAGAATCTTGGCACCGTGGAGCCAGGGCTCGTCCAGCAGCGCCAGAGGCACACGCGTGGTCTTACCCGCACCTGGCGGTGCGACGAGAACCGCAGAGGATTGCCCGCGCATCGCGGCGCGAAGCCTGTCCAACACTTCGTCGATGGGCAGCGGCGTATCGAAACGCATGCGGGCTCAGGCGGCGCGGGCCTGAGCCGAGACCGCCGCATCCTTGATGGCGCGAATGTTGCCGCGATAGGCCTCCGACGTTCCGCCCTTGAAGACCGCCGAGCCCGCGACGAGCACATTGGCTCCCGCCGCCACCACAAGCGGGGCCGTCTCCGGCGTAATACCGCCGTCCACCTCAATATCGATCGGACGGTCGCCCACCATTGCCTTCACCTGCCGGATCTTGTCGATCATCGCTGGAATGAATGCCTGACCTCCAAAGCCAGGATTGACGGTCATCAGCAGGATAAGATCGAGACGATCGAGCACATGCATGATCACGTTCGCCGGCGTCGACGGATTGAGCGAGACACCGGCCTTCTTGCCCAGCGCCTTGATAGCCTGCAATGAGCGATCCAGATGGGGGCCCGCTTCCGCGTGCACCGTTATGATGTCGGCACCTGCTTCCGCAAAAGCCGCCAGATAGGGATCACACGGTGCGATCATCAGGTGGCAGTCGAAAATCTTGGCCGATGACGCCCGGATCGCCTTCACCACCGGGGGACCAAAGGTGATGTTGGGCACGAAATGCCCATCCATGACGTCCAGATGGATCCAATCAGCGCCGGCGCTGTCCACGGCGGCGACTTCCGCGCCAAGACGCGAGAAATCCGCAGACAGGATCGATGGGGCGATCAGGACGGGCCGGGTCATGAGGCGCTTCCTCCACGGTTACGGGTAGGCGCCGGATGGGCCGTCGCCATAGCTTCTGGCCTACACGCGCCCGGCGCGCGGGGCAAGCGCCGCGGCCGCGCCGCGCACGGTAACCGGGGGAAGCCGGCCTGCCCGCCCTTCCGAACGCGGTGGGCCTCAGAAGAACGTCCGGCGCTTGCGCTCCATGAGCTGCAGGATCATAGGCGTGAGAATCAGCTGCATGGCCAGATCGAGCTTGCTGCCCGGGATCACGATGGAGTTCGCCCGCGACATGAAGCTGTCCTTGATCATTGAGCACAGGTAGGAGAAATCGATCCCGCGCGGGGATTTGAACCGGATCACGACCATCGACTCGTCGGGCGTCGGAATCCAGCGGGCAACAAACGGATTGGATGTGTCTACCGTCGGGATGCGCTGGAAGTTGATATCGGTCTCAGTGAACTGCGGACAGATGTATTTAACATAGTCCGGCATCCGGCGCAGGATAGTGGCCATCACATCTTCGGTCGAATAGCCCCGATCTTGCCGATCGCGATGGATCTTTTGGATCCACTCCAGATTGAGGACAGGCACCACGCCGATCTTCAGATCCGCATACTTGGCGATGTTAACATCATCTGTAACGGTCGCCCCGTGCAGCCCTTCATAAAAGAGCAGATCCGTGCCGTAGGGGATCTCTTCCCATGGCGTGAACTTGCCGGGCTCTCCGCCGTAACGCTCCGCCTCCTCGTCGTTGTGAATGTAGCGGCGCGTTCGTGCCGTGCCGATCTCGCCGTAGGAGCGGAAGGCCCGCTCCAGCTCCGTCAGGAGATTTGCTTCCAGGCCGAAGTGGCTGAAGTGCTGATTGCCCGCTTCTTCCGCGGCCTTCATCGCCGCCAGCATTTCATCGCGGTCATAGCGATGGAACGCATCGCCCTGGACGAAAGCGGCATTGAGCCCTTCGCGCCGGAAGATCTGCTCGAACGTACGCTTGACCGAAGTTGTCCCGGCCCCGGAAGAGCCCGTGACGGAAATGATCGGATGCTTTGCGGACATCTCTTGTTTCCTTGCCCTCTCAGGTTCTGAAAAGCCCGCGGCGCCCGAACAGCGGCGACCGCTCACCCGGTCCGTGCGGCTCGTGGTGCAGGCGGACCACGTAATCCACCTCCGCCTTCGAACCCGCCACGATCGGCGTGCGCTGATGCAGGTTCTTTGGCTCCACGTCGAGAATCCGGCCACGGCCCGTGGATGCACCTCCTCCGGCCTGCTCGACAATGAGCGCCAGCGGATTGGCTTCGTACACGAGCCGCAAACGGCCCAGCGCGTAACCATCGCGCAAATCGCCCGGATAGAGGAAGATGCCGCCGCGATTGAGAATGCGATAGAGGTCGGCCACAGGTGTCGCCGTCCAGCGCATGTTGAAGTCTTTGCCGCGCGGTCCGTCGCGGCCGGCGAGGAGATCGTCGACATAGATGCGGAGGCAATCCTCCCAGTGCCGGTAGTTCGAGCTGTTGATCGCGAACTCGGACGTTATCGGCGGGATGGCCACGCTGTAAGACGTGCGCTGGAAGATCCTGGTGTCCGGATCGAGCGTGAAGATCTGCGTACCGGCACCCACCGTCAACACGAGGCTCGTGAACGGCCCGTAGACGGAGAAACCCGCCGCCAATTGTTCGCGGCCCGGCTGCAGGAAGCTCGCCGCGTCCCCGCCGCCGTTGATGGCAGGCAGGATCGAGAAGATCGTTCCCAGCGTGATATCGGCATCCACGTTCGAGGATCCGTCTATAGGATCGACGGCAACCGCGTATGAGCCGCCCGTATTGATCCTCAGCGGGGCATCCATCTCCTCGGAGGCGAAGCTCGCCACCGGGCAACCGCGCAATGCCTCGAGGATCAGATCGTTGGCGACGACATCAATCTTTTTCTGCGGATCGACGCCACTCTGCTTGCCCGTTGCTGCCCCCATGGCTCCAGCAAGCGGACCGTGCGCGATCAATGTGCTGATGCGCGTGCAGGCGCTGGCGATACCTGTGATGGTCGCAGCGACACCCTTCCGGTCCGGGTCGTGCTCGGCCCAGCGGCTGAGATAGGCCGGCAAGTCGATCATTTCGGTCATTCGCGGGTCCAGATCCTCGGGCCACACAGCACGCGTTCCACACGCGCATTCAACGCTCGCCGGACGTGGTTCGAAGGCCTGCCCTTCTCGCCGCCGCCACTGCTTCGGGGCATTGCATCACACGAATCCAGAAGCAATGGTGAAATTTCACTGTTTCTCGGTTTCCCAAGGTCGACTATTGGTGAACAAAGGCTGGGGTTGCTTGATCGTCGAAACCAGCCCGCCCATGACCTGTTTGAACACGCGCCCTGTATGAACAGTCGTGCGTTTTTCGGAGCTTGACCATCATGAGCGCAGAAAAGCCCGCCTCGCCGGAAACTGCCGCGGCCCCGCTTTCCACCGACGAGTTGCGCCAGCGCGCCGCCGTGGCAAAGCATGTCGCGAGTTCGTTTGGGCAGATCGTAACCCTGCTACTGCGTTCGCCGCAGGATCGTAAGCGCCCGATGGAGGATCTCGAATGGATGGTTATCCCCGCCCTCCAAAACGGGCAGTTCATCGTTGCGGAGGCGCAGTCGAAAGAGTCCGGGATCGTAGCCCCGGCGGCGGCCGTCCTTTGGGCCATGGTCTCCGAGAGTGTGGATGAGCGGCTGTCCCAAAACCTCGACCAGCCGGTTAATCTCAGCCCCCAGGACTGGCGATCGGGCTCGATCCCCTGGATCATCGCAGCGTTCGGCGACAATCGCGTCATAGGTGGGTTGCTCCAGCAACTGGCTACAAATGTTTTCAAGGCGGAGCCGGCCAAGATCCGCACGCGCGGCGCAGATGGCAAAGCCGCTCTAGCCAGGCTGGAGCCATCGGGTTCAACGCCAGCAGCGGCCACTTGACGGCAGTCCGCCGGACACTGCCGAGGGAGGGAGGCGCCGCGGTTTCAAGGCCCCCCGAGCGGCAGCGATTGATGCATCGGGTCATCGGACCCTTTCCCAGCGCCCGCGCGTTGATCTGAGATCTTCGATCAGAGTTAGCGATCTATGAAGGACTTCGTGTCATCCTCCCGGCAGTAACGATCTGTTGACGGATCGACATCTACCGCCGAGTCTATGGCCCGGCAGGTTTCGGGCGGCCCCATGCGGCCGGAACGGGTTGACGCGTATGAGTACGACAGGCGCAGCACGGCGACTGGACCGGAAGAACCCCATCGAGCGCACCATGCGGCGTTCGCGACAGCTGTTTTTGGGCGTCGGGCTCTTCTCCGGCATCATCAATCTGCTGGCGCTTACCGGCTCCTTCTACATGTTGCAGATCTACGACCGCGTGCTGCCCTCGCACAGTGTGCCGACCCTCGTGGCACTGACCCTGCTGATGGCGGCACTCTACATCGGGAATGGCCTACTGGATTTCTTTCGCGTCCGGGTCATGAGTTGAGTCGGGTTGCGCATCGACAACGACGTGCGCCGGCACACGTTTGCCGCCCTGCAACTCATGCCCCTCAAAGCGCGCAAAGGCGGTGACGGTCTGCAGCCCGTCCGCGACCTCGACCAGATCCGCAACTTCTTCTCTGGCATGGGGCCGACGGCATTTTTCGACCTGCCCTGGGTACCCGTCTACCTGGGCGTTGTCTTCCTGCTGCATCCCCTGCTTGGCGTCTTCGCCCTCGTCGGCGCACTTCTGCTAGTGGGTCTCACGCTGCTTACCGAGTACCGCACTAGCGCGCCCACGAAATCCGCAGCCATCAGCGGAGCCGAACGCCTCGCGTTCGGCGAGGAAACCCGCCAGAATGCGGAAGTCATCCATGCTCTCGGGCTGGGCCAGCGAATGCTGGAACGTTGGGAGGCTTTGAACGCTCGCTACATCGGCGATCAACTCAAAGCGTCCGATGCTGCCAGCGGGATCGGAACGGTCTCCAAGGTTCTAAGGCTTTTCCTTCAGTCGGGCATCCTGGGCCTTGGCGCGTGGCTCGTCATCCACGGCGAGGTATCGCCCGGAACGATCATTGCCGCCTCCATCATCATGGCCCGCGCACTCGCGCCCATAGAAACGGCAATCAGCCATTGGCGCAGCTTCGTCGCGGCCCGACAGAGCCTGCGGCGGCTTACGGAACTCTTCCATGCGCTCAACTTCAGCGATGACAAGAAGACGTACGTCAACCTTCCAAAACCCTCGAAATCGCTCACGGTCAAAAATCTTGCCGTCGCGGCTCCGGGGGACACACGGCCGATCATTCATGGCGTCGGATTCGCGCTCCAGCCCGGCGACGGCCTCGGCATCATCGGTCCCAGTGCGTCGGGAAAGTCGACCCTTGCCCGCGCGCTTCTCGGCATCTGGCAACCGATGAACCACCTCGGCAGCGTGCGTATCGACGGGGCTGCGCTCGACCAATGGCCGCCCGAAGAACTCGGCCGCCATATCGGCTATCTGCCACAGGACGTGGCGCTGTTTGCTGGAACGGTCGCCGAGAATATCGCCCGGTTCGATCCGCAAGCCACGAGCGCAAGTATCATCGCTGCGGCAAAAGCCGCGGGCGTCCATGATATGATCGTGCAGTTGCACGACGGCTATCAGACCCGGGTCGGCGAAGGCGGCGCGGGACTATCCGCCGGCCAGCGCCAGCGTATAGCTCTTGCACGCGCTCTCTACGGCGACCCCTTTATCGTCGTTCTCGATGAACCCAACTCCAATCTCGATGCGGCTGGCGACAGTGCCCTGACGAGCGCCATCCGCTCCGTGCGCGAGCGGGGCGGCATCGCCATCGTCATTGCACATCGGCCCTCGGCACTTGCCGCTGTCGACAAGGTGCTCGCCATGACAAAGGGACAGGTCCAGGCGTTCGGCTCCAAAACAGACGTGTTGAAACAGGTTCTGGTTCCGGCGGCAGTGGCCTCGCAGCAGCCCGCGGCCGCTCTGAAAGTCGTCGCTGAAGGGACCGGAACATGAACGCTCCATCTTCCCAAACCGTCGATGCCAGCGTCGCTCGTTTCATGATCGGCGGACTCGCCGTTGTCTTCCTGCTCGTCGGCGGCATCGGCGTGTGGGCCGCCACCACCGAGATTGCCGGTGCCGTCGTTGCACCCGCCGTCGTGGTGGTCGAAACCAACGTCAAGAAGGTGCAGCACGCTACAGGGGGCATCGTTGGCGAGATCAAGGTCAAGAATGGCTCGCACGTGAAGGCGGGCGATCTCCTGATCCGGCTCGACGAGACGCTAACCCGCGTCAACCTGCAGATGATCACCCAACAGCTCGACCAGTTCACCGCCCGGCAGGCGCGCCTGGAAGCTGAGCGGGACGATGCGGATTCGATTACCGTTCCCCACCATCTCTCGGCACGCAGCGCCATCGAAGAGATTGGTCAGATGCTGCGCGGAGAAGAGAGCCTGTTCCGCACCCGGCGCCAGTCCATAACCGGACAGAAGTCGCAGCTCCTGGAGCGCAACCAGCAGCTTGAGCAGGAAGCTCAGGGCATTGAAGCGCAGATCTCCGCCAAGCGGCGCGAAATCAAATTGATCACCGACGAACTGGAGGGTCTTGCCGACCTCGAGGCCAAACAGCTCGTCACGAAAACGAAAATCGCCGCTCTGAGACGCGAGAAGGCGCGTCTGGAAGGCGAACTCGGCCAGTTTGTGGCCGCTGCCGCCCAGACCCAGGGCCGAAAGACCGAAATCTCCCTTCAGATCGTGCGCCTCGACCAGGATATGAAGACCGAAGTTGTCAAGGAACTGCGCGAGACGCAATCCAAGATCGCCGAGTTGAGCGAGCGCAAGATCGCCGCGGAGGACCAGCTGCGCCGCATCGAGATCCGCGCGCCTCAGACCGGGATCGTCCATCAACTGGCCGTCTTCACCGTCGGCGGGGTCGTCAGCCCCGGCGAACCGATCATGCTTATCGTTCCGGAAGGCGACCGCCTCCTTGTCGAGGCGCGTGTGGCGCCCAAGGATATCGACCAGCTCTACATCGGCCAGTTCACGCGCATCCGCTTTGCCGCTTTCGATCAGCAGACTACGCCCCAGGTTAACGGCGAAGTGACAGGGATCTCGGCCGATTTGAGTCGCGACCAGACCACTGGTGAAACCTACTTCACTGTCAGGATCAACATTCCGGACGAGGAACTCGCCAAGCTCGGTTCCAACAAGCTCCAGCCCGGCATTCCTGCCGACGTCCAGATCAAAACGCAGGACCGCACCGCACTGTCCTATCTGATGAAGCCGCTCGCTGATCAGATCGACAAGGCTTTCCGCGAGCGCTGAGCCATCCCCAAAAAGCATCCGTTTCGTGCCATCGCGGCGCGCGTCTTCGCACATGCGAAGCAACGCCGCACCGCGAGAGCGCCTCGCCCGGCAACATGAAGCTTGGCGATCTCGACTTTAGTCGACATATTCGGCCCCCGAAACGCCGACCACCGTGCCGCCGACAGCGCGCCGGCTCGGCGCTGCGACAATCAACAAAAACGCTCATTCGAGGGACACGCCGTGACCGTGAAGACCGATATCGAGATCGCCCGCGAAGCCACCATGAAACCCATCACCGAGGTAGCCCACAAGATCGGCATCCCCGCCGATGCGCTGCTTCAGTATGGTCCGACCAAGGCAAAGGTCACAGCTGATTTCATCGACAGCCTCAAGGATCGCCCCGACGGCAAGTTAATCCTGGTCACGGCCATCAATCCCACCCCGGCCGGCGAGGGTAAGACCACGACCACTGTCGGCCTCGGCGATGGCCTCAATCGCATCGGCAAGAAGGCCATGATGGCACTTCGCGAGCCCTCTCTCGGCCCCTGCTTCGGCGTCAAGGGCGGCGCGGCCGGCGGCGGGTACGCCCAGGTCGTTCCCATGGAGGACATCAACCTCCACTTCACGGGCGACTTCCACGCCATCACCTCCGCTCATAACCTGCTCTCGGCGCTCATCGACAACCATATCTATTGGGGCAACAGCCTCGGTATCGATAGCCGTCGCGTCGAATGGCGCCGCGTTCTCGACATGAACGACCGCGCGCTGCGCTCAATTGTAAACTCGCTGGGTGGCGTCTCCAACGGCTTCCCGCGTGAAGACGGCTTCGACATCACCGTCGCCTCGGAAGTCATGGCGATCCTCTGCCTCGCCAGCGACCTCAAGGATCTGGAGAAGCGCCTCGGAAACATCATCGTCGCTTACACGCGCGACAAGCAGCCGATCCGCGCCCGTGACGTGAAGGCCGACGGCGCCATGACCGTTCTGCTCAAGGACGCGCTGATGCCGAATATGGTGCAGACTTTGGAGAACAACGCTGTTTTCATCCACGGCGGGCCGTTTGCCAATATCGCCCACGGCTGCAACTCGGTGCTTGCCACCAAGACGGCTTTGAAGCTTGCCGACTACGTCGTCACCGAGGCCGGCTTCGGCGCCGACCTGGGAGCGGAGAAGTTTTTCGACATCAAGTGCCGCAAGGCTGGTCTCGCCCCGTCGGCGACCGTTATCGTGGCCACGGTCCGCGCCCTCAAAATGCACGGTGGCGTCAAGAAGGAAGACCTGAAGGGTGAAAACGTCGCGGCGGTCGCCAAAGGCTGCGAGAACCTGAAGCGTCACATCGAGAACGTCGCCAAGTTTGGCGTTCCGGCCGTGGTCGCGGTCAACCGCTTCATCACCGACACGGATGCCGAGATCCAGGAGGTCATGAAGGCGGCCGAGAGCATGGGCACGAAGGCTTTCCTGTGCACCCACTGGGCGGACGGCGGAAAGGGCACCGAAGCCCTCGCCCGCCATGTCGTCGAGGTCTGCGACAGCGGCAAGGCCAACTTCAAGCCCCTCTATGCCGACGAGACGCCGCTTCGCGACAAGGTCAAGACAATCGCGACCGAGATCTACCGCGCTGCCGACATCTCCTGCGATGCCTCCGTAGAGAAGCGCTTTGCTGAACTAGAGGCCATGGGCTTCGGCCACCTGCCGGTCTGCATGGCAAAGACGCAGTATTCGTTCTCCACCGATCCCAACAAGCGCGGTGCGCCTTCGGGACACATCGTGCCGATTCGCGAACTGCGCCTCTCCGCGGGTGCGGAGTTCATCGTGGTCATCACCGGCGAGATCATGACTATGCCTGGCTTGCCGAGAGTACCCTCTGCCAACTCGATCCGCCTCAACGACGAGGGCCAGATCGAGGGGCTGTTCTGATCAGGCTTCTTGCGAACCTGCAATTCTGACCTGCATCGGGCGCCGGATTATTCCGGCGCCCGTTGTACTTTCGAGGAATTGTCTGCGACGGCGAATTGGACGATTGCCTCGCTTTGAGAAAAGCGGAGCTAACGTGCAATGACGGCCATCGATCGCCACATCCAGTTTGCATCGGCTACAGCAGCCCAGCCGGCGGACACCATCTCGATCGAGGTGCGCTTCTTCACGAGCCTCACCAAATACACGGACAGCCCCCGATTCGCGGAACGTATCGAGATTCCTCCGGACACGACGGTCGGCGATCTCGTCGAGCGCTATGGGCTCCCCATTGGCGGAATCTCGCGCATTCTGTGTAACGGCCGCGACATGAACCCCGGCAGTTACACAGGCCGGGCCTTCGATCTTGGCGCGTCATTGAGCGACGGCGACGTCATCGCCTTTACAGGGCCCATGCCGGATATTCCGGGTTATCGCAGCGCGGTGCTCTGAGCGGCATCCGCGTCTGCCATTTGCGCTTCTCCGTCGATTGCTGCTGGACGGTCGTCGATCAGATTCAGGATGGTACTCACCACCTCCGGCTCTTTCCAGTAGTCGACGTGACCGCCCGGCCGCAGCGGCTCGTTGCGTATGAAATTTCCATCGAACAACTTAATGCGGTTCCCGATCGGATCATCCACCCGCCAAAGGTTCGTCCACGATGTCAGCCGCGGGTTGAGTGCCTCCGGCGCCGCGCTCTTCGCCTCGTATTTCGCGAAATAGTACTGATAGAGATGCGTCAGCGGCGAGCCCAAAGTCAGCACGTGGACCGACTTGGCGGTACGGATTGCCTCCTCATCGTGATTGGTGCTCAGGTAGTCGTGAAGGATCACGCTGCCCTGGCTGTGCGCTACGAAAACGAGCCGGTCGAACTGTTCTCGATCCACGATCTCCTTGAGCAGCACATCCAGCCGGCTTTCGATGCGAGCCCGGCGGGGATGGCCGTCGACGTCTCGAGCCGGGTTGGGCAGCAGATAGCGCGAAAACGTAAAGCGCGGGGTAAACTGGTGGTCCACAAGATCCCGCACGATATGCAGGATACCGCGCGAAGCATGTTGCAGGGCCCTGAAAACTTGGAACGCCACCGTCAGGGCAGACCCGCCACCCAGCATATATCCCACTACGTCCCGCCAGGGCAGAAGCCGGACATCGACCTGCTGGTAAAGGTCGACGGGGATGTAGGAACGCCAATAAAAGATGATGAGGTTGAATATCGTCCCGGCCAGCATGATGAATATGACGAGGGGGCTCACCACCATGCGCGGCATCCAGAACCGGGCTAGCGATCGCATCCGCCGCCCCGGCACCCTCAGAAACGCGCGAACCATGGCGACCAGGAAGAACGCGACCCCGAGCACCGCCACCATGATCAGGTTGAATACAACGATACCGACAAGATCACGCTGCACATCGGCCAGATAGCTGCAAGCCTGATATGGATCGTGAAGGCAGGCGGCTTCTGTCCGCTCGTTGAAGTCTAGCGTCACGAAAATGAAGATCCACAGGAGCGCGATGACGATCTTGTAAATCATGCCCTGCGCCACGCTCAGGCTCACGGCAGCGGCCGGACGGATGAGCGGCACGCGTGTCGTCTTCCGGCCTGGAAAGAGCTGCTGTATCGCCAGCGCCCCCAGAATCAGGATCGCGGCCAACATGGCGTAGTTCCAGATAAACCAGAACGCGAAGATCGCTACACCGGCCGCCATCAGATAGATAGCAGGATTGGCGAGCACCTCCGGCGCAATGAAGTGCTGAATCAGAAGTATTGCTGCCGCCGATACGACCGCAAACACCATTGTCGACATGCCGATGTCGGTCAGCGCGATATCGCGATGAACGCGCCAGCGCGCGAACAGGAGTGATAGGATGGCAAGCAGCGCCAGAAGGCCCACCATCACATCTGCAAGCTCGAGCGTTAGGAACGACCTCACCTCTCCCACGTCGATAAGACGCTGGCGCGCGAGCAGAGCCACCGCGCAAACGAGCGCTACGATATTGAGCCCGGTGATTGGCCAGCGCAGGATCCAATTGGCCAGCCGCATGAGCCCCGCGATCGCATTCGGAAACGCATTGCGCGACTTGTCGAGAAAGCAATCGCCAAGGACCTGCGGCGCTTCGTAGAAGAGCTTGAGCATGGCCAGTCCGGTCGCGAGCGTTCCAGTGCCGATGCGAGAGAGATCGGCCCAGGTCAGTTCAAGAACCGCGACAGCGTTCCCCGCTACCGACTGGCCCCGCCGGACATAGGCCTTGAACATTCGGCCGGGCCGGTTCCGGCCCCGGTCGGGAAGTTCATAGACCTCGCTGTAGGGCTGGAACGCTGGACTGTCGGGGTGCAACTCGATGCGAGGAATCAAGTCTTCGTTGATCCAGCCGGCCTCGGCCTCGCCGACGCCGTGGATGACGATGACACCCACCCGCTCAGGACCTCGTGCGCCAGGCCCCCCATCAGTCGTCGCCATCGAGCCGGAGCCTCGTACAACCATCACATGCCACAACCCACCTTGAGCACGCCCGACCGGTCCGCAGGGCGCATATCCTGGTTATCATGCCCCACTCAGACGGGGACGGATTGGACCTGAGGGCCACACCCCGACGCTTTCGTCATGCCTCAAGAGGCTGCTCGCCTGAACGCCCAAACTTCGGGCACTTTTCAGACTTTTGGCAAATAGCATAATATTTGTGCACAAGCCGCCTCGCAGACTGCCAAATTTGGCGGCGTCTTATTGCTAAGCCTATGATATAAATTGCTTTTTATGTTGGCCCATCTTTTGCGCCTAGAAATTCGAGAACCGTCTCAAATGCAGGGAAAGGACCCACGTGTCACAAGCCTTCGATGAGATGAATGGCTTTGGGGGAGGGGTGAGGGAGCCCTACCGCGCCGTCGCCGAATGGCTCGGAGCCCAACGTATCGAAGATCTGAAACAGAAGCGGACGGAGGCCGAGGCTCTGTTCCGGCGCACTGGCATCACCTTCGCCGTCTATGGCGATGGCCAGGCCGCCGAGCGCCTCATACCCTTCGATATTCTGCCCCGTATCATTTCTGCGTCCGAGTGGAGGCGATTGGCAGCGGGCATAGAGCAGCGCGTGAAGGCCCTCAACGCTTTCATGCACGACATCTACCACCGCCAGGAAATCCTCCGCGCCGGGCGCATCCCGGCAGAACTCGTCGTCCAGAACAGCGCCTTCGTCCCCGAAATGATCGGCGTAGATCCACCTTTGCGGATCTACTCCCACATCATCGGCATCGACATCGTCCGAACCGGACCGAACGACTTCTACGTCCTTGAGGACAACACGCGCACACCGTCTGGCGTCTCCTACATGCTGGAGAACCGCGAGACGATGATGCACATGTTCCCGGACCTTTTTGCCAAGAACCGTGTCGCCCCCATAGAGAATTACCCCGACAATCTTCTCCTCACATTGGAGAGCGTGGCAGCCAAAAATCTGGACCGCGATCCCACCATCGCGCTCCTCACCCCCGGAATCTACAACAGCGCATACTTCGAGCACTCGTTCCTCGCGGACCAGATGGGGATTGAACTCGTCGAGGGCCACGATCTCGTCGTCTTGGATGGCGCGCTGTTCATGAAGACGACGCAGGGCCTGCGTCAGGTGGACGTCCTCTACCGCCGCATCGATGACGATTTCCTCGATCCGCTCGTCTTCGAGCCGAACTCGCTTCTGGGCGTGCCCGGCCTCTTCGACGTTTATCGCGCCGGCAAGGTTACGATCGTCAACGCTCCTGGCGCCGGCATCGCCGATGACAAGGCGATCTACAGCTACATCCCAGAGATCGTGAAATTCTACACCGGGGCACCGCCGATCCTGAACAACGTGCCGACACGAAACTGCCGCGACCCCAACGACCTGGCCTATGTCCTCGACAATCTCAAGGACCTCGTCGTGAAAGAGGTACACGGCTCTGGCGGCTATGGCATGCTCGTCGGACCAGCGGCCTCTGCCGCCGAGATCGAGGCCTTCCGCGCCAAGCTGAAAGCCAACCCCGCCAACTACATCGCGCAGCCGACCCTCGCGCTCTCAACCTGTCCCACGCTCGTCGACTCCGGCGTTGCCCCGCGCCACCTGGATCTGCGCCCCTTCGTTCTCGTGGGCGACCGCATTCGTCTCGTTCCCGGAGGACTGACCCGCGTCGCGCTTCGCGACGGTTCGCTTGTTGTCAATTCCAGCCAGGGGGGCGGCACCAAGGACACCTGGATTCTGCAGGATTGACCACCCGCTATCATTGAACTCGAAAAGGACGCCCATACCCCATGCTCGGCCGCACAGCGAATGATCTGTTCTGGCTCTCTCGCTACCTGGAGCGCGCGGAAAACATGGCGCGCCTGATCGAAGTCGGCTACCGCATCGCCCTTCTTCCGCGCGAGGGGGAAGGCTATAATGAAGAATGGCGCTCTACTCTACAGAGTGCAGGCTGCGAAGAAGGCTACCTGGAACGTCACGAGACGCTCAATACGAGCGACGTCATCAACTACCTTTTGTTCAGCGCCGACAATTCTTCGAGTATCCGCTCCTGCATTGCCACCGCTCGGCGCAATGCTCGCGCGCAGCGCACCGCGATCACGCGCGAGATGTGGACGAGCCTTAACTCCGCATGGCTGGACATGGAGGCAATCAACCCCCGCGACATCACCTCCGACCGCCTGCCCGGCCTTCTCGACTGGATCAAGGAGCGCTCGGCGGCCTATCGCGGCGCCCTGCTCAACACTATCCTTCGCAACGACACCTACTACTTCAGCCAGCTTGGAACCTTCGTCGAGCGGGCCGACAACACGGCGCGCATTCTCGATGTAAAATATTACGTACTGCTGCCAAGCTACGAAATGATCGGCTCCAGCGTCGACAACCTGCAATGGGCATCCATTCTGCGATCAGTCTCCGCGCATCGCAGCTATCGCTGGGTATACAAGGACAGCTACAAACCCTGGAACATCGCCGATTATCTTATCCTCAACGCAGAGATGCCCCGGTCTTTGAAGTCATGCTACTTGGAGCTCGACGAAGCGGTACGAGGCCTGCAGCGCACATACGGTCAGACGGAGGACTGCGTTCCCGCCGTCAAGGAAACGGTCGCGATGCTCGACGAAGGCGAGATCGACACCATCTTCCAGTCGGGGCTGCACGAGTTCCTGATTGACTTCATCGCCCGCAACAACCGCGTCGGACAGCAGATCTCCGATGCCTACCATTTCAACGGTTGAGGTTGGCCCATGCTGCTTACAGTCAAGCACAAGACCACCTACCAATATGAAACGATGGCGCGCTATGCAATCGAGAGCCTGCGTCTGTCTCCACCCACATTCGACGGCCAGAAGGTGATGTCCTGGTCGCTGTCCGCACCAGGCATCGAGCGCGCTGCACGCTTCCAGGACGGCTTCGGCAACATTGTGCATTTAACGGCCATCAATGAAGATCACGACAGCTTCACTATCGAAGCCACTGGAGTGATCGAGACCGAGGATCGCATTGGCGTTGCGCGCGGCCTTCCCGAGCCTGCGCCATTGCGCATTTTCCTGCGCGCGACACAGCGCACGGCCCCCGACGAAGCGATCCGCGATCTCGCCATGAAATGCAAGACCGGCGTTCCACTCGACCAGCTGCATCGGCTCATGCACGCCGTGCGCGAAGCCGTCACCTATGAGATTGGCTCGACCCATGCCCACACGAACGCCGCCGAAGCCCTCGCCGATGGCAAGGGCGTGTGCCAGGACTATGCCCACATCTTCATCTCCGGAGCGCGCCTGCTCGGCATCCCAGCCCGGTACGTGAATGGCTACTTCCTGGCCGGCACACCTGATCCGTCCGACGCCCATCATGC
Organism: uncultured Alphaproteobacteria bacterium; assembly: GCA_963825555.1. Taxonomy (GTDB): domain Bacteria; phylum Pseudomonadota; class Alphaproteobacteria; order Rhizobiales; family Hyphomicrobiaceae; genus JAGVSR01. Next base: position 187,845 of record CAWGTZ010000015.1, on the reverse strand, counting down.
CTGGGCGGAAGCCTGGGTGGAGGGACTCGGCTGGGTCGGCTTCGATCCGGCCAATCTGATGTGTCCCACGGAGCGCTATGTGCGCCTCGCCACCGGGCTCGATGCCGCCACCGCCGCACCCATCCGCGGCACCCGCAAAGGTGGGGAGAACGAGGTCCTCGACGTGGTCGTGGAAGTTCAACAGCAGGATGCCCAGCAGCAGTAGCGTATAACTCTCCCGATACGGAGGACTGCGCCCGCACCTGTAGGCGCTGTGAGAAGTACGCTAGTCTGGCCGGTGAATCGGCTCTGCTCTCAAGTGAAGAGCCTTACGCGCCGGGAGAGACCGCACACGCCATGACCCTAGAGGACTCCAACAACGCGATTTGTGAACTCGTGACCGTGCGCGATTGGCTGCGGTACGGCACGTCACGCTTTCGCGCCGCCCATCTCGTCTTCGGCCACGGCACCTCCACAGCCCTGGATGAAGCCGCGTTCCTCATTCTCAGTGCGCTCGATCTTCCCATCGACGTGCTCGATCCCTGGCTGGACTGCCGGCTGACGCAGGGCGAGCGCACGCGGATCTCTGCACTTTTCGAGGCGCGGATCTCGACACGCAAACCTGCACCCTATCTCGTGAATAGGGCCTACATCCGCGGCCATGGCTTCTACGTCGACGAGCGCGTGATCGTTCCGCGCTCTTACATAGGCGAACTGCTCGATACCGAGCTGACCACGGTCGTCCCCGATCCCGAAACGGTCACATCCGTCCTGGATCTGTGCACGGGGTCCGGCTGCCTCGCCATCCTGGCCGCTCTCACCTATCCCAACGCCGTCATCGACGCTGTTGATCTCTCGGTCGACGCACTCGCCGTCGCCTCGCGCAACGTGTCCGAGTACGGCCTTCAGGATCGCATCACACTGCACCAATCCGACCTCTTCTCAGCCCTTGACAGCCGGCGCTACGATCTCATTCTCTCCAACCCGCCCTACGTCAGTGCCGGCGCCATCGCCGATTTTCCACCCGAGTATCGCGCCGAGCCGGTCATGGCCCATACGGGCGGATATGACGGACTCGACCTCGTCCGGCGCATCCTGTCTGATGCACCGCAGTATCTGGAACGCGACGGCGTACTGGTCGTCGAAGTCGGCACTGCACTCGATATCCTGGAAGAAGAATATCCCAATCTTCCGTTCCTCTGGCTCGATACCGAAGACAGCTCCGGCGAGGTTTTTGCGCTCACGGCCGGCGAGCTCGGTGCCGGTAATCGGGCAGAAGGGCGAAACAGGCAGCGATGAGACGGGAGAACGAATACGCGCTGATTCTTCATCTCGCCCAGAAGCCCGGCTTCTGCTGTTGCTGCTGGTCCCTCTCGGCTGATGACTCCCGCCGCACGAAACGCGTCCTGCGCCTTGTACGCGCCGTCATGAAGGACTGGCAGGAGACCTAAAGTAAGACCCCGCAACCGGGTGCCAGGACTTGACACCGGCGTGTTCCGCGTGACGATGGGACTGGTATTACAGCGCCAAAACGGACCGACAAATTCAATGCACCGCGTGATCCTGATTCTGTCCGCGGTTGGCCTGTCCGTCCTGCTAGCCATGCGTCCCGCGCAGCTCGATGCCGCCGATGCGCCCATCGTCATAAAATTCAGTCATGTTGCTGCCCCGCAGGCCCACAAGAGCAAAGGGGCCGAGCGCTTCAAGGAGCTGGCCGAACGCTACACAAACGGCCGCGTTCGCATCGAACTCTACCCAAGCTCCCAACTCTACAAAGATAAGGAAGAGTTGGAGGCCCTGCAGCTCGGCGCGGTAGAAATGCTGGCGCCATCCCTGTCGAAATTCGGTCCACTCGGCATCAAGGCATTCGAGGTCTTCGACCTTCCGTTTCTTTTTCGTGACACCACCGATCTTGCCCGCATTACCGAGGGACCGATCGGTCGAGAGCTTTTCGATCTTCTGGAGGAGAAAGGAATTGTGGGGCTCGCCTACTGGAACAACGGTTTCAAGATTCTGTCGGCGAACCGCCCACTCCTGAAACCGGATGATCTCTTGGGATTAAAGCTGCGCATCCAGTCGTCACGCGTCATAGAGGAACAGATGACGGCATTAGGCGCCATGCCCCAGGTGCTTGCCTTCTCGGAGGCCTATCAGGCGCTGTCCTCCGGGGTTGTCGATGGAACGGAGAATACGCCAGCCAATATGTACACCCAGAAGATGTACGAGGTGCAGAAGCACGCAACTCTGACCTTTCATGGCTTCCTCGGCTATGCAGTGATCGTCAATCGTGACTTCTGGAAGGCGTTACCCGCCGATGTCCGCGAGAATCTCACGCGTGCGCTGAAAGAAGCGACCCCCTACGCGAACGCGGAAGCAGCCAAGGAGAATGCGGAATCCCTGACCGCGATGCGCGAAACCGGCAAGACGGCGTTCCACGACCCGAACCCTGAGGAACTGGCCGCATGGCAGGAGGCCCTACGTCCCGTTCGTGCGCGCATGGCTGATCGCGTCGGGCGCACCCTCATCGAGCGGATCGAGGCGGAGCTGAGAACACCGCAGCCATGACCCAACACCCTCTCCTGCAACGCCTCAACCGGATCGAGGAGGTTCTCATAGCTGCGCTGATGGCGATCGCAACGCTCGTCATCTTCGTGTCCGTTGCGCATCGCTACGGCCTATCGCATCTGGGCGGGCTGGTCGGCTGGGCGCGCGACAGCGGCTACACCGGACTTTCGGAGTGGCTGCGATCGGTCTATTTCGCCCTGCTGTCCATCCGGCTGACTTGGGCGCAGGAATTGTGCATCTTTCTCTTCGTCTGGATGGCTAAATTCGGAGCCGCCTATGGCGTGCGCACGGGCATCCATGTTGGCGTGGATATCCTGGTGAACCGCCTCCCGCCCCGCGCGCGCCGAGCGACCATACTATTCGGTCTCCTCTGCGGGGCTGTGTTCACCGCCTTTGTCGGCTGGCTCGGAACGCGGCTCGTCGTACATCTCTTCCAATCGGGCCAAGTATCCGCCGTGCTCGAAGCACCCATGTGGTTCGTCTATCTGTGCCTGCCACTCGGCTCGTTCCTGATGTGCTTCCGCTTCCTGGAGGTCGCAGCCAACTTCTGGAAGACCGGCGACCTGCCGCATCACGATCCAACGGCCGGGCTTTATTCCGATCCTCCACCCGAGGAGAACCGGACATGACGTCGGCCCTTGTCTTCGGTCTCCTCATTCTCCTGTTGCTCACGGGCACGCCGGTCTCTATCGCGCTCGGCCTCACGGTTCTGACGGCCCTTTTCACGCTCACCGAAGTACCCCTCGATGCCGTCGCTCTTAAGCTCTTCACCGGCATGGAGAAGTTCGAGATCATGGCGGTGCCGTTCTTCATCCTGGCTGGCGCTTTTCTCACCCATGGCGGCGTCGCACGCCGCATGATCCGCTTCGCCACCGCAATGACAGGACACTGGCCGGGCGGTCTCGGCATCTCCTCTGTCTTCGCCTGTGCCATCTTCGCGGCGGTCTCGGGCTCCTCGCCGGCAACCGTTATAGCCATCGGCTCGATTCTCATTCCCGCGATGGCAGCTCAGGGCTATCCCCCTCGCTTCGGCGCGGGCGTCGTGGCCTCATCGGGAACGCTCGGAATCCTCATCCCGCCGTCGATCGTGATGGTGCTTTACGCGCTCGCCACCGCAGGCATGACGGCGCGTGGCCCCGACGGGAGTCGCGTCTACGGCGCGTCCGTAGACGATCTCTTCATGGCGGGAGTGGTTCCCGGCATCCTCCTCGCGATACTGCTCACTGCCGTTACCTACCGGATTGCCGTGCAAGAAGGCTATCCACGGGCGCCCCGCGCAACGTGGCGCGAAGCATTCGACGCCTTCATCGATTGCATCTGGGGCCTTGCACTTATCGCCGTGGTACTCGGCGGCATCTACGGCGGCCTCGTCACGCCCACGGAGGCCGCTGCGCTTAGTGCCGTCTATGCGTTTGTCGTCGCCAAGTTCATCTACCGGGACCTCGATTGGAAGGACATTTCCGGCGTTCTCCTGGCGGCTGCCAACATGAGCGCAATGCTGCTTTACATCATCGCCAACGCAATGCTGTTCTCATTCCTCCTGACACACGAGCACATTCCTCAGTCCATCGCCGCCTGGATCGTGGAACAGGGCTTCGGCTGGATCACATTCCTCCTCGTCGTCAACATCGTCCTGCTCATTGCCGGCACAATGATGGAGCCGGCCTCCATCATGCTCATCCTGGCGCCAATTCTTTTTCCCGTGGCCGCCGCCCTTGGCATCGACCCCGTCCATTTCGGCATCATCATGGTGGTCAACATGGAGATCGGAATGATCACGCCGCCTGTCGGTCTCAACCTCTACGTCACGAGCGGCGTCGCCCGCATAGGACTTACGGAGACCTCGCGCGCCGTCATGCCCTGGCTCCTTACGATGCTGGGTTTCCTCGCCCTCGTCACCTACTGGCCGGCTTTGTCGCTGACACTGCCACGGCTGTTGGGACTCATGTAGCGGCCCACGAAAAAAAAGGGGCGCCGAAGCGCCCCCAAGCGGACAGCCGCTCTTCCCCAGATCCTCAGCCGAAGGCACCGAAGTGGTGCGAGATGCCGGTCCCTATTTCACGGATGAACTCATAGGCTTGATCCATCGGCTCCAATATTTCCGTCTCGATCCGGCCGTAGTCATCCATGCCCTGAGGCAGGTAGCTGGCTGGCTCATCGAACCGCACGGCTTCCTTCTTGCTGGCCGCCCGCTTCGGAAATGCCATGCGCATGACGGACATCACCTCGGGAATCTCCAGTGACAGCGCGCCACTGAAAATCTGCGCGTGACTGATATCGTTGCGCGTTGCGAAGCGCGGTAACTGTGCCGCCAGAATGAAAACCCGCATGATCAGAGCAAGACGGATCGACTGCAAGAGGTCGAGTTCCAGGCGGTTCTCATCCGGAATCTTGCCCGCGTCGATACCGATGTCCTCCAGGAGCGCGTGAAGATCGATCGCGTCGAGGCGCAGTTCATGCACGAGGCCGTTGATAGCACCCGATCTCGGGTCCTCGAGCAGCGTCGTGGCCAACGTCTTGAGTGCCGGAGCCAGGTGTTCCTCACGGCCCCAAGACGCCCGCATAGCCCAAAATCCGGGGTCGAACACCATGGCGTTCGCCCCCATGGCATTGAGGCTCGACAAAGTCTTGCCGCGAGCCACCATCTCCATGAGCGTCCGTAGACGCGGCGAGGACTGGGCCAGTTCCACGAAGCGATCGCGCTCCGAACCAACTGCCGCGCCCATTCCGGCTACAACGTTCGCGATGTACCCGAACTGCTGCAGGATGGCGTTGTTGGGAATGGCGCGCATTCTTGCCGGATCGCCCCGATCAGCCGCCGCGAGGCCTTCCGTCTGCCGCTTCACCGGACGTGAACCCGTCTTGAAGAGGAGATTGGGCCCGAAGGCCCCGAGAACCGCGCGATAACCCGGATGAGCGAACAGATCCTGCTGGAAGCCTCGCAGCCGCAGCAGGAAGTCGAGCGCCAGGTTGTTATCGTCGTAGAACGGATCCTCCACCGGGTCGGGGATCTCGCCATCCATGATCACGGTGGCCAGACCGCGGGCCGACAGTGCCCGATTGGCAAAGTACAAATAGCCGTCGCCGCCCTGCCAGCTCGTCTCGTGCTTCAGCGGGATTCCCGCATCAGCAAATCGGCGCCGGGCATTGTCGGAGAAAACGTAGCGCAGGCGGCGCTTCATGGGGCCCGGATGCGTGCCGCGGCCCATGGATTCGCCATGCGTCGAGTAGATGAGGAGTTCCACGCCCTGCAGATCGTTCTTGTAGTCGGACATGACCTCGGCGAGGCCCTGATGCAGACGTTCAATGGAGAGCGTCGCTGCAATTTGGCCGATGAAGCGGCCGGCATCAGAAAAGCCCGTCTGAATGCACAAGCGCTGGCGACCGCGCACGTACTCGCGATACGCTTCCTCCTCGAGCAGCCGCTCGATCATGCGCGCACCGGTTTCGAGCGCAGCCGGCGTCTCGAACAGCGGCGAGATATCGGCCACCTTCAGGACACCGAACAGCTTGGCGAAGAAGACTGCGATAAGGATCGTGGCCGGGCTCTCGCACTCCGCGATGAGATAGCGTATCGGCGTATCGCGATCGATGTGCTTGTGGATCTGGGCGATCAGCGCGAACTGGCGGATGGCCGTCGCCGTCTCCAGGTCCAGCGTCTCGAAGTTAACCGACTGCGTATCGGCGGTGTGGATCATCTCTACGATGCGTGCCAGGGCCTGCCGCTCCGACAGATCGCGGGTCCAGGGCTCGTGGACGAAGGCGCGGAAGGCGTTGTTCAGCTGCACCGCGTTGACGCGAACGTGGATGTGCGAGGTACCAAGACCCGTCTGCTCGAAGAGGGCGGCCAACGCCGCCAACTCGCGCTTTGACTGCGCAGCGGGCACCACATCGATCATCTGATGCAGCAGTGTCACGACCGGTTCGGTGGAGACGAGGTTGTAGGGATCGGCCGACGAAATGATATTGGCCGCCGCCGCAAGCGGGCGATTGCCGGCTACGGCCTCCTTCAGGGCCTCGTGCTGCTTCTCAGCCGCGGCAATAGCAAGATCGAGCTTGCCGGTAATCTGGCGAGCAACACGCTGGATATCCGCACTGTCACCGGCCCTGTGCTTCATGGCCAGGAACCGCGTGCGGATATCGGAGAGCGCCATACACTTCTCCTGAAGCTTCAGAACGAAGGAGTGCGTCCACTTGATGTCGGTACGCCCGTCGAGGTCATAGCCCACCCAGGATGCGACGGTCGCAAGCTTCGGACGAAATTTGTAGGCGCGGTCTCCGAACTGGGCAGCGGACACGCTGTAAAAGGCGTTGAACATGTCCTCCTGCGCGTCACGCAGGTTCTGGATCGCGAACTGGACGGCCTTGTGCTCGTACTCCAGCGAAATATCGGGGTCCGGACGATGCGGAATCCCGATCTCGGTACGAGCGCCGCTGTCCTCGCCTGTCGCAATCGCCACCATCCGCCGGCACAGCTCATTCGACAACCCGAAGGTTGGATGGGCCGTCAAAACGATGCCATTGCGAGCCCGCGACCAGCGCGCCTGGAAGGCCTCGAATGCCTTGTCCGGATCGGAATCGTTCACAGCCGTGCGGGCCACGAAATCGGAGAATTCCTTGATGGTTGTCTGGGTATCGGTAAAGCCAACCTGCTCGCGCAGCCGCAAGGCGCGCCGCACGAATGCCCTGTCCATGAGGCGGCCGGCCAGCGCCTTCAGGTCGTCGAAGCTGATGGCTCCCGATTCGAGCTGGCGAGAAAGCTTGAAGGCAACGTGCACGATCGGGTTGAGAGAGGGCTGATCGGGAATCTGTGCCCGCAGCGCCTTCAGCTCGTCGCGCAGCTTGAATTCGTCGAGCGTTTCAGCCGTCTTATTGGTGTCCTGCACGACGTTCGTCCTCCACCCTATTTTCGTTTTCGGGCTACGAGGACATGCGCGGCCCCCGCAGCCTGTCACTATTCTTCGAAACGGCCCTTATTGCGTCGTGGCCGGCTTCCTGCACGTCGGGACCGGCCGCATGGGTCACAGACCACGCGGCCGGCAACGTGTTCTTATCAGGCGGCCTTGCGAGCTGCCAGAACCTTGGCAATGGTCGAACCCATCTCGGACGGTGTCGGCGCAATCGTTACGCCGCAGCCCTTCAGGATATCGACCTTCTCTGCCGCCAACTCGCCAAACGCCGAAACGATAGCGCCGGCATGACCCATGCGGCGGCCTTTCGGCGCCGAGAGGCCCGCGATGTAGGCGACGACGGGCTTCTTCATGTTCTCCTTGGCCCACATGCCGGCCTCAGCCTCCTGCGGACCGCCGATCTCACCGATCATCAGTACTGCATCCGTCTCGGGATCGTTTTCGAAGTGCTCGAGAATGTCACGATGCGAGGAGCCGTTGATCGGGTCGCCGCCGATTCCGACCGAGGTCGACACGCCGATGCCGAGTTCTTTGAGCTGCTCAGCTGCCTCATAGCCGAGCGTGCCCGAACGGCCAACGATGCCGACGCGGCCCGGCATGTAGATGTGGCCTGGCATAATGCCGAGCATAGCCTTGCCGGGCGAAATGGTGCCGGCGCAGTTTGGCCCGGTAAGAACCATGCGGTTCTCCTTCTTGTAGCGGCGCATGTAACGCTTCACGCGGATCATGTCCTGCGCCGGAATGCCGTCGGTGATGCAGACACAGTATTTGATGCCGGCATCCGCCGCTTCCATGATCGCATCCGCCGCGAACGGCGGCGGCACGAACACGATGGAAGCCTCCGCACCCGTCTCCTGAACCGCGCCCTTCACGGTGTTGAAGACCGGGCGCCCCAGATGCGAGGTGCCGCCCTTGCCGGGTGTCACACCGCCGACCACGTTGGAGCCGTAGTCGATCATTTCCTGGGCATGGAAGGTGCCGATTCGGCCCGTGAACCCCTGAATGAGGATCGGGGTATTCTCGTTAATAAAGATCGCCATGAGACCTACTCCTTCTCAGCTCAGGATGCGGACTTGGCCGCAGTCACAGCCTTTTTGGCCGCGTCCGCAAGCGTTTCTGCGCTGATGACCGTCAGACCGCTTGTATCGATGATGCGGCGGCCTTCCTCGACGTTGGTACCGGCCAGACGCACAACGATGGGCATCTTGATGTCCAGCTCCTTGACCGCGTCGACGACACCCTTGGCCACCCAATCGCAGCGATTGATGCCGGCGAACACGTTGACGAGAATCGCCTTCACGTTCTTGTCGCGAAGGACCGCCTTGAACGACTTCGTCACGCGCTCGGGGCTTGCGCCGCCGCCGATGTCGAGGAAGTTTGCGGGCTCGCCGCCGGCCAACTTGATCATGTCGAGCGTGGCCATGGCCAGGCCGGCGCCGTTCACGATGCAACCGATGTCGCCGTCGAGACCCACGTACGCAAGACCACGGTCTGAGGCATAGGTCTCGCGCGGGTCTTCCTGGCTCTTGTCCCGCAGCTCCGCGATCTGAGGACGGCGGAAGAGAGCGTTCTCGTCGAAGCTCATCTTGGCGTCGAGCGCCACGATATTCTTCTGCTTGGTGATGACGAGCGGGTTGATCTCCACCATCGTCGCGTCGAGATCGCGGAAGGCGCGGTAGCAGCCCAAGATGGTACGCTCCATCTTGGCAATCAGCTCCGCTTCAATGCCGAGGCCGAAAGCCACCTCACGCGCCTGGAAGGCCTGCATGCCGACCGCAGGGTCGACTTGCACCTTGATCAGCGTGTCGGGACGGCTGTGCGAGATTTCCTCGATGTCCATGCCGCCTGCTGCCGACGCGACGACCACAATGCGCTCCTCGGCGCGGTCCATCACGAAGGAGAGGTAGATCTCCTTGTCGATGTCGGTCGCTTCTTCGATGTAGAGGCGCGAGACAAGCTTGCCTGCTGGACCCGTCTGGATCGTCGCCAGACGGCGACCCAGCAGAGACTCGGCGGCCTCCTCGATCTCGTTGTCCGATCGGCACAGCTTGATGCCACCGGCCTTGCCGCGCGCACCAGAGTGGATCTGCGCCTTTACGGCCCACTTGGATCCGCCGATCTCGTTCGCGCGATAGACGGCCTGTTCCGGGCTGTAGGCCAGACCACCGCGCGGAACCGTTACGCCGAACCTGGAAAGCAGTTCTTTGGCTTGGTACTCGTGAATGTCCATGTCAGGACTCCCTTGGTCGAATTCATACGTTCCAGCGGATCACGACTTAGCGGACTGGGCGATCTTATCGGCCACGACGATGATGTTCTTGGCCATCTTTTCCGAGGCTGCGTCGATCATCTTGCCGTCAAGCGACGCAGCGCCCTTGCCCTGGGCCTCGGCTTCCTTCAGGGCCACGATAATGCGCTTGGCGCGCTCCACCTCGGCTGCTGTCGGCGAGAAGACCTCATTGGCAAGTTCGATCTGCGACGGATGGATCGCCCACTTGCCCTCGATGCCGAGAGCAGCAGCACGCTTGGCACCGGCGGTGTAGCCGGCCGGATCGGAGAAGTCGCCGAACGGACCATCGATCGGACGCAGGCCGTAGGCGCGGCACGCCACCGTCATGCGCGAAAGGGCGAAGTGCCACTGGTCACCCGGATAGTCGGGGTTCAAGCCGCCGATGACGACGGTGCGCGCCTTGTTGAAAGCGGCGTAGTCGGCAACGCCGAAGTGCATTGCTTCACAGCGGCTGTTGGCAGAGGCGATGGCCTCGACGTTGGCCATGCCGAGCGGGGTCTCGATGAGTGCCTCGGTGCCGACCTTGGTGGTGTAGCCCTTGGCCTCCTCGATCTGGCTCATGATCACCTCGATCGCGTAGACGTCCGCGGGAACGCCGACCTTCGGGATAAGGATCGTATCGAGCTTCGAGCCGGCCTGCTCCATGATGTCGACAACGTCGCGGTAGCAATAGTGCGTGTCGAGGCCGTTGATGCGCACCGAAACAGTCTTGCCGTGGCCCTTCCAGTCAAGATCGTTGAGGGCCTGGATGATGTTCTTACGGGCCTGCTCCTTGTCCGGCGGAGCGACGGCGTCTTCGCAGTCGAGAAACACGTAGTCAGCGGCGCTGACGAGCGCCTTCTCGATCATGGTCGGGTTGGAGCCGGGAACTGCGAGTTCGGAGCGCTGCAGACGCTGTTGTTTGAGCGGATAAAGGGTGAAGCTCATCGGACGTTTCCTTGTTCTTGAGTGCGGAGGTCGTAAGGCATGCTCGGCCCTGCGTCTCAGCAGGCCGCGCGGACGCGGGCAGGCCTCATGAAAGAAAATCGGCGGCGCCCCGGTCAGGAGCGCCGCCGGGATATCAGGCTGCCTTGGCCTTCGGCAGCTCGGCGGCCTTGGTGGCCGTCTTGTTGAAGTACTCGGCCGCGGCTCCGGTGCCAGAACCGAACTTCACCGGCACGCCGCAATCCTTCAGCGTCATCTCAACGGCGAAGAGCACGCCGCCAATCATGAACTCGTCAAGCGCTCCCAGGTGGCCGATGCGGAAAACCCTGCCGGCTACCTTGTTGAGGCCGACGCCGAGCGAGGTGTTGTAGCGGTAGTAGGCCGTCTTTACGATCTGGGCGCTGTCGATGCCTTCCGGAGCGAGGATGGCCGACACGGTGTCTGAGTGCCACTTCGCCTCCTTTGCGCACAGCTTGAGGCCCCAGGCGTCAACCGCAGCGCGTACGCCGTTGGCGAGGCGGTGATGGCGAGCAAAGACGTTGTCGAGACCCTCGGCGAAGATGAGATCGAGCGAGCAGCGCAGACCCTGCAGGAGCTGCGTGGCGGGCGTATAGGGGAAGTAGCCGAGGTCGTTGGTCTTGATGTGGTCCTCCCAAGCGAGGAAGCAGCGGTTCATGCGGCCGGCTTGCTTGTTGGCATCGAGCGCCTTCTGGCTGACGGCCAGAATGCCGAGGCCCGTCGGAAGCATGAAGCCCTTCTGCGAGCCCGAGACGCAGCAGTCGACGCCCCACTCGCCCATGCGCATGTCGAGCGAGCCGACCGACGAAACGCCATCGACCATCAGGAGGGCCGGATGCTTCGCATCATCGAGCGCCTTGCGCACGCCGGCGATGTCGGAAGTCACGCCCGTGGCGGTCTCGTTGTGCGTGGCGAAGACAGCCTTGATCTCGTGGTTCTTATCTTTGGCGAGGATTTCGGCGTACTTCTCTACGGGAACGCCCGTGCCCCACTCCTCGTCACACAGCTCAACCTTGAGGCCGAGGCGCTCGGCCATGTCGACCCAGAGCAGCGAGAACTGGCCGAAGCGGCTCATCAGAACCTTGTCGCCGACCTGCAGCGTGTTGGTGATGGCCGACTCCCAGGCCCCCGTACCGGACGACGGGAAGATGAAAACGCGGCCGTCCTTCATCTTAAAGACCTTCTTGAGGTCCTCGAAGATCGGCATCGTGAGCTTGGGGAACTCACCCGAGCGCATGTCGATCATCGGAACGTTCATCGACATGCGAACGGCGTCAGGGATGTTTGTCGGGCCGGGAATAAAGAGATGCGGCGTGACGGACATGATCGGTTTCCTCCAGTCTGTCGTTCGAAAAGCTCCGCGGCGGCGTCGCGAATAGGACCTCTCTTGAGGGAGGCCTTCAGGCGCGGCAATCGCTGCGAGATTTGAATTCTGCCGGGCCGCGCCACTCCGCAGGACTGCTTGAAGCCCTCGGAATGCCATCGGCTGGTGGGGCGCAACATTCACGATTGCTTAGGAAGCCACAATACCCGCGTGGCGAGATTCGCGGCTCAGTTGGGTGGGGTGCAAACCGGGCAGGGGCAGAAGCACGCTACCCGTGCGGGTAGTCGCATGCCTACCCGAAGCTTTGATCTGCCACTGCGCCGCGCGAGGTCTTCGACATATAGAGCGCAACGGCCATGGCCCGGTTATTGACGCCCAGTTTGTCGTAGAGGTTCTTGAGGTGATACTTCACAGTATTGCGCGAGATCCCAATACGCGATGCAATCTGAAGGTTCGACCATCCGTTGGCGAGCGCGGCCAGAAGTTCCCGCTCGCGCGAGGTCAGGATCTCAAGCGGATCGTGCGAAAGCGTATCGAGATCAACGTACGGGAAGCAAAGACGTCCGCGAGCCACCCACGAGATGGTGTCGAGCAGCACCGGCGGCTCGTCGCTCTTGGAAATGAAACCGTAGGCGCCAGACTTGATCGTCTGACGCAGCACGTCTGATACCGCTTCGCCGGTATAGATGATCACCCGTGTGGCGATCTGCCGGCGCTTGAGAACCTCCAGCACGTCCCCGCCCGTCATGTCGGGTAGCGACCAGCCGATAACACCGATGTCGATCTGCTGTTCCACGCAGGCAGCGATGAAGGCACCACCCGTCGCCACAGTACTCACCATCTCGAAGCGGCCATCGCGCGCAATGAGTTCGGCCAGTCCCGTTCGCACGACCGGATTTTTGTCGGCGATGAAGATGCGGGGCTTGTGCCCGGCTGATCTCGCAGGTGCACCGGAGGTCACAGGCAACATGGCTGCTCTGCCCTCAAGATCCCGACTATACCGCTGATGTTGGTCATCAAGATGGACATTCAAACGATCGGCGCCTGAAGCAATGCCTATTTCCAAGCATTGCAAACTATGGTTTCCAATTCCCTGTTGCTTACGCAACGAAAGGCAGCCCCAGAGGCGTCCTCAACTAGGCCGTTCGCCCCATCGAAGCTACTTGAAAAGCAACATGTCTGGCCAGTGTCCCCTACCGGGGCTCTCAAGCGAGTTGCCGCTGCTTCTTCAGCCGCTGGGTGCGCATTTCACGATCATACAGGATTTCGCCACCGGGAACCCGAATATCGCGCACGAACTCCAGAACATGGCGACCGGGTGCCGGCGTGGCGAGGGTCACCGCGATGGCGGCCACGGCGGCCGCCGGAAGGCCCAGAACCGCGGCCATGGTGCTGTCCAACGCCGCGCCTTGCCCAAGACCACTCAGAATACCGAAGGTGGTCACCGTGAAGCCCGTCAGCACACCGGCCAGCGCCCCGAAACCGTTCATCCGCTTCCACCAGATCGAGAGCACGAGAACCGGAAACAGGGTGGAGCCGGCCAAAGCCAGCGCCCAGAGCACCAATCGCAATGGGTCGGCGCTTGAAAACGCCGCCCCCAGGATCCCGAGCCCAACGGCCAGCCAGATCCCGGCGCGTCCCAGATGCAGCCGCGTCGCCCCATGCGGGGGTTCCCAGGTCCCGCCAAGCGCCAGATCCTCCGAGAACACATGCCCCAGCGCAGTTGCCGCCGCACTGGCCGCCACGAGGCCGCCTGCCACAACGCCGGCCAGCGTCAGATCCAGCAGCATATGGGGTAGACCGGCTGCGATCGGCAGACTGTAAAGGACGCCATCCCGGGCGATATTGATGCTTGAAACCGTGAACTGAGTGCCCGTCTCATTGATGCTGGCGAAGCCTTGCTTGGCGAGTTCGGCAAGCCACGGCGGCACGACCGCAGGTCCCGACCTCGCGATGAGATCAAGGAGATAATCGCGCATGAACACGGCCACCGACGAAGCCGTCATCACGGCTACCCCAAACAGGAACGTCGCCCAGCCGAGGGTCTTGCGCGCTTCGTAGACGCCCGGCGCCGCCGCCAGCCGCGGCAGCAGCCACGGTGCGGCGGCCACCCCGGCCAGCATGGAGAGCATGCTGAGTGTGAACGCACCCGATCCAATGGCACCGAATGGATCGGAGAAGCGCTTCATAATCGGCTGGAGACCGGGTTCAGGCAGGTCAAAAGCGAGAAGCGGCGGCAGAATTATCGGAAGGCCCTGCACGGCCTCGCTGCGGCCCACCGCGCGCAGCACCGGCCCGTGGGTGAGTTGCGGCAATGGCAGAGTGGTGATGATCGAGGCAACGATGGCCACGGGGATTATCACGGCGACGAGCGCGGCCAGTCCCTGCGCCACGCTTGTCCAAGTCATCGAGCGCATGCCGCCCGGCAGAAGCGTGACCAGGAGTACGAGGAAGAACAGCGCCAGCACCTGCGCGTGACTCCACCCGGACAGGAGAACGGCAGCTTCCGTCGCCAGCTTGATCTCTGCGCCCAGCACCATCACCATCGGCACGGCTACGAGCACACCCGTCACGATCCGGAGCGGCCGGCTATCGAAGCGGCGGCCGAGGTAGCTCGGAACGGTAAATGCTCCGAATTTGCGCAGGAACGGCGCCAGCATCACCGCCATGATCACAAATCCGGCCAGCGCGCCGATCGCAATGAATAGCGCATCGAAGCCGATCATGAACAACAGGCCGGTGAACGTGACGAGGCCCGTGGCGCCGAAGGCAGCCATGGCCAAAATCAGTCCATTGAAGAACGCCGGGACACGCCGACCTGCCGCAAAGAAATCCAGCGGATCGGTGGTGGCGGTGGACGCGCCGATGCCCAGGTACAAGAGCAGCGGCCCGAGCAGCATCGCCAGACTCAGCAGGCCGCCATCAACGCCCAGGCCATCCAGGATGAGCGCCAGAAGCGCGATCGCGAAAAACCCGCTCAGAAAGATGCCGAAATAGGCTCCGAGCCGGGGATTGACCGAACGTGCCGGGGTAACAATGGCCATGGTGAGGATCGCCTTGCCTCAAAACGACTGGAATTCAGTTGTCCTCGTGGGCCCCGTGCCAGTGGTCGATGGCATCTTGCTGGCGCACGAAGATCGCAACCGTGACAACGGCGATCAGAATGATCCCATGAGCCGCCAGGAAGTAGCCCAGCGGAAAGCCCAGGAACTTGTTCGAGTTCAGCCGGTCCGCATAGAGCGGCAGGATGATGATGACGGCCATGAACGGCAGCAGACTCGCCATCATCTGCCATTTCGTGTGCCGCCAGTACGGCTTACGTTCCCTGCGTTCGATCATCCGGCCCCCTCCTCGCGTCTGCCCATGAGGCTAATATCCCATGCGCCGCACACTGCCAGCACGTTTTAGTCCTTAGTTTGTCGCGGTTCGGCAAAAGCCACAGGCAGCGCCCATCGGGCGGAGACCGATTTTCCCCTGTTAATCGAAAAGATATTCGCCTTTAGCGCACAGCCCGACTGAGCCGTCGGGATTGTACGAATACGCCTTGTTGCCTATCGTTCTGTACGCGAATCGCTCCGAAACAACAGGCGATGAGGCGAAGCCGCAGTCCCTTCCGTCAGCCAATCAAGGACGGGGAGGGCCGCGACAGGTCAAAAATGGGGAAATGGGGAAGCACGACCATGGGTATGATCCAGGAATTCAAAGAATTCGCAATGAAAGGCAATGTCGTCGATCTCGCGGTCGGCGTCATCATGGGGGCTGCATTCGCGCCCATCGTCTCGACCCTCGTCGACAACATCATCATGCCGCCCATCGGCTATCTGATGGCCGGAGTGGATTTCTCCAACCTGGCGGTGACACTGCCCACGCCTGAAGGGGATGGCGTGGCCATCAAGTACGGCGTCTTCCTCAACGCCCTGATCAAGTTCCTGATCACGGCCTTCGCCATCTTCCTGCTGGTCAAGGCGATGAACACATTGAAGAAGCCGGCGCCCGAGGCCGCTCCAGCCGCGCCACCGCCGACGGAAGTCTATCTGAAGGAAATTCGCGACGCGCTCGTCGCCAAGAAGTAAGGCGGCCACGCAGAAAGCCCATCCGCTTCACTTGCGAGCCCCGGAGCCCACCGCTCCGGGGTTTTCGTTTTCACGAGCAGCTGCCGCCGCCCAGCACACAGAATTTGGCACAATGCGGATGCGCGAGCTTCACTGCGCCGTTCGCGAACATGCCGCCGTCGGCGGCCGCCGCCTCCTTGAGTGTTGTACCCATCTCGAAGGCGGGCTCGTAAGGCAGCAGCGTACAGGGCAGAACAGCGGGCTTTTCGGCGCCCTTGCGCTTCACGACCATACGCGAGGACGCGCACATCATCGCGTCCGGGCTCTTGCCGAGGATGTCCCAGCAGGCAGGCGTGATCTCAGGCACGTCGAGCGAGCCATCCATCTCCGGAAAGATGACGAGGTCGCGCACGGCCGCTGCATCGAGCGGCCAGCCCCGCGCCTTGAAGAGCGCGTCGTATCCCACGATCGCCGCCTCGTGTGTTTCGTTCCAGCAGGAGCGCCCCGCGATCGCGATGCGCAATCCATTCTCCGCCAGCCAGTCGATTCCCTCGATCGTCTTGTCAAAGGCGCCGGACCCACGCTCCTCGTCGTGCAGCGCCTTCGTGTAGTGATCGAGGCTGACACGCAACGTCAGCCGCTCGCGATAGTCGCGGTTGAGATCGCGCAGCCATTCCTTCACCGGGGGCCGCTGCATCGGCGCCATGGCGTTCGTCAGCACGAGCACCTTGAAGCCGAGGTCAAGGCTCTGGCGTAGCATGGTCTCGAAGTCGGGATTGAGGAACGGCTCGCCCCCGGTGAAGCCGATCTCGCGCACACCCAGTTCGCGGGCTTCGGACAGGACGTCGGCGGCCTCGGCGGCACTGATGTAGACTAGCCGATCGTTCGTCGGGCTCGATTCGATGTAGCAGTTCCGGCAGGTGATGTTGCACAGCGTACCTGTGTTGATCCACACGGTTTCGAGCCGCTTCAGCGCCACGCTGGCCCGCGGCTCGCCCTTGGCGGTCCAGTCAGGATTGGAGAACTTCGCCGGTCCCGGCGCCTGCACAATGTCACGGACATTAATTGTCAAATGTCTGGCCTCGAATGATGGAGTGTCGGCGCGGACTGTGCCCCGGCGCCTCTGCACGCTCAAGGGCGTTTACGGGACCGGTGGGCCGGAGGTTTCACGCGGGGAACCTTTTCCGCCGCCTGAGGCTATGGTAACGAGGAGCCCGCGCGGGCGTAGTTCAATGGTAGAACGGCAGCTTCCCAAGCTGCATACGAGGGTTCGATTCCCTTCGCCCGCTCCAATTTATCTCCCTTCCCTCCCTCAGACGTCCGATCCCCGTTCCGGCGTCACCCGCTCCGCCGGCGGCCGTTGTGCGCCGTCTTCTCCCAGTAGTAGGGCGCCCGGACGAGTTCGAACAGCGCCCGATAGGCGGCAAGTGAGATCAAAAGCCAATAGACCGGAATAAAGACGGCGCGCCACGCGAGCCCCGTACCGTGCCGCCGCCGCGTCGCCACCCAGGCGAGCGCCATGCCGAGCACATAGGCGAGCAACAGATTGGCCACCCCCAGCCCCCAGACGGCCGCGCGCCAGCTGCCCTCCTCCGGCATCGCGAGGTGGCCGCTTCCCGTCCAGAGGCTCCACGCCGCCACCGCATAGAAGATCGGATGGATAAGCGCGGACACGATGAGACCGCCCATCAGGATGTTGAACCCAAGAAAGGCGCGCGTGCCCAGTTCGCGCCGCAGGACTGCCGGGCGCCTGAGATGCACCAGGCAGGTCTGCATCCAGCCTTTCAGCCAGCGCGTCCGCTGCCCGATCCAGACGCCGAAACATGCCGGCGCCTCCTCCCAAGTGGTCGAAGGAAGCACCTCCACCTGCCAACCCGCCCGCGCGAGCCGGATCCCCAGATCCGCATCCTCCGTCACGTTGTAGGGATCCCAGCCGCCTGCCGCCTCCAGCACTTCGCGACGGAAATGGTTCGACGTACCCCCCAGAAGCACCGGCAGCCGCAGCGCCGGTAGCGCCGGCAGGATGGCATCGAACAGCGCCGTGTACTCGATCGTGAACTGCCTTGAAAAAAAGCTTTCGTCGACGTTGTAGACATTGAGCTGCGCCTGCACGCACCCCGTCCGCGAGCCTGGTGCCGAGAGCCGCGCATAAGCCAGGCGCAATTGATCGGGCGCCGGTTCGTCCTCCGCATCATAGACGACGACATACTCCCCGCGCGCGTTACCCAGCGCATACATGAGCGCACGCGGCTTGGTGCGCGGTGTGCCCTCCGGCACGACGACGATCCGCATGTCGCGATCACCGACAGCCGCGACGAGCGCCCGCCGGGTCTCGTCATCGCAGGCTTCCGTAACGAACAGGATATCCAGCCGGTCCTTCGGCCAGTTGAGCCGGTCGAGCGCCGCCACGAGGTCCGCCACCACCTCGGTTTCCTCGAAAAGCGGCACCAGGATCGAGTAGATGGGAAGCCCCGCATCGGGCGCGAACGCCTGCGGCGGGCCTTTCGCGGCACTGACCGTCCCGCAGCGCGCGAAATGCCATAAAGCTGCCGCGCGAATGACGACCACGCACAGGAAGATCGGCGACAGGAGTGCCAGGAAAACGGTTACGGTTGTATGCGTTTCGATCCAGAGGCCGGCCGCAGCCAAACTGAGAAGGAGATAGAGCGCACCGCGTTGCCAGGCCCACAGTGGCTCGGCCGCCGACAGATCCGGACGGGCGCGCCGCAGGGTGTCGGGCCATGACGGATCAGGTGCCGTGGCCGGCATCACACATGCGCTCGCCGCCGGACGAGAAGACCGGTGCAAAGCGCTTTGCCTGACGGACCCGGGGTTTGACACAGAAGCACGACAGCGAGACAAGACGTGGGACGACGGCACTCGATTATGCCGCACACAGAATAGGGCAAAGGCCGTCTACTGAATAGCCGGTCTGGCAGGGGAAGCGCGGGCATCCGCGACGGGGATACGCGACGCATGACAGGTCACGCAGCATCTCTCGCCCCAACGCGCCCGCGCCGTGGCCGTTCAGCGGCTTGGCGCACCGTTCTCGCGGCGCTTGCGATCGCCTGCGGCGCCGGTCTCTGGCCTCCGGCGCCGCTCGGCGCCCAGGAGGTCGACGGAGCAGCCACCACGCAGCCCCGCCGCGTCGTCGTGCGGTTTCTCACCGAGGGCGACTATCCGCCCTTCAACTACCTGGATGAAGAAGGCGTTCTCACTGGCTTCAACGTCGATCTTGCCCGCGCTCTGTGCAACGAGATCGGCGCGGCGTGCGATATTCGGGTGCGTCCGTGGGACGAACTCTTGCTCGCCCTCAAGCGCGGCGATGCGGATGCCGTCATCGCCGGACATGCGGTGACGCCGCAGGCACTGACCCAGGTCGACTTCACCGACCGCTACTTTTTCACGCCCGGCCGCTTTGCGACCAAGATCGAAACTGAGAAGGACGAGATCAGCCCCGAGGGCCTCGACGGCCAGACCATCGCGGTCGCTCGCGGCAGCCCGCACGAGGCCTATCTCAAGACATTCTTCCGCGACAGCCGCATCCAGCTTTACGAGACGCCCGACTTAGCCCGCGAGGCCCTTCTCCAGGGCAAGGCCGACTACGTTTTTGATGACGGTGTCGGACTCGCGTTCTGGATCAACGGTACGCTTTCGCGGCGCTGCTGCGAGCTGCGCGGCGGCCCTTACCTGGAACCGCGCTACTTCGGGGACGGGCTCGCGATCGCCGTCCCGCGCAACGACCCGCAAATCAAGTCCCTCATCAACGACGCTCTACATCGTGTGCGAGCCAGCGGACGCTTCGAGGAACTCGTCTCCCGTTACTTCCCCCATCGCGTGTTCTGAGCTCAACCTCTAACGAACGGGACCCGCCGGTGACAGTGAGCCGCGACGCACCCTCACATACGGTCCTGGAACGTTTGCTGACCCCAGCGGTTGCCGTGCGCAGCGAAGAAGTGCGCCAGCTTCTCCTCGCGTTCGCAATGTTCTTCTCGGTGCTGTGCGGCTACTACGTGTTGCGGCCTGTGCGCGACGAGATGGGCGTCGCTCTCGGGACCGACGGCCTGCAGAGGCTTTTCATCGTCGTGTTTCTCGTGATGTGCGTCGCCGTACCCGTCTTTGGCGCCATCGTCGCGCGCACACCGCGCCGCTGGGTCGTGCCGCTGCTTTACGCGTTTTTCATCGCCAATCTGATCGTCTTCTGGATTCTGCTGAAGGGCGAGGCTGGCCCGCCTCTAAATCCGCTTCTCGCAAGCTGTTTCTTCGTCTGGACGAGTGTCTTCAACCTGTTCGTTGTCTCGCTGTTCTGGATCCTGATGTCCGATCTCTGGCAGAGCGAACAGGCCAAGCAACTCTATGGCTTCATCGCAGCGGGCGGAACAGCAGGCGCGGTGACGGGGCCCTTTCTCGCATCCACGTTGAGCGCGCGCCTTGATCCGCACGACCTGCTGGTCGTCACGGCAGGAATGCTCGCGGTAGCTCTCTCGTGTGCGCTGGCACTGCGCCGGCATACCGGCACCGGCCCCTCTCCGAACGGCGACCGGCCCGCTGGAGTCCGAGATATTCTCTCCGGTGCGGAAAGGGTATGGCAGTCGCCCTATCTCTTCCGGATCGCGCTCTTCATTCTTTTCGCGAACCTGATCGGGACGTTCTTCTATCTGGAGCAGTCGCGCATTGTCGGCGCGCAGATCACCGACCGCGCCGAGCGCGTGCAGTTCTTCGCCACACGCGATCTGATGGTGAGTCTCATCACCATCACGATCCAGGTGTTCGTCACGGGCCGCGTGATGCGCCGCTTCGGCCTCGGCGTGCCGCTGGCGAGCCTGCCCCTGTGTGCAATGCTGGGGCTCGTCGCTCTCGCCATCAGTCCGACCCTGGAGGTCATCGCAGCCGTCATGGTGGCTGAACGGGCCATCGGGTTTGCGCTGGCCAATCCGGCAGTAAAGGTTCTCTATACGGCCGTTGATCCTGACGAGAAGTACAAGGCGCAGAACTTCATCGATACCGTCGTTTATCGCGGCGGCGATGCAGCATCCGGATGGATCTTCAATTCGCTTGCGAAGACACTCGGCGCATCCGGTACGATCCTGGCGCTCGTCTCTCTACCGCTCGGACTCCTGTGGCTACGAACGGGACTCGACCTGTCGCGCCGGCAAAAGGCGATATCAGCGGACGAGAACGGGCCGTCATCCTGACTCCTGCGGCATGGTCGGCCCAACCCCCGCTGGCGTATCAGCGGCGGCGCTGTCCGCCCGGAGGACCACCGGCACCCGGCGGGGGACCACCGCGTGTGTCCTTGTGGCGAAAGTTGATGCGGCCCTTGGTGAGATCGTAGGGCGTCATCTCGATCGTGACCTTGTCACCGGCCAGAATGCGGATGCGGTTCTTCTTCATGCGGCCCGAAGTGTAGGCAATCACCTCGTGACCGTTGTCGAGTTTCACGCGGCAGCGGGCATCCGGAAGCACCTCCACCACCACGCCCTCGAACTCGAGCATTTCTTCTTTAGCCATGGACCCTCTGGTTCAATCGTGCGGGCGGGTCCCGCACCAATTAAATGGGGAGCAGAATGGCTCTGCTCCCCAAACTCGCTCCGTGCTCTGCCCTGGCTTAGAGGGGGCGCAGGTTGATCGCAGCGATCTTGCCGTTGCGGCCGCGCTCGGTCTCGAAGGAGATCTTCTGACCTTCACGCAGAGACTGAAGACCGGCGCGCTCAACAGCCGAGATGTGAACGAAAACGTCGTTCCCACCTTCATCCGGCTGAATGAACCCGTAGCCCTTCTGCCCGTTGAACCACTTCACGGTACCGTTCATAGATATGCCTCCAAAGCATAAGTGTAATACCTCGGAGTGACGCTCCAAGGTGGCCATCAAATCGCGCGTTGGAGACGTCTAGTGTCAAACTCGTAGGAGCTGTCGCAGAGTAAGCCAAGGCGTGTTCGACGCCGCCTATATGAACCCTGTGAGGTTCAATTGCAAGATCGAAGCCTACCAGCAACCGTAAGAAATCTTCGATAACAAAAGCCATTTCGGCGCCTTTTCCTGATGTGCTCCGCCGCGCATCAAGTCGATTGATCCACCCCCTCGAGCCGGTGAGATAAACTCGGTTTCGAACACCACGTGCCTGCCGCTCGTCTACTGCACTCGTGCGTTAGGATCGTCCGCCTCCGGATCGTTTTCGGTGCGACGCCCTCCCCGGCTCTGCCCCGCCCGATGCGACCCGGGAAGAACGGAGCCTGTCCGGGCTCGCTCCGGTCGCATCGGCAACCGCACGTCCCCGCGGCCGTTTGGTCGCTCGATTGGCACCCCGATCCTGTTGCATCCGGCCCCGCCTGCCCGTATAACGCCGCCCGGAGCCGTCCGGCGGGGCATGCCGTGGCGGCTTTCATGCTTGAACAAAAGACAACGGCGGCGAGCCTCGAGGCCAGTCCTGGGGATGATCGCCGTCTTGCCGGTTTTGGACCGGCTCTAAGGAAAGGAAAGCAAAATGCCCAAGTTGAAGACCAAAAGTGGTGCCAAGAAACGTTTCAAGTTCACGGCAACGGGCAAGGTGAAGGCCGGTGCGGCTGGCAAGCGGCACGGCATGATCAAGCGGACGGCGAAGTTCATCCAGAAGGCGCGCGGCACCATGGTGCTGAACGACTCGGACGCCGGCATCGTCAAGAAGTACATGCCCTATAACCGCTGAGGCTTGCGCGCCTTCCTTCTTGAGAAGGCCGCCTCATGTGGACCCTTGAACACTGACCGAAGAAACGGAGCACCCCCATGGCACGCGTCAAACGCGGCGTTACCGCCCACGCCAAGCACAAGAAAGTTCTGAAGGCCGCCAAGGGCTATTATGGCCGCCGCAAGAACACCATCCGTGTCGCGAAGCAGGCCGTCGAAAAGGCCCTGCAATATAATTATCGCGACCGGAAGGTGAAAAAGCGCACGTTCCGCGCCCTCTGGATCCAGCGCATCAACGCCGCCGCCCGCGAGAACGGCATGACCTACGGCCGCTTTATCGACGGCCTGACCAAGGCCGGCATCGCGGTGGACCGCAAGGTTCTCGCCGACATCGCCGTTAAGGACGCCGCCGCGTTCAAGGCGCTCGTCGATCAGGCCGCCGCTGCCCTACCGAAGGCCGCCTGAGGCCTCAGCCGGCACCTCTCGCAGGACGCTCGCGCTCAGCGTAGCTGTTCTCGGAACCGCCCGGGGGGCTTGTCCCCCGGGCTCCCAAAGCCGCAAATGAAAGCCGCAACAGCCTATCGTCTCGCCCTGCGGGGGCGGATTGGAGATGTCCCCTGCCGGGACATCGTTCTCTCAAGGACCCCCAGTTCGGGATGACGGGCGAACCGCCCATCCGGAGGTCTTTGAGCATGTCTCAGTCTGTGTCTGGCAACATTGATCTCGCCCGGCTTGAAGACGAAGTCCTCAAAGAGATTGCGGATGCCGCTGATCTGGCCGCCCTTGACGTCGTCCGCGTCTCGGCCCTCGGCAAGAAAGGCCGCATCTCCGATCTGATGTCGCAACTCGGCAAGCTGCCGCCGGACGAGCGCAAGACCTTCGGCGCCACCATCAACGCGCTCAAGACCAAAGTTTCCGACGCGCTCGACGCGCGCAAATCCACACTCGAGGCCGCCGCCCTGGCCCGGCGCCTCGCAAATGAGCGCGAGGACGTCAGCCTGCCCGTCCGTCTCGGGCCAGAGGCTAACGGCCGCATCCATCCCGTCTCGCAGGTCCTCGACGAGTGTATCGAGATCTTCGCCGACCTCGGCTTCCAGGTCGCGGAGGGCCCCGACATCGAGACGGATGATTTGAACTTTACGAAGCTCAACATCCCGGCAGAGCATCCCGCTCGCCAGGAGCACGACACCTTCTACTTCAACCCCAAGCCCGACGGCTCTCGGCTGCTTCTGCGCACCCACACGAGTCCCGTCCAGATCCGCACGATGCAGGGAAAGAAGCCGCCGATCCGCATCATCGCGCCCGGCCGCGTCTACCGTTGCGACAGCGATCAGACCCACACGCCGATGTTCCACCAGATCGAAGGTCTCGTCATCGACGAGGAAACCCACATGGGTCATCTGAAGTGGGTGCTGCAGGAGTTCGCCAAGGCATTCTTCGAAGTGGATGACGTGACGATGCGCTTCCGCGCCTCGCACTTCCCATTCACCGAACCGTCGATGGAGGTCGATATCGACGCCTCCGCTATCGGCAAGCCAGGGCAGTGGTTGGAAATCCTCGGCTGCGGCATGGTCCACCCGAACGTGCTCGCCAACTGCGGGCTCGATCCGGACAAGTACCAGGGCTTCGCCTTCGGCATGGGTCTCGACCGCATCGCCATGCTCAAATATGGCCTGCCGGATCTGCGCGCGTTCTTCTCCGCCGACCTACGCTGGCTCAGGCACTACGGATTCTCGCTGCTCGACCAGCCGACACTCGGCGGCGGGCTTTCGTCCTGACGAACGGTAAGGAGCCCTACCCATGGCGCTTGCGATCCCGCTTCTCATCATGACGCTGGCGCTGCTCGTGGCCTTTGCCCTCGGCTCGGTCATGGCCAGCCGGCCGCTGAAGGCACAGCAGTTCGTCGGCGTTCTGGGGGTCGCGTCTTTGATGCTACTACCACTCGCCTATGAAGCCGGGATCTACGACGGCAACTGCTACGGCCTCGACGGCTCGGCGTCGCCTTGCACGCTCGGCGAGCGCCTGAGCCAGAGCTTCGTCTCCGGCTTTGCCTTCACCCTGGCACCCGCGCTTCTTTGGGTGCTCGTCTACATCATGGCGATCAACGCGAAGTCTGCGCGCTAGTTTCGCCGCCTGCCAACGTCCGAACGGAAGTCACGCAATGAAATTCACGCTGTCCTGGCTGAAAGAGCACTTGAAGACGACGGCGACGGTCGAGGAGATCGCTAACAAGCTCTCCGCCATCGGCCTGGAGGTCGAGAGCGTCGAAGATCCCGGCGCGAAACTCGGGGCCTTCACGGTTGCGCGCATCGTGGAAGCCAAGAAGCATCCTAACGCCGATAAGCTGCAGGTGGTGCAGGTCGAGATCGCCAAGGGCCAGCCACTCATGGAAGTCGTCTGCGGCGCGCCGAACGCGCGCATCGGGCTCGTCTCCGTCTTCGCCCCGCTCGGCACTTATGTTCCAGGTTCCGGTATCACGCTGGAGAAGAAGCCGGTTCGCGGTGTCGTCTCAAACGGCATGATGTGCTCCGCGGCCGAGCTGGAACTTTCCGAAGAGAGTGCCGGAATTCTGGAGCTGGACCCCGCGCTCGCCGATAAAGTAGGCGCGCGCTACATCGACGTCGCCGGCTTAAACGATCCCGTCTTCGAGGTGAAGCTCACGCCGAACCGGCCCGACTGCACCGGCGTGCGGGGCATCGCGCGCGATCTTGCCGCCGCGGGCCTCGGCACCCTGAAGCACGAAACCCGCATTCACGGGGTCGAAGGCGCGAACGACTGCCCCATCGACGTGAAGCTCGAGTTTCCCAAGGGTGCCGAAAACGCCTGCCCGGTCTTCGCCGCCCGCTACGTCGCGAACGTCAGGAACGGCCCCTCACCCGACTGGCTGCAGAACCGCCTCAAGGCTGTCGGGCTCCGCCCCATCAACGCACTCGTCGATGTCACCAACTACATCAGCATCGAACACGGCCGCCCGCTGCACGTCTATGACGCCGACAAGCTGAAAAGCACCATCCGCGCACGGCTCGGCAAGACGGGCGAGACGTTCCTCGGCCTTGACGGCAAGGAGTACGAGGTCGACGAGACCATGTGCGTCATCGCCGACGACAGTGGAGTCCTCGGCCTTGGCGGCATCATGGGCGGTGAACCATCCGGCTGCACGGAGGCAACGAAGAACGTGCTTATCGAAAGCGCGTGGTTCGATCCCATCCGCACGGCCACCACCGGCCGCAAGACCGGCCTCGTCACCGATGCCCGCTACCGTTTCGAGCGGGGCGTCGATCCGCACTCCGTCCTGCCGGGACTCGACCTTGCTACGCAAATGATCGAGAAGCTTTGCGGCGGCACGCCGTCGAAGGCCAAGGTTGCGGGCAAGTCGCCCGATCTCGTCCGCGTCATCGCGTTCGACACGAGCCGCGTGGCCAAACTCTCCGGCCTCGACATCGACGAAACGGAGATCCGCCGGATCCTGGAAGCCCTGGGCTGCTCACTGGAAGGCAAAGGTCCCGAAATCACCGTTACCACGCCAAGCTGGCGACCCGACATCCATGGCGCAGCCGATCTGGTGGAGGAAGTCGTCCGCATCGCCGGTCTCGACCGCATTCCGGCAACACCCATGACGCGCACGTCCGGCATCGCTACGCCCGTTCTCACCGAACGGCAGAAGCGCTCGCGCCGGGCTCGGCGTACGCTCGCCGCACGCGGTCTCGTCGAGGCCGTGACCTGGTCGTTCCTGCCCCGAAACGTTGCCACGCTATTCGGCGGCGGATTGGATGCGCTCGAACTGGCGAACCCTATTTCGGCTGACCTGTCCTCGATGCGCCCAAGCCTCCTGCCCGGACTTCTGATGGGGGTTGCCCGCAATGCCAATCGCGGCTTCGCCGACGTCGCGCTGTTCGAACTCGGCCAAGCCTACACGGGTGACGCACCCGATGATCAACTCCTGAATGTCGCCGGCGTACGCGCCGGAAACGCAAAGATCACCGGCGCTGGCCGTCACTGGGATGGTGCCGCGGAGCCCGTCACCGTGTTTGACGCCAAGGCGGATGCGGTCGCCGTTCTCTCCGCGCTGGGCATCGACCCCGGCAAAGCTCAGATCACGCGCGATGCGCCAGAATGGTATCACCCCGGCCGCTCGGGGACGCTCCGGCTGGGGCCGAAAATGGTTCTTGCCCACTTCGGTGAGCTGCACCCGGCCATCCTTAAAACCCTCGATGTCGAAGGGTCCGCGGCGGCTTTTGAGATCTTCCTGGACGCTCTGCCGCCCGAAAAGAAGAAGTCCCGGGCCCGCGCGCCGCTCGCCGCACTCGATCTTCTGCCTGTGCGCCGAGATTTTGCCTTCGTACTCGACAAGGCCGTCGCCGCCGGCGATGTGGTGAGGGCCGCGGCAGGCGCCGACAAGGGCCTCATCAGCGCTGTCGCCGTCTTCGACGTGTTCGAGGGCGGTGCGCTCGCAGCTGAAGGCAAGAAGTCGCTGGCCATCGAAG
Source organism: uncultured Alphaproteobacteria bacterium (assembly GCA_963825555.1). Classification (GTDB taxonomy): domain Bacteria; phylum Pseudomonadota; class Alphaproteobacteria; order Rhizobiales; family Hyphomicrobiaceae; genus JAGVSR01. The sequence goes on along the minus strand of CAWGTZ010000015.1, from coordinate 160,635 downwards.
TCACGCTGCAGCCCGTCACCGAGACCCTTACGGAGAAGGACATCGAGGCTGTGTCGCAGAAGATAATCGCCGACGTGAAGAAAGCCACAGGCGGCGAGATCCGCGGCTGATGAGCGCCCGGGATTGACCGGCGGGCACGCGCGGGCGCAGGCTGAAGCATGATTTGCGGGGAGTTATAACCGATGACAGATTCCACACGCACCTTGGTTGTCCCCAAGCCTGATCTACCACACATCGTCGTGGTCGGCGGCGGCGCGGGCGGCCTGGAACTCGTCACCACGCTCGGTAAGAAGCTTGGCCGCAAGGGCAAGGCCGCCGTTACCCTCGTCGACCGCTCCCGCACGCACATCTGGAAGCCGCTTTTGCATGAGATCGCAGCCGGCAGCATGGACATCGACGATCATGAACTCGAATACATGGCCCAGAGTCACTGGAACGGGTTCAAGTTCCGCTACGGCGAGATGATCGGCCTCAATCGGGCAAACCGGCAGGTTGTGCTCTCTGCGACCTTTGATGAGGAAGGCCGCGAGATCACGCCCCAGAGAGCGCTGGTCTACGATATTCTCGTTATCGCCATCGGCAGCGTGTCAAACGACTTTGGAACGCCGGGTGTGCGCGAGCATGCCATCATGCTCGACACCAAAGAGCAGGCCGAGCGATTCAACCGCCGCCTGCTCAATGCCTGCGTCCGCGCCCAGGCCCAGGAAGGCCCGGTCCGTCCCGGCCAATTGCACGTCACGATCATCGGCGCGGGCGCCACCGGCACGGAGCTGTCAGCCGAACTGCATCGTACCGCTCGCGGCATCGCGGCCTTCGGCCTGGAAAAGATCGACCCGGAAAAGGACATCAAGATCACGCTCATCGAGGCCGCGCCCCGCATCGTGCCCGCCTTGCCTGAGCGCATTTCCGAGGCAACGACCGACATCCTGACGAAGCTCAACGTCGACATTCGAACCAATGCTCGCGTCACCCGCGTACGCCCAGATGGCGTCGAGCTGCAGAGCGGTGACTTCATCCCCTCCGAGCTCGTCGTCTGGGCGGCTGGCGTGAAGGGGCCCGCGATCTTGAAGGAACTCGATGGGCTCGAAGTCAGCCGCTACGATACGCTTGTCGTGAAACCGACGCTGCAGACGACGCGGGACGACAACATCTTCGCCATCGGCGACTGCTGCTATCTCGTTCCCGAGGGCGCGGAACATCCGATCCCGCCGCGCGCTCAGGCCGCCCACCAGATGGCCTCCCATGTGGTGCGCCAGATCCGCCGCCGCATGGCGGGCGAGCCGCTGGAAGCCTTCAAGTACCGTGACTTCGGCTCCCTGGTCTCGCTCGGCGAGTACTCCACCGTCGGCAGCCTCATGGGCTTCGTCACGGGCCGCAAGATGATCATCGAAGGTCTCTTCGCCAAGATGATGTACCGCTCGCTCTACAAGATGCACCAGTGGGCCCTCTACGGGTTCTGGAAAACCTTCCTCGACACCCTCTCCCGTCTGCTGCGCCGCACGGAGCCGCACGTCAAACTGCACTGATTGCATGTTACCGGCCCAAACGCCGTAAATCGCTTGGGGTCTATCACCTCGCACCATTCGGGGAGCTGCCCCCTCTTTTTGCCCCGTTTTTGGGCGTGCTGCCCCATGCCCCCGCCCTTTATGACGCGGCGGCGGCCATTCGGTCCCCTGGCGGCTGGCCGGGGGATGTGCTACCTCCCCGCGAAATGATCGTCGGCGCGCGTCCAAAACGAGACCACCCCGGCCCCTCTCCAGTTAGAGACCGTTCATGAACTTGAGAAATATCGCGATCATCGCGCACGTCGACCATGGCAAGACGACCCTGGTTGACGAACTCTTGAAACAGTCCGGCGCTTTCCGCGACAACCAGAAGGTTGCCGAACGCGCCATGGACTCCAACGACCTGGAGCGCGAGCGCGGCATTACGATCCTCGCAAAGTGCACCTCCGTCATGTGGAAGGACACGCGCATTAACATCGTCGATACGCCAGGCCACGCCGACTTCGGCGGCGAGGTGGAGCGGATCCTGAATATGGTCGACGGCGTGGTGGTGCTTGTGGATGCTTCCGAAGGTCCGCTGCCGCAGACCAAATTCGTCGTCTCGAAGGCGCTGAAACGCGGCATCCGGCCGATCGTCGCCATCAACAAGATCGACCGCCCCGACGAGCGTCACATGGAGGTTCTGAACGAGATCTTCGATCTCTTCGCCAATCTCGATGCCACCGACGAGCAGCTCGACTTTCCCGTCCTCTACGGCTCTGGCCGCAATGGCTGGATGGCCCTGGACCCGGCAGGCCCGCAGGAAAGCCTAGCGCCGATGTTCGATCTCATCGTCAACCACGTGCCGCCGCCCGCTATCGAAGAAGGCCCCGCGCGGATACTGGCCACGACACTGGAAGCCGACGCCTTCCTCGGACGTATTCTGACGGGCCGCATCACGTCCGGCACCATCAAGCCCAACCAGCAGCTGAAAGCGCTCTCGCGCGACGGCAAGCTCATCGAGAATTTCCGCGTCACCAAGGTTTTGGGATTCCGCGGCCTGGAGCGCATTCCGGTTGACGAGGCCGAGGCCGGCGACATCGTCGCGCTGGCTGGCATGAGCGAAGCAAACGTTGCCGACACGCTCTGCGATCCCTCCGTCGAAACGCCTCTGCCTGCGCAGCCGATCGATCCGCCGACGCTGTCCATGACCTTCCGCATCAACGACGGCCCCTTTGCCGGCCAGGAAGGCGACAAGGTCCAAAGCCGCGTCATCCGCGATCGCCTCATGAAAGAAGCCGAGCGGAATATCGCCATCCGCATCTCCACCACGTCCGACAGCGACAGCTTCGACGTCGCCGGCCGTGGCGAGCTTCAGCTGGCTATTCTCATCGAGAATATGCGCCGCGAAGGCTTCGAGTTGACCGTCTCGCGCCCGAAGGTCGTCTTCCAGATTGATCCGGAGACCAAACAGAAACTCGAACCCATCGAGGAGGTCATCATCGACGTCGATGATGGCCACACCGGCGTCGTCGTGCAGAAGCTCTCGGAACGCAAGGGAGAGCTGATAGAGATGCGGCCGTCCGGCGGCGGACGCACCCGCATGGTCTTCCATGTGCCCACGCGCAGCCTGCTCGGCTATCAGTCGGAGCTGCTATCGGACACCCGCGGCACGGCGGTTATGAACAAGCTGTTCCACCGCTATGCACCCTTCAAGGGCGAGATCGCGGGCCGGCGGACGGGCGTGCTCATTTCCAATTCGGACGGTGAAGCCGCCGCATATGCCATCTTCAACCTTCAGGACCGCGGGCCGTTCTTCATCGGGCCGCAGACGCGCGTCTACATCGGGATGATCGTGGGCGAGCACACGCGGGAAAACGATCTGGAGGTCAACGTCGTCAAGGGCAAGAAGCTCACGAACGTGCGTGCCTCGGGCAAGGACGACGCGGTGCTTTTGACACCGCCCATCAAGCTCACGCTTGAGAAGGCGATGTCCTACATCACCGATGAAGAACTGGTGGAAGTCACACCCGAAACGATCCGCCTCCGCAAGCGCTGGCTCGATCCGAACGAGCGTAAGAAACAGGAACGCAAGCGCGAGGCCGAGCGTGAGGCGAACGTCGCTTAACGGCGCTCACTCTGGTTAAATTCCCTGCCGCTTAAGTTCTTTTATTTCCTGATTTTTTCGGGAAAAGTTCCCATTGCAAACTTCGTCGGTGATCCGACATATTGCTATGCGGCGGGTCCGTCACATCTGCCGTGATCCGTTGGCTGTTGCATCCGTAGTAGGAGGACGGCCATCGGCCTCGTTTCCCCACACATATTCGACCACTCTCATCGGAGGACTATCCATGAAAAAATCGCTTATCGCGGTTGTCGCTCTCGCGCTGTCGTCCGGCTTTGCGTTCGCTGACGACAAGCCCTCGGCTGAGGAAGCTGAGAAGATCGCCGCCACCGCCAAGGCCTGGGGCTGCAGCGGCGGCGAGGGCGAGAAGGAGTCGGAGGGCTCGGGCGTATTCGAACTCAACGACACGAAGTGTGCTGACGGCGCCAACTACGACATCAAGATGGACAAGGACTTCAAGGTCCTCAGCATTACCGCTGACTAAGTCCTGGGTGATCTCTGACCCCATTTGTGAAAAAAGGGCGGCTGCACAGCGTGCGGCCGCCCTTTCTCTATCGACGGGCGGGGTCCGATGCGTTTTGACAGGGGCTTGCCCCCTGGCCTAAGCAGTCGTCTTGGCTTTCCGGTGTGAGACGCAAGCTTGTCATCCCATGATCCCGCCTCGGCATTGACCGCCGCACCTGCCGCAGCCGGCCCTTGGCCGCATGGCGTCACACCCACCGCGGAGTACGAAACCGCCCTGACCTACCTCAACGAACCGGGCGGACATCTCTTTATCACCGGCCGCGCCGGATCGGGCAAATCGACCCTGTTGCGGTGTCTGCGCGATCTCATTCCCGATGACATGGTCGTCGTCGCGCCGACGGGCCTAGCGGCCGTCAACGTCGGCGGACAGACCATCCATTCCTTCTTCGGCTTGCCGCCGCGGCTGATCAAACCCGATGACATCCGCCGCAGCCGCAACGGCCAGGTGATGCGCCGTCTGAAGTATCTCGTGATCGACGAGGTCTCCATGGTGCGCTCCGATCTCATGTGGGCCATCGACATGTCGCTGCGTATCAACCGCGGCCGCCCGCGCGAACCATTCGGCGGCCTCAAACTCGTCATGTTCGGTGATCTCCATCAGCTGCCGCCTGTCATTCAGGAAGCCGAAGTGGCCCAGCATCTCGAAAGCGAGCACGGCGGACCATTCTTCTTCTCCGCATCGGGGCTGAAGGAAGGCCTTGGCACCATGCTCTTGGAGCTCAGCCATGTGTTCCGCCAGAGCGACGAAGGCCTCGTGCGGGTCTTGAACCGCATCCGCGAAGGCGAGGTGGAGGAGGAGGATCTGGTGCTTCTGAACGATTGTGTCCGCCCGGTCCGCACGCTCGGAGAGGGTGACGCCTACGTGATCCTGACACCAACCAACGCCGCGGCCCATCGCATCAACATGGCCTATCTGGATGCACTCCCAGGACCGATCCACACCTATGAGGCCGGTGTCAGCGGAGATTTCAACACGAGCGCCCAGCCCACGGACACGAGCCTGCAACTGAAAGTCGGCGCCAAGGTCATCCTCCTGCGCAACGATCCCGATCGCCGCTGGGTCAATGGCACCGTGGCCCGCATCTCCCGGCTCGGCGACAAGCAGGTCTGGGTGGACATCGACGGCAAGGAGTACGAAATCGAGCCCGCCGCCTGGGAGAGTCGGCGCTATGCCTACGACACCGCGGCGGAAAAAATCGTCGAGACCGTCGCCGGCACCTTCAAGCAGTTCCCGATCCGGCTTGCGTGGGCGCTTACCATCCACAAGGCCCAGGGTCTTACTCTGGATAAGGTCTATATCGACCTTGGCCGCGGCACCTTCGCCCACGGGCAGGCCTACGTGGCCCTGTCAAGGTGCCGGTCACTCGAGGGTCTCGCCCTCGCACGGCCGCTGCGCCCCTCCGACATCCTCTTCGACCCCATGGCCATGGGATACCGTGACCAGTTCCCGCCCCTCTGACGATCACGCAACGCAACAAAAGGCGGCAACTCCCTGTTTTTCTTGATCGCGATCAAATGATCCACGTCAGAATTGCGCTTTTTATTATTGATCTACCAAATAGTTAGCATACGAATTGGCGCATTGCAGCACAATTTATGTTGCAATGCAAAAAGATGCTGCTATATTCACCTGATCGAGCCGGTCGCGAGGCTCCCACCAATTCTTCTAGCCGCGATATCGGGCGCTCCTCCGAGCCCGTTGATGCACCGCTTCATTCGTATGCACCGTTCCAACATATCCAAGAAGGACTAACACCATGAACGACCAGTTCACCCGCCAGGCCCAGGAAATGTTTGCAGCTGCCAAGGATGCTCGCATTCCTGAGAATATCCAGGCCATCGCCGAGGACGGCGTCGCCAAGACCCGCGAAGCTTTCGACAAGATGCAGACCGTTTCCAAGGACGGCGTCAAGACGATGGAGAACGTGATGCTGACGGCTCAGGCCGGCGCTCGCACCATCGGCGAGAAGGTTCTGCGCAACGTCGAGATCAACACCGAGGCCGCTTTCGACGCCGCCGAGGCCATCGCCCGCGCCAAGACGGTTCCGGAAGTCCTGAAGCTGCAGACGAGCTATGTTCAGCAGCAGATGACGGCTTCTGCCAATCAGGCCAAGGAGCTCATGGAACTCTCGGCCAAGATTGCTCAGCAGACGTTTGAGACCATGAACGCCGCTGCTTCGAAGACGTTCGAGCAGATGAAGAAGGTCGGCTGATCCGCTTCTTGAAGCGATGATCGCCAAGAGCCCGGGGCAATCGCCCCGGGCTTTTTCTTTTCATGCGCCCGGTCAGACAAAAGCCCGCCACCTTGGCATGAAATTCGCTATGCTTAGCCGAGCCGCTCGGTAGCGGCCCGGATGGAGGAACGCGATGCTGGGCTGGCGTTCGGACGTACTGGTGAGGCCCGCCAAGATCGGTGATGCATCCGGCTTGGCGCGCTTGTTCGGGGTGACTTGGCGCGCCGCATACGGCGGAATCATCCCTTACCTGCCCCTGGAAAACATCATCCGCCGCCGCGGCAAGAATTGGTGGTCGAATGCGATTCGCTCCGGCGACAGCCTGCTCGTAATCGAGCACGACGGCAAACTCGCCGGCTACGCTACTTTTGGTGCCGCACGCGGTCGTGGTCCCCATCAAGGCGAGATCTACGAGATCTACATAACGCCCGTTTTTCAAGGCCTTGGGCTTGGAGAGCATCTGTTCGAAGCATGCCGGGCGCGGCTCGATGCACGCGGCCTCAAAGGTCTGGTCGTGTGGGCACTCGCCGACAATGCCCACGCGAACGACTTCTACTGGCGTCGTGGAGGCCGTCCCTTCAAAACGGTACGAGAGACGATCGGCGGTTCGCATCTGGAAAAGATCGGCTTCGGCTGGGCTTAAGGCCCAATCGACCGCAGTGTCCCGTCGGGCCGTTAACCCCCGACAGCGATCCCGGCTTCTACCTTCAGGTTCTATCTTCGGAGGCCGCAGTAGGGCACACTCCCCCGCGAACAGGCGGCAGGATCTGCCGTGAATTCTTCAATCCAAGAAACGGGGTCGCGATGCGCATCGAGGCAATACCGGTCGGCAATAATGCGCCGGAAGACATCAACGTGATTATCGAGGTACCGGTCGGCGGGGAGCCGATCAAGTACGAGATGGACAAAGCCTCGGGCACTCTGGTCGTCGACAGGTTCCTCTACACGCCCATGCGCTACCCCGGAAACTACGGTTTCGTACCCCATACGCTGTCCGCCGACGGCGACCCCATCGACGTTCTTGTCTGCAACACGCGCGCGATCGTCCCTGGCGCGGTCATCAACTGCCGGCCGATCGGGGTGCTGGTCATGGAGGACGACGGGGGCGGCGACGAGAAGGTGATCGCGGTGCCCAGCGACAAGCTGACGAAGCGCTATAGCAATGTTAAGAATTACTCCGACCTGCCCAGCATATCGACCGAGCAGATCGAGCATTTCTTCGCCCATTACAAGGATCTGGAACCCGGTAAATGGGTCAAGATCGACCATTGGGGGAATGCCGACGAGGCCAAAAGGCTGATCATGGAGGCCGTCAAACGCGCCGCGAAGGCCAAATAGCGCGCATCTGCCTGCGGATGAACCGCTTGACGCACTTCCCGCTGGCAAGTCCGGTTGCTATACCCCGCCCAGCCGCACAGCTGGAGGCCTGGGGTGCCCGAAATGAAGATCGCCGTCATGGGTGCCGCAGGACGCATGGGACGCGAGCTCGTGCGCGCGATCGATTGCGACCCATCCTGCGTGCTCGCGGGAGGCACGGAGCCACCGGGCAGCCCGTTTCTGGGCAAGGACCTGGGCGAATTGGCCGGCCTTGGACAGCGGGGCCTCCCCGTCACCGACGATCCGCTCGCGCTGATCGCCAGCGCCGACGCCATCATCGACTTCACCTCGCCCAGGGCTACGATCGAGTTCGCCGGGCTGGCCGCCAACGCCCGCATCGTGCACGTCATCGGCACCACCGGCCTCGACGATCAGGCTGAGGCAGCCATCGCGGCTGCGGCCCGGCACGCGACCATCATCAAGTCCGGCAACATGAGCCTTGGCGTAAACCTCGCCGCCGCTCTCACGCGCAAGGTTGCCGAGGTGCTCGACGCCGACTGGGACATCGAAATCGTCGAGATGCATCACCGCCACAAAGTTGATGCACCCTCAGGGACTGCTCTCATGCTCGGCCGGGCCGCCGCAACCGGCCGCGGCGTCGACCTCTCCACAGCTTCCGTTCGCGTCCGCGACGGACACACCGGCCCGCGCCGGCGCGGCGACATCGGCTTTGCCACTTTGCGCGGCGGAAGTGTCGTCGGCGATCACACCGTTATCTTCGCCGGTGATGGAGAAGAGATCTCGATCCGCCACCATGCCTCCGACCGGGGCATATTCTCGCGCGGTGCCGTCAAGGCGGCACTGTGGGGGAAAGGTAAGGGACCGGGACTTTTTTCCATGACAGATGTCCTCGGATTGTGAGGGCAAGCCGGCCGCAATGAGCACCTCCAATCCCGCCTCCGAGACCCACACCCTCGTTCTCGTGCGCCACGGCCAGAGCGAATGGAATCGGCTCAACCTGTTCACTGGCTGGCGCGACCCGGACCTCACTGAGAAGGGCGTCATCGAGGCCCGCTGGGCCGGCCGCGTTCTACGCGACTTCGGCATCCGCTTCGACCACGCCTTCACGAGCCGCCTGCGCCGTGCCCAAAACACACTCGACATCATCCTCGACGTCATGGGCCAGTCAGGCGTGCCCATCGAGCGCGACGAAGCGTTGAATGAGCGCGACTACGGCCAGCTCTCCGGCCTCAACAAAGATGAAGCCCGCCAGCGCTTCGGCGAGGACATGGTCATGCGGTGGCGACGCAGCTACGACATTCCCCCTCCTGGCGGCGAAAGCCTGAAAGACACGGCTGCCCGCGTCCTGCCTTACTACGAAGCGCACATCTGGCCGGTTGTCGCCTCGGGCAAGACAGTCATCGTCGCCGCCCATGGCAATTCTCTGCGTGCCCTCATCATGCGGCTTGAAGGCCTGTCCGGCGAACAGATCATCCAGCGCGAACTCGCCACAGGTGCACCCATCGTCTATGTACTCGACACGACGGGCGCGGTCGTTAATCGCACCGATCTCGTGACTTCCGAGGGACGAGACAATGGCATTGGATGATCTGGTCCCGGAAGCCGCGGGCGAAACGAGCCGCGATCGCGAACGCTGGACCGGCGTCTACATCGGCGTGCTTGCCGTGCTTCTCGCCATCTGCGCTATGGGCGGCGGCAACGCGGCGAAAGACGCCACCTTGAAAAACATAGCAGCCGCCAACACCTGGGCGTTCTTCCAGGCGAAGAACATGCGCCGCCACGTCCTGCGCGTCCGTGTCGACGAAATGCAACTGAAGCTGGCCTCCGAACCGGACCTGCCTGCGACCGCTCGCGCGGCAATCGAGGCGAAGATCGCCGAGTACAAGAAGCAGGATGATATCCTGACGCGCGACCCCGAGCGTGAGCCCGGCGAGCGCGAAGGTCTCGATCAGCTCTGGGAACGCGGCAAGGCGCTTGAGATTGAGCGCGACATCGCCATGCAGCAAGATCCATATTTTGATTACGGCGAAGCGCTTCTACAGATCGCTATCGTGCTGGCCTCGATTTCCATCATAACGCGCGGCACTTTCCTGCTGGCTGCCAGCGCGTTTCTTGGCATTGGCGGCGCGATCCTTACCCTCAACGGCTTCACCCTCGCGTTCACGCTGCCTTGGCTCTGATCAAGCACTCCGCTAGGGGGTGGAAGCCAGATCCCACGAACGGCTCGCTTCCAGCAACACGGACCCGGCGCGCACCACCTCCACCCTGCCCTCATAGCGTCCCGGCGCCCAACGAGATGCTTTCAGGCGCTTGCCCGCAAACGCCAGCCACGTCGCCTTGCTCCTATCCAGCGGCTTGGGCGCCGTGGTCGCTGCAAATCCCCCCGGGCCCTTCACGTCGAGACGGACGATGTCCCCTGCCTTCAGATTTATGAGCCGCGCATAGAAGACGAGTTCCGGGCTTGTCGCGCCGGGCGCCGTCTCGCCGCCGTCAACCTCGGTTGCCTTCAGCTCCGGCACGCGGCCGGAGAATCCCGCCGCAAGGATTTCGCCGTTTCTGTATTTGAAATCTGCGCGGAACGCCTCGTCCCACAGCCCTGTGATGTTTGCCGCTTCGCGCTGGCACAGCGCCGTTCTCTCTGCTCCGGTGAAGGGATCGATCGCCGCCCCGTTGTGACGCACTGTCAGATGCAGATGCGCGAACTCGGCCAACCCGGAATAGCCGACATGGCCGAGCACGGCGCCCTTGTCGACCCGGTCGCCCGTCGAAACTCTCACGCTGCCCGCCTGCATATGGCAGTACTGTGTTTCCCACCCGTCGCCATGATCCAGCACGATGCCGTTACCGCACTCGCGCCTCGCAACGATGCCGCGATTTTCCGCCGTTACGAACTGATCCGGCATTCCGTCGCGCACACCCTTCACGACGCCCGACGCCGCGGCCTTCACCGGCACCCCCCCGGCTGCCTCCCGTGCGGAGAGAAGGCGGAAGTCGGTCCCATCATGGTCGGAATAAGTCGCAGTGCCACAGGCGAAATCGACAACCCCCTCGCCGGGATCGATATCGACGTAGCTCTGGATGAAGCAACTCCGCCCCAGTTCACAGGCGACGGGAAGCCCCAAGCTGGGCGCCCCGGATCCCGCAACCGCGGCTTGCAGGCCAGCTAGGACCATCGCCGGCACCGTTAGAAACGCCGCCGCTCCCCAGCCCAGTTCATGCTGAAAACCACACATCGGCCCACCCCTCCCTGTCCACCTTCGCCGGCTGCGACGACCGATACGGCGTGTTCGCCTTGCGGCCATCCTGCACAGAGGCTAGCAGTACCGCCGCCGGGGTTTTTCGCGCCGCGCGCTCATCCCATCCGAACACAGACAGGTTAATCGCACCATGGCCACGTACAACCTCCTCCTCCTCCCCGGCGACGGCATCGGCGTCGAAACCATGGCCGAGGTTGAGCGCCTGATCTCGTTTTTGAACAAACGATCGAACGGGGCCAAATTTGAAACCGAAAGCGACCTCGTCGGGGGTGCGGCCTACGATGCCCATGGCGTCGCCGTAACCGACGAATGCGTCGCCAAGGCGAAGGCGGCCGATGCGGTGATTTTCGGCGCCGTCGGCGGCCCGAAGTGGGCGAGCGTACCCTACGCGGCCCGCCCGGAGGCCGGCCTCCTGCGTCTGCGCAAAGACCTGGGCCTCTTCGCAAACCTTCGCCCCGCCATCTGCTATCCGGCGTTGGCCGACGCCTCCTCCTTGAAGCGCGAGTTGGTCGAGGGCCTCGACATCATGATCGTGCGCGAACTCACAGGCGGCGTCTACTTCGGCGAGCCCAAGGAAATCGTAACCCTGGAGAACGGCGAGAAGCGCGCCATCGATACACAGCTCTACACGACCCATGAAATCGAACGCATCGCTAAGGTCGCTTTCGATCTTGCACGCAAGCGCACAGGCAAGGTCCACTCCGCCGAGAAGCACAACGTAATGCGCACCGGCGTCCTCTGGAAGGAGGTCGTCACCGCGACGCACGCAGCTTACGCACCCGACGTGAAGCTCGAACATATCCTCGCCGATAACTGCGCCATGCAGCTCGTTCGCAACCCGAAGCAGTTTGATGTCATAGTAACCGACAATCTCTTCGGCGACGTCCTCTCGGATGAAGCCGCCATGTGCACGGGCTCGCTCGGCATGCTGCCGTCGGCCTCCCTCGGCGCACCCGATCCGAAGTCGGGCAAGCGCATGTCACTTTATGAACCTGTCCATGGCTCCGCACCCGACATCGCGGGGCAGAACCTTGCCAACCCAATCGCCACCATCGCCTCGTTCGGCATGGCGTTGCGCTACTCTCTCGACATGGCCAAGGAAGCCGACATGGTGGACCAGGCCATCGCTGCAGTCTTGGACAGGGGCCTGCGTACCGGTGACATCATGCAGCCGGGCATGACAAAAGTGGGCACCACCGAGATGGGCAAGGCCATCGTGGACGAACTCGCGAAGCTCGCGGCGTAACACACCCAGTGCTCCTCATCCCTGTAAGAAGCCGGAGCGGAAGCTCCGGCTTTTTTTGACTGGCATGACCAATGGATCGTGCGAGCGACGCTTAGAAACGCGCGTTTTTGCAAGACACCGCGCCGTTGTGACCCTGCTCTTTCGACATTGAGAGACCCGCAACCGGTACTGACACAACCCACGGTCCGAGATGCGCGCCTACGGCTGCCAAATCAAATATGTTAGGGCGGCAAAGACACCCTAGAATGATTGCCCGGCAAGGCAGCTCAGTCGTGAAGAACGCACGCTTCCTTTAACAATGGAGCAGACATGATCGGAAAGATGGGTTGGCGGATCCGGCAAGCCCTCCGCGAAATCTGGGTCCGCGCGGTCTCCTTCGCATTTCTCGGTGTCGCTGCAGCGCTGGCGGGCGTGGTTCTGGCCCCCTTTATTCCGGACACCTTCGCCACCCAGATCGGAGCCGATGCGGTCGATCAGATCCTTGGCATTCTGGCCTCGTCTATGCTTGCGGTCGCAACATTCTCTCTTTCCATCGCCGTGCAGGCTTATGCGGCGGCATCGAGCAATGCGACTCCGCGGGCGACGCAGCTTCTGCAGGAAGACCGCACAACACAGAATGTTCTGGCAACCTTCGTAGGAGCGTTTCTATTCAGTCTGGTCGGCATCATTGCCCTGAATGCCGATGTGTACAGCCAAAAAGGTCGCGTGGTGCTTTTTGTTGTCACCGTGACGGTCGTCGCATTGGTAGCCATGGCACTGCTTCGCTGGATCATTCATCTGATGAAGTTTGGCAGGGTCGGCGATACCCTGGATCGCGTCGAAGAGGCCGCGACAGAGGCCCTCACGACGCGCGCCGAGTCCCCGTACCTGGGAGGAAAAGCGTTCCATGGTGCCGCTCCCGCGGGCGCAATTTCCGTCCCTCCGACAAGCATAGGCTACGTTCAGCACATCGATCTTCGCGCGCTCTCGGATTGTGCAGAGGAGATGGATGCTGAGATCTGGCTTGTCGATCTTCCTGGAAGCTTCGCCCATCCCGGCGCGCCTCTGCTCTATGTCACCGGCGCTTCCGTCAGCGACGAGCATTCCCAACGGCTCTGCGCCGCTTTCACCGTCGAGGCGATGCGCACGTTCGATCAGGATCCTCGCTTCGGTCTGATTGTTCTCTCCGAGATCGCTTCGCGCGCCCTTTCGCCCGCGGTCAACGATCCCGGCACTGCGATCGACGTGCTCGGGCGTTTGGTGAGAATCCTCTCCAACTGGCACCCCAAGCTGGGCGGCGAGACGCTGTACCCCCGGCTGCACGTGCCTCCCATTCAAGCCGACGACATGCTGGAGGATGCATTCCAGCCCATCGCGCGCGATGGCGCTGCGGTAATTGAAGTTCAGATCCGCCTGCAAAAGGCTCTCGCGGCGCTGTCGCGATTGGCGCCGGATACGATCGGGATTGCAGCGCGGAGGATGTCCGCCGAGGCATTGGAAAGGGCGAACGCAGCGCTGCCCGTGGAGGCCGACAAGCAGAGGCTTCGGGCAGCCATGAGCAATCTGTGAAAAGCCAAAGTCTGTCAAATTCGCGTCGAGGGCCGCAGCGATACGCCAGTGCCAGGGTGCCTAGGGCTTGGGAGAGGCAAGGGGCTCGGTTTGACCAGCCGCGGCGCGTTTGCTCTCGTCATCCATCCACGGCTTCGGATCATCGGTGAGAGACTGGCTCACGGCCGTCCCGACGTACTGGAAGGCCCGAGAGCACAGGCTCCCCTCACGCTGGCAGGCCTCGACGGCCGCATCCCTGATCGCACCCATTCCGTCCAAGATCCGCGTTTGCTGGTCCGGCGTTGCCGTCACGACCGCATAACCGAGAAAACCAAAAATCAAAATCTTGGGAAGCCGTCGCATACACATGCCTCTGGAACAGAAGCGGAACTGGCGCACCCTCCCACGGCGCCGGTTAACAAGGCCTTAACCCTCGCACCCTGCCCGGTGGATGAACCGGATTTATTCTCACCCCGGACGTCTTCTCTCTTGTTGGCCACATCCGCATCACTTGGGAACGGCATCCGGAGGCGTCTGAAGCGGCGCGAAGTTCCGATTCAAAAATCGCCAATTCCTTATTTCAAAGTTATTTTCCAACTTATGCGGATGATCCGAGAAGGTTGTTCTTTTGAAAATTAAATTGAACCCAATTTGCTCATGTCTTTTCCCTGCGGAATAGGAATTCGCTATTCGCGTTTACCTTCATTGTTGGACGAAATTCTCTCATTCATGCATCTTTTTTTCCGGACCTCCTGAGGGCCGGCCTCTGCTCATTAGACCACCACTCTATCCAGCTCTCCCCATCCCGAACTCAACAAAATTGTTCTTAATGAGATCTCGACATGCATTCTTGCATTTGCCGCGTGCGCTCCTTCCACAGAAGTGACGAGGGCGTGGTTGCTCCGTTGTTCGGCCTCATGATCCTCGTCATTATGATCATATCGGGCATTGCCGTCGACGCGTCTCGCGCCAGCCGCATCTCGGCGCAATCTGCTGCCGCGCTCGATGCTGCGGCGCTTGCAACCGCCAAAGCGCTGCGTATCGAAAAGCCGTCGGACGAGGCGCTCGAAGCTATCGCTCAACGCTACTTCGCGGCGAATTTCCAAGGTATCGCGAACGGCGACGCGCAAATAAAGAGTTTCGTCACCCAGAGTGTCAGGGAAACAAACACGGTCTCCTTGCTTCTCGATCTGGAAGTACCCACGACATTCGCTGCGATCATGGGTAAGAAAAGCATGGACGTGGCCACGCGGGCCACGGCCGTGTTCGACGCCAAAGACGTCGAAGTCTCAATGATGCTCGACGTCAGCGGTTCCATGAAGGGCTCGCGCATTGCCGAACTCAAGCTTGCCGCCAAGGACCTCGTCGACATCCTGCTGACCGATGGCGATGGCTCCAGCAGCAACCGCATTGCGATCGCGCCATTCGATACGGCCGTCAACGCGGGCTCTCTCTCTGGTTCCATTGCTGGTCAAGGAAACGGCGGCGGGAATTCTCAAGCCGGTAAGGGCACAACGTGCGTCACGGAGCGCCCCGGCGCGAATGCCTTCAAAGACAAGGGACCGACTGGCGGATTACTGGGTAAGAAATCCTCAGCCTGCCCCTCGAGCGAGGTCGTGCCTCTTACCGATGACCTGGACGAACTCACGACAGCCATCGACTCCATGCAAGCCGTTGGCATGACGGCCGGCCACCTCGGCGTGGCATGGGCCTGGTACCTTATCTCCCCCGAGTGGAGCAGCGTCTTCCCGGAAAGCTCGGCACCTCGCGCCTACAACGATCCCGAAGTCAGGAAGGTCGCAATCCTCATGACGGACGGCGAGTTCAACAAGTCCTACGAGTCCGCCAACGGGAACTCCCAGGTCCAGGCCCAGAAGATCTGTGACAACATGAAAACCTCCGGAATCACGATCTATACCGTCGGCTTTCAGGCGCCCGCAGGCGCACTGGCTATTCTGCAATATTGCGCGACGACCCCGACGCACTTCTTCGACGCGAAAAATGGCAACCAGCTGCGCGAGACGTTTCAGAAGATCGCCAAAGAGCTGAACGGCCTGCGAATCTCGTCCTAACCGTCGAGCCGAAGAAACCGGCTCGTTAGAAAGCATGTTTGCACCGGGCAATTGACGACCGGCTTTTGCGGGGCGACGATCATTGGCGTGTTGCGGTCGCTTCCGGATGTCGCCGAACTTCGTCGGCTCGGCGTTTTCTGGAATGTACTGAAAGGTTGCGAGGACGGGCAGCACGAGGATCGTCGGCGAGCAGGAGGCAATAGCGGCATCAGCCGCTCATTTCGGACCTTGCGCCCCATCAGAGGTCCGGGCACGGCCGGCCAGCTGCAGCACGGGATCAGGCGGTACGCGCTGAACTCTTGATCGTTATACGATCTTCAAGAGAGGCCCTGGGATTTCACAGCGCCCAGGGCCTTTCGCTTAGCTAGTCTTCTTGCGTAATTGCTGCCGTCTGCACGGGCCCGCGGCTTTGTTCGTAGGCGGCTATCGAACGATCAATTTCCTCGTTGCGTGCCTGGATGAACGCTCTGGCCCGCTGCATGGCCGTCGCGGCCAGCGATCTGTCGATCTCGGCCTGACGCGCCTCGACGAACGCTGCCGCACGCTGAGCCTCATGAGCTGCCAGTGAGGCCTCGATCTCGAGATTACGCGCTTCCGCAAAGGCCTGATCGCGCCGTGCCTCATAAGCCCGGACCGACTGAGCGATCTCCTCGTTGCGCGCCTCCGTGAAGATCGCGTTCCTCTGAGCCTCGACCGTAGCAGAAATGAGCTCGATTTCCGCATTGCGGGCCAGAGCGAAGGCCCGCTCACGCTGTGCTGTGTAGGCTGCGAGGGAGCGCGTAATCTCCATGTTGCGCGCTGCCACGAATGCCCGGGCGCGCTCTGCCGTATAAGCTCTCAGCGACCTGGCGATCTCAGCATTGCGCGCGGCGCGAAATGCGGCCTCCTGAGCTGATGAGTGGATCTCGGCCAGCGAAGCCCCCCGAGGGCGCTCCAGAATGCCGAACGAAAGGATGGACAAAGCGGTGGCCGTAGCGGCAATGCACAAACCTAAATGCAAACGAAACATGGACCAAACTCCCCCTGGATGCCGAAGCAAAAAACCGGCTGACCGGAAACCTGTTTCGTATTTCAGGCGAAGTTGTTTAAAATTCTATGCAATAAAACAACGGCAATGGCTGGATTTCTTTTGGATTTAGAACGGCGATGATTTTCGTCCGTCGGAAAATGCAGCGCGCAATGAACCCGTATCTTGAAAAGCGCTCAACCTATTGCGAAGAAAGGGAGCCACTGGAATTAACGAGCACAATAGCTGGGAATTGGCGGCGATCTGGGTATTATTTGGAGAAACGGGCGCCGAGACCTTCGTAATTCAGGCCCCCTTCGAACCGGCGCTCCATATACTCATTCCACGACTGTGCATTTGGCGGTACTTCAGGCGCACTCTTTTCCGCCGCAGACTTCTTGCCGAGGCTCATTTTACTGGAAGAGTAACCCGGAGACGATTTGGTGGTCTTCTTGACCCTCTCGCGGGAAGGCGGCGTCACCGCCTTCTCGACGTTCCTATCATCGGCCGGAACCTCGCTGCCTGTCTCGGGCTCAGACACGGCCGCGGTTGGCAACTCCGGCGCGGCTATCTCGGAATTGACAGGCTCCGAGGCCACATTCGCCTCCGCGGTATTTTCCGTAGGCTCCATGGGAATGGGAGCCACAATCGCAGCCTCCGTCTGCGCGGGGTTCACGGAGTCGGTTTCGGCAAGCGCCTCTTGCTCGGTCACGAACTGAGGAACCACCGGGTGCAGCGTGTCTGGATCAGCCAGGAAATGGTGCACCCGCCTTTTGAGGGCCTCGTACGTCTCTTGATCGAGCAGACCCGCTTCACGCTCCGGCGCTATTTGCGGCTTCGGCACCGGCAGGGCAACGGTCTGTACCTTGCCCGACGCGGCCGCATCGGCCTTTGCAGGATCCGAGCCCTTGGTGCGTTCTGCCACTTTCGACTTCTTGGGCGCGCTTTCAGTCTTGGCAGCCGACTTCGTATCCGCCTTGGTATCTTTCTTGGCTTCTTTTTGAGGCTCCGGCTTCGACTGGGACTTGGCCTTGGCTGCCGTAATCTTTTCCTTCTGCCGCTCAACTTCAGCCTTGGAGATCTCGCCATCCGAGATCAGAGCGTTGACGCAAGACTTCGAAAGGCGCGGGCCGTTGTCGCGCATGCACTTACGAAGGGCAGCCGAACCGACAGCGTGCTGAGAGCAGTAGGCGTAGTAATCGCTCGCGCAATTCAGTCGCGTCTGCCAACCGACTGCGTTCGCATCCAAGGCGGATACGGACAAAACGAGCAAAGCAGCTGGAAGCGGGCTACGCATCACACATCCCGGCCGAATTTTCTTGCCGCTGAAGCGACAATGTACAACGACCATAACTTCAAGTCGGAACGATGGTCTTGATCCATATCGTACTTTTCCTGGAATCGCCAGGGCACGACCGCCGCATGTCTCGGGCCGGCCCAAAATCCGGGGCTGCAATCGTATCGTAAGGGCGAGGTCGTTAACGTTCCGTTTACCCAAAGAATGCTTGGGTATTTCGCCCTACACGCTTTCTCCAGCCGCACAGGTCGAGGGCTTTTCGGGGAACCATCCCCGCGCGGTCCACGCCGGCTTTCGGGGATCCCGCTTGGCCTGTATTTCCGTGCGCGCCACAAAATAGAACTCGAAGCAGTTCCCGCTCACCTGCCGGACCCGATAGCAGCCGCCGGCCGGGTCATCATCGTAGATCGTGCAGAAAGTGCCGGTCTGTACCGACCAGCGGCCCCCGGATGCGCGACGCGCATCGCGGTATAAGACTGCGCCGTCGGCCGCATAGCTTTCGTGAAATGTGTCTCCATCCTCGTAGTGCCCATCGATGCTCCGGCCCGTGAAGGTGGCCAGGAGTTCAGCCTCGCTCATCCAGCCAGGCTCGGCCAGCACCGGTAACCCGATGGCCAGCGCCGCCCCGAACGCCACCGCCTTGCACCGCATGAACCAACGCCGCATCTTCAGGCTTTCTCGAAACTCCAAAGGGAGGCCCAGCATGGATCGTCGCCCCGACGAAGTGAAGGCGCGCCACCCTGGCCTGCGATAATCTCCTTCCGCCTGGGAGGCAAAGCGAGCCCCATCGCCAGCCCCGCGACCCATCTCCGGCTTGAAAGACGGGAAAACCCCGCGTATGGGATCGCCAGCAAAGACATCGCTAGCAATAGCGCCCGCGAGGCTTGGTGCTTCGCAAGGGATTTCAAGGACCTATCAAATGGGCTACAGGATTGCCGTCGTCGGCGCCACCGGCAACGTCGGGCGCGAAATGATGAATGTGCTGCTTGAGCGCCGCTTCCCTGTCTCCGAAGTCCACGCCCTGGCCTCCCGCCGTTCGATCGGCACGGAGGTTTCGTTCGGCGATCGCACGATCAAGTGCCAGGATTTGGAAACATTTGACTTCTCCAAGGCCGATATCTGCCTGATGTCGGCGGGGTCGAGCGTAGCCAAGGAATGGGCGCCCCGCATCGGCGCCAAGGGCTGTGTCGTCATCGATAACTCTTCCTGTTGGCGCTACGACCAGGACGTGCCGCTTGTCGTGCCCGAGGTAAACCCGGACGCAATCCGCGGGTACGCCAGGAAGAACATCATCGCCAATCCGAATTGCTCCACGGCCCAGCTCGTGGTGGCCCTAAAGCCGCTGCACGATGCGGCCACCATCCGGCGCGTCGTCATCTCCACCTACCAGTCCGTCTCCGGCGCCGGCAAGGAAGCGATGGACGAACTTTGGCAGCAGACGAAGTCCAAGTACGTGCCTGGCACCGAGGTCGAACCGAAGAAGTTTTCCAAGCAGATCGCGTTCAACTGCATTCCTCACATCGACGTCTTCATGGAGGACGGCTACACGAAGGAGGAATGGAAGATGCTGGCGGAGACCAAGAAGATCCTCGATCCCAGGATCAAGGTGACGGCGACTTGCGTGCGGGTGCCGGTCTTCGTCGGTCACTCGGAGTCGGTCAACATTGAATTCGACAGACCCATCAGTGATCAGGAAGCCCGCGAGATCCTGCGCAACGCACCGGGCATCCTCGTCGTCGACAAGCGCGAACCCGGCGGTTACGCGACCCCGGTGGAAGCAGCCGGCGAGTTCTCTACCTATGTGTCTCGGATCAGAGAGGACGCCACCGTCGAGAACGGGCTGGCGATGTGGATCGTCTCGGACAATCTCTTGAAGGGCGCAGCGCTCAACGCGATCCAGATCGCCGAGTCCATGATCGAGCAGCGCCTGCTCAAATCAGCGGCCTGATCCTGACCCCAACTGCTGCGAACCAATCGCGCCAGCAATAAGCCGCCGATCGCCGGAGCGATCGGCAAGATTTCATCTGATCTTCTTCTACCGCCGGCCGAATTCTCAGGCCGTAGGATTATCTCGGAACTTGCCGAGCGCTTGCACGATCATATTCAGATCGCTCAAGAAACGGTCGCGCTGCTGGGCCGGCAGAGCCGACAGAATGCGTTCGTCGACCCGCTTTGCCACCGGGTCGGCAGCCTTCAGAGACCGCCAGCCCTCGTCGGTAAGCTTCACGGCATAGGCGCGGGCATCTTCCCGCGTCCGGCGGCGGCTCAGAAGACCCTTCTTGAGCATCCGGCGAACAATATCGGCAAGCGTGGAACGATCGATCCCCGTCTTATCCACCAACTGAGTTTGGCTCAGCCCCTCATTCTGAGACACGGTCAGAAGCACCGCATACTGGCGTGGCGTCAGATCATCCAGGCCCATCTCGGCCTGGAAGATATCAGCCGCACACTGACCTGCTCGATGCAATTGATGGATCGGGGATTGATCCAATTGGTTTACGGAACCAGGCTTTAAAGATGCTTCTTTGGCCATCGCCTTATCACTTGCAGCTTTGATATCAGTAGACGTGGTAAACGGCATGTCTCCACCCTGAGTAAGATACTCTCTACGATTTGAAGAAAATAGTAGTTCGCCCGTGGCGTCCACCAAAAAACCGGGGGCCACTAAACAATCCGTGAAGCAATGTACAGTATTGGACGTTTGCGCTTTTCGATACGGATCGTCCGTGCAAGGACAAAAAGAACTGCTCCTACCACTGAAGAAGCTTTGTACTTTAGTCTAATTTCGCTTCATGACGCTTCAACAAGCCCATCTGGGAAATTCCGAAGATCATTGTAAGTGGCATTATTCCGAACACCTTGAAACTAACCCAGGTGTCCGTGGAGAAATTTCGCCAGACGGCTTCGTTCAGAAACGCCAGGAGAACGAAGAACAGTCCCCAGCGAAATGTGAGTTGCCGCCAACCTTCGTCGGTGAGGCGAAACACATCGCCAAAAAGATAGCGCAAAAGCGAATGGCCTGCAGCTAGGCCGCCCAGCAGTACCGAAGCAAAGATGGCGTTCACAATGGTCGGCTTCAGCTTGATGAAGAGTTCATCCTGAAGCCACAGCGTCATGCCGCCGAATACGATGACGAAAAAAGCCGAGACCAGCGGCATGACGGCAAGTTTGCCGAACATCGCACGCGACGCGACGATGGAGACGACAGTGGCCGCGATGAAGCAGCCGGTGCCCCAGAAAATACCCGCTCTGGAATTCACGATGAAGAATACGAGAAGCGGCCCGAGCTCCACGAGCAGCTTCCAAAGTTGCTGACTATCAATCTCCGGCTCCGTCGCCTGGACAGGCGCACCAGCGTCAGGTGGCTGCTCTTTCATTATTGTCACTCTTGATACCTGAAATCAGAACCTAACGTCCCATGCACCGGTAGGCCAGCTTGCGTTGCTCGAGAACTGAAAAATTACCGATGGGGGCCGACATCCCCCCCGGCTGCACTCTGCCCCGCGCTCTCAGCAGCTCTCTGTGCCGTGGCGCGGTTTTCCGCCAGAACGAGCCCGGCTGCATCGGCATCATCCGGCGGCGGCATATAATGCTGGGCCATCCAACGCGTAAGAACCCATGCATAAAGCCCACTCAGCGGCATGATGAGCACGAGCTTGAAGGCGATCCAGATGTTCACGCCGCTCATCTGATGGCCAAGCACATTATACATGTGCGTATCTTCGAACGTCAGCCGCACGACTTCGTTCAGCACCGCCGTGAGAACGAAGAACCACGCAAAGCTGCGTGTGAATTTGTTCCAGCCTTCCTTGCTGTAGTGGAACGTCCTGCCGAATACGTACTCGAAGAAATTCCGATCCAACCACAGGCCGATGAACAGGAAGGCTGCAAACATCGCATTGAAGATCGTCACCTTGATCTGAACCCACATCGGATCGCCGGTGAGGATCGTCAGCGCGCCGAACACGATTGTCACCGTCGAGGCTATGAGCGGGAAAACCGGCGGCCGGCGAAACATGTAGAACATCACGCCGATGGCCAGAACCGTGGTCACGATGAGCGCCCACGTGCCGGTATTGATGTCCCAGATCGCATTGACGATGAACATCGTCGCGAGCGGCCCGAATTCACTCAGGATGTTGACGGTCTGCTCGGCATTGAAGGGAAAGAAGCGCCTCTTGCGTGTCATGGCCGGGACGTGACCTTCGATTGATGGCGCGACTGCTGCCGAACCGCGCGAGGCCAGAGCCTGTAGCAGGTCGGGGTGTGTTTAGGCATTGGCGATTGCATCCGCAAATTCCTTCGCCGAAAAGGCCTGAAGGTCGTCGATGCCTTCGCCTACGCCGATGGCATGAACGGGGATTTGGTGCTTCGCCGCGATCGCAACGAGTATGCCGCCGCGCGCGGTTCCGTCCAGTTTCGTCATGACGATGCCAGATACACCGGCCCGCTTGCTAAAAATCTCGACTTGCTGGAGCGCGTTCTGACCCGTCGTTGCATCCAGAACCAGAAGGACATCGTGCGGCGCCGTCGCATCGATCTTTTTCATCACGCGCGTTACCTTCTCGAGCTCTTCCATAAGCGCCTGCTTGTTCTGCAAGCGGCCGGCGGTATCGACAAGAAGCACATCGGCGCCCTTCTCTTTCGCCTGTCTCAAGGCCTCGTATGCGAGACCGGATGCGTCAGCGCCGACAGCACTGGCGACGACCTCACAACCCGTTCTCTCACCCCAAACCTTCAGCTGGTCAATGGCAGCAGCGCGGAAGGTATCGCCAGCCGCCAGCATCACGCTCTTGCCCTGCCGCGAGAACTGCGCGGCGAGTTTGCCGATGGTCGTGGTCTTGCCGCCGCCGTTCACGCCGACGACAAGGATGACATGCGGCTTGTTCGCCTCCGATACGCTGAGCGGGCGGGCCACAGGTTCGAGCACCGCTTCAACTTCAGAGGCCAGGATATCGCGCACCTCGTCGGCCGAGATGCCCTTCTCAAAACGGCCCTTGGCAATTCTCTCGATGATCCGGTCCGACGTCCCAACGCCGAGATCCGCCTGAATGAGCAGGTCTTCCAGATCCTCTAGAGTGGCACCATCAAGCTTGCGCTTGGTGAATATCCCGGTGATGCCGTCGGAGAGCTTGCTTGAGGTGCGCGTCAGGCCGGACTTCAGGCGCTGAAACCAGCTCTTGGGCGCCTCGGATTCCGGCGTATCTGCCATCGCCGGTACCGCTTCCTGCGTTTTTGCAACCTGGTCGTCTGCAGCCGGCGACTCCGCGATGCTCTCGCTCGCGGGAGGCGTCGGCTCGTTGGTTTTTTTTGTGCCGAACAACCGGCCCATCAGGCCGGGGGGCTTTTTTTCCGTTTGATCCGTCACACCGTCACCTTGATCCCCTGGGTAGCAAGCCGCTGCCGTGTCGGCGCATCAGTAGCGGCCACACACTCACCCACGAGCCTTGTTCCATCCTGCCCGATGATTCGGACATCCTTGATCGCGCCCGCATCCGGTGCGGCATTGACAGCCACCTCCGCGAACTGCGGCGTTCGGCCGGTTCCGCCCCGCTCCATCAACACAGTTCGGACAGAGCCGACTTCCGTCCGCAAGAACGCCTCCAGCCTCACCCGTCCTTCCTGGCGCAAACGAGCTGCGCGCGCCATGACGATCTCGCCCGGAACCTGCGGCATTCGGGACGCGGGCGTCCCCGGACGCGCAGAATAAGGGAATATGTGCAGGTAGGTGAGGCCGCATGCCGCGATGGTGTCGAGTGTTGTCTGGAACATATCGTCTGTTTCTGTCGGAAAACCTGCGATGAGGTCCGCGCCCAGAACAATATCGGGGCGGGCCGCCCGGAGCGCATCTGTGAAGCGGATGGCACCTTCTCGCGTGTGGCGGCGCTTCATACGTTTCAGGACCATGTCGTCGCCAGACTGGAGCGACAGGTGCAGATGCGGCATCAAACGCGGCTCTTCTGCCAAGGCCTGCAAGAGATCGTTGTCCACCTCCGCCGGATCAATGGAGGAGAGGCGCAGGCGCGGCAACTCCGGCACCTCGCGCAGGATGGTACGCACGAGATGGCCAAGTGGCGCCCGGTCCTTCAGGTCTGTGCCATATGAGGTGAGATCGACGCCTGTGAGAACCACTTCTCGATGTCCGCCCGCTACGAAATCACGGACGCAGTTCACGGCCTCGCCGGCCGTCATCGAGCGCGCGGGTCCACGGGCAAATGGAATGATGCAGAACGTGCAACGATGATCGCATCCGTTCTGAACGGTCAGTATGGCCCGGGTCCGGCCTTGTGAGGACGAGGGGGACGGCGCCACCGCAATCGCGCGCGTCTCGGCGATTTCTCCCACGCGCACCAACCGGTCATTTGCCCGTGCGATCGCAACGAACGTCTCGGCCTCGAGCTTCTCGCGATTTCCGATGACCGCATCGACTTCAGGCATCGCGGCGAACCGGTCCGCGTCGAGCTGCACGGCGCATCCGGTCACGATGATCCTGGCCTCCGGCTTTTCCCGCTTCAGGCGACGGATGGTCTGCTTGGCCTGACGTACTGCTTCCGTTGTGACCGCGCAGGTGTTGACGATGACGCTCTCGGCGAGCCCAGCCGCACGCGCATGGGCGCTGGCCGTATCGCTTTCATGAGCGTTCAGCCGGCAGCCTAGCGTGATGATCTTGGGCTCGGTCATGGGATGCGAAGCGATGCCATTCGAAGAAAGATGCTCAGACGTTGGGGACAATGATCGATATCGTACAGCGGACCCGGTCAGGCACCGGCTGTGGTCTGGGCTCTCGGCCAGTCGTCTTCGTACTCCACCTCCACCGGGCCGGTCATCAGGATACGATTGTTATCCGTCCATGTGATGACGAGCGGGCCGCCGGGCAGGTGAACGGTGACGGTACGATCGACGAGCTTCTTGCGCATGGCGGCAACGGCCGCAGCGCATGCCGCTGTACCGCAGGCCCGCGTGAGACCCACACCTCGCTCCCAGACCCTGAGCTTGATGTCGCTTCGCGAGCGCACCTCGGCCAGCGAGATATTTGCACGCTCGGGAAATAGGGGATGGTTTTCCAGAAGTGGCCCGAAGCGCGCCAGATCGTGGGCCTCCACATCATCGACCCAGAAGATCGCATGCGGATTGCCAACATTGACCACGGAAGGTGAGTGGAGCACAGGTGCGTCGATGGGACCGATCTGCAGCTCGATCCCGCGCGTGTCGTGGAAAGGTTCTGCCAGCGGAATCTCGTTCCAGGCGAAGCGCGGCTCGCCCATGTCGACTGTGATGTGATCAATATCTCCGACTGAAACATCCAGCACGCCGGCCTTGGTCTCGAACTTCAATGACATACGCCCCGTCCGCTGGCTCTCGAACCAGGCAACACAGCGGGTGCCGTTGCCGCACGCGGAACTTTCCGAGCCGTCGCTGTTGAAGATGGTGACGAACGCATCCGTGCCGGAGCGGCGCGGCGAATTGAGAACCATGAGCTGATCGAAATGCGACCTCGGTTCGTCCGCCATGGCGCGCACCTCTTCGCCCGAGAGAGCCCGCTTTGCCCCTCGCAGGTCAATGATGACGATCTCGTTGCCGAGGCCGTTCATCTTGCAAAAATGCAGGCTCTGGGGTGCAGTCATGGACGTTATATGGCGGAGGCGTCTCAAAAAGACAAATGGGGCGATGCCGCAAGTGCACCGGTTGCCCGCGCAGCATCCCAAACCTATCTGAGTATCGTGACATGACATGATGGCATCGCACGAGAGAGATCTTATGAGATTGGTATTGCTGACCTTTGCGCTATTCGGCACGGCGATGGCCGCAGCGCCGGCTGCGGCCTTTCAGACGGATGCACCCAAGCCGACGAACGCAAGCCCGATCAAGACGGAAACGGTTGCCAAGGGCCTTGCCAGCCCGTGGGGGCTCCAGTTCCTGCCCGATGGACGGATGCTCGTCACCGAGAAGCCAGGCCGGCTGCGGGTGGTCACGCGGGAGGGTAAGATCGGGCCGGCCATCGACGGCGTGCCTGCGGTGGCAGCAGCCGGCCAGGGCGGCCTGCTCGATGTGCTTCTCGCTCGGGATTTCTCCACCTCGGGAACGATTTATTTTTCGTATGCCGAGCCTCGCGAGAACGGGGCAGCTGGCACCGCAGTGGCACGCGCACGGCTTTCGCTGGATCCATCGGGCGGCGGTAAGCTGGAAGACGTCCGTGTTATCTTCAGCCAAGACCAGTCGATAATGAGCAAAAACCATTTCGGTTCGCGGCTCGTGTGGGCGCCCGACGGCTCCCTGTTCGTAACCACCGGTGATCGCGGGTCGGCCCGTGACGAGGTCCAGAAGCCTTCGTCTTTCATCGGCAAAGTCATGAGCCTGACGCCGAACGGAGAGGCCGCATCGAGCGAACCGGCGCGTCTGGGCTGGGACCCGAAGATCTGGTCCATGGGCCATCGTAATATCCAAGGCGCGGCCATCGATCCGGCCACTGGCACGCTTTGGACCATCGAGCATGGCGCGAAGGGCGGTGACGAACTCAACCGAACCGAACGAGGCAAGAATTACGGCTGGCCGATCATCACCTATGGCCGGGAATATTTCGGCGGCGCCATTGGGGAAGGATCGAGCAAGCCCGGCCTGGAGCAGCCCGTCTACTACTGGGTTCCCTCGATCGCGACGTCGGGTCTGGCGATCTACACCGCCGACCTCTTTCCCGGCTGGAAGGGCAACATCTTCGTCGGGGGACTGGCTGGCGCGCAGCTCGCCCGCCTCGTTCTCAAGGACGGTCAAGTCGTTGAGGAGGAAACTCTGCTGGAAGATCTGGACCACCGCGTGCGCGATGTCCGCCAGGGACCCGACGGCGCCTTGTGGCTTCTCACCGACGACCCGCGCGACGGCCAGATCTTGCGCATTGTCCCGAACGATTGAGCACCCGGCTCAGCGGCCGGCAGGACCGCTACTTCCCTGCTGGGTCGTGTCGGGCGCCGAAGAGGAGGCCTTGGGGGCATCCACCTGCAGGACACGCACGGACTCATTGCGGTCGATGCTGCAATCGCCGTTTTTGTCGAGCAGCTTGAAAGCCACGTTCTGCTTGCCCGTCATCTCCTCGACCGTCACGCGACTGTCCCCGTTGGCGTCGAAATAGCCGAGGTCCGCCACCTCGAAGAGACGATCGATCTTGGCCATCTGCTGGAACTCGGTTGCATCCAGGGCGCCGTCGCCGCTTCCGTCGGATTCCTTGACGAGGGAGGCGACATAGGACTTCCACTCGTCGCACGTCACCGAGCCGTTTTTGTCGAAGTCCCACGTCTGAGCGGCGCCGATGAAGGTTCGGTCAAGGTTGGAACTGGACCCGAAGGGCGAACCACCCCCTGTGAACGAGGGCAGCGATGAGCCGCAGCCCGCCAAGGTGATCCCTGTAGCGAAAACGATGGCCAGCCCAGCAGCCCGGTCGATCGGCCGAGCGTGTTTCATTAATTTCTCTCCCCGCGCGGTCCGCCTGCCTGCGCCGGCAAACGCCGTCCTACCCCTTGACGGTTTGCTAACCCGCGCTGGAAGCCGAGAGCAATTACCGTTTGGATACTTCTTGGCACTTGATAACCGGAAAATTGCGGCAAGCCCAAGGGACGGGGTTCGCCTGAACCCACATGCCATAATTGCAGCTGCAATCATTGACGTGGGCCGGGCGGGCTTCGCGCCGCATCCCCAGTGCGCCACTTCCGGTTGACAGAGCAGCCCAGTTCCCCGATTGTCCGCCTCGAAATCCGGCCCTGAAACTCAGAGCCGCCGACCGGTCCAGGCCCGATATCCTCGGGTTCAGAGGCCGGAGGTCAACATCCGACGGCGCGTAGCGCTCTCGGGTGCGTTTGTCATTTGCTTAGGATCTTCGATGTTCCAGAGCCTTTCGGATCGACTGTCTGGCGTCCTCGACAAGCTCAAGGGCCGCGGTGCGCTGACCGACAGCGACGTAGCGGAGGCCATGCGCGAAGTGCGCCGCGCGCTGCTCGAGGCTGACGTGGCGCTCGATGTCGTCAAGGACTTTACCGAAGGGGTGAAGGCCAAGGCCGTCGGCCAGGACGTCGTCAAGTCGGTGACGCCCGGCCAGATGGTCGTGAAGATCGTCAATGACGAGCTGGTCCGTGTTCTGGGCACCGACGCGGAACCGATCAATCTCCATGCCGCCCCGCCCGTCGCCATCCTCATGGTCGGCCTGCAGGGTTCGGGCAAGACGACCACCACCGCCAAGATCGCCTACCGGCTCACCAACCGGGACCGTAAGAAGGTGCTAATGGCCTCGCTCGACACGCGGCGACCGGCCGCGCAGGAGCAGCTGCGTGTTCTGGGCGAGCAGACGGGCGTGACCACACTGCCCATCATCGCCGGCCAGGGACCGCTCCAGATCGGACAGCGCGCGCTCGATGCGGCGAAGCTCGGCGGCTACGACGTCGTCATACTCGACACCGCCGGCCGCATTACGCTCGATGAAGAGCTGATGGACGAAGTCGCGCAGGTGAAGGCCGCGACGAATCCACACGAAGTGCTCCTGGTGGTCGACAGCCTGACCGGCCAGGATGCGGTGAACACCGCCAAGGCGTTCGACGAGCGTCTCTCCATCACCGGTACGGTCCTGACCCGCGCGGACGGTGACGGCCGCGGCGGCGCAGCACTTTCCATGCGTGCCGTCACGGGCAAGCCGATCAAGCTGCTCGGCGTCGGCGAGAAGTGGGACGCGCTGGAGGACTTCGATCCCAAGCGTATTGCCGGCCGCATTCTCGGGATGGGCGACATCGTCGGCCTTGTTGAAAAGGCTGCCCAGAACCTCGACGTCGAGAAGGCGACCAAGATCGCCCTCAAGATGAAGAAGGGCGAGTTCGACCTCGACGATCTGTCCGAGCAGTTGCGTCAGATGGAGAAACTCGGGGGCGCCGGCGGCATCATGGGCATGCTGCCCGGCATCGGAAAGCTGAAGAACCAGATCAGCGAAAGCGGCTTCAACAAGGACGTGAAGCGCCAGCGTGCAATCATCTCCTCAATGACGCCAAGGGAACGCCGTCTGCCCAAAGTCCTCGACGCCAAGCGCAAGCGCCGCATCGCAGCGGGCTCCGGCACTCGCGTTGAGGACATCAACAAGCTTCTCAAGATGCACCGGCAGATGGCCGACATGATGAAGACCATGGGCAAGAACCCGGGCATGATGGCCAAGATGGCCGGCGCCCTCGGTATCTCCGGACCGATGGGCGGCATGGGCAAGGGCCCGAGTGAGGCCGAGCTTCTGAAGATGCAGGAAGAAATCGCGCGACTCGACCCGAAGGCACTGGAGCAGCTTCCGCCGGAACTGAAGGCAGCGCTGCCCAGCGGTCTGCCCGGACTGGGCGGCGGCACGACCCCGAAAGGATTGCCCGGACTAGGCGGCGGATCACTGCCCGGCCTGGGTGGCGCACCTCGTTTTCCCGGACTGCCGGGCAAGAAGAAAGGACGCTGAGGACTTCATGACGGGAGACGGCGCAGCATCCATCGCGCTCAAGCTTTCCCCCCGAATGGCAAGGCAAGACTGAAGACAACACCGAACAGCAAAATTTTATCAGAAAGGAACCTCACAATGGCAGCGAAGATCCGTCTCGCCCGCGGCGGCGCGAAGAAGCGTCCCTACTATTACATCGTGGTCGCCCATTCGACCTCCCCGCGTGATGGACGCTACATCGAGCAGATCGGCACGTTCGATCCCATGCTCAAGAAGGACCACCCTGAGCGCGTGAAGCTGAATGCCGAGCGGGCCAAGCACTGGCTCGGCGTCGGAGCCCAGCCGACCGACCGCGTGGCCCGCTTCCTCGACGCTGCCGGCCTCATGAAGCGCACGCCGGTAAAGAGCATCCAGAAGGCCCAGCCGAAGAAGAAGGCCCAGGAGCGCGCCGCAGCTGCTGCTGAGAAGGCGGCAAAAGCAGCCGAGGCTGCCTCCGAGGCAGCTGCGGGCTGAAACGCCAGTGTCCCCATCCAGTGGGGGGTGCCCTTCGGCATCCGACCATGTCGAGAACGGAAAAAGGGAGCCTCATGCTCCCTTTTTTTCATCTGCACATCTTCAATCATACGAGGAAAGCCCTTCAACATTTGGCAATCTTAGGTTTGCGCATTTCTTGCGTGCGACTCTCCCAATGCATGTCTTGAAGCGCACTCTGGAACGGTTTGGGCTGAAACAGACGCAGCTGGCGAAGCTCCTCGAAGTCAGCCCGCGCACGGTTAGCCTCTGGGCCACGGGCGAGGTGGCGCTGCCCGGCCCTGTCCGGGCCTACCTTCGGCTCTTGCAATCGGCCAACGCCGAGAGCGTGGCAAGCGAGCTCGCCCGGCTTGAAGGCAGCCGCAAAACGTTCGACGACGGGCTCTATCACCTGAGCTACGAGGGTCGCTCCGAGCCGGCGGATCCCGGCGGGGAGGCGCTCGCCGTCCTCCGGGCCGGCCGCATCATCGGCTCCGACCGTTGGGGCGGCATGTTTGAAGGAACCTACCGCTTTGACCACTTCTCACAGACCAACCAATTCCATATGTGCCTGAAGGTTCCGCCGGAAGGCGAGCTCGTCACTGGACTGAAGGGCGGCCCAGAAGGATCCAGCGTAGAGTTCGTCGTCGCACTCGAGCGCGCCACACCCGTCGCCTCGGCGACCATCGAAATTGAAAGTCGGCCGGTGGACCTCAAGCTCACCTATCTCGGCCCCCTGCCGAATTGATCTGCTAGAGTGATTGTCCAGACCGGTCCGCCAACTTCAAGAACGCAAAGGCCCACGATGAACGACCCCGACCGCCTCATTCTGCTCGGCGAGATCGGCGCAGCGCACGGCATCCGCGGCGAGGTCTCGATCCGCACCTTCACCGCCAACCCCGAAGATATTTCGGCGTATGGCCCCCTGAGCGACAAGGCCGGAACACGCACCTTTACGATTTCAGGTCTGCGCCTGACACCAAAGGGCGTCGTCGCCCGTATCTCTGGCGTGGACGATCGAACCGGGGCGGAGAAACTGCGCAACGTCGGCCTTTATGTGAAACGCAGCCGCCTCCCTGTCCCGGAGCCAGGCGCCTTTTATCACGAGGATCTCATCGGCATGGACGCTGTGACCGACGATGGCGCCATGCTAGGTCGGGTGGCCGCGGTCTTGAATTACGGTGCCGGGGACATCATTGAAATTGCAAGGCCGGGCGAGAAGGAGACACTGCTCATTCCCTTCACGGACGCAGCCGTACCGACCGTGGATCTCGACGCCAGGCGGATCATCGTGGTTCCACCCACCGAGATCACCGCCGAGGACGCGAACCAGGAGACCGAGTGATCATGCGTTTTGCCACGCTGCCTGTCGCAGGCCTGTTGGCCGTTTCCGCAATCTTCGTATGCCAGGCGCACGCGGAGCAGAACGCCATGCTCGGCGCCGTCGAGGCAAAGATCCGGGCCTCATACGCCTCAATCCCGCACATGACGTCGGCCGAGTACGAAGCTCTCGAAGCAAGCGGCGAGCCCATCGTTCTTCTCGATGCACGCAGCAAGGAGGAATTCGCCGTCAGTCATCTGCCAGGCGCGCACTACGTGGACCCGGGCATCTGGAAATGGTCGTTCCGCAACGCCTACGGTTCAGATCTGAAGGGCAAAAAAGTTGTGATCTACTGCGCCGTCGGCGCCCGGAGCTCCAATTTGGCGAGCCGCATCACGGACATCGCGAAAGAGGCTGGCGCCACCGGCATCTATAACTTGGAAGGCGGCATCTTCCGCTGGCACAACGAAGGCCGGCCGCTCGTCGGACCCAATGGAAAGACCGACGAGATCCATCCCTATGACGAGAACAACAGCCGTCTCATCGACCGCAAGGACCTCATCGCCTACACGCCCGGTGGATCCAAGAGGGCCAAGGCGAACTGACGCGATCCCTCAGATCGCCTCACCGCGCAGCAGACGCGGTACATCTCCAGAAAGGCCGGCCGCTTCCGTTACGAGCATCTGCTTCACAGTCGGCAACCGGTCGACCATGCCAAGGCCGACATCGCGCATCGCACGCACCAGCGCGTTGTCCGAAGAAAAGAGCCGGTTGAGTCCGTCGAACATCGCAGTCGAAACCGCCGAATTGAAGCGTCGCCAGCGCTCGTAGCGCGACAGGATCTCCGCATTGCCGGGATCGAGTCCGAGCCGAGCCGCCTCGATGATCACTTCGGCCAGCGCCGCCGCATCGCGCAGCGCGAGATTGAGTCCCTGTCCTGCAATCGGATGGACCCCGTGCGCCGCATCCCCGATGAGCGCAAATCTGTCTGCAACATAGGCCCGCGCCAAGTGCATTGAGAGTGGCCAAGACTGCCGTGCGGCCACCAGCTCGATGGCACCCAGCCGTCCGCCAAAGCGCTTTTCAACCTCAGCCATGAACGCGGCGTCATCCAACGCCAGGATACGGCGGGCTTCATCCGCATTCTCGCTCCAGGTTATACACGAGCGATTGCCGATCATCGGCAGGATCGCGAACGGTCCGGCGGGCAGAAAGTGCTGAACCGCCGTTCCCTCGTGCGGGCGTTCATGATGAACCCAAGTGACGATGCCCGTCTGCTCGTACGACCAACCGATGGTCTTGATCCCGGCCTTCTCGCGCAGCGCCGACTGGCGGCCTTCGGCCGAGATGAGCACGCGTGCCCGCAAGGTCCGTCCGCTCCGCAGGTTTACGGTGATCCCCGATGCGTCGCTCGCAAACCCGATGATCTCCTCAGGCGCCAGTCGGTCGATAGCCAGGAAGTCGCCCGCCCGCACCGCAAGTGCTGAGACGATGGCCTCTCCGGGAACGATATGAGTCGCCGGTTCGCCATCTTTGATCGTGTTGTCGTAGGTTAACACCACCGGCCGAACACCGTCTTCGAGGCTGGAATCGGTAATCTCGATGCGGCGTACCTCCTGGGCATAGGGCGAGATTTCACGCCAAACCCCAAGCGCGTCCATCATGTGGCGCGAAGCCGCTGAGAATGCGAAGGCACGCACATCCCCGCGCGCGGTGACTGGCGGCCAGACCCGCTCCACGAGCGCAATGCGCAATTCTCCTTCACTCGCATCAGCAAGGGCGAGAGCCAACGCCAGACCGGCCGTGCTCGCACCCGAGATCACGACGTCATAAGAGATGATATCTTCCCGCGGTCCGCTCACGGAGCCGCTCTCGCCGCTTGACACGCAACCCACCTCACTTGCCTATGACTTTTCGCCTCTCACCGATAACACCCACCTTGAGTTTCGTCATGTCTGAGCCAACCTTACCGGGCCCGGCGCTCGCGTCTCTTTTGTCGATCCTTGATCTGGAAACCCTGGAACAGAACCTGTTTCGGGGTCGCAGCCCGGCTGACGGCTGGCAGAGGGTCTTCGGGGGGCAGGTTCTGGGTCAGGCCCTGGTGGCGGCAGGGCGGACGGTCGCGGAAGGCCGCGCCGCTCATTCGCTGCACGGCTACTTCCTGCTCGCTGGCGACCCCGCGCATCCGATCATCTACGAGGTGGAGCGCACCCGTGACGGCGGCAGCTTCTCGACCCGGCGGGTCAAGGCAATCCAGCACGGCCGCATCATCTTCACCATGAGCGTCTCGTTCCACAAAGAAGAGGATGGATTTGCGCATCAGATCAAGATGCCGGACGTTCCGCCGCCCGAATCGCTGCCCAGCGCACAGGACCTGATTTCCCGGTTCGTCGATCAGTTGCCGGAAAACATGCAAAGCTACTGGAAGCGCGAGCGCCCGATCGACATGCGGCCCGTGGACCTGACCCGCTATTTGAGCCGCCAGCCAGCCGAGCCCACGCAGTACATCTGGATCCGCGCCAACGGCACGCTTCCCGGCGACCTGCACCTGCACCAGTGCGTGTTGGCCTACGCCTCGGATTTCACGCTTCTCGACACGGCCCTGATTGCCCACGGCAAGCTTCTTTTCGACCGCGACATCCAGCTTGCGAGCCTAGATCATGCCCTCTGGCTGCATCGCCCTTTCCGGGCCGATACCTGGCTTCTCTATGCTCAAGACAGCCCCAGCACCCACGCCGCGCGCGGGTTCTGCCGCGGGTCCTTTTTCGACCAGCGTGGCCGCCTCATCGCCTCCGTGGCCCAGGAGGGACTCATAAGAAGGCAGACCACAGCCTTTGTGGTCAAATAATAGGCGAGCAAGATATTGTGCCTAGTTTATTGGCATTCTGACCACGGTCCATCTCGTGGCCGGACCATTGTTGCTGCACAAATATATTCCATTTCAATCCGTTAGCAATCTTTGCCGAGTCTGGCACGGGACTTGGTTTCGCTAGCCCTCAGCTTCTGGCCGGTCCTCGGCCTCGAAGTCCAAAGGCCATGGGCGTGTTTCGACAACACGGACCAGCAACGACCTGAAGGGGGTGCTCAGATGAAACTCATCACTGCCATCATCAAGCCATTCAAGCTCGAGGAGGTGCGCGCGGCGCTGACCGAACTCGGCTTGCAGGGCATGACCGTCACGGAGGTCAAGGGATACGGCCGACAGAAAGGCCATACCGAGATCTACAGAGGCGCAGAATACGCCGTCAGCTTTCTGCCGAAGGTCAAGATCGAGACCGTCGTTCCCTCCGCTCTCGCGGCAAAAGCCGTGGAGGCCATCACAAAGGCCGCAAAGACCGGACAGATCGGCGACGGAAAGATCTTCGTCTCCCCCATCGAAAACACCGTCCGTATCAGAACAGGCGAGGCCGACGAAGAGGCCCTCTAAAGGACGCCGCGGACGCTCTAGCCAATCACCACGCAAATTGGGAGTTATGAGATGACTTTTCCATCAAGCTTGAACCTTGGCCGCCTCGCGCCTCTGGCGCTTGCGGCCATTCTGGTTCCTCTGGCCGGCAGTCTGCCGGTCTCGGCCCAGGAAGCCGCGGCTGCAGCCGCGCCCGATATTTCCGAGCCGGCCCAGTACGTCTTCAATACGATGCTGTTCCTCGTGGGCGGCTTTCTTGTCATGTTCATGGCCGCGGGCTTCTGCATGCTCGAGGCGGGCATGGTCCGCACGAAGAACGTGAGCATGCAGTGCACGAAGAACATCGCACTGTATGCGATCGCCGGCATCGTATTCTGGGCCGTGGGCTACAACGTCATGTATGACGGCGTCGCTGGCGGCTACTTCGGCTCCTTCACGCCGAAGGACATCCCCGATCCGTCCGCCGACCCCGGCAGCTACTCAGCGAGTTCCGACTGGTTCTTCCAGATGGTCTTCTGCGCCGCTACCGCTTCGATCGTGTCGGGCGCCTTGGCCGAGCGTATCAAGCTCTGGCCCTTCCTCATCTTCGTCGTCATCCTGACGGGCGTCATTTATCCGGTCCAGGGCGCCTGGAAATGGGGCTACGGCTGGCTCTCTCCTGAAGGCGACGGCAGCTGGATCGAAACCTTCGCCGGTGCCAAGTTCCAGGACTTCGCCGGATCGACGGTCGTCCACTCGGTGGGTGGCTGGGCAGCTCTCGTTGGCGCCATCGTGCTCGGTGCTCGCATCGGTAAGTACGGTCCTGACGGCCGGGTGAACGCCATGCCGGCGTCGAGCATTCCGCTCGCCACGCTCGGCACGTTCATCCTCTGGCTCGGCTGGTTCGGCTTCAACGGCGGCTCGCAGCTGGCACTTGGCTCGATTTCCGACGCTTCGTCCGTTTCAAAGATCTTCGTCAACACGAACCTCGCCGCTTGCGGCGGCGTCGTTGCCGCGATGATCCTGAACCAGATCTTCTACGGCAAGGTCGACGTCACCATGCTGCTCAACGGTGCACTGGCCGGCCTCGTGTCGATCACCGCTGAACCGCTCACCCCGTCGCCGATCCTGGCCATCCTCGTCGGCGCAGTTGGCGGCATCATCGTCGTCCTCACGGTTCCGCTGCTCGACAAGCTGCGGATCGACGACGTTGTCGGCGCCATCCCGGTCCATCTGTTCGCTGGCATCTGGGGCACCATGGCGGTTCCGTTCTCCAACGATGGCGCCACGTTCCTGGCCCAGGCCGTCGGCGTCGGCGCGGTCGCAAGCTTCGTGATCCTCAGCAGCCTTGTCGTATGGCTGCTCCTCAGGTTCACGATCGGCCTGCGCCCGTCGGCCGAGGACGAAATCAACGGTCTCGACACGGCAGAGATCGGTCTGGAAGCCTATCCGGAGTTCGGATCGGGCAGCCAGCGCATCTAACGCCTGCAAGGCTCCGGCGGCCGGACACAGTGTCCGGCCGCCGCATTTTTTCTCCTTCCCCAAGCTGCCCATTCGGCTGGCCAGAGACGGTGAGCGTCGACGGTCAGCCTTTTTTTTATGCAGTTTTGGTTGATTGGCTAAGAACCCGGCAGAAAATCGGTGAGAACGGCCTGAGATTTTCCGAAGCATTCTCAGAAGATTTCGGCATTACAATGCGTTAGTCGCACCCCGCGACCCTGGCATAGGACTTGATTGGGCATCGTTCGGCCACGGGTCAACCACAGCGAACAAAGCATCAATCGTCGGTTGGTGCACAACAAACCGGCCTGTGGCCCAAGGGTGCTCAGATGAAACTCATCACTGCCATCATCAAGCCATTCAAGCTCGAGGAGGTGCGCGCGGCGCTGACCGAACTCGGCTTGCAGGGCATGACCGTCACGGAGGTCAAGGGATACGGCCGACAGAAAGGCCATACCGAGATCTACAGAGGCGCAGAATACGCCGTCAGCTTTCTGCCGAAGGTCAAGATCGAGACCGTCGTTCCCTCCGCTCTCGCGGCAAAAGCCGTGGAGGCCATCACAAAGGCCGCAAAGACCGGACAGATCGGCGACGGAAAGATCTTCGTCTCCCCCATCGAAAACACCGTCCGTATCAGAACAGGCGAGGCCGACGAAGAGGCCCTCTAAAGGACGCCGCGTCGCGAACCGCCACTACGATCGATAAATCTGGAGCCAATACGAATGACAATCTGTTCAACGCGCTGCGCGGGTCGCCTGGCGGCCGCCTCAGCAGCTATGACCATGATGGCCATACCGGCCTTCGCCGCCGACCCGCCTGTCCCAGACAAGGGCGACACGGCTTACATGATGCTTTGCACCGTCCTCGTGCTTCTGATGACGGTGCCGGGACTTGCACTTTTCTACGGCGGGCTTGTGCGCACCAAGAACATGCTCTCCATGTGCATGCAGGTGTTCGCAACGCTATGCCTCGTCGCCATCCTTTGGGTGACCTATGGCTACAGCATGGCCTTCACGAACGGCGGCGCGCTGAACGACTTCGTCGGCGGCTTCTCGAAGGCCTTCCTGTCGGGGGTCAACTCCTCGAGCCTCGCCGGAACCTTCTCCAACGGCGTCTACATCCCCGAGTTTGTCTACATCTGCTTCCAGATGACGTTCGCGTGCATCACGCCGGCGCTCATTCTGGGTGCTGTCGCCGAGCGCATCAAGTTTTCGGCCGTGCTGCTCTTCATGGCTTTGTGGGTCACCTTGATCTACTTCCCGATGGCGCACATGGTCTGGTACTGGGGCGGACCGGATGCCTTCGGTAACGCGGCAAAGGCCGTAGCCGAGGCGACCGACGGCGCAGCCAAGATCCAGGCTCAGGCTGCCCTCGATGCGGTGCTGGCCGACGCTGGTCTTCTGTTCAAATGGGGCGCCCTCGACTTCGCCGGCGGCACAGTCGTGCATATTAATGCCGGTATCGCCGGCCTGGTGGGCTGCATTCTTCTTGGAAAGCGCATCGGCTACGGCAAGGAAGCCATGCCTCCCCATTCGCTGACAATGTGCATGATCGGTGCGGCCCTCCTGTGGGTCGGCTGGTTCGGCTTCAACGTCGGCTCGAACCTGGAAGCGAGCCCGTGGATCGGCGTGGTGATCATCAACACCTTCGTCGCAACCGCAGCTGCCGCGCTTTCCTGGATGATCGTGGAGTGGCTCGCCAAAGGTAAGCCTTCGCTCCTCGGCCTCGTTTCCGGCGTTATCGCGGGCCTCGTGGCCATCACTCCGGCATGCGGTTTCGCCGGCGTCATGGGATCGATCGTCCTCGGTCTTGTGGCCGGCATCGTGTGCTTCTTATTCTCACCACCATCAAGCATGCGTTGGGATACGACGACAGCCTCGATGTCTTCGGCATCCACGGCGTCGGCGGCATCATCGGTGCCATAGCGACGGGCATCCTCGTGAGCCCTGACCTCGGTGGTTCGGGAATTCCCGACTACCTGTCGAAGCCGGGCGAACTGGCCGTCGGCCCCTACGACATGATCGCCCAGGTAACGGCACAGGCGAAGGCTGTCGGCTTCACTATTCTGTTCTCCGGTATCGGTTCGCTGATCCTCTTCAAGCTCGTCGATCTCGTCGTCGGTCTCAGGCCGGCCGAGGAGAAGGAGCGCGAGGGTCTCGACATCACCGATCACGGCGAACGGGCCTACAATTATTGAGGATCCGGCGGGCTCGCGCGGTTCCTCCCCGCGCGGGCCAACCGGCTGACTTGCCTCAGCATGCTTCTCCCGAGCACGGACTTCCCCTAGACGTGCTCCTTCCTGGACCCAGAGCGCTAACGCGTTCTGGGTCTTTTTTCATGCGCAGCGTTCGATAGGCCGATCAGGGCACGCGCACCCGAGCGTGGCGGCCGAGCCGCTTCAGCACCATCTGAAGATCAGAGAGCTTGAGAGCGATGCAGCCCTCCGTGGGCTCATAGCCCGGCCGCGCGACATGCATGAAAATCGCGCTACCCCGGCCGCGCACGCACGGGCGCCGGTTGTAGGCGAGTACCACGATGATGTCGTAGAGAGCGTCATTGCGCCAAAGAAACTCCGCGGAGGCCGGATAGGGATGACAGATAGCGCGGTTGTAGTTGCGATCCTGGACGGAATCGCACCATCCGTCGTTCGGTCCGATGGCCTCCACAGGCAGTCCTGTGACGGGACGCTGGACACGATCAGGCCGGTATAGCACCCTCTCCAGAGCGAAAGATCCTATGGGCGTGGCCCCATCTCCCTC
The DNA here is from genome assembly GCA_963825555.1 of uncultured Alphaproteobacteria bacterium. Lineage (GTDB taxonomy): Bacteria > Pseudomonadota > Alphaproteobacteria > Rhizobiales > Hyphomicrobiaceae > JAGVSR01. The sequence goes on along the minus strand of CAWGTZ010000015.1, from coordinate 121,609 downwards.
GCGCTTCAAGGCCCGCCGACCCGCCCGGCCCAGCGCGCAAGGGAGAGAAATGCCACCCATTCTCAGCATCCCGCGGGTCGCAGCACCCGAGAGCGAACTCACAAACAGTTGACGTTGCGCCCTGTTTCTCATCATTTTCCAGTTCGACACGCTGTGTCATTGCTCCTGCCGCCGACGCCAGTGTACCCGACCCGGCATTTCGGATCGAACTGGCTTCGCTGGCCAAAAAAGCTTCGAGGATGAGAGGACCCGAATGACAGCACGCCGAATCCTGCTCGTGGATGACGACGAGGATCTGCGTGGCTCCCTGAAGGACCAGCTTTCCCTCTACGACGAATTCGACGTCAGCGACGCGAACACGGCCACTCGCGGCATAGAACGGGCTAAGTCCGATCAGCCCGACCTGTTGGTATTCGACGTCAACTTGCCCGACATGGATGGACGCGAGGCGGTCAAGCAGCTGCGCAAGCTGGGCTTCAAGTCGCCGATCATCATGCTCACGGCCAACGACTCGGATGCCGATCAGATCCTCGGTCTCGACTCGGGCGCCAACGACTACGTGACCAAGCCCTTCAAGTTCGCGGTACTTCTAGCCCGGATCCGCGCGCAATTGCGGCAGCACGAGCAAAGCGAGGATGCCGTCTTCACCATCGGCCCCTATTCCTTCAAACCGGCGGCCAAATTGCTCATTGATGACAAGGGCTCAAAAATAAGGCTCACAGAGAAGGAGACCTCGATCCTCAAGTATCTCTACCGCGCCGGCGACAAGGTCGTACCGCGAGATACGCTTCTGCTGGAGGTCTGGGGCTACAATGCAGGCGTGACCACGCATACGCTGGAAACGCACATCTATCGCCTTCGCCAGAAGATCGAGAAAGACCCATCCAACGCCGAGATCCTGATCACCGAAAGCGGCGGCTACAAGCTCGTTCCTTAAAGTCCATCGATGTCATCCTGGGACTTTGCACCCGGCCCGCGCCGGGAAAGAACCGATTCGTCCACGTCCTGTCCCCAGGACCGGCCTCGCCCCCCTGGACCCCTACCCGCGAATCAGCCGAGCGTCAGATCAGCGAGAGTTCTGATTTCAGAGGGCTCTCTACGTCTGTCCGAGGAAGTTGGGTTACCGGGGAAGTTGAATCATGGCCATCGATGCGTTCGTAAAGCCGCTCTTGAAACTTGAGATCTTCCAGGGGCTAAAGCCTCTGCAGATCACCGAGATCGCGCGGCGGGCCTATCGCGTGGTCTACAAGCCCGGCGACCTCATCCTGCAGGAAAACGAGGACGGCGATTCTGCCATCGTGATCGTTTCGGGGGATGCCGTTCGAATTGCAGGTCCAGCGATGGGCGACCACGCCGAAAATATTCCAGCCGGCTCTCTGCTGGGCGAGATGGCCATGCTCATCGAAACGCGCCATTCATCGACGATCATCGCTCGCGGTCCGGTTCGCGCCCTTCGCATCATGCGCGAGGAAGTGCACGCCCAGATGGCAGAGGATTCGGACCTTGCGGATCATTTCCTCCGCCGGATTACCGCGCGCCTCTCAAACGTCCTGGATGAGTTGCGTGCGATTGATGACACCCTGGCTGCCGACGTGCCCCTTCCGCCGTCCACCGCAGGTCAGTCCGCACTTTCCGCTGGCCCGCCCCTCCACTAGTCCACCAACAGTCCCGACATCGAGACGCCGAGCCGCAATGTAACCCCCTCTTGCGGCGGCTTCTTCATTGTCATCGGACCAAAGAAAAGCGCCCAACTCCGGGGGGCGAAGTTGGGCGCTTAGCGCTTTCGCGCACGGCATCGGGAGGGAAGCCGATGCCCCAGGCGCGTCGTCGGGTAGACGGGGGGGAGCTACCGATGAAAGGCGACGCAACCTGTCTGAAAAGTAGTTAAGCGCAGGAAGCCGATTTTCAATAGGGGGCGCCCGATCCGATCACGAAAATGTGATCAGTTCTTCCGTGCTTATCCCCAGCCCTGGCTTGCCTAGTGCCGAACAGCAACAACGGTGAACACCAGTCATTCACCTCATGCGACCCCCAGCCCTAAGCTAAGGTCGCGCTAGGGGATTGTTGCTCACGCCCTGAATTTTGAATAGCGCCGCGTCGAGTTTCTCTCCTTTGACGACATTGGCGATTTCGACCCGCGTGTCTAAGCCCTGGGCATCCGTTGTGACCCACTCTTTGAGTTCGAGCTCGGGCTTTGTCGACAGGTAGACCTTGATCCGGCCGGGAGTATCCGGGCTTTTGTCCTGGAGTGCGACGACCATGAGATCCTCGGCCTGCTGCACCTCCATGATCTGAGCATCCTTGAGGAGATCGACATTCTTGCGCAGGAGGAGACGGAAGGGTGTCTGGTCTAGTGCGATCCGGTCCTCGTTGTTGAGATCGAGGTCCTGGATTGCCAAATATTCTCCGTCGGAAATGATGATCTGGCGCGAGGGCCGCGCATAGTCGAAGCGGAACTTGCCGGGCCGCATAAGAGAGAACTTGCCCTTCATCCGCTTCTGATCCGAAGTCGTCTGAACGAAGCTTCCCTTCAAGGTATTGAGAGCATTGAAATAATCGCTGACCGCCTTAACGACCGTCACCTGGGACTCATCAAGCGTAATCCCCCGGTTCGCGCTCGGCGCAATCTCTGCGCTCCAACCCGCCCCCGCTGATGGGGCCGCCGGCTTAGCGTCCTCGGCCATGGCTGGCTGTGCGAGCATCAAGGCTGTCAGAGCAACAGCTCCAAGACCCCTAGCAGAACCAGTCTTCATTCCGTATTCCCCCGATATCTCCGTCACAACGGCTTTTACCGCTGATGAGCGAATGTCCGAACATTGCGACGACTTGAGGGCTGAATAGCCCGGAAGCGCTACCGCGGGCCTTCAATAGCCTGTTTCGCAGGTGAGACAAACGGGGCCGCGGAGCCCTCCGGCGGATGTCGGCCGCAGGCCATATTCTTCAGGCTGCGGGCTTGAGGATTTCGCGCCTGCCGGTGCTGTTGGCGGGCGAGATCAAACCCTCCCGCTCCATCCGCTCGATGAGATCAGCCGCTCGGTTGTAGCCGATGGACATGCGGCGCTGGATGTAGCTTGTCGAGGCCTTGCGGTCGCGCAGCACGATCTCCTTGGCGCGCTCATAGAGATCATCCTCGCCCCCCGTGCGGCCCGCCGGTCCCATGGAACCGCCGCCCATCTCACAGGTGCCATCCGTCACGCCATCGACGTAGTCGGGTTCACCCTGCGCCTTCAGGAAGCCGGAGACGGCCTCCACTTCCTCGTCCGACACGAAGGGGCCATGCACGCGCGTAATGAGCCCGGCGCCGGTCGAGAAAAGCATGTCGCCCTGGCCGAGAAGCTGCTCCGCGCCCTGCTCATTGAGAATGGTGCGGCTGTCGATCTTCGAGGTGACCTTGAAGCTAATCCGGGTGGGGAAGTTCGCCTTGATCGTACCTGTGATGATATCGACGGACGGGCGTTGCGTGGCCATGATGAGATGGATGCCGGCCGCGCGCGCCATCTGCGCCAGGCGCTGAACAGCCTGCTCGATCTCCTTGCCTGCCACGATCATGAGATCGGCGAACTCGTCGACAACCACGACGATATAGGGCATCGGCCGCGCGTCGATCTCCTGGGTTTCAAAGCGCGGCTGTCCGGTTGCGCGGTCGAAACCTGTCTGGACGGTACGCGTCAGCGTCTCGCCGCGCTCGGCCGACGCCTTGACCCGCTGATTGAAGGCCTCGATGTTGCGCACGGAAAGCGCAGCCATGCGCTTATAGCGCTCTTCCATCTCGGTCACCGCCCAGCCCAGTGCCGCGACGGCTTTATGCGGATCGGTGACGACCGGCGTCAGGAGATGCGGAATACCGTTGTAGACCGACAACTCGAGCATCTTCGGATCGATCATGATAAAGCGGCACTCGTCTGGCGTGTGCTTGTAGAGCAGCGACAGGATCATCGCATTGACGCCGACCGATTTGCCCGACCCTGTCGTGCCAGCAACCAGGAGATGCGGCATGCGCGCGAGATCGGCAATGATAGCCTCGCCGCCGATCGACTTGCCCAGCGCAAGTGGAAGAATGGCTTTGGACGAGCGGAAGGTCTCCGACTCCAGCATATCGCGCAACAGCACCGGTTCACGCTTGGCGTTTGGCAGCTCCAGGCCGATGACATTCCGGCCCGGAACCACGGCCACGCGCACGCTCATCACGCTCATGGAGCGGGCGATGTCGTCGGCCAGTGCAATCACGCGCGCCGACTTCGTGCCGCGCACCGGCTCGAACTCGTAAAGCGTGACAACGGGTCCGGGCTTCACGTCCCGCATCTCGCCTTTCACACCGTAGTCGGAAAGCACGTCCACGAGCTGCTGGCCGGTGGCACGGATCGCCGCCTGTGTCAGTTCGCTCGTGCCACGCGCACCCACCGGACGTGACAGGATGTTCAGCGGCGGGCGGCTCGACGCCGCAGGCGTCTTACGGCCCGGTCGGCCCACTCGGGCAGCGGGCCTTCCAGCCGGCCCAGGCAGCGGTGCAGGATCATCGTAGGACTCGGCGGGGCGTCGGTTCTCAGGTGCGAATCGTCTCGCAATCGAGACGTCCGACAAATCGCTGAAACCGTCGTCGAAGTCTTCATCGGCATCTTCATGGGCCTCCCGCGAACCTGGGCGGAGGTTCCGAAGATTGTCGAAGGTCGTCGCAAACTGCCCGGTAATGCTGGTTTCACCGACGTCAACGAACCGGGAATGGACGTGAGGCGCTGCGAGGTCGTCCTGCGCCTGGTCGGGCTCGCCGATAAAATCCTGCTCGGCCGGCGTTTCTGAGCGGCCAAAGCTTGCCCTCAGACAATTCCACATCGCGCCCACGGTGCCTTCGGTGCGCATGTCTTCCGCTTCCTCGTCCTCGTCACCGAAATTCCTTGGTGCAGGAGAGAACGGCTCGGCCCAATCGCGCGACGCCACTCCGGCATCCGTCGGAGCCGGCTTTGCATCTCTGCGCATGATGTTGTGCCAGCTCTGGGGCGCCGCACCGCGCGGCAGACGGGCCGAGACAGCCGTGATCCATGCCCAGAATTCACCGCCTATGCTGGATGCCATGGCTGAGAATCCAGCGGCAAAGAGCACAAACCCAGCGAGAAGGGTTGCCAGCCGAGGCCCCGTCACGACGCCGATCGTCGTGCGGGCAATTTCACCGATGAGATCGCCCAGGATTCCTCCCATGGCATGATGGAGCGGCCATGAGGACATAACCGGCAAGGTCGATAGCGCGGCAGCGAGAAGCAAAATAGAAAGCGGATAGAAGACGGCCTTGGTCCGGAACGCGCGCACGCGTTGGGTATAGACAAGCTCCAGGCCCCAGATCATTGGAGCAAAGAGGCAGACTACAGCCCCAAGTCCCAGAAGCTGTAGCAGAAGGTCCGACAGAATAGCGCCAAGCGGCCCTGCTGCATTGCCTGTGTTGGTGCCTGCCGGATGCGTGAGGCTTGGATCGTTCACCGACCAGGTGATCAAGCTGACCCACAAAAACACTGTCAGAGCGAGCAGCAGAAAGCCGACCGAGCGCGCGCCAAGGCCCAGAAGCCGTGCTTCCACGGGCTCAGGCAACAACGCATCGTATCTGTGATCTCGAGTGCCGGCAGACATCGGCGCGAACGTCTCTTACGCGGATACTTCAACAATTCGTTCGATGGCCTCCTTCACCACGGCCGTCGGCTGGACCAGCGCAACACGGACGTACTCATCGCCCGGGTTGCGCCCGTCCCGACCCGGCTGGGCGAGAAAGGCACCAGGTATCACCTTGACGCCGAAGGATTTCCATAAGGTTACCGCGGCGTTGGTGCCGCCGCCCAAGTGGCTCATATCGAGCCAAAGGCAGAACCCGCCGGCTGGCCGCCGGTAGCCGAAACGGTCGCCCAGAATGGCATCTGTCAGGGCAAACTTCTCCCGGTAGGCCACGCGGGCCGCCTCGACGTGGGTCTCGTCCCGCCAAGCGGCGGCTGAGGCGTGCTGGATTGGTCCGGCCACCTGCGGCGCGCACATGTTCCGGATCTCACCGTAGGCCGCCAGGAAGCGTGCGTCCCCCGCGCAGAAGCCTGACCGCATGCCGGGCAGGTTCGAGCGCTTGGACAAAGAATTGAAGACGACGAGGTTGTCGAACCTGCCCGGCGTCGTGGCAGCCACCTCGAGCCCGCCGGTGGGCGCCGTGTCCGTATAGATCTCCGAATAGCACTCGTCGAAGAACAGCATGAAGTCATGGCGGCGGGCCAGCTCCAGAGCCTTGAGGATGTAGACACGATCGGCAACGGCCCCCTGGGGATTGGATGGCGAGCACAGAAAGAGCGCCACGGTCCGCTGGAGAAGAACCGGGTCGGCGGCGAGCGCGTCCAGATCGGGCAGGAAGCCGCTTTCGCGCACAGCATTGAGAAACACTGCCTCGGCTCCACAGCCGAGAGCGCCCGCGACATAGGCCGAATAATAGGGATTGCACATCAAAATGGCCGGTTCGGAAAGACCGGGCTTGCGGGCCATCGCCGGCAGACAGGCCAAAGTGAGGCCCTCGCGTGAGCCATTGAGCGCCAGAATCTCCCGTTCCGGATCGACTGACGCGCCAAAGCGCCGTCCGATCCAGTCGGCGATTGCACCGCGCAGCTCTTCCGATCCCTTGATCTGGGGATACTTGCCGAAAGACGCCGACGCCTCAGCGATCCTATCTGCGATGAACCCCGGCATGGCCTCTCGCGGTTCCCCGATGGTGAGCTCAATGGGGTGCGCATGACCGGGCGAAATGCCATCCAACAAGTGCCGCAACTGGGTGAAGGGAGATCGGATCGTTCCATCGGTCAGCGCCTCCACTCCTCGGATAGATCCGTTACCGGAGGTGGCACGGCTATGAGAATTCGTCATCAAAGTTGCAACTCCGTTCTCGGCTAACGCCGCGAATCGCTTATCCTTTTGCCGACAGAGCGTCCAGAAGCGGAAGCGTCGGTCACCTCCCGTTCCGCCAAAAATCATCTCCGCCTGCCCAATCGGCGGTCGAAAATTCACTACAGGCGCGCCGTGGACGGCGCGCGGAAAAAGGGGGTCCGCTTGAGCATAACCACAACATCCGCCCGCATCCGGCTTGCCTCGCTGGCCGGCCTTGCCTCACTCGTCGCGCTCGGTTTCGCCAGCGCGCCGCCCGCGTTCGCAAAAGACGTGAACCCGGCTGTGAAGCGCGCCTGCGCCAACGACTACTTCGCCCACTGCAGCATGCACCCGGTCGGCACGCCCGCCGTTCGCCAGTGCATGCGCGCTGTCGGTCCCAGGCTGTCCAAGCGCTGTATCAATGCCCTCGTCGCCGCTGGAGAGGTCAGGCCCTCCGACCGCAAACGCTACAAAACGGCTACCAGTAAATCGTCCCGCCGGTAGTACTCCGCGAGATCCGCGTAAGGGCTCCCTAGCAATAAAGCCCGGCACGTCCTGTGACGTGCCGGGCTTTCTATTTTCTACAAGAGGCCGACAGTGGCTAGACCCGCCCCATGCGCACATCCTCTTCCGGGTTGGCTCCGATCTTGTGAATCGCCAGATCGGCGCCCAGCCGCTCCTCCTCCGGCGACAGGCGAATGCCCAGCGCGACTTTCACGATCCCGTAGACCACAAAACCCGCGACGAAACCAAATCCGGCACCCAGGAGTGAACCCACGAGCTGCGAGAGGAAAGTGATGCCGCCCATGCCGCCCATCGCCTCAAGCCCGAAGATCCCGCAGGCGATGCCGCCCCACAGACCGCAAAGGCCGTGCAACGGCCAGACGCCGAGGACATCGTCGATCTGCCACTTGTTGGTTGCCAGCTGGAACATGACGACAAAGACCACGCCCGCAACACCACCAGTGACCAGCGCCCCAACTGGATGCATAAGATCCGATCCTGCGCATACGGCGACGAGACCGGCCAGCGCGCCGTTGTGCACGAAGCCTGGATCGCTGCGCCCGGCTATGAGCGCCGCGAGAATGCCACCGACCATAGCCAACAGCGAATTCATGGCGACGAGACCGGAAACGCCGCTGACACTCTGGGCGCTCATGACGTTGAAGCCGAACCAGCCGACGCACAGCATCCACGAACCCATTGCGAGCCACGGAATGGATGAGGGCGGGATACCGATAGATCGACCCTTCTCATAACGCCCCAGCCGCGCGCCCAGCAGCAGAACGGCGGCTAGCGCCAGCCACCCACCGAAGGCGTGCACCACAATGGAACCGGCGAAGTCATGGAAATCGCCTCCAAGCATCTCTTTAAAGAAACCGTCCTGGAGGCCGAAGTTGCGGTTCCACACCGTGCCTTCGATCAGCGGATAGGCGAGACCGACGATGATCGCCGTGGCGATGCACTGAGGCGCGAAACGGGCCCTCTCGGCAATGCCACCGGAAACGATGGCCGGGATTGCGGCGGCGAACGTGCATAGGAAGAAAAACTTCACCAGCGACAATCCCTGGGGACCGAAGCCTTCAGCGCCGCCCGCGATCTCGGCAGCGCCGGCAAAGAAGTGCACGCCATAGGCGACCCAGTAGCCGATGAAGAAATAGGTCACCGTCGAGATCGCGAAATCGACCATGATCTTCACCAGCGCGTTGACCTGGTTCTTGTGGCGAACCGTGCCGACTTCCAGAAACGCGAAGCCCCCATGCATGGCGAAGACGAGGATTGCGCCGACCAGTAGAAAAAAGACGTCCGAACCGTTTTGTAGCTGTTCCATTCCCCTGCTCCCCGGCCGCTTGACGATTTTTTACCCATTCGCTCATCAATCGAGCGGGTTGCTGCGGCGCTGGGCAGTGCGATCAAGTTTTGTGCCAACCGTAGGGAAGCAAAATTCTGTTGGAAGATCAGAAGACATAACGAAAATGGGCCAACCACGCCTTCGCGTGGTCAGCCCAAGTTTTGTTCAACTTGCTGCCTTCTTTACAGGCAGGCAGCTCAGCGCACGCGGCGCGGGTTCATATAGAGATCGCCTTCCTGGCGTTCGATCTTAGGCTTGATCTTGCCCCGCAGGACATCTCGATGGAGCCGCTTCATGTGACGGCGGCTGTCGGAATTGAAGATCAACATGCCGGCAAAGAGCTTCATGACGGTCAAAAGCCGCTTGTCGGCATGGCCCTGCTTGACCTTGCCGTGCCACTTGCCGCCCAGTGAAAAGACCTTGCCGTCGATGTTACCGACAACATTGCCGTTCTGATCATACAGTGTGTAGTCGCCGCCCAGATCGATGAGCGCCCGCTTGAGCCGATAGAATTCGGGCTCGTTCCCGTTCATCAGGAAGAATGAGAAATTCTCGGGCAGCAGGGGCCATTTGTAGGCCGAGCGTTCCAGATAGATGATGTAATTGTCGTCGTTGGTATTGATCGAATAGGACGTCACAGGAAAACCGCGCGCGCCGATCGTCAACTGGAGACTGCGCCCCACCATCAGGTCCATGGTCGCACGCCAGTTGACAGTCTCATTGAACATCTTGAACACGAGACGCTTGTCCATGCCGGAGTTCTGCTTCCAAAGGTCCTCGCGGTACCCGAGCAGACCCGTTCGCTCGCCGTTTTCGATAATCTCCGCGAAGACATCCATGTCGGACGTGAACTGGCGCGATTTCGCGCGGTTGCGCGAGCGCTTATAGACGCCGAACTCGATGCTGTTGAAGTTCGTGATCCACACGTCGACCGTAAAGCGGTGCCAGCCGTCCTTGTCCACTTTCGGCGCCCGGCCGGAACCCTTCTTGCCGGTCTGTTCCGCCAGTTCCTCGCGCGCTGCGTCCTGCGCGGCCGCAAGGGCTGCGGCATCCGATGTTCTCAGCGCCCGTGAACTCATGTCTGCCCCCGATCCATGCCGCCCCCGAAGCAGGCGAATCAATCCTCAGGCGAAACGTAACATCTAGCCCTTCCGGGCTCAGGGCAGGTACTGAACAACGCTCGGAATTCCTGTGGGAAACATGGGTGTAAGCTCACTTCCGCGCACCGAAAATCGCCGACCCCACGCGGACATGGGTGGCGCCGAGGGCAATAGCCGTTTCGAAGTCGTCGCTCATCCCCATACTGAGACCGGAAAGCCCGTTTTCAGCCGCGAGCTTCGCCAGCAGCGCGAAATGCAGCGCTGGCTCCTCGTCGACCGGCGGAATGCACATGAGGCCGGAAATCTTCAGCCCCAGGTCCTCGCGGCAGAGTTTCAGAAAGGCTGCCGTCTCGCGCGGCGCGATGCCAGCCTTTTGCGTTTCCTCACCCGTATTGACCTGAACAAAAAGCTCGAGCGTTCGGTCCTGCTTGCGCATTTCATCGGCGATCGCCTGGGCAATCTTCGGCCGGTCGATGGAATGGATCGCGTCGAACAACTCCACGGCGTCCTGGGCCTTGTTGGACTGGAGCGGTCCGATGAGATGCACCTTGAGATCGGGGAAGCTGACGCGCAGCGCCGGCCATTTGCCCTTGGCTTCCTGCACGCGGTTCTCGCCGAAGACACGCTGACCGGCTTCGATGACGGGAATGATTTCCGCCTCGCCATACGTCTTGGAAACGGCCACGAGCTCCACACTTCCCGGATCGCGGCCCGCGGTTCGTGCAGCCAGCGCCATGCGGTCGCGGATCGCCCTCAGCGCCGCCACGCTCGCGATTACTTGCCCTTCAGCCACGCGATGTCTCCTTGGGTTTTGTCCGAGGCTTGGCGACCGGTTTGAGCGGCGCTGGATAGGGAGCAAACACATGCTCGTCGCTCGACAGAAGGTCGAGATACTTACGATTGATGAACACCTTGTCGCGCCATGCTTTCTCTTCCACGAGTACGCCAATCGCCACGAGTTCCTTCAGATGCAGCGACACGGTTTTGCGCGTGCCCAGACCCGATGCCGTCAGGGTCTCGATCCGGCAATAGGGCTGGCTGAAGATGAGCTGAATGAGTTCGTGCGAATAAAGCCGCGGCTTGGCCGTGCGAACGAACGATTGCGTATGTCCCATCAATTCGCGAATGGCGTTGATTTTCTGGTTCGTCCATTTTGCCGTGTGCTCGACGGCCGTCAGCATGTAGATCACCCAGGACTCCCAATCCCGTTCCCGGGTGACGCGTGCCAGCGCCGCGTAATAGTCGATCCGCGTCTTCAGGATGTGCCGGCTGAGATAAAGGGTCGGCTTGTCGAGCAGGCCCGCCTGGATGAGGAACAACAGATTGAGGATGCGCCCCGTTCGCCCATTGCCGTCGCCGAAGGGATGAATGGCCTCGAACTGATAGTGCTGGACCGCCATGCGGATCAGCGGATCCACATCGCTCTCGGCATTGACGTAATCCTCCCAGTTGCCGAGCAGGTCGCGGATCACCTCCCGCCCTTCCGGCGGCGTATAGACCACTTCTCCGGTGATCCCGTTGCGCAGTGTCGTGCCCGGCGTCGCGCGAAGGTCAATATCGGTGCCCGTGATGGTGCGGCACGTCTCGACCGCGATGCGCGTCGTCAAGGGCCGTTCTGAGAGGGTCTGGAACCCCTGGTAGAGGGCAGTGCGATACCGTAGAGCTTCCTTGGCCGCCGGGTCGCTGCCTGGATTGTCCGCACCCAGGCTCGCCTCGCGAAAGAGTGAGTCGTTCGTGGTCACGATGTTCTCGATTTCCGAAGAGGCTCGCGCTTCGAGCATCGGTATGGCGTTGATGAGCACCGACTGGTCGGGGATCAGCCGTCCGGCGACTCTGAGTTCGGCCAGTTCCGTCCGCGCAGCCACGCACCGCTTCAAGATAGCTTTCGTTTCCAGGTCCGCTTTGGGCGGCAACGCAGGCAGGGCATTGTAGGGCCGCGCGGGATCGTGGGCTGTTTTCTTGGTCTTGGTCATCGTGTCACGGGTAATTTTCTGTACTTTTTGGACATGAGAGACGACTCATGTCCCGACCTTACACATGATCGGCCTCTCATGGGTAAAAATATGAGATTTTTGCCTATGACAGGCCGGTCATGTGTCGCCACGACCCAGAACAGATCCTGTCATAGGTATTTTTTTATAAAACTTACCCATGATTGTGAACGGCTGACCCGGGGGTCCGGGCGCCGCCCTAAGGCATCCCATGCCGCCTTGACCCCCTTGGCCCTTTCAGGCTCTGTACCGCCTAATCCGTTCACCATTCTCCCGAAAGATCAGCGACCGCCCTATGGCAACCGAACGCTACAACGCGCCCGACCGCGAACGGCACTGGCAGACGGCCTGGGATCAGGCCGGCATCTTCGCAGCCCGCAACGATTTTAGCGCCCCTAAGTCCTATGTGCTGGAGATGTTCCCCTATCCCTCTGGGCGCATCCACATGGGCCATGTGCGCAACTATGCCATGGGCGACGTGTTCGCCCGTTACAAGCGCGCCAAGGGATTCAATGTGCTCCATCCCATGGGCTGGGACGCCTTCGGCATGCCGGCCGAGAACGCAGCACTGGAGCGCAAGACCCACCCCGCCAAATGGACATACGCCAATATCGACACGATGCGGACGCAGCTCAAGTCGATGGGCCTTTCGCTGGACTGGTCACGAGAGGTCGCCACCTGCAACGTGGACTACTACCGCCACCAGCAGGCGATCTTCCTGAAGCTCCTTGAGAAGGGCCTAGCCTATCGAGGACCCGGAAAGGTGAACTGGGACCCTGTCGACCAGACCGTGCTCGCCAACGAACAGGTCATCGACGGCCGTGGCTGGCGTTCCGGAGCGCTCGTCGAACAACGCGAGATGCAGGTCTGGTACTTCAAGATCTCGGCGTTCGCCGACGATCTGCTCGATGCGCTCGGCACTCTCGACAAGTGGCCGGAGAAGGTCCGCCTTATGCAGGCCAACTGGATCGGCCGCTCGGAAGGCATGTCGGTCCGCTGGGCGCTCGATCCGGACGGCGCACCTGACGGTGAAATCGGAGATCGAGGTCTTCACCACCCGGCCCGATACGCTCTTCGGCGCCTCCTTCGTTGCTATCGCCCCAGATCACCCCATCGCGCGCAAGCTCGCGGAGAAAAATGCCAAGCTTGCAGCATTCGCCGACGAGTGCCGCCGGCGCGGCACGTCCGTTATCGAAATCGAAAAGGGAGAAAAACTCGGGTTCGATACGGGTCTCAAGGTCCGCCACCCGCTCGATCCCGATTGGCTGATTCCCGTGTGGGTCGCCAACTTCGTTCTCATGGAGTACGGCACCGGCGCTATTTTCGGCTGTCCTTCGGGCGACCAGCGCGACCTTGATTTCGCGCGTAAATACGACCTCCCCGTCATTCCCGTCGTGCTGCCCGCGGGCGCGGACCCCAAGACCTTCGCCATTGCCGATACCGCCATCGACGGCGACGGGACGATGATCAACTCGCGTTTCCTCGATGGCCTTTCGCCCGAGGAGGCCTTCGCGAAGGTCGCGGACAAACTCGAGCGAGAGACGCTAGGCAGCAAGCCCGTCGCTAGGCGCCAGGTGAAATATCGACTGAAGGACTGGGGCGTCTCACGACAACGCTACTGGGGGTGTCCGATCCCCGTGATCCACTGTGAGAACTGCGGTGTCGTTCCGGTGCCGGCGAAGGATCTGCCGATTGAACTCCCCGAGGACGCGACGTTCGACAAGGCGGGCAATCCGCTTGACCGGCATCCGACCTGGAAGCACGTCGATTGCCCGAAGTGCGGGACGGCGGCGCGCCGCGAAACCGACACCATGGACACCTTCGTCGATAGTTCCTGGTACTACGCTCGCTTTACCGCCCCCGACGCCAAAACCCCGGTGGACGAGAAGGCCGCAAACTACTGGCTGCCCGTCGACCAATACATTGGCGGGATCGAGCACGCGATTTTGCATCTGCTTTATTCGCGATTCTTCTGGCGCGCGATGGGGGAGGCCGGCGCCGCACCCAACTCTGTAAAGGAACCTTTCGCCGCCCTCTTCACCCAAGGCATGGTGACCCACGAGACCTACAAGTCAGAGAGCGGCGCGTGGCTCCTGCCGACCGAGGTTGCGCTTGAAGGCGAGGGCGAGAACCGCCGCGCCACGGAGATCGCCACCGGTAAACCGGCCATTATCGGCTCCATCGAGAAGATGTCGAAGTCGAAGAAGAACCTCGTCGATCCCGACGACATCATCGCGCACTGGGGAGCCGATTGCGCCCGCTGGTTCATGCTCTCCGACAGCCCGCCAGAACGCGACGTCATCTGGACCGAGGCCGGGGTGCAAGGCGCTGGACGCTTCATTCAGCGCATTTGGCGCCTCGTGAATGATATCGCCGAGCGCGGTCCCGGACAGGCAGCCGCACCGGAGTGCGCCCAGGCGACCGAGATACGCCGGGCCGCGCATAAAGCCTTGGATGCCGTCGGCCGCAATATCGAAGCCCTAAGATTTAACGTGGCAGTCGCTCAGATTTACGAGTTCACGAACGCCCTTTCCGGAGCATTAGGAAAGTCAAACCAAGACCTCGACCCGGTCTTGCATGAATGCGCCGAAATACTCGTAAAGATGATCGCCCCAATGATGCCACATCTGGCGGAGGAGTGCTGGGCGCGGCTCGGATACAACACCTTGCTGGCCAAAGAACCCTGGCCAGAGGCCGATCCGGCGTTGCTCGTTGACGATCGCGTGACCATTGCCGTACAGGTCAACGGGAAGCGGCGTGGCGAGATTACCGTTGCGCGGTCGGCCACCAATGCCGAGGTTGAAGCCGCGGCACTGGGGCTTGAGCCCGTCGCTAAGGTCCTTGAGGGGCGACCGGCCAAGAAGGTCATCGTTGTGCCTCAGAGGATAGTGAATATCGTTGCCTGAGGCGCGTATGTTCGGAACTCGTCGCAGCGAAATGGTCGTTTTGAAGGGCGTGCGCACCTCGCGCGGCGTCCGCGGTGCTGTTTTACTCGCCGCAGTTGGAACGCTCCTTGCCGGCTGTGGCGATGCTGGCTTCCGTCCAATGTACGGCTCGGCTGGAATTGGCGGCGCCGCCACCGAGCAGAAGCTGGCTCAAGTCGACATTTCGACGATACCGGGTCGCGTCGGCCAGCAGGTGCGCAACGAATTCATCTACCAGTCGACCGGCGGTGGGGCCCAGTTGGATCCCGTCTACCGGCTCGAGGTCGCCATTCGCGAGTCAGTCGCGTCCACACTCGTTCAAACGGACGGTGATTTACGCTCTCAGATCTACAATCTGGATGCATCATTCAAGCTGGTCCGGATTGCCGACAGCCAAGTCGTGATGGAGGGCAAGAGCTACTCCCGCGCTGCCTTCGAGCGCTTCCAGTCCATCTTCTCCAATGTGCGGGCGCGCCAGGACGCGGAAGACCGCGCCGCCAAGACCGTGGGCGAGGACCTCAAAAACCGCGTTGCGGCTTACCTCTCCTCCACCGCCTGATCCGGCCATGGTTGCCGTCAAAGCCGGTCAAGCAGCCGCCTTTCTAAAAACGCCAGAAGCCCGCTTTACCGCCTATCTCCTCTTCGGCACCGACCAAGGTCTTGTCAGCGAGCGCGCCGCCAACCTCGCCAAGGCCATCAGCAGCCATGACTCCACCCCCGGTGAAATCGTCCGCCTGGACGAGATCGACATCGAGAACGACCCAGACCGCCTGTCGATCGAACTCTTCACAATGCCCATGTTCGGCGGCCGCAAGATTGTCCGTGTCTCCACCGGAAAGCGGATCAACGCCGCGATGTTGAAGCCCTATGCCGTGGCCAAGGACCTCGCAGGCGTCCTGATCGTGGAAGCGGGCAATCTGAAACGTGACGACGGTATGCGACTTGCCTTCGAGAAGTCCGCGAATGCCGCCGCCATCCCCTGCTATATCGACGACACGCGAGGTCTGGGCGACGTCATACGCGAGATCCTGGAGCAGAACCGCCTCACCATTACCCCGGGCGCCCGGCAACTTCTCATGAGCCGCCTTGGCGCCGACCGCGTCATGTCGCGTGGCGAAATCGAGAAGCTTGCTCTTTATGCGCGCGATACGGGCCAGATCAGCGAGGACGATGTCGATGCCGTCGTCGGCGACGCCGCCGAACTCACCATCGATCGAATCGTCATGGCAACCGCATCGGGCGACAGTCCGCGCGCTGTGCGCGAGCTATCCCGTGCCCTGGCTGCGGGAGAAAACGCGCAGAACATCATCTCGGCCATCCAGCGGTACTTTGTGCGGCTGCACCGGCTCAGGACATCGATCGACTCAGGGCAATCGGTCGACGCAGCTATCGGCGAGCTGCGACCCGCGGTTCATTTCAAGGTGAAGGATGCGCTCGCTGCCCAGTGCCGCGCCTGGCGGACCGAGATGCTCGATGTGGCTCTTGGAGGCATCGCAACAGCGGCGCGCAATGCCCGCGTTTCGTCGGCGCTGGAAGACATGCTGACCGAGCGTCTCATCCTCAGCCTCTCACGGTTGCCAGCAGCCGGCGCCAGATCCGCCCGCTAGCGGCTGAGCGGCCATCGGCCTCGTTGCGCCACGAACCTCACCGCCTATAGTCCGCGCGCGATTAGAACGAAGGACACCCCATGACCGCAACCCGTTACGCCGTCGTAGCCATTGGCAACGCCATCGTCGACATCATCGGAAGATGCGATGACGATTTTCTCGCCCGCCACGGCGCGATCAAGGGGTCGATGCGCCTCGTCGATGCCGAGACCATGGAGCGTCTCTATTGCGATATGGGACCGGGGATCGAGATCTCCGGCGGATCGGCGGCCAATAGCATGGTCGGTCTATCCTCTTTCGGCAGCAAAGCGGCTTTCATCGGCAAAGTGGCTGGCGACGAGTTCGGCCGTATTTTCCGCCACGACATCGGTGCCGCCGGCGTCAACTTCGAGACCGCGCCCGTTAACGGCAAAGCCCCCACTTCGCGCTCACTCATCCTCGTCACGCCCGACGGTGAGCGCACGATGAATACCTATCTTGGCATCAGCACCGACCTCGATCACGGTGAGGTCGACCCGGACCTCATCGAAGCCTCCGAGATCGTCTACCTGGAGGGCTATCTGTTCGACCAGCCACAGGCCAAGGCAGCATTCCGCCAGGCTGTCGCGATTGCCAACAAAGCCGGCCGCAAGGTCGCACTGACGCTCTCTGACCCCTTCTGCGTCGACCGCCATCGGACAGAATTCCTCGAGCTCATTCGTTCAGGGGTCGGCATTCTCTTTGCCAACGAGAGCGAGATCACTTCACTTTATGAAACGGATCAGTTCGACGAAGCCGCCCGCCGCGCCGCCTCCGACACGCGCCTGGCCGTCCTCACGCGCAGCGCCAAGGGGTCCGTAATTCTCGCGGACGGATCAGCCCACGAGATCCCCGTTGATCCTGTGGACCAGGTGGTCGATACGACGGGCGCCGGCGATCTCTATGCAGCCGGATTCCTTCACGGTGTCGCGTCCGGCGCCACCCTTGAGACCTCCGGACGACTCGGCAGCCTCGCCGCTGCGGAAATCATTTCCCACATCGGTGCACGTCCCGAGGTAAACCTCGCTGAATTAGCGCGGAAACGCGGTCTCATTTCCTGATCTACAGGACAAAGAATACCCGATTTTACCGGCTACGAAATGCATGAGCATTTCGCAGCGCGCCACGCTGTTGTATCTAAAAATGCCCTATTTGTTCTCTCGATATACAAGTCCGAGGTGTAATTTCGCAACAGAAACATATGGTTCTATTTTTTTCTTTACGTTGTCCTAATTATTTTCCCTGGAGTATTGGGCGAATTACGCCATTCTTTTTCCATTACGAATCGCGAGTGAACAAGGTTGCGGAAAATGGCTCAGAAGATTGCAGCGCGCGGCCGGCCGAAAGGAACCGGGCTGAATGACGCTGATCGACTGGCCGCCATGGCCAAATTGATTGCCGCCAATCCGGGCATGAAACCCACGACCGCCATCAAGGCCATGGGAATTACCAATCCATCGGCTATTCGGCGCCTTCGCGACAAATACAATCAGCAGGCGGCGCAGAACAGCAGCTCGGCTCCCGCAGCTCAGAACGCGCGACCGCCCGCCCCCCGGCACAACGTCATCCAGTTACGTACAAATACACCGCCACCACGCAAGGACGTGCCGGATCGTGCCGCCCCTCGCAGCAATCCAACCGCGCGGCCCGAAGAATTGACGACGGCTGCGGAGCCGGCTCCCGACGATCACCCGGCCAGTGCTCAGCGCCTTGCAAACCAGGAATTGTTCTCCGCTGCACTCGCTGCGGGCGTTTCGGCAGCCCAGGTTGCCATTCACTTACAGCTAAAGACGATGTCCTACGCGTTCCAAGGCTCCCCCATTGCGTGCTTCCTAAGGGGCCAGGAGTTACTGCGTTTGATGACAGCAAGCTTGGAGGGCCAAGCTTCGAAGCCAAGGAGTTCGCGACCCTAGTCTTCGCCGCACCCGGAAAAGCCCTGCTCCAAAAAGCAAAGATCCTCAAATGGCCGCTCCCCAAGCGGCCCTTTTTTTATTCTCCTCGGGGAGAAAAATTAAAAATTCTAGAGTTTTCTGAGGGATACCGATTCAACGCTGTGATCGGCTGCTTTCCTCAGGATCAGACGGGCGCGCTGCCGCGTAGGGAGAATATTCTCCTCCAGATTCTTGAGGTTGATGTCGGACCAGAGCTTCAGTGCCCGGCCCCTTGCATCTTCAAGCGCCATGCTCGCGTACTTATGGAAATAGGCGCCGGGATCGCGAAACGCGGTGCTTCTCAACCGCATGAACCGCTCCAGATACCAAGTCTGTATCACTTCAGGCTCGGCATCGATGTAGATGGAGAAATCGAAAAAGTCGGAAACGAAAGGAATTTCGGCACCATCACTCGGCAACCGGGCGGGCTGGAGAACGTTGAGACCTTCCACGATCAATATGTCCGGCCTCTCGACCCTCAACATCTGCCCGGGGAGAATATCGTAGTGAAAGTGCGAGTAGACCGGCGCCTCCACGACCGTTTTGCCCGATTTAACATCCGCCAGGAAATTCAATAGCGTGGCCGTGTCGAAGCTCTCGGGGAAGCCTTTCCGATTCATAAGGCCGCGAGCTTCAAGCTCCACGTTGGGGAGCAAAAATCCATCGGTCGTGATCAAGTCGACCCTGGGATGGTCCGGCCAGCGTGCCAGAAGCGCCTTCAAAACGCGGGCTGTCGTGCTCTTTCCCACCGCCACAGAACCCGCCACACCAATGATGAATGGCACTTTGCTGTCGGTGTTGCCGAGGAATGTCGACGTTACAGCGTGCAGTTTTTGCAGTGCAGCAACGTAGAGGTTCAACAGCCGGGACAGGGGAAGATAAATCTCCTCCACTTCGTCGACCGAGAGCTCTTCAATGATACCGGAGAGCTGTTCCAGCTCCTGCGGAAGCAGCGTCATAGGCGTGTCGGCACGCAACCGCGCCCAGTCGGAACGGCTGAAGACTCGATAGGGAGAAAAAGAGAGGTCCTCAGCCAGTTCCAGCGGAGCGACACTGCGCACCCGCTGTCCAATTTTAATGGCTGACGCCGCGTCCTTGGACGCTTTTCGACGCTTCACGCTACGCTCTTCCACATCCGACGCCTGTCAATGTTTGACCGGCCTGATCACTATCTTGCCGGCTCATTTTGCCCGCGCAGCCTTTTCCGCATGCCCCGACGTGCCTTGCCGCGCCCGCAGGACATCCAGAACGTCCTCAAGCGGAATCCCACGGACCTCCAGGATCACCAGCAAATGGAACAGCAGGTCCGCCGCCTCACCCTTCAGCGCCTCATCGCTCTGCTTAAGGGCTGCGATCACCGTCTCGACCGCTTCTTCACCAAACTTCTTGGCGCAGCGCTCGACGCCACCGTCCAGAAGCTGACGCGTGTAGGATGCCTCGGCCGTAGCACCCCGCCGCGCCCGGATCGTCGCGGCCAGTTCGGAAAGGAGTTCGTCGGCCATAAGCGGGCTCATCCAGGCTACGGCTTGAAGGAAAAGCGGCACGTCGCGATGCCCGACAGCAGCGGCCGCGTCAAGACATTCCCGTGGAACTGGCAAACTCCGAGGGCGATACGGGGGCTCAGCCGGACATGCCCGCCAGGCGCAGGCGGATGTATTCGAGCTGATCGAAGTTGCCGAACTTGATGCTGAGAAGACCGCTCTCGCCGGAGCCCCGCTTGATCTCGACCTTCAGGCCGAGCGCATCCGTGAGCTCCTTCTCGAAAGCCTTCGTATCAGGATCCTTCTCGCGAACACGCCGCGTCGCCGAGCCCGGCTCGCCGATAGGACCGGCCTGTACCAGGGCCTCCACCTCGCGCACATTAAGGTTCTCGTCGATGATCCTCTGTGCGATCGATTCCGCATCCTCGCGCCCAACGAGCGCCCGCGCATGCCCCGCCGTGAGCGAGCCAGCCTGCACAAGGCCCTGCACCGAAGCCGGCAGCTTGAGAAGCCGCAGCGTGTTGGTCACATGGCTGCGGCTCTTTCCGATGATCTCGGAAACCTGCTCCTGACTGTAGGCGAAGCGCTCGATGAGGTCGCGGTAGCCCGACGCTTCTTCGATGGCATTGAGATCCGCACGCTGAACGTTCTCGATGATCGCCAGTTCGAGAACTTCCTGGTCGGAGAGATTGCGTACGATGACGGGCACCGTATGCAGACCGGCCCGCTGTGCCGCTCGCCAGCGCCGCTCGCCGGCGACGATTTCCAGGGCCGCTGCGTCATCCGGATCAGGCCGCACGACGATCGGCTGCACAAGACCCCTCGCGCGGATGGAATTTGCGAGTTCGGCCAGATCCTCTTCACGGAAATCCTTGCGTGGGTTGAAGCGCCCGCCACGCAGCTGATCCGTGCCGACGATACGCTGCTCGCCCTCAGCCGTCTCGCGCGGAACAGCCGTCGGCGTATCCCCGATCAGCGACGCCAGACCACGGCCGAGACGGCTCTTCTGCATGGGCACGTTCATAGCTTTATTCACCTCTCAGGGCGCTTCGGGGCTTGATACAACGCGCACAAAAAAACTCGGATTATCAGGCGGCTTTTGTCTGCCGCTCACGTTCGATGATCTCGGTTGCGAGGCGGATGTACGCCTGACTGCCTGCGCAATCATAGTCGTAGAGAAGGATCGGTTTGCCATGCGAAGGGGCCTCGGCCACGCGCGTGTTTCGCGGAATAACCGACTCGTAAACCTTCGCACCGAAGAAGCTGCGCACGTTCTCCGCCACCTCGCGCGAGAGCGAAGTTCGCGCGTCGTGCATGGTAAGCACGACGCCCTGGATCTCGAGGCGAGGATTGAGCGTTGCCCGGATCTGATCGATGGACTCTTTAAGCTGCGAAATGCCCTCCAGTGCGAAGAACTCACACTGCACCGGCACGACTACGGCATTGGCCGCAGCCAGCGCATTGAGCGTCAGGAGATTGAGCGACGGGGGACAGTCGATCAGAATGTAACTGAAGGCAGGGAGATCGGGGCGAGCGCGAGACCGCCCTACAAGGGCCGTCACCGCATCGCGCAGCTTGAATGGCCGGCCCGGATCTCCATTCAGATCCTGCTCGACACCCACCAGATCGCTGTTGGCCGGCAAGATCGACAGTCCCGGCACCGCGGTCGCGACGGCCGCATCCTGAAGTGTGCACCCGCCCGTCAAGACATCATAAGCCGTGCGCTGGCGCGCCTCAGGCGCAACACCGAGACCCGTCGAGGCGTTGCCCTGTGGATCGAGGTCGATCACGAGAACATGCTCGCCAATCGCCGCCAGCGCGGTGCCAAGATTTATCGCGGTCGTCGTCTTTCCGACGCCGCCCTTCTGGTTCGCTACCGCCAGGACCCGAAGTCTCTGGCCATTTGCTTCAATTCCGGTCACGGGGCTTCCCCTCCGTCCTGGCGCCGGTCGCCACGGCGCTGAGATTTCGGACACAAGCAATCCGGGCTGCAGGATCGGTCAAGCTGGGTTTTAGCTCCAACTCGAAAGACCAGGCAAACCGCGCCGCTTCAACCTCCTTCTCCACTTCCCTCCCCTTGAGAAACAGCCCGACCGTAGCCGGCTGCCAAAAGGGATGGGCCAGTTGGAGAAGATCGTTCAGCGGCGCCAACGCGCGTGCCGAAATCACTTCAACTGTGCCGACTTTAGCGCGAGTCGTCGGCGATTCGATTCGCGTCCCCAAGATGTCCACAGCGACGCCGACCTGTCGGGCCACCTCCCTCAGGAACGCGGCCTTACGCGTGTCACTCTCGACGAGGATCACGCGCACATTCGGAAGTGCCGAGCCAGGGTCCTGAGCCAGAATGGCAATCACAAGCCCTGGAAAGCCGGCTCCGGACCCGAAATCGAGCCATGAGCGTGCGGCCGGCGGAGCCAGGGCGGCCAGTTGGGCCGAATCCGCGAAATGGCGCGACCACGTCACGTCGAGTGTACTGGGCGCGACCAGCTGCACGGCCTTCTGCCATTTTTTCAGCAAAGCCGCGTAAGTCTCGAATTTCTGGGTCGTTTCACGTGAAACCCTGAAGGCTGACCGGAATGCCTCCGGCCCGTCGATGACCCGATTCCCCGAGCTTGCGGGCTTCATGCGGTGTTCCGTCCCGCCGAAGTCACGGTTGCCGCCTTCTTTACCGCCACCAGAAGCAGTGTTAGCGCCGCCGGCGTCATGCCGTCGATGCGGCCGGCCTGGGCCAGTGTTCGGGGTTGATGCAACTTAAGCTTCTGCCTGACTTCGTTTGACAGGCTCGGTATGGCGCCGAAGTCGAAACCGGCTGGAATCTGGATGGCCTCGTCCCGCTTCAGGGCCGCGACATCCTCATCTTGTCGCCTGACATAAGCGGCATAGCGAGCATCGATCTCGAGCTGCGCGCCTGCGCTTCCGGCGAGCGAAGCGGTTTCCGGCCAGATGGCGCGCAGCCGTTCCAGCGTCACCCCAGGAAATGCCAGAAGCTCAAAGGCCGTGCGGCGGCGCCCATCCCGATTGATCTGGAGTCCTGTGCGGGCCGCTTCGTTGGGTGTCAGAGACAGATGCTCCAGAAGCTTGCGCCCCTCAGTCAGCGCGGCCATGCGCCCCTGGAACGCGGCAGCGCGCTCAGATCCCACGCAGCCCACGTTCAGACCTGCCTGGGTCAGCCGTTGATCGGCATTGTCCGCCCTCAGCTTCAGACGGAACTCGGCCCGGGACGTGAACATACGATAGGGCTCGCTGACGCCCCGTGTGACGAGATCATCTATCATGACGCCGATATAGGCCTCGGACCGGGACAACACGAACGGCCGGACACCCCCGCCCGCCGCCAGGGCAGCGTTGATTCCTGCGACGATGCCCTGCGCCGCCGCTTCCTCATAGCCCGTCGTGCCATTAATCTGTCCAGCCAGGTAAAGGTCGGGCAGCCGCTTCGTCTCCAGCGTCAGCTCGAGTTCGCGCGGATCCACGTAATCGTACTCGATAGCGTATCCGGGCCGCAGGATCCGGACCCCTTCAAGCCCCCGGATGGTGCGAATGAAGGCGTCCTGCACTTCCGCCGGCAACGATGTGGAGATCCCGTTCGGATAGACCGTGTCGTCGTCCAGACCCTCCGGCTCCAGAAAGATCTGGTGCCGGTCCCGGTCCGCGAACCGCACAACCTTGTCCTCAATCGAGGGGCAGTAGCGTGGACCCACGCTCTGGATCTGGCCGCCATACATAGGCGAGCGGCTCAGGTTCTCGCGGATGATGGCGTGCGTCGCCTCGGTGGTTTCGGTGACGGCGCAGGCAATCTGAGGGGTGGTAATTGCCAGTGTCAGGAAGGAAAAGGGAACCGGCGGGTCGTCTCCAGGCTGACTTTCGAGACTGCCCCAGTCGATGGTGCGTCCATCCAGACGGGCCGGAGTGCCGGTCTTCAGGCGGCCCATGGTTAGGCCCATACCATAAAGCCGCTCGGACAGCCCCCGTGCCGGTTCTTCCCCGTGGCGGCCGGCCGGGATGCGCCTCTCGCCAAGATGGATGAGACCGTTGAGGAACGTTCCCGTGGTGAGGACAACGGCCGCCGAACGAACCTCCCGCCCATCCTCCAGGCGAACACCGCAAACCCTCCCATCCTTGACGATGAGGTCGGCGACAGCGCCTTCCAGGACGTCGAGGCCCGGAGTTGCCCGGATCGCAGCCTGCATGGCCTGGCGGTAGAGCTTACGGTCGGCCTGGGCGCGGGGTCCCTGAACGGCAGGGCCTTTGGAACGATTGAGCAGCCGGAACTGAATACCCGCCGCATCGGCCACCCGACCCATCAGACCGTCGAGCGCATCGACCTCGCGGACGAGATGGCCCTTGCCCAGGCCGCCGATTGCTGGGTTGCACGACATCTCGCCAATGGTGTCGAACCGATGCGTGACAAGCGCGGTCTGCGCGCCAAGGCGTGCGGCGGCGGCGGCGGCCTCGACGCCGGCATGCCCCCCGCCGACCACGATGACGTCGAAGCGATTGCCGGGTGCGGTCGAAATGGATCCTGATGCTTCCATGAGGCGATCTTCTAGCCGAAATCGCGGCTCGGAAAAGCCTTCTGATAGCCTTTCGCGATTCGCCAAACGTCAACAATTCGTTTCACGTGAAACAGGCGACGCCTTCCAAAGCGATCGCCGGTCACTTTCCGATACAGAAGCGGGAGAAGATCCGGTCGAGCACTTCTTCCACGTCGAGCCGCCCCGTCAATCTGCCCAGCGCGCCGGCCGCCTGGCGCAGATCCTCGGCCCGCAACTCCGTTTCATGGGGATTGCCGTCGAGAAAGATGCAGAGGTACTCATGGGCCTCAGCGACCAGCGCTCTTTGCCGGGCGTTGGTCAGAGCGGCCGGGTACCCGCTATCTTCCAGCCGGTCTTTCGCGATGGCGGCCAGCCGGGCAGTGAGATCAGAAAGTCCCATCCCCGTCTTGGCGGAGATCAGGACGCTATCGTCCGGCAGCGCCGGAGGCGGACCCTGGTCGAGAAGGTCAGCCTTGTTCAGCACGAGAAGTACCCGATCGGCCAGCGGCCGCAGATCATCGGGGAGTTGCACTTGGGGAGCCCCAGGATCGATCAGCCAGAGAACAAGGTCCGCTGCCCGAGCCGTTTCCAAAGTCCGCCGGATACCTTCTTGTTCCACCCGCATTTCGGTCTGACGCAGGCCTGCCGTATCGGAGACGATAACCGGGTAGCCGCCGAGATCGAGCCGGACCTCTATGACGTCCCGCGTCGTTCCTGCCTCTTCCGAGACGATGGCCGCCGGCCGATGCGCCAGTGCATTTAGCAAACTGGACTTGCCGACGTTGGGCGGTCCTGCCAAGGCGACCCGGAAACCGTCGCGGAGGATTTCGCCCCGGTTGCCGTCATCGAGTTGATGCCGGATGGCGGCCTCAAGCCCCACAATGATTCCGCGGCCCTGCTCGAAACTCCTCTGACCCACATCGGCCTCGTCGGAGAAATCGATCGCCGCCTCCACTAGCGCAAGGGCGTCGACGAGGGTGGACCGCCAGCTCTCGACAAGGGTGGAAAGCCCGCCTGTCGCCTGCCGGAGCGCCTGTCGCCTTTGGGCTTCGGTTTCTGCGTCGATGAGATCGGCGAGCCCTTCGGCCTCCGCAAGATCAAGCTTTCCGTTCTCGAAAGCTCGCCGGACGAATTCGCCCGGCTCTGCAAGTCGACAGTCTGGAATAGCTGCAAGAGCCTCCAGTACCGCCGCGACGACGGCCCGGCCGCCATGCAGCAGAAGCTCCGCCACGTCTTCGCCCGTAAAGCTCCGGGGCCCGGGAAACCAGAGCACCAGGCCGCGATCCAGTTGGCGGCCGTCCTTGGGATGGATCAGATAGCGGGCGCCAGCCGTGCGTGGTTTGGGCCGCGGTGGAGCCATGACATTTAGAACTGTTCCCGCCCGAGGGCCGGAAACACGGATCAGGGCCACGCCTGCCCGACCGTGGGCCGTCGACAACGCGTATATGGTCGATCGGGCGGGCGGGCTCGTCATGAATTCCTTCTCAAGATCGGTTGCGCCTCCTAGCACAAGCCAACGGCCATGCGCGACATGGCCTGAGAGGAAAATCTCAAAACGCTGTGCCGTAGGGAACTGACGAGCATCCAGTGCGGCGTTAACCATAGACGCGTTTGCTATCGGCTCTGCTTCGCGGCGCTCGATCGTCATGCCGAATGGGTTCAATGCAACGACTTGCGACGCTTTAGCTGGAAGAGTTGTTACCCGATATTGATTTTTCTCATTTACGGGCTTGAACCAGCAGAGGAATAATCGCGTCAAAACTGGGCAAGACGAACTATCTCGAGCAACGCTGACCCAGTGGTGGAATGGGAGTTGAGTGCATGAATGCGATGCGCACCGGAGTTAGGTACCTCTACGCGCCTTTCATGATGTTCGGTCTGATCGGCGCTGGATATTACGTCGTCGCCAATGGCCATTCGTATGCTTGGCTAGCCGTCATTTTGCTGACCGCCATAGCCACGGCCTTCGCCGCAGAGCGTATCTCGCCCTGGCACGCAGAGTGGAATGAATCGCACGGCGATGAATTTGCCAACGTCTGGCACTGGATCGTCTACGAAATCTCCACCGTCAACGGCATCCTTCTCATTCCAACGATCACTTGGCTGTTTCCATTTCAGGGCATTTGGCCAGCGCAATGGCCGCTGCTCGCACAGTTCCTTCTCGCCTTCGTCATCGCTGACTTCGCCTTCACGGTGCTTCACTATCTGAGCCACCGTTGGCCGGTTCTCTGGCGGCTCCATGCCGTGCATCACGGTGTGGGACGTCTCTACGGATTCAACGGCATTGTCCGTCACCCGCTGCATCAGAGCATCGACATGATCGTCGGTACGATGCCGCTCGTCATCCTCGGTATGCCGGTCGATGTGGCGGTACTTCTTGGCCTTGCCATTTCGATCACGCTGATCGTGCAGCATTCCAACGTTTCCTATGAGCTTGGGCCGTTGCGCAACTACCTGGCGATCGGGCAGATCCATCACCTGCATCACGTCAATTGGGGGACGGAGGGCGACTGCAATTTCGGCCTGCTCTTTTCCCACTGGGACAAGCTGCTCGGCACCTTCCACCCCGAGCCACCGCGCCCCATCACGGCGAATGACATGGGTATCGATGAGCTTCCGCACTTCCCCAAGACATTCCTGGAGCAGCTTGTCTTCCCGTTCGTATACAAGCCGGGCACAGGCGAGCCCGAACGGTATCGCCCCGGCGGCGCCGGCCATCCTGAAAATCACCAGGATGCAGACCGGATGCATCCTGCCGAATGAGCGCGTAAACAGTCGAAAACAAAGAGGGCCGGGACACACGTCCCGGCCCTTATCTGTTCGCACTTCAGCGGCTTTCCAGCTCAGGTATTCATCTGCTGGAAGAATTCGCCGTTTGTCTTGGTCGACTTCAGCTTGTCGATGAGGAACTCGATACCGTCCATCGTGCCCATCGGGTTGAGGATGCGGCGAAGGACGTAGACCTTCTTGAGCTGATCCTTCGGGACCAGCAGGTCCTCCTTGCGGGTGCCAGAGCGTGCCACGTCGATCGCCGGGAAGACGCGCTTGTCGGAAACCTTGCGGTCGAGAATGATTTCCGAGTTACCGGTGCCCTTGAACTCTTCGAAGATCACTTCGTCCATGCGCGACCCCGTATCGACCAGCGCTGTCGCAATGATCGTGAGCGAGCCGCCTTCCTCGATATTGCGCGCGGCACCGAAGAAACGCTTTGGACGCTGCAGCGCGTTTGAATCAACACCGCCGGTCAGCACCTTTCCGGAAGACGGAACAACCGTGTTGTAGGCACGACCAAGGCGCGTGATGGAGTCGAGCAGGATGACGACGTCGCGCTTGTGCTCCACGAGTCGTTTGGCTTTTTCTATGACCATCTCGGAAACCTGGACGTGCCGTGATGGCGGCTCGTCGAATGTGGAGGAGATGACCTCGCCTTTTACAGAGCGCTGCATGTCCGTGACTTCTTCCGGGCGCTCGTCGATGAGCAGCACGATCAGATAACACTCCGGATGGTTCGCAGTGATCGAGTGCGCAATGTTCTGCAGAAGAACCGTCTTGCCGGTACGGGGCGGGGCGACAATGAGCGCGCGCTGGCCCTTGCCGAGCGGCGAGACGATATCGATCACGCGGGCCGAGAGATCCTTGATGGTCGGATCCTCGATTTCCATCTTCAGCCACTTCGTCGGATAGAGTGGCGTCAGGTTGTCGAAGTGGATCTTGTGCTTGGTGGCCTCCGGATCCTCGAAGTTGATCTTGTTGACCTTCACGAGAGCAAAGTAGCGCTCACCATCCTTCGGACTGCGGATCTGGCCTTCTACCGTATCACCCGTGCGCAATGCGAAGCGCCGGATCTGGCTCGGCGAAATGTAAATGTCGTCGGGACCGGGCAGGTAGTTTGCATCAGGTGAGCGAAGAAAACCGAAGCCGTCCTGCAGGACTTCCACGACGCCGATGCCCGTTATGTCGATCTCTTTGGCGGCGAGCTGCTTCAGGGTCGCGAACATCAATTCCTGTTTGCGCAGGGTGCTCGCATTCTCGACGCCGACCTCCTCCGCGAAGCTCAACAGCTCCGTCGGCGATTTCCTCTTGAGGTCTTCGAGCTTGACTTCACTCATCATAGGCTCCGCGACGGCTGCGGCTGAAGGTGGGAAGAATTAGGCCGCATGCCAAGGTGGGGATTTGGGAGAAAGGCGCAGTTCAGATGCTGCGCTTCGAGAGGCCAGTTCGAGCCGCTGAATGGGGCCGAACAGCACTTCTTCACGGCCGGAGAGACCGCGACGTCTTGATAGACGAAATCAGCTTCTACCAGACTCCATCGAAAAGAAAAAGTCTCTCGTTTGGCCCGCAACGCGCGTCAAAACGGCTTTACGATCACAAGTATAACGATGCCGACCATCAGAAGCGTGGGGACCTCGTTCACGATTCGCCAGTGGCGCGGCGGCTTTTCGTTGCGGTCTTCTCGAAACCGGCGGGCGGCCCCCACGAAGTAGCCGTGCACCGCTGAAAGTCCGATTGTAAGTGCAAGTTTAGCGTGGAACCACCCACTCCCCAAAAACCCCATCTGCCACGCGAGCCAGAGTCCCAGCACCCAGGAGATCACCATCGCTGGTGTCATGATGATGTTGAGCAGCCGGCCTTCCATGACCTTGAAGGTCTCCGATTGCTCGGAACCCTTCGGCGCATCGCAGTGATAGATGAACAGCCGCGGCAGGTAGAGCAGCCCCGCCATCCATGAAATGATGGCGATCACGTGTACGGATTTTACCCATAGATAGGCCGCGTCCCCGAAGAGAAAAATTACGAGCGCTGTGATGGCGACCGTCACGACGAGCGCCATGCCGGCGCGGCCCGCCGCAGAACTTTCCTCCACGGCGGTCGTCATGCAGGAACCCGCGCGGAAGAAAACGCCCGCACGCGCTCCACCAGTCGCGCGACGTTCTCCGGCGGCGTATCGGGCACAATGCCGTGACCGAGGTTGAAGATGTGCGGAAGGCCGCTGAGCGTCTTCAGCGTCTCCTCGATGCGCCGGTCGAGCGCCTCACCGCCAGCCACCAACAACAACGGATCGATATTGCCCTGCACGGCGATGCCCGACTCTTTTGCCAGCGTGCGCATCTCGCTCAGCGGCATAGCGGTATCGCAGCCGACACCGTTGACCCCCGTCTGTTTCACATAGCCCAGCGCATTCGAGCCGGCTCCGCGCGGAAATCCGATAACCGGCACGCCTGGATGGCGGTTCTTCAGGTCGCGCACCAGGCGCGCTGTAGGGGCCGTGACCCAGGCAGCGAATTCGCGATCCGGGAGTGTTCCGGCCCAGCTATCGAAGATCATGACGGTATCGGCGCCCGCTTGGATCTGCTGGGAGAGATAATCGACAGAGGTGTCCACCAGAATGTCCATCAACTGCTGGAAACCCTTCGGGTCACGGTAGGCAAAGCGCCGGGCCTGCGCTTGATCCGAAGAGCCCTCACCACCGACGACGTAGGTTGCAACCGTCCAGGGTGCGCCGCAGAAGCCGATCAGCGTCGTTTCCTTCGGCAGATCCTGGCGGAGCCGCGATACCGTCTCACAAATGAGAGAGAATTTTTCTCCCGTCTTCGATGGATCAAGCCGTTTGAATTCCGCCGTGGACCGAATCGGCTCGAGCTTGGGTCCCTCGCCTTCCAGAAACTTCACGTCCTGTCCGAGCGCATCGGGAACCACAAGGATATCCGAAAACAGAATGGCGGCATCGAAGCCGTAACGGCGGATGGGTTGCAGAGTCACTTCAGCGGCAAGCTTCGGCGAATAGCAAAGTGAGAGAAACCCGCCTGCCTCCGCTCGCGTGGCGCGGTATTCGGGAAGATACCGCCCTGCCTGGCGCATCAGCCAGATGGGGGGCGTTGGAAGCACCTCACCGGCGAGCACCTTGAGAAGCTTCCGCTCGGTCGTTTGGGCCGTGGCCCCCGCAGTCGACATTCGAACCCCTTCAATTCTGATAGAGAGTCTTTCTAGGTTTTTGTTTTGACTCTTTGACCTAGGGATTGCGGGAATTCTTGCGTGACCCCCAATTTTTCCCACGGTTGTTCAGTGTGCGCAGCTGGCCTGACATGATCTGGTGGCTGCGTGTGCTGACACTCTACCAGGGTCGATAGACGCTTTGGAAGTCAGAGTGTTGCCGGATGGTGTGTGGCGGCAACCTCACGGGATGCTCTGGGGATAGGACATGGACAAGGCGGGGTCCGGCTCTTGATCCACGTGGAGACCCTCGTTTCAGCGAGGGACTATCCCTTCCGGTGCGAATGTGGGTATCTGGCAGCACCGCTGCACAGCAACCGTGGGATGGTTCCCCCCGCATCCCCGGGACCCAGGAAAACCAGCACGTTCGTCCACAGATGCCCAACACCCCTCCCAGCTACTACCATGTGCATCTTGTTTCAGATGCAACCGGCGACACACTGACGGCGATCGCCAAGGCGGCGGCGGCGCAGTACGCCACACTGCGCCCGATCGAACATATGCATCCACTGGTGCGCACACCCCGCCAGTTGAAGCGCGTGTTGCAGGAGATCGAGCAGGCGCCGGGCATCGTGTTGTATACCGTCGTCAACCAGGCTCTCGTTGCGGAACTGGAGAAGCGCTGCCGGGAACTCAACGTTCCGGCCCACGCTGTGCTGCAGCCGATCATGCAGGTGTTCGAGTCCTATCTCGGCGCACCGCAGACGCCGACGGTTGCGGGCCAGCACGTGCTGGACGCAGGCTACTTCAAGCGAATCGATGCGTTGAATTTCACCATGCAGCATGACGACGGCCGCCTGCCGGAGGATCTCAACACAGCGGACATCATCTTGCTCGGCATTTCGCGCACGTCGAAGACACCCACGAGCATTTATCTGGCTCAGCGCGGCTACAAGGCGACCAACCTGCCGCTGGTGCCGGAGATCCCGCTTCCCGAAGCGCTGACGCAGCCGCATTCGGCGTTTGTTGTTTGCCTCGTGGCGAGTGTCGATCGTATCACCGAGGTGCGCCGCAATCGCGCGCTCCTGATGTCGGATCGAGATATCAATGCCTATGCGGATCGGACGAAGATCGCCGAGGAAATCGCCTACTCGCGGCGCATATGTGGTCAGCACGGCTGGCCGGTGATCGATGTCACGCGCAAATCAGTCGAGGAAACCGCGGCTACGATTATCCAGCTCATGAACGATCGTCGGTCGGTGGAGAGCGTGGCGGACCAGGCGTCATGAAGGCCCGCCGGCGACTCATTTTGGCTTCGAGTAGCGCTGCGCGGCGGAAGATGCTGTCTGACGCGGGTCTTACCTTCGAGGCTATTCCAGCACAAATCGATGAAGAAACGTTGCGGCGGGAGATGCTGGAGCGCGACGGGAGTCTCTCCCACGCCGAAGTCGCCCGCGCGCTGGCGGAAGCCAAAGCCAAGGATGTGAGCGGGCGATATCCGGACGCTCTGGTCATCGGGTCCGATCAAATCCTGAGCACCGGTCAGGGTATCCTCTCCAAGCCGGGAACGCTGGATGGTGCACGAACCACTCTCAAGACGCTTAGGGGCCGCGCACACTCGCTGCATTCGGCGGCCGTCCTGGTGGAGAACGAAGAGACGATCTGGGGTGCCGTCGACACGGCGCGGCTGACCATGCACGCATTTTCGGATGCCTTTCTGGAACGCTATCTGAGCGATGCCGGCAACGACATCCTCGGCTGTGTGGGCGCTTATCAGATGGAAGGCGCCGGCGTGCGATTGTTCAAGGCCGTCGAGGGCGATCACTTCGCCATTCTTGGCATGCCGCTTTTGTCTCTCCTCAACGAATTGCGTCATTTGGAGGAGATCGACGCATGAAACGCGCTTGCGTGATCGGTTGGCCGATCGAGCACTCGCGCTCGCCGCTGATCCATGGCTATTGGCTGCGTACGCTCGGTATCGAGGGAACGTACACGCGCGAGCCCGTTGCTCCAGAAGACCTCGCGGTATTTCTCGAAAGTCTCAGTGCGCGCGGCTTTGCAGGCTGCAATGTCACCGTGCCGCACAAAGAGGCAGCGCTCAAACTGGCGGCCGAGACAGATGCCGCGGCGCGGGCTATCGGCGCGGCCAATACGCTGTGGCTCGAGAACGGGACCCTATGCGCGTCCAACACGGACGCCTATGGCTTCATGACGTATCTCGGCCGCAAGGCACCGCAGTGGAAAAAGCGCGATGCGCCTGTCGTGATCCTGGGCGCGGGCGGTGCGGCCAGGGCTATCGTGCATGGTTTTCTCGAAGCGGGTGTCCGGCGGGTTCGCATCTTCAATCGCTCGCGCGGACGCAGCGAGGAACTCGCGCAGCACTTCGGCTCATCCCTTGAAGTCGGCGATTGGGGCGAACGCGAAGCAGGGATTCGCGATGCGACGGTGCTCGTCAACACCACGACCCTCGGCATGAAGGGTGCGGGCGACCCCGGCATCGATTTTTCGAAGGTTCACACGGATCTCATCGTCAGCGACATCGTCTATGTGCCCCTGGAAACGGCATTTTTGGCCGCAGCGCGGCGTCAGGGACTTGCGACTGTCGACGGCCTCGGCATGTTGCTTCACCAAGCGGTTCCGGGTTTCGAGAGGTGGTTCGGGGTTCGGCCTGAAGTGACGGATGTGCTCTATGATCTGGTGCGCGCCGACATCGAGGGAGCTTAGGGATGCTGGTTGTCGGGCTCACCGGATCAATCGCTATGGGAAAGTCTACAGTGACGGCGCATCTCCGCACGCGGGGCGTTCCGGTCTTTGATGCCGATGCCGAAGTGCACGACATCTATCGCGAGGAAGCAGTACCGTTGATCGAGGCCGCGTTCCCGGGAACCACCGGTCACACGGGTGTCGACCGCACAAGATTGTCCGAAGCGCTCGCGCGCGATCCGAAAGCTCTGGCGCGCCTTGAAGCTATCGTTCATCCGCTGGTACGCCAGCGCGAGCGAGCGTTTTTGGTCGCCGCGGCTAAGTCTGGACATGAGATTGCGGTCCTCGATGTCCCGCTCCTTTATGAAACGGGACTTGATGCCGATCTGGATGTCGTGATGGTCGTCAGTGCAGCCGCAGATGTTCAGCGCGCGCGCGTTCTCGAACGGCCGGGCATGACTGCTGAAAAGCTCGAGCAGTTGCTCTCTCGTCAGATGCCGGATGCGGAAAAGCGGCGTCGTGCGCACTTCGTTGTGGATACGAACGGCCCACCCGCCGACTGCTGGCGGCAGGTTGATGCTATTGTCGACTCATTGTCCGGTCGCCGAGCGGAAGCATTCGCCCGGTTCTGGGCTAAGGCCTGAACGCAGGTCGCCAATCGCGAAACGGGAGTCTACATGCTGCGCGAGATCGTGCTCGATACCGAAACGACAGGCTTCGATCCAACCAAGGGCGACCGTCTTATCGAGATCGGCTGCGTGGAACTCTATAACCGAATCCCGACGGGCGCGGAGTTCCACCGCTTCGTCAATCCAGAGCGCGACGTGCCGGCGGAAGCGCAGGCGGTACATGGTATTTCGACCGAATTCCTGAAGGACAAGCCGCTCTTTTCCCAGATTGTCGACGATTTCCTCTCTTTCATCGGGGAAGACCTACTCGTCATTCATAACGCCCAATTCGACGTGGGGTTTCTGAGCGCGGAACTGGCGCGCATCGGCCGCCCGCCCATCATGATGAGTCGCGTGGTCGATACGCTGGCGCTGGCGCGGCGCAAGCATCCGGCCGGTCCCAACAGCCTCGATGCGCTGTGCAAGCGTTACTCCGTCGACAATTCGAAACGCACCAAGCACGGCGCCCTCATGGACTCCCTTTTGCTCGCGGGAGTCTACGTCGAGCTTCTTGGAGAGCGGCAGGCCACCCTAGGTCTGGCGCAGTCCGCAGCCCAGGACGCTGGCAGCGGCTATGCCCGCGCGCGGGGCCGCAAGGCGGCGGTGCGGCCGTCTCAGTTGTCGGCGCGTCTGAGCACAGCCGACGAAGCGGCCCATCGCTCATTTGTCGAGAGCCTGGGCGACTCCGCCATTTGGCGTCGCTATTTCGCCGACGGCACGGGCTAAACTAGGTTCGGTGCGTGCCCGTCGTGCTCTCTCACTGCTTCTCGGCGTTCTTGGCCAGTTCCTGCTGGCGGCGCATGAACAGATTGCCGAAGTCGAACGGATCGAGCCACAGCGGCGGATAGCCGCCTTCCCGGGTCACGTCCGCAACAATGCGGCGCAGGAACGGGAACAGCAGGGTCGGACAGTTGACCAGCAGGAATGGCTCCATGGCCTGGGGAGGAACGTTCTGCAGCCGGAACAGACCGCCGTAGACGATTTCCAGTACATAAATGGTGCCACCGCTGTGGGTGGCCTTGGCGGTGAACTGGATTGCGCTCTCGAAGGTGTCGGGGCCCATGCGTTGAGCTTCGACATTGATCTCGAGCGACACCCCGGGATTTTCGCCTTCCTTGATGGCGATCTTGCCTACATTCGGGTTCTCGAAGGAGAGATCCTTGATGTACTGGCCCATCACCTGAACGTTCATCGCAGGTGCTTGGGTCTCTGCTGCGCCGGCGGGCGCGGTCTTTGTGTCTTTGTCGCCGTCTGCCATGGGTCTTTCGCTCTTTGGGGACAGCAGGCGCCGGGCGCACGATGGTCCCTGGTTGTTTTCAAGGCGAGGAGCGCTATCACGGGCCGCTGTGATCCGCAATTCGGCGTTTCCGTGTGCGGGAAAACGGCTTGAATTGCGCTGTTTATTCCTGATGGTTTAGCGCCTGGGATCGCGCTTTTTCTCGTTCACGCGCTCGAACTCGCCTTCGATGACAGGTCCTTCTCCCGGGGGCTGTCGACGCTGGCGATGCGGAAACGGGCTGTCATCCTCTTCAAAGGATTTGGTGCTGGTCGAGACCACGTCCACGACCACGTTTGGCGAATTGAGGATCCGCTGGACCAGAAAACGGCGGATGATCGTCCTGACGCCCGGGATCAGCAGTAAAAGGCCGATGGTGTCGGTGACGAGGCCTGGCGTAAGGAGAAAGGCGCCGGAAACGATCACCATGCCGGCGTCGGCCAAAGGTTCCAAGGGCGGCCGGCCGGCGGCCAATTCGTCCATGATCTTTCCGAGCACCTGGAGACCCTGCCGGCGAAGCATGGTTGACCCCAGAACGGCCGTGGCGATCACGATCCCCATGGTGGGCCAGAAGCCGATAACCTCCCCTGCGCGGACCAGAAGGGCGATTTCCAGCAGCGGAAACGCGATAAAAATGAGCAAAAGGGCGACGCGCATGGCGGGAGTCCTGGCGCGGGGGCCGCGACGGAGGTTAAAGGGGCCGTTCACACAATGCCGATCGACCCAGTTGGCTTCTATGCCATTGTGGCCTAAGGTCAAACCGAACACCAACCGAGAAAACAGGATGGGCCCGATAGGTCCAGTTCACCGGGCCGGCCATATTGGGCTGTGATTTCCCGAGAACCGACATTACATCTCGGAAAAGACCCGTCCCTTCTTCTCGTTCATATTTTCGGAAAGCTGCCGATGGAAGGCCAGATCGATCTCTTCACCCTGCTGTCGATGATTGTTGCGGTCATCGCCGTGCTCAAGTTGCGTAGCGTGCTCGGCCGACGCACTGACGATGACGACGCGAGAATCGAGCGCCGGACCCGCGAGGAAGCCCGCAACGGGAGCGGTGCGCCCGCCGGTGCGTCGGACAAGGTGGTTTCTCTGCCACGTCGGGACCGCGAGGAACCGGCCAGTGAGGGCGTCACCACGACGGCGGCGGAGATCGAGAGCCGGGTGCGCGCTTTTGCCAAGGGCGACGAACTGGTCGCCAGCGGTTTGCTTGACATCCAGAAGCTCGACCGCGATTTCGACCCCGAGCATTTCGTCGATGGCGCCCGCCAAGCGTACGAGCTGATCGTCACAGCGTTCGCCGAAGGCAACAAGAAGGCGCTGCGTGACCTCCTGAGCCGCGAGGTGCTGGAGGGTTTCACCGCGTCCATGAGCGAGCGCGATGCGCGTGGCGAGCGCGTGGAGCAGAACTTCGTTGGCATCAACAAGGCTGACATTCTCGAAGCTGAGGTCAAGAACGGTGTGGCCAACATCACGATGCGCTTTGTGAGCCAGCTGATCACGGCGACGCGCGACAAGTCGGGCACGATCGTTGCTGGCGATCCGACGCGCATCACGGACGTCACCGACATCTGGACCTTCAGCCGCGACATCTCCACCGCGCGCGCTCGCGCCAACCCCAACTGGCGGTTGGTCGCGACCCAGGACGCCCACTGACGAGCCTGAGGAAGCGAGCGCGAAGGCCTCATGAGTCATGTCCACCGAGGAGATCCGGTTCAAGCCCGTTACGTTCACGGATTTGCCCCGCTGGTCGGATGACGATCATGCCGTGGCGTTTGCATCGTTTCTCATATCGGCGAAGCGGCTTCTTGAGCGGGCTGCGGAGGGGCTTGAACCCGCCACGCCAACTGATCTCTTGAGTGTCTGCCGGCGGGCGCTGGACAGCCGCGCTCGCATCGCGTCATCGCACGAGGCGCGCGTTTTCTTCGAGAGCCACTTCGC
This sequence comes from uncultured Alphaproteobacteria bacterium, assembly GCA_963825555.1. Lineage (GTDB taxonomy): Bacteria > Pseudomonadota > Alphaproteobacteria > Rhizobiales > Hyphomicrobiaceae > JAGVSR01. The sequence goes on along the minus strand of CAWGTZ010000015.1, from coordinate 84,775 downwards.
GCCTCATCGGGTGGAACACGACGCGCCCCAGGGCCTGCTCACGGGATACTACGAGCCGATCATTCAGGGCTCCCGCCACCGGACAGACCGTTTCACGGTGCCCATCCTCAAGCGGCCCTCAGATCTGGTAAATATCGTTGCCGAATCCGAACGCGGCGCGAAGGCGCACGCGCTGACTCACGGACGGCAGACGGCGAACGGGATTGAGCCCTATGCGACCCGTGCCGAGATCGAGACCGGCGCTTTGGCTGGCCAGGGGCTCGAGTTCCTGTGGCTCGAAGAAGCGGTCGACGCGTTTTTTCTGCATGTGCAGGGTTCGGGCATCATTGCCTTTGAAGACGGCGGTCAGGCGCGGATAACGTACGACGGCAAGAATGGGCATCCCTATACGTCTGTCGGGCGTTATCTCATCGATGCGGGGCTGTTCCCCGCCGACCAGATGTCACTTGACGCCCTGAAGAATTGGCTTCGCGCCGATCGCGAACGCGGCATCGCTGCCATGCGCCAGAATGAATCCTACGTCTTCTTTCGCGAACTTACCGGTCCGGATGCCGCCGCCGCGCTGGGAGCCATGGAAATTCCGCTTTCGGCTCATCGCAGTCTGGCCGTGGATACGCGCTTTCACGTACTGGGCACGCCGGTCTACGTGGTAGCCCCGAGCCTCACGCATGCCGGCAACGCGCAGGGCTTTCATCGCCTGATGATTGCGCAGGATGTCGGCTCGGCCATTCGTGGTCCCGAGCGGGGCGACATCTTCTACGGCTCGGGTGACGCGGCGGGTGCAAATGCGGGCGTCACCAAACATCCGGGTAATTTCTTCGTGCTTCTGCCGGGCTCGGTGTCATGAGCAGGAAGAGAGGATCCTCAGGTGGCGGAAAGGGAGGGCTCAGCCCGGAGGACGAAGAGCTTTGGCGATACACGGCCCGTTCGCTCGAACCGCTGAAACGGCCAAAATCGCGCGTTCACTCGGCCGGATCGGGGACAGGCGAGGACCAGCCGGCGGTGTTTGCGCCGAAGTCGGCCGATGGCCTTACAAAAGGTGCCCTCAACGGCACAATGCCGGCCACGAAGCCCACGCCGGTTTCTCCGTCGAAAAGAGTGGTCAAAGAACTCGGCACGTTCGATCCCCGGCATGCGCGGAAGTTACGTCGTGGTCATCTCGAGATCGAAGGCCGCATCGATCTGCATGGCATGCGCCAGTCGGAGGCACATGCCGCCCTCTCGCGATTTCTCATTTCTTCCGCAGCACAGGGCAAACGCTGGGTGCTCGTCATCACGGGCAAAGGTAGCCCAGCCGGCCGATCGAACGACAGCGAGTGGCACCGTCCCTTCGACGAGCCGCAGCGCGGCGTGCTGAAACGCAATGTTCCCCACTGGCTCGCCGAGCCAGATCTGAGATCGATTGTCGTCAGCTACACGGAAGCTGCCGTCGAACATGGTGGTTCAGGCGCTCTGTATGTGCACCTGAGGCGGCAGAACCGCGCCTACGACTGAGCCCCGGCCTTGAAATCAAGGGCAATTGGTGGCCAGCGCCTGGAGGGCCTGGGTCACACCGGAGAGCGAGTACGTATCGGTCGTGTCCGTGCCGCGGGTCGAGGTTGCGACAACGGATGCCGTACTGCCCTTTTTCAGAGCCTCGACGAGTTTCATTTCCTCAGTGGTGTCGGCCACGTAAGCGCGCTCGTCCTTGGGAAAAAGCTTGAAGCTCTCGTCGCCGACCGACACGGTCACCGTGCTTGGCGTCTTGATCGGATAGCCGAGCTTCACGCTCACTTCGGAGCGAATGCCGTCCTTCGGCCAGGCGGAAATGTAGAGCAGCGCGGTGGCGCGGTTCGCATTGGCCGGCTTCTTGTCTTTCGGCTCGGAGGCAACGAAGCAGATCTTCGAACCACTTGCATCGCTCGTGTAAAGACTCCAGGCACCGAATGTTCCAGTAACGTTGGCGCCCTGGCTCCAGGCCGCCGTTGGCAGCAAGGCCAATGCGGCAAAAACGGCTGTCCGCCGGATGATGAGAGTTCGGTCGTGGATCAACATGTCGGGTCTAGGTTCTCGCAATGGAATGTTTAAAGTTCAGCAACGTATCGCTGCCGGCGAGTTGATTCGTCACTCCCTGCGTCCGCTGCCCGGCGTTGCATGGCCGCGGCGCTGAGGTGGTTCGATGGGTCCGCCTTCCGTCAACGGGCGGTCCGCGAACCGGGCGAGGCTCTTGACGCGGTCGTACATGACGATGGCCCCTGCCATGGCAACATTCACGCAGAACATTGTCGGTATCTTGACCACATAGTCGCAACGCGCAAGCAAAGGTTCCGAAAGAGAACCACGTTCGGGACCAAGCACATAAGCTGCGCGCATGGGATGGCGGAAGCTCGGCAGGTCGATCGCGCCATCCACAAGTTCCACACCAACGAGTTTCATGCCCTGGGGCAAGGCCAGATCCTCCAGGCCGCACCAGTTGTAGTGCGGCAAATGGTGCTGGCTCTTGGAGGTATCGGCATATGCTTCCAGCGCGTTGTAGGTCGCTCCGATGGTGAAGGTGAAGCTTGCTCCAAAGGCGTGCGCGGAGCGCATGAGATTGCCCAGATTGAGCGATTTCGACATGCGTTCCGCGCCGATGGCGAAGTAGCCGCGCGGGCGCGGCGGCCAAGAGGGCGGCGGAGCGGGAAACGCGGAGGAGGGCTGCTCTTGAGACATAGGAGGCAGTCGGAGTTCCGGATAAAACGGTGCACTTGCCCCTGGAGGCAAAACATTCCACCTGAAGGCTGCGGGTCGGGACGGCGAGGTCCCTAATAGGCGATTGCGGGGAGATTTCACATGCGGGCGGTATTGTGCAAGCGTCTCGACGGTCCGGAGGCGCTGGTAATCGAGGACATTCCGACTGCGGAGCCCGGTCCCGGTGAGGTGGCGGTGGCCGTGCGCGTGGCCGCACTTAATTTCTTCGATACCCTCATCACTCGTGGAAAATATCAGCAAAAGCCGGATCTTCCGTTCTCACCGGCAGGTGAGATAGCGGGCGTCGTCACTCGTGTCGGGCCAGGTGTCAGCACGCTCGCCGTTGGCGATCGCGTGGCCGCCTATCTGGGCTGGGGCGGTGCCCGCGAGGAGGTCATCGTTTGCGCAGAGGCCGCCATTCCGATTCCGGATTCCGTCAGCGACGAGGCCGCGGCGGGGGTATCTATTACGTATGGTACTGCGATCCACGGACTGAAGGATCGCGGGGCATTGCAGCCGGGGGAGACGGTCGCCGTGCTGGGTGCTGCGGGTGGCGCAGGTCTTGCCGCCATCGAGATCGCCAAGGTTCTGGGCGCGCGGGTGATCGCCGTCGCGTCTTCGGCCGAGAAACTCGCCATCTGCCGCGATCATGGTGCCGATGAGGTCATCGACTACGCCAAGGAGGATCTCAAACAGGCGCTGCGGGACCGCACCGGCGGCGACGGGGTGGATGTGGTCTACGACTGCGTCGGCGGTGACGCCGCGGAGCCATCTCTCCGGGCTCTTAAGTGGAACGGCCGGTTCCTGGTCGTCGGCTTCGCTTCTGGCACCATTCCCAAGCTGCCACTGAACCTGCTTCTGGTTAAAGGGGTAGCGGCCCTGGGCGTGTTCTGGGGCGAAGCGGTGAAGCGGGATCCGGCTGCTCACCGCGCCAATATGGAAACCGTTCTGCAGGCCGTCGCCGAGGGACGGCTCAAACCGCGCATCCACGCTGCCTATCCGCTAGAGAAGATCGTGGAGGCGATCGGGGTGCTGGAGCGGCGCGAGGCCTCCGGCAAGGTCGTGGTGCGCGTCTGCGGATCCTGAATGTTCCAAAGCGGGCCAAAGTGGAGCCACATGTTCACATTATCACGCTGGTTTTGCTATGTTTTTTGCAGGTCTGTTCAGCGAAAATTTGCCATCCTGCGGCATCCTTTGCGCACCCGCAGGTCTAGCGGGGGCGCTGCGCGGGCTACACTGACGCAGCAGCGAAGACGGGAATTCGCATAAGGGCGTCGGGGCGGTCGGGTGTTGGTGCGTAGCAATTTGCAGTCGCTCTCATGGCGATTGGCGGCTGGGATGCTGGTGAGTGTTTTTTTCGCTCCTCCGGCAGAGGCACAGTCCTTCTTTCAAACCCTGTTCGGGTTCGGTTCTTCAAAGCCCGCCTCAGCCGAGAAAGCCGGGTCCGCCAAGCCGCGCGGCTCCAACCGGGCCGGTCTTCGATCTCGATCCCTGAAGAGATGGATGTCGGAGAACCATCAGAGCATGCGCGCGGATGGCGAGGATTACGTCCGCGACCCCGCCTTTGGTGGATCCTATCGCACGGTCTGCGTTCGCATGTGCGACGGTTATTACTGGCCTGTCAGCCGGTCTGTCTCCCGCGAACGGTTTGCAGCCGATGCGCGCCGCTGCGAATCGAGCTGCGCCGGCGAAGCCAGGCTCTTCTACCAGCACCGGGACAGCGTCGATCCCAAATCCATGATCGACCTCAAAGGAAACGGATACGGCCAACTGAAAACAGCCTTTCTTTACCGCAAGACGCTCATCAATGGTTGCGGCTGCCGGCCTGCTCCCTGGTCCTCCGCAGAAGCTTATAGGCACCATCAATACGCCGCGGCGGAGGCCGCCAAGAAACTCCAGATCGAAATGCAGAGGCAGCGCGAAATTGCCGAAGCGCTGCGCAAGGACAAGGTCGCTCAGCTGATAGCGGCGACGCAGGCGGCGGCAGATCTGGATCGGGCGGAAGCGGTCTCATTCGAAGAAGAAATCGTGGCCACCGAGGCCGAGCTTCCGCCACCTGCGACAATGACGGGATATGTTCACCTTCACGTTCTGCCGAGCGATCCGACCCTCAACTTCGAGCCGGAGCCGGCCGTGAACGTGGCGGAGTTGGAAGCGGCTCTGGCCGAGATTGCCGTATCGGCTTTGAACGATGCGACGCCTGTGGCGGCGCGCCGGATTTCGGAAGGGACCTCACGAAGAGCGGATTGGCGGTCCCGCCGGGCCTCGAAGATCCGCGCCAAAGCGGTCAAGAAGGCCCAGCAGGCGTCCTTCTTCGGGTGCCTGGTTCAATTTTGTCTGGCCGGGGGAAACGCCACGACGTGCGCGATGAAAGGCCCGTCACCATGTCGGGCCTGTCAGTCGTGAGGGCCGAAGCCGGCGTAGTCGTGGCCTGAGCCGCGCAGCGGGAACACCTCTTCCACGACATAGGGCCCGCCGCCGATCTTTGGTCGCGAAGAGAAAAGCGAAAAATGTTCGACGACAAACGGCCGCGTTCGCAGGAGCGACCGTCGTTCCAGAAGCATCGTAAGTGCTGCGATGTCGGTATTGCGCAACCGGGCCAACGTCACGTGCGCCTTGAATGCGCGCGTTTCAGGCGGCAAGCCAGCCGCGCGAGCGGCTCGTTCATTGGCGCGCGCCAGCGCATCGAGGGCGTTGGAGGAGGAGACGCCCGCCCATAAGGTTCGCGGGTCCTTGCCGCCGAAGACGCCCAGGCCCTCAAGCCGGATCTCGAACACGTCCTGATCGATCCGCGCCAGTTCCTCGGCGAACTCGTGCGCCGCGCGCTTGTCGATGTCGCCTGCGAACCGCAGCGTAATGTGGAAGTTGTCCTGTTCGATCCATTTCGCGCCGGGTAGCGGCTGCTCCAGTTCGGCCAGCTGGTCGCAGATATCTTCCGGCAGCTCGATGCCCGTGAAGAGACGGGGCATGGATGGCGACCTCTCCTAAGATTTCGACTGCTTGCGGGAGCTTTTTGCAGCGACACGCTGCAGGAGCTCTTCCACCTTGGGAAGAATGCGCGTCACGATCACGCTGACGCCCTTGCCGTTCGGATGCAGGCCGTCGTCAAGGTTGAGTTTCGAATCGAGGGCGATGCCGTCCAGGAAGAAGGGATAGAGCAACAGGCCGTGCTTCTCGGCGAGGTCGGCGTAGATAGCATCGAAGGTGCGCGCGTAGTCCTCACCCCAGTTCTTGGGAGCCTTCATGCCCGTCAGCAGCACGTCGATGTTGCGTTCCTTCAATTTCAGGATGATCGCTTCCAGATTGGCGCGCGTTTCCGCCGGCGGCTGGCCGCGCAGTGCATCGTTGGCGCCAAGCTCCAGGATCACGGCGTCCGTACCGGCCGGGACGGCCCATTCGAAGCGTTCGAGACCCGCCGCGGTCGTGTCGCCTGAAACCCCGGCATTGCTGATCTCGACGTTGTAGCCCTTGGCGGTGAGAGCCGCAGAAAGTTGCGCCGGAAAAGCGTCCTGCGGTTTCAGCAGGTATCCGGCTGTCAGACTGTCTCCGAAAGCGACGAGTTTCACCGGATCATCCGTTTCCTGTGCAACGGCCAGGACCGAAACGGCCAGTGCGGCATTGAAGATCGTCGCCAGAACACCCAGTTTCCAGAGCCGGGGCGCGCGCCGCCAGGTGGTGTTGGCCATCATTTTTCCGCCCTAAGCCTCGTCCATTGCACGAGGTTCACGTATAGCCGACATGAGCCTAAAGCAAGGCGGCCCCCAACCGTGGGGGCCAAGTCACCTTCTTATGACAGCAAGGATTTGCACGTGGCAGACCCGATCATTTCTCTAAAGTCCGTGCATCTGACGCTGGACAGCCGTGCTGGGCCCGTCGCAATCCTGAACGGCGTGGGCCTGGACATTGCGCGCGGTCAGTCGGTCGCGATCGTGGGTCCGTCTGGATCGGGCAAGACGTCGCTGCTCATGGTGCTAGCAGGGCTGGAGCGGGCCACGTCGGGCGATGTGCGGGTTGGCGGCCATGATTTTCAGGCCCTCGGCGAGGACGAGCTTGCGCGAGTGCGCGGGGAAACCATCGGCATCGTCTTCCAGTCGTTCCATCTCGTCCCGACCATGACGGCGCTTGAGAACGTTGCGTTGCCGCTGGAGTTCTCCGGAAGGTCCGGTTCGGAAGATATCGCACGCGCCCGGCTCGAAGAGGTTGGACTGTCGCATCGCCTTGATCACTATCCGGCGCAGCTCTCCGGCGGCGAGCAGCAACGCGTGGCGCTTGCCCGGGCGTTGAGCATCGAGCCGAAGCTTCTTTTGGCGGACGAACCGACCGGAAACCTCGACGGCCGTACGGGACGAGGCGTCGTCGATCTGCTGTTCAGCCTCAAGAAGGACCGTGACGCCACCCTCGTACTCGTCACGCACGACGAACAACTCGCAGCGGAGTGCGATCGCGTCATTCGCATGGCGGATGGGCGCATCATCGACGATAGGCAGGCTAGGGCAGCATGACGGCAGCAGACAGATCGCATCCGCAGTCCGCGCGCGCCGCATCGGTGTCGTTGCCACTCGTACTGCGGCTGGCATCGCGGGAGCTCAGATCAGGGTTGTCCGGGTTCTACGTCTTCATTGCGTGCGTGGCGCTCGGCGTCATGGTGATTACCGGCGTCGGGGCTTTGTCCGATGCGCTGAAATCTGGCTTCGAGAAGCAGGGCGCATTGCTTCTCGGCGGAGATGTGAAGCTTGCACGGCCGCATGCGCGCGCGTCAGCGGATGAGCGCGCATGGATCGATTCCGTTGGCCGCGCGAGCGAGACGGCAACGATGCGCACCATGGGCCGCCGTCTCGATGGCGAGGACCAGACGCTGATCGAGTTGAAGGGTGTCGACAGTACCTATCCGCTTGTCGGCAAATTGAAGCTCGAAGGCAATGGCGATCCGAGTGAGGCGCTGTCGCGCGGTGTGATTGTGGATGGCATGCTGCTGGAGCGTCTCGGCGTGAAAGTGGGGGACCGCATCCGGATCGGCGAGGCGGAACTGGAAATCGCGGCCCAGCTCCTCAGCGAGCCCGATGGGCTGGGCGACCGCGTTGCCTATGGGCCGCGGGTCATGGCGTCGCTGGAGACCATGAATCGGACCGGCCTTGTTCAACCCGGCGCACTCATCCGCTGGCGCTATGCAATGCTTCTTTCCCAGAACGGCGAGCCCCTGGACGAACGCGTGGCGTCGATCAAAGACCGGGTCGCTAAGGAGTTGCCCCAGTCCGGGTTCACCGTCACCGACCGGCGGGATCCCTCGCCCCAGGTCAGCCGTACGCTGGAGCGGTTGCGCCAGTTCCTGACACTGTTGGGGCTGACGGCGCTCATTACAGGCGGCGTCGGCGTGGCCAACGCCGTAGCGACATTCATCGATCGCCGGCGCAAGGTGATCGCCACCTTCAAAAGCGTCGGTGCGAGCGGTGCGACGGTCTTCGCCGTATTCCTTGTCCAGGTGTTGGCGATGGCTTTGATCGGTGTGGCCGCCGGCCTGGGGCTCGGCCTCATGCTGCCGCCGATCCTGTCGAGCCTGCTGGCGGATTTTCTTCCGGTCGAACCCGAGTTCGCGCTGTCCGCGCAGAGCGTGGCGCTCGCTGTGGTTTACGGAGTGCTGGTGGCGCTATTGTTCGCGCTCTGGCCGCTCGGCCGCGCCGAACAGGTGCGCGCGAGCGTGTTGTTTCGCGAAGAGGTCGATCCCAGCAATACCTGGCCGCGTCCCCGCGTACTTGCGCTCATTGCCGTCGTGGCGATCATCCTCGTTCTGGTTGCGGTGTTGTCCTCCGAATCGCAGCGGATCGCTTTTTTCTTTGTGGCCGGCGTGGCGGCCGTGATCGGCCTGTTCTGGCTGCTGGGTGGGCTTATCACGCGGCTTGCCCGCGGCATTCGTCGGCCTCGGCGTCCCGAACTCGGCCTCGCCATCGCCAACATCGGCTCGCCTGGCGGTCTTACGCGGTCCGTGGTCCTCTCCCTGGGTTCAGGGCTATCACTGCTTGTTGCGGTGGCGTTGGCGGATGCCTCGCTGGTGTCGGAACTGACGAGCCGCTTGCCTGAAACGTCGCCCAGCTACTTTGTCATCGACATCCCCAAGCGTGACCAAGCGGCGTTTCGAGAGACGGTGATGCGGGAAGCGCCAGGATCTGAAATCGAGGACGCGCCGATGCTGCGCGGGCGGCTCATTTCACTGAAGGGCATCCCGGTGGAAGAAGTCTCTGCGCCGCCGGAGGCCCAGTGGGTGCTGACCGGCGATCGTGGTCTCACCTACTCCGACGTCGTGCCGGCGGGCTCGAAGGTGGTCAAAGGTGACTGGTGGCCGGCCGGCTATTCCGGAGAACCGCTGGTCTCCTTCGAAGCCGAACTGGCGCGCAACCTCGGTCTGGAGATCGGCGACAGCATCACGGTCAACGTGCTCGGCCGGAACGTGAGCGCGCGCATCGCCAACCTCCGGGAGGTGAAGTGGGAGAGCCTGTCGCTCAACTTCGTCATGGTATTTTCTCCCAACACGCTCGCGGGCGCTCCGCACAATCTGCTCGCGACAATTTCTCTGCCCCATGACACCGCAACTGCAGAAGAGGTCCGACTGGCCCGGGCACTTGGGAAGTCTTTCCCCGGGGTTACGACGATCCGGGTGAAGGAAGCGATCGAGGCGTTCAATGCGGTCTTTTCAAAGGTCATGTCCGCCGTGCGGGTGGCTGGAAGCGTGACCCTGCTCGCCGGTGCGCTGGTTCTGGCGGGCGCCATGGCGACGGCGCAGCGCCGGCGCATCCTGGAGGCGGTTATTCTCCGTGCGCTCGGCGCCACCCGCTCCCGGATCCTGGGTGCCCACGTGGCGGAGTACCTCTTGTTGGCGACAGTCACCGCCGCGGCGGCGACCCTGCTGGGCTCGATCGTCGCATATGCCGTCATCACGGAACTGATGGAACTCGACTTCACCTTCTCCTGGTCTGCGGTCGCCTCTGCCCTTGCTGTCGCCTCAGCCCTTGTGCTTGCTTTCGGGGCGATTGGGACCTGGCGGGTTCTCAGTGCCCGCCCGGTTCCTTATCTTCGCTCCCAGTGAGGACCTAACCGCTTGAAAAATATCTGATTAATTGGTAGAGTTTTGTTTGCATATTCGGTTTTTCGGCCCTTGAGGGCCTTGAATTCCGACTTGAGTTCTCCAATATCCTGACGGCGGACCAGTGAGGTTCGCGTTGGAAAGTTTCTCAAAGGGTCTGCCAGATGGCACAGCTTCAGAATGAAATGGCGCGGTCCGGCACGGTCGTACGCCCGGGCGCTAAGGTCGATGAAGGCCTGCGCGCCTACATGCTTCGCGTCTACAACTATATGGCGGGCGGTGTCGCGCTGACGGGGTTGGTGGCCTACTTTACCGCCCAGGCTGCGATGTCGAATCCGGCCATCGCTCAGGCAATGTACGGCACGCCGCTCAAGTATGTGATCATGTTCGCTCCTCTGGCGTTCGTGTTTTACCTGTCGTTCCGGGTCTATAAGATGAGCCCGGCCGCGGCGCAGATTGCATTCTGGCTGTTTGCCGGCGTCATGGGCCTTTCGTTGGCCTCGATCTTCCTTGTCTTCACCGGCCAGTCGATCACGCAGGTGTTCTTCGTCACGGCGGGCGCCTTCGCCGGTCTGAGCCTCTTCGGCTACACGACCAAGAAGGACCTGTCGGGTTGGGGATCATTTCTGATCATGGGCGTGATCGGTCTCATCCTGGCCGCCGTCGTCAACTTGTTCCTGCAGTCCAGCGCCCTGATGTTCGCCGTCAGCGTTCTCGGCGTAGTGATCTTCGCGGGCCTCACGGCCTACGATACGCAGCGGATCAAGGACGAATATTATTCGATCGCGGGCGACGCCGCGGCCATGACCAAAACGGCGGTCATGGGTGCACTCAGCCTGTATCTGGACTTCATCAACATGTTTACCTCGCTCCTGTCGCTGATCGGCAACCGCGAGTAACAGGTCTGAAGTTCGAAAAGGACTGCGAGGGCTCCGCTGCAAAGCGGGGCCCTTTCCTTTTGTCGGTCTCTCGTGCAGGGCTGAAATCGTCTATCGGCAATCGACGAGATGCAGACCGCGGTCAAGCACGGTCAGCACGCGCGCCAGATCGTGGCCGCGCTTGAGGATCAGCCCCGTGGGGCTCACCACGCTGTAGGCGCCCTGCTTGCGTGCAAGCTTTGGATTTTTCTCGATCCGGTAGAGGGGATATTCGGCGGACCGGCGGAAAACGCTGAAGATCGCCTTTTCGCGGGTCATGTCCAGCGCGTAATCGCGCCACTCGCCGGCGGCGACCTTGCGGCCGTAGACCGCCATGATCGTACTGAGTTCCTGGCGGTTGAATGCTGTGATGGTGCCGGGGTCGTGGGCGCTCCCGGCATCGGAGCGCTGCCGGGAGCTGTGGGCTCGCGGCGGGAACTGTATGGGTTCGGATTCGCTCAAAGCGCGCCTCCCTGTCACCAGAACGACATGATCGGTGAGGTGACCGCCGAAAGCAAGACCCCAGTCTTCGGCATTACACGTCACCCTTACCGCGATTTTAGAAAAACACCCACGAAGGGCCCCAATCAGGGCCAAAGGGCGCCGCATTGCGGGGGCACTCTCTCATCGTTGCCTAAGGGGTTCGGCAGTGCTCTGCCCTCCGCTCTGGTCTTTCAGCCCCCCAGCCGCCAGGGCGGCGGCGAGCGGCCGGACCCCATAAGGCACCTCTCCCAAGTGTCCTACCCTGCAAGCATGGAACGAGGACCGGCAAACCCCCGCCGGTCCTCGATCTTCTTTATGTCCTGGGTCGCGGTATGATACGCGCCATGGAGCGCCCGATGGCGGGCGCCGACCGGGACATGATCTGCCGATGACCAAGACCAATCCGCTGCTCACTGCCTGGCGCACGCCCTTCGGCCTGCCGCCATTCGACTGCATCCGGCCCGCCGACTACGGCCCCGCGTTCAAGGAGGCCTTGGCCCGCCATCGCCAGGAGATCGCGGCTATCGGCGCCAATCCTGCCAAGCCCACTTTCGCTAATACGATTGTCGCGCTGGAGAAAACTGGCGCGGCGCTCGATCGCGTGGCGGATGTCTTCTTCAACCTGGCGAGTTCGGACACGAGCGCGGAGTTGCAGGAGATCGAGCGCAAGATAGCGCCCGTTCTGGCCGAGCACTGGAATGCGATCCAGCTCGACCAGAAGCTCTTCCGCCGGATCGAGGATCTTTACGAGCGCCGCGATCGTCTAAAGCTCGATGCCGAGCAACTGCGCCTTTTGGAGCGCACCACCACGACATTTGTGCGCGCCGGTGCGCGGCTCGACGCCAAGTCCCGCAAGCGCGTCGCAGAGATCAATACGCGTCTTGCCGAACTCATGACGGCGTTCGGTCAGAACGTGCTGGCCGACGAGCAATCCTGGCGGCTGGCACTCGATGGCGAAGCGGATCTTGCCGGCCTGCCGCAAGGCGTCAGGGACGCCGCGGCGCGCACGGCGGCAGACCTGAAGAGCCCCGCCCGCTATATCATTACGCTCTCGCGCTCCAGCATCGAGCCGTTCCTGCAGTTCTCGGCCCGGCGCGATCTGCGCGAAGAGGCGTTCAAGGCGTGGATCCGGCGCGGCGAGAACGGTGGCAAGACGGACAACCGCAAGATCGTCGCCGAGATCGTGAAGCTGCGCGCGGAACTGGCCAAGCTCATGGGCTACCGCACGTTCGCCGCCTACAGGCTCGACGACACGATGGCGAAGACGCCCGAGGCTGTGCGAGATCTCCTCGAACGTGTCTGGTCGGCGGCCTTGGATCGCGTCGATGAGGAGCGCTCCGCGCTGACGGCGCTCGCCCGTAAGGAAGGCGGCAACTATCGCCTCGAGGCCTGGGACTGGCGCTATCTGGCGGAGAAGGAACGCAAGGCGCGCTACGATCTGGATGAGAGCGAGATCCGCCCCTATCTCCAGCTCGACGCGATGATCACGGCGGCTTTCGATACCGCCTCGCGCCTCTTCGGGCTGAAGTTCAAGGAGTTGAAGGATGCTCCCGTCTATCATCCCGATGTACGCGCGTGGGAAGTGACGACGAAGGCCGGCGAACACGTCGGTGTTTTCCTCGGCGATTATTTCGCGCGGCCTTCGAAGCGTTCGGGCGCATGGATGTCGAGCTTCCGAGGTCAGCATAAGCTCGGCCGTGGCCAGCGGCCCATCGTCGTCAACGTTCTGAACTTCGCACGCGGCGCCGAAGGCCAGCCGACGCTGCTTTCCATCGACGATGCGCGGACGCTGTTCCACGAATTCGGGCACGGGCTGCATGGCCTGTTGTCGGACGTGACCTATCCGTCGCTTGCGGGCACGAGTGTCTCGCGCGATTTCGTGGAGCTGCCCTCGCAGCTCTACGAGCACTGGCTGACGCGGCCGGAGGTGCTGAAGAAATTCGCGACCCATTACAAGACGGGCAAGCCCATCCCCGACAGCCTTATCAAGCGCATGACGGCGGCGCGGACCTTCAACCAGGGCTTCGCAACGGTGGAATACATCGCGTCGGCACTGGTCGACATGGATCTGCATGCGCTCGAAAGCGCGGACGGGCTCGATGTCGGCGTGTTCGAGACGGCGGCGCTGGAGCGGCTCGGCATGCCGCGCGAGGTCGTGATGCGTCACCGCATTCCCCACTTCCAGCACATCATGGGCGGCTATGCGGCGGGCTACTACAGCTACCTGTGGTCGGAGGTGATGGACGCCGACGCCTTCGCCGCCTTCGAGGAAGCGGGCGACATCTACGACAAGAAGACAGCCCGGCGCCTCAAGGAGCATGTCTATTCCGCCGGCAACCGCCGCGATCCGCTGGAAGCCTACGTCGCCTTTCGCGGCCGCCCTCCGGAAGTGGAGAGCCTTCTCAAGAAGCGTGGGTTCGGTGGGTGATATTCACGATGGATCATTAGGAAAAGAAAGGGCGTGAGGGAAGCCTCACGCCCGGTTTGTTTGTTCCGATGATGCCGTGTTTCGAGCCGCTTACGCCGCTAGGTTCCTCAGCACGTAAGGCAGGATGCCGCCGTTGCGGTAGTACTCGATCTCGTCCAGCGTATCGATCCGGCAGATGATCGGGATGGCGACCTTGTTGCCCTTGGCGTCGGTGATTTCGGCGATCATGCGCTGGCGCGGCTTCACGTCGGCGAGGCCCCGGATGGTGACGGTTTCGTCGCCCTTGAGGCCGAGCGTCTGCCACGACATGCCCTCCTCGAAGACGAATGGGACGACGCCCATGCCGACCAGGTTGGAGCGGTGGATGCGCTCATAAGACTGCGCGATGACCGCTTTCACGCCGAGCAGGTTCGTGCCCTTGGCGGCCCAGTCGCGTGACGAGCCGTTGCCGTATTCGACGCCGGCAAACACGACCAGCGGCACGCCCGCTTCCGCGTAGCGCATGGCCGCGTCGTAAATGGCCATTTGCTCGCCCGAGGGATGGTGGACCGTGTAGCCGCCTTCCTTCACGTTGCCGTTGGCGTCCGTCACCATGTGGTTCTTGATGCGGATGTTGGCGAAGGTGCCGCGCATCATGACCTCATGGTTTCCGCGGCGCGTCCCGTATTGATTGAAGTCGGCCTGGCTGACGCCGTGATCCAAGAGGTACTTGCCGGCCGGGCTCGCCGCCTTGATGGAACCGGCGGGCGAGATGTGGTCGGTGGTGATCTTGTCGCCGAAGAGGCCGAGGATGCGTGCGCCTACGAGATCGCCCACCGCATCCGACGACTTGGAGATGCCCTGGAAGTAGGGCGGGTTCTGCACGTAGGTGGACTTGTCGTCCCAGGAGAACGTGAGGCCTTCGCCCGCGGCGATGCCCTGCCAGTTGGCGTCGCCTTCGAAGACGGCGGCGTAGCGGCTCTCGAACATTTCGCGCGTGATGTTTTCGGCGATGAAGTCCTGGATTTCCTTGTTGGTCGGCCAGATGTCCTTCAGATAGACCGGCTTTCCGTCCGAACCTGTGCCGAGCGGTTCGGTGGACAGATCCTTCTGCATCGTGCCGGCCAGCGCGTAGGCGACGACAAGCGGCGGCGAGGCGAGATAGTTTGCCTGCACGTCCGGCGAGACGCGGCCCTCGAAATTGCGGTTGCCCGAGAGCACGGCCGCAGCCACCAGGCCGTTGTCGTTGATCGCCTTCGAGATGGGCGCAGGTAGCGGACCGGAGTTCCCGATGCAGGTGGTGCAGCCGAAGCCGACGATGTTGAAGCCGATGGCGTCGAGTGATTCCTGCAACCCCGACTTTTCGAGATAGGCTGCGACGACCTGCGATCCGGGCGCGAGCGAGGTTTTCACCCACGGCTTCGCCTTGAGCCCTTTCGCGAGTGCATTGCGTGCGAGCAGGCCGGCGCCGATCAGCACGCTCGGGTTCGACGTGTTCGTGCAGCTCGTGATCGCGGCGATGACCACGTCGCCGTGGCCGAGATCGAATCCCTCGCCCGCGACGGGCACGCGCTTATCGGCTTCGCCGGCTTTCTTGTATTCGGCCTCCAGAGCGGACAGGAACCCGGCCTTTGCGGCGCTGAGAGCGACGCGGCCTTCCGGGCGCTTCGGACCGGCGAGCGAGGGCTCCACCGCGCCGAGATCGAGCGTGAGCGTGGCGGAGAACTCCGGATCGGCTGAACCAGATTCGCGAAAGAGGCCCTGGGCCTTCGCAAAGGCTTCCACAAGCGCGATGCGTTCTTTGGTGCGGCCGGACAACTCGAGGTACGACAGCGTCTCGCCGTCGATGGGGAAGAAACCGCATGTGGCGCCGTACTCGGGCGCCATGTTGGCGATGGTGGCCCGATCGGCGAGCGTCATGTTGTCGAGGCCGGGGCCGTAGAACTCCACGAACTTGCCCACAACACCCATCTTGCGCAGCATCTGAGTCACGGTGAGGACGAGATCGGTCGCGGTGACGCCTTCCTTCAAGCGTCCCGTCAGTTTGAATCCCACCACTTCGGGCAGAAGCATGGACTGTGGCTGGCCGAGCATGGCCGCCTCTGCCTCGATGCCGCCCACGCCCCATCCGAGGACCGCGAGGCCGTTGACCATTGTCGTGTGGCTGTCGGTGCCGACGAGTGTGTCGGGATAGGCGACCTTTGAGCCATCCGCCGCCTTGGCGGTCCAGACGACCTGAGCGAGATATTCCAGGTTCACCTGGTGGCAGATACCGGTGCCGGGCGGGACCACGCGGAAATTCTCGAACGCGCCCTGCCCCCACTTGAGGAACGTGTAGCGCTCGCCGTTGCGCTCGTACTCGTGGGCCACATTGTGCGCCATGGCCTGTGGCGAGCCGAATTCGTCGACGATGACCGAGTGGTCGATGACGAGGTCGACGGGAACGAGCGGATTGATCTTCTTGGGATCACCGCCCAGCAACAGCATCCCGTCGCGCATCGCGGCGAGATCGACCACGGCGGGAACGCCCGTGAAATCCTGCATCAGCACGCGCGCCGGCCGGAAGCCGATTTCCTTGCCGGCCTTGCCCTTGTCGTCCAGCCATTTCACGGCATCTTCGATGTCCGCCTTGGTGACGGTGCGGCCATCCTCGTGACGCAGGAGGTTTTCGATCAGCACCTTCATTGAAAACGGCAGCTTGGAAAGGCCAGGAAGACCGTTTTTCTCCGCATCGGGCAGCGAGTAGTAGGTGTAGGTCTGGCCGCCGGCGTTCAGCGTCTTGCGGCACTTAAAGCTGTCGAGGGACATCGGGGCGGAAGGGGCGCTCAAAATTCTTTCTCCTCGGAAAGCTTTTCGGAAAGGGATGGGGTCGCGAGGGCGCGGTGACCGTCCTCACGGCTCGACGGTTCGCCCTGGCCATGAGCGCAGAGCCCGTTTTTGCACTGGCGAAATCGTGAGCAAGCCTTTTATATAGGCGCAAACCGGAGAGAACCAGTCACCGCGCGCGGGTGATTTTGCGGCAATCCGCCTCTCTTTAGTGCAATGCGAAGGGTTTCCTTCGACGGAAGTTCACCCGTGCTGCTGACCATCGAAAATCTCGTCGTTGAACGCGGTATGCGGCGCGTGGTCGATGGCCTGTCGCTTACGGTGGGCGCGGGCGAGGCCGTCGTGCTCGTGGGGCCGAACGGAGCAGGCAAGACAACAATTATCCGCACTGTGGCTGGCCTTATCCGGCCCGCTTCGGGGAGCATTGTGCTCACGGGCGGTGATGGAGAACGCGAACTCGCATCGCAGGCGCATTACGTCGGACATCTGAATGCGCTGAAACCCAGTCTGACGGTGGAAGAAAATCTCCGTTTCTGGGCGGACTATCTGGGCTCTGGGAGCAAAGCCAGCATTGACGAGGCGCTCGCGGCGTTTGATCTGGTGCCGCTCGCCATGATTCCAGCCGGGTATCTCTCGGCGGGACAAAAGCGTCGCGCTTGCTTGGCGCGGCTGGTGGCGACGCCCAGGCCGATCTGGCTGCTGGATGAGCCGACCGTGTCGCTCGATGCGGCTTCGGTGGATCTCCTGGCCAAGCGCATCGGAGCACATGTCGAGGCTGGTGGCCTCGTGCTTGCGGCGACGCATATTCCTCTGGGCCTGGCCACTGAGCGTCGGCTCGAGATCGGCGTTACACGGCCGGAGGCGGCATGAGCGGGTTTCTCACGCTTCTGAAGCGCGATCTCCTGCTCCAGGTCCGCGAGGGCGGCGCAGTGGGCACCGCGCTCGGATTCTATCTGGTCGTCGTGGCGCTGATGCCCTTGGGGCTTGGCCCGGACCTCAATCTGCTGACGCGGATCGCCCCCGGCGTACTCTGGATCGCCCTGCTCCTGGCCGCCCTGCTCTCCCTGCCCCGGATCTTCGAGGCGGACGACGAGGACGGGTCCCTGGAGGTCATTGCCACGGGCGACCTCCCCCTGGAACTCGCCACGGCGGCCAAGGCGCTGGCTCACTGGATCTCCACCGGCATCCCTCTCGCTCTATTGGCCCCGGTCCTCGGTATCCTGCTTAATCTCGACCTTGCGGCCTATCCGGTGTTGGTGGCTACGATGCTCGCCGGCACCCCTGCGATCAGCTTCCTCGGGGCGGTGGGTGCGGCTCTGACGCTTCGGGCGCGCCGGGGCGGTCTTCTGCTCGCCCTCCTGGTCCTTCCGCTCTACGTTCCAACTCTGATCTTCGGAATTACGGCCATCGCGGCGGCGACTGGTGGTCCGTCCGGGTTCACCGCTTCGTTTCTTATTCTGCTGGCAATTTCGCTGTTTTCACTGGTGATTGGCCCGTTGGCCGCCGCGGCAGCGATCCGCTTCCAGACACAATGACCCGGTACACGGCCTCGATTGCACCTGAGGCCGGAAGTAATTAGATGAGCCACATGACGCAGCAATCTCTCACTCAGCGGCTTGCCAATCCGACGCGGTTCATGGACCTGTCGCGGCGCATCCTGCCGTGGCTCGCGGGCGCGGCCGCCGCCTTGATCGTGTATGCGCTCTATCTGGCCTTCTTCGTCGCGCCGCCGGACTACCAACAGGGTGAGACGGTCAAGATCATGTTCATCCACGTCCCTGCCGCCTGGCTCGGGATGATGGGCTACGCACTGATTGCGATCTCGAGCTTCGGCTATCTGGTGTTCCGTCATCCCCTTGCCGACGTGTCGGCCAAGGCGGCGGCGCCGCTCGGCGCGGCCTTCACCTTTCTGGCGCTCGTGACCGGCTCGCTGTGGGGCAAGCCCATGTGGGGCACCTACTGGGTCTGGGACGCGCGGTTGACCTCGATGCTGATCCTGCTCTTTCTCTATCTCGGCCTGATGGCGCTGCGATCGGCCATAGAAGACGAGGCGCTGGCGGGCAAGCTTTGCGCCGTACTGGGTCTGGTTGGCGTGACGATTCTGCCGATCATCAAGTTCTCGGTCGACTGGTGGAACACGCTGCACCAGCCCGCGAGCGTCATCCGCATGGACGGACCGACGATCCATAACGATCTCTTGATACCGCTCGTCTACAGCGCGATCGGCTTTTCACTTCTCTTCTTCACTCTGCATATGAAGGGCATGAGGAATGAGATTCTCCGGCGGCGGTTGAAGTCGCTGACCATGGCCGAAGTGGATCGTGCGCGGACCGTTTCCGCGTCGGCAGCGGCGGAGTAGGACGCATGGACCTTGGACCGCACGCGGCCTTTATCTGGGCTTCGTATGTCATATACGGGGGCGTTCTGGCCGCTCTGATCCTGTGGCTTGTCTGGGACGGATCGCGTCTGAAGGCCAAGCTCGCCGAACTCGAGGCGCGGGGCGTTTCTCGCCGTGCGCAGCGTTCGGCAGCACCTCAGAAGGATGCCTGACGAGATGACTGTTCAATCCGAAACGACGCCGGGTTCCAGCCCGGAGCGCAAGAGCAGAGGCTGGGTTTATGTTCCGCTCGCCATCTTTCTCGGCGTGGCGGGCATGTTCGGCATCGCGCTCAACTCGGGCGATCCTTCCAAGCTTCCCTCGGCCCTGATCGGACGTCCTGTCCCCGCTGTCGACTTTGCAGCCCTGGAAGGGCTGTCGCGACCCCAGGGGCCCGTGCCCGGCTTTTCGGCGGCCGAACTTTCAAAAGGCGACGTGACTATCGTCAATTTCTGGGCGTCCTGGTGTGCGCCCTGTATCGCCGAACATCCACTCCTCGTGGAGTTGGCCGAGAATTCGGGCGTGAAGCTCTATGGTGTGAACTACAAAGATAAGCCAGAAGCCGCGCGCCGCTTCCTCGGCCGGTACGGCAATCCATTCGCGGCCATGGGCGTCGATCCGAAAGGGCGCGGTGCGATTGAGTGGGGCGTTTACGGGATGCCAGAGACGTTCGTGATCAATGGGCGTGGAGAGATCGCCTACAAGCACGTCGGACCGATTACGCACCAGAGCATGCGGGACAACCTTTTGCCGGCACTCAAGGCGGCGGCCGCCACGGGCTCGGTTGCCGCCGAGTAGTCCGGCGGTGCGGTCAGAGCGGCAGGAATTGCCCGCGCGAGTGATTGAGCGTTGCGAGCGTGCCCGTCTTGATTTCGAAATGCGCGCCGTGAAGGCTCAGCTTGCCCTTTTCTTCCCGGTCGCGCACGAATGGAAATGTCCGCAAATTCTTGATTGACGTCTTGACGCCTTCCTTCTCGAGAGCGTCGAGCTTCTCGTCCTGCGTCTTGGTCTGGTGAGATGCCAGGACCGAAAGGCGGGCGTCATCGAGCATCGACATCCAGCGCGAGATGAACATCGCTTCGGTCTGAATGGCAGCCGCCTGGTCGAGTGCGGCCTTCACGCCGCCGCACCCGGAGTGGCCCATGACGAGGAGATGCTTGACGCGCAGGTTCAAGACCGCGAACTCGATGGCCGCGCTCACACCGTGATAGCGCCCGCCCGTTTCATAGGGTGGGATGAGATTGGCGACGTTGCGTACGACGAACAGCTCGCCTGGCATGGCGTTGAAGATCGTTTCGGGATCAACGCGGCTGTCGCAGCAGGAGATGACCATGATCTCCGGGCTTTGGCCGAAGGTTGCGAGTTCCTCGTACTGGTCGGCATTGGGCACGTAGATGCGGTGCTTGAAGCGGCGATAACGGTCGGTGAGCTTCTCGGGAAAGGAGGACATCGAAGGACCTTTTTCGTGATGGCTGCGCTGGATCGCGAGGCTTCATGCACAGTCAGCCGGTTTTCGCTTGTGGCAGTGAATTGTCAAGCGACGTCGCCGTGCAGGCGGTTAATCGAGCGTCTCGAGCTGCAGCGGGCAGATCTCAGCAAGGCGAAAGAGCGTGCCGGCGGATGCGAGATCGGTGCGGTCGAGACTGGCTCGAATGACCGCATCGACGCTCGCGGCCGATTGCGCCAGCGCCACCTTCGGGGCCGCGCCCAGAGCCAGCGCACCGGTCAGGAGGCCCGCGAGGAGGTCGCCTGTACCGTGCGGCACGCCCGTGCGCACCGGCGTGGTCGCGGCAGACGCTTCGCCGGGCTCTACAAGAACCGTGGCAACGCGGTCGGGCGTAACGGGAACGGAGGTTACAAAAATGACGGATGGTTTCAGGCAACGGGCGGCCAGGACAGCCTCTCGCGGATCGCGCACCGGCCGGTCTGTCAGCCAGGACAGTTCGAAGGCATTGGGAGTGAGAACGTCGGCCAACGGGACAAGGGTATCCTTGAGCAACGTCGCCGTTTCCATCGGGATATAGAGCCCCTTTGGTGCGTCGCCCAGGATCGGATCGCAGACGATTATCGCGCCAGGGGCGTGGGCACGCACACGTGCAATCAAGGACGCGGCGAAAGCGACGTGTTCGGCTTCCGGCAGATAGCCCGTAACGACCGCACCGACATCGTTCATCCAGCCGTTCGCCTCCAGGGCATCGGCCATGCTTTGAAGTGCGGCGGCAGAAGTTCGCGTCCCTGCCACGTGCGGGAGCCCCGCATGGTTCGAGAGCATTACCGTTGGAAGTGCTGCCACCTCATGTCCGAGAACGTCGAGCACAGGGACGAGTGCGCCAAGGCCAATGTGGCCCCGGGCGACGAATGAGGAGAGTGCGACAATTCGTGCCAAGTACACCTCGGGTTCCCGGATGTCGAACGAGACTATTCGTCCAACGTCGATTTGTGAACGCGGACGTGGCGCAGTATATTGCGCCGCACAATTTCTTCGTCCTCGAACAAGGACTTGATAATGTCCAATATTCGTCCGCGCCGCAGCGTTCTCTATATGCCAGGAGCCAACGACCGGGCGCTTGAGAAGGCCAAGTCTCTGCCTGCCGACGCCGTTATCCTGGATCTGGAGGATTCCGTTGCCCCGGAAGCCAAGGTCTTGGCTCGGGAGCGCGTTTGCGCTGCGGTCAAGGAGGGGGGCTACGGCCGGCGCGAACTCGTGATCCGAACCAATGCGCTGGAAACCATCTGGGGAACGGCGGATCTGTTGGCGGCGGCCGAAGCGGCCCCGGATGCGATCCTGATCCCCAAGGTTGCCCATCCCGGCGACATCATCAGTTCTGCGAAGATACTGAAATCCGTCAACGCGGCGGAGAAGACGCGCTTGTGGGCCATGATGGAGACCCCCCAGGCCATCCTGAACGCGCGCGAGATTGCCGCCGTCGCCATGGATCCCGAGAACCGTCTGGAGTGCCTCGTGCTCGGCACCAACGACCTGTTGAAGGAATCGCGCGCCCGCGCGCTCCATGACCGGTTCGCGATCGTGCCCTGGCTGGCACTGACTGTCGTGGCCGCCCGCGCCTATGGCCTCGACATCATCGACGGTGTCTACAATGATTACCGTGACGAAGCCGGTTTCCGCGCCGAATGCGAGCATGGGCGGACCCTCGGCATGGATGGCAAGACGCTGATCCATCCCTCGCAGGTCGGGCCGTGCAACGAGGTCTTCAGTCCGACCGACGAAGAAGTTGCCTGGTCGCGCAAGATCATCGAGGCGTTCTCGCAGCCTGTGAACGCGCAGAAGGGCGTTATCACGGTGGAGGGCAAGATGGTTGAGCGCTTGCATCTCGTCATGGCCCGGCGCACGGCGGCCATCGCCCACGCTGTCCGGGAAATCGACGACTGGTTCTGAGGCCCATCCGTCGCGCTGCGACGATCGGCACGCGCCTAGCGCCATGTCTGGCCGGCTTTGGGGGTCGACAGGGTGCGCGGGACCGACTAATCCGCAAACAATTCCTTGTTTTCAGCCGATCCAACGACGTTCCGGAAAAAGGCGCGCCGCCATGACCACGACCAAGACGAACCCCGGTAACTTCTTCGAGGATTACAAGTACGGCCAGATCCTGACCCACGCCACCCCGCGCACGGTGACGGAAGGCGATGCGGCGGTCTACATGAGCCTGTATGGTCCGCGCTTCGCTGTGAACTGTTCGGATACCTTTGCCAAGGCCATCGGATATCCGCGCGCACCCCTCGACGATCTGCTCACATTCCATATCGTCTTCGGCAAGACCGTCCCCGACATTTCGCTCAATGCGATCGCCAACCTGGGCTATGCGAGCGGTCGCTTTCTGAAGCCCGCTTATCCCGGCGATACACTGTCTACGATCTCGGAGGTCATCGGTCTCAAGGAGAATTCCAACAAGGAAACCGGCACGGTTTACGTGCGCTCCACGGGGCGCAATCAGCATGGCGAGATCGTGCTCGAATACATCCGCTGGGTGATGGTGCGGAAGCGGGACAAGAATGCGCCCGTCGGCGAGGCGATCGTTCCTAAGTTGCCCGATCGGATCGATCCGTCAGAGCTGGGTGCTGCGGTGCCGCCCATTGATGCCCGGGCCTACGACGTCGCCCTGGCCGGCAGCCCCTACCGCTGGGGCGATTATGAGGTGGGCGAGAAAATCGACCATGTCGATGGCATGACGATCGAGGAGGCCGAGCACCAGATGGCCACTCGCCTGTATCAGAACACGGCGAAGGTGCATTTCAACCAGCACACGGAGTCGAAAGGCCGCTTTGGCAAGCGCATCATCTACGGTGGCGTCGTCATTTCGTTGGCCCGCGCGCTGTCTTTCAACGGGCTGAACAATGCTTACCACCTGGCCGCGATCAACGGCGGTCGCCACGTGGCGCCCTTATTCGCGGGCGATACGGTCTACGCGTGGTCGGAAGTGCTGGAAAAGGCCGAAATCCCCGGGCGTGACGACATCGGTGCCCTGCGCATCCGTCTGGTTGCCGTAAAGAACCAGGATTGTGCGGCCTTCCCGCTCAAGAAGGAGAGCGGGGAGTACGCGGACGGGGTCATCCTCGATTTCGATGCCTGGGTCGTTCTGCCCCGCTGAACGGGCCGAGCTTTTCCGTAGTGCGAAAAATGTTTTACTTTTCGAAGGTTAGCTAGACAGCCTTCCGGGCATTACGGTTCGCGCGCCCCTGCGATTAAGTTAATCTTCGCATGTCGGCATTAAGCGTCGTGGAGTTGTTGGCGGATTTCGGTCAGTGTGCATCGGTAATTAATCCGACCACGTTGTGATCGCTGAGTTCACCAAGGACAATTTTCCTCCCCTTGCGGGTGCCGAGGCAGAGCCGTGACATTGAAGGTTGCAGTTATCGGCGCGGGGATAGCGGGATTGTCCTGCGCGAGGGAATTGCGTCGCGCCGGCTATTTCGTCGAAGTTTTCGAACAAGAGCGGGTCATCGGCGGACGACTGGCCACCGCCCGGGTCGGCTTGGAGAGTTTCGACTATGGTGCTCAGTATCTGACCGCGCGCGGAACGGCCTTTCGCCTTTTCATCGATGAAGTGGCTAACATTGGCTACGCCGCCCGCTGGGCGCCGCGTTCCCAGGTCAGCGGGCCGGAAGGCGGCGGACAGATGATGCCTTGGTACGTCGGCACTCCCGGCATGGCCTCAATCGTCAGGCCACTGACGGAAAGCATCCGCGTGCAGACGTCCCGCCGGGTTCATACACTGGAGCGCGTCGACAAAGGCTGGCGGATCTGGTTCGAAGACGAGACCTTCGTGGGTCCGTTCGCGGCGGTGGCCGTCACTGTGCCGGCGCCGGAAGCGCGCCTCCTGCTCGGACGAGTTGGAGATATGACCGCAGCGCTCGCAAAGGTCCGCATGGCGCCATGCTGGGCTCTGATGCTTCAGTTCGATGAGCGCGTCTTGCCCGAGCAGGACGTTTTTTCCGATATGAGCGAGACGATCCGCTGGATCGCCCGCAACAATACAAAGCCCGGCCGCAGCGCCAGGGGCGAGACGATTGTCATCCATGCCTCGCCGGCCTGGACCCGTCAGACAGAGGATGTGGACCCGGACGTTATCGCCGACGAGCTGTGGAGCGAAGCGTCAAATGCGCTCGGATTACCGCCGGTGCGCCCCAGCCGAAAGTCGGCTCATCTGTGGCGGCATGGCCTTGTGGAGCAGGCGCTGGGCGAGTTTTACGTCTATTCCCAGGAATACAGGGTCGGTGCAGCGGGAGACTGGTGCCTGGGCCGCTTGGCCGAGCATGCCTTCGAGAGCGCCACGGGTCTGGCCCGGGCCATCATCAACTCCCTCGACTAAAGCACACCCCGGCAGGCAGTTTTTGCGTCTATCTGCGGCCCTGTGCGCCCCTCTGGCAAATTGCGGGCCGTGCTCTGGCGGGCTAGAACCCCCGTAGATTAAAGCATCGTTGCTCGGGGGACGTCATGTCTGAGGCCACTACGGGGCGCGGAGCAAAAGTCGAGCGCCCGCTTTCGCCGCACCTGCAAATCTATACGCCTCTGGTCAACATGGTGATGTCGATCCTGCATCGCATGACCGGAGCTGCACTTTATCTGGGCACGATCATCTTGGCGGCATGGCTCGTCGCGGCGGCCTCCGGTCCGCAAGCTTTTGCGACCGTGAGCGGCCTGCTCGATACGTGGCCCGGTCGCCTCGTGCTGCTCGGCTACACGTGGGCGCTGATCCATCATGCTCTCGGCGGCATCCGGCACTTCATCTGGGATTTCGGCGTCGGCTACGACTTGGACACGGTCGACAAGCTCTCCTGGGGCACAATTGCGGGATCGATCATCCTTACCGCACTCGTCTGGTATCTGGCTCTTTTCGGATTGGGAGGGGCGTAACGGATGTCGTCTTTGCGCACGCCTCTCAAAAACGCCCGGCAGCTCGGTTCGGCCAAAGAAGGTGCTGATCACTTCTGGAAGCAACGTGTCACGGGAGTCGCCAATCTCGTTCTGGCGGTCTTTCTGGTCTGGTTGCTCGTATCTCTTGCGGGAGCCGATCATGCGACCGTCGCCGCAACACTGGCGCGGCCCGAGATCGCGCTGCCTCTCATTTTGCTGATCGTCTCAGGAGCGATCCACATGCGGCTCGGCATGCAGGTCATAATTGAAGACTATGTGCACGGGGAGGGCGCGAAGATCGCGCTTCTCATGCTCAATACGTTCTTTGCCGTCACTGTTGGCGCGGCGAGCATCCTGGGCGTCCTGAAACTTTTCTTCGGAGCGTGATTGAAGCATGGCTGGCAAGTCGAACGGTGCGGCGGGAACGGCGGCGGTCAACGGACGCGCCTACCCGATTGTGGATCATACCTACGACGTGGTGGTCGTTGGCGCGGGCGGTGCAGGTCTCAGGGCTACGCTCGGGTGCGCGGAAGCGGGCCTTAAGACGGCCTGCGTGACGAAGGTTTTTCCAACGCGTTCGCATACCGTTGCAGCCCAGGGAGGCATCGCTGCCTCTCTCTCCAACATGGGTCCTGACAACTGGCGTTGGCATATGTACGACACGGTGAAGGGCGCCGACTGGCTGGGTGACCAGGACGCCATCGAATACCTGTGCCGCAACGCGCCGGAAGCCGTGTACGAACTGGACCATTATGGTGTCCCTTTCAGCCGCACCGAAGACGGCAAGATCTACCAGCGGCCTTTCGGCGGCCACTACACGGAGTACGGCGAGGGCCCGCCCGTGCAGCGCACGTGCGCCGCGGCCGACCGGACTGGGCATGCGATGCTGCACACGCTTTATGGCCAGTCGCTGCGCCATGCGGCGGAGTTCTTCGTGGAATACTTCGCTCTCGACCTGATCATGGACGACGAAGGCGCATGCCGTGGCCTCATCGCCATGAACATGGAGGATGGCAGCATCCATCGTTTCCGGGCAAAGCGCACCATCCTCGCCACGGGCGGCTACGGACGGGCCTACTTCTCCGCAACCTCGGCCCACACCTGCACTGGTGATGGCAATGCCATGGTGCTGCGTGCCGGCCTGCCGCTGCAGGATATGGAGTTCGTACAGTTCCATCCCACGGGCATCTACGGCGCCGGAGTACTCATCACGGAGGGCGCACGCGGCGAAGGCGGATACCTTACGAATTCGAAGGGTGAGCGCTTCATGGAGCGCTATGCACCGCACGCCAAGGATCTGGCCTCGCGCGACGTGGTCTCACGGTCCATGACGATCGAAATCCGCGAGGGCCGCGGTGTCGGTCCCGAGGGCGACCACATCTTTCTGCACCTGGATCATCTCGATCCCAAGATCCTGGCCGAGCGCCTGCCGGGCATCACTGAGAGCGCCAAGATCTTTGCCGGCGTAGATCTGCGTCGTCAGCCGATCCCGGTGATACCGACCGTGCATTACAACATGGGCGGCATCCCGACGAACTATCACGGCGAGGTTCTGACTTTGAAGGGTGGCAATCCCGATCATATCGTGCCCGGCCTGATGGCTATCGGCGAAGCGGCATGCGTGTCCGTGCATGGTGCCAACCGGCTCGGGTCCAACTCGCTCATCGATCTCGTCGTGTTCGGCCGCGCGGCAGGCTTGCGATGCGCCGATACCGTGGAGCGGCGCGCTGCCCAGCCGGAGTTACCGCGCGATGCGACCGACAAGGCGCTTGATCGTCTCGACCAATACCGCAACGCGGATGGTGGAACGCCCACTGCGGCCCTGCGGCTGCGGATGCAGAAGACCATGCAAGCGAACTGCGCCGTGTTCCGCGACGGTCCGGTACTCGACGAAGGCGTCAAGAAGATCGCCGAGGTCTGGAAGGCCATGGACGATATCCGCGTGTCCGACCGGTCTTTGGTCTGGAATTCGGATCTCATCGAGACGCTGGAGTTCGACAACCTCATCGCCCAGGCGGCGGTGACGGTCAACGGTGCCGCCAACCGCAAGGAAAGCCGCGGCGCGCATGCCCGCGAAGACTATCCGAACCGGGACGACGCGGCCTGGATGAAGCACACGCTTGCTTTTGCGGACTATGCCACGCGCCAGGTGCGGCTCGATAGCCGACCTGTTCACACCCGTACGCTGACCAACGAAATCAAATACATCGAGCCCAAGGCTCGGGTGTACTGATTTGCTTTGGGGAGCCGGCGCCTTTTTTGTGCTCCGCCCGGGTGGAAGTCCGCAACTTCTGCTTGCCTGTGGCGGGGGGCCTCTGCCTGCGCTAAGGGATGGGTCGCAGGGCATCAAGCAGGGGTTTTCGTGTGGCCAAACCGTCCCGCAAGGGCAGTGTCAAGGGCACCGGCAAGGCCGAGGCCGGCCGGGAGGCCGACAGCCGCATTGCCCCGGATCCATTCACGGCCGTTCTGCCGGCACTTGCCGCACTAGGGGCCATCGCCTCGATTGCGGCCATCGCCTGGACGGCCGAGGAGCGCACGCCCGACCGCACCAAGGCCAAACGCAAGGCCGGGACCGCCATCAGGGAGCTGGAAACTTGCTGCCTGGGTTTGTCGGAGATCTTTCGCCGCTTCCAGCGCTACCCGCGGCTGTTCGCCGGTGAGGGTGGTCAGGGCGCCTCGCCCCTCAAATTCGGGGTGCATGGGGCCCGAGTCGATCCGGACGGCAGCCGGCTGTTTCATCAATTGATGAACGACGTCGCGTCCATGCTGGTCCTTGCATCGCAGAATGCCTTCGACGTGATGTGCGCCGTGGAAGACGGCGAGGTCGAAGCACCCGACACTCTGTACTTCGAGTTTGCCGAGTGCCAGGACCGTCTCAACAAGCTCATTCAGAACCGGGCCACCCTCAAGACCGCAGTGGATAGTGGGGCGGAGATCGCAGGCCAGCTCACGCGACTGGTGCGCGAACTCAAGAAATATCGCCCGGATTAAAGGGTTTGTGCGAGATCAACCTGGGCAAAGAACCGCATCTTTCGACCTTTCGGCTGCGTTGACATGGGGCCCCCCGGGCCGCATTCCTTGGGTTTGACGTTCCCGCAGCCGCAAGGAATGCGACCGACCCATGGTTCAGCTCACACTTCCCAAGAACTCCAAGTTGACGCCTGGCAAGACCTGGAATGCCCCTGAAGGGGAAGGAAACTGGCGCGAGTTCCGCATTTACCGCTGGACACCGGACGACGGGCAGAACCCGCACGTCGATACCTACTGGATCAATCAGGACCAATGCGGTCCGATGGTTCTCGACGCGCTGATCAAGATCAAGAATGAAGTCGATCCGACACTGACCTTCCGCCGGTCCTGCCGCGAGGGGATCTGCGGCTCCTGCGCAATGAACATCGACGGCACCAATTATCTGGCCTGCCTGAAGGGCATCGACGAGGTGACGGGGCCCGTCTCGATCTATCCGCTCCCTCACATGTCGATCGTGAAGGACCTGGTGCCGGACATGACCAATTTCTATGCCCAGCACCGGTCGATCGAGCCATGGCTAAAGACCGACACGCCGCCTCCGCCGAAGGAGTGGCGTCAGTCCCGCGAGGATCGCGAAAAGCTTGACGGCCTCTATGAGTGCATCCTGTGCGCCTGCTGCTCGACTTCATGCCCCAGCTACTGGTGGAATTCTGACCGCTACCTGGGCCCGGCTATTTTGCTGCAGGCCTACCGGTGGGTCATCGACAGCCGGGACGAGGCCACGGGCGAACGGCTGGACGATCTCGAAGACCCGTTCCGCCTTTATCGCTGCCACACCATAATGAATTGCGCCAAGGCATGCCCAAAGGGTCTGTCGCCTGCCAAGGCGATCGCCGAATTGAAGAAGTTGATGGTGCAGCGGCGGGTCTGACGGGCACCAAAGGCAATTAATTGCCGCTTCAACATAATCGGACCCATTTACCGGCTTTTTCAGTATTCTGGAAATAAGAAGGCCGGTGGCGCGTCTCGCTGCCACCGGCCTTGAAAGGTAGAACGGCCCCTTTGGGGGGCCGGTCTCGAAACCCGGTGCCCATCCGGGATCGAGACGAAGTCGCTCGGACTTAAGCCGCCTTCTTCTTCTTGGCGACCTTCTTGGCGGCGGGCTTCTTAGCCGCAACCTTCTTCGCCGGAGCGCGCTTTGCCGTCGTACGCTTCGCCGGAGCGCGCTTCGCTGCCGTACGCTTCGCCGGAGCCCGCTTTGCCGTCGCCTTCTTCGTAGCCTTCTTAGCTGCCTTAGCCATAGTTCTCTCTCCCTCAAAATAGATCGAATCATTTCGATCAAAAAAAATATGCGCAAGTTCGATGATTTTGTTGACATCGAATTTCGATTTCGCGGCGATATTTTTGTCCAATTGGTTCAAGTGTTGCGGAAAGTCCTCAATTTTTGAACGTTTCCCGTCTCATACAATCGTTATGCGCGATCATATGTGAAGCAAACGAATTCATGCGAACGTTTCGCAAAGGGAAATTCGGTGCGCCAAATTCATCCTCGCAGGTATTCGCGCAATCAAAGAGAACATCGAAACTGACCGTTTGATTGCGTTTCATCGTATGCGCTGATTTCCCGTTGCGGATATCCTGATCAAGTAAAGAATGCGCACGGAACTCACCGCGCAAGGCTGCGGTGCGCGGTGACATACGGTCGCGAGGTGCTTGTTTGATGAGGCGCGATCTGGAGAGGTCAAGAGCTGTCAGCGAGGAATCCGATGTCCGGCCCGGTGTGGAAGCTCTACGAGGAAAGACTGGCCCTTGGCGAGATCGAGTCCGATCCGGCCCAGGCCGCGGTCGTTCGGCGTCTCGATGGTCTGGCGAGGGAGTTGGCGGCGCAGCAGTCACAACGTTCGATGCGTCTGCCGTTTTTTCGTTCGGGCCGGCGTCCGCAGCCGCGGGGGCTCTATATTCATGGTGGCGTCGGGCGCGGCAAGACCATGATGATGGACCTTTTCCATGAGGCCGCGAGCTTCGAACCGCGTCGGCGCGTCCATTTTCACGCCTTCATGACAGAGGTGCACGAGCGCATTGCGCGCGGCCGTTCCACCACCGACGGCGACCCAATTCCCTTCGTGGCCGCCGAGATCGCCGGTGAAGCCCCGCTGCTCTGCTTCGACGAATTTCACGTCACCGATATTGCCGATGCGATGATTCTGGGGCGACTGTTCAAGTCTCTCTTCGAGCGCGATGTGGTCGTGGTCGCCACTTCGAACGCTGCGCCCGACCGGCTCTATTGGAACGGGCTCAATCGCCAGCTTTTCGAGCCTTTTATTGCTCTTTTGAAGGAAAAACTCGATGTGGTGGAGCTCGTCTCGGCCAAGGACTACCGGCTCGACAAGCTGGCCGGCCGCCAACTCTATTTCTCTCCGGCTGACGAAACTGCCCGTGCGGAATTGGACGCGCATTGGCAGCGGCTGGCTGGCCACCATCCCACCGGCCGCGCAGAAGTCGAATGCAATGGCCGGATTATCGCGGTACCAAAGGCAGCTCCAGGAATTGCACGATTTTCTTTTTTGGATCTCTGCGGCCAGCCCCTCGGTGCCGCCGACTATCTGGCCATCGCCCGGGCCTATCCGACCCTGATCATAGACCATATCCCGGTCCTGACGCCCGACCGGCGCAACGAGGCCCGGCGCCTCATCACCCTCATCGACACGCTTTACGACCGGGGGACCTGCTTGATCGTCTCAGCCGATGCGGAGCCGGATGCACTGTATCCGAAGGGTGACGGGGCGGACCTGTTCGAGCGGACCGCTTCACGACTTATGGAAATGCGCAGCGAGGCCTATCTCACCTGTTCAACCGGGCAACGGCAGTCCGACTGATGCAAAGTTCCCAAATCTCGATGGTAGCGGCTTGAGGCGGGCGGGGTTTCGGCCTACGAACGGACAGGTTGTCTTCGCTATAGCGAAATGGCAGGGCGTAGCGAGATAGTTTCAGAAAATGGGGCCGCGGCCGATCCGCGGGGCTTGCGAAGGAGACGGATATCCGATGGCGCGTACCAAGATTGCTCTGATTGGCGGCGGAATGATTGGCGGAACGCTGGCACACCTGATCGGGCTGAAGGAGTTGGGCGACGTCGTCCTGTTCGACATCGCGGAGGGGCTTCCCCAGGGCAAGTCACTTGATATCGCTCAGTCAGGCGCCGTGGAAGGCTTCGACTGCGCATTGAAGGGAACGAACGCCTATTCGGACATCGAAGGAGCCAGCGTGTGCATCGTCACCGCCGGCGTGCCGCGCAAACCGGGCATGAGCCGGGATGATCTGATCGGCATCAATCTCAAGGTGATGGAGCAGGTTGGCGCCGGCATCAAAAAGTATGCGCCCAATGCCTTTGTGATCGTCATTACCAACCCGCTCGATGCCATGGTGTGGGCATTGCAGAAGTTTTCCGGCCTGCCCCGCAACATGGTTTGCGGTATGGCGGGGGTGCTGGATACGTCCCGATTCCGCCACTTCCTTGCCGACGAATTCAAAGTTTCGGTTGAGGATGTCTCTGCATTCGTGCTCGGCGGCCACGGTGACGACATGGTGCCGCTGGTGCGGTATTCGACTGTCGGCGGCGTGCCCCTTCCCGATCTGGTCAAGATGGGCTGGATCCGTCAGGACCGCCTTGAGAAGATCGTCGATCGCACCCGCAAGGGCGGTGGCGAGATCGTGGGCCTTTTGAAGACGGGCTCGGCCTACTATGCCCCCGCAGCGTCCGCCATTGCCATGGCCGAAAGCTTCTTGAAGGACAAAAAGCGCGTTTTGCCCTGCGCCGCGTACCTCAATGGGGAATTCGGCGTGAAGGGCCTTTATGTCGGCGTGCCGGTCATCATCGGTTCGGCCGGCGTCGAACGCATCATCGAAATCGACCTCAATTCGACCGAGCGGCAGATGCTTATGCGGTCCGTCGAGTCCGTGAAGGGGCTCGTCGACGCCTGCCTCCAGGTCCACCCTCAACTCGGCGCCTAGCGGTCGTACTTCCGGTCGAAATGACCGCAGCGGGTAGTGCCGCCCGGCCCGTTCGGGGGTGGCCCGGCATTTCATTCTGCGGCTAAGGAAAAACGAACTCAGCTCTTAATCGGGACACCATATGAATATTCACGAGCATCAGGCCAAAGACCTGTATCGCCTATACGGCATTCCCACGGGTAAAGGGGGCGCCGCGTTCACCGTCGAGGAAGCTGTTGCCGCTGCCAAGGAGCTGCCGGGCCCGGTTTGGGTCGTGAAGGCCCAGATCCACGCGGGAGGTCGCGGCAAAGGCCATTTCAAAGAGAAGGAGGCCGGTGACAAGGGCGGCGTGCGCCTCGCCAAGTCCATCGACGAGGTGAAGCAGTTCGCAGGTGAGATGCTCGGCCGCACACTCGTGACCGTGCAGACGGGAGACGCCGGCCGCGTCGTCCGCCGCCTCTACGTCGAGGACGGCACGGCAATCGACAAAGAGCACTATCTTTCGATGCTGGTCGATCGCGCCACGTCGCGCATAGCCTTTATCGTCTCGACCGAGGGCGGCATGGACATCGAGAAGGTGGCCCATGACACCCCCGAGAAGATCTTCACGATGTCAGTCGATCCGGCCTCGGGGTTCCAGCCCTTTCACGGCCGAAAGATCGCCTTTGCTCTGGGCCTCAAGGGGGACGCTGCCAAGCAGATGCAGGCCATGGCCGCGAACCTCTACCGGATGTTCCTCGAAAAGGACATGAGCCTCCTGGAGATCAACCCGCTGGTCGTGACGAAAGACGGCAACCTCATCGCGCTTGACGGCAAGATGGATTTCGACAGCAACGCCCTCTTTCGCCATCCCGAGATCGTGGCGCTTCGCGACGTTACCGAGGAAGAGCCAACCGAGATCGAGGCTTCCAAGCACGATCTGGCGTTCATCAAGCTCGACGGTAACATCGGCTGCCTCGTCAACGGCGCCGGCCTTGCCATGGCTACCATGGACATCATCAAGCTTTACGGGGCGGAGCCGGCGAACTTCCTCGATGTCGGCGGCGGTGCGTCCAAAGAGAAGGTCCGCGAGGCCTTCAAGCTCATTCTCTCCGACCCGGCGGTCGAGGGCATTCTGGTCAACATCTTCGGCGGAATCATGCGTTGCGACATCATCGCGGATGGCGTGATCGCAGCCGCTCGCGAGATGGCGATTACCGTGCCGC
The DNA here is from genome assembly GCA_963825555.1 of uncultured Alphaproteobacteria bacterium. Lineage (GTDB taxonomy): Bacteria > Pseudomonadota > Alphaproteobacteria > Rhizobiales > Hyphomicrobiaceae > JAGVSR01. The sequence goes on along the minus strand of CAWGTZ010000015.1, from coordinate 51,446 downwards.
TCGTCGTGCGGCTGGAAGGTACCAACGTGGAACTGGGCAAGAAGATGCTGGCCGAATCCGGCCTGAAGATCGTCCCCGCCGACGATCTCGCCGATGCCGCCCGCAAGATCACCGCCGAAGTGAAGAAGGCTGCCTGACAGATGTCCATTCTCATTGATAAAAGCACGATCACCATCTGCCAGGGCATCACCGGAAGCCAGGGCACGTTTCACACGAAACAGGCCAAGGCTTATGGCACGACGATCGCGGGCGGCGTGACGCCGGGTAAGGGCGGCTCTAAGCATCCCGATCCGGAGCTTGCCGATGTGCCGATGTTCGACACGGTGCTCGACGCCAAGTTGGCGACGGGGGCGACGGCGAGCGCGATCTACGTGCCGCCGCCATTCGCAGCCGATGCTATTCTCGAAGCGATCGACGCTGAGATACCTCTCATTGTTTGCATCACCGAAGGCATTCCGGTGGTCGACATGGTGCGCGTAAAGCGCGCCCTGTCAGGGTCGAAATCGCGCCTTGTCGGTCCGAACTGCCCGGGTGTGCTGACGCCCGGCCAGTGCAAGATCGGCATCATGCCCGGCAACATCTTTTCCAAGGGTTCGGTGGGCGTCGTCTCGCGCTCTGGTACGCTGACCTATGAAGCGGTGAAGCAGACGACCGATGCCAAGCTCGGGCAGACCACGGCTGTCGGTATCGGTGGTGATCCTGTAAAGGGCACCGAATTTATCGACGTACTGGACCTGTTCCTCGACGATCCCGAGACGCAGTCGATCATTATGATCGGCGAAATCGGCGGTTCGGCCGAGGAAGAAGCGGCCGAATGGCTGCAGGCGCAGGCCAAGAAGGGCCGCAAGAAACCCATGGCTGGTTTCATTGCCGGCGCTTCGGCCCCTCCCGGGCGGCGCATGGGACATGCCGGCGCCATCATCTCGGGCGGCAAGGGCAAGGCCGAGGATAAGATCGAGGCCATGCAGAAGGCCGGGATCGCAATGGCGGAAAGTCCGGCCGCCTTGGGAACGACGCTCCTCAAGGTGCTCGGCAAATAAACAGTTGAATGGAACGCGGCGCTACAGACCCCTGTAGCGCCGCTCTCTTTTCAGGGTGACTTCCTGGATCGGACGCCCACTGACGCGGGAACCTTTTTTAAGATGTGCCTACATTTCAGGCTGAAGCTGCACTTTCGGCGGTCTTAAAAGCCGGGCACAAACGTATTAAGTTCGATACGCTGCACTGCAACAACGAGCCCTTGCAGGGCACCAGCCATTTAATGGTCAAGGCTCCCCGTGTTTCGAGTTGTACCTCTTGAGCACCAACGGGTTCTCCTTCAGGGCACACCCAGGACAGGCCAATGACACGCCGCGCGCGCAATGAGCACTTTCTGCAGACCTCGTTCCTTCAGGGCGCAAATGCGTCCTACATCGAAGACCTGCAAGAGCAGTACGAGACCAATCCCGGTTCGGTATCCGACGAGTGGCGCCACTTCTTTGAAAGTCTCAGGGAGGAACGAGAGCGCGGACGTGTCGACGAGCAGTCCATTCCCGTCGTGGGTGGCAACGGTGGGCCTACCTGGGGCGTACCGCTGGCGGCTCTGACGTCGCACGACGATATGGTCGCCGCTCTGACGGGTGAGGAAGGCCTGACTGAAACGGCCATCGGCACGCGGTTGAAGCAGCGTGCGCAACAGATGGGTGTTGAGCTGACGCCTGCCGCATCGGTGCGTGCAACCCAGGATTCCATCCGGGCTCTGATGCTGATACGCGCCTATCGCGTGATGGGCCACTTTGCGGCCGATCTCGATCCGCTGAGGATCGCCGAGCGCAGCGTGCACAAGGAACTGCGCGCGGAGTCATATGGCTTTACCGACGCCGATCTCGATCGCCCGATCTTCATCGACCGGTATCTCGGCCTGGAGTTCGCGACCGTCCGTCAAATTCTTGCGATCCTGCGCCGCACCTACTGCCGTAAGATCGGCTTCCAGTTCATGCACATCACCAATCCTGCGCAGAAGTCGTGGCTTCAGCAGCGCGTGGAGGGCGAGGAAAAGAGTATCAACTTCACGGTGCCGGGGAAACGCGCCATCCTCAACAAGCTCATCGAGGCGGAGCTGTTCGAGAAGTTCTGCGACATCAAGTACACCGGTACCAAACGGTTCGGCCTGGACGGCGCTGAGGCGATGGTCCCCGCGCTGGAGCAGATCATCAAGCGCGGCGGTCAGCTCGGCGTGAAGGAGATCGTGTTCGGCATGGCCCATCGCGGGCGCCTCAACGTGCTCGGCAACGTGCTGTCAAAGCCGCTCCGCGCCATTTTCAACGAGTTCAAGGGCGGTTCCTTCAAGCCCGACGACGTGGAGGGCTCGGGTGACGTGAAGTATCACCTGGGTGCTTCGTCCGATCGTTCGTTCGACGGCAACAATGTTCATCTTTCGCTGACCGCCAACCCGTCGCACTTGGAGATCGTCGATCCCGTGGTGCTCGGCAAGGTGCGCGCCAAGCAGGATCAGCACGGGTGCGAGCCAGGCGAACGCACGCCGATCTTGCCGTTGCTCATCCATGGTGACGCGGCCTTCGCAGGCCAGGGCGTCGTCGCGGAGTGCTTCGGCCTGTCGGGTCTGAAGGGTCACCGTACCGGCGGATCGATCCACTTCATCATCAATAATCAGATCGGCTTCACGACCAATCCGCGCTACTCGCGCTCGTCTCCATACTGCTCGGATGTGGCCCGCATGATCGAAGCGCCGATCCTGCATGTGAACGGCGACGATCCGGAAGCGGTCGTCCATTGCGCAAAGATCGCCATCGAGTTCCGCCAGCGCTTCCAGAAACCTGTCGTTATTGACATGTTCTGCTACCGGCGCTTCGGCCACAACGAGAGCGACGAGCCGATGTTCACCCAGCCCTTGATGTACAAGAAGATCAAGGAGCACCCTTCGGTCGTGCGGATCTACGGATCTCGTCTCGTCGAGGAAGGTGTTATCGCCGAGGGCGAAGTGGAGGAGATGCGCCAAGCCTATCGTGGGTGTCTCGACGAAGAGTATCAGGCAGCCGAACTCTACAAGCCCAACAAAGCGGATTGGCTGGACGGGCGTTGGTCCGGTTTCCAGCGGGCCGGAGAAGACGACCTCGTCAGCGCCACCGGACTTGAGCTCGAGACGCTGCGGCATGTGGGCCGGCAGATCACGGCGCGGCCGCACGAGCTGCGCGCTCACAAGACGATCGTCAAGCTTTTGGAACGGCGCCGCGAAATGGTGATGTCCGGCGAGGGCATCGACTGGGCGATGGCCGAGCATCTGGCCTTCGGCACTCTCGTCAACGAGGGTTTCGCGGTTCGCCTTTCCGGACAGGACAGCGAGCGGGGAACCTTCTCACAGCGCCACTGCGTGCTGATCGATCAGGAGACCGAGCGCCGCTACACGCCATTGAAACACGTTTCGCCCGATCAGGCGCGCTTCGAAGTGATCAACTCGATGCTGTCGGAAGAGGCCGTGCTCGGCTTCGAGTACGGCTATTCGCTCGCCGAGCCCAACGCGCTTGTGTTGTGGGAAGCTCAGTTCGGCGACTTTGCGAACGGAGCGCAGGTGGTCTTTGATCAGTTTCTGTCCTCCGCCGAGCGCAAGTGGCTGCGAATGTCGGGGCTGGTGTGCCTGCTGCCGCATGGCTACGAAGGCCAGGGGCCAGAGCATTCCTCCGCCCGTCTGGAGCGTTTCCTCCAATTGTGCGCGGAGGACAACTGGCAGGTCGCCAACTGCACTACGCCCGCCAATTATTTCCATATTCTGCGGCGTCAGCTGCACCGCAAATTCCGCAAGCCTTTAATCCTCATGACGCCGAAGTCGCTGCTGCGACACAAGCGCGTCGTCTCGCGGCTGGAGGAGATGGGGCCACAGACCTCTTTCCAAAGGTTGCTGCTCGATGATGCGGAAACGCGTCCCAACGAGAAGATCAAGCTCGCTTCCGATAGCGAGATCGTTCGCGTCGTGCTGTGTACGGGCAAGATCTACTATGATCTCTACGAAGCGCGCGAAGCACAGGGCATCGACAACGTCTACCTTTTGCGTGTGGAGCAGCTCTATCCGTTCCCCGCACGGGCACTGATCAACGAGCTCGGCCGGTTCAAGTTCGCCGAAATCGTCTGGTGCCAGGAGGAGCCCAAGAACATGGGGGCGTGGCACTTCATGGACGCCAACATCGAGTGGGTGCTGACGCACCTTGGCTATATCCACCGCCGTCCGCGCTATGCGGGACGGGCAGCGGCTGCGTCGCCGGCAACGGGTCAGCTGAGCCGGCATCTGGCCGAACAGTCCGCTCTCGTGAACGATGCACTCACAGGTAGCTCCAAATAAATAGAGACATTGGCGAAGGTCCCGGCCGGCGAGACGGTAGGAGTGAAGGGGAAAACATGACGATCGAGATCAAGGTTCCGGTTCTGGGCGAGTTGATCACCGAGGCAACCGTTGGCCGCTGGTTCAAGAAGCCGGGCGAGGCCGTGAAGGCGGAAGAGCCGTTGGTGGAGTTGGAGACCGACAAGGTGACCGTGGAGGTTCCCGCGCCCGCTTCCGGGGTTCTTTCGGACATTGCCGCAACCGAAGGAGCCACCGTCGCAATCGGCGCGCTGCTGGGGGCCTTGAGCGAAGGCGGTGCAGCGGCGGCTCCTGCACCCCCGGCCAAATCGCCGGCTGCGGCCAAACCCGAGACCGCAAAGCCCACCGCCCCGCTCAAGGCGGCCAAGCCGGCTGCAGCGTCTCCGCCGCCGGCTCCGTCTGCGCGCAAGATTCTCGCTGAAGCGGGTATCGATGCGGGCGAGGTGGCTGGTTCAGGCCGTCGCGGTCAGGTCTTGAAAGAGGATGCGGTTGCGGCGGCTGCTCAGAAGCAGGAGCCCGCTGCACCGCCGGTGGCGCTTGAGCCGCGGGAGGCTCCCTCCGTCGGCATGCCTGTCGCGGTACAGGAGCTGCGCATTCCAGCGAGCGCGGGCGAGCCGGCCCGCGAAGAACGCGTGAAGATGACCCGCCTGCGCCAGACAATCGCGCGGCGGCTCAAGGATGCGCAGAATACCGCCGCCATGCTCACGACGTTTAACGACGTCGACATGAGCGCTGTGATGGCTTTGCGCACGCAGTACAAGGACCTCTTCGAAAAGCGTCACGGGGTGAAGCTCGGCTTCATGGGATTCTTCGTGAAGGCCTGCGTACAGGCCCTGCGCGAAATCCCCGCCGTAAACGCGGAGATCGACGGCGACGACATCATCTATAAGAACTACTACCACATCGGCGTCGCCGTCGGTACGGAGCGCGGGCTCGTGGTGCCGGTTCTGCGCGATGCGGATCGCATGAGTTTTGCGGAAACGGAAATTACCATCGGGGAGTTCGGCCGTCGCGCGCGGGAGAGCAAGCTCTCGATCGAGGACATGCAGGGAGGAACGTTCACCATATCCAACGGGGGCGTTTACGGGTCTATGCTGTCCACGCCTATTCTGAATGCCCCGCAATCCGGCATCCTCGGCATGCACCGCATTGAGGAACGTCCTGTCGTGAAGAACGGCCAGATCGTAGCGCGCCCTATGATGTATCTCGCGCTCAGCTACGACCACCGGATCGTCGACGGAAAGGAAGCCGTTACCTTCCTGGTGCGCGTCAAGGAATGTCTTGAAGATCCCCAGCGGTTCATTCTCGAGCTTTGAAACCATCGTGCAGCCCTTGACACAGGCCCCGGAAATTCCGGTTCGGCAGAGCTGGATTGATTATGCGAAAGCTCTCGCCATCGTGCTTGTCGTCTTCGGACATGCGAGCCGGTCGGTCGGGCGCACGGATGGGCTTGTGTGGGGCGAGGATCTGAGGCTGGCCGACGCGCTCATCTATTCGTTCCACATTCCGCTATTTTTCGTTCTGGCGGGCGTAACCGCGGGGTTGCAGCGTGGTCGGTCTGTCGGCGGTCAGTTGCGCGGTCTGTACTGGGGCATCGTTGTTCCATACGTGATCTGGACTGCTGCCTGGGTGGGCCTCAAGATCAGCTTTCCGCAGGCGGTCAACCATCCTCTCGGGGGCTGGGATTTGCTGGGCGCGCTTTGGCAGCCGGTAGAACACATGTGGTTTCTGCAGCATTTGATCATCGCGCGTCTTTTCTGGCTTGCCTTCGAGCGGACAGGGGCGACGGGGGCGTCTTCATCTGCGGGGTCGGCATTGATCGCCGCATTCCTCACCGCAGGGATGCTTTTCACGCCCCTGGGCGGGCCGTGGAGCACGATCGGTCCGATACTCATCAATGCGGCGTTTGTCGGGGTCGGTTTTGTGTGGGTCCCGCTTCTTCTGCATTGGCGGGAAAGCCGCTGGCTATTGGTTGCGGGGCTGGTGGTTGGTGTCATCTGGTTCAGTGTGACCGCCGGTTTGCGCCCCCCGGATTTCGGCGCGACCGGTATTCTCGTGGCCCTGGCCGGTTCCTTCACGGCCCTCGTTCTCATTTGGCGTCTCCGTGGGCCCGCAAGTGTCTTCGGACGGGCTGCGGCCTTCATTGGCGAAGCTTCCCTTGCCATCTTCGTCATTCATTCGATCGTGATAGGTCTCACTCGCAAGGTCCTGTCCCAGATCGGTGGACTCGATGAGCCGACGCTGATCATCGCGGGAACAACGCTCGGCGTTCTCATTCCGGCCGCTTTGTTCTGGCTGGCGATCACGCTGTCTGCCCGTACCGGAGTCCCCCTTGTCCGGTGGCTCGGCTTCGGCACTGCCACCCGGTCGCATTACTTCTCGCTCGGATCTCCGCAACTTGTTCCGCATAGGGCAGCTCCGATCCGCTTCTAACCTCTGAAACGAGGCACACACTCATGTATGACTTGATCGTCATTGGAACCGGACCTGGCGGCTACGTCGGGGCTATTCGCGCCGCGCAGCTGGGACTCAAGGTGGCCGTCGTTGAAAAGCGGCCCACCCACGGCGGCACGTGCCTCAATGTCGGCTGCATTCCCTCGAAGGCCCTGCTGCATGCCTCCGAACTCTACGACGAGGCCGGGCATGGCTTCGCAGCGATGGGCATTCAGGTGAAGCCCAAGCTGGATCTGACGCGGATGCAGGCCTTCAAGGACGAGGGCGTCAAAGGCAATGTCGACGGCGTCGCGTATCTTCTCAAGAAGAACAAGATCGATAGCTTCCACGGGACGGGCCGTGTCCTGGGCGCTGGGAAAGTTGGCATCACTTTCATGAACGGCGAGACCTCCACGCTGGATACGCGCGCAATCGTAATTGCGACGGGATCGGATGTGGCGCGGCTTCCGGGCTTGAAGATCGATGAAAAACGCGTCGTGTCATCGACGGGGGCGCTGTCTTTCGAGAACGTGCCTAAGCGTCTCGTTGTGATCGGCGCGGGCGTGATCGGGCTGGAGCTGGGCTCGGTGTGGCGGCGGCTCGGCTCCGAGGTAACGGTGATCGAGTATCTCGATCGCATTCTTCCTGGCATGGATGGTGACGTGGCGCGCTCCTTCCAGCGCATTCTCGAAAAGCAGGGCATAAGATTTCGCCTCTCCCAGAAAGTCACCGGCGTAGCGGAAGACGGCTCTGCGCTCGCGGTTTCCATTCTTGCAGCGAACGGCGAGGGGGAGCCGGAAGACATGGCGGCGGACGCGGTTCTGGTCGCTGTCGGGCGCACGCCCTATACGGCCGGCCTCGGGCTCGAGGAAGCCGGCATCGCGACGGATGCGAAGGGGCGTATCGAGGTCGACGCACATTTCGAGACGTCGTTGCCGGGCGTTTATGCCATCGGCGACGTGATCGCCGGCCCGATGTTGGCGCACAAGGCCGAGGATGAAGGTGTCGCCGTCGCGGAGATTCTGGCGGGGCTCTCCGGTCACGTGAATTACGATGTCATTCCGAATGTCATCTATACGTCGCCGGAAGTTGCAAGCGTCGGAAAGACGGAGGAAGAGCTGAAGGCCGCGAGCATCGCCTACACGGCCGGAAAGTTCCCTTTCACCGCCAATGGCCGTGCCAAGGTCAACCGGACCACCGACGGGTTCGTGAAGGTGCTGGCCGATGCCGAGACCGATCGGGTGCTGGGCGTGCACATCATTGGCCCGCATGCGGGCGAGTTGATTGCAGAAGCCGCGGTGCTCATGGAATTCGGGGGTTCGGCCGAAGATCTGGCGCGAACCTGTCACGCGCATCCGACACTGACCGAGGCAGTAAAGGAAGCCGCACTCGCGGCCGGCAAGCGCGCGATTCACATGTAAGCTGCGGCTTTGGACCTAAGAGCGCGGGTGCGCGGCGTCATACACTCGCAAGAGATGCGCGCGATCCACCTCCGTGTAAACCTGTGTGGTCGAGAGCGATGCATGGCCGAGCAGTTCCTGAATCTGGCGCAGGTCGGCGCCTGCAGACAGGAGATGCGTCGCAAACGAGTGCCTCAGGGCGTGCGGTGTCGCGGTTTGCGGCAGATGCAGGATCTCGCGCAGGCGCGCTATTGCGAGCTGGATGATGCGCGGTGAGAGCGGACCGCCCTTTGCGCCTCGGAACACCGGATCATCCGGTTCGAGCACGAAGGGCACAAGTTCCAGATAACGTTCCACGGCCCGCTGAGTAACCGGCAGCACGGGCACAAGGCGCTCCTTGTCTCCTTTGCCGGTAATACGCAGTACGTCGCGGCCGGTGCGCGGGGCAACCCGCAGCGTAAGGCTGAGTGCCTCCGAGATCCGCAAGCCGGATCCGTAGAGCAGGAGCAGCACGGCGGTGTCGCGGGCGCCGATCCAGTCGGCTTCGTTCTCGCTTGCCGCATCGACTAATTCCGCGGCCTTGTCGACGGTGAGAGGCTTCGGCACTGCGTGGGGCAGCTTCGGCATGCCGACACGAAGGACCGCCCGATTGTCGGACACGCCGGTGATATCGAGCCAGCGGAAGAAGGTGCGCAGGGCCGACATGGTGCGCGAGAGCGAGCGGCTGGTCAGTCCGCGACGTCGCCGCGACGCCATGAAGGCGCGAAAGGTCTTCAGATCCAGGCGGTCGAGATCACCCAGGCAGGGAACGTGACCAAGATGCTGGCGAAGAAATTCAAGGAACTGGCGAAGGTCGCGCCCATAGGCCTCGAGTGTTTCGGACGATCGGCCTTCGTTGTGTTCGAGGTGGGCGAGCCAGCCGGCAACTGTGCGTTCCAGATCGCCGCCAAGTGCGAGTTCCGGCTCTTGATTTACGGACGAGCTTGCTGTTTTGGCAGGCATGATCACCGGATACGGACGTTCGATGCGTCATTCGAGCGTTGCCCGCGTCTGGTTAATGAATGGTAAACAGGGCTGATATGCGGCACTCGCCGCAGGCGCGGCTGAAGCGCCGCTGGGGAAGAGAAGGACACCTTTTATGACGACACTGCTCGATCCGATCACCGTCGGCGATCTGCGCTTGCCCAATCGGGTCATCATGGCGCCACTGACGCGCTGCCGGGCGAGTGAAGGGCGCGTCCCGAATGACTTGATGGCCGCGTACTACGTCCAGCGCGCATCCGCTGGTCTCATACTCAGCGAAGCGACGTCGGTCGATCCTATGGGGGTGGGCTATCCCGATACGCCCGGCATCTGGTCGGATGCGCAGGTGGCCGGCTGGGCAAAGATCACCGATGCCGTGCATGATGCCGGTGGCCGCATCATGCTTCAGCTCTGGCATGTGGGCCGCGTGTCCGATCCCCTCTATCTGGATGGTGCGTCGCCCGTTGCGCCGAGCGCCATTGCCCCGGCGGGAACGGTCTCCCTGGTGCGTCCCAAGAAACCGTTCGTGACACCGCGCGCGCTTGAGCGCGATGAGTTGCCGGGCATCGTTGCCGCCTACCGACTCGGTGCGCAGAACGCGAAGCGCGCCGGGTTCGATGGCGTCGAGATCCACGGCGCCAATGGCTATCTGCTCGATCAGTTCCTGCAGGACAAGACGAACACGCGAACCGACGACTACGGCGGCTCGATCGAAAATCGCGCACGGCTGATGTTCGAAGCTGTCGAGGCCGCCGTCGACGTGTGGGGTGCGGGCCGCGTCGGCCTGCATCTGGCGCCGCGGGGAGATGCGCACGACATGGGTGACAGCGATCCGCTTGCGACGTTCGACTATGTCGCGCGCCAGGCCAGGCGGCTCGGCTTGGCGTTCCTTTGCGCGCGGGAGAGCCTTGGAGACAATCGAATCGGCCCGCAGCTGAAAGCGGCTTTCGGCGGCGTCTACATTGCCAACGAGGGGTTCACGCCCGCGTCTGCCCAGGAGCTTCTGGATCGGGGCGAGGCGGACGCCGTGGCCTTCGGTCAGCTCTTCATTGCCAATCCTGATCTCCCCCGGCGAATCGAAACCGGAGCCCCGCTAAACAGGCCTGATCCGGCGACTTTCTATGCCCAGGGACCGAAGGGTTATACGGACTATCCGGCTCTAAGTGAGGGGGCAGGCGTGGCCTGAGTGCAAGAAAAGCGCATTTTTAGGGGTTTTTTTGCACTTGCCGCACGGATTGCCCGTTGCAAAAGCCGACGACGTAAGTACTTTGGCGGCTCCGGCGAACCGGACGACGGCCCTCCAAAGCCGTTGCCTGTGCAAGCGTAACCCGATTTCAAGAGCAACGGAGAATTCGCGAGCAATCTCGCGCACTAGGCGTTGTTTCTTCAGCAGTCGTGTATGGTTCGCCCGTATTCTGAATTCTCTTGAGGGACCGAACAGCGATGGCAAAAGCAGCCGCAAAAGCAGCCGCAAAACCGGCCGCAAAACCGAACACCGTCACGCTCCGCCAACTCGGTGCGACGCTGGCAGACAATCACGAAATGTCCAAGAAGCAGGCTCAGGCCGTGCTCGAGGACCTCGTCACGATGATCACGAAGCACCTGAAGAAGGGCGATCGCATCCGCATCGGCGGCCTCGGCGTCCTGCAGGTGCGCAAGCGCCCGGCTCGCATGGGCCGTAACCCGGCAACGGGTGAGCAGATCAAGATCAAGGCTTCCAAGAAGGTCGCGTTCCGCGCGGCCAAGGAACTCAAGGAAGCCGTCTAAGACAAACGAAAAGGCCCGCGGTTTCGCGGGCCTTTTTTTGTTTCAGACAGGCAACGGGTTCCAGAAACGGGAGAGTTTCCCGCTTTCATGACCGGTCTCTTAGAGGATCGATTGCCCGGTCTTCTTCCAGTCGGCAATAAAGGCTGAGAGGCCCGCATCCGTGAGCGGGTGCTTCACAAGAGCCTTGAGAGTGGCTGGCGGAATGGTGGCCACATCGGCGCCGATCAGGGACGCTTCCTTGACATGATTGACCGTGCGGATGGACGCGGCGAGGATGTCGGTCGTAAGATCCTGATAGTTATCGTAGATCGTGCGGATTTCGCGGATGAGATCCATTCCGTTGAGGCCGATGTCGTCCAGGCGGCCGATGAACGGCGATACGAACGTCGCCCCTGCCTTGGCGGCAAGCAGCGCCTGATTGGCCGAAAAGCACAAGGTCACGTTGACCATCGTGCCGTCCGACGTCAGCGCTTTGCATGCCTTCAAACCGTCCAGAGTGAGCGGCACCTTGATCGTCACGTTCTTCGCGATCTTGGTCAGGATGGCGGCTTCCTTCATCATCCCGTCGAAGTCGGTCGCTGCAACCTCGGCAGAAACGGGGCCCGGCACGATCGCGCAGATCTCGGCCACGACCTCCTTAAAGTCGCGGCCGCTTTTGGCGATGAGCGTGGGGTTGGTCGTTACGCCGTCGAGGAGACCGGTCGCGGCCAACTCTTTGATCTCAGTCACATCGGCGGTATCGACGAAGAATTTCATGCGTGTAGGCTCCTCGAACGGTGCAGCCCGCGACGGGCGAGCGGGCCGGGGCTTCCCGGCAACAACGATGTGCGCGTAGCTTCTAAACCCTAAGGTGCGGTTTTGGATAGTCTGCTCGATGGCATGGCGCAGGGTACGGCGGCGGTTGAAGGCCGCGTACCTGTGCTGCTGCCTGTCGCCCTCGATCAGACCTACGACTATGTGGTCCCTCCGGGTCTGTCCGTTGAGCCTGGCGCCTTCGTATTGGTGCCGTTTGGGTCGCAGACGCGCATCGGCGTGGTCTGGGACCGTTCGTTGGATGGCCGGACCAAGCCTGTAGACCCCAAGAAAATGAAGGCCGTTTCCGACCGGCTCGACGTTCCGCCACTGCCTGTGGTGTCCATGCGCTTCGCCGAATGGGTGGCAAAGTACACGCTCGCGCCGCTCGGCATGGTCGTTCGGATGACGATGAGTGCGTCGTCCGCCTTCGAGCCGCCGCGCCTGCGCACCGGTGTGCGCGTGGTGGCGGGCGCTGGGCTTCCGCCTCGGATTACCCCGGCGCGCGCTCGCGTTCTGGAACTGGCCGGCGATGGCCTCATTCGCGCCAAGTCCGCTCTTGCCGAACTCGCAGGCTGTTCCACCGGCGTTATCGACGGGCTCGTGTCCTCGGGCAACCTGGTCGAGGTGGCCATCCCGCAAAGGACGTGCGCCGTGCCTGATCCCCAGCATCAGGTCACGTCGTTCAGCGATGATCAGGACGTGGCCGTGCATGCGCTGCGCTCGGCTGTCGATGCGCAGAACTTCTCCGTCACGCTGCTCGACGGTGTGACGGGGTCGGGTAAGACGGAAGTCTATTTCGAGGCCGTCGCGCGCACGCTTGAACAAGGCCACCAGGCACTTATTATGTTGCCCGAGATCGCGCTGACGTCCCAATTCCTGGAGCGTTTCGAGCGCCGCTTCGGCGCAGCTCCCGTGGAATGGCATTCGGCTTTGAGCGCGCCCGAGCGCGGCCGGATCTGGTGCGCCGCGGCGACGGGCGAAGCTCGCGTTGTGATCGGCGCGCGCTCGGCGCTATTCCTGCCGTTCAACGATCTCGGCCTCATCGTCGTCGATGAAGAACACGACGCGGGCTACAAGCAGGACGATCGCGTTCACTATCAGGCGCGTGACATGAGCGTGGTGCGCGGGAGCTTGGGCAAGTTTCCCGTCGTGCTGGCGTCCGCTACGCCGTCGATCGAAAGCCATGTGAATGCGCGTACGGGTCGCTACCGGCATCTCGTGCTTCGTGGTCGCTACTCGGGCGCGGAACTGCCCGAGATCGCCGCAATCGACTTGCGCACGGAAGCTCCCGAAAGGGGCCGATGGCTCGCGCCGAGGCTCGTGAGCGCGATCGCAGAGACCCTCGCAAAAGGCCAGCAATCACTGCTCTTTCTAAATCGACGCGGCTACGCGCCGTTGACGCTGTGCCGCAAGTGCGGACACCGGTTCGAGTGTCCCCAGTGCACGGCGTGGCTCGTCGAGCACCGCTTCAAGCACCGCCTCAACTGCCACCATTGCGGCTTCTCGATGCCCATTCCGGAGGCGTGCCCCAAGTGCGGCGAACCCGAAGCGCTGGTGGCGTGTGGTCCGGGCGTGGAGCGCGTTGCGGAGGAAGTGAGCGAGCGCTTTCCGCAGGCGCGCGTGGCGCTGCTGTCCTCGGACCTCATCCCTGGGCTCGCTGAGATGCGGGCAGCTATCCAGCGCATCGAGAGCGGCGAGACGGATATCATCATCGGCACTCAGATCGTGGCCAAGGGCCATCACTTTCCCAATCTCACCCTCGTCGGTGTGGTGGACGGTGATCTGGGTCTGGCGCTTGGCGCCGATCCGCGTGCGGGTGAGCGGACCTTCCAGCTGCTGCATCAGGTGACCGGCCGGGCAGGCCGCGCATTCGCGGAGGGGCGTGGTCTCATTCAGACGCATCTGGCCGATCATCCGGTGATGCAGGCAATTCTTTCCGGTGATCGCGAGGAATTTCTGACCCGCGAGATCGAGATGCGTCAACGGGGTATGCTGCCGCCCTATGGACGGCTCGCCGCTCTCATCATCTCCGCGCGCGACAAGGATCTGGCCGAGCGCTATGCGCGCGAGGTGGCGCGGCGGGCGCCGCATTCCGAGCGGATCAGTGTACTGGGTCCTGCGGAGGCGCCGATTTTCATCGTGCGAGGCCGGCATCGCTGGCGGCTCCTGGTGAAGGCCCCGCGCGAGGCGGACATCCAGGGATATCTGCGGACGTGGCTCGCAGACGCGCCCGAGGCGAAGGGCGATCTTCGTCTCTCCATCGACATCGATCCCTATAGCTTCCTTTGATTGCGGCGCATGTCACCGCGGGTCAAAGCCCGGGATGGATCAGATGACGCCAGACCTCGCCGTCGATGCCGGCGGTCGTCTTCAACGCCTTCAGCAGAAGCACCGCGACGGAGGCGCTGGCCATGATGATCGAAACGAAGATCGCGGCGACAGCCAGATTCCGGCCCAGACCCAGTTGCCCTTCGGCGACGAGGCGCTCGCGCCTGCGTTGCTCCCGGCCCACCATCAGGGCGACATAAATGCCAAAGCCAGGTATTGGCATGCTGGCCTTCAGATCGATCCAGTGGGGGGATCGGTCGGGGATCAGTGCCCGTGCCATGGCCTCGCGTTGCCGCTGGTCGAGGGATTCGCGGAAATCTTGGGGTAACTTATTGAAAAAACGCTTGAAATCCGGGCGTTCCAGCGGAGCCGCCTCTGCTTGCGGGAGAAGATGGGCTTGAGCGACGTTGGAGATGGCCATGGGGCAACCATTGCTTGCTGTATACACGTTTAGATTGCAAAAATAAAGTAAATCAAAGCCTTTAGTTGTCGGAGATCGTGAGGTGTGAGGTGCCCCCCGAGAACCGTGCTCGGCGCCTTCGTCCCTTCCAGGTCTCCGGTGTCGTGTCTTTCCGCGCAACGGCAGAGCATGGATGACCATTGGCGCAGCGCATTGGAACCGAACTGGAGAAGCTCCGTGCGTCATTCGTGCGTGTCAGCAGCGGTTGATGCGCTGAGAGGCGCATGTTACACGGAGCGCGCATTTCAAAAGGGGATGGCGCGGGGAAGACAAGCGCGCCCGTCTTTTGCGATCAAATCCATCGGAATTCGGGACAATACGGCTCGAACGCGAGTCAGAGCGGTCCCTTTCAGCGCACGAGAGCGGTCGACGTGGCAACAGACGAACCCTTGATGGCGAGTGTGGCGGGCCGTTATGCGTCCGCGTTGTTCGAACTGGCGACGGAAGAGGGCAAGGCTGCGGAGATCGAAGCTGACCTTGCGAACTTTCAGGCGCTTTGTGATGAAAGCCCTGATCTGCTGCGGATGCTCCGCAGCCCCGTCATCGATGCCGAGGACCAAGAAAAGGCGATCGCCGCTGTTCTCAGCAAAGCCGGTTTCAGCGCAATCACAATCAATTTCTTCAAGCTCCTGGCCAAGAACCGGCGCCTCTTCGTGGCGACGGACGTGGTGCGCGACTTCAAGGCTTTGGCCGCCCGCGCGCGCGGCGAGGTGATGGCGGAGGTCACGGCTGCTGCGGCGCTTTCTGACGCGCACGTCACCGAGCTGCGCAACACGCTCAAGGCTTCGGTTGGCAAGGACGTCACACTGGTGCAGAAGGTCGATCCGTCGATCCTCGGCGGCCTCATCGTCAAGATCGGCAGCCGCATGGTCGACAGCTCTCTCAAGACAAAGCTTGAAACCATGAAGCTGGCTCTGAGAGGCGGCATCTAGGCAGGTTTTGGAAGCCCGGTGCGCAACAGGCGAGGCCAGGCTTTCGCTCACTTGGAAACGAGTGCGGATAGCGCGCGAAAAATGCGTCATGCCGCATCAGGGATAAACGCGAAGGCAAGAGGTCGAGGTACATGGAAATCCGGGCCGCAGAGATCACGTCGATCCTTAAGGATCAGATCAAGAATTTCGGCAAGGAGGCCCAGGTCTCCGAAATCGGTCAGGTGCTGTCCGTCGGTGACGGCATCGCCCGCGTCTACGGTCTCGACAATGTCCAGGCCGGCGAGCTCGTCGAATTCCCCGGCAACATCCGCGGCATGGCGCTGAACCTGGAATCCGACAACGTCGGCGTCGTGATCTTCGGCGACGACCGGACGATCAGGGAAGGCGACACGGTCAAGCGTACGGGCGCAATCGTCGACGTTCCCGTCGGCAAGGGCCTCCTCGGCCGCGTCGTGGACGGCCTCGGCAATCCGATCGACGGCAAGGGCCCGATCAAGTCGGATACCCGCATGCAGGTCGACGTGAAGGCGCCGGGCATCCTGCCGCGCAAGTCGGTGCACGAGCCGATGGCAACCGGCCTCAAGGCCGTCGACGCGCTGATCCCGATCGGCCGCGGCCAGCGCGAGCTGATCATCGGCGACCGTCAGACCGGCAAGACTGCCATCATCCTCGACACCTTCCTCAACCAGAAGCCGATCAACAGCGGCGACGACGAGAGCGCCAAGCTCTACTGTGTGTACGTCGCCATCGGCCAGAAGCGTTCGACGGTCGCCCAGTTCGTCAAGGTTCTGGAGGAGCGCGGTGCCCTCGAGTACTCGATCGTCGTGGCGGCCACGGCTTCCGACCCGGCGCCGATGCAGTATCTGGCTCCCTTCACGGGCTGCACCATGGGCGAGTACTTCCGTGACAACGGTATGCATGCCGTTATCGCCTACGACGACCTCTCCAAGCAGGCCGTCGCCTACCGTCAGATGTCGCTCCTGCTGCGCCGTCCTCCAGGGCGCGAAGCCTATCCGGGCGACGTGTTCTATCTCCACTCCCGTCTGCTCGAGCGCGCAGCCAAGATGGGCGACGCTGCCGGCAAGGGTTCGCTCACGGCACTGCCCGTCATCGAGACCCAGGCTAACGACGTCTCGGCCTACATTCCCACGAACGTGATTTCGATCACCGACGGCCAGATCTTCCTCGAGACGGATCTCTTCTATCAGGGCATTCGTCCGGCCGTGAATGTCGGTCTGTCCGTGTCGCGCGTGGGTTCGTCGGCGCAGACGAAGGCGATGAAGCAGGTGGCCGGCAAGATCAAGGGCGAGCTGGCCCAGTATCGTGAGATGGCAGCCTTCGCCCAGTTTGGCTCGGATCTCGACGCCGCGACGCAAAAGCTGCTCGCCCGCGGTGCGCGCCTGACCGAACTCCTGAAGCAGCCGCAGTTCTCGCCGCTCAAGATGGAAGAGCAGGTGGCGGTGATCTTCGCCGGTACCCGCGGCTATCTGGACTTCCTGCCGGTCAACGCCGTCGGCAAGTTCGAACAGGCGCTGCTTGCCAGTCTTCGCGAGGAGAAGTCGATCCTTTCGGCCATTCAAACGGAGAAGGCCTTGTCTGGTGAGACCGAGAAGAAGCTCGTCGCTTACCTCGACAAGTTCGCCAAGACATTCACGGCTTAAGCGCTCGCGCGGGGAGACGGCTCCATGCCGAGCTTGAAAGACTTAAGAAATCGTATCGCCTCGGTGAAGGCGACGCGTAAGATCACGAAGGCCATGCAGATGGTGGCCGCGGCAAAGCTGCGCCGTGCGCAGGAAGCCGCGACCGCTGCCCGCCCTTACGCGGAGCGCATGGACAAGATCCTCGCCAATCTCGGCAGCCGGGCGTCGCGCGAGACGGCCTCGCCTCTGCTCGTCGGCAACGGCAAGGATCAGACCCATCTGCTTGTTGTCATGACGGCCGAACGCGGCCTGTGCGGCGGTTTCAATTCGAATATCGCCAAGTTGGCCCGCGCCGATGCGCAGAGATTGATGAGTATCGACAAGACGGTCAAGATCATGACGGTCGGCCGCAAGGGCGCGGACAACCTGCGCCGTGATCTCGGCAAGAACATCGTCGAGCGCCGGGATTTTCAGGGTGTGCGGCAAATCGGTTTCAAGAATGCCGAGGAGATCGCGCAGAAGCTTCTGGCCATGTTCGAGGCCGGGGAGTTTGACGTTGCGACGCTCTACTTCTCTGAGTTCAAGTCGGTGATCGCACAGAAGCCGACGGCTCTTCAGCTGATTCCAGCCAAGCTTCCCGAGGCTGCCAGCGAGGATAAGGCTGCGGGCGGAGAAGCCATCTACGAGTACGAGCCCGACGAGGACGCGATTCTGACCGCGCTTCTCTCGCGCAACATTTCGACTCAGATCTTCCGGGGACTGCTGGAAAACTCGGCGTCGGAGCAGGGCGCGCGCATGAGCGCCATGGACAACGCCACGCGCAACGCCGGCGAGATGATCGACAAGCTGACGATCACGTACAACCGTCAGCGCCAGGCGAACATCACCAAGGAACTCATAGAAATCATTTCGGGCGCCGAGGCGCTCTGACCGGCTGAAGGAACGAGGAAACGTCAATGGCTAGCAACAAAGTTGGTAAGATCCGCCAGGTGATGGGCGCCGTCGTCGATGTCCAGTTTGACGGTCACTTGCCTGAGATTCTGAACGCACTCGAAACGAAGAACCAGGGCCAGCGCCTGGTGCTGGAGGTTGCGCAGCACCTCGGAGAGAACACGGTACGCACGATCGCCATGGACTCCACCGCGGGTCTTGTTCGCGGCCAGGATGTGAACGACACCGGGGCACCGATCATGGTGCCCGTCGGTGAGGAAACGCTCGGCCGCATCATCAACGTGATCGGCGAGCCGGTCGACGAGGCCGGCCCCATCGGCTCCGAGACGACGCGCGCCATCCATCAGCCGGCTCCGACCTTTGCCGATCAGGCTACGGAAGCGCAGATCCTCGTCACCGGCATTAAGGTCGTCGACCTACTGGCTCCCTACGCGAAGGGCGGCAAGATTGGACTCTTCGGCGGTGCGGGCGTGGGCAAGACCGTGCTCATCATGGAACTCATCAACAACGTCGCCAAGGCCCACGGTGGCTACTCGGTGTTCGCCGGCGTCGGCGAGCGCACGCGTGAAGGCAACGATCTCTATCACGAGATGATCGAGTCCAACGTCAACATGGACCCGAAGAAGCATGGGGGTTCCGCCAAGGGTTCGAAGTGCGCGTTGGTCTACGGTCAGATGAACGAGCCGCCGGGCGCCCGCATGCGCGTCGCGCTCTCGGGCCTCACGGTTGCCGAGCACTTCCGCGACCAGGGCCAGGACGTGCTGTTCTTCGTCGACAACATCTTCCGCTTCACGCAGGCGGGCTCCGAGGTTTCGGCGCTTCTGGGCCGCATTCCCTCGGCGGTGGGCTATCAGCCCACGCTGGCCACGGATATGGGCGCCCTGCAGGAGCGCATCACCACGACGCAGAAGGGCTCGATTACCTCGGTGCAGGCCATTTACGTGCCGGCCGACGACTTGACCGACCCGGCGCCTGCAACGTCGTTCGCCCACTTGGACGCCACGACGGTGCTCTCCCGCGCCATCGCGGAGAAGGGCATCTACCCGGCTGTGGATCCGCTCGACTCCACGTCGCGCATGCTCGATCCGATGATCGTGGGTGATGAGCACTATCAGGTCGCACGTAAGGTCCAGGCCATTCTGCAGAAGTACAAGTCGCTGCAGGACATCATCGCCATTTTGGGCATGGACGAGCTGTCTGAAGACGACAAGATGACCGTGGCCCGCGCTCGCAAGATCGAGCGCTTCATGTCGCAGCCGTTCCACGTGGCGGAAGTGTTCACCGGCTCGCCCGGCAAGCTCGTTTCGCTGGCCGATACCATCAAGGGCTTCAAGGGCCTTTGCGAGGGCGAGTACGATCATCTTCCCGAGCCGGCCTTCTACATGGTGGGCTCGATCGAAGAAGCGATCGCCAAGGCCGAGAAGCTTGCCGAGGCGGCTTGAGGCTGAGTGGGTTGATCCGGTCCGTCCGGCGTCGAATGAAGGATAGAAGATGGCGGATGACGGCAACAAGCAATTTGGCTCGTGCTGCGTCGAGCTCAAGGAAACGATGAGCGGTGTCGATTTCGAACCGCTGATTACCGTCGGTGAAGGCGGGATCCTCTACATGTCGGTCGGTCTTATCGAGATGGACGACGAGGAACCCGGCATGATCGACCACCCCGTCTTCTTCTGCCCGTTCTGCGGCACGCGCCTCCAGACGGTTGAAGAGGTCGAGGCGAAGTCGGGCGGCAGCGAGGACGAAGACGCAGGCTGATCTGGCGATCAGGTCACCGGCAGGAATTCTAAGGACGACAGGCCATGGCGGGTACATTCAAGTTCGAGCTGGTTTCTCCCGAGCGCGTTCTGATCTCGGTGGATGCCGATCAGGTCATGGTGCCCGGCATCGAGGGCGACTTCACGGTGTTTGCCGGCCATGCGCCGCTTGTGTCGGCGCTGCGCCCGGGTCTTTTGGAAGTCACGTCGGTTGGCGCGAAGAAGCAGATCTTCGTGAAGTCCGGCTTCGCGGACGTGAACGCCGAGGCGCTTACGGTTCTGGCTGAAACCGCGTTCGATGTTGCCGAAACTGCTGGTTCGCAGATCACCGAGGAGATTCGCATCGCAGAGGCGGATCTGGAGGCGGCGAAGGACGATGACAGCCGCATGCTGGCCCAGACGGCGCTGGATCGTTTGCGTGCGTTGGGTCCGAAAGCAGCCTGACGCAGCATCATCGGGGCCGTCATCGGTCCTTCAGGTACCCGACGACAAAGGCCGGCGCTTCAAGCCCGGCCTTTCGTGTTTTTCCGTTTCTATGGTTCGCGACCAGCGTGCGGTCACTCCGGCCGAGCGTAAGGCGCGAAAACGCGGGCCAATTCTTCGTAAACGGGACGTTTGAAGCTCACCACCATTGCGGAAACTTCCTCAAGCGGCCGCCATTTCCACCGGTCGAACTCAGCCTTGTGGCGGCCACGCGGGTCGATGTCGATCTCGGAATCGTCGCCGTAAAAGCGCATGGCGAACCAGCGCTGGCGTTGGCCGCGATAGCGCCCTTTGAGCGCCACGCCCATCAGCTCGGGCGGCAGGTCGTAGGTCAGCCACTTGTTGAGTTCGGCGATCAGCTCGACGCTGCGGATGCCGGTCTCCTCCTCAAGCTCGCGATAGGCGGCGTCGAGCGGTTCCTCATTGGCCATGAGGCCACCCTGCGGCATCTGCCAGACATGGGCTGAGCGGTCTCCGGCCCATTTCGGCAGGCGGCGCCCCGTCCAGACGAGGCCCTGCGCATTGAACAGCATAATACCCACCCCGACCCGGTAAGGCAGGTCGAAGGGCTGTGATTCGCCGATCGGTCTTTCAATGGACATGGGCCATACGAAGCGCTGAAATTACGACAACAGATTGGCAGACGAATCAGTTGCTTACAATAGTCTGGTGGCGTGTCGTTGCGGCGACGGACCGTAGGCCTCTCGCCAGCGTCCGAAGCTGCCGGTCGGCAGGGCCACGTCAGTCGTCTGCCGGCCGCGCCAGCGGTCCCAGCTCGGCGACCACGGCCTGATAGACCTCGCGCTTGAAGGGGACGATGAGTTGGACGAGATCGTCCACAGGGGCCCACTGCCAGCTGATGAACTCCGGATCATGGCCAGCCGGCGCCGAGATATCGATTTCAGAATCTTGTCCCAAGAAGCGGAGCGCGAACCATTTCTGGCGCTGACCGCGCCAGCGCCCGCCCCAGGCCTTGCCGATGAGCTCGGCCGGTAGATCGTAGGTCAGCCAGGAGGCGCTCTCTCCAATGATCTGAGCTGTGCGGACTTGGGTTTCCTCATAGAGCTCTCTCAAGGCCGCTGCGCGCGGGTTCTCGTCGTCATCGATGCCGCCCTGAGGCATCTGCCACCATGCGCCCCGCCCTTCGGCATCGACGGGGGTGTCGGCGCGCTGACCGACCCAGACCCTGCCCTGCGCGTTGATGAGCATGATGCCGACGCAAGGGCGATAGCCGAGCTGGGCAGGATCGACGCTTTGCTTCTTGGTCATGGTCGAAGTTCCTCTCAGGTCAGCGCCCGGCTCAATAGTCCGGGTCGCCTAGGCAAGAAAAAGGGCGCCGAATCGGCGCCCTTTTCCACTTCTGCTTTGGGCGAGTCGTAACCCCGGCCTCAGTTCGGCACGGGAGAGGCCGGCTTGTCGGAAGAGGCCGCAGGTGCGGACGAGCTGTTTCCGGCGGCGGGCTTGGCGACGGTGGCTTCCGTAGCTGTTCCGCGCAGGAAGCGCAGGGCGTACTGTAGCTGCGTATCCTTCTCCGGCTCCTTCGGAACATAGGCGAGCGAGCCGCTTTCTTCCTTCTGCTCTTCCTTGTTTTCGCCCTCTGCACCGTCCTCGGCGCCGTCGGGGTTCCTGAGGTGACCGCGCAGGCTTGCCTCGCCGCGGGGCTTCTCGGTTGCGAGTTTGCTCTTCAGGTCTTCCGGCAGTTCCTGTTCCACCACGATGTCCGGGTCGATGCCCTTCGCCTGGATGGAGCGGTTTGACGGCGTGTAGTAGCGCGCCGTCGTTAGCCGGATCGCCCCATTGGCACCAAGCGGGATGATTGTCTGCACCGATCCCTTGCCGAACGAACGCGTGCCGATGATGGTGGCCCGTTTATGATCCTGAAGTGCGCCAGCAACGATCTCCGAAGCCGAAGCGGACCCACCGTTGATTAGAACGACGATCGGCTTTCCTTCGGCCGTGTCTCCCGGACGGGCCTGCGAGCGCTGGGTCTCCTCGTTGTTGCGTCCCTTCGTCAAAACGATGGCGCCACGATCGAGGAAGTCGTCGCTGACCGCGATGGCTTGATCGAGAAGCCCGCCGGGGTTGTTGCGCAGGTCGATCAAATAACCGCGCAGCTTGGGGCCGATTTCCTTCTTCATGGCATCCATAGACTTCACCAGAGCGGCATGGGTCTGCTCGTTGAAGGTGGAAACCTTGATGTAGGCGACATCATCTTCGGCGCGCGCCTTGACCGGATTGATCCGGATGACGTCACGCGTGACCTTGATGTCAAACGGCTCCTCGCGCCCTTTTCGGACGATGGTCAGCGAGATCGGCGTATTGACCGGACCGCGCATTTTCTCAACCGCCTGCTCAAGGGTCAGGCCGCTGATCTGCTCGTTGTCGAGATGGGTGATGAGGTCGTTGGCCAGGATACCGGCTTTGAAGGCCGGCGTGTCATCGATCGGTGACACGACCTTGATCACTCCATTCTCCATGGTGACCTCAATGCCGAGCCCGCCGAACTCGCCGCGGGTCTGCACCTGCATATCCTTGAAGTTCTTCGGGCTGAGGTACGAGGAGTGCGGATCAAGGGCCGTCAGCATGCCGTTGATCGCGGTCTCGATCAGCATCTGGTCGTCGGGCTTCTCCACATAGTCGGAGCGGACCCGTTCGAACACGTCACCAAACAGGTCGAGCTGACGGTACAGCTCCGCGTTCGGCGAGTTCGCGGACTGGCCGTTGGTGACGTTCAGAACAGTCGTCACGCCGGCGAGGCCAGCCATCATAAGGAATGTCCAGAATGCAAATTCCGTCTTGCGCATTAGCCTTGTGCCTTCTGAGAGACCTTGACCCACCACGGGTCGGGATCTATGGGCTGCCCATCCTTGCGAAACTCCACATAGAGTACCGGGGCTGCGGACGCCGCGCCAGCCGGTTCTTTTTTCGTAGTCGACATGATGCCGACAGGCTCTGCAGCCAGGACGAACTCTCCGGGCTGCACATCGATGTGAGACAAACCCGCGAGTAGTATATGGTATCCGCCGCCAGCATTGACAATCAAGAGTTTGCCATAGCTGCGGAATTCTCCAGCATAAACGATCCATCCGTCGCAGGGCGACGTGACCTGGGCTCCGGAGCGGGTTTCCAGCACAAGGCCCTTGGATTTGGAGCCGTACTGCGTCTGCTCGCCATAGGCCAGAACTCGCCGGCCGTTAACTGGCATCGGAAGTTTGGCTTTTGCAAGGTGAAACGGAATCGCCGGTTTGATGCGGCCCGCGTGGCTCGGGGCCGCGGGGGCCAGCTCGACGACCTGCATCTCGGGCTGCGTCTGTGGAGGGCTTTTTGCTCCCGGAAGTGCTGCAGGGTCGCCAGAACTCGCCGCCGGAGCCTCCAGGACGGCCGGTTGGGCAGCCGATCCGGCCGACGTTGCCGCCCCTCGCACCTCGGCCTCATAGGCCTGAAGCCCCGTGTTCTGAGCAACCGCTTGGTCGAGCCGCGCGATCAGCTCGTTGAGACCGGTGACGTTCTTCGAAATCTCCTCGGCGGCCAGCCGCACTTTCTGCAGCTCGGTCTGCCGGTCGAGGATCGACTGGCGCTTGGTTTCCAAAAGCCCGGCTAACTTGGTCCTCATGTCGTTTAGTCGAGTGTTCTCCGCCTTTTCCTTATCTGCTTCCGAGCGGCTCTCGGCCATGATCCGCATGAGCTGGCTCAAGGTGTCGGCAAGTTCGAGGGCCTGCTTGCGCATGCCGGGAAAAGCGGAGGCGAGCAGCATGGCACTGCGCACCATCTCCAATGCGTCCTCGCGCTTGGTGACAATGACCGGCGGTGGGTTGCGGCCCATACGCTGTAAAGCGGCCAGCAGCTTGGCGATCTGATCGTGGCGCTGGTTCAGCGAGCCGCGGATCATCTTTTCCTGGGCCTCAAGTTCGCCCAGACGGTTCTCGATCTGGGTCAGCCGCCCTTCGCTCTTCTGGATAGAGGCGGCTGTGGCAAGCAGGTCCTCGTTGATCTTCTGCCGCTCGGCCCGGAGCGAAGCGACCTCCTGCTCGATGCTGCCGGCCTTTTGCAGCGTGCTTTCGAGCTCCTGGCGGCGTGCGTCGAGGGCTTTTTTGACCTGATCGGCCGTGGGGGCGTCCTGGGCGGCCAACTGTGGGACGCCACACGCGACGAAAACGGCCGCCAGCCCAATCCACAAGCGCGGACGGGGCGCGTCGCCGGTTCGTTCGTTTTGTGGCTCAGTTACCCTTCTCACGTCACCCTTCGCAACTTCGTTCGATGTCGTCCTGCTTCCCCCGCCGGAGCTGGCTCAAAGGGGGGTGTTCCCTCCCTCAGAAACTGGTCCTTTTGACGACACGGACATGCCTTGCCCGGTTTCCCGGGACGATTCGGACCAGCATACCGGATACGGCCCGCCGCGCCGATGGCCCGAAACTGCCGGGTCGACCCCAAATGTGTCTTCAACTGCTGCGCTTTGGCATTTGCCGCCGCTGTGCGACCGCCCTATCCTGGCGCGTAAAGCTATGGGAACGGTTTACGCTGACACCGATCCTCATCAGAGGGGCGCGATCCCCGCGCCCTCGCCGGCCCGACGAAAGAACCGCCACCTAATGCAAACACTTCTCTACCATTCGACAACCATCGCGGTGGTTGCAGTCTTCCTCGTGCTCTGCGCGGGCTTGTGGACCATGACCCGCGGCAACTCACCCAACCTGAGCCAGAAACTGATGCGCTGGCGCGTAGGCCTGCAATTTGTAGCGATCGTCATTATTATGCTTTTCACGTTTTTCGCGAAGCAGCAGGGCGGTTGACGCGGCGCATTCAGGGATATCCCAGTGGTCAAGCTGAATAAGATCTACACGAAAACCGGCGACGCCGGGACGACGGGACTTGGTACCGGAGAGCGCGTGTCGAAGGATGCGGCTCGCATAGCCGCCTACGGCACGGTGGATGAGACGAATGCCGCCATCGGCATGGTCCGTATTCATCTGGGAGGCGGCCACCAGGGGCTCGATTCCAAACTGGAGCGCATTCAGAACGACTTGTTCGATCTCGGTGCGGACTTGTGCGTTCCCGATCGGGGCGAGCCACTGCCCTACGAGCCGCTGCGGATGAGCCAAGCGCAGGTGGATCGTATCGAGGCGGAGATCGACGAGCTGAATGGCGAGTTGAAGCCCCTCACCTCTTTCGTCCTGCCCGGCGGTTCAGCGGCCGCTGCGGCTCTGCATGTGGCGCGGACGGTCTGCCGGCGCGCCGAGCGGGAGATAGTGACGCTTGCCGCTTTGCCAGGTGAAGCGGTCAGCCCGCCCGCCCTAAAATACATTAACCGGCTATCAGATTTTCTTTTTGTCGCAAGCCGTTACGTGAATGATCGAGGTTTGAGTGACGTGCTTTGGGTGCCGGGTCAGAACCGATAGCCGGAAGGCCGGCAATCCGGCCTCTGCCGGGTCGTTGTGCTTGGTCAGCGGTCAACAACGGGGGCTTTGATGTTCGTTCCGCTGCACGATGAGAATTATCTCAGGGACATCAAGTTTCAATACGTCACACTGGGACTGATCGCGCTCAATATCATCGTCTTCCTCCTCCAGCTGGCGGGCATGCGTGAACCGGTTGTGGCGAGCTTCGCGATTATCCCGGCCGAACTGGCGGAGACGTCGGGACCGTTCGTCGAGACGCCGTATCAGGCGGTCCCGGTTCCCGAACAGATGACGCTTCTCACCTACATGTTCTTCCACGGCGACCTTCTCCACTTGGGCGGCAACATGCTGTTCCTGTGGGTCTTCGGCGACAACGTCGAGGACGCTATGGGCCATGTGAAGTTTCTCTTCTTCTATCTGATCTGCGGTGCCTTCGCCGGACTGGTGCACACATTCATGGTCCCCGGTTCGCCCAATCCCCTCATCGGTGCCAGTGGGGCCGTTGCGGGCGTGATTGCCGCCTACCTGATGCTGCACCCTCGGGTCCGGGTCTGGGTGCTCGCTTTCAAGACGATCCCGCTCCGGCTTTCTGCGGCCGTCGTGCTCGGAATTTGGATCGCGACCCAGTTTGTCATGGTGATGGTACCCGAGATCGGGCCGGTGGCCTGGTGGGCGCACATCGGCGGCCTGATTGCCGGAGCCGTGCTCATCCTCTTTATGCGACGCCCCGGCGTGCCTCTGTTCGACAAGGATCTCGAGCCCGCGTGAGTCCGTCGCAGGCTGCTCGAGCGACCATCTGGCATGCGGATACGGCGTTGCCCAATGAACAGGGTTAATCGGTTCGGGGAGGGTTGCGGGCTGACAATTGACTCGGCATTCCGGCGCACTTAGGGTGCTTCTTCGCATTTGCGAAGTAAGCTGGTGAGCAGTGGTCTGCAGAGGTCCACTGTGCGGCCTTCGCATAAGGATCGCGCTGCATGAAATTGGCCCGGGGGCGCGCGGTCCGGTACAACAAGAACAGCGCTCAGGGCTGCTGGGGAGCACCTGGAGAATGAAGATTATCGTCGCGGTGAAACGCGTCGTCGACTATGCCGTGAAAATCCGCGTCAAGTCGGACGGAACGGGTATCGAACTCGCCAATGTCAAAATGTCGATGAACCCCTTCGACGAGATTGCGGTCGAAGAGGCTGTGCGGCTGAAGGAAAAGGGCGTCGCTACGGAGATCGTCGTGGTCTCTATCGGTTCGACCAAATCGCAGGAGACGCTGCGCACCGCGCTTGCGATCGGTGCTGATCGAGCGATCCTGGTGGAAACCCCAGATGGTGCGATCATCGAGCCGCTGGCAGTCGCTAAGATTCTCAAGGGGGTCATCGACGCCGAGTTGCCGCAGATGGTCATCATGGGCAAGCAGGCGATCGACGACGATTGCAATCAGACAGGCCAGATGCTGGCCGCCCTGCTCGGCTGGCCCCAGGGTACTTTCGCATCCAAGGTCGAGCCGTCAGATGGGGCTGTGGTTGTCACGCGCGAAGTCGATGGCGGTCTGGAGACCCTGAAGCTCAAGCTGCCCGCGATCGTCACGACGGATCTGCGTCTCAACGAGCCCCGCTACCCTTCGCTTCCCAACATCATGAAGGCGAAGAAAAAGCCACTCGACGTTAAAAAGCCCGACGACTTCAGCGTCGACATCACGCCTCGCCTTCAGGTTCTGAAGACTGCCGAGCCGCCGCAGCGGAAGGGCGGCGTGAAGGTCGCGGACGTGGCCGAACTGGTGCAGAAACTGAAGACGGAAGCGGGAGTGCTCTGATGACGATTCTGGTTCTCGCCGAGCACACCAACAAGGCTCTCGGATCGGCGACCGCGAAGGCCGTCACGGCAGCCAAGGAAATGGGCTCCGACGTTCACGTTCTCGTGGCGGGCAGCGATTGCACGGCAGTGGCCGATGAAGCCGCAAAGCTCGACGGCGTGGCCAAGGTGCTCGTTGCCGATGCGGCGCATCTGGCCAATGGTCTGGCCGAGGAAGCTGCTGCGCTCGTCGTCTCGATGATGGACGGCTACGACACGTTCGTCGCTCCTGCTACCGCGTCGGGCAAGAACATTGCGCCGCGCGTGGCAGCGCTTCTTGATGTGATGCAGGTCTCCGACATCACCAAGGTCCTCGCTCCGGATACTTTCGAGCGGCCGATTTATGCTGGCAACGCGGTGCAGACCGTTAAGTCGGCGGAGCCCAAGAAAGTGGTGACGGTGCGCACGGCGAGCTTCGCGGCCGCCGGCCAGGGAGGTCCTGCCGCCATCGAGAGCGTGTCGGCTCCGGCGGCGCTCGGCCTTTCGACGTTCGAAGGCGCGGAACTGTCGAAGTCCGATCGCCCGGAACTGACGTCGGCGCGCATCATCATCTCCGGCGGCCGCGGCATCGGAAACGCGGAGAACTTCAAGACTTACATCGAGCCCCTCGCCGACAAGCTCGGCGCGGCCATGGGCGCCTCGCGCGCAGCCGTGGATGCGGGCTTTGCGCCCAATGATCTTCAGGTTGGCCAGACCGGGAAGGTCGTGGCCCCGGAACTCTACATCGCGGTCGGGATTTCAGGTGCCATTCAGCATCTTGCCGGCATGAAAAACTCAAAGGTCATCGTCGCCATCAACAAGGACGGCGAGGCCCCGATCTTCCAGGTGGCCGATTATGGCCTGGTGGCGGATCTCTTCCAGGCCTTGCCCGAATTCGCGGAAGAACTCGGCAAGGCCGGAAACTAGAAGCGGTTTTCCGGACGGCATCTGTCAGGGAAGGAAGTTGAGATGGACGTCGCCGTTAAAGGTTCGGAGGAGCCCAAAGCAGCTGCCAAGCCGGTCACGGACATCAAGCGGGTCGGTGTGATCGGTGCGGGGCAGATGGGTTCGGGCATCGCCCACGTGGTTGCGCTCGGCGGCTACGACGTTCTTCTCAACGATATCCGAGCCGACGCCATCGACAGGGCCAAGGCCCTCATCGAGCAGAGCATGCAGCGTCAGGTCGGCAAGGGGTTGATTGCCGATGAGGACATGGCCGCCGCTCTGCAACGAATCCATTCGGCGGTCACGATCGAAGACCTCGGCCAGTGCGATCTCGTCATTGAGGCGGCCACCGAGGATGAGGCGATCAAGCGGAAGATATTCGCCGATTTGTGCACCAAGCTGAAGCCGGAAGCGCTGGTTGCCACCAATACGTCGTCCATCTCGATCACGCGTCTGGCTGCGACAACGGACCGACCCGAGTTCTTCATCGGTATGCACTTCATGAATCCGGTGCCGCGGATGGAACTCGTGGAACTGATCCGTGGAATTGCGACCGAGGACGACGTCTTTGCGACCGCGCGCAACTTCGTGAACAGCCTCGGCAAGAAGACCGCCGTTTCGGAAGACTTCCCAGCCTTCATCGTCAATCGCATTCTGTTGCCGATGATCAACGAGGCGATCTACACGCTGTATGAGGGCGTGGGGACCGTGGAGGCCATCGACAAGGCCATGAAACTCGGCGCCCACCATCCCATGGGGCCATTGGAGTTGGCCGATTTCATCGGACTGGATACCTGCCTTTCCGTCATGCAGGTGCTCTACGAAGGGCTCGCCGACTCCAAGTATCGCCCCTGTCCGCTCCTGGTGAAGTACGTCGAGGCCGGTTGGCTCGGGCGCAAAACCAAGCGCGGCTTCTACGACTATCGCGGCGACACGCCAATCCCGACGCGCTGATCCGCATCCCCTCGGAGTTCTTATGACATCAGCTCCACGCGTGGCGATCGTAACAGGGGCAGGAAGCGGTATTGGACGCGCCGTCGCCATCATGCTCGCGCGTAACGGCTATAGCGTGGTGCTTGCAGGACGGCGCAAGTCGGAGCTTGAGAAGACGGCTTCTGAAGCCGGATCCGCCAAGACGCTCACTGTCGCCACCGACGTCACCGATCCGGTTTCGGTCAAGGGCCTGTTCACCCGCACGAGGGAGGAGTTCGGCCGACTGGATGTGCTCTTCAATAATGCCGGAACCTTCGCGCCGCCCACGCCATTGGAAGACCTGACCTATGACCAGTGGAAGGCGGTTGTCGACGTCAATCTGAACGGCGCGTTCTTGTGCGCCCAGGCGGCTATCCGGATCATGAAGTCGCAGGAACCGAAAGGTGGACGCATCATCAACAATGGTTCGATATCCGCTTACGTGCCCCGCCCCCATGCAGCCCCCTATACGGCGACGAAGCACGCGATCGCCGGGCTCACCAAATGCATTGCGTTGGATGGCCGGGCACACAACATCGCATGCTCCCAGATCGACATCGGAAATGCCGCAACCGAGCTGTCGGAACCCATGGCGAAGGGGGTTCTGCAGGCGGATGGCTCGGTACGGGCGGAGCCGCGGATGGACGTGTCGCACGTCGCCGACGCCGTCCTCTACGTGGCCAACCTGCCCCTCGACGCCAACGTGCTTTTCATGACCCTGAAAGCAACGGCCATGCCCTATGAGGGTCGCGGGTGAATTGGGTCCTTGGGGCCACTGCAAGGCGCCGAAAACCCTGCTATATGTTCGTCCGGCCGAACGGGGTCCTGGAAGGGCGGTCTAGGGGATTTTGCTATGCCGATGAAGAGCTATCGCGTTGAAAACCATTCATTTATTTCTGTCGATGCAGTGCTCAAGAGGATGAGCGCCGCGGCGATGATATGTGCCTTGGGATTTGCGGCGGCCGCAGCGCTCACCGTGGTTCCTACCCGTGCCGCGGCCGATACCCCGTCTCTCGACGGGGCCTGGACTGGCGGCGGGTCAGTCAGCTTCCCCTCGGGCGCGAAGGAATCGGCGCGCTGCCGGGCGAGCTTCAAGAAGCGTGGGTCGGAGAAGTATCTGGTCAACGCGCGCTGTGCGAGCGCTTCGGGCAAGGTCGAACAGACTGCCATGTTGACCTACGTCGGCAGCAATCGCTTCACCGGCAGTTTCTACAACGACGAGTACAAGGTGGATGGCACCATCACGGTGACGGTCAGTGGCAACAGCCAGAGCGTCTCGATCTCGAGCCCCGCCGGCAGCTCGGCCTACTTCCGTCTGACGCGCTGATCCTGCGTCTCCAGATTTCCCGGACCGTCATCGATTTCTATCGCCTGTAGGAAGGCCGTCAGGTCGTCCGTCAGGTGGTGGACGTGCTCGGGCAGCGATGCCCAGGAGCGCATCTCCTTCTGGATCGGATGATCCATGTATGTGGAGTGCACGAGCACCGTGGACATGCCCAGGTTGTGCGGTACCTCGAGGTTCTGCGGCATATCCTCGAACATGGCCGCGTGTCGCGCCTCCACGCCGTGATGACGGATCATGGCATCGAAGGCTGCGGCAGCGGGCTTCGGCTCGAAGCCGCAAGATGCGATATCCGAAATTCCCTCGAACAGGTCGAGCACCCCGAGCCGGGATGCCACCCGTTCCGCGTGGGCGCGGGAGCCGTTGGTGAAAATGAGCTTACGACCGGGCAGCCGGTCGATCGCGGCCCTCAGCTCCGGCGACTCGGGTACGACCGAGACATCGATGTCGTGCACGTAGTCGAGGAACGGCTCGGGCTGCATCTTGTGCACGCGCATGAGGCCCGCGAGGGTGGTTCCGAACTGGCGATAGTAGCTCTTCTGAAGGTGTCGCGCGTAGGGAAACGGCACGCCGAGATGGCGCGCGATGAATTCGCCCATGCGCTGGTCCACCTGGGCGAACAGATTGCATTCGGCGGGATAGAGCGTGTTGTCGAGATCGAAGATCCAGACGCGATTGCGCCCAAGGCCGGCCGGTGCGCTGGTGCCAGCGACGATCTGCATGGCCGTTCCGCCGGCGCGTTTCATCGACTTGGGATCTGTGGACATCACGCCTTCTTGGTTTTCGGCTTGCGCCGGCCGACAAGCGTACCGGCGCCGTGATCCGTCAGCAATTCGAGCAGTACGCAGTGGGGCACCTTGCCGTTGATGATGACGACGGCTTCCACGCCGGCCTCCACCACCTCGATGCATCCCTCGATCTTGGGGATCATACCGCCGCTGATGGTGCCGTTACGGATCAGCTCGTTGGCCTCTTCAACGGTCAAATCCTCAATGAGTTCTCCCGACTGATCCATCACCCCGGCCACGTCGGTGAGCAGCAGCAGACGTTTCGCCTTCATCCGGGCAGCCAATGCCGAGGCAAAG
This sequence comes from uncultured Alphaproteobacteria bacterium, assembly GCA_963825555.1. GTDB lineage: Bacteria > Pseudomonadota > Alphaproteobacteria > Rhizobiales > Hyphomicrobiaceae > JAGVSR01. The sequence goes on along the minus strand of CAWGTZ010000015.1, from coordinate 19,565 downwards.
CTATCCGCGTTGATGTTCAAGGTCTCGCCTTCACGCGAGATGCCGATGGGCGCGATGACAGGTATGAGATCGGATTTGGAGATCACGTCGACGATATGCGGGTCGACATGCAGCGGATCGCCGACGAAGCCGAGATCCACCGTTGTGACGACGCCGGTCTTGGGATCGGGCATCTCGGTGATCCTGCGCGCAATCATGAGATTGGCGTCCTTGCCGCAGATGCCGACGGCCTTGCCTCCCTGCCGGTTGATCGCGGAGACGATCTCCTTGTTGATCGCGCCGGCCAGCACCATCTCGACGATCTCGACGGTTGGCTGGTCGGTCACGCGCAGGCCATGCACGAAATCCGACTTGATGCCGTGCTTCTTCAGCATCTCAGCGATCTGAGGGCCGCCGCCGTGGACGACGATCGGGTTTACACCCGATTGCTTCAAATAGACGATGTCCTGGGCGAAGGCATCGGCCAGAGCTGTATCGCCCATAGCATGTCCGCCGAACTTGATGACCACGGTCTGCTCGTCGTAGCGCAGCATGTTCGGCAGCGCCTCGGCGAGGATGCGCGCCTGGACATGGGCCGAAAGGGGCGTGGCCTCGGTGCTGCCGCCACGTGCAGTGGTATCGTTCGCCTTCGTCATCGTCGTCCGGAATGCCCTTTGTGGGTTGGCACGCAAGCTCCTGACGCCGGGCCCCTCACAAGGACCCCTTGAGAAAAGCCGGCGACGGGGAAGTTTGGAGGGTTATATCGGTTGTATCGCGAGCCTCAACGGAATTCCCTCACAATCGGGTGCTAGGCGGGAGAATAAGGGGTGATGATACGGTTTGGCGGCTTGCTCACCGGGGGCGGATCACGTTCAATCGTAAAGATAAAAGGTATTTGACCGGGTTACGGCAACTGGGGCGGCGGTGTGGCCGCGGGTTTCCTGCCGAGGAGCGGGTTCGGGCGAATGATGGTTGATGATCTGGGGCGCATTCCCATGTCGCAGCACCTGGCTGCGACGTTGACGCGCGCCGCGAGCTACGCAGACGCGCAGGCGCACCCGGAGGTGACCCTCGAGCATCTGCTATTGGCCCTGGCGGAGGATCCGGACGCCGCGGGCGTTCTTCTATCGAGCAATGTCGATCTGGCAAGGCTGGCCGGCGAGGTTTCAACGCACATCGGACAAATCGAGGATCGGCGTTCTGCGGACGCGCCCTCACAAGTGATGATCTCCCCGGATTTGAAGCGGATCCTGGAAGCGGCGGCCGCTGCCGCGCGCCAGGGCCGTCGCGCCGAGATCAACGGAGCGATCGTGCTGGCTGCTATCGTTGGCGATGGCAAGAGCACCGCCGCTCATCTTCTGCGCGCTCAGGGTTTGACCTTCGAGCAGGCGATCCGCGCACTTCAGCGTTCTGCGGCGCGGCCAGAGCAACCAGCAAGTCCGCCAGCACCTGCTCCCGCTCCCATGTCCAATGCGCCGTCTGCCGGACTGTCGCCAAGTTCGACGGAGGACATCCTGGCCTCAACGAGGGAGCGCGTGCAGTCGCGGTCCACACAATACAAATCGCCCCCGCAGCGCGAACCGGCCCTGCCGGCATCGCCGCAGGCCCCGTCCGGCCCTCCCGCGGGCCCGCCGGCCGATCAGGTCATGACTGAGACCACGACCGTTGCGCGTCCCGATCCCAGGCTCAACATGCCGCCGCCCGGATCGTCGACTGGGCGTTCGCCGCTGGAGCCTCAATGGGAAACTGCCGGCGGCCCGCCGCCGCGCCCGGCACAGCCTCCGCCGCAGGACGTTCCGCCTACGCGGCCGCCTCAGCGTACGGGTCCACCGCCCCAGCCATCGCCACCGCCATTCCAGGCGCCGCCGTCGCAGCGCACGCAGCCGCCGACCGGATTGCCGCCACGCGCCCCGGCACCGGGACCGCGGACCGGTCCGCCGCCGTTGAATGGGCCACCGCCCCCGCTCAATCAGCCTTCCGGGCGCACCGCACCGCCGTCGCAGATGCGTCCGCCGCAACCTGGACCGCCGCCCGGCGGACCATCCGGTCCGGGCGGGCCTCCAGCGCCACGGCAGAGAGCGGGCGCGCCCGGGAATGTGCGGGTCGCAGCCGGGCAGCTGGTCGAGAACATTCCACGCCGGATGCGGGTCGGTATCCCGCTGGTCGTGGAGGCCCGCGTCGCGCGCGCCGAGGTGAAGGCCATTGCAGAAGGTCTGCAGGGCGGTGGAGCGGTTTACCGGCACGAGGTTACGGTCACGAAGGCCATGTCCGTCCGGCTGCGCGCGCCTGACGGCGGCTTCTACATTGAGACATCCTCACCGGAAACGCAGTGGATTGAGAATGTGCTCGGCCTCATGTCGGACGACTTTGCCAGCTGGCGCTGGACGGTGACGCCGAGTGAGCGTGGTAAGAGGAAGCTTCAGCTGCTCATCTCCGCGCGCACAGTCGGCACCGATGGCCTCACGGCGGAGACGGCGCTTCCCGATCAGGTCATCGAGGTGAAAGTCGGCGTGAACTATGCCAGGACGGCGGTGCGCTGGGCTGGGTGGATGACGGCCGCGGTCATCGGCGGTGTGTTGGCCCGCTTCGGCGAAGGTCTCCTGGAGCCGCTCATATCAATCATTCGCAAGGTGGGCGGCGCCTGATCGATTGGTGCCCCTTCCGGCGGCGGCTCAGGATTGCGGTGCATGCTGGCGTGCCACGAGGGCAGCCTGGGCGCGCAGGTCGTCGATGCCCAGCCCTGTTTCCGATGATGTCGCGATAATCAGCGGATAGGCGGCGGTGTGCTTTTTCAGCGTCGACTGCGTCTTGGCCAGCACGGTTTCAAGTGCCGTGCGCGAGATCTTGTCGGCTTTGGTCAGCACGACCTGATAGGAGACGGCAGCTTCGTCGAGCAGCTCCATAATGCCGTTGTCGACGGCCTTGATGCCATGACGGGCATCGATGAGCAGGAAGACGCGGGCAAGCTTCTGGCGTCCGGCCAGATAGGCCTTCACGAGGCGTGTCCAGGCCTCGACCTTGTCCTTCGGCGCTTCGGCGAAACCATAGCCCGGCATGTCCACGAGAAATAGAGACCGGCCTTCCGGCTCGAAGTAGTTCAGTTCCTGCGTCCGTCCTGGCGTTTTGGAAGTTCGCGCCAGACCGTTCTGGCGCACCAGCCGGTTGATCAGGCTCGATTTGCCGACGTTGGAACGGCCGGCGAAGGCGATTTCCACGGGTCCCGATGGCGGCAGGTGCTCGAGATCGACCACGCCCTTCACAAACGACCAGGCCTGCTCGAAAAGCTGCTTCCCGGCGGCCAAATCCTCATCCGTGAATGCGAACGGGTCTGTCTCGCTCACGACTGCAACCCATCCGCCATGTTGGCCGGTTCCGTCCTCATCCCTTGGTTTCGCTGCTCTTGGAGAAGAGCCGCGTGATGGGAGCGAACGTGCTCTTTATGTTGGACATGAGGTGGACCTCTGCGCCCTGTTGCTTGGTGATGTGCCACTGCTGAATGATAGACAGCACGTTGTTCCAGGCCCAGTAGATCACGAGGCCGGCAGGGAACGTGCCGAGCAGGAACGTGAACATGACGGGCATCCATTTGAATACCTGCGCCTGGACGGGATCGGGGTTGGGCGGGTTCAGCTGCATCTGAACCCACATGGTGATGCCCATGATGATGGGCCACACGCCGATATGCAGGAAGTCAGGCACCGCGTAGGGCAGCAATCCGAACAGGTTGAAGATTGACGTTGGATCGGGTGCCGACAGATCCTTGATCCAGCCGACAAACGGCGCGTGCCGCATGTCGATCGAGGTGTAGAGCACCTTGTAAAGGGCGAAGAAGACCGGGATCTGTACCAGGACCGGAAGGCAGCCCGCGGCCGGGTTGATCTTCTCTTTCTGGTAAAGCTGCATGAGCTCCTGCTGCATGCGCGGCTTGTCGTCTTTGAATCGCTCTCGCAGCGCCTCCATCTCCGGCTGCAGCTTCTTCATCTTCGCCATTGAAACGTAGGATTTGTTGGCGAGCGGATAGAAGAGCAGTTTGACGATGACGGTCAGTGCGAGAATGGCGAAGCCGAAGTTGCCGAGTAGCCCGTATAGCCATGCCAGCGCATGGTTCATGGGTTTCGTAAGGAAGTAGAACCAGCCCCAGTCGATCATCAGATCGAACTTCTCGATTCCAAGTTCCTCGGCATATTTTTCGATGATCTGCGCCTGTTTGGCGCCCGCGTAGAGCATGGTCTTGACAGATGCCGCGCTGCCTGCGGCAACCACGGTTGCCTCGCTTTCGTACTCGGCAAGGAACATAGGAAGCTGCGAGGCGTCCAACGGCGGCTCACCCTGCAGTGTTGCGGTATAAGGGAGCTTCTGGTCTGGAATGACAGCAGAGGCCCAGTACTTGTCGGTAATGCCGACCCAACCGCCGGTTTTGCCGGAGAAGGTTTTGGCGGGTTCGGCGATTGCGTTCGCGAACGTGATCTCCTGCAGCCCGGCATCCCCCGGTACGCCGAGAAGGCCCTCGTGCTGGATCCAGACAGAGGGAACCTTGGGTGCGCCGAAGCGGAACAGCCGCGCGAAGGGCTTCAGCACCACGTCGCCACCGCTCTTGTTCTCAACTTCGTCGGTGACCGAGAACATGTAGTCCTTGTCGACCGAAATGATGCGGCGGAACATGAGGCCTTCGCCGTTGTCCCACTCGAGCGTCGCGGGAGAGTTCTGGCGTCAGAGGGCCCGTGGTCTTGGCCTTCCAAAGGGTTTCCGCGTCGGGCAGCTTGACCGGCTTGCCGCTCGCTTGCCAGCCGAAGCGGGCAAAGTATCCGCCCGTTTTCGAGCGCGGTTGGAACAGCACGATGTTGGGGCTCTTCGGGTCAACCGTCTCGTGATGCTTCATGAGCGCGAGGTCGTCGATCGTGGCGCCCTTGAGCGCGATGGATCCCTTCAGCGACGGGGTTTCGATCGCAAGGCGTGGCGATGCTGCGAGGGCTTGATCCCGCGTTTCGGTGACGTCGACTTTCGGCTGCGTGGCGGCGGTCTTGGCGACTTGGCTCTCGACGGTCTGACGTTTCTTCTCGGCCTCGATCTGCGGGGTCGCGAAGTAATAGCTCCAACCCAGAAGCACGATCATCGAAAGAACGACGGCGATGAGCACGTTGACTTGGTTATCGGGCTGCTGGCTCTTCATCTGGGCCTCGGTTCAACGAACGCGGCTGGCGCGTTCTGCTGTCTTTAAGAGTTTTCGCGGTCTTGCCTGTCACAGATGCCTATCGAGGGCAAAGGGGCATGGGGTCACTGGGGCCGCTGCCATTCGCTGGCTGCGGCGGGGCTGTGCCGTCGCGACCCGTTTGTAGGAGGCGCGCGCGGGTCAGGGTGTGGTGGGGGATTTTCCATCTCGTCGGGTAGACGTCACAGTCGATTTCTCTTTGGGATTTGCCTCTTTTGCCTTGGCGTGATGCACGCGATGGAAGGCGCGTTCAAGGTCTTTCTTCAAAGTTTCGAAGGAACAATCGAGTGCTTCGCGCCGGGCGATAAGAACATAGTCGTGCCCATTCCGTGCGAGGAGCTCGGCCACAGCGGAGACGGCGGCCTTGAGGCGCCTTCGTATGCGGTTGCGTTCGACAGCTCCGCCGACCGCCTTCGTGACCGTGAAACCGAAGCGAGGCGGACTTGATGCGGCGTCGGGCTCTGCGCGAGGGCGCGCCTCCAAAACGAAAGGGGGCGTTGGGCACCGGCCCCCGCCCCTTATTCGCAAGAATTCTGATCGCTTCTTGAGGGTGGTGAGTTTCAAGGCTCCACCCCGTAATTGGCCGCGCGCCGGTAAGTTGGGCTCTTTGAGAAACCCGCCAGGCTCACTAGGCCGAAAGGCGCTTGCGGCCTTTGGCGCGACGACGGGCAATGACCTTTACGCCGCCAGCGGTCTGCATGCGCTTGCGAAAGCCATGCCGACGCTTGCGCACAAGCTTGCTCGGTTGATACGTGCGCTTCACGATACTCTCCGTCTCGAAGCTCGCTCCGGCTCGCGGCGGCCCCACTCCCGGGACGGCGCGCCAAAGCATTTATTGTTGCGAATTCAAAGACCTGCAAGATACGGCCTTTCGAGTCGCCGCACACACGGCCACCCCAGCCAAATCCGGCAGGATTGGAAGACGCCACTCTATAGGGGGCAGGCTGTCCCAAGTCAATCGCAAGGGTGGCGAGCCTGTGCGCCGTTTCCTGGCCGGCTGGAGGGATGGAGGTATAAGGACCGGGGCCCGCGAAACCGGGGGGCGCAACGGACGTATGAGCACCCAAACGCCAAGTCTAGAAGGATTTCGACATGCCCTCACGATTTGCTGATACCACCCGGGCAGGCTTCATTAGTGCCGCCCTTGTCGTGTGGGTCTTGGGCGTGGCTCAGATTGCACATGCCGCCACTCCTGCGGAAATTTTCAGCCGCCACACTCCGGGCTCGACGCAAACGGTTGATCACGGCGCTTTCAACACGCTGCTCGATTCCTTTGTCGAAGTGGGTGGTGACGGCATCGCCCGTGTGGGCTACCGGCGCTGGAAGAGCGAAGGTCACGCCGCCCTCAAGGCCTACATCGGCCGTCTGGAGGCCGTGGACGTCGCCGCGCTCGATCGACCCGAGCAGTTCGCCTATTGGGCCAACCTCTACAACGCCAAGACGCTCGACATCGTGCTCGACCATTATCCCGTCCGTTCGATCAAGGATATTTCACTGGGCGGTGGCCTCGTTGCATTGGTGACGGGGGGGCCATGGAAAGCCAAGGTGATGAAAGTTTCCGGCGAAGAACTCAGCCTCGACGACATCGAGCACGGTATTCTTCGGCCGGTTTTCCAGGACCCGCGCGTCCACTACGCAGTCAACTGCGCCTCGAACGGGTGCCCAAATCTCGGCAAGGAGGCGTTTACAGGTGCGCGTCTCAACGAACAACTTGAGGCAGCCGCGCGCGCATTCGTCAATCATCCCCGCGGCGCCAGCGTCACGCGAGACGGTCTGACGGTCTCGTCCATCTATTCCTGGTTCAAGGTGGACTTCGGCGGCGATGACAAGGGCGTAATCGCCCATCTGAAGCGCTATGCGGATGCTCCTCTCGCCGCAAAGCTCAAGGGTCTGTCGGTGATCTCGGATGACCAGTACGACTGGTCGCTGAACGACATCGAGACGGACCGCTGAGTTCTCTCAATAGCACCCGAATACGCAGAAGGACCCTCCGATCATGGGCACGGCTGACACTGGCACTCAATCGACCGTGCGGCGCTGGGCTCCGCTGATCGCGCTTGCCGCCCTGATGGCGCTCGTCTTCGCAATGGGGTGGCACAAGCTGCTTTCCTTCGAGACCATCGGCCGGAATTACGAGTCGATGCGGGAGTTCATCTCCTCCAATCTGGTTGCAGCCTTGGCGATCTACATCGCACTCTACGTCGTGGTGGTGGCCTTGTCGCTTCCCGGTGCTCTGGTGATGACGCTGTCCGGCGGCCTCCTGTTCGGATGGGAGATCGGCGCGCCGGCGACGGTCGTTGCCGCAACGCTCGGTGCGACCATACTCTTCCTCGTCGCCAAGACCTCGCTCGGCGTCGCTCTTGCTGCAAAAGCGGGGCCTTGGCTGGCGCGGCTCAGCGACGGCTTCAGGGAGAACGCGCTGAGCTACATGCTTTTCCTGCGTCTTGTGCCGGTGTTTCCATTCTTCATCGTCAACCTGGCGCCGGCCCTGCTCGGTGTTCCGCTGCGTACCTTTGTGATAGGCACATTCCTCGGAATCATCCCGGGTACGCTCGCGTTTTCGTTTGCAGGTTCGGGTCTCGGCAGCGTGGTTGAGGCGCAGAATGCTGTGCATGCAGCGTGTGTTGCCAGGCAGGCGAGCGAGCCGAATCTGGAGTGCCCGTATACGATCGACACGAGCAATCTCGTGACCCGGGAACTGGTGATCGCCTTCGTCCTGATCGGCGTCGTGGCCCTCATCCCGGTTTTCGCCAAGCGATGGAGAGGACGCAATGGAACCGCGAAAGACCGCAAATGATGATGCCGGGTCGGCAGCGATCGAGACCATAGCGCCTGATATCTGCGTGATTGGCGGAGGTTCGGGCGGTCTCTCGGTCGCCGCTGCTGCCGCTGCTTTTGGGCGCAGCGTCGTGCTTATCGAAAAGCACAAGATGGGCGGCGACTGCCTCAACTACGGCTGCGTGCCGTCAAAGGCGCTGATTGCCGCTGGCCGGCGTGCCCACACCATGCGGACCTCGCAAGCCTTCGGCATCGAACCGGTCGATCCCGTGGTCGATTTCTCGGCCGTCCACCGCCACGTACATTCGGTCATCGCTGCAATTGCACCCAACGATTCCATTGAGCGGTTTCAGGGGCTGGGCGTTCGGGTGATCCAGGCCGTTGCCCGTTTTGCCGATGCCAGCACGGTCGTAGCTGGCGATCATCGCATCACTGCCCGGCGTTTCGTCATCGCGACGGGGTCGTCGCCGATGGTGCCTCCCATTCCGGGACTGAGTCAGGTCTCCTATCTCACCAACGAAACCCTGTTCGACAATACCGTACGCCCCGATCATCTCGTCATTATCGGCGGCGGACCGATCGGCATGGAAATGGCGCAGGCCCACCGGCGTCTTGGCAGCCGCGTTACCGTCATCGAGGGGGCCAAGGCGCTGGGCAAGGACGATCCAGAGATGACCGCGCTTCTCCTGGGTCTGATCCGGGCCGAGGGGGTCGAAGTGCGGGAAGGAGCACTCGTTGAACGGGTCGAACCGCTGATGCAGGGCGTGCGCGTGCATCTGAAGGCTTCGGGCGGCCAGGGTGCGGACTACGTCGATGCTTCCCACCTTCTCGTTGCGGCCGGCCGTCGGCCGAACATCGCAGACCTTAATCTTGCAGCCGCCGGCATCAAGTCGGGCAAGGCCGGCATCGAGGTGGATCGCGGTCTGAGAACCACCAACAAGAAAGTGTTTGCCATCGGTGATGTTGCCGGCGGTCTGCAGTTCACCCACGTCGCGAACTACCATGCCGGCATCGTCATTCGCCGTGCGCTCTTCCGTCTGCCGGCCAAGGCTTACACGCGCCACGTTCCCTGGGTCACCTACACCGAACCGGAGCTGGCACATGTGGGCCTTTCGGAACCGGAGGCCTTGGCGCAGAATATCAAGATCCTGGTGTTGCGCTGGCCGTTTCATGAAAACGACCGCGCTCAGGCTGAACGGGAGACGGCGGGCCACGTCAAGGTCGTGACCGATCCGAAAGGCCGCATTCTCGGTGCGACCATCCTCGGCGCTCAGGCGGGCGAACTCATCCAGATGTGGTCGCTGGCCATAGCGCAGGGGCTCAACATCAAGGCGATGACGGCTTGGGTTTCGCCCTACCCCACTCTAAGCGAGGTTAACAAGCGCGTGGCCTATCGCTTCTTTGTGGACAAGGCCGGCAATCCCCTCCTGCGCCGGATCATCGGCTGGCTGGCCAAGCTCGGCTGAGCCTGGGAACGCTTAGCATTCAAGCGAACTCGCAAGTCCGGGCCCTGGCAAAGAGCGCGGCTAACTTGAGCCTTCGCAAGATGAACTTATATCCCTTATCAGAACTTGCTTTAGGGCTTAGGCCGGGCTGCGGCTGACAAGTTGCTCTCAAAGTGTCACATTCCCGGCGCGCCTGAACGGAAAAAGGGCCCCTATAGAACCGTGCTGCACGATCTGGAACGGGAAAGATTGTCTGCGAGCGAGGCTTCGGCAGCGCCGGAGGAAGCGCGCGGGCAGGCGGCCAGTGCCGAGTCCGGCGCATCGTCCGGGCCGCTCAAGGCGCTCAGATCGCTCTTCCGCTTCGGTCTGCCGGGCAAGCTGCTGATCATCACCGGCGTCTTCGTGATGGTCGCGCAGATCCTGATCTTTCTGCCGTCGCTCGCGAGCTTTCGCGTCAATTGGCTGAACGATCGCATCAATACGGCTCAGGTTTCGGCCCTGGCGGCCGACGCCGTACCGAGCCGAGATGTCCCTCCGGCCCTTCGCAACGAGCTACTGCGGACCGCCCTGGTGCGCGCCATCGCTGTCCGTCGCGGTGGAGCGCGCCGGGTTATTCTGCCGCCCGTGCAGCCGATCAGCATCGATGTCACGTATGACATGCGGCAACCGTCGCGCCTGACGTTTTCCGAATCTCTGCGCTACCGGATCATGCACATCCGCGACGCGGTCGACATGCTCACCTCGGACGACGAACGCACCATGCGTGTGATCGGCCTGCTCGGTCCGCGATTTGACGATATTATCGAGGTCGTCATGCCCGAGGAGCCGCTGCAGCGGGCGATGTGGCGCTACGGCACGGAAATCTTCTGGCTATCGCTGGCAGTCGCGCTCGCCACCGCGGCGCTCGTCTATTTCGCCATAAGCCGGCTGCTCGTGAAGCCGATCCGGCGATTGTCACGCAACATCGTGGCTTACAGCGAGGACCCCGAGGATCCCTCCCGCGTTATCGTGCCGTCCGGGCGGTCGGACGAGATTGGGTTGGCGGAAGCCGAGCTCTCACAGATGCAGCGGCAGCTGTCTCAGCTTCTGAAGCAAAAGACGCGCTTGGCCCAGCTCGGCCTCGCGGTATCGAAGATCAATCATGATCTGCGCAACATGCTCGCCAACGCGCAGCTGATTTCCGATCGCCTGACCGGCGTGCAAGATCCCACCGTGCAGCGTGTTGCCCCCAAGCTGATTGCATCGCTGGACCGAGCCATCAACTTCTGCAACGAAACCATGCGGTTCGGCCGCACCGACGAAACAGTTCAGCGTCGCGAAGTCATCCCCTTGTGGCCTGTTATCGACGAAGTCGGCGAGGCGTTGGCGCTCGGCGGCGAGGGACCCATCTCGTTCGAGGTCGATGTCGACCCGGAACTCAAGATCGATGCCGATCGCGAACATCTCTTCCGTATCTTCAGCAACCTGTGCCGAAATGCGGTGCAGGCTCTGGAAGGCCGCGACGCGGGAGCGGAAGGCGGCGTGCTGCGGATCACCGGGCACCGCGAGGGGGACATGGTGACCGTGGTGGTCAGCGACAACGGCCCGGGCATCCCGGCCCGGGTGCGACCCAAGCTTTTTCAGCCGTTCCAGGGGTCCACACGGCGCGGTGGTACGGGATTGGGCCTGCCCATCTCCGCCGAACTCGCCCAGGCCCATGGCGGTCGCCTCCGGTTGCTCGACTCACCGGAGGGTGCTGCCTTCGAACTCCAGATTCCGGACCGGGCTGCCGCCTAGATGCGCCGCATACCGGCTGGCAGCTGTCCAAAGCGCGTAACGGCCCTCGAAGCGGGGTACCCCCGTACCTGCCACCGGCCGTCTCGCCGCCCCGAACCCCGCGACCAACGGACTGATCCCCACCCCTTGCGTCGGCCCCTGTCACCTATTAGAAGGGGCGCTCTTGCAGCTTCCGCCTGTCCCGGGACCCGATTTCCGGTCTGTTGCGAAGCACCAATACGCAGGAATGCGCCCGTAGCTCAGCTGGATAGAGCACCAGACTACGAATCTGGGGGTCAGAGGTTCGAATCCTTTCGGGCGCGCCAATAAAATCATAGACTTAATAGATCGCTCATCGCTGCTTTCCTTCCAATTGGCCTATAATTGGCCCATCAGATTCCAACACGAGCGAGTGCAGGTAAGTGTCGCGGCAGCGCGTTGGGCTTCAACGAATCGCGTGTGCAGCGGGATCACTCGATCGTTGCGACCTCATGGTACGTAGGATGCCGCGCGGAAGGCCGACGCCCAGTGCCGCTTCAGCTAAAAGCAGCCAGGCGCGAGGCGACAACAATGACGGCGAAGAGTTCCGGACGGAAGTCTGCTTCCACACGCAAGAGAAGACGGGCGGACATTAGTCGTCCGGTAGAAGCCCCGGTCTCATCTCCCGATGTCCAGCCATTATGGAAGGCAGGGTGGGCTTGAGCCGGGAGCATCTCGTCTTGTCGAGCGATATCTTATCCCAGTTGCAGGCGGGCTACCTTCGTGAATGCGATATCTTGGCTGGCACGCAAGTGACAAGCAGATTACCGCCGGCCTCACCAAGGTAGTCAATTGCGCCGACGCATTATGTAGCGCTGTGGAAGATAAAGCCGTCAAAGACAATCTTCTTACGGCCACGTACTACCGACGAGTACGCCAGCACTGATGAGCGAGAGTCCAGGACGTTTCTCGAGAAACTTGACGATGACCTTGCCGCCGATTGTCGTATCCGTAACCTCGGGCGGGCGGCACTGGAGAGGCACAATTACGAAGCGAAGAGAAACCCGGCAAAGAGGTGTACCGACGGCCGAGCGACCGGAGCTTGCCTACATTGCCAGGCAAACAGGGAGTTTTGGACCGAGAAGCTTCGGCGCGAAGAGACGGGTGATGATGGCCGCGATCTTCGACAATTTTGCAGAGCCGTCTTGGAGCACATCACGGGAAAGGACCGTGATGAGAGCACTATTCGAAAATTGCTGTCGAAGGACAGGAAGTTGTGTGATGCGAAGCCCCGAATCGGTGGGACTGGCCCTGCGGAAAAATGACGATTATTTGAGTTTCATTCTTCCTCGGCTCTGGCCGAGTGCTCCGGTATTTCTTGGCAATTCTCGCAACATTGAGGATTGCCATGAACAGAAAGTCATCACCTCCTGAAGAGATTCCGGCGCGTCGCGAAGAAATCCGAAGGGAACTGCAGCAGTTCCTGTCACGCGCGGAAGTACGGGCCCTCACGGGACTAAGCACCACCACGTTATGGCGCGAAATTCGGGCTGGGCGATTTCCCGAAGCTGTCGCGCTATCGCCCAACAGAAAGGCCTTCCGCTCCACAGACATCGCCGACTGGATGCAAGCTCGGAACCCGAAAGGTGGCCGGACATGCTGAGACTCGAAGCCACCAACCTGTCATGCCGGCCGCAAAATGCTCCAGGGCTGAACTTCGCTGAAATAGCGCGCCGTGCACTTTCACGAGCCGGCACGCTACTGCCTCGTTGGCTGCCCGGAGGAAGACTCTGCGGCCACGAGTATCGCGCTCTCAATCCGCGTCGTCCTGACCAATCCATCGGCTCCTTCTCGATTAACGTGCGAACTGGGCGCTGGGCTGATTTCGCCACTGGCGATCGGGGCGGTGATCTGATCTCGCTGTACGCGTTTCTAAACGGGCTCAGCCAGTGTGAGGCAGCCAGGCAGCTCGCTTTGGAGGTGAACCCATGACGTTGCATGAGCGCTCACTCCAATCCGGCGAGGCTCGTTTAGATCTGACCCGGAACTGCACGTTGGAAGACTATGCAGCGGCAAAGAACCTGCCCGTGTCCTTTCTGTGTGAACTTGGCCTGGAAACAATCCAGAATCCCTACGATGACCATCGATTGGCGGTGCGGATTCCGTATAGAGCCGTCGGCGGTAGCCCGGTTCGGGAGAGGATCCGAGTTGGCCTCGTCAAGGCCGACGACGGTCGGGATCAACGAATGCTCTGGGATCAGAACGGCAGGGGTCAAGGCACGGTTCTCTACGGCCTCGACCGTCTTCCGCCAGCCGGCGCCCGCCTGCTTCTTGTTGAAGGGGAGAGCGACGCGCAAACGCTCTGGTTTCATGACATGGACGCTCTTGGAGTGCCTGGAGCCACGAACTTTCGACCCGAGCGAGATGATCGCTATCTGGCTGATCGAGATGTCTATGTGATCCTCGAGAAGGATAAAGGTGGCGAGGCGCTGCTCAGGTCACTATCACGCTCGTCGCATCGCACCAGGATCTATGTTGTCAACCTCGACAGCTTCAAGGATGTCTCGGAAATGCATGTCGCCTGCCCGGAAAGATTCCGCGCGCGATTGGACAGGGCGCTGGCAGAGGCGGTGCCCCTGGATCGCGTTCTTCGGGCCAGGCCGGAGCTTGACCAGTTAGTCGCGGAGCGGGCGGTTGAATTGCCTAAGGGGTACCGGTGGCGAGCCGACGGGCATATCGAAGTTGCCGAGCTCGACAAGGATGGCGACATTAAAGAGTGGGTCTGGCTGTGCTCTCCGATCGAGTTTCTCGCCAATACGCGCGACGCCCAGAACAGGTCCTGGTCTCTCTTGCTTCGTGTCCAGACGGCGGACGGCAACTGGAACGATTGGGCTATGCCGTGGCGGCTGCTTTCGGACACGGGCGGGGAACTTTTGTCGCGACTGCGGGATATGGGGCTCCGCTTCGGTACCGGCAGCAAGTCCAAGGCGGCACTTCTGAACCTGCTAAATTGTGTCCACCCCCAACTGAAGGCACTCTTGGTCACGCACGTGGGGTGGCATGGCCGCGCTTACGTCTTGCCAGATAAGTCCTACGGCGTGACGGCGGGTGAGCTTATGACGTTTGCGTCCTCTGCCGCTGTGCGGCACGCTTACGGACATGGGGGCACATTCGACGAATGGCAGGACTTTGCGCGGCTGTGCGCCGGCAACAGCCGCCTCGTACTAGCGACTTCCGCTGCGTTTGCGGGGCCGCTGCTACAGCTTGCGGGGGTTGAAGGCGGGGGCTTTCATTTTCGGGGCGCATCGAGTTTAGGCAAATCCACGACTCTTTGGGTAGCCGGATCGGTGTGGGGCGGCGGTGGCCTCGGTGGATACGTCAGGTCTTGGCGGGCCACAGACAATGCGATGGAGGGAACGGCAGCTGCTCACTGTGACACCGTCCTTTGTCTCGATGAGATGTCCGAGGTGGATGCGCGCGCGGCCTCTAATACGGCCTATATGCTTGCGAACGGGCAAGGCAAGGCCAGGGCCAATCGCAGCGGCGACCTTCGTCCGAGCGAAGAGTGGCGCGTTATCTTCCTCAGTACCGGCGAGATTGGCCTCAGCGAGAAGCTGGCAGAGGAACGTCGTCGGTCGACCGCAGGTCAAGAAGTGCGCATCGTCGAGATTCCTGCTGACGCCGGGGTCGGACTGGGTCTCTTCGAGAACATTCACGAGTTTGCTTCTCCTTCCAAGTTTGCAGACGCCCTGCGGACGAGTGCCGCTGAGAATTATGGGCACGCCGCCGATGCGTTTCTGGAGAAGCTCACGGCCGATCTCGAGGGCGCTCGCGACGCGGTGCGTGGGCACATGAACGACTTCATTAGGCTTTACTGTCCACCCGAGGGGGAGGGGCAGGTCCGGCGTGTTGCCCGCCGCTTTGCTCTTGCGGCAGCCGCCGGGGAACTAGCGGTTGCCATGGGCATCCTACCCTGGCCAGAGGGGGAGGCGACTGACGGCGCTCGGCGATGCTTTGACGATTGGCTCGCTCAGCGCGGCGGCACGGAGCCGGCTGAAGTGCGCAATGGCATCGCGTCCGTGCGCGATTTTATCTCCCGCCACGGTTCTAGTCGTTTCGCTGAATGGTCCTCGACCGAGCTTAATGATTTACGTTCTCCTGTGCGGGATCGTGCTGGCTTCGTGAAGAGGGGAGAGGATGGAGCGACCTTCTACATGTTCCCGCAGGCGTTTCGGGAGGCTTGCGGCGGTATCGCGCCTGACTTGGTGGCACGGGCGCTCGCCGATCGCGGCATGCTATTGTGCGACTCGGCCGGGAAGACCAGCCGGAGTGAGCGCCTTCCGGGCATGGGCACTCATCGCGTCTACGTCCTGACCCCGGCACTCTTCGGACCCGAGGGCTCTGATGGTCGATCGTGATTGGTTCGCCGGCTTTCGCCAGCGCTATTCGAAAGATCTACCGGGCGTGCTCGAGAACTCACCCAATGATCGGCGTGTAGCGCCATGTGACACAAGTCATCACTCTGAAGAGGCTCACAGAAGGGCGTCACACCGGCAGCCGACTTTGCGTGTGGCGCCGTGTGACGGAGCGAGGCGGCGCGAGCCGCTGTCACACGTGTCACACGGTAGTGCGGGGTTCGGCGAGATAGGAAAAACGTCAGAGAATCAATTGAGTAGTGGGCGTCACACACGCCACACGCACGTGACGGCGGTGCCAGCCGATCCCGCCCCGATCCATCCAGAGATCATGCACATGCTGCCGTCGAACGACGTCTGGTCATCCGAGGACTGGCGTGCCTTCTTTGACGAACGGGCGGGGGTCGCAGAATTTGATGGGGGTCTGCCGCGCCCCGAGGCCGAAGCCCGCTCCTTCGATTGCTGCGTCGCTGAATGGCTGAACCGCAACTTCGTACGCTCGCCGCCTGGGCGCTGTCTCGCCTGCGGTGCAGTTGGTGAGGACCAAGAGCCGCTGCTTCCTTTCGGAACCGAAGTCTCTGGGCCATGCCTGGCTTCATTCCCAATGTTGGTCCGCGTGGCGCGCCGGGCTCGAGAAGGAAGCTATCACTGCATTAGGAGAGTTCGGAATCTCGGCCCCCCGGCCTAGTCAGGGGAAGGAACCGCCAAGGCGAAGTCCGCCGACAGAAGATGGCGCTAAAATTCGGCCTTAGCGATTCGAAAGCTCATCCTTATTCGACGACTGCAAATACGTGACTTTGGAAAATTAAGTCCGAGTCGTTTCAATAAGTTGGCGCCTGAGGCAGGTCACTTTTACGCCGCCGCCGAAAGACACATGACAGGAGGCGAAACCACCATGATTGAGGCCATGGAGCACGCCTTTGAGCGGTTAGTTCACGCAAAGCCCTGCGCCGTCGCGGTGTCAACTGACCGGCAAATCGGAGTGCTTCCTCTTGCGCGACGACCACGCCGTTGCGCTCATCCTTCGCGATCCAGTGACCGACATAGTTCCGAGCCCGGCGCGACATCGCTCTGGGAACGGGCACGCCATGACGGCGTAGGGCTTCGTGGGCCCACTGTTCGGCCTCCAATTCCACGACATGCCCTGGCTTGTTCTTTCGCCAGCGACGTTGGCCATGTTTCAGTGCGACGTGAGCGCATTCGTGAGCGAGAATGTAGAGTTGCTTCCGAGTGCGGCCCTCCGGCGCGACGATCACGCCGCTTTCGAAATAGGCGAGGCCGCGTAATTCTTTGCACACGTCGTGCCGCTTGACCCCGGCCTCCACCTTGAGAGCTGCGGCGATCTCAAGATATCGCTCCGCCGCCTCTCGGCGACGAGCCTGAAGTTCTTTTCCGGTCGCTGGCTGCACGCGCTTTTTGCTTGGGGTGTCGGACCCGGGCGTGTGCACGCGGGGACCGCTCCCCGACAATCGTCGCCGCGCAATGCGGTGGTCTCGGGTGCTCATGGAGAACCTCCTCTTTTGCCTCTCGGCCTCATCGTTCGACCACCGTGGCGGAGCCGCTCGGTTGGTGAGGTCTTGGACCTCGTCTGGATGTCGTGGGTGGGTCGGATACTGTGAGTTGCGGAAGTGTTCAAGCGTGGAGTGCGATCGAGAAGAGGGCCCCATGTCCCGAATCGGTGCCATGGCGCGATCGATTTTTCTCCAGATCCTGGCTCCGCCTGGCGATGGAGCTGTCGCTGATGATCGTGTCTCCTTGTTTCAGGGCGTTCCACAGTGTGTCAGCGAATGCGCTGAAGCGGTCCAGCTCTTGATACCTCGACAAAAAGCTGAATCCCTTGCGGTAAGCCTGGCCACGTCCCAAGCACATCTACGGGGCGCGGCAGGCAGTCGGATGGGGGATCTCGATGCGAAAGCTTATCCAACTGAAGAACCGTGGCCTGCTTCTCCTGTCAGGGGCCGGCGCGATCGTGTTGGCGTTCCTCGGTCTGTCGCTGGCAGTCACGGCCACAGGTTCGGCCCGCTTCGCGGTTGCACTAGGGTACGATGCAGAGGTCGGCTACTTCGTCGGTGCTGTCTTCGACATCGCTAAGGCTCTCTTGCCTGTCGTGTTAATTGCCTTGCTCGCATGGCGTACTTGCTTGTTGTTCGCGATCCTGGGTGTGGCCTGGATTGGCCTCGTCACCTACAGCGCGCTTGCCACGCACGCGACGGTCAGTTTGGCGGTTGCCAATCTGGAGCGAGACGGCGCTTGGAAGATGGAGAGTCGAAGCCATGTCCAAGCTGAGCTGGCCGAAGTCGAGCAGAGCATGCTGGCGCTGTCTCAGCCGTTGCCACCCCGGCCGTCGGATACGGTCCGAGAAACGTTGAATGGGGAGAGGGTCCCCGCAAGCGTCTGGCGGGACAGTCGGGAATGCCAGGCGATCCGAAGCAGCCGGTATTTCCAGACGGCCTGCGCCAAGGTCCTGCAAATTCGCCGCGAGCTTGCGGCCGCCGAGGACTATGAGAAGCTCGATGCCCGGGCGCGAGAGCTTCGACAGCGTCTGGCGGCGGCGCCGATTGTCGCCGTAAAGGACCCGCTCCCGGAGGCCTTCGCGTTCACGCTGGGACGCCTGCTGCCCTTCGACGGTCGCGCTGGCGTGGCTCTGCTCCTGACGCTGGTCGTCGAGATCATGAGCTGCTTCGGGTTCGCGGCTCTGCGGGCGCTCAGGGAGGGGCAGGAGAGCAATCTGATCTCTCGGGGAGGGGAGCAACCGCGACCAGAGATCGGAGAAGAGGGAGCATCAGGGATGAATGGTCGATCGATCGGCGCGGAGGTCCAATCCCTCCCCAGTGGTCCCGATCTCAATGCGCCCGAGCGATCGGAGGCGCAGTCGGCTCCAGACTCTGAGGAAGTCCGGGTCGCTGCGGGGACTGGGGAGGGCACTAGCAAACGGTATGAACCTCCCTCAACCGTCCTCCCTCCGCCGAGCGCTGGGATTTCAGATGGGGTGTCCCCGATCCCTCCCCGCGTCATCCCTCCCTCATCAGGGAGAGTCCTGTCCCTCGTCGGGTCGCACGTCCCTGACTTCGTGAAGGACTGTCTCCAGCCGGCGGCAGGCCGGTCTCTTACGGCCGCCGACCTATGGTTGGTTTACATCTGCTGGTGCACGGCACGCGGCCACTACCCAGCATCTCAGCAGAGATTGGGGCTGGAACTGGCGGGTCTTGGTTTCACCAAATGGAAATCAAGCGGCCGGATCCGTTATCGAGATGTGCAGCTCGCGGCTTGAAGCCGGCTGCGCTCTGCGTGACGGCAGCTCTACCCCCTGGCATCAGAAGTCACGCACCTGTTTGACGGCTAAACGAGCGGACACACGGACTGCGCAGCCAAACGGGCGAGATGGGCCAATTCCGGAAGCCAAGGAGCGTGTGCCACTGCATGGCAGGGGCGTGGATACATTGCATAAATCGAAAGTAGGAGCGGCCAGCCGTTGTCCAGCCGACCCCCGGCCTCATCCTACTGAAATTCATGCTGGCAGCACGTTAGTTGTCGTTCTTGGATTCGCCGTTGCGATCATTGGAAAGTACCTGCCATTTCCGGCAGCTCGGACGGCGAATGTCGCATTGAAGGATCCCACCGTTGGCGAGACTGGCACGACTTGGATCCTGAGTCCGATTCGGAGGGTAGTGCGTCGCGCGATCGGCGTCGCGATCAGGCCCTTCTGTTGCCGAAACAGCCCCCATGGCCGCTATTCCCATGAACACCGTGAACATCAGAAGCAATCGCATGACCGACCTCCCAAAACCTCCTGCTAGGTCATGATTATTATCCAGCAAACTGCTTCGACGGTTCAAATCGGAATATTCCTGCGGCTTAATCGGTAGGATCGATGGAGGCAAGACCGGGACCACACGCACTGCGCGGTCACCGGACGGAGATGGGCTATGAGCCGTCATCGGCGTCATGGCGAGTTCATTCTCTTCTGAATTACGGACGATCCCAGAAAATCACAAGCCGGCGGTC
>CAWGTZ010000014.1:0-83722 GCA_963825555.1 uncultured Alphaproteobacteria bacterium | reverse complement strand
CTCGCCCGTGGCTGCGACCCTGGCCCAAACCTTCGATCCATCGGAGCGGAACTCGATAGTGGGCGTATAGCCCGTATCGGTCTCGAAGGTCGCCCGGCCCTTGAGCGGAAGCGCATCCGCCTTGCCCGCCTTGCGCACGTTCCGGAACTCGATCAGGCTCACGGCCTCCGCCACGTCATCGACCGCACTCACGTATTTGAGTTTCTTGCCGGCCGGCATTTCGGCAAGTTCATGCTGCTTTCCATCCGCTGCCCGCTTGATTTCGTAGGGCGGCTCGCCTTCGATCTCGATGCGGATGCTCTTGATTTTCTCAGGCGACACATCGATGAGCCGCGTTCTCGCCCAATCGCGCAACGACAGACCCGCTTGCATCTGACGATCTGCCAGCCAGGTCTGGTCCTCGCCCGGACGGCGGACGTAGGTGCCGCCCTTGGAGGCCTCGAAGGCATCGAACGCAGCGCGTCCGAGGATCATCTCGCCCATTACCTCGCCTTTGGTGTCGATGAGGCGGAGTAAACGCGCGGTGGCGCCGGGCTCTGTCGGCTCGGTGAGGCCCAACAACTCATGCCGGTCCTTCATGGCCGTCTTGCGCTCAACGAGGCGGGCCTCAGTCGCAGCCAGGATGAGTTCGCGAACCTTGGCGGTATCGACCGGATAGCCTTCGCCGGAGGCCAGCACCCAGGTGCCATCCTTGGCGTCGAGCCGCAGGTTTTCCTTGCCACGGACGAGCTCGATGGCCGCGAGATCCCCGCCCCGCTCCGACAGCACGGACAGCATGGGATCGCGCGGACCGGTGTTGCCCGCGGACCAGGGCACGGCCGCCAGATAAGTGACAATCGCCACGATCAGGGAACCGGCCGCCGCGGCGGCAAGAACAACAAACTGCCTCGGCTTCATCGTTCAAGTCTCCCTAGGCTTAGCGGCTTGACCCGCGGTTGGCATGGCGCAGGAGCGACCAGCCGAGCCCGCCAACGGCGATCATGAGCGGCACGAGCGCAATGTTTGCGAACTTCAGCCACCCATCGAGGCGATCGATATCGCTGCGCAGCGCTCGTTTCACCTCGCGCAATTCGCGCCGTGTCTCGAGCATCTGAGCCCTGAAGGTCTCGACCGCCTCGCGCTCCTTCTCGGAGAGGACGACACTGCCGGCGGTGCCCGAGGACTGGAGCTTGACGAGTTCCTCCTGCGCAGTCTGAAGCTTCTTCTCCAGAGCCTGCTCCTTCTCGCGGAACTGGCGCTCGGCGTTGCGGCGCAACTCTTCCACCCAGGTGAAGGGCCGCTCGTTGACGCCCCGTCCGCGCAGCGCGATGAGCGCATTGCTGCCCGAGAGATTTTCAAGCGCACTCAGGACAAATGCTGCGTTGTGGGCCGACGGCATAACCATCTCCTGCCCCATCATCTCGCGGCGATCGACCCAGAACCGGTCGGCGAGCATGTCGCTATCGGCCACGACGATCGCATTGATGGTGCCTGTCGCCACATGGTCGGGACCGGGCTTGGCATCTGACGTCTCACCGGCTTTCGCCGCTGTCTTGTCGCCAGACTGCTTGTCTTCCGACGTCTTGACCTCAGCGGACGCCGCGCCGGGCTTGCCGCTGGAATAGGCCGTCTTGCCTTCGCCGGAGATGCGAGCTGCCAGCGTGAGTTTTTTTCCACCCGGCGTGTAGGCGCGCAGTAGTCCGAGCGGATCTGCCCCCATGCCCATCTTTTCTGCACCGACAACGGCGGCATCCGCGCTCGTCTCGAGGATCGGAGAAACTTCCGCCGTGGCGCCATCCACCTTGGTGAGGAACCCGGACGAGGCCACGTTGAGCACCTCGATTCCCGCTGCCAGGACGTCATCGGGATTGATGTTGCGCTTGTCGAGACCCAGCCAGGCGACGAACTCCGTCACCGAATCCTGGTCGCGGCCGAACTGCACGCGCCGGGCGTGGCGGATATCGGCCGCCACCTGTGTGCTGTTGAACAACACGCCCCAGCCTTCCAGGACCTTGGCCAAGCCGCCGGCGCCCCTCGCCCGGATCCTTGATCATGGCGAGCTGATTGCTCTCCGTCACCGGATCCAGGAACACGAGAACCTTGCCACCCTTCAAGGCGTACTGGTCGATGGCGTAAGCCGCCTCTTCAGTGAGGCCCGTCGGTTGGACGACCATGAGCACGTCGAGGCCCGAGGGGATCGATGTGGCTGTCTGGGCCACATCCCGCACTTCAAACAGTTCGCGGATCTGGCTCATGATGAGCCACGGCCGCTGCGGGCGCTTGCCCATGGGCGTGTCCACCTCGCCGCCATCGAGCGGGAGGCCGGACATGAGCCCCACAACGCGCTTTTTGGGGTTCGCCAGATTGTAGACGATCTTGGTGACGTCATACTCGAGGAACGCCTCACGATCCGGGGAGAAGAACGGGATCGTCTCCTGCGCGTCCGTCGAGTTGCTGGCGACGAGGCCGAAGTAGCCAACCTCGCCTTCCGCGTTCAGACGCACGCCGTTCAGACCCGCCGCCACGGCCCGGTCCTCCGCATCGGAGAAGGGTTCCGGATCGAGTACGGAAAGTTTCAGCTTGCCCCCGGAAATATCGCGGTACTGCTCGAACAACGCCTGGACTCGCTGGAAGTAGCGCGACTGCTCTGGTGCGATCTCGGCCAACCGGCGAGAGAAGTAAAGCCGCGCCGTAATGGGCTCGTCGATGTTACGAAGAACCTCGCGCGTTCCCTCGGAGATAGTGAACAGGCGATCCTCGGTAAGGTCGCTCTTCATGTTTTTCAGGCCGATCGAGGCGATCAGATTGACCGAGAGAAGAAGGATTGCGCCCAGACCCAGCGCGGCCCATGCCATGCGCCGCCGGCTGATGCCGGAAAGACGCGCGGCCAGATCGTTCCAAAGGTTCTTGCTGCCGTCAGGATTGCTCATGACTAGCCCTCACTCTGCTTTCTTCTGGTCGACGGCGATTACCGTTGCAAACAGCCAGAACACGATCATCGAGACGAAGAAGACGAGTGTCGGCGCCTCCACTACGCCGCGCGTGATGCGCTCGAAGTGGGAGAGCACGCTCATCGATGATACGGCTTGGCTCACAGCCTCCGGCAGCCAGGTCTTAAGCGCGTTCTGTACCATCTCGAAACCGCTCATCGTGAAGAGGAACGCGATCGTAGCTGCGAGTATGAAAGCGATGACCTGATTACGCGTCATGGCCGAGACGAAGGAGCCGATGGCGAGAAAGGCGCCGGCCATGAGGAAAGAGCCCAGATAGCTTGTCAGGATGATACCGTTGTCGGGATCGCCCAGCGCGTTGACCGTGATCCACATCGGGAAGGTGAGCACGAGCGCAAGCCCGATGAAGCCCCACGCGGCGAAGAACTTGCCGAGAATGGCTTCCAGAGGCGAGACCGGCAGCGTCATCAGAAGCTCGATCGTTCCGGTCTTGCGCTCCTCCGCCCACAAGCGCATGGCGACCGCCGGCACGAGAAGCAGATAGAGCCAGGGATGGTAGGCGAAGAAGGGTGCCAGATCCGCCTGCCCGCGGTCGAAGAAGCCGCCGATGTAGAAGGCGAAGGCGCCGGTCAGCGCGATGAAGATCGTGAGAAACACGATGGCGAGCGGGGTGGCGAAGTAGGCACGGAACTCCCGCTTGGCGATGATCCAGGAATTCTGCAGCGTCTCACGCATTGGTCGCGCCCTCCCCGGATTTCTTGCGCTTCATGTCGTCGGACGTCGTGATCTGGCGAAACACCTCGTCGAGGCGGCCGCGCTCCACGTAGAGTTCGTCGATCGGAATGGACTGGGCGCGCAAAACAGCCGCGACACGAGCCGCTTCCAGCGCGCCTTCGCGCGGCAGGGCGCGCAGATGAATGTGGCCGTTGGCCTTGTCCAGCGTCTCCACCTTGGCGACGCCCTGCGCCTCCTTGAGAAGCCGGATGGCAGCATCCGAACGCTCAGTGGGCACGCGGATCGAAACCGCACCGTGATACGTGATGCGGTGAAGGAGATCCTCCGCCGTGCCGTCCGCAACAATGGCGCCGCGGTTGATCACCACGGCGCGGGTGCACACGGCCTCCACTTCTTCAAGGATGTGTGTGGATATGATGATCGCCTTGTCGGCCGCCATCTTCTTTATGAGTTCGCGAACGTGGTGCTTCTGGTTGGGGTCCAGGCCGTCGGTCGGTTCGTCCATCACGAGCACAGGCGGGTCGTGCAAAATTGCCTGCGCGACGCCGACGCGGCGCTTGTAGCCCTTCGACAAGGTCTCAATCGTCTGGTCCAGGACAGGTTCGAGGCCGGTCTTGGCCGCGGCCGCCGCGATGCGCTGGCGGACTTCGTCGCCCCGAAACCCGCGCACCTCGGCGATAAACCCAAGGAATGAACGAGGTGTCATCTCCGCGTAGGAGGGCGCCCCTTCCGGCACGTAACCGAGGTTAGCCTTGGCGAGCTTGGGAGCTTCCTGGATGTCGTGACCGCAGATCGATGCACGGCCGGAATCGGGCTCAAGAAAACCCGTGATCATTTTCATTGTGGTGGATTTGCCGGCGCCATTGGGCCCCAGGAATCCCAATACCTCGCCGCGATTTACCTTCAGGCTGATGCCGTCGACCGCTTTGATCTCGCCGAAGGTCTTGCACAAGTCGTGGGCTTCGATGAGCGCGCCCATGGGCTTCCTCCGTGTTCTCGTTCACCGAGCACTCGGACGGCACGACTCCTCAGCTCAAGGAGGCCCCCCACCCGAAGCGCTGGTTTTTGCGGCTCGAAATAATGGAATTGTGTGCAAATTCAAGAGGTGGCGGCCTATGAGATCATTAAAGATTGGAAATGATGGCGGCTCAACGGCTTGCACCAGTTTTCCGCTCCAGCCTGGAGCGGCGCGCAGGCGCCTTGCTCCCCGCGTACACAGGCTGTACGGAGCTTGGAAACGTCCTGCCTCTTGCCGACTTCCATTGGCCGCGCTTCACGGCGCGGTCTTCTCCGACACGGTACCTCCTCGCCCACCATGATCGCATCCCCTCCGCCTCCCATCATCGTCGCGGCACGCGATCTCCTCGCGCGCTACGACGTTCTCTTCTGCGATGTGTGGGGCGTGGTCCACGATGGCTACCAAGCCTATCCGGGGGCCATGCGCGCGCTGACCGCCTTTCGCAAAAAGGGCGGCACCGTCGTCCTCGTCTCCAATGCGCCGGTTCCCGCACACAGGGTGGCGGAGATGCTGAGCGACAAGAACGTCGATCCGTCGAGCTGGGACGAAATCGTTTCCTCGGGCGGCATCGCCCTCGACCATGTTGCTCAGAAGAACTATTCGGCTGTCTATACGATCGGTCCGCGCGACCGGGATGCCGCGTTCTTCGAGCGCCTGACGGCCCATTCCGCCCCGATGGAGCGCGCGGAGGCCATCGTCTGCACGGGGCTGAACGACGATGTGAACGAGACAGTGGAAGATTATGCGCCTCTCCTCGCGGCGGGACGGGGTCTAGGTCTGCCGTTCGTGTGCGCCAATCCGGATCTCGTCGTGGACGTCGGCGGACGCCACTATTTGTGTGCCGGATCGCTCGCGGAGGCCTATGCTGCGATCGGCGGCGAGGTCTACTGGGCGGGTAAACCGCATCCGTCCGCATATGGAAGCGCGCTGGAAAAGGCTGAAAGCTCACGCGGCGAGAAGGTCCCCCGCGGTCGCATCCTTGCCATCGGAGACGCGATCCGCACGGATCTCAAGGCCGCACAGGGTGCCGGCGTCGACGCGCTCTTCGTCACCTCCGGCATCCATCGCGCGGAGACGATGACAGGCGCGAACGTGGACCCGGACAAACTGGCGCGGGCTTTCGGGCCCGGTTCGCCGCCGGCCATCGCCGCCACCGCCCTTCTCGACTGGTAGCGGAGGTACGGGCACACCATGCTGTTCGAGACCCCGGAGCTGAAGCTTCTCAAGGAGGCGGCCGACAGGCGCGCGAGGAACGCCGATGTCAGCGATGCCCTCTCGGGATGGTTCGAGGGGCGCTCCGCAATCGAGGTGCTCGATCTAAGTGCTGGTACCGGAGCCAGCATCCGGGCGCTCGCACCGCTGCTGGCGCCTGATCAAGTGTGGACCCTCTATTGCCGCGACGCTGCCGAGGAGGCGCTGGCCCGGGACCATCTGACCCGGTGGGCACCAGCCTACCGCACGACCCACGACGGCCTGGATCTCGAGCGCGAAGGCCTGCGGCTGTCGGTGACGTTACGGGTCCACGACGTTGTCGCCGCGGGTGCAAAACTGGCCGATCCCGCGCCCTCGCTCGTCGTCATCGACGACGATCTGATGCGCTATCCCGCATCCGTAATTCGCAAGCTCGTTGCCATCCTCGCGGATCGGCGTTCGGTAATGCACGCGCGGCTTGTTTATGACGGACGTCTTAAGTTGCAGCCCCATCACGCTGCCGACGGCGCGTTCACGAGCGCTCTCCACCGCCGCCTGATGCGCGATGCCGGGGCGGGAGAGGCGACGGGCGCAATCGCTGCGAGTGAGCTTGGCGAACAACTGCGGCTATCGGGCTATTCCGTTATCGAAGGCCCGAGCAATCTGCATTTGCGAGCTGCCGAAGCGCCTCTGATCCGGGCTGTACAGAAGCAGATGGCCGAGGCCCAGCGCGCGATCGCGAAGGGCCACGACAAGATGATCGACGCGTGGCTTGCGCGCTCGCGCACCTCTCTCGAGATCAGCCAGACCGATCTTGTCGCCCTTCCGCCTTGAGGTCTGCCGTGACGCAAAATCCGAGCTCACCCTCGTTCAGCTCTATACGCGGGCGCTCGGCCTGCTTGGCAGCGAACGTGCGCTTGCCATCGCACTGGCCATGGCAAGCGTCGCTATCGGCCTCGTCCAACTCGCGGAGCCGATCCTTTTCGGCCGCGTCGTAGATGCGCTCTCTCGCGGTAGTGGGGCCTTTCCCATCATCGGCCTGTGGGCGGCCCTTGGCCTCTTCGGCATCGCGGCCAGCGTCGTGGTCGCCGTCATCGCCGACCGTCTGGCCCACAGGCGCCGCCTCGCCGCCATGGCCGGCGCCTTCGAACAGGCCATCACGCTGCCGTTGAGCTATCATGCCGAGCGCGGCTCGGGCTCGGTCGTACGCGCCATCCTCGCCGGCACGGATCGGCTGTTCTGGCTCTGGCTCAGCGCCATGAGAGAACAACTCACAGCACTGACCAGCATCCTGCTGCTCATTCCCACGGCGATCAGCATGGACTGGCGCATGGCTCTGATCCTGGCGGCACTGGCCGTTTGCTACGTGTTCATGAACCTTATGGTCATGCGCAAGACACGCAGCGGACAGGCTGCCGTGGAGCAATTCCACTCCAGTGTGTCCGGCCGTGTCGGCGACGTGCTCGGCAATGTCACAGTCGTGCAGAGCTACGCGCGCCTCGCAGCGGAAGCGGAGGCCATGCGCTCCCTTATGGGAGAGCTCCTGAATGCCCAGTATCCGGTGCTGACGTGGTGGGGCATCCTGACGGTGCTCCAGCGCGCGGCGGCGACCATTACCATGGTGGCGGTCTTTACGGTTGGTGCGGTTCTGGCCGGCCGCGGCGAACTGACGGTCGGCGAGATCGTGAGCTTCGTCGCTTTTGCTGGCCTCATGATTGGCAAGCTCGACCAGATCTCGAGCTTCGTCATGGGCCTCAACCGTGCCGCGCCCACGTTGCGCACGTTTTTCGGGCTGCTCGACGAGCAGAACGAGATTGTCGAAAAGCCGGGCGCCAAGGATCTGCCTCCGGTCAGCGGCGATGTGCGCTTCGAGAAGGTCTCGTTCCGCCACAAGGGATCAGAACAGGGCGTTGAGGAGATCGACATCGCCGCAGCACCTGGCGAGACGATTGCAATCGTTGGCCCCACGGGCTCGGGCAAGACCACGACGCTCTCCCTGCTCCAACGATTGCGCGCGCCCGACGCCGGCCGCATCCTCATCGACGGGCACGACATTGCCGACGTAACACTTCTATCTCTGCGCCGGTCGATCGCCGTGGTGTTTCAGGATGCGGGACTCTTCAACCGCTCCATTGCCGAGAACATCCGCGCCGGACGGCCGGACGCCTCTGATGCCGACATCGAGCATGCCTGCCGCCTCGCTGAAGCGCACGACTTCGTCATGGCCAAGCCCGGCGGTTATCAGTTCATCATTGGCGAGCGCGGCGCCTCCCTCTCCGGTGGCGAGCGCCAGCGCCTTGCGGTGGCCCGCGCGATCCTGAAGGACGCCCCAATCCTCATTCTGGACGAGGCAACAAGCGCGCTGGACGTGGAAACGGAGGCAAAGATCAAACGCGCACTGGACCGCTTGCGCCAGAACCGGACAACTTTCGTGATCGCGCATCGGCTCTCCACCGTCGCCAATGCCGACCGGATCTATGTGATGGACAAGGGGCGTATCGTGGAGAGTGGCCGGTTCGCGGAACTGGCCAACGGGAATGGGCTTTTTGCACGCATGGTTGCCGAGGGCGGCTTCACGGTACCGAAGTCCACGCGCGCGGAAACGTCCCCTTCCAGCGCCACTCAGAGTTCGTGAGCCAAACGCCTGCGCTTTGTTTCCAGGTAGGCCTTGTTGTGCGGGCTAGGGTCGACAACGAGGGGGATGCGCTCCGCCACATCGATGCCGGCGGCACTCAAGGCCTCGATCTTGTCCGGATTGTTCGTCATCAGGCGAACGCGTGTCAGGCCCAGGTCACGCAGGATTTCTCCCGCAAAGGCATAGTCGCGCGCATCGATGGGCTGGCCTTGCTCAAGGTTCGCATCCACCGTATCGAGCCCCTGGTCCTGCAGGGCGTAGGCTTTGATCTTGCGGAACAGGCCAATGCCCCGACCCTCCTGGTAGGGCAGGTAAATCAGGACACCGAGCGGTTCGGAGGTGATGCGCAGTAACGCCGCCTGAAGCTGGGCATGGCAGTCGCACCGAAGGGAGTGGAACACGTCGCCAGTGACGCAACCGGAATGGAGGCGCACGACCGGTATAGCATCGGACGGGGCATCCTTGCGATGCACGAGTGCTACGGCCTGCGTGTCCGGTTGACTGCCCTGATACGCATGCGCTTCCAACGCGAGCTCCGCGCCCATGAACTCTATCGGCAACGTGGTCTGGGCCGACCAGTCGATATCGAGCTTCACAGATTTGAGTTCACAAGCCGACATTCAAATCCTTCGGGCCATTGCTGCAGGCCGGTCCTCCGGCACTCACCGTGACATCATCAAGGGGTCGCATGCGACCGACCCGCTTGAAGGCTCCCCGACGCAACTCCCTTGGAACCTTTTGCTCCCAAGCTGCCGCTGCCGCAAGCACTTAGAGCCGGCCAGACGGAACTGGCCAGAGCCCCGGCAAGCGCACACGGTGCGGCGAATTTGACGCGAGGATACAGTCCGGCCGCAAAAGAGGCCGGATCTGAGTGCGGCACAGTGGAATTCTACACCAGCCCATCTGATCTCAGGCCAGTAATTCTTCGCTCTTTCTTGTCGCACACTACGCGCCGGGAATTCAGGATTAACGACAGGTGACGCCGAGTCGGGCGAGTTCGATCTTCGGGCAGCGGTCCATGACGACAGTGAGGCCCGCCTCTGACGCAAGCCGCGCAGCCTCCTCATTGACAACCCCGATCTGCATCCAGATGGCCTGGATGCCCAACCGCGCCTTTTCGTCGATGGCAAGCCGCACGGCGTCGAGGGCGGCATCCGGCGACCGGAATATATCGACCACGTCGACGGGGGCTGGAACATCTTCCAGCGAAACATAGACCCGCTGACCGAGGATCTCTGAACCCCCGTGTCCGGGATTGATGGGCACGACCCGATAACCCTCAGAGATCAGGCGTTCCATCACGCCGTAGCTCGGCCGGTGGGGCTTAGGTGAGGCCCCGATGACCGCAAACGTCGTGACGGTTTCCAGCAGTGACTTCACCGCCGCATCGTCCGGATTAGAAAATGTCATCGCCTTAGCAGCCTTTCCACACCGGCGGTCGCTTCTCCAGAAAGGCCCCGATGCCCTCGGCGGCATCCGCTTTCAGCATGTTCTCGACCATCACTTTGGCGGCGTAATCGTACGCTTCCCCAAGCGGCATCTCGATCTGCTCGTAGAACGCCTTCTTGCCGATGCCAACCGTGATCGTCGACTTGGAGGCGATGATCCTCGCCAGGTCGAGTGCCTCTTCGCGTGCCCGGCCGGCCGGCACGACCCGGTTGACGAGGCCATAGTCGGCCGCTTGGCCGGCACCGATCATCTCGCCGAGCAGCAGCATCTCCATGGCACGTTTACGCGGTAAGTTTCTCGATAACGCCACCATGGGCGTCGAACAGAACAGACCGATATTGACTCCAGGCGTGGCAAACTTTGCCCCCTCATCCGCCACCGCGAGATCGCAGGTCGCCACAAGCTGGCAGCCAGCTGCGGTGGCTGTTGCATGCACGGCGGCTATCACCGGCTTGGGGCACGCGACGATCGCCTTCATCAGCTCGGCACAGCGAGCCATGGTCTCGGCGAAAAACACTCGGCCGCCATCCGCATCGCTGCGATGAGCCGTCAGTTCTTTCAGATCATGGCCGGCGCAGAAGGCCGGACCCTCGGCTGCGATTACGATAGCTGAAACGTCCCGGTCCATTCCGAGCTTGGACACCGCGCCATGAAGAGCCGCCAGCATGTCGATCGAAAGGCTGTTGCGCCTCTGCGGACGATTGAGCGTGAGAAGAGCAACGCCGGCTTCCGGCCGCTCAATGCGCACGGGGTCCTGACCCGCGGGTGCCCGGGCCGCGACACCGGAACCTGTTATGCCGGCACCCTGGGACGTCATTTCTTCTCTCCCGCCTCCGGAGGCTCGGGCGCCTCGCCCAGCTCATCCGAGACGAGGGTTTCAAGCTCAGACTGGAATTTCCGCACGACCTCAATGTTGTCCCTGAACTGAAGAGGCTTAGCGGCGGCGATCTCCTGCTTCAGGTCCTCGATGACGAGCTTTTTGTCCTCTTCGGGGATCGTGTCGTCGGCTTCGATGTTGGCCAGTTCCAGCTTCATCTTCCCGACCGGGTCGATGTAGTCGCCGGTGTCGGGATCGAGACCATCGAGCACCAGTGAGATATTGGCGCCGATGACCTCCATCTCCTCGAAATCCTTGAAACCGTTCTTCGTCGCGATAGCCTGGAGTTCATTGATCAGCGCATCGTCGGGCTTCTCCCCGCCTTCCAGAAGTTTGCTCGACAGGGGCTGCAAATCCTTTTGCGCGGCGATGAAGGACTTGATGTGCTGATCCGTGAGCTGGATCTGCTTCATCTCCTCCATCTCCTGAGCAGCATCCTGGGCGGCGAGCGGGAACGCTCCCAACCAGACGGCCGCAAACCAAAGCGCCAAACCGGCAAGCAGGGCGTTCGACAAAGAGCGACGCGGGGTCGGCGAAACACAGGGGCAGGCCATCTTGGTCTCCGCAGACAGGGGGCGACTCGCATCTAATCACAGTTACGATCGTGTTCGAGAGAGAGGAGAAGACTGCGACCGGATTAAGGAGGCCGCTGCGTTGCGTTGGCGGATCGCGGCATTCAGTTGGACGTCAAATGACTCAGTATCTGGTATCTCAATTACCCTGGTATGGTATTATTTTACCTCTATTGTTATATTATTGTAATACCTATGTTTTTATTCCTGCTGAAAGTATCTCTTGACGTGGACTCTGCGGATCAGTACTCAACCGAGCGTTCGGGCGGTCAGCCCGCGCACGCCGAGCAGCCGCCGCCATGCTTTTTATTATGATGCGATCTGCTGGTGAAATGAACCACATCTCCAGGCTGGAACCTGAAACCATGAAAACCTACGTCGCCAAGGCTGGCGAGGTGGAAAAGGGCTGGGTCTTGATCGACGCCGACGGTCTCGTCGTCGGACGTCTCGCCGCCCTCATCGCCACGCGCCTCAAGGGCAAGCACAAGGCCATCTACACGCCGCACGTCGACTGCGGCGACAACGTCATCGTGGTCAATGCCGACAAGGTCGTCTTCACCGGCAACAAGACCGAGGACAAGGTCTACTATCGCCACACGGGTTATCCCGGCGGCATCAAGGAGACCACGCCCAAGCGCTTGCTCGAGGGCAAGTTCCCCGAGCGCGTCATCACCAAGGCTGTCGAGCGCATGCTGAAGCGCGGCCCCCTGCAGCGTCAGCTGATGCGCAATCTGCGCGTCTACAAGGGTTCCGAGCATCCTCATGAGGCTCAGAACCCGACCAAGCTCGACATCGCCAGCCTCAATCGCAAGAACTCGAGGGCCTGATCATCATGGCAACCGACGCAAAGTCGCTGAGCGATCTCGGCGCGATCAAGACGGATGCACCGGCCGAAGCCCCGGTCCACGTCCAGAAGCTCGACAAGCTGGGCCGGGCTTATGCCACCGGCAAGCGCAAGGACGCGGTCGCGCGCGTCTGGATCAAGCCGGGCAAGGGCGTGATCACGGTCAACGACAAGGACTTCACCAAGTACTTTGCCCGTCCCGTGCTCCAGATGCTGCTGAAGCAGCCTCTCAATGCCGCTAACCGCCTGACGCAGTACGACATCCGCGTCACGGTCGCCGGTGGTGGCCTGTCCGGCCAGGCTGGCGCGGTACGTCACGGCATATCCAAGGCGCTCACCTACTTCGAGCCCGAACTGCGTGGCGTGCTGAAGAAGGGCGGGTTCCTGACCCGCGACAGCCGCACGGTTGAGCGCAAGAAGTACGGCCGGGTCAAGGCACGCCGCAGCTTCCAGTTCTCCAAGCGCTAACGTTCGCACAGCGCAGACTGGGCGCCAGACGCATTTATTGGAACAGCCCGCCCGAACCCGGCGGGCTGTTTCTTTTCGTCGTCCTTGTAGCTTGCCCTGGCCCGTGGGCGGTGGCAGATAGCCGCTCGTATTGCAATGCCTCCGGAGACCGACCCGGAACCCGCCGATCGGAGAAACCCCATGGACTTCTTGATGGCCGAGGCCGGCTCGATCCTCGATACGATCGTGACCGATATCGGCCTGCTCCTTTCGCCGGAGTGGTGGCGCTCGCACTGGGTGGCGCTCTTCAACGTTCTGCTGATCGACCTGACGCTGGCCGGTGACAACGCGATCGTGGTCGGTATGGCCGCCTCGAAGGTTCACCCCTCCATGCGGGCCAAAGTCATCTTCTGGGGCATCGCGGGCGCCGTCGTTCTGCGCATCATGTTCTCGGCCGTGGCGCAGCAGATGCTGCAGGTGATCGGGCTCACACTCGCTGGCGGCCTTCTGCTCCTGTTCGTCTGCTGGAAGATGTACCAGCAGATCGTTGATACCAATGGAGCCGAGAGCATCGAAGATCTCGAAGGCAAACTTGCTGATGGCGTCTCGGCCAGTAGCGATGTTTCGTTCTGGTCGGCCTTGTGGACGATCATACTCGCCGACCTGTCGATGTCGCTCGACAACGTGCTGGCCGTCGCCGGGGCTGCCGGCGAGTCAACCCTCGTGCTTGTCATTGGCCTTGCCGTAGCCATCGTATTGATGGCGGTCGCATCCAACTACATCGCCAAGCTCTTGCACCGCTATCCGTGGATCGCCTGGGCCGGCCTCTTGATCATCCTCTACGTGGCCCTCGACATGATCTATCGCGACAGTCACAAGATCGTCTGTGCGACCTACGGCGTGGGCTGCTCGGAGACGATCTTTCAGGGCATCTTACATCGTCTCGGCCTCGGACCCGGTGCCAACTGAGCCGACGCCGGCGGAGGAGCAGCTATGGCAGACGCCAAATACGTATTCATCGACGGCGAGGCGGGCACCACCGGCCTTCAGATCCGCGAGCGTCTCGCAACAGCAAGCGGGATCACTGTCCTGTCGATCACACCGGAGAAGCGCAAGGACGCCGCGGAGCGTGCAGCGCTGATGGCGCAAGCCGATGTCCTGGTGCTTTGCCTCCCGGACGATGCAGCCAGGGAAGCCGTGGTTCTCGCCGACAGCCTAGGCAGCAAGGCGCCGAAGATCGTCGATGCCTCGACTGCCCATCGCGTGGCGCCCGGATGGGTGTACGGCTTTGCCGAACTCGACGCAGTCCAGGCCGACGCAATCCGGTCAGCTCCGCGCGTTGCAAACCCCGGCTGCTATCCGACGGGTGCGATCGCACTCCTGCATCCGCTGATTGCCAACGGGCTTGTCCCAGCGGACCATCCCATCACCGTCAACGCCGTCTCGGGCTATTCGGGCGGCGGCCGTTCCATGATCGAGACGTATGAGCCAGTCCGCACCGCGCCGAACTTTGAACTCTACGCGCTCGGACTCGAGCACAAGCACGTGCCGGAGCTGATGGCCTACACGGGACTGACGCGGCGGCCGATTTTCGTACCGTCGGTCGGCAACTTCCGGCAGGGCATGCTGGTCTCGATCCCGCTGCATCTGGACATTCTTCCGGGCAAGCCCACCCCGCAGGATATCGAAAAAGCTCTCGCCCGGCATTACGCCGGGGCAAAGTCCGTGCGGGTCGTCGAAGGGGCTGCTGCGAATATTACGCGGCTCGAACCCGAGGCACTGAACGATACCGACGACCTTGAACTTTATGTCTTTGGCAAGCCCGCGCACCCGCATGCGCTTCTGGTCGCGCGCCTCGACAATCTCGGCAAGGGCGCGGCCGGCGCGGCAGTGCAAAATATCAAGTTGATGCTAGGGCTGAGCTGAGGCGGACGTCCCAGCATTGCGCACGAGCCAGAGGTGGCGAACGGCGATCGCGAGCACAACCGCGGCAAAGCCCTGGTGCGCGATTCCGAGCCCGATCGGTACGGCGTGGAGCAGCGTGACTATTCCAAGGATCATCTGCCCCAGCAAGGCTGCCGCCAGAAGTACGGCGGAAGTGCGCAACTCCCCCGCGGCCGTCGCGCTGATCAGCCTCACGCAATGCCAAAGCCCGAGCCCCACGACGATGTAGGCCACGAGGCGGTGGTTGAACTGGACCGTGGTGGCATTCTCCACGAAATTGATCGTCCATGGCGACATGGCGAAGAGATCCTCCGGTATCACCGCACCGTTCATGAGGGGCCAGGTGTTGTAGTGCAGCCCAGCCTTCAGGCCGGCGACGAACGCTCCCAATGCGACCTGTGCAAAGACGAGGACGACGATGACAAGCGCCATGCCGGCCCCGCTTGCCGGAGCGCGCGTAACCGCAGCGGGGCGCGACTTGGGGCGCAGCTCCATCGAGAGCCAGACCAAAATCCCCAGAATGAGGAAGGCAACTGAGAGATGGAGCGCCAGGCGATAGTGGCTGACGTCCACACGGTCCACGAGACCGGAGGAAACCATGTACCAGCCGATAGCGCCCTGCAGTCCGCCCAGTGCAAGCACGCCCAGATATTTCGCAAGAGACCCCGGCCGCAGCATGCCGCGCAGGGCAAAGAACACGAGGGGCAGCGCGAAGGCGAGACCGATGATGCGGCCGAGAAAGCGGTGACCCCATTCCCACCAGTAGATGAACTTGAAGTCGTCGAGAGACATGCCCTTGTTGATGAGCTGATATTCGGGGATCTGGCGATACTTCTCCAGGGCTTCAAGCCAGTGGGCCTCTGTGAGTGGCGGAATAGCACCCAGGATCGGCTGCCACTCGGTGATGGACAAACCACTGTCGGTGAGACGCGTCGCCCCGCCGACGACGATCATGCAAAACACCAGGACCGCTACGAAGGCGAGCCAGAGTTGTACGATCCGGTCATCGGACATGCGATCGACGGCGATTTCTGCCTGCACCACGGTCCTACCCCTCGGCTTGACACGACGCGCGCTTCTGATAGCCGCTTGCCCCAGCATACGGCAATGCGCCCAGGCGGCGCGGGAACGATTATGATCCAAACGCCAGAAACCAGGATGGCCTTATGAACATACGCACCCGCAAGCTTGTCGGCGCCATCGGGCTTCTGATTTTCATTGCCGTATATTCGCTGCTCGCGATGGCGGCGGCGATCATCCTGCAAGTCAACGCCAGCAAGACCGTCGAATTGCTCTACTACATCATCGCCGGGCTGTTGTGGGTCATTCCGGCCGGGCTGATCATCAAGTGGATGCAAAAGGCCTGATGCGGTCCCGCATCAGGCTTACCGGAGGAATGTTCGCCTCTGAGAGGCTCAGGCAGCCGCGCGCCTCCCGGTCAGCCGTTTGACGGCATCGCGCAGGGCGAACGGAACGCCGGACATCAGCACCTTGACGAAGCGCGTGTCCTGATAGTCACCGTTTAGCGAGACACGGGGCAACGCCGTGAGACGGTCCTTGTGACCGGCCTGGACGAGCCCCTTGCGGGTGGTGACCGCCGTCTGCATGCCGGCCTCTTTCGCCAGGCAAAACTCTCGCTCCCCTGCCGCCATTTCGTCACCGTAGGGATAGCTGATGTGGCGGCACGGCCGGCCCAGTTCCTCTTCGAGCCGAACAATGCTTTCAAATATCTCGGCCCGTGCACGATCCTCTGGCAGTTTAGCGAGCGCATAGTGGCCGCGGGTGTGGGCACCGAAGGAGACGAGCGGGTCCTTCGCCATCTCGCGCAATTCGTCCCAGGTCAGGAGAAGCTCGGAGGCGATTCTGCGCCCGTCGACACCGTGACTGCGCGCCAATTCGGCGACGATGGCCCGGGCGCCATCCTCGTCCATACGCCGCAAGGACCAGTAGATCGCATGGAATGCGGCTTCCTTCTGGACAAGCGTTGCTGTCTCGAACCTCTGCGCCTCACCTGCGATCGTCAAGTCGATCGTGTCCGCACGTCGTACGACCTCCTCCAGCACCAGCCACCACAGATCAGCCTGGCCTTCGGGGAAGTTGCTGGGAACAAAAAGGGTAAACGGCAGGCCGAGCTTTCGGAACACCGGCAAGGCATAGTCGCGATTGTCGCGATAGCCGTCGTCAAACGTGAAGCACGCGAAAGGGCGCCCAGTAGAACCGGAACGGAGCCGTTCAGCCACCCCGTCCAGGGGGAGGATCTCGAAGCCTGCTTCCAGAACCTGCCGAAGAACGGCCTCCAGGAATGCCGGCGTGATTTTGAGAATGCGATTCGGCTCGAAGTCACCTGCCGGTTCGGGCCGGACATGATGCAACGTGAAAATGACACCCGCGCCGCCGGTGAGGGAACTCAGGAACTCGTCGGCCCGCGTGTAATGCATTGCCGAAAGGGCAGCCTTAAGAAGTCTGGTGTTCTTACGGCTCATACCAAAAAATCCAAAAACAACCTGAAGACATCGAAGACGATCCGGATCGGGCCTTCGCAAGTCACGTGCAAGTTCGCGGTTCGGACCGCTGCAAAGGGTCCGTTCCGCGTCATCAGGGTTAACGCTGGATGTAGAGGTCGTTGGAGTTAACTCACCCGGCTTGGGTCGCTTTGTCTAAGCCGCCGCCTGCCCGCACCAGTCGCTGCGCGGGAGCGGCAGCCTGCTGGCGGTCATAGCGAACGAGGTCGATGTCGGCCACTTCGAAGCCGAGATACGTTCCTGGCGGGTCCCTCAGAACCGAGTGGATGCGGGCGGAGTCGGCAATTGTAACGCCGCAGTCGACTCGCCCTTCGATGGCCTCGAAAAAATTACGTGCGGCCTCGTGCCGGCCCGCGACAACGACGTGGTCATAAGCCTCATCCAGGGCATCGAGTACCAGATTGAGGCGATCTGCTTCCGGATGGTCGGCCAGATCCCTGTCGAACGCACCCGCCCCGATGAGATGCGCCTCACTGGCCGGCAGGCGCTTGATTACCATTTCGAACGTCGCACTCCCCGCCAGAAGCTCGGCGATACCGGCCGAAGACTTGAGCCCGGCGGCCTCGGCGATCCCGTCCCCTTCCGGCG
The DNA here is from genome assembly GCA_963825555.1 of uncultured Alphaproteobacteria bacterium. Taxonomy (GTDB): domain Bacteria; phylum Pseudomonadota; class Alphaproteobacteria; order Rhizobiales; family Hyphomicrobiaceae; genus JAGVSR01. Next base: position 65,970 of record CAWGTZ010000014.1, on the reverse strand, counting down.
ACCAGTCGATGAGAACCACGCTGTGGCCGAGTTCGGTCAGGGCCTTGGCAAGTTCGGTGGCATGGCTACTCACACCCTGCAGGGCGGTTTCACCGGTAACGAGGGTCCGATAGCCTCCCGAAGTCGCGCGGCTGGAAATCCGGCGTGTGAGCGCCCCGATTGTCCCGACGTGCGCGATCTCGCGGGATGAGGGTTCGATTGGACCTCCAACGGCCCGCTCGTTGGGCGGGCCGGACGGGGCCGGCGGCACCGGGGCGGCAGCCGCACCCATAACGGGCGCCGGCATTGCGGCCTGATGAGAAGCCATCGTCTGGGACTCCGGCGGGGCGTGTGTAGCCGGCACGAGAACGGGTTCCTGGCGGTCGGAGGTCGCACGTCCACCGCGTGCGGTCGCCGGCGTCCGCGTCTCCACGGCCACTGCGGACCGTGCCCCGCTGAGGAGCGCCTTGGTAATCGTGAGCGCCAGACCGAACAGGAAGGTGGCAAAAGCGGCGAGCGCAGCGAAAGCCCCCTTGCGCGGGAACACAGGAATGCTGGCCGCACGCGCTCTGCTGACAATCTTGGCCTCGATGGGAACAGCGCGACTGTCGGCCTTGGCCCGGTTGGCTTCGTACTGAGCCTGCAGCCGTTCCAGTTCAACCCGCTTCGACTGCGCCTCGGCCTCCAGCTGGCGCAACTTGACCTCGTCGGGCCCCGTGTCGATGACACGCGATTTAACGCTGTCGATATCCTTGGTGACCGCAGCCACACGCAGAGAGGCAGCCTTGGCTTCCTTATCCAGGCTATCGACCACCTTGGCCACCTCGCCGGCGATCTGCTTCTTCAGACCGGCAAGATCGGCATTGAGCTGCTGCATCCGGGGATGGCCCGGCAACAGCGTGGCGGACAGCTCCGAAATCTGCCGCTCGAGCCGTACACGCTGCTGCACCACATTCTGAATTAGCGGCGACTTCTGCACCTCGGGGATCGCATCCCCGCTGCCAGATTTCATCATGTCGCGCGCTGCCCGCAGGCGCGCATCGATGTCGCTCTTGGTGGACTGGGCGCGCGACAACTCGGCCGTGAGTTCGGCCAACTGCTGCTCGTTGAGCCCCGTAGACTGCTGGCCGCCTTTGAAAATATTCGCCTCTCCGCGGAACTTCTTGACCGCCGCGTCACCGGCCGCGACCTCCTCTTTCAGACGGTCGATCTTCGGCGCCAGCGCCTGCTGCACCTCATCGGTCTCGACAATGCTCTGTTCGGCCAGCGACTGGCGGTAGGCCTCCGCCAAACTGTTGGCGACGTTGGCCGAAAGGTCCGCATCGTTGGAGGTAAATCGGATTGCGATCGCGCGGCTCTCCCGAGGGGAATAGACCTCGAGACGTTCATAGAAGCGGTTCAGGATACGATCGTTGATGTTCTCGCCCGGGCGCGGCGCGCCGATCCCCGCGAGCCGAAGAATGGCGCTCAGCGTATCCGGGCTGCCGATTTCGGGGTTGAACTCGGCCCGATCGGCGAGGTTCAGATCTTTGGTAATCTGCAGGCCGAGTTCCGGGGAAAGAAGTGCGCGAACGTGCGTGTTCACGGCTTCCTTGTCCATACGCACGCTCACCGAGTCGGAACCCCCGCCACCGTCCTTGCGAGGCGAGGAAAAGGGATCACTGATTCCCTTGGACGAAACGACGAGTTCGGCTTCGGACTGATAGCGTGGCGCAACCAGGCTCAAACCGGCGAAGGTGAGCGCGCCCATGATCGCTGACAGGATTGCCAGCCGAGGGATCTTTCTCCCGATTACAGAGAGAACGGCACCCATGTCGATGTTGTCAGGCGAGGCGTTCGACATTTTTCGTCGGACCAGCAAATTGCTCGGTATGCGGATTTGCACACCAACTCATGGTCCGGATTAGAGCGACCTGAGGGTAAGCAATCTCTTAACTGTGCCGAAAAAAGACGGGTGGTGAGCGTTTGTTAACCCGCCGCCGGGTACATAGGACACATGTGCAGTGTGCGAACGGATACCCGTCCCATGTATTCACGTCTCAAAGCGGCCCTCTCCGGCGTTTTGTTTTTTGTAATCTTTCCGGTTCTGGGTGGTTGTGCCGAAAACCCCGATTTCGCGCTGCCCGACTACACGCTCGCGGGTCCGCCACCCATGGTCGAGGTGGCCGAGACCGTCTCCTATGGCGAACCAACAGTCGTGCCGGTCGGATTCGGGGGGCCGCCGCAAGCTGTAGCCGACACCGACGGCCCCTATCTTCTCGACACGGGCGACCGGCTTCGCATTTTTGTCTACGGCCAGCCAAACCTGTCCCGCGGCTATACCGTCGACCACGAGGGCAGCATCACCGTGCCCCTCATCGGAACCGTCCGGGCGCGCGGACTGACCACACGGGACCTGGAGGCTTCCATCACTGCCCGTCTCGCCACCGACTTCGTGCGGGACCCGCAGGTGACCGTCGACATCCAGCAAAACAGGCCCTTCTTTATCCACGGCGAGGTCAAGAATGCGGGTCAGTTTCCCTACGTCTCGGGGATGACCATCGAGACCGCCATCGCCATTGCGGGCGGCCTCTCCGATCGCGGCAGCGACCGTCGTTTCCGCCTCACCCGCCGGACCAACGGCTTCGTGGAGCAGATCGAAGCCCCAGCCGACTATGTCGTTAAGCCCGGAGATACCGTTTTCGTGTACGAGCAATTCTTCTGACCTTTTGTCATCGGTAGGAAAAGTTGCGTGTCATACCGCCTCCGGATCCTGCACTGCATGCGAGCGCCCGTTGGGGGGCTGTTCCGGCACGTGCTCGATCTGGCCGCAGAGCAGGTCGCCCGCGGAAATGCCGTCGGCATCGTGGCCGATGCCAACACGAGTGACGGGCTGACCGCCGCAAGGCTAAATGCGGTCGCGTCAAACCTTGAACTGGGTCTTGAACTCGTTCCCATGAGCCGCAAGCCAGGCCTAGGAGACCTAGCTGCAGCCCGGGCCGTCGCCCGCCACGCGCGAAGCCTCTCCCTTGATGTCCTGCATGGCCACGGCGCCAAGGGCGGCGCCTATGCGCGGCTGGCCGGACGGCTCCTCAAGGTCACTGAGAGCCACCCCATCTCCGTTTTCTATACTCCGCACGGCGGAACCCTCAATTTTCCCGCCGGATCGCTGGAGGGCCGCATCTATCACGGGCTCGAAAAACTCCTGGCAGGCATGACGAGCGGACTGATCTTCGAAAGCGACTTCGCCCGCCGAACCTTTGCCGAACGCATCGGGGAGCTCGCGATAGCCCAGCGCGTCGTCCCGAACGGCCTTCAACCAGCCGATTTCACGCCCCACACGCCGAACTCCAATGCCGCCGACTTCGTTTTCATAGGGGAACTGCGCGACCTCAAGGGCGTGGATGTGCTGCTGCGGGCGCTGCGGACGCTGAACGATTGGCAGCGTACAACTGCGGTCATCGTGGGCTCGGGACCCCATAAGGACCGCTTTCTGGCGCTGACCCAGGAACTGAACCTGACGGACCAGGTGCGGTATCCCGGAGCAATGCCGGCCGCCGCCGCCTTCCCTCTCGGACGGACACTCGTCGTACCCTCCCTGAAGGAAAGCTTCCCCTATGTCGTCTTGGAAGGCGCCGCAGCGGGCATGCCGATGGTGGCGACCAACGTAGGCGGCATTCCCGAAATCGTCGCGGGTACGGACACGGGACTCATCCCGCCTGGAGACGATCAGGCGTTGGCGACTGCGATGAAGGCGGCCGTTCTGGAACGGGGCACCGCCGAACAGCGCGCAAGGGGCCTGCGCTCAGCGGTCCAGAACCGGTTTACCGTGGCACGCATGACCGACGAGATCCTGGATTTCTATACAAGAGCCCCCTCTTTAACGCTTTCTTTACCGCAAAACATCGGCACAAAGATCAAGGCAGCCGGGAGAGCATGAATGGCATGCCGAATGCTTTCTGGAAGGGGATCAGTCCAGCATCAGCATTCTAACACGGTCAGTTCATGTCCCTCCCGAATTCGTCCCTCCAGACCGCGGCCATTGAGATCCCCTACCTTCCGCGTCTCGCGGATACTTGGAATCCGGAGCAGGGAAGCCTCGTCTCCCAGCGCGTGGTGGCTGGGATGGTTCGGATCGCGGATGCGACGATCGTCATGGTGGTCGGCCTCGCCATCGCGCTGCTCTACGTCAGCCAGCCGATCGTAACGCGTGATGCCGACTACTTCGTGCTCCTACTCGCGTCCGGCGCCCTGACCGTTGGTGTTTTCCAGGTGTTCGGGCTCTATGACGGCTCGCGCTTCTCCTCCTTTATCGCGCAACTGCCGCGCGTTCTGCTGGGATGGGCCGTTACTGTCGCCCTTATCGGTGTGGGACTCGTATTTCTCAAATCGGCACACGAGTACTCGCGCGTATGGCTTGCATTGTGGCTTGGATTTGGAGCCATGGGCGTGTTGGCCGGCCGCGCTACGCTCGTTCATCTTGTCCGCTCCTGGGCACGCCAGGGCCGCCTCTACCGCCGGGCCGTCATCTATGGGACCGGTCCCGTCTCCGAAGAGGTCATCACTCAACTCGAAAAGGACGCGGGCATCGACCTGCGCATCACGGGTATCTTCGACGACCGCGATGAGGAAGCCCGCGCGCCGCGTGTGATCGCCGGCTACCCACGACTCGGCGGCCTTCAGGACCTGCTGGCGCTTGGCCGCGACTGCCGCATCGACCTCGTGATCGTCGCTCTGCCTGTGGCTGCCGAAGCCCGGCTGGCTCAGATCGTCAAGACGCTGTCTGTGCTGCCCGCCGACATCAAGCTACCCGCGCGTGCCACAGCGATCCGTTTCTCGCCTAAAACCTACACGCATGTCGGTTCGGTGGCGATGATCGATCTCTACGACAAGCCGATCGCCGACTGGGGCACAGTATCAAAGTGGCTCTTCGACAAGACGATCGCTACGCTCGCTCTCGTTCTTCTGGCCCCGATCATGGTGGCCGTTGCCATCGCCATCCGGCTCGACAGCCGCGGCCCAGTGCTCTTCAAGCAGAAGCGCTACGGCTTCAACAATGAGCTGATCGAGGTCTACAAATTCCGCTCGATGTATACCGACCGCTGTGACTCAACCGCTGCCAAGCTCGTCACGAAGGATGATCCGCGTGTCACCAAGGTCGGCCGCATCATCCGCAAAACAAGCCTCGATGAGCTTCCACAGCTCTTCAACGTCCTAAAGGGTGAACTGTCACTCGTCGGCCCGCGCCCTCATGCCGTGTCCGCGAAAGCAGACAACCGTCTCTATGACGAGGTCGTAGATGGCTACTTCGCCCGTCACAAGGTCAAGCCCGGCATCACCGGCTGGGCCCAGATCAACGGCTGGCGCGGGGAAACCGACACCGCAGAAAAGATCGAACGGCGCGTCGAGCACGATCTCTACTATATCGAGAACTGGTCGGTGCTGTTCGACCTCTACATCCTGTTCAAGACGCCGCTGTCGCTTCTCAAGACCGAGAACGCTTACTGAGATCGACGGCGTGACCGCTTACACGTAGCGGCCGGGTGCGATGGCGAGCACCCGGCCGCTTTGCGTTCATACATCGGAAACCCTGTTCCTAGTGCGCCGAAACCGACCGGGAAACGGCCCGGTGTTTGCAGATAGCTCCGTGAACGTATCGGGAGCATGGCGACGATGACGGTTGCGGTACAGTCCTTCTCATTTCCGGACAGCCATCGAGGTGCTACCGCACTCCAGCGCCCCCGTAGCGCCGCGCACATCCTGTCGCTGGCCGCTGTTTGGCTGACGTTCGCGATGAGCGGTGTGGTCTTCACCGAGCCTGCCCCCGTAGACATATTTTCCGCCGGACTTCTCATCCTGCTGCCCGCAGTCGGTCTCGTCCTCGTGACGCCGATGCTGCTGACATACTTGAGCCTGTGGCTGGTAGCGGCCGCCGGGGCATATCTGGCGTCCACGCTGTCGCCCGACATGGCCGCATCGCTGACGCATACGAGCGTCTCGTTATTCCTCTACTTGGTCTCGTTCATCACAGCGGCGTTCATCGCGCGCAATCCCGAGACCCATACCAGAACTCATTCTCTCGGCGTGGACCTTCGCCGCCTTCGTCGCGGGCGCGGCGGGCCTTGCCGGATACGTCGGCGTAATCCCGGGCGTATACGATCTCTTCACCAAGTTCGGCCGTGCCGCCGGCACATTCAAGGACCCCAACGTCTTCGGCCCCTTCCTCGTACTTCCCTTCCTCTACTGCCTGCACCTGGCAATCACGTGGCCGGTTCGCAAATCGCTGCTTCCGCTCGCAGGAGCCGCCTTCTTCGCATCGGCCGTCCTTTTGAGCTTCTCACGCGGCGCATGGCTCAATCTCGCCCTTGCCGCCCTCCTTTACTTTTGGCTCGCGTTCGTCACTGCGCCAAGCGTCGGACAGCGGATGCGCATCATCCTGCTATCATGCACCGGCGCGCTCGTCGTTGTCGGAACCGTGATTGTCGCGATGCAGTTCGACAACGTGGCGAGCCTCCTCTCCCAGCGCGCGAGCCTGACCCAGAGCTACGACGTGGGCCCCGATGGCCGCTTCGGCGGACAGGAAAAGGCACTGCACCTCGTCCTGGAAAATCCTCTGGGGATCGGCGCGCAGGTGTTTGCATCGGTCCATCACCATGAGGAAGTTCACAATGTCTTCTTGAGCATCCTGCTGAATGCAGGCTGGATCGGCGGCGGGGCCTACTGGGTCGTCGTCGGGCTCACGCTGGCGCTCGGCTTCCGCCACTGTCTCCAGGCAACACCCTGGCGGCCGCTTTTCATCATGGTCTACGCGGCTTTCGTCGCGACGGCGCTCGAGGGCTGGATCATCGATAGCGACCACTGGCGCAGCTTCTACACCCTGCTGGCTATCGTCTGGGGTCTCATGACGGCATCGAGGGAGACGATGCGGTGAATTCTCGCTCACGAGAAGCCGCGCGCCTCGTGAAGCCGTTGTTCGGCCGACGACGCTATTGGCTAATCCCGGGCAATGACGGGCTGCGCATCCTAAAATGGCGCGCGCACCTGAGAGGCGCGGCCCTCACTCTGCGCTGGATCAACGGTGCTTTCCTCGCCTTGGCGATGCTCATTCTGTTTGCGGCAGAAACCCAGCAAGCCCTCTTTATGGTGCTTGCAACCGGCCTGCTCGCCTCTGTGTTGGAGACGTTCGCCGCAGGTCCTTTCACAACGCGGCCGCGGCGCATCGTACGCGACAGGCGCCCGATCCTTCTCCACGATGTCATCGCGGTACCGGCACAGAAAAGGGCCGGCCGCATTGTGCGCGACCGGCCTCCGCCCATTCGTCTCGACTTGCCGCCGCCGCGTCCCCGCTCACGTCTGGTGGAGCGCCGGACAGGCCCTTTCGTCGAAGATCTGGAGTGATTACTCGACTTCGTTGGCCGGGTCAGACTGCAGAAGACCATAGTTCTCGACGCCAATGCGGCCGAGAAGATCGAGCTGCGTCTCCAGGAAGTCGTGGTGGCCTTCCTCGTCCTTCAGGAGTTCCTCGAAGATAGCCATGGTGACGTAGTCCCCGTGCTTCTTGCAGATGTCGCGACCGCGCGCGTAGGTCTCCAGAGCGATTTTCTCGCCCTTCAGATCGCACTCGAGAATTTCCTTGATATTCTCGCCGATCATCAGCGGCGCGACATACTGCAGATTGGGAAACCCATCGAGATAGATGATGCGGTCGATGATCCGGTCGGCATGCACCATTTCTTCAAGTGACTCGGCCTTTTCCTTCTTGGCGAGCTTCGTGTAGCCCCAGTTGGCGAGCATGCGGTAGTGCAACCAGTACTGGTTGACCGCACCCAGCTCGAGCTTGAGGAACTCGTTGAGAATTTCGATGATTTCTTTGTTGCCTTTGCCCTTCATGATCTAACCCTCGATGCTGGTCTTGTTGTCTGCGATTGGGCGGATGTTCACCGCGTTCGGCACGTCACCTTGAATGACGCTGACGTGGCAGGCCGCTCAGGTGGACACGGCGACACCATTCCACATTCTAGAACGATTATAAAGACTAACCGGATTTCTGCGCCTCACGCCTTTAGTCTGGCGGCGGAGGGCAGCGGCAAGGGCGGGACGCGGTTGCGCGGAGCAATCACGGAACGCCGCTCGGGTGGGGGCAGCATATTCTGCAGTCGCGACTTGGCGGTCGCACAGGCACACGGGCAAATCAGTCCGCGCCGCTCAAGATCTTCCATCTTGGCGTAAATCGTATCAGCCGCCAGCGGCGCGCACCCGCAGCACTGCATTTTCTTCTGTAAATGCCGATAGATAACGCCAGGCGTCGGCAGGGGCGCATTGGGCTGGCTCATAACCTCGAGCACGGCCTGCTCCAGATCCTTGTCCGACACGACAGCACAAGAACAGATGATCATGAGAGCGACCCTCCAGCGAGAGCCGCAAATTTGGAGGAACGCCAAACCGGGGCGTTGAAGGCGTCCGAGCGCCGAACAGTACTAGTCAAGGTGTGCTCCAAACCTTGGGGTTCAAGGCCCCACATCGGATGCGAAACGGATCGTCTGAACCGAAACGAAGATGGGCGGGACAGCGGGAGACTGTCAAGTGCCGACTTCGCGCAGGGGGCGGGGCGGGAGCCCGGACCGGTAGCCCATGCCGGAACCCCAGCCATGCTCTGCCGCCAGACGGAAAGCACGCCCCGGCACTGAAACGAAAGGCCGGGAAAAGGTCGGTTTAGCGAAACGGTTGCCGCCTGTATCGACGGGAACAGCGGCCGTTCAAGCTGTTCCTTAGTGTCCGCCCCATCGAATTTGGGAGGCGTTGGACATGTCCGTTCACAAGGATCATTCGTTTACCATCCCCGGCGGCCGGACGGGCGTACTGCTCGTGCACGGGCTTTGCGGCACGCCGACCGAGATGCGGTTTATAGCCAACGGGCTCGCCCGCGCCGGTTACACTGTCCATTGCCCTCAGCTCGCCGGGCACTGCGGCGGCGAAGATAATATCAAGGCCACCACCTGGCAGGACTGGTATCGCAGTGCCGAGGAGGGCCTCGCCCTTCTCTCCGGCCTCTGCGACCGCGTTATCGTTGGCGGCCTGTCGACCGGTGCCGTCCTTGCCCTGCTGCTTGCCGCCCGTCACCCTGAGAAGGTTTCAGGTCTCACCCTTTACTCGCCGACACTGTGGCTGAACGGGCGCCATATTCCCTGGTATGCGCACCTTTTCCGGCTGGTGACGTCGCGCACATTCGCCAACCTCTTCCGCTTTCCCGCCCCCCTGGAGTTCGGCATCAAGGACCACCGTCTGCGCACGTTCATCAAGCAGGCCCTGGCAGCGCCCGGCGCGCCGGCGGTTGACTACTCCACGCCCGGAATTGCGGTGCTGGAGCGCCGCCGGCTGGTCAACGCCGTGCTTGGCCGGATCGGGGCCATCAAGGTCCCCGCGCTGATCCTGCACCCGCGCGAGGACGACTATGCCAACCTCTCCAACGCCACCTACCTTCAGGAAAACCTCGCAGGACAGGTCGATTTGGTGGTCCTTGAAGACAGCTATCACCTTGTCACCATCGACCGGCAGCGCGGGGTCGTCCTGGATCGGACGCTGGCCTTTCTAGACCGGATCAGTGCCGCCCGGGACCCCTCCGAGCGAAACCTCGCCGCCTAAGGCGCCTAAAATACAAACGCATAATCAATGAGTTAATACCTGTTTTGGGTGCCTCCCCCATAAATCTTCCTCCCTGTTCCTGACGGAACAGCGGGCCGTGAGCCCCACGGGCATAGTGAGTTCATCGGCGAACGGAGACGCAGATCACCGACGCCGCTCCCGACCAACCAGATAGCCCAGATGGAGACACCCAATGGCCCGCAAGATCACAACCGCCCTCGCCGCCACCGTCATCGCCGCTTCGATGGCCATCACCAACACCGCAGAAGCCGGCCGCGGCGTCGGCCTCGGCATCGGCCTCGGCGTTCTTGCTGTCGGCGCGATGGCTGCCGCAGCCCACAATCATAATCAGCAGAAGAAGGCACAGGCCGCCAAGGCCGCCCGCGCCAAGGCCGCCGCTCAGGCCCGTGCGAAGGCCAAGGCTCAGGCTCAGGCGAAGGCAAGGGCTCAGGCGAAGGCCGAAGCAGCAGCCCGCGCCAAGGCAAAGGCCAAAGCTGAAGCCGAAGCCCGCCGCGTGGCTGCTGCCCGCAAAGCCCGCGAGGAAGCCAAGGTTGCCGCTGCGACCGCTGAAGTGGCCCCCGCCGTGACCGCCGAGGAACCGGTCGTCGTCAGCAAGACCACTGTCCAGGCCCCCTCCACGATCGCCACCCTCACTAAGGGTGACATAGAAGCCGAAGCCACCGAGACGACCACCTCTGAGGAGACCACCGACACCGCTTCCGTCTCGACCGCCGAAGAAACGACGGCCGAGCCGGCTGCCAAGGACACCACGACCGAAACCACCGGCGAGTGCACCCGCTACATCCCCGCGGTCGGCGTGACCATCTCGGTCGGCTGCTGAGCCTCAAGGGGCGGAGTATAAAACCTCCGCCCCTACCTCACGCGAGCCCCTCAGAACACCACACCTCCCCAGTTACAGTTTCCCGTCCCATCTCACTTAGCTTTTTCATCTGGCGATGGAGCAACTCCCGGAAGCCCCAGGTCCAAGGCGGTCACACCGCGCGGATCCGGCAAGCTTCCGGGTTCTTTTTTTGTCATTTCCGGACTGCACATATCTCCGCGTAGCGCCTATGATCCAAATCAGAACGTGGCGTCGGGGGTCGACACGTGCGGGTTTTATTTATTGCTTGTCCCGTGCGGAACAGCCCTGGCGCGCTGAAACCGGCACTTTCGCCTCAACGCACACCTCGAGGCCAAAGGGAGACCCGAGCATGACGACCGCCTCAACGCGCCCCACCATCGTCCAAGCGCGCTCAATCACCAAGACGATCCAGACCGGCGCAGGCGACCTGCACATTCTGAAGGGCGTCGACCTCAACCTTCATCCAGGCGAACTGACGCTGCTCATGGGACCCTCGGGCTCAGGAAAGACGACGTTTCTCTCGATCCTGGGCTGCATCCTGACAGCGACCGACGGCCAGCTCACCATCAACGGTGAGGAAGCGGTCGGACAATCGGCCGAAGGCCTTGCCGATCTGCGCCGCCGCAACATCGGCTTCGTCTTCCAAGGGTACAACCTGTTCCCCACACTGACGGCGCACGAGAACGTGCTGATGGCGCTCGATGTCCGCGGAGCGCGCCTGGCAGATCCGATGAAGGCCGCACGCGAAGCGCTGATCTCCGTCGGTCTCAGCCACCGCATCGACACGTTCCCCTCCAAGCTCTCCGGCGGCGAGAAGCAGCGCGTTGCCATTGCCCGCTCGCTCGCCGGCAACCCCGCCGTCGTACTTGCCGACGAACCAACCGCGGCGCTCGACAGCGAGAACGGCAAGGCGGTGATGGAACTGCTCGCGCGCGTTGCGCAGGATCCGAGCCGCGCCGTGCTGGCCGTGACTCACGATCACCGCACGCTTGGATATGCGGACCGCATCATCCGCATCGAGGATGGCCGGATCGTCGCGGACGAACGGCCCAACGGCAAGGTTCCGGGCGGGCATTCCGGCAGCGAAGCGGCCGCCTGACTGGCCTTCCGAATTGACAGCTTTTTTGAAGAACCAACTCTAGGAACAGAAGGGATCGACCGAGAGCCATGCAGAACAATCTCGGACTGATAGCACTGGTCGGCATTGCCGCTGTTGGTGCCTATCTCGGATACAAGGAATTCTCCGATGCGGACGCAGAGCCCGCACCCTCCGGAGCGCAGGTCGAAGTCGCCTGGGTCGCGGCCGCCCCCGGCCGCGTCGAGCCGAAATCCGGCGAACTGCGCATCGGAACGGGCCTGTTGGGCCGCGTCACCAAGGTCCACGTGAAGGTGGACGACCAAGTCGAAGAGGGCGAACTTCTCGTCGAACTCGACGATGCGGAGGCCCGCGCGCGTCTGACATCCGCCGAGACGCAGGCCGAAGCGCTGCGCGAGGAACGCGAGAAGCAGTTTGCGTCAGGCCGCGAGGATGTTCGCAAAGCCGAGGACGCCATCTACTCGGCCGAGCGCGCCGTGACGGGCGCTCGCATCGAATTGGACTATGCACTGGCGGCCAAGCGCTCGTCGTCGGGTGGATCGGATCAGAATGTCGCCGATGCCCGCAAGCGCCTGGCCCAGGCCAACGAGCGTCTCGAACGCGAGCGCCTCGCCTTCGTGAAGGCCCAGTCCAAGGCCAACCTTCCCGCCCCCAGCAGCGCTGAATCAGCGGTAAGCGCGGCGCGAACCGAAGTGCGTATGGCCGAGGCGCTGCTCGACAAGACGCGCATTCGGGCGCCGGCAGCCGGCACCATTCTGCAGGTCAATGCGAAGGCCGGTGAGATTGTTGCGCCAAGTCCGGAAACGCCGCTCATCATCATGGGCGACATGACAAGCGTGCGTGTGAAGGCCGAAGTGGACGAAGTCGACATCTCCAAGATTTCTGTCAGCCAGAAAGTTTTTGTGCGCTCACTGAGCTTCCCGGGGCAGGAATTCGAGGGCTCGGTGACGAGCCTCGCTCCGACGCTTGCCCAGCCCCGCATCGGGCCGCGCGGACCGCGCCGCGCCAACGACGTGGAAGTGCGTGAGGTGACGATCGACATGGATGCCGACACGCCCCTTCTGCCCGGCATGCGCGTCGACGCCTTCTTCCGGAAATAGTCGGAAACAGAATTTGAAGTCAGAGTTACCTTAATTGAAAAGCGCCAAAGGCGCCTAAAACCGCGGCTTTTGCGAAAATGGCCGCGGTTTTTTCTGTCGCAGCGGCGATCGGGTCACAGCATCCGCCTTCTATTTGCCCTAGAAAAAAGCACGGTTTGTTTCTCGCGGAACAGCACGTCGTGCCCCGATAGCGCACTGTCGCTGCATCGAAACCCCAAGCACCTATCCGGGTGCGGCTTTGATGGAGCGCTTATCATGAATGGTCACATCGTGAAGTTCAGCGAGAACCTCGGACAGGGAATTATTCGCGCCGAAGACGGCCGGAAATTTCGCTTCAAGCATGGCTCGGTGAGAAATCTCGGGGGAAAGCTTGTGGGTATGGAAGTCGATTTCCTTGTCGAATCGCGACAGCCGCGCGATATCTTTCTGCTGAGCGGTTCCCCTTGGACAGCCTTTGGGCGCTTGCGCTGAGGAATGAGTGTAAGAGAGCGACCGTTGGAGAAAACGAACATGTCTTCTCAACAGACCATTTCCGGTGGGACCGCCTTCGGCGTGATCGATCCGACCGACGTTCCGTTTGTTGCTGTGCGCGAACTCGCCACCGCTCTCAAAGTTTTCGCCGACGAGGCTGTCGCACTCGCCCGCGCTGCGGAGTGGAGCGAAGATGACTTCCGCCGCGTCGAGCAGTACTTCTGGCAACGTTGCGGCCGTGATCGCGAGCGCAAGATTGCAGCGCTTGTTCGCCTGCGCAGCTTGATCGACGTCTGCCGTGCCCGTTCGTTGCAGAACCTGATCGCCCAACACGGAGCCGCAGCCGCGCTGTATATTGTTAAGTCGGCGGCGTCCATGCGCCTCAACACCAGCGTGGGCTTCAGCCCGAACAAGATCGCACGCGACGTTATCGCTGCTCTCAAGGACGAGGGCGCAAGGCTCGCAGGGGCAGCTCAGGCCGCAGCCTGAACTGGGCCTTTTTGGGCGCAGGCGTGATCCGTCGCCCAGCCCCCTTCGTTTCCATACCATGTCGTACAGCATTCTTCTCATCCTGGGTTATCTGGCCGTGTTTCTCCCCGCGCTTGGTGGTCTCTTATGGGGCATGAACCGGATCGCGCGCTGAGGCTCGCAGGCTCGCGGCCTTTGACCATTCATCCATTGCAGCTTTGGCAATAGGGCCGGCGTGCAACTGGGATATACTGGGGTCCCTTGCAGGACCCGTGCAGATGCCAGACCGTGCATACGCCCCCAGTCTGACCGACATCGCCCTTTTCGCCGGCCTGTCAGAGGCGGACAAAGCAGCGATCGCCGCCACCTGCCGGTCCCTCGCCGTCGAGCGCGGCGTCCCCCTCGTCACGGAAGGCGAGCGTGAAACCTCCCTCTATCTCGTCATCGCCGGACGTTTCGCCGTTACTCGCGCTGGTCACGATACAGTCGTCTGCGAAATCGGTCCGGGCCAGCCCATCGGCGAGATCGGGTTTTTGACCGGCGCACCGCGTACCGCGACCGTGACCGCCCAGCGCGATAGCCTCGTGCTCGAACTCAACCGCGGGTCCTTCGATGAACTGGCCTCTCGGCACCCAGCCGTCTGGCCAGCCCTGGCGGAGGCCCTCGCCCGACGTCTGGGTGAAACCACAGCCATCGCTCGGCCAGTGCATCATCCGCTCGTGCCGCGAACCATCGCCGTCATTCCATCCGGCCGTACGACCTTGTCGCGTGCATTCATTGCACGCCTTGCCGACGCCCTCACGTCGGTATGCTGCGTCCGCGTGCTCCAAACCGCGGCCGATGCCGGCCTGGACAAAGAGCCCTCCGGCAGCCGGGGTATCGACCAGTCGCGCGCCACTGCCCGCCTTACAGAAATGGAATCGCAATGCGACGTGCTCCTGCTCGTTGCTGCCGATGAGGATCGGGACTGGAACGAAACCGCGATACGCCATGCCGATCAGGTGATCGCTGTCGCCCCGTTCGACGCCGACGCGGAGCTCGGCCCACTTGAAGAGATCGCGCGGCGCTTCCTGCCTCCTGAGATGCACCGGCTCGTACTTCTTCATCCAGTGCGGCGCCGGATCACGGGCACGAACCGCTGGCTGGAACCGCGTACGCTCGCCATGCACCATCACGTGGCAGAGGACAGCGCGGGTGACATCGCACGGCTGGTACGCTTCCTGCGTGGTACGGCTTTGGGGCTCGTCGCGTGCGGTGGCGGGGCTCTGTGCGCGACCCACGTTGGTGCCTACGAGGCACTCAGCGAGAAAGGTCTGACTTTCGACATCATGGGGGGAACATCGGCGGGCAGCGCGATGGTCGCCGGCTTCATTCTCGGAACGAGCCCGGACGAGATGGACCGGGCCATACACGACATGTTCGTCGCAAGACGCGCAATGGGCCGCTACACGATCCCGCGCTACAGTCTTCTCGACCACATCAACTTCGACCGCCAGCTTGCAGCTTTTTTCGGCGGGCTCGACATCGAGGATCTGTGGATCCCCTTTTTTGCTGTCTCGAGCAATCTCTCGCGCAACACACTCCACGTGCATCGGCAGGGCGACCTTTTCACAGCGATCCGCGCCTCGTCCGCAATCCCCGTCATGCTGCCACCGATCTACACCGAAGACGGCGAGATGCTGGTGGACGGCTGCCTGCTCGACAACGTGCCCGTTTCAACCATGCACGCTTTAAAGGGCGGCCCCAATATCGTCGTCAGCTGCAGCCTGCCCGAAATGAAACGCTTCGATGTGGACTATGGGTCGCTGCCGTCCCGCGGGGCACTCATCAGGGCAGGGCTCAATCCACTTGCCCGCCGGAAGCTGCCCGATGCGCCAAACGTCGTCAGTGTGCTCATGCGCAGCCTCATGGCAGGACGGCAGGATTTCCAGCGCCAGCTAAGATCCGATGACACCTTGATCGTGCCTGTGCTGCCAGACGGGATCAGCTATCTCGACTGGAACCGCCATGGCGAACTGCGCCGCGCCGGATACGAGAGCGCGCGTGCTGTTCTCTTAGATGGCCCCGCTTTCAATCGCGTCCATTCGTGCTAGCCTCCTGTCCAAAGACCTCGAACAATGAATAGAGAGGAGCCCGCATGACCGAACCTACGCCGTTCGAGATCCCCCTTACCGGCGCCCAGCGCGGATCGGGTCGGCGCTCCCGCTCCGAGGCGACCGCCGGCAGGGCGGAGCAAAAACCAGCGGACAAGCGTACCGAAAAAGACGGTTCCAAGCTCAAAGTGCAAATCGACTTTCCCGGCGGCGCGCGGCTCGGACCAGGCAAGGTGGCGCTTCTGGAATTGATCGACCAGGAAGGCTCACTGTCGCGCGCAGCCGAGAAGATGGGCATCTCCTATCGGCGGGCATGGCTTTTCATGTCGCAAATCAACAAGGCCTTCGACGAGGTGGCGGTAGCCACGCCCGAACATGGTCATGGTGGTGGGCCGGCGCGGCTTACGCCGTTCGGGCACGAACTGATCCGTCAGTACCGAACGATCGAGGCTGAAACTCATCGCGTGAACGCCCAGATCGTCAAATGGCTGGATCGCCATCGCGCCAGCGGAGGAGGCGACGCTCACTGACAGCGCGGGCCTACCAGCCGGCCACAGGGCTCAGGGTGCCACGGCGGCCTCGGACTGCTGGCCGTACTTCCTCAGAACAGCACGCGCGCGCTCCGCCACTGAATCGGCGATCGCCGCATGGCCCTCGGCCGTGGGATGGAAGGCCCCAGAATAGGTTGCCGCCACGAGCACCTGGAAACGGGCCAAGCTCTCAAGCGCCAAAGCCGTATTCGTTACCGTGCCCACAACATGGAAATTGCCGGTCATGAATGCGTCGTTTGGAGTCCGGAACCAGCGCTGACGCGAGGCGTAGGCGCGGTAATCCGTTGGCGCGAACGGTTCCCACTTGCCATCAATCATCCGCGGGACACGCAGATCATCGGCAATGGAAAATGCATTGTCGGTGAAGCCCGCGCAGATGCCCCGTCCCACAAATTCGTTACGGTGATGCGTGGCAAAAGTCCATCCGTGCGTGCGCGCACTCTTCGCCATCACACGCTGGAGCTGATCGGCAAGGTTGGAGCCCTCCCGCGCCCGCCTCTGGCTCAGCGAGAAATCTGCCGCAACGTCCATGCCAGCCGTACCGTCCGGACAGAAGCGGCGGCCGTCGCCCAAAAGCGCCAGGGGCGGATAGGCCGTGAGCACAATGCGATCGGATTCCGGCCAGGGTACGTGCAGGATTCCGTGGATCGCACGGTTCAGCGCCTTGTAGCGCTCGTCGAGACGATCAAGCAGCGCCTTGGACTGCATGTTGCCATGGACCTGACCAAACCAGCCGCCGAGACGTCGCACGACGCTCTGATCCGCCAGCACGGCGTTGGCAACGAGGCGAGCGAAGCCGATATCGTTGCCGCCGATGGAGACAAAGAGCAGGTCGATCTTGCGTGCGATTTCACGGGGGCATTTGCGCAGCACCAGCCCCCCCTTCAGCTCCGGGATCACGCCGCGCATGTGATAAGCTTCCGGCATGTCGATGGGATCGGCTTCCTTTTCCCCGCACTGGGCATCGGCGAGCGCGGAGATCTGAGACAGATCGGGAGGATTGGGGACCCACTCGTTGCCCTTGTAGCGCAGGAACAGGCCAAACGTGACCTCCGCCCCCGAACAAGCCAAACCAACGAAGGTGACGGCGCGATGGGGATCCTCAACGGCCAACTGCAGGGCCGCGCGCAGCTGGTGGGAATAGAGCGACCGATGGCAGGCGACATCGACCCAGCGCGCGCCTTCTCGATTGAAGACCTTGTCACCGATAGTCTTCCAGGCCCCAACGCGCGCCGGCAAACCCGCCAGACTGGCATTCTTCGTACCGTTACCGTAAGTGATGGTGCGCTCGGGCGAGAACCGCACGGGCACGTCCGGGTTGCCTTCGCCTGATCCGAAGCTGTCGCCCATGCCGGCGATCAGCAGGTCGGTGACCTTGACGTCGGAGCCGGCCACCTCCCGTCCGCCGATCTCCACAGTCACGCGGGCGCCGTCCGGGTAGGGAATGTCGAGTCTGGCATCCTCGCTGCATTTCTGGCGCAGCGACTTGCCACGGCTGGCCGACTTGCCGAGCGGCGCCGTCAGCCACAAGCAATCCACCGTGCGATCCTCTACGCCCGTCAGAGTGAGAACCACCGCGTGGCTATCGGGATTGATGTAGGATGCCTTGGCCTGGCAGTCGTGGCGATTGCGCCTGCTGTTCCAGCAAACATCCTCGAACATCGTTGCTGCCCAGCCTTCCGGATGGCGCTCGCTAAGCGCACGCTCGGCGGCGAGAACGGGAGACGTGCGCTTGTCACCATCGAGCGCCAGAAAAGTTGCACGGTGGACGTCCGTATCGCGCGGGTCCTTGAAAAAGCGGAACGGATTGGCGACCCGCCATGTGATCTCAGCCGCGGGTGGCTGAACTTCTGGAACCACGGCCTCCGCGGCAACAGGATCGGGGATGACCTGATCGGCGTCGACCGGGTCGGCAAAGGCCGCGCCCTGTCCGGCCAGCAAAGCCGCCAGAACGGCACTGAACCGAATGCCTGCGCTCTGCCGTGATACGCCCCGCATCTCATGCTCCATTCGCAACGGCACCCAACCCCATCCGCGCGATGCTCTAGAACCAGCCCAATCTCGCCGCACGCCAGAGCCGCACACTCAGCACCAACGGCGTAGGCTCGGCGACGTCGCGCAGGACGTCGTGCCCAGTATCTTGAAGTACCCTCAAATATGGCCCGGCAAGGGCGAGCGGAAGCATCGCTTGTCGCGCCGCCCGACCTGCATGCCTTATTTTGGGGCGAATGGCGGAAAGCCCCTCGGCGGCCTCACCGATCAGCAGCGTGACCGAACGGCGCAAAACACTCTCATCCATGACCACATCCGTAGCCTCGGCACGCGACGCCCCCAAACGCGCCACATCGATGGGCGTGCGTCCCTTCGCAAGCAGGTAGGGCAGCCGCACAGCGTACCGGGTGATCCCCAGAACCCGTGCAGCCTCCGGCCGCAGCTCCTCTAGAGCAGGATCAGCCAGCCTCCCCAAGACATGCGCGCGCAGCTTCAGGTGAGCCCTTTCCACAGCCTCCAGATAGCCGCGAAAAGCGGCATCATCGGGAAACGGTTCCGGATAAAGCTCCGCCGCACGCGCCTCGAGCGGTACCAGAAGAATATCAAGAGGCAGCCCAGCACGCACTTTGAGGGAATTCAGCGCGTCGGCAACTGGATGACCACTCCGCACCTCGGACTTGAGCGCATCGCGCCACCACTGTAGCCGGATCTCACCCAGCGCCGCTTCACTGACCTGCAGCGGGATACGCGAAATCTCACCGGCGTAGGCAGCGAGCGTCAGCAGGTCCTCCCGCGCACCGGCCGGGGCGAGCAGCGCCGCCAGATAGTCGTCAAAGGCAAGGTCACGCGCCGCGCGCACGATCTCCGCCCGCTCGTCTGTAGATACGCCTGAAGATACGCTGGCGCCTGGAGCTGCCATGCGGACTGATCCTCAATCGACGGCAATGAGCGCAGCAGACACCTCACGCTCCTCGGCCAACAGGACATTGTAGGTGCGCGCGGCAGCCCCCGTGTCCATGACCTCGATCCAAATGCCCGCATCGCGAAACGTCGCGAGGACATCGGTTGCCGGAAACGTCGGCGCACGTCCGGTTCCCAAAAGTAGAACGTTGCCGGCCGCCCCTTCGGATTGCAGGAGATTGAGAAGGGTCGCGTCCACACTGCCGACGCCGGCGGCCTCCCAGGCGATAATCCCCGACGGCAAACATAGGATCGAGCCGCGATGGCTCATACCCGCAAAACGAAATCCGCCGTTGCCGTAGGCTTCGATAGGTGCGCGGCCCGGAAAGCGCGGCGTCGGACGATCCATGAGCCTTGCTCCTTGCGGCCGCGTTGTGCGCGACCCCTTCCCGCTCAGCTGGACGCCTTGGCCTCCGAGCCGACGACGGTATCGCGCTTGACGCCGAGGTACTCCAGGATCGGAGCGCCGATGAAGATCGACGAGTAGGTACCAATGAGCACGCCAAACAGCATCGCGAACACGAAGTTCTGGATTACGGCACCGCCAAGGAAGAACAGCGCGACTAGCACCGCTACGGTCGTGATGCCGGTGAGGATGGTACGCGACAGCGTTTCATTGATCGACAGATTGAGCAACTCCGTCAGATCCATGCGCTTATATTTGCGCAGGTTCTCCCGGATGCGATCTGACACCACGACTGTGTCGTTGACCGAGTAGCCGAGAATTGTGAGCAGCGCTGCCACGATCGACAGATCGAACTCCATTTGGAACAGAGAGAAGATACCAGCCGTCACCAGCACGTCATGGGCGAGAGCAACGAGGGTTCCCACCGCAAACTGCCATTCGAACCTGAACCAGACGTAGAGCATAATGGCGATCAGTGAGGCTATCACTGCGATCGTGCCCGTGCGCCGTAGTTCGCTCGACACCGCAGGACCCACAATTTCCACGCGCCGCTGCTCATACCCATCGCCGACGACATCCTGAATCTTCTTGAGGGCCTCCTGCTGGGCCTCTTCACCGCCCGGCTGCTCCTCCACGCGGATCAGCACGTCCGAGGGTGTCCCGAAGCTCTGGATCTGCACGTCGCCCAAGCCCAGCGCGCCGATCTTGCTGCGCAGGCCTGCCAGATCGGCATCCCCCTGCTTGGCCTTCAATTCAATCATGGCGCCGCCCTTGAAATCGACGCCGAAATTAAAGCCCTTCGTGAAGATGAGAGCGAGCGACACGACCATGGCCAGAATCGACAACCCGAAGCACAAATTCTTGAACTTCATGAAGTTCAATCGCGTGCCGTGTGGGAAGAAGTCGAAACCCTTGAAGTCGGGAACCAGAAACATGTGATGGTCCTTGTCAGATCGGAACCTGCAGCGTGCGCGTCTTGGACGACTTGGCATTCTTCAGCCACATCGCGACGAGCAGGCGGGTAATGGTGATAGCGGCGAAGACCGAGGTCATGATGCCGAGCGACAGCGTAACCGCGAAGCCGCGGATGGGCCCGGAGCCGAGCCAGAACATGATGAGAGCGGCAACGAGCGTCGTCAGCTGGCTGTCCAGGATCGTGATGAAGGCCTTCTGGAATCCCGCGTCTATCGCGGCAATTGCCGTCTTGCCTGCGCGAAGTTCTTCGCGAATGCGCTCGTAGATGAGCACGTTTGCGTCCACTGCCATGGCGATGGTGAGCACGAAGCCCGCGATGCCGGGAAGCGTCAGCGTCGTGCCGATTGCCGACATCAACGCAAGAATGAGAAGGCCGTGAACCATGAGTCCGATGACGGCATAGACGCCAAAGGTTCCATACGCGACGATCGTCATGATGGCCGTAGCAGCAAGACCAACGATACCGGCGATCTTGCCTGAACTCGATGCTGTCGGCGCCAAGGGATGGACCCACAGTCCGCTCCTCGACCACCGTCAGCTTGGCGGGCAACGCGCCCGAACGCAGCTGAATGGCGAGGTTGTTGGCGGATTCCACTGTGAAGTTGCCCGAGATCTGCCCCGAGCCGCCCAGGATAGCTTCTCGGATGACGGGGGCTGAGATCACCTTGTCGTCAAGAACGATGGCAAACGGGCGGCCCACGTTGTTCTTGGTGAAGTTCCCGAACTTCCGGGCACCCGATGTGTTGAAGCGGAACGAGATGATCGGCTCGTTGGTGCGCTGGTCGAAGCCCGGCTGGGCATCTTCCAGGTCCTCACCAAGAACGACTGCACTTTCCTGGAGGACATACTCCCCCTGGCCGCCTGCCTCAGCGCGCTCCATGCTCTCATAAATCTTGTAACCGAGCGGCACGCGGGTGGCACGAGCCTCCTCCGGCGAAACGGTGGGATGCACGGCATGGAAGGAGAGCTTGGCGGTCTGGCCTATCAGCTCCTTCAGCTGGCGCGTGTCGCTGAGACCCGGATACTGGACGAGGATGCGATCCAAACCCTGGCGCACGATGGTGGATTCAGCCGTGCCCAAGGCGTTGACGCGCCGGTTGATGGTCTCGATCGACGCGGATGCTGCGTGTGAGAGCCGCTCGTTGAACCCCTGCTCGGTGGGCTTGATGACGAACTGGTTGTCGCCGGATCGTGTGACATCGACGTCCATGCCGGCGGTGCCCAGAAGCGCATTGCCGATCGACTGCGAGATCTTCTTCAGCTCGGAGAATGCTCTGTCTCCGTCCTCCGGTTTGACCAGCGTGACCCGCACGGAATTGTCCTGAATGCCAATACCGGAGAAGCCGATCTTGGCTTCACGCAGTGTGCGGCGCGCATCGTCCTGGAGGCCCTGCAGCCAATCCTTGCGGATCTCGTTCTGATCCATGGCCAGCAGCAAATGGGCACCACCGCGCAGATCGAGGCCGAGCGGCATCTGCCGCTTGGGCAGGAAATCCGGCCAATTCTGCAGCGTTTCCTTGGAGACGAAATTCGGGATCGCGAACAGTAGACCTGTCAGACAGGTCAGGATGATCGCGATGATTTTCCAGCGTTCGAAATGCAGCATCGAGGCATTACCTGTTGCAAAGCAAAGCGCGGCCGTAACGGCCTGCGCAGCAAAACGGGACCGGGATCAGGTCGATTCCTTGACCGGTTCGCCTTTGGCGCGCACATCCATCAGCGTCGAGCGGAGGATGCGGATGCGCAGGTTCTCGGACAGTTCCACTTCGATCTCGTCCGAGCCCTCCGAAACCTTCGTGACCTTGCCGACCATCCCGCCTGAAGTCACGACCGTGTCGCCGCGGCGCACCTTCTCGACCATATCCTTGTGCTGCGCCGCGCGCTGTGACTGCGGGCGGATGACCAGAAAATAGAAGATCAGGATCATCAGCAGCATGGGGATCAGGAGCCCCGTGAACGGGTCAGAACCGGGCCCTGCTGCCTGTGCGTAGGCGGGATCGATGAACATGTGAGATCGTGTCCTTTTTTTACCGCGGAGAATCCACGGCAAACCGTTGGCGCGGAGCAAAGAGCCGACGTCACGGGGTCTAGCAACCCCGCCCTGCCGGCGCTCCAGGGAATTTGCGCGCGACTATAGTGTTCGACGCCCGCTTTGCAACCCGATCCGGACTAGGCAAACCGCTGGACCGGACGCTACAACCGCCCTGTTCAGATCCAGGGAAGTGAGCGGGGAATCAACGGGATGGCAAACGGCGCTAATGAGGACGATCTGGCGGGTCTCCTGGCCCGCGTAGCCGAGGCCCTTGAACGGCTCGCCCCAAAGGCCCCGCCGGCGCCCGATTTCTCGACCGCAGAAGCCTTCGTCTGGCAGGCGGCGAACGGACACTTCGAGCCCGTCACCCGTGTCAATCGGGTGCCCCTTGGGCTCCTCAAGGGCATCGACCAGGCCAGCGAGCAACTGCTCGCCAACACCGAGCGCTTCGCCCAGGGCCTGCCAGCCAACAATGCGCTTTTGTGGGGCGCACGCGGTATGGGCAAATCGAGCCTGGTCAAGGCCGTGCACGCCACGGTGGCCGGACAGACGGAAAGCGCCGCAAGAACCGGGGGCAGGCTGAAGATTGTCGAGATCCATCGAGAAGAGATCACCTCCCTGCCCCGCTGCCTCCAGCACCTGAAGAGCGCGCCGCATCGCTTCATAGTTTTCTGCGACGACCTCTCCTTCGACAAGGACGACACCAGCTACAAATCGCTGAAGGCCGTGCTGGAGGGCGGGATCGAAGGCCGTCCACAGAACGTGATCTTCTACGCCACATCCAACCGTCGTCACCTGATGCCGCGCGATATGATGGAGAACGAACGCTCCACGGCAATCAACCCCGCCGAGGCGGTCGAAGAGAAGGTCTCGCTGTCGGACCGGTTTGGCCTCTGGCTTGGCTTCCACAATTGCTCGCAGGACGAGTTCCTTTCCATGGTGCGCGATTACGCGCGGCACTATCGCCTCAAAATCGCGAGTGAGGTTCTGGAGCGCGAGGCGCTGGAATGGAGCCGAACACGCGGCGCCCGGTCAGGGCGCGTCGCCTGGCAGTTCATTCAGGATATCGCGGGCCGGCTCGGCCAAACGCTCGACCGCGCCTGAGGCAGCTTTGGGCGTTACGAAGGAGGGGCCGCTCCATAGGTGCGGCCCCTCCTTCTTGTTCCTGCCTGATAGCATGAGGCGATCAGAGCTTTTCCAGGTAGAGCGTGGGATCGACCGGCTTCTGACCCAGACGAACCTCGAAGTGAAGCTGAGGCCGATCAACCTGACCCGTCCTGCCAGCTTTTGCGATAACCTGACCGCGAGAGACGCGGTCTCCGCGCTTGACGAGCAACTCGTCGGCATGGGCATAAGCCGTCACCCAGCCATTGTCATGGCGCACGAGGATCAGGTTGCCATAGCCTTTGAGTTCATTACCGGCGTAAGCCACGGTGCCATTCTCGGCTGCATGGACGTCGGTCCCCTGAGGCACCGAGATATTGATGCCATCGTTGTGCGTACCGTCGCTGCGGGGCCCATAGCCTGCGATGATGCGGCCCTTGGCCGGCCAACGCAACTTGCCGCCTTCCGCCACAGAACCCGAAGCAGGCGCGGAAACAGAGGCCGCATCCGTCTTGCTCTCGATCTCTAGCGCAGCAACCTGCTTTTCCTCAGACGAGCGCGGCGCATTGAGGATCGTCGGCGCTGCGGGAGCTGCCCCAAGCGGCGGCACCACGGCCGTCACCGGCGCGCTAGAAGGCGGCGCCAGAGGCGGGGGTGCGACGGAGACAGACGGCGAGGCTTCAGCCATAGCGGCACCCGCAACACCAGGAATCTTCAGCACCGTGCCCGGACGGACGCGGCGCGGATCGGTGATGCTATTGTAGCGCTGCAGGTCGGCCACCTTCACGTCGTTCCGGCGTGCGATGGCATAGAGAGAGTCCCCGCTCTGGATCGTGTACGTGCCCGTCCAATCGGCCGGAGCCGGCACAGGCTCTGCGGCGACCGTGCGAGACGGCTGGGGCGCTCGAGGGGCCACCTTGCCAGAGGGCAGAGCCAGCTTTTGGCCGGGCATCAGCGTCGGGTTGGTCAGGCCGTTAACACGCATGAGTTCGTTGAGCGAAACGCCATGACGCCGCGACAGGCCGTAGAGCGTGTCGCCGCGCTGGACCTCGATTTCGGCGCCCTTCTCTTCTTCGGCAACCGGCGCGGGAGCGTATGACTGGGTGGGCGGGGGCGCCTGATACGTGCGTGCCGGGGGAGCCGGAAGCGGCGCGGGCGGATCGAGAGCCGCCACATCAACACGCTGGCTCTCCGAGCTCGACGGCGCAGCATAGGATGACGGGGCCCCAACCGGAGCCTCCGACGGAGTCTCGGCACCGAGCGCGTATGGCCCGCTGACAAACTCACTGGGCACCGGAATGGTCCCCGTCGACGTGTTGGTCAAATTGGCCGAAGGAAAATCGAAGCGCGCGATATCCGCGCTACACCCGCCGGCACTCACGGCGGCGGCGACGGCGAAAAGTTTAGAACGGCGGCCGAAAAGACGGCTGCCAGAGTATCCGGAACGCAGGAGACTGAACATGGTACGCACCTCACAACCTACGTTCCATTAACCGTTAACCGGTTAACAGGGCCTTAACGGCCACCGAAGGTTCCCGCTCTCGCAATTGACGCCAGGCTTCCGGAAGATCCGAAGAGCCATGGAAGAATTGAACCCGATCCGCACTCGGCAGGCCCCCCGGCGCCGCAGTCCCTCGGCTAGGGCGCACGACCTGCCTCTGGATCGGGCTCAACTTCTGCTCATAAAGGCCGATTGTGCTGCGAGAACGGACAAAATGCGCCGGAAACGCGACAACGCGTCTTCGCGATCAGATTCCGCTCTTGCGCGTGCGCATGGTGTTGACGGGCTGCGCAAACGTTTCGCCCAGCGTCTCGCGAAGCGGATGGTGGGTCAGGTCCATCGACAGCGGCGTGATCGAGATGGCGCCTTCTGCAATGGCCCGCAGATCCGTACCCTCAGGCGGGTCGGAACGGCGGCGCTCAAAGGCAAACCAGAAATACGGATCCCCCCAGGGGTCGCGGCGCTGATCGATGTCGAGGCCACCCTGGTCGCGGCGTCCCTGGCGCGTGATGCGAATGCCCTGCACGGCTTCGGGCGCCAGATCGGGATAATTCACGTTCATCAGCACGCCCTGCGGCCACTGCGTGCTCAAGAGCCGATCGACGATCTGTGGACCGTAGGCGAGCGGCGTCTTCCAGTGCTGCAGGCCGTCCGCATCGAACCCCAGTGTGAGGCTCATGGCAATCGAGCGGATCCCGACCAGCGTGCCCTCCATAGCGCCCGCGACCGTGCCGGAATAGGCAACGTCCTCGGCAAGGTTGGCGCCATGATTGACACCGGAGAGTATGAGATCGGGCGGGTGACCTTTGAGCATGTGGCGCACGCCCATGATGACGCAATCGGCCGGCGTGCCGCGCACGGCAAACGCCCGATCGCCGATCTCACGGTACCGGAGCGGCACCTGAAGCGTCAGCGCATGCGAAGCACCCGACTGGTTCATCTCGGGCGCGACGATCCAGACATCATCCGTCAACTCCCGCGCGATGTTGTGCAACACGGTAAGACCGTGTGCGCCCGCGCCATCGTCGTTGGTGATGAGGATCCGCATGATGTCCCTTGGGGCCCACGGCCCTACGATTTCACGATCTTGTCCTGCCCACCCATATACGGCCTGAGCGCGTCCGGGATCACGATCGACCCGTCGGCCTCCTGATAATTCTCCATGACCGCAACGAGCGTACGGCCAACGGCGAGGCCCGATCCATTCAAGGTATGCACGAAGCGGACGTCCTTCGAGCCCTTGGGACGGTAGCGCGCACCCATACGGCGGGCCTGGAAATCGCCGCACACCGAGCAGGACGAAATCTCACGATAAGTGTTCTGTCCCGGCAGCCATACCTCAATGTCGTAGGTCTTCTGAGAGGCGAAACCCATGTCGCCCGTGCAAAGCAGCATGGTGCGAAACGGCAACCCCAACGCCTGCAGGATACCCTCCGCGCACGCGGTCATGCGCTCATGCTCTTCGAGGCTGTTCTCGGGCGTCGTGACGGACACGAGTTCCACCTTGGAAAACTGATGCTGGCGGATCATGCCGCGTGTGTCGCGACCGGCGGCCCCCGCCTCCGAGCGGAAACACGGCGTCCAGGCCGTAACGCGCATCGGCAGTTTGTCCTCATCGAGGATCTGATCGCGCACAAGGTTGGTGAGCGAGACTTCGGCAGTGGGGATGAGCCAGAAGCCGTTGGTCGTCTGGAACAGATCCTCGGCAAACTTCGGCAGGTTGCCCGTGCCGTAGGCAGCCTGATCTTTCACGAGCAGCGGCGGGTTCACTTCCGTGTAGCCGCCATGATTGTCTCCCGCGGGCGCGGTGTGATTGTCGAGCATGAAGCTCGCGATGGCACGCTCGAGACGCGCAAGTGCCCCCTTCAGAAATACGAAGCGCGCACCGGAGACCTTGCCCGCCGTCTCGAAGTCCATGAGGCCCAGCGCCTCGCCGAGTTCGAAATGCTGCTTGGGTTGGAAGCCGAACGTGTTCGGCGTGCCCCTCTTGCGTACTTCCTTGTTGTCATGCTCGTCCTTGCCTTCGGGGACGTCGCTGCGCGGCAGGTTCGGAATGACGGCAAGTGCGGCTTCCAGTTCGGCGTTGACGGAACGCTCTTCGTCTTCACCCTTGGCAATCGTGTCCTTCAGCGCCGCGACCTCGCTCATGAGCTTGGCGGCGGTCGCCTCGTCCTTCTGAGCCTTCGCCTTGCCGATGTCCTTCGAAACCGCGTTGCGCCGAGCCTGCGCGTCCTGAAGCGTGGTGAGGATCGCACGGCGCTTGTCGTCGATTGCGATGAGGGGGTCGGACAGGGGCTCCAGACCGCGGCGCTTCAGGGCGCCATCGAATGCGTCGGCGTTGTCACGGATCCATTTGATGTCGAACACGGGGGCGGCCTCGTCTCTTTTCGCGATGTCCGCCCGTCTATAGGCCTCCCTTGGCGAGGGGTCCAGTGGACCATTTGCCAGCGCCAAAGCCGCTTCGGATCGGTCCCTTACGAGGGTTGTATTTCGTCTGCATTGTGCTGCTTCTCGACCCGCGACACGGCGAAAATAGCCAGTTCGTAGAGGAGCACAGTCGGAGTGGCCATGATCAACATGCTTATGGCATCCGGCGGTGTCAGGACAGCAGCGACCGCGAATATGGCCACGATCGCATAGCGCCGGCCGGCACGGAGCGTATCCGCAGTGACGAGGCCCGCCCGGGCGAGCAACGTCAGCACAACCGGTAGCTGAAAACAGATCCCGAAGCCGAATATGAGCGTCATGATGAGTGAGAGGTACTCGGAAACTTTCGGCATCAGTTCGATGGCCGCTGCTCCGCCCTCGCTGGAAGTCGCGGCCAGACCGATCGAGAACTTTATGAGGATCGGCATTGCGATGAAGTAGACCACCGCTGCACCAAGCAAGAAGAAGACGGGCGTTGCGATAAGATAGGGCAGGAAGGCTTTCCGCTCATTCTTGTAGAGGCCCGGCGCCACGAACTTGTAGATCTGCGTCGCCACCACCGGGAACGAGAGGAAACCCGCGCCGAACATGGCAAGCTTCAGGTTGGTGAATATCTGCTCGAGGAAGTGGGTTGCGATGAGGCGCACCTGTTCCTGCCCAGAGACCCAGACATAGGGCCATACGAGCACCTGATAGATGTGGTTGGCCACCGTGATGCACAGGAGGAACATGATAAAGAACGCCGCGACCGCCCAGATGAGCCGCTGGCGCAACTCTATCAGATGGTCCATCAGCGGCGCCTTGCTGGCGTCGATCTCGTCCTGGCCTTCCGGAACGCGTTCCTGCATCGGGCTCAGGCTCCGCTCTTTTTTGCGGTATCCTGCGGCGCAGTTTGAGAAGCCTTGGTCTCGGCGGCTTCCGGCGGGGGCAGGCCCGAAGGTGAGCTTTCCCCGGGTTTGGCCTCAGCGGGAATCTCGGCCGAAGACGCGGCGGAACGCACGCCCGCCTCGGCATTCTTGACGCTTTGGTCCGCGGCGCGCTCCGCATCTCGGACGGTGCTCAGGACGTCCTCGCGCACGCTGTCGAGCTCCTTGCGCAGACTGTCCATCTCCGCCTCGCGCATGGCCTCGTCAAAGTAGCGCTTGAACTCGTCGGCCTGGCGGCGCAGCGCACCCGCATAGCGCCCGAGCGTGTTGAAAAACACGGGGTAGTCTTTGGGGCCCAGGAAAATCAGGGTCACCACGGCGAGAACCAGAAGCTCGCTCCAGCTGATCTCAAACATGTGCTCGGTCCGACAGGGGCCTACTTAACGGCAAGCGCGGTCAGCACCAGTTGGGGCGAAGGGCGTCAACACCCACTCACCCGCTCTTGGTCGTGTCACGCTGGGCGCTTTCACCGCTGCGCGCCTCATGCTCGATGGCGCGCGGAGTGTCGCTGCCAGCCGGCGTGTCTTCCTCCGCCATGCCCTTTTTGAAGCTCTTGATACCCTTGGCCACGTCACCCATGAGCGTCGAGATCTTGCCGCTTCCGAACAGCAGGATGACAACGAGCAGGAGCAGCAGCAGATGTGTGGCTGAAAGACCCATTTTATTGATGTTCCTTTATTGTCCGCGCTGCATCGCACAAATCGCGGCTACTATCGCAAACTCGCACTCACCCGGCAATCCCGCCGGCCGTTAGATCGAATGCGGCGCTTTAGGCATCCCCGCCCGGAAAAACGAGCGTCCGGGCCGGATCAATCTCGATGCCGACCTCGCTGCCCTTTGACCAGGAGCGCCCCTCGTGGGTGCGGATCCTTAACGGCGCATCGAAACCCTGAACGCCGACCTCCAGCAGCGCGATGTCTCCAAGGAACTTGGTGTGCAAGATGCGACCTGGCAAGCCCTGGCCCGGCTCGCCGACGCGAATACAGCGCTCTCGGATGCTCAGGATGGCGATCTCGCCATTGCCGATGCCGGGCGCCGGAAGGCGGCCAATGGGCGTTGCGATCTCGCCGCTTCGCACCGTGTACGCGATTTCGTTGATCTCGGAGAACAGGCGGGCCACGAACAGGCTGGTGGGATGCGCATAGAGGTCCTCCGCACTGCCCACCTGAACCAGCCGCCCTTGCCGCAAGACGGCAATCCGATCCGCAAGACGCATGGCTTCTTCCGGATGGTGCGTAACGATAACGGACGTCGCCCGCGTTTCGCGCAGGAGGGCGAGGGTCTCCTCCTGCATGCTATCGCGCAACTGAACGTCGAGGCCCGAAAACGGCTCGTCCATGAGCACCACGGCGGGACGTGGCACGATGGCCCGGGCAAGCGCCACGCGCTGCTGCTGTCCGCCCGAAAGAATGTGCGGATACTGGTTCCCCAGATGGGCAAGCCCCACGCGCGAAAGCATGGCGCGCGCTTCCCGCTCAGCCTCGCGCCGTGGCAGGGCCTTGAGGCCGAAGGCCACATTCTGCAGGATCGTAAGGTGTGGAAACAGCGCGAAGTCCTGGAACATCAGACCGACGCTGCGTTCCTCCGGCGGCACGAAGCGCGACGGGCCCGCCACCTCCTGCCCGTTGATGAGCACGCGGCCGGCGGTCGGACGTTCGATGCCGGCTGCTATTCTCAGGAGTGTCGTCTTTCCGCACCCCGAGGGCCCGAGAAGACAGACCACCTCGCCCGGCGCGATCGCCAGCGACACGTCTCGGAGCGCGTAGGTCTCACCGTAGCGGCGATCCAAATGCTCGAATGCAAGGCTCGCGGCAAATGTAGCCGCCGCACGGCGTGGCACGAGCGAACTCTCCGCGGCAAGCGGGGAGGTTCCAGCGCTCATGTCAGGATTCATCCGGGTCGTCACGCTACCCACTCATCAACTGTCGCCGGCCCGGACCCGCAGGCCGTTTAGGACGATGCTTCGTCCGTCTTGTCCGTCTCGCCGTCTTCCGGCTTATCGGCCTCGGCCTCTTCAGGCAAGTCGAGTTCCATTTCAGCCTGAACGACGCCCTCCTCCTCATCATCGTCCGCATCGAGCGGCAGTTCGTCGGGCATGAGGGCCGCGACATCGGTGGGTTCCGGCACGGAGAAGCCGGGGGGCAGATTGCTGTCCAGAAGACCCTGCGCTTTCAGATCGGCAAGCCCCGGCAGATCCTTGACCGTGTCGAGACCGAAGTGAGAGAGGAAGGCATCGGTCGTCCCGTAGGTGATTGGCTTACCGGGTGCCCGGCGGCGGCCGCGCGGACGCACCCAGCCGGTCTCGAGCAGAATGTCCAGTGTCCCGCCCGAGGTCGACACGCCGCGGATCTCCTCGATCTCAGCGCGTGTGACAGGTTGATGATAGGCAATGATAGCCAGCGTCTCGAGGGCCGCCTTCGACAGACGCCGCTCTTCGTGCGCGTGCTTTTCGAGCAAATAGGACAGGTCCTCCGCCGTGCGGAACGACCACTTGCCCGCCACCTTGACCAGGTGCACACCGCGGGAGGAGTACTGCTCTCTCAACTCCGAGAGGACCGCGGCCACATCCGTATCCTTGGGCAGGCTTTCCGAGATAGTGCGCTCATCGAGCGGCTCGGACGCGGCAAACAGGAGCGCCTCGGCGATGCGCACGTTCTGTATCTCGGTACGCGCGTCCGCGTCACCGAAATCGGGCGCGATGCCCAGCTGCACATCGGCCAGCGCAGCGGCCAATTCGCGCGCTTCGGACCCGAGCGCGTCGTTGAACTCGTCCTCGCGCTCGACGCTCTCATTGCTGGAGACGAGCTTCAGGCGGGGCGGTGTCATATTTTTTTTCCCGTCGTTCATGAAACCCTGACGCACACCCATTTAAGATTGCATTCGATCCTCGACCGGCCTTCCCTCAGCCGATCCTTTGCCACGTCGCGCCATCCTCACGCTTGCGCACGTAGAGCGGCGCGAACGGAGACTCCTGCTGCAATTCCACGACGCCCTCGCGCGCCATTTCCAACGTTGCGCCGAACGAGCTGGCAATAACCGTTTTCGTCTCCTCGCCTTGCGGCAGATACTGATGCAGGAAGAGGTCGAGCTGAACCCAGTGCCCCGTGCTTTCGCCGACGAGCTTCTCCAACCGGTTGCGCGCTTCCTTTATCGACCAGACCTTACGCGCCTTGACCACGTGTGTGACCTTCACGGTGCGGCGGCGCTGATCGGCATAGGCCTTCAAGAGATCATAGATCTGTGCCGTCCATTCCGTGTCGCGCACCGTCTTGACGCCTTCGGGACTGCCACGGCCGAACACGTCGCGCCCGAGCCTCTTGCGCGTCATCAGATGCGCCATGGCATTGCGCATGGCTTCGAGGCGCGCGAGGCGGAATGCGAGCCGCTGTGCCATCTCCTCCGCGGACTGCTCACCCGTCTCGACCTTTTCCTTGGGAAGAAGCATTCGCGACTTGAGGAAGGCCAGCCACGCTGCCATGACGAGATAATCGCCCGCGATTTCGAGCTTGAGACGCTGCGCCTCGCGGATGAATTCCAGGTACTGCTCGACGAGGGACAGAACGGAGATCTTCGCCAGATCCACCTTCTGCGTCCGCGCAAGGGCGAGCAGTAAATCGAGTGGTCCCTCAAAGCCGGCCACGTCGACGATCAGCGCCTCGGAGGCAAGCGGCGCATTCTCCGCGTCGGGAGCTTCCCAACCGGTCGCCTCTTCTGTCCTCTCTGTCGGCTCGTCGCCCATCGTGTTCCTGAACGCTTTCTGCCTGAACCGGACTTCTCACGGCGCCCGCCGGCTGCCGGGTGAAGCTCAGGCACCAGCCTAAAGTTTCAATAGCCTTTATAGCCTATACTGATTCAGAACGGCCGGTGTGATCTGCAATCACCGCCACAAGCCGGTCTTCCGCCAACGCAGAATCGAAATTTTCCCGATTCTTCAGTACGGCCAGAGCCTGTTCCGCCCGCCTGAGCGCCTGACCGGCGAGAACCGGAACACCGGCCGCCGTATCCTCCATTTCAGCCAGAACGCCGCTGCAATGCAAAGCGACATCACAGCCCGCCCGAATGACGGTCTCCGACCGTTCGCGCATGGTGCCGGCCAGCGCCTTCATCCCCAGGTCGTCACTCATCAGGAGGCCATCATATCCGATCTCGCCACGGATCACGTCGCCGATGACCGCAGCGGAAGTGCTGGCGGGCGCGGATGGGTCGATGTCACTGAAAACGACGTGAGCCGTCATCGCCGAGGGAATATCGGCGAGCGCCTTGAAGGGCGCGAAATCGGTGCGGGACAATTCCGCGCGGTCCGTGTCGACGACAGGCAGGTCGAGGTGGCTGTCCTTGGTCGCACGGCCGTGCCCCGGAATATGCTTGATTACAGGCAGTACGCCGCCGGCCATGAAGCCCGCAGCCACCGCCCGGGCGAGGCGGACAACCTGCTCTACCGAGGTTCCGTAAGCCCGGTCGCCTATGATGGCGTGCGAGCCGGGCACGGGCAGATCGAGTACAGGGGCGCAATTGGTGTTGATACCGAGTTCGCGCAGATCTTTGGCCACGAGACGGGCTGCTCCGAACGCCGCATCGCAGGCAGCTTGTTGCTCACCGCACTGATAGAGTTCCGCATAGGCCGCCGCCGGCGGCAGGGCGCGCCCCAGCGGAGGGCGCAGGCGCTGCACGCGGCCGCCCTCCTGATCGACGAGAACCAGCGTTTCGTCGCTGCCGATGGCGGACAGTGCGTCGGCCACGAGCCGCCGGATCTGGTCGTGGCCGACGCAGTTGCGCGCAAACAGGATGAGACCGAGCGGTCGCGCGTTTGCGAGAAAGCGCGCTTCCTCCTGCGCGAGATCTGGACCCGCAAGGCCCGTGATGAATGCGGCGCGCTGCATCGTGAGAACATGATCCCCTAAGGCATGTCATATGCGTCATGCCTGACAAACAAAAGGCCGCGGGGCAAGCGCCGCGGCCTCTCGCCAAACTTGTGCCGACCCTCAGTAGGCCGTCACCCAGCACCCCGCATAGCCTGCGGATTTGAGCTGCGAGCAGACCGAGTTTGCACCCTCTCGCGAACCTGGCGGCCCGACGATGAGACGGTGATAGGTGCCCTTCGCGCCGAGGTTTGCCTCCTGAACGTCTGGAGTCTTGTTCTGCAGAATGCCGCCGTACTTCTGCTGCATGTCGGCAAACTGCTGAAGCGCGTCTATACGGCTCGATCCGGAGACCGGCACGGAGGCGAGAACGGCGACATAGCCGAGCCCCGAAGGCTTGGGCGTGATCTTAGCCGGCGCCGTTGCAGCCGGGGCCTGCTGGGGTATGGCAGCGGTCTTGACTACCGGCTTGGGCGCCTCTGCGACCGGCGGGGGCGCGGGCGCGGAGGGCTCCGCCTTGTTGATCGTCTTGGGCGTGATCACCTCGGAGGACGTGGACTTGTCGTCCAGAGAGGCCATCTCGACCGGCTTCGACTGGGGCGGCGGTGGCGTTACGACCACCGGCGCCGATGCGGGCGCCTGCCCCGGCGTGGGGACGTCCACGAGGGTCAAGCCCGGGACGGGAACCGAGACTGCCGGGGCCGCCTCTCCTGTCGGAGGCTGGATCGAGCCATCACGGCCTACCACCAGCGTTGAAACCTTGCGAGAGCCTGAGGCGTCGGCTTCGGAGGACCCGGAATTGTCGCTGAGACGTCCCAGAAGCTTGCTGTCTGAGTGGGCAAACTTCTTGCCGCCGGGCTCCGACGGCTTAACCTTGGAGGGTCCTTCGGCGCTCTTCACGACAGGGGTTGGACCGTCACCGCCCGAACCGAGGATCGACTGATAGGCGTAGGTCAGTCCGCCGCCGACCAGAATGGCCCCGACGAGCGAGGCGGCAATCAGCATTGCCTTGTTGCTCCGGCGCGGCGGCTGCTCAAACTCATAGCCCGCGTCTTCCTCGTACTCACCATGCTCGAGCGAACCCGGATCGGCGTATTGCTGCTGATCATACCCCGCCTGGTAGGCGGCGTCCGGATGAGCGGCGTGACCATAATCCGCAGATTGGTGACCCCAGTCGCTGTACTCCTGCTGCGGCGCGTGGAGATCCGCCTGCAACTGGCCGTAGTCCTGCTGCTCCATCCCACGACCCGCACCCGTGCGGGTCTGTGGCGGCATGTAGCTGGACAAGTCATAGCCGCGCGGATCGGCGGGAGCCGGCGCTGAGGCCCACTGGTCGTACTGGGCGCCGCGCAGATCGGGCTGCTGATGGCCTTGGTCATAACTCGTGGGCTGCGAATGCCTATAAGACGCCGGCTGGGGCTCAGGCGCATATGCGGGCGCCTGCCCGTATCCCTGCGCCGGTGGTGCAGTGCGCTGTGACGGCGCCGACTGCTGGAGGTATGGGTCGAACTGGGGAGCAGGAGTAGCACCCGACTGAGGTGCATTGCCCCAATAGTAATCCTGATCCTGATGCCCGCCGAACGCGCCTGCTGGTGCGGCCTGGCCCGGCTGGGCAGCGTAGCCCTGCTGCTGCGGCGCATAGCCCTGCTGCGGCTGGTAAGCCGCAGGAGCTGGCTGCTGGTGGCCCGCCGGCTGATAGGCCGGGGACTGCGGCTTGGGGTTGGGGCGCGGCGCACCTCCAAGTCCCTGCGTCCAGGCTGTCGGATCGAAGTCACCCTGTGGGCGCTGCGCCGGCCAACCCCCCGGAGGTGACTGAGGAATGTCGGACCGTGACATGTGCAGTAATCCCTTCAGCTATCGATCCTTTCGGATCTCGCTCGAATCGGCTTCACGCCAAAGTCTAGCGCATGGATTCCGGGGCCTCGACCCCGAGAACTCCAAGACCTGAGGATATCACCGAGCGAGTTGCATCGACGAGCGCACAGCGCGCCACCGTCAGGTCCCCGTCTTCAGGCTGGATAAAGCGCAAATGTGGCAAATCGTTGCCTCGGGTCCAAAGACCATGAAAAGCGGAAGCCAGATCATAGAGATAGAACGCCAGCCTGTGAGGCTCTCTCGCCTCTGCCGCCATCGCTATAAGGCGTGGAAAATGAGCGAGCTTGCGGATGAGTTCGAACTCCGCTGGATCGGCGAGGCGCGACAGATCGGCCCTGCCCAGCGCAGGCCGGGAAATGTCGAGCCCAGGCATCTGCTCGGCTACGTTGCGAAAAACGCTCGCGGTTCGCGCATGCGCATACTGCACGTAGAAGACGGGATTGTCCTTCGACTGTTCCGTGACTTTCGCGAAGTCGAAGTCGAGCGGCTCCAATTCCTTACGGTAGAGCATCATGAAGCGCACCGGATCCCGGCCGACCTCGTCGACCACATCACGCAACGTGACGAAGGTGCCAGCGCGCTTCGACATCTTGAAGGGCTCGCCACCTTTGTAGAGCTTCACGAGCTGGACAACTTTGATTTCCAGATCCGTGTCTCCGCCGCGCGTGCGCCAGGATTTCAGCTTCCCCTTCTGGTCCCGGTCGAGCGCGCCGCCGGCAAGAGCAGCTATCGCCGCCAGCATGCGCGGAATGTAGCCGATATGGTCGGCGCCGAAGACGTTGATCAAGTGCGGGAAGCCGCGCTGGATCTTGTCATAGTGATAGGCAATGTCACCCGCGAAGTAGGTGTAGGTTCCATCCGACTTCTGCAGTGCGCGGTCCATGTCGTCGCCGAACTCGGTCGAGCGGAAGAGCGTCTGCTCGCGATCCTCCCAATCCTCGTCGTCATGCCCAAGGGGCTTGGCGAGCCGGCCCTCATATATGAGGCCCTTGGACCGCAATGCCTCGATGGCTGCCTTGACCTGATCGACGCCCCCGCGCGTGAGCGAGGCTTCAGAGACGAAGACGTCATGACGGATATTGAGCGCGGCCAGATCGTCCTTGATCATGACGAGCATGGCCGCGATCGCCTCTTCGCGTACAGTTGCAAGCCAATCGTCCTCGGGTTTACCGAGGAACGCCCGGCCATACTTTTTCGCCAGCGCCTCGCCGACGGGCTTCAGGTACTCGCCGGGATAGAGACCTTCCGGGATCTCGCCGATGTCTTCGCCTAGTGCCTCGCGGTAGCGCAGGTGCGCCGAGCGTGCGAGGACGTCGACCTGCCCACCCGCGTCGTTGATGTAGTATTCACGCGTGACCGAATAACCCGAGAAAGCGAGCAGGTTCGCCAGCGCGTCACCGAAGACTGCGCCGCGGCAGTGCCCAACGTGCATGGGCCCCGTGGGGTTTGCGGAAACATACTCCACGTTGACGGCATCCGGCCTTGCAGGGCCGCGACCAAAATCGCCAGCGCCTGTCAGGATGGTGCGGACGAGGCCGTGCCAGAAGTCGGGCGTCATGGTGATGTTGAGGAAGCCCGGGCCTGCGACCTCTACTGCGGCGATCTCCGGATCATCGAGCAGTTTCGCTTTGAGAGCCTCGGCGATGTCGCGTGGCTTCTTGCCCGCCGTCTTGGCGAGCGCCATGGCGATGTTGCTCGCCAGATCGCCGTGGGTCGAATCGCGCGGCGTCTCAACCAGAACCTCCGGCAGCGCCACCTCGGCAGGCAGGCCGCCAGCGGCCTGAAGGCCAGACAGCGCCGCCGCAATTTTCGTTTCGACGTGGGCGTAGACGTTCATTGAGAAATCCCCCCGGGAAAGCGGCGTCTCCCGGTCATGGCGGGAGAAGAAACAGGACGGGGGCCTCTATCGCAATTCCGGGGTTTGGGCAAACATACGCAGGTGTTCTTCGATGGCGTACCGGTCCGTCTGGCCGGCGAGATAATCAGCCGCAAGCCTGGGGATCTGGCGGGGCTCCAGGCGGTCGCGAACCGCCCGCCATCGTTCTGGCAGGGCACCATTGTCCTCAGGATCGGCGTAGCGGGCGAAAAGGTCGCGCACGATCCCCTCCGCGTCCCTCATGATGCGTGCAACGCGCTCCTGCCGGTAGACGCGCTCGAACAGGAACTCCCGGATCGCCTGGAGTTCGCGCCACATGTCAGCCGAGAAGGCCACGGTCGCCCCTGGCGCCGCGCGGATATCGTCGGGCGAGGACGGTGCAAGGGCCGCGAGCCGCGACCGGCTCTCAATCACGACGTCACGGATCAGGGCCGTGATCATACGGCGTGTCACCTCGAAGACGGCCCGGCCCGTTCCCTCGGAGCGCCGGTCCGACCCCCAGTCGGAAAGTGCCGCTGCTGCAAACGGGCCAACGAAGGGGACATCGGCCAGATCCTCCAGAGTGAGGAGACCCGCCCGCAGGCCGTCGTCTACGTCGTGCGTCAAGTATGCGATATCGTCGGACAGTGCTGCGACCTGCGCCTCCGCACTGGCCCAGCGCGCCGGCTCCAGCGATTGCCACGCCTCTATGGTGCGCACGACCTTCAGCACCGCTTGGCCCTTTTCGCCGGTTAACGGCCCATTGTGCTTGGCAAGGCCTTCGAGCGTTTCCCAGGTGAGGTTCAGCCCATCGAAGGCGCTGTACTTCCGCTCGAGCTGCATCACGACACGAAGGCTTTGGGCGTTGTGGTCGAAGCCGCCGTGGTCCGTCATCGCGGCATCCAGCGCCCTCTCGCCAGCGTGGCCGAAAGGCGGGTGCCCCAAATCGTGGGCCAATGCCAGGGCCTCGGCCAGATCCTCATCGAGGCATAATTGCCGGGCGATCGTGCGCGCGACCTGCGCCACTTCGAGACTGTGGGTGAGCCGCGTCCTGTAGTGGTCGCCCTCGTGATAGACGAACACCTGCGTCTTGTGGGTAAGGCGCCGAAAGGCCGTGGCATGCAGAATGCGGTCGCGGTCGCGCTGGAAGGGGCTGCGGGTCGGGCATTCCGGCTCGGTGTGGAGGCGCCCGCGCGAGGGGATCGCACTCGCGGCATAGACCGCGGGTCGTCGCTGGCCCGGGCTGAGCCCAGCGCCATATCCGTTCGCGGCGGAACCCGCTGTTTCTCCGTGTCCGGTCTTTGGGGGATTTATCGCCGTCATTTGCCTCAGGTCGTCTTCGCCAAGACCTGCACTCCAGCGATGCATCGGCCGGTTGCCTGTTTGACAGGCGCAACCGACACCCTATCTTCCAGGAGAGCGTCGCCTCTTTCCGCGCAAACTCTTGCGCGCAAAGAGGGGGCTTTGGCAATCCTAGCCCCGCACACGAATCACCGGTCACTCTATTTCTAAGCCGTATCACACGACAGCCTGGGACCTACGACAGTCATGAGCGAACCTTCCGTCATCGTCACAGGATCGGCCGCACGCCGCATCGCCGAGATCGTCGCCGGGGAGCCCGAAGGCACCATGCTGCGCGTGGCCGTCGAGGGCGGCGGCTGCTCGGGCTTCCAGTACCGCTACGACCTGACCCGCGAAATAGCCCCCGACGACATCGTGATCGAGCGCGATGGTGCCAAGGTCCTGATCGACCCCGTGTCGCTCGAATATCTTTCGGGCTCGGAAATCGACTTCGTCGACGACCTCATCGGCGCCTCATTCCAGATCCGCAATCCGCACGCAACCTCGTCGTGCGGATGCGGCACGAGCTTCTCGCTCTAGTCCCCGCAGACCATCCGCACCGGACCGCGCCCCAATGAAGATCGCCACTTGGAACATCAACGGCGTCAAGGCGCGGCTCGAAACCGTGCTCGCCTATCTGCGCGAGGCAAAGCCGGACGTCATTGGATTCCAGGAGATCAAAAGCGTCAGCGAAGGCTTTCCGGCGGAGGCTTTCGAGGATCTGGGCTACAACGTTGCCGTCCACGGACAGAAGGGTTTCAACGGAGTCGCCATCCTCTCGCTCCTGCCGCTGGAAGACGTCGAATGCGGGCTGCCCGGTGACGACTTCGATGAGCAGGCCCGCTACATCGAGGCCACGGTCACCAGCAAGACGACCTCCGTACGTTTCGCCTCTTTGTACCTGCCGAACGGCAATCCCATCGGCAGTCCCAAGTTCGACTACAAGCTCGCCTGGATGGCACGCCTGGAACGTCACGCCCGCAAGGTTTTGAAGCAGGAAATGCCCTTCATCCTCGCCGGCGATTACAACGTGATTCCCGACGCCGTTGATGCCAAGCGTCCCGATGCCTGGACATCAGACGCGCTTTTCCAGCCCGAAAGCCGGGCCGCGCTTCGCCGGATCACCGCCCTCGGCTTCACCGATGCGGTTCGCGCGTGCCACCCGGGGCCGGGCGTCTATACTTTTTGGGATTATCAGGCCGGCGCGTGGAATAAGGACGACGGCATCCGTATCGATCACGTCCTGCTCTCGCCACAGGCGGCCGACCGCATGACGGGGTCGGGCGTAGATCGCTTCACACGCGGCTGGGAGAAGCCATCCGATCATGCACCCGTCTGGGTCGAGATCGACGAGTGACCGGCGGCGGACAGGCCGTATTCGCAGATTTTCAGCGGTTCAGCGGATCGCGCGGCGCCGCCCCTACATCGCGCAGCGTTGGCGTGCTCTGGCCGTATACGAACCCCGAACCAGGTTGAACCGCCGGCTGCTGTTGCGGCACGGATTGGGCGACACCCGCCTCGACCGCATCGGATGATTTGATTGGGCCGACAACCTCACCGTTTTGGCACGTGCGCTCAGGACCGGCGGCGAGAAGACCCAGACCGGACGCCTCGCGCACCTCGGGCTTTCGGCCGAAGCGGTTGCCCCAGTCGGCCACGATTCCCGTAGCCTGACGACGGATGCCTTCACCGGCGCCGCAATAGATGTTCTGGTAAATGTCCTCGATCCACAGGCGGTCGTAGACCGGCGCGTTCTCGACAGCGACCGCGATGAGCGCCAGCGCCGTCGCCTTGTCGGCTTTCATGTACTTGCCGCGCCACAGCAGGTCGGCCAGGAAGGCCTGTGCCCCGGCATGGCCTCGCTCGGACAGAACGGACAGCCAGTGACGACCCATGGCCTCGTCGGCATCCAATCCCTCGCCGCGCAGCTGGAGCTTTGCCAGTTCGAACTGTGCGTCCTCGTCGTCGAACGTGGTCGAGGCGTTTCGCAGATAGAAAATGGCCTGGTCGAGATTGGGGTTCAGCCCAATCTCCTTGATGCCACGCCGGACGTAGCCGGCCAGGGCGGTCAGCGCCTTGCCGACATAGGGCGCGCGAGGATCGTCGTCCGGATCCGCATCGGCGTACTGGTCCGCGATCCGCTGGAACAGCAGATAAGCTTTGGCATGATCGGTGTGCGACCCGGAATTGTCGCTGTAGATGCGCGCCAAATAGTACTCGGCCATGAACTCGTTCTTGGCGGCCGCAAACTCCAGCGCGGGAATCGCAAGCTCGTAGTACCCGCCCTGAAAGGCGCTGAGCCCCTGCTTGAGGGCCTCTCTCGAAGACGAGAACGCAATCGTCCCGGCTCCGGCCGCCGAGGCGAATACCGGCACCAGCGCTGCGAAAACCGCCGCTCTAAATCCTGCTCTAGATATCAGCATAGCAGACGACTTCCGCCTTTCCTCCGCGATGGGTCACCGCACCGTAACGCGCCGGGCCCACCTGATCCGCAAATTTCCGGATCGCCCCTGTTTGATAGGGGTTGTCCGGCGCCTTCCATTCCTTGCGGCGCCGTTCCAGTTCCGCTGCATCGACTTCGAGTTCCAACGTGCCCTTTTGAGCATCGATCGCGATGATGTCGCCGTCGCGGACAAGGGCGATCGGGCCGCCGACGGCTGCCTCCGGCCCGACATGACCGATGCAGAAGCCGCGGGTTGCACCGGAGAACCGCCCGTCGGTGATGAGGGCCACCTTGTCGCCCTTGCCTTGCCCGTAGAGCGCGGCGGTGGTGGACAGCATCTCGCGCATGCCAGGGCCGCCCTTGGGGCCCTCGTAGCGAATAACGAGAACCTCGCCGTCCTTGTAATTGCCGGCGCTGACCGCAGCGAAGGCCTCCTCCTCGCAATCGAACACGCGTGCGGGACCGGAAAACTGCAGCTTTTTCAGACCGGCAACCTTCACGATACCGCCTTCGGGAGCGAGCGAACCCCTGAGGCCCACAACCCCGCCTGTCGGCGAGAGCGGGTTGGACACCGGATAGACGACCTTCTGATCTGTGTTGAAGACGACCTTCTCGAGATTCTCCGCCATGGTCTTTCCGGTGACTGTGATGCAGTCGCCGTGCAGATAGCCGCCTTCCAGCAAGGCTTTGAGAACCTGCGGCACTCCACCGATCTCAAACACATCCTTTGCCACATACTGACCGCCGGGCTTGAGATCCGCGATGTAGGGCGTGCGCTTGAAGATTTCGGCGACGTCGAAGAGATCGAAGTCGATACCGCACTCATTGGCCATCGCCGGCAGGTGCAGTGCCGCGTTTGTCGAGCCGCCGGTGGCGGCCACGACGGTAGCGGCGTTCTCGAAAGCTTTGCGGGTCGCGATCGCGCGCGGACGGAGTTGGTCGCTAATCAGCCGCATGACGGCCTTGCCGCTGGCGGTGGCGTAGCTGTCGCGCTCCTCATAGGGAGCCGGCGAACCGGCCGAGCCGGGCAGCGCCAAGCCGATGGCCTCCGAAACCATCGCCATGGTGTTGGCCGTGAACTGGCCGCCGCAGGCTCCGGCGCTCGGGCACGCGACACATTCCAGCTCATGCAGATCCTTGTCGGACATGCGCCCCGCCGAGTGCATGCCCACGCCCTCGAATACATCGAGAACGGTCACATCCTTGCCGCGGAATTTGCCAGGCAGGATGGAGCCGCCGTACATGAAGACCGAAGGCACGTTGAGGCGGAGCATCGCCATCATGGTGCCGGGAAGAGACTTGTCGCAGCCTGCGATCCCCACGAGCGCATCGTAGCAGTGGCCGCGCATGGTGAGTTCGATGGAGTCAGCAATCACCTCGCGCGAAACGAGCGATGACTTCATACCCTGGTGGCCCATCGCGATGCCGTCAGTGACCGTGATGGTGCAGAACTCGCGCGGCGTGCCACCCGCTTCGTGAACGCCAGCCTTGGCCGACTGCGCCTGACGCATCAGCGATATGTTGCAGGGAGCGGCCTCGTTCCAGCAGGACACCACGCCGACGAACGGACGATTGATCTGCTCCTCAGTGAGCCCCATCGCATAGTAATAGGAACGATGCGGCGCACGTGACGGACCGACGGTCACATGCCGGCTCGGCAGCTTCGATTTATCGAACGACTTCGCGTCCATGTCTTTGCCAACCTCTTAAAGCTCAACCAAGGGGTAAGAAGCGGCACCGCACCGCGCGGCCCCGTTTCCTCGACACACCTGGGAGCTTTCGAACGCGCCTTGTCGTATCCATTCGTTCTTCATCGACCGGCACGGCATGCACCCGCAGTCCAGCTTCCCCAATCGGGTATCCGGACCGTCTCCTGTGTCGCGCCGGTTTGTGGCCCAATAGAGGCACATTTCCAAGAGGTTCGTGTCCGTTTAGCAACTGTCGGGCCTTAACTTTGATGAGACCCGGGTTGCCCCTGGTCCACGCATCCTGGAATGGTGACGTCAGAGATCACCCAAGCCGAGCCGGTCGGGACAGACTGTCCACCCACCCCGGGCATCTCTTCGTGCTCAGTGATTAACTGAGAACTCCGGCCCAATCGCGACGCGAGCAAGACTTCTTCGGGCCGGTTGAGGCGACGATGAGATCGCAGGCCGCCAGTTCTGAGGCTATGCTGCCCCTGTGCGGTCCCCGCATCATCCGGGGGGCTCCAGTGATCTGACAGGCCACATGAAAAACGAAACAACGCACACGTTCTACGTTGCCCGCTTCCGTGACAGCCGCGCGCCCGGTTCGCGTGACGCGCGGGTGCGGCTGACCGACCGGGGCGTGACCATCGATCTGCCCGGCGAGCCCGAGCCCCTGGTCTGGCCGTATGGGGCGCTCGCCTCCTCCGAGCCGCTGACAGATCACGCCATCGATGCCCTGCTCACATATTCCTACCAGCCGGATGCGGCACTGTTCGTGGCGGATGCCCGCTTTGCCCGTCGCCTCGCCGAGCATGCGCCCCAACTCTCCGTGCGCGCCCGGCGCTGGCAGGCCGTCCGACTTTGGGCTTGGGCGGCCGTACTTGCAGGGCTCGTGGTATTCAGCGGATGGATCGCCGGCCTTTCGCCTGCCCGTGCAGTCGCCCGTATGCTGCCCGACAGCGCCCGCGAAGCCCTCGGCGAACAAGTCGTTGCGTCCATGACGCGGAACAAGCCGGTGTGTGCGGCGCCGGCCGGGGCTGCTGCACTCGACGCATTGACCGAGAAACTCTCAAGGGCCGCCGGGAGCGACAAGCGTTTCAAGGTCGTGGTCGTCGACTGGGATCTGATGAATGCGTTCGCGACGC
Organism: uncultured Alphaproteobacteria bacterium; assembly: GCA_963825555.1. Taxonomy (GTDB): domain Bacteria; phylum Pseudomonadota; class Alphaproteobacteria; order Rhizobiales; family Hyphomicrobiaceae; genus JAGVSR01. The sequence continues at coordinate 22,200 of CAWGTZ010000014.1, read as the reverse complement.
CTGGCGAACAGATCGTGCTGACGCGCGGGCTCCTTGAAAAGTCAAAGTCGCCGGACGAAGTGGCAGGCGTGCTGGCCCACGAGATGGGCCATGGCCTCGAAATGCACCCGGAGACAGGCATGGTCCGCTCCATCGGGCTTGCTGCTGGCCTGGAACTGGTGCTCGGTGGGGCGGGCGGGGCCCTGACCAACGCGGGGCTCTTGCTGGCGCAGCTCTCCTACTCGCGCGACGCGGAGCGCGAGGCCGATGAGCATGCGCTGCTTATCTTGAAGGAGTCTCGGATTTCTGCGGCCGGCCTGCTGCAATTCTTCGATCGCGTGACCGAGATGGAGGAGAAGGAAGGAGGCATCGGTTTAGACGTCCTTCGCAGCCACCCGCAAACGGCGGAACGGCGCGAGCGCGTGATACGCGCTGAGACCTATGCCTCCGAACCCGCCCTCGACGCCGGTTCCTGGAATGCGCTGCAAGGCATTTGCGCAGACACGCCATCTGTGGCGCCGCAACCTCCTTCGCGCCCGTTTCCAGGAGAGACCGACATCTGATAACAATTCATGAGATCGTGCCCTAGGCGGCCATTCCACGAAGTCAGCTTCTCCGCACGCGCGAAAGCCCCGCCGTTGGATGCCCTGGGCACACCGCACAACCGCCAGAGGACGGCCGCAATCTTCAGGCCTAAAGGAACCCGCATCAATCCGCGGCCAATCTTTGGAAGACCAAGCGCTGAAGCCTATGAGAACTTTCGCCCTGCGTTTCGCACTCTGGATCCTGCCCTTCGCGGCTTATGCGGCCTCGCCCTTCGTTACCGCTTGGACGCTGAAGGAGGCGATCAAGTCAGGCAACGTTCCTGTCATTGACGCTCTCGTCGAATGGGACAGTGTGCGCGCAACGCTCCGCCAATCCATGACGAACATGGCCCTCGACCGCCCGATGGATTTTGCGGCCCCGGACGAACCTACGATCGCGGGCACCGAGCGGCCCGGCTTATGGCAGCGGGTCAAAGGATACTTCGGCGCAGCCGCCGTCGACCGGCTTATCGAGCGATATGCGAACGCGCGGGGCCTACCGACGTTGTTCACCTACGGACAGGCCTACAAGCGCTACGTGAAGCGCATCGAAGAGCCGCCGAAAACGCTCGCCAACCTTCCCGAGCGCATGACCGAATTCTGGTCGCGGCTCAGGCACGTGGAATTCGTCTCGCCCGCCGCGTTCGAGATCGAGATGGAAGACAAGACCGATCCGTCGCGGCGCTTCACGGGGCTTTTCCACTTCCGCGACCTGCGCTGGAGGCTCACGGAACTCTACGTTCACACCAACAAGAACCCGATGCCCCGCCTCGCCGCCGTAATGGCCGCGCGCGGCGGGGATGAGCGCTAAGCCTCGATACGTTTTAGAGCCGCTTTGAGGCGCTTGATCTTCTCTGTGCCGTCGGCAACGCGCTCGCGGTTAAGTTCGACGACGTGGGCCGGGCTTTTCGCCACGTTCGCTTCGTTGCCGAGCCAGGCTTCTGCCTTGCCCTTGTCGCTCTCCGCCTTAGCAATCTCCTTCTCGAGTCGCTTCCTCTCCGCGTCCATGTCGATGACGCCTTCGAGCGGCAGTGCGACCGTTGCCTCCCCGACAACAATGAGCGCTGAGCCCTTCGGCGCTGATGGGGCGAAGGAGATGCCGTCTAGCCGGGCGAGACGCATGATGGTCTCCTCGTGGGCTTTTGCCCGCGCCCGACTTTCTTCCGGCGCGCTCGTGACGATGAGCGGAATTTTGGCACCCGCCGGCACATTCATTTCCGTCCGCACCGAACGCACAGCCGAAATGAGATCAATCACGAAGCCGATTTCCTCATCCACGTGCGGATCTGCAAGGTTCTTCGGAACGGGCCATACACTGAGAGTGAGCAGTGACCGCCGGGCGATGCCATGCTCCACGAGGTGCGCCCACAGCTCTTCCGTGATGAAGGGCATGAACGGGTGAAGGAGTTTCAGGATCTGGTCGATGACCCAGGCGACGGTGGCTCGCGTCTCGGTTTTCGCCTCTTCGTCGTCACCAGCGAGAATCGTCTTGATGAGTTCCAGGTACCAATCGCAGAAGACGCCCCAGACGAACTCGTAGATGGCGCCTGACGCCTCGTTGAATTTGTAGGCTTCGAGCCCAGCCGTCACGGCGGCCGCCGCGCGCTCGGTCTCACCTGCGATCCACCTGTTCAATGTCTGCTGGACCGCACGCGGATCGAAATCGTGATCGCGCACGCACTCGTTCATTTCGGCAAAGCGGGCTGCGTTCCAGAGCTTGGTCGCGAAGTTGCGATTGCCCTCGACGGTCTGCTTCGACAGCTTGATGTCACGCCCCTGGGCGGCCATGCGCGCCAGCGTGAAGCGCAGACGCATCGGCGCCGTAGGCGTCGATGATCTCGAGCGGATCGATGACGTTGCCCTTCGACTTCGACATCTTCTGCCCTTTCTCGTCGCGCACGAGGGCATGGATGTAGACGTCCTTGAAGGGTACCTCCTTCTTGAAATAGAGCGACAGCATCATCATGCGTGCCACCCAGAAGAAGATGATGTCGAACCCGGTGACGAGCACGCTCGTCGGGTAGTAGCGCTTCAGTTCCGGCGTCTCGTCGGGCCACCCAAGCGTGGAGAAAGCCCACAGTCCCGACGAAAACCACGTGTCGAGCACATCCTCGTCGCGCGTGAGTGTTTCGTCCTTTTTGTAGTAAGCCTTCGCCTGGACCTTGGCCGCCGCCTCGTCATCGGCGACGAAAACACGACCGTCCGGACCGTACCAAGCCGGTATCTGATGCCCCCACCAGAGCTGGCGCGAGATGCACCAGGGCTGAATGTTGTGCATCCACTCGAAGTAGGTCTTCTCCCAGTTCTTCGGCACAAAGGTAGTGCGGCCGTCCTCGACCGCCTTGATTGCCTCTTTGGCAAGCTCCGCAGCGTTCACGTACCACTGGTCCGTCAACCACGGCTCGATGACGACGTTGGAGCGATCGCCGTGCGGAACCGTGTGCGCCGTTGGCTCGATCTTCGCCAGTAAGCCCAGCGCGGCAAACTCGGACACGACCATTTTGCGCGCTTCGAAGCGATCAACGCCTTGCAGGTTTTCCGGAATGCCGTCCAGCTTGGCCGCCGGGCCAGCGATAATCTTGCCGAACGGATCGAGCACGTTGATCTGCGGCAGGTCGTGACGCTTGCCAACCTCGAAATCATTGAAGTCGTGCGCAGGCGTGATCTTGACCGCACCCGTGCCCTTCTCGGGATCGGAATAATCGTCGGCAACGATGGGAATTTCCCGGCCGACAAGCGGCAGTCGCACCGTCGCGGCGGCCTTTATGAGGGCCGCATAGCGCGGGTCGTCGGGATGCACGGCGACGCCCGTGTCGCCCAGCATCGTCTCGGGACGCGTCGTGGCAACGACGATGTGGTCCGCTTCGAAGCCCGGCACTTTTTCGCTCAGCGGGTAGCGGAAGTGATACATGTGGCCGCTCGGGTTCTTGGCCAGAACCTTGGCGAGCGCTTCCGCGTCGAAAGGATTTTCGGCGTCTCCGTCGGTCCAGGTAAACGAACCCTTTGCTTCCACCTGGACGACCTCGAGATCCGAGATCGCGGTCTGGAACTTCGGGTCCCAGTTGACCAGGCGCTTGTCTTTGTAGATCAGGCCTGCGCGGTGCAGTTCGACGAACACCTTGACGACGGCCCTCGACAGCCCCTCGTCCATAGTGAAGCGCTCGCGGCTCCAGTCGCATGACGCGCCCAACCGCTTCAGCTGGTTGACGATCGACCCGCCGCTCTCCGTCTTCCACTCCCAGACCTTTTCGAGAAACTTCTCGCGGCCCAGTTCACTGCGGCCAGGCTGCTTCTCGGCAGCCAGTTTGCGCTCCACCACCATCTGCGTGGCAATGCCCGCGTGGTCCATGCCCGGCTGCCAGAGCACGTCCTTGCCGCGCATCCGCTCGAACCGGCACAGGATGTCCTGCAACGTGTTGTTGAGCGCGTGCCCCATGTGGAGAGAGCCGGTCACGTTCGGCGGTGGGATGACGATCGAATACGGGGGGGCTTCGGCGCGGTCCGGGCGGCCGGCCTTGAAGGCCTCGGCCTTCTCCCAATCGTCGCTGACGCGCGGCTCGACGGCGGCCGGCTGGTAAGTCTTTTCGAGCATGATGTGCGGGGTTCTTCTCAAACGGGCATCGCGAGGTGGTACGACCCCGCTCAACTGCCTGTCAACGCCCACAGGCCCGATACTGCGGCACTTCGGCCCGCAGGCCGTCCTACGCCCCGTCTAAGCGTCCGTTTTCGGGCCCAGCAAGGGGTCGCGCTTCAGCGCCCGCTCGACGATGCGTGGCATGTTTTCGTCGATCCACTTCTGCAGCATCGGGCGCAGCATGTCGGCCACCACATCCTCGAGCGAGCGCGAGGAGGCCGCCGTGGCGGAGGGTTCGATTGGGGGAACCGATGGTGTGGCTGCCTTGGGCGCCGGCGCACGGGCGGCCTCGACCGTAACCGGGACCGCCTTCGCTGCCGAAGCGAGCGTGGAGGGCTCCACCGGATCAAGGGCCGCGGCTTTCGGCACCGGCGGTACCGCGGGGTCGCCAGCAGGTCCTTCGTTCTTCGCAAAGCCGGCAGCCAGGTCGTCCAGAGCGCGGGCCGCCGCCAGGGAGGCGCTGTCGGCGGGAGAGCCGTTGACTTTACCTGGGACGGGATCGGCAGCTTTCTCCAAGGGCGGCTGTTCAACGGGCGCCACGCGAACCGTGGGAACCGGTCCTGATGCCGCTGGAGCGGACACGGGTTCAGCGCTTTTCACTGTTGGAATGAAGCCGGAACTCAGCGAGGCCGTCGCGGCCTTTGGTTCAGAAGGTTTTGCCGGTTCTGGCAGCGGCGGCTGCGCCACCGCGGGCTTGGGTGCCGAAGCGGCGGCTGCGGCGGGTGCCGACGGTTGCGGCTTGGGCTCTACCTCCTGGGCGCGCGCTGTAGCGGGTTTTGCATTCTGCGGAGGATAGAATCCACCTGTCCGTGGCGTGAAGATACCCGGCGAAGGCGGTGAGGCGGCGGGCGCGCTGTCGGGTGCAGGTGCTGCACTGGGAGATGCCGTCAAGCTCGGGCGGACCGGAGATTTTGCCGCCGAAGAAGCCGGTGACTGCGGATTGATTAGATTGGCCCACTTTTCCCGCGCCGCCTCAACCGATGACGCCGTGCCATGCGGCTTGGCCGTCGGCGGCGGGGCCTTTTCGGCAGATGGGCTAGTGGATGACGGCGTCTCGATGAGACCGGCCAGATCGTCGTCGATCGCAGCTGCAAGCGAGCGCGAAACAGGTGGCTCCGATACTGGTGCGGGAGCAGACGCCGCGGCGGGGGGCGTGCGGAAGAAGGGCTGGCCGCTCGAACCGGGCGCGCCTTTCGCCGTGTCGCCACCTGAAAGCGCATCGCGTCCGGCCGGGAGCGGAATACCCTTCGGCGTTTCTGCGGGTTTGCCCGGCGGTGCCTCTGCGGATGCTGGCGGTGCGGGATCGTCAGCGATGATCTTCCGGATGGAAGCTAGGATATCCTCCATCGATGCTTCTGACGCACCTTCCACCCTGCTCATCGCCCCGCCTCACTCCTCGAACGGATTTTTTCGAACTCGCCCCGAGCGGGGCTCGTTAATCCAGCCTGCCAACTCGTAGCCCGGCAGACGTTCAGCTTCAATAAGCCTCGCAAAATCGCAAAAAATGAGGCGCCCGGACGGCTTCCCAGCGCCCAAGGCGCGAAAAATCAAGCCGGTCCAAGGGCGCTCAGCGTCATTTCTTCAAGGTCTTCACGCTTTCGGCGACCTCGATATGCAGCGCCTTCTCGACCATGCGCGGCATGTTATCGGCCAGCCACTGGCGCAGCATGGGCCTAAGGAGGTCGGCCGTCGTATCCTCGATCGGCGCCGTGCTGAACTTGTCAACGGGCGGCTGGGCCCCCTCATCGGCGCTGTGCGGCAGAGGCGGCGGAGGCGGCACTACATCCGCAAGCGTTTCAGGGCTCTGCGTCGGGACCTCGAAGGCGGGATAGCTCCCGTTGGCAGACGCCTCGGGCGTTTCTTTCTCGACCACCTCCAGGAGGGGCTGATCCGCCGCCTCCAGAAGGGCGCTCGTTGCCGCGCCTTCAAAAGGAGAGACCCACGAAGCCACCGGTTCCACGGGAGCAGGCGCCACGCCCATGCCTCGGAACCGCGTGTCTTTGAACGCTGCCATCTGGCGGGGAACCTCGGGCGGCGCTGCGGCAGCTGGCGGCGTCGCGACAGCATTCTCAGCGGATGGCTCCGCGCCATCGGCCTCAGGTGCGAATGGTGGTTCCTCTGTTTGGCGTGTCGGCAATTGAGACATGTCGGCCCCGTTCGCAGTCGTAGTCTGCTCTTTGACCGGCGCGACATCCGGGCCGGCATTCGCCGCGCCCTGCTGTGATTCCTGAAAGCCGGTGGACTGGTGGAATGTGGACAGCGCAAAAGCCGGCGCGATCGCTGCATTCGGTTCGCCCGTCGCCCCGGCGTTTTCGATCCGTTGCAAGCGCAGGGAACTGAGACTGGCCCCGTTGCGGACGGTCTCACCGCCATGCCCGTTTGCGGTCGACGCCGCGCGGAGGGCCTCACTGAGACGCCCAAATAGCGGCGCAGGCCGTTCCCGCTCGGAATGGGCAGGCGTGGACGGCGCTCGGAAAATCGACGGAAGATCAAAATCGCTGGGGTCATCCAGCAGGCCGTCCCCCTTGATCTGCCGCAGCGGAGCATCGAGATCGATGACCGGTTCGCCTCTACCGGGTTCCTCCGCGATGATCCGGCGGATCGACGCCAGGATCTCCTCCATGCTTGCTTGACCGTTCTTCTCCGTCAGTTCCATGGCCGAACCTCGCTGACGCACGCCGCTACAAAGCCCCGCACAAAGCGGAGCATGCGATGAGAAACGGGTCCCTGTGACGGTATCCTCGCTGGCTTCCCGTGCCAGCCTAGCGATACCCACCCCCTGGATCGTCTCGAGAAGCACCGTACCTGCTGCTATTCAAACGAAGTGCAGACAGGGACTTTCGGCTTTCCAACCTGGAAACCGCAGGCTGGACGCCCCGGCGCTTCATGGCCTTTTCTAGGCTCGAGGCAGGGCGAACATGTGGCGCGGCCGCCTCTCTACAAGAAAAAACTTACAATACCTCGTAGCGGCCGATTGCAGCCCCTGTGCCGCCGGCTTTCCCAACGCATTCAAGCTTTGATGTATTTCAGATCTAACGAACGGCTCGCCCGTGACGGCATGTCGAGGGTTCGTCCGGATTGCGGACAAAGGCTGATCTCGACCGAATTGTGATTATTCCAAGGGGCCGACGCAGCCTCCTCAACCGCGCGCTGGCGCTACTTCATCTCCTCGCGGCCAGGCCACAGATCGAGTTGCTCGCGACGTCCGTCCTCGTGGGTGATCGAGATCCCCCACCACTTCCGGCGCACGTCGAAGTAGTGCTGCTCGGGATCATACACCAAGCTGGTGACGCCCAGGCTCATGGCGTCCAGGCGCCCCATCGCAGCCTGCAGGGCATAGGCCGCAATAATGACGTCGGCCCGCTGTCTCACTTCCTCCACCTGGGAGTCGAGCAGTTCTTGCTGGGCGTTGAGGACTTCGATGAGTGTTCTCTGGCCGACGCGCTCTTCTTCACGCACGCCGTTGAGCGCAATCTGGTTGGCCTCGACCTGAGCCTTGGCGCTCTCCAGTGCCGCGCGCGCGGAAACGAAACGCGCCCAGGCCTCGATGGCAAAGGCCTTCACGCGAACCCGGCTCTCCTCGATGTCCTGAATTCGACCGATGTGCTCGTGCTTCGCTTGCCGCACCTCAGCATGTACTCTGCCGCCGTCCTGATAGAGCGGCACGTTCAAAACGCCCCTAACCGACGCCTGTTCCGGTGTCGATCTCCCCGAGGCCGGTCTCGAAGTTATTCGAATAGCCCGCCACGAGACCAACCTGCGGCAGAAGCTCACCGCGAATCCTGTCGACATTGAAACTTAGCCGCCTGCTCTCGATAAAGAGCCTCGACGACGTTGGGGTTTTCTTGTGTCGCAATGGCGACCGCCTCATCGAGCGACTTGGGCAGCATGCTCAAGTTGAGCGAAGGCTCGACGAGCCCATTCGCAGGCTCCCCAACCGTCCGCTCGAAGTTGCCCCGTGCTCGTCTGATAGTTTCCTCGAGCGAGATCGAGTTCGGCCAGCGCCCGGGCCCGTCGGGCCTCAGATTGGGCCACATCTGTCCTCGTTACCTCGCCGACCGAGAACCGGTCCTGGGTGGCCTTCAGTTCCTCGCTCAGAACTTTAACGTTGTTCTCATTCAGCCGAACGATCGCCTGATCGCGCACGACCTCCATAAAGGTCGTAACGGCCTCAGCGAGAACCTCCTGTTCCACTCTTCGCAGGCCTTCTCTTCCGGCCCGCACACCAGCCTCAGCCTGGCTGACAGCATTGGTGACCCGAAACCCCGTAAAAATAGGCTGGACCAAATCGATGCCATAGCCCCTGCGGCTTGTGGTCGCCAGCACCGAATTCTCTCGGGTCATTCTTTTCGTAACGATAGCCGACATCGGCACTTGCGTTAATATCTGGACGATAGCCCGATTTGGCGATCGAGACATCCTCGTCGATTGCCCTTAGGCGAGCACGCTCAGCGTCAAGGCGCGGACTATAATTGTAAGCTGCCGCGAGAGCTTCGTCCAAGGTCAACGCGGAAACCGGCAAGGTTTGCTGGGCAATCGCGGCAAAAAAAACCGCGGCCGCGCACAGCATGCGCGGCGCGTGCCTTAGACGTTCTCTACCTACCTGCGGCTTGAACTTGGACAAGCGAACATCCCCCCTCGTACCGCGACAGCAAACTCACGCGTCCAAAATGAACAGCCGCGGCACGTATTGTCGTAAAAAGTCCGTCAGCGTACTAATTCTCACGTTCGAAGATCTGATCGTCAAACGATGCTTTTCTACGCCGATTCGGAAGTGGAGGCGGTTCGCCGTTGCCTTTTCAAATGAAATTCTAGGCGCTTAGGCGCAGATTTCTGGATGGACGTTGCCCATTCCCCACAGATTGCCCGAGTACGTGTTCTGAGGAATTGGCACCCAGCCATCAAAAAACAAAACGCCGCTCGGGCTCAAAACCGGGAAGGAATGGAGCGCTCGCATCGAAGCCGTCGCGCTCAGAAATGGCCCCGCCGGTGCGGCGCCACACGGCCGCCCGCCCGGTTCGGCCATCGGACAGGATGGCGACCAATCGCCCGCCATCCTTCAATTGGCCCAACAGAGCCTCAGGCACCTTGGCCACGGCACCTTCTATGACAATGACGTCGAATGGCCCCTCTGCCGGATACCCCGCCGCCAGGTCACCATGCACCACCGCGACGTTATCTGCGCCGAGCGATTGCAGGACCCTCGTCGCTTCCTGGGCGAGCGCCGTATCGAATTCGAGCGCAACCACCGTCTGCGCGAGCTTGCCGAGGATCGCCGACGAGTACCCCGTAGCGCATCCGATATCGAGGACGACATCCGTCTCGTCGACCGCCGCAAGCTGCAAGAGCTTCGCAAGCGTTCGCGGCGCCAGCAGCACACGCCCCGACGCGCCCGTCTGTCCCGGGACGTCTATCGGCAGATCGATGTCGAGATAGGCGAGCCCCTTTCGCGCAGCCGACACGAAGGCCTCGCGCGGCACGACGCCCATGGCGCGGGGGATGCGCCGGTCGGTCACGTCGCTGGGTCTGACCTGCGATTCCACCATGTTTCGACGCTGCAGAGAAAGATCAGCCATTTCGTCGTCCTGCTCACCACTGGAAGACCTGCCGCAAACCCGGCGGGCTCGGCGTCACCGGTGCGGAGACTAGGCCACGTGATGACCCGTTCCCCATACCGCAAATTGACCTAGTGGACCAAGGACGAGGTTGCGGGACGGCCGTGACGCCGTAGAGGAAGCCTGAGGAAACTGTGAGCCCCCGGCGAGAACGCCGCCGGCCGCACTACGGCTCGCTTGTGCCGGCTTCACCTCTCGTGCTAGACGCCCTGATCCGGAAACGGTTCCCGCCCCGGTTCACCATGCAGAAGCGCCCAAACGGCGGCTCTGCGACGGGCGGCGCACCCCGGATCTGGCCACGTGGCGGAGTGGTGACGCAGCGGACTGCAAATCCGCGTACCCCGGTTCAATTCCGGGCGTGGCCTCCAAATTCACGCGAAATCTGACGTGAAATCAGCCTGATAAGAATGAAGTGGGTCGCGAAGAGCGCTCATCTGGTGATGGCGACCGAAAAGGACTTCTCCTCCTCGTTCGCTTCTGCTAATCACCCCCTCGCACGAAGCATTTCGTGCCTGTTCCGCGGTAGCTCAGTGGTAGAGCATCCGACTGTTAATCGGACGGTCGTAGGTTCGAGCCCTACCCGCGGAGCCACTTTTTCCCGAATTTGCAGGACGTGAAATCGCTCATCCGCGAACCGGCCGGGCGCCATGCGCCTCCGCGCGAGTTGGCTCCCTTGCCTACGGACGAACGGTGATAGCCTCAGGGCGCCAGTCCGCCCGAGGGCGGCGGCGGAGCATCCGGATCGAACATCTGCGCAGTGGCATCGGACGTCTGACCATCCCGGTTGTAGATGTCAGTTCGGAAGTTAACGGTGCCGTTCGCTTCGGCCCAGCCCGTGATGTAGCTGAAATAGACCGGAATCGGCCGTGTCAGCTGAACATCGAGCGGCTGTCCCATCTGGATCACGGCATCGACCTGGCCTGGGTTTTCCCATCCCGGCTCATAGCGGGCGATCCAGCTGACGAGTTTGAAGACATCCTGAACACGCACGCAGCCCGCGCTGAAAGCACGCGAACGCTGCTCGAAGAGTGTCTTCAGCGGCGTGTCGTGCATGTAGACGCCGTGCTCGTTCTGCATGTCGATGCGCACGAGGCCGAGAGCGTTCTGAGGCCCCGGATCCTGGCGAAGCTTCACTTTCGAGGCATCCGCGATCGACCAGTCGATCGCAGTGGCGTCGATCTCAGGTCCGTTGAAGTCGCCCATCACGACCCGGATCTTTTCTTTTTCGAGATACTCCGGTTCCTTGACCAGCCGCGGGAAGACGTCGAGCTGTGCAACGCTGTCGGGAACCTTCCACGACGGGAAGAAGTTGAGTGCCTTGATGGTCGCCTTGAGGGACGGCGTATCGCGGCCCGGACGACCGGCGACGACCCTATGGCGTTGGGCCACCTCGAAGCGCTCAACAGCTTCGAGCTGGTACGCCGGGACGTTGACGAGGATATAGCGCTCCTCGATCGGCTCCATGAGAAGCTGCACAATCCTGTTGCGATTCACCTCGAGCTGCCTCAGGCGCTCTTCGGCGGTGATGTTCAGCGCTGCGAGTGTCGGCTGGTCGACCCGGCCACTCGTGCGCAGGCCGTGACGCTCCTGGAAGCGGCGTACGGCCTCTTCGGTGGTGCTGTCGAAATTGTAGTCCTCATATCCCGAGCCCTTGGAGCTCAGATCGCCTGTTACGCGCAAGCGCCGGCGCAGGGTGGGCACCCGTTCATCGTCGTCGCCAGGACGGATCATGCGTTTGCCGGGAATGGTCGGCCAGCCGCCATTGCTGACGATCCGCCGATGAAGTGCAATGGCCCGGTCGATGTACCCGACCATCTCGTCGCTGCGGAACGGCACCTGTCCCGTTCTCAGATCGTCCATCGGTTCCGGCTTGGCAACCGCGCGCTCGTTGCGCGGCTTGCCCGAGAAGTTCGGCGTTCCGAACCCGCGAATTCCGCCCCACCAATCCCCCTCTTGCGCCATGGCACTGGAGAAGGGGGCGAAAGAAACCGGAGCAACAGGAGCAAACAGTGTGATGACGAGCGATGTGACCGCGACGGCAAGCGCCCTCGCGTAACCAGAACGGATCTGGTCGCGGGACCACAAAAACTCCCTGCGCGGTTTCAACGTCATCTCATGCATTGCCAACGGGCACCTTCCTGTGGTCGTCGCGCGACAGCTCGAAAGCTGCCCCCCACTGTTTCTCTTCGACGCTCACTGCGTCGCATCATTTCGGGCACGGATGTGGCCAAACGAAGACCCCGAAGCAAGGCGTTTACGGGCACAAGCCATCGCTTAAACGATTGTTCCCATTGAATTTGACCACGGTGCGACGAACCGACCACAGGGCTAGCTGCATCTTTGGGGGTATGCGTCAAAAGTGATCCCACCCCTGAGGCGCCAACGGCCGGGATGATCCGTCTTCGGAACGGATCATCACATTGCCACCAACGGTCAACGCGCCGATTTCGGTCAGCCGCGTGCCGCGCGCCTCGGCCCAGGCGGCAAGCTCGCCGGCACGCACCGAAGGCACCGCGAACAGGACCTCGTAGTCGTCGCCGCCACCGAGCACCGACCCAAACGCGGCCGCGTCGGCCGCCACGACCTTGCGGACCGCAGAGCTGAGCGGCAGGCGGCCCTCCTCGATCTCGGCCGAAAGCCCGCTCGCCGCGGCAAGCCGGCACAGATCCTTGGCAAGCCCATCGGACAGATCCATCGAAGCAGAAGCCCATCTCAGCAGGCCGTCCCGCAAATCGAGGCGCGGAGCCGGCCGCAGATAGCGCTGCAAAAGCGCCCCGCGTTCAGCATCCGTCAAAGCCCAGCGGCTCACGTCGGCATCGGCCCGGCGCAGTCTGAGGCCAAGTGCGGAATCCCCAATTGTGCCTGAAACGAACAGCCGGTCACCGGCCTGTGCCCCCATGCGAGCCGGCATGCATCGCGCGGGAACCTCTCCGATAGCCGTGATCGTGATGGTCATCGGACCAGGACGGCGATCCGTGTCGCCGCCCGATAGCGTGATGCCAAAAGCCGCCTGGGCCTCAGCGAGACCCTTGGCAAGGCGGGACATGAAATCGTGGGAAGGCGCATCGGGGAACGACAGCGCCATCTGGTAGATGCGCGGCTCCGCTGCCTTGGCTGCCAAATCCGAAACGTTCACGGCCAGTGCTTTCCAGCCGATGTCCTCGGGCGCATCGTCAGAGAAAAAGTGCACGCCTTCCGCCACGGCGTCGGTGGTGAGAACGAGATCGAACCCCGCGCGCGGAACGAACGTCGCACAATCATCCTTCAGGCCGAGCGCCCCTGCGTGTGAATCGGCCAGCGGCGCCAGATACGTCCCGATCAGTTCCGCCTCACCCTTGATGGTACCGGCCATGCCTGCCTCCACCGGAATGCGCCGTCGAGCTCCTGAGGCGAGCCTCGCCGGAAACGTCAATCGGCGGCGCGCTTTTTCTCAAATTCCTCGGCGCGCAACCGCCGACCTATCTTGTCGAGCACGCCGTTGACGACACGCGGCTCCTCCTCGTCGAAAAACGCGTGTGCGACGTTGATATACTCGTTGATGACCACACGGCCTGGTACGTCGCGGCGCTCCATGAGTTCAAAAGTTCCAGCGCGCAGAATGGCGCGCAGGATCGCGTCAACGCGCACGAGCCGCCAACCCGCCGCCAACTGCTCGTGAACAAGAGGGTCTATGTCGCGCTGACGGCGCACGACACCGTGCACGACCTCCGAGAAGAAGGGGGCATCAGCCTCTTCCAGGCCGGACGGCGAGTCGTCGTCTTCAGCTGGTGACGGCTCGACAGGGTGAAAACGCATGCGCTGGAATTCGGCGACCACGTCAGTCACATCCGTCCCGGCCAACTCCATCTGGTAGAGTGCCTGCACGGCCGCCATGCGCGCTTTCGAACGCGGCATCGCGCCTTTGCCGGAAGGTTTCTTAGGAATGGCCGCGGTCATTGCGAAGCTCCTTCGGCGGTCGCCCGCAGCCGTTGTTTAATCGCGATCAGCCCCAAGCATGCGCGGGCCGCGTCTCCGCCCTTGCCCGAAGGATCTCCATCGGCGGCGCGGGCCAGAGCTTGCTCACGCGTGTCCACAGTAAGAATCGCGTTGCCGAGGGGAACCGCGTTGCGAATGACCGTCTCCATGAGCCAGTGATTGGCGTTATTGCACACAATGTCGTAATGCGCGGTCTCTCCGCGGATGACACAGCCGAGCGCCACGGCACCGGCGTAGTGCTTTCCTTCGCCGCCGATAAGGCCCGCCTCGACGGCCGCTGCCAGCGCCTGTGGGATCTCAAGCGCGCCCGCCACCGAGAGGCGATCGAAATCGCACCCGTTCTCCGCCAATACGTGCAGCGCTCCCGCCAGCAGATGGCCGCTGATTTCCGCGTAGTACGGAGATTCTATGATCAGGATCCGCGCACCTTGCGCCAGTTCCGATCCGTTGTCCGCCGCCGTCCGCTCTCTTTCAGCCCGTTCGACCATCGCTGCCTACTCGATCGCTCGCGTTTCGACAATCCTGAGGCCAAACGCCTCGACGCCGATGTAGACCTGCTCGGGCGAATTCGTGAGGAGCACCATGTCGCGGACGCCGAGATCGCGGAGGATCTGAGAGCCGATGCCGGTCTCGACCTGCCGCCGTCCGGAGGCCGGGGGCGCCCCGCCGCCGGACGAGGCCAGGCGGCCGATCCAGTCCGAAACACTCTTGGGGCCCAGATCGCGAATAAGCACGACGACCCCGCGGCCCTCCGTGTCGATGGCGCGCAAGGACTTCGCGATCAGCGACTCCCCGTCGGTCGTTTCCCCCACGCCCAAGAGATCGACCGGAAGGTTGACCGCATGCACGCGAACGAGCACCGGATCGTCCCCCCGGATGTTGCCCTTGACGATGGCCAGATGTTCGGCCGGATCGACAGTGGTGGTGTACACTTTCACGTCGAATGGACCGCCGAAGGCGCTCTCGAAACGCAATTCCGCGACGCGCTCCACGAGTCGGTCGTTCCTGAGGCGATAGGCGATCAGATCCTCGATGGTCCCGATCTTGAGATGATGATGGCGGGCGAACTCTACGAGATCGCTCATGCGGGCCATCGTGCCGTCATCGTTCATGATCTCACAGATGACGGCACTTGGATTGAGGCCCGCGAGCTTGGCGAGATCGACAGAGGCTTCAGTATGGCCCGCGCGGATAAGCACGCCGCCCTCGCGCGCAATAAGCGGGAACACGTGCCCCGGCGAAACGATGTCGGCGGCGCTTTTCGTAGGATCTATCGCGGTGGAAATGGTACGCGCGCGATCGTGCGCGGAAATGCCGGTGGTGATTCCTTCGCGAGCCTCGATCGACTGCGTGAAGGCGGTACGATTTCGCGATGCGTTTTTGCGCACCATCATTTCGAGGCCCAGTTCGGCTGCGCGTGCCGGCGCCAGCGCGAGGCAGATGAGACCCCGGCCGTGCTTCGCCATGAAGTTGATAGCATCCGGCGTCGCCATCTGGGCGGCGACTACGAGATCGCCTTCGTTCTCGCGATCCTCGGCGTCGACGAGCACGACCATGCGGCCGTTCTGCAGATCCTCGACAATTTCTGATGTCGGGGAGACGGCAGATGCGGATTTCGGGGTCGAGCCGGTAGCCATCTGGCCGCTGGCCTGCGAAGCACTCACGAACGAAACTCCAAAAGCCGCGCGACGTAGCGCGCAAACATATCGACCTCCAGATTGACCAGGTCGCCCGGCTTTTTGCGCCCCCACGTGGTCTGGGTCAAGGTGTGGGGAATGAGATTGATTCCGAAGCGGTTTGCCATCACCTCGTTGACGGTGAGGGACGTACCGTCGAGCGCCACGGATCCCTTCGGCGTAATGAACCGCGCAAAGTTCGGGAGCGCCTCCAGAACAAAGCGCACGCTGTCCCCATCCTGGGTCACGCTCTGGATGCGGGCCATCCCGTCCACATGGCCCGATACGAGATGCCCGCCGAGTTCATCGCCCGCCTTCAGGGCGCGTTCGAGGTTGATGGCGCGGCCAGGTTTCCAGGTCCCCAGGGTAGTGCGCGACAGCGTCTCGTTCGACACGTCGAGTGTGAAGGCGGCCCCCTGCCCATCTGCGCGCACGGAAGTCACGGTGAGGCAGACCCCATCGCAGGCGATGGACGCACCCAGTTCGATCGTATCGGCGTCGTAGTGCGAACGGATTGCGAAGCGCCCGCCCTCGCGTCCGATGACTTCGCCGATGTCGGTGATGATGCCCGTGAACATGACGGGTTCCGTATCAGTGCCCCTGAACACCTGCAAGTTGCCCCGCGCGCCCTGCGACAGGGTCGCGAGCCCAAAGCAACATCGTATCGGCACCTACCGACCGTCGCGTGATCAGCTTGTAGATACCCGCCCCCAGATGCCGCGTTAGGATTTCCTCGGCCCCGCACGTGTCAATCGTGTGCCCGGCAATGAAAAGGGCCACCTCATCAGCCAGCCCCGCCTCCGAAAAGGCGCGCCACAAGACCGGGCCACCCTCCACAAGCAACCGTGTGCAGCCCCTCTCGGCCAGAAGCCCGACGGCCAGATCGGGCGAGACATGGGAAACCCGGATCGGAGGTTCGATCACGGTGACGCCCGCCTCGCGGAGCGGGGTCAGATTGTCCCTAAAGCCCTCGGGCCTGATGAGGATGACCGGCACCGCGCCTGCGGTTTTCACCAGCCTGCGGTCGGCGGGGAACGGCTTGCGTCCCCACATCACGATGCGGTCCGGCGAGCGGCCTTCGAGGCCTGGCAGACGGCAGGTGAGATCGGGATCGTCGGCGAGCACCGTTCCGGCGCCGACAAGGATGGCGTCCGCGCGTGCACGCAAAAGATGACCCGCGGCCCGCGCTTCGGGCCCGGTCGCCCAGACAGGCGCTGCGCCATCCCCACGGGGAATATTGCCTTGCGCGTCGGTGGCCATCTTCAAGGTCACGAACGGTCGGCCTTGGGTGACGCGCAGGATGTGCCCAAGAGTGAGCCAGCAGGCTTCGTCTTCTCGGACTTTCTCTAGAACCTCGATTCCGGACGAACGCAGCCGCGCAACGCCCTCTCCTGCCGTACGCAGGTCGGGATCGCCGACCCCGACCACGACGCGCTTCAAGCCCGCCGCGATGATGGCGTCCGCGCACGGAGGGGTCTTGCCGTGATGCGCGCACGGCTCCAGCGTCACGTACATGGTCGCGCCGCGCGCCCGTACCCCTGCGCGGCGGATGGCTTCGGTTTCCGCGTGCGGACGGCCCCCGGGCTGCGTCCAACCCCGCGCAATGACCTCTCCTGTCGCAGCGTTGGCGATTACCGCGCCGACAGCCGGATTGGGGGCGACATTGCCAAGACCGCGCTCAGCCACGCGCAGCGCGATGGCCATCATATCCAGATCGAAAGGAGACGGGAGCGGGCTCATTGGTGACAGCTTTCCACCGCTCGGCGAAAAATCTCAAGGGCCCGGCCGCCAGACTGAGCGTTGGCCATCTCAATGGCGGATGCTCAGTGCCTTTTTTGAGGTAGCTTTTCTACCAGCGTATCGCTGCCGGCGATCTCGCCTAGCACCTCCTGGAAGTCGGCCGCCTCCCGGAAATCACGGTAAACGGAAGCGAAGCGCACATACGCCACGGGATCGAGACCGCGCAGGGCTTCCATCACGCGCTCTCCGATCATCGACGACGGGATCTCGGTGTCGCCCGTGCTTTCCAGTTGCCGCACGATGCCCGACACCATGCGCTCGATGCGATCATCCTCGATGGGGCGTTTGCGCGTGGCGATCGTGACCGACTTCATGAGCTTGTCACGGTCGAAGGCGACCTTTCGCCCGGAGCGCTTGACGACGACGAGTTCGCGTAGCTGCACGCGCTCGAACGTGGTGAACCGGCCGCCACAGTCTGGACATTCACGGCGACGGCGGATCGACGCGTTCTCGTCCGTTGGACGGCTGTCCTTCACGCTCGTATTTTCTGAGCCGCAGTAGGGGCAACGCATCGGGCGGGGCCTCGGAATCGATGAACGCTCCGGATCTCTTAAGCGCTCCCGGGGCCCTTGTCTGCTCGTACAGCTGCCCCGCCCCCCGATACCCCCGTAAAAACGTGAAGCGCCGGGCGGATAATGCTCCGCCCGGCGCCCAAAATCGCCAGTGAACGGCCGATCAGCCGTAGATCGGGAAGCGGTGGCAAAGAGCCGTAGCTTCGGACTTGATCTTCTCTTCCACGGCGCCGTTGCCCTCCTCGCCGTTCTTGGCAAGGCCTTCGAGCACCTCGGCGATCATGCGGCCAACTTCGCGGAACTCGGCCACACCGAAGCCGCGGGTCGTTCCGGCGGGAGAGCCGAGGCGGATGCCCGAGGTGACCATGGGCTTCGCCGGATCGAACGGCACCCCGTTCTTGTTACAGGTGATGTGGGCACGGCCGAGCGCCTTCTCGGAAATATTACCCGTCAGGCCCTTGGGACGCAGATCGACGAGGATCAGGTGGCTGTCCGTGCCGCCGGAAACCAGCGCGAAGCCGGAGTTGACGAGCACTTCGCCCATCGCCTTGGCATTGTCGATTACGTTCTGAACGTAGGTCTTGAAGTCAGGCTGGAGGCACTCGCCGAACGCAACGGCCTTACCGGCGATCACGTGCATCAGCGGACCGCCCTGAATGCCAGGGAAGATCGACGAGTTGAACTTCTTGGCGAGCGCCTCGTCGTTCGTGAGGATGATGCCACCGCGCGGGCCGCGCAACGTCTTGTGGGTCGTCGAAGTGACGACATGGGCGTGCGGGAACGGGCTCGGATAGAGACCGGCGCCGACCAGACCCGCGAAGTGAGCCATGTCGACGAGCAGGTAGGCACCGATTTCATCGGCAATGGCGCGAAACTGGGCGAAGTCGATGCGGCGGGGATAGGCCGAGCCGCCCGTAATAATGAGCTTGGGCTTGTGCTCGTGAGCGAGCTTGCGCACCTCGTCGAAATCAATGAGGTGGGTCTCAGGGTGGACACCATAGTGCACGGGCTTGAACCATTTGCCCGACTGGTTGACGGGCGCGCCATGGGTGAGGTGGCCGCCTGCGGCGAGCGACAGACCGAGAATGGTGTCGCCCGGCTGGAGCAGCGCGTTGAACACGCCCTGGTTGGCCTGCGAGCCAGAGTTCGGCTGCACGTTGGCGAAGCCACAGTTGAAAAGCTTCTTGGCCCGCTCGATGGCGAGTTCTTCTACGATGTCAACGTACTGGCAGCCACCGTAGTAGCGCTTGCCCGGATAGCCTTCGGCGTACTTGTTGGTCAGCACGCTACCGGCGGCGTCGAGCACCGCGCGGGAGACGATGTTCTCGGACGCGATCAGTTCGATCTCGTCCTGCTGGCGGTTGAATTCCTTTGCGATGGCCGCGGCGATTTCCGGATCGGTCTCGGTTAAATGCGCCTTGAAAAAGCGATCGGTCGGGCTCTTGCCCTTGACGTTGAGCATGGGGTTTCCTCGCTAATTAGCGGATGCGGTTGCGGCGGAGTTCTTAAGCACGGCGCCCCCGAGGTGCCGTGAGAGCCCCCGTTCGACGAAAGTCATACGTTGGGAGATACCACGTGGCCCACAGGGGTCACAACCGGACCCCCGACTGCGCGACGACACTACGCAGGGAATCTGAAGCGCGGAACGCCCCCTGGGGTGGGAAAAACCAACCCTTCCGGGCTACTCGGCCGCGAGGCGCACCGTTTGGCCGTGGGAGAGCGGGCAGGCCGCCCAGAGTTCCGAAAGGGCCGCGACAAGGGCGTCCATCTGGGCGTCCGTGTGCTGCGGCGAGGGCGTCAGGCGGATGCGTTCGGTCCCGCGTGGCACGGTCGGATAGTTGATGGGCTGGGCGTAAATTCCATAGCGGTCCAAGAGCGTGTCGGTCACGGCCTTACAGTGGACCGGGTCGCCCACGAGTATCGGAACGATATGGCTCGGATTGTCCATGACCGGGATCTTAGCGGCCTTGAGCTTTGCCTTCAAAGTCCGGGCGCGCTCCTGATGGCGGGCGCGCTCAAGCTGGCTGGTTTTCAGATAACGGATGGAAGCCAGGGCGCCGGCCGCGATCGCAGGGGCAACGGACGTCGTGAAGATGAAGCCCGACGCGAACGACCGGATCGCATCGCAGATATCGCGCGAGGCGGCGATGTAGCCACCCATGACGCCGTAGCCCTTAGCGAGAGTTCCGTTGATAATATCCAGACGATCCATAACGCCCTCGCGCTCGGCAATGCCGCCGCCGCACGGACCGTAAAGCCCCACAGCGTGCACTTCGTCCAGATAGGTCATGGCACCGTATTTCTTAGCCAGACCGCAGATGGCTGCGATCGGGGCAATGTGCCCGTCCATGGAGTAGACGCTCTCGAAGGCAATCAGCTTCGGCGTTTCGACGGGGAATTCCTGGAGCTTGGCTTCAAGGTCCGCGATGTCATTGTGCCGGAAGATTTGCTTCTGCCCGCCGCCACGGCGGATGCCCTCGATCATCGATGCGTGATTTCTCTCGTCCGAGAAGATAACGAGGCCGGGGATCAGCTTCTGAAGCGTTGACAGCGTGGCGTCGTTGGCGACGTAGGCCGACGTGAAAAGGAGTGCCGCTTCCTTGCCATGCAAATCGGCGATCTCATGCTCTAATTCCACATGGTAGTGGGTGGTGCCGGAAATGTTTCGCGTGCCACCCGAGCCGGCGCCAACCATCTCGATGGCCTCGTGCATGGCTGCCAATACAGTCGGATGCTGGCCCATGCCCAGATAATCGTTGGAGCACCAGACGGTAATCGGGCGCGTCCCCTCGGCAGAATATCGCTTGGCCGAAGGGAATGCACCGCGCTCGCGTTTCAGATCTGCGAAAACCCGGTAGCGTCCCTCGCTCTTGATCTGGTCGAGAGCCGCTTTGAAACGCTCCGCGTAGTCCATCGTCACCGTTTCCTCGACTTGTCGGGGCTGTTTTTCGCCCGCTTGCGCCGCACCATGCCCCGGCTCGAACTCCCGGATCAACCGCTTTCATTATTGCGACATCGTCGCAGTTGGAGAAGCAGTTTTCTCTCGCTTACCTGAACCCACGCTGAACCAGCCACTCTTACGCCGCCCGGAGCCTGGATCTGGGCATTCCACACCCCATCGGCAACCGGGTGCGGCCGATCGCTTAAAGCATTCCCGGACGCCGCGCCACTTGACCGAAGTCAAGCCGTCCGACGACGCCCAAAATGCCGCGCTGTGTTGCAGAGGAACCTCAACAGCAATGGAACTCCTCGTACCTCAGTAGAAGGACGCATCTGCGCCGGCCCGGTCGCGTTCATAGATATTTCGGCGGAACCGGATGATGCCGTCTGAAGTCGCCCAGGCCATGATGTAGCGAAGTAACGCGGAACGCGCTTCTCCAGCTTCACGTCGAAACGCTCCCCGTTTTCGTTCGACGACGAAATCTGGTGGGCACTCCAGCCTGGTGAACCTGCGAGCAACCATGCGGCCAGATGATCAATATTGGCCGCCCGGATGCAACCCTAACTCGCGGCGCGGAAGTTGCGCCCGAATATCGACCCGGAGGGCGTGTCATGTAAGTGACGAATCCGGATGAATTGCTGATCCCGGACCACAACAAGCGAAGAGGGCCGCGGATTGAACCCACGGCCCTCGAATTGTTGATCGTATTTTGTATGTTGACCCGGAACAACGGTCCGAGCGCGACCAGTGGTTACAGGCGGTAGCGAATTCTGGTCCGTCCAGAAGCGCTCCAGTCGCATCAGTGACTTGTTGAGACCCTTCAGGTCATCACTCGCGACGCCACCAACGGCCTCGATGCTGCCGAGCTGCCGCTGATAGAGCTTCTGCACGACTTCGCAGGCATCGAGCCCCTTCTTGGAAAGGCTCACCCGCACGCTCCGGCGGTCCGTCTCGGAGCGCTTGTAGTGAATGTAACCCATGTCGACGAGCTTCTTCAGATTGTAGGAGACGTTGGACCCCAGGTAGTAACCCCGGCTCTTCAACTCGCCTGCGGTCAGCTCGCTGTCACCGATGTTGTAAAGCAGCAGAGCCTGCACGCTGTTGAGTTCCGAACCGCCGAGACGGTCAAATTCGTCCTTGATAACATCGAGCAGAAGGCGATGCAGCCGCTCGATCAGCCGCAGGGCCTGGAGGTATTCACCCTGATAGCTGTGATCTTCCTGGGCCGGAAGCTGCACGCGGGCACGTGCATCAAATACTGAACTCATAGCCCTGCCTCTTACCTGTTTGACGCAAATCCCGGAGTTCTTTTTGCTCACCCCGGTTCAAAGGCGAGACTATCTGCAATAACTAAAAGTTACCTCAATAGATATAGTAAAAGAATGGTAACAGGGGGTACGGCGCAATCATTCTTTAAATTTTATTTTGGCGGCGCCACGATTTCATCCATTTCTTGAAACGCTTTCTAATATTACCCGCCTTTT
>CAWGTZ010000013.1:0-36049 GCA_963825555.1 uncultured Alphaproteobacteria bacterium | reverse complement strand
ATGGCGCCCCGTAGGGAACTCGAACCCCTGTTGCCCACGTGAGAGGCGGGTGTCCTAGGCCACTAGACGAACGGGGCGTCGGGCCGGTCGCAGTCCTTTAGGGGAATGCCCGTGGCCAATCAAGCCCCATCTTCGCCGATGTCGCGTTTTCCTGGAGGCCGGTTAGAATGCCACATCCGGCGCGCTCCCTGTGCCCCCATCCCGCTGGCGCTCCCAGCCTCTTCAGACAGACACCATTGCCACCGCCCGTCAAAGACCGATCTGGAACCGTGCCCCCCGATGACCTGGGGAATGATGAAGGCTCCGCCCACTTCGTGGTGAAGCCTTCCGACGAGGGGGTACGCCTGGACCGAGTCCTGGCCGCCGCCATGACAGACGTCAGCCGGTCGCGCTTGCAGGCCGTGATCCGCGGGGGCCACGTCCAGGTGGAGGGGAGGGTGTGCGACGACCCCGGCCTGCGTGTGCGCAGCGGTCAGGCCATCTCGGTTACGCTGCCGCCACCCGTGCCGGCGGAACCGCGCGGCGAAAAGCTGCCGCTGCAGGTGATCTATGAGGATGCGCATCTGATAGTCATCGACAAACCGGCCCGCCTTGTTGTCCATCCGGCGGCAGGACACGCCAGCGGCACCTTGGTCAACGCCCTCATCGCTCATTGCGGAGATAGCCTGTCGGGTATCGGGGGCGTGAAACGCCCGGGCATTGTTCATCGCCTCGACAAGGACACCTCGGGCCTTCTGGTTGTTGCGAAAACGGACGCCGCCCACGCGGGCCTCAGCGAGCAGTTTGCGGCGCATGGGTCTGATGGCCGGCTTCACCGGGCCTACGTCGCTCTGGCCTGGGGCGTGCCGTCGCGTGGGCGGGGTATGATCGATGCTCCGCTGTCACGCTCCAAAGTGAACCGGCTAAAGATTGCCGTGGTTCGCGACGGGGAGGGCCGTCATGCGGTCACGCACTACGAGGTTTTGCAGCGCTTTGACGACCAAGAGGGTGAGCCGGTGGCTGCGCTCGTACGTCTTGTTCTGGAAACTGGCCGCACACATCAGATCCGGGTGCATATGGCGCATATCGGCCATCCGCTGCTGGCAGATCCGGTCTACGGCAGGGGTTTTGTCACACGCGCCGCGCGGCTGGGCGCTGAGTCTCAGGCGGCACTCGATGCCTTGGGGCGGCAGGCGCTGCATGCTGCTGAACTCGGCTTCGAGCATCCGGTGACGGGCCAACCGCTCGAGTTCACATCTCAACTGCCCCCAGATCTGGCGCGGCTCGTTTCCGCCTTGTCTGCCGAGAACGGAGGATCCCAAAAGCGCCATTCGGGTCAAACGTCTTTCCAATCGCGCCGACGGCGTTAGTTTCCCGTTTGCTCTGATCATCAGTAGTCTCCCACCGTCAACGGGCGTTAACCCGCTTGGGCCTATAAGAGCTTCTACGGACACGATGATTAAGAGGGAACCATGGGCCTGCGCTTCAAAATTCTGGCCGCGCTTTATCTGCTGGTCATCCTGTATGTTTATGATCAGAACTCCGGTTTCGCCGCAGACATCACCGGCATTTTCCTCGCCCTCACGGGTCTTCTGATCCTCTGCGCGATTGCTCTGTGGCCAAATGCATCGCGCGCCGACCGGGTCGACCGTGCGGTGGACGGCGCCAACTGGGCCGATCGCATCGATGTGGATCGCATTGCCGACACGCGCCCGCGGCCAGAGCGCTGAATTTGCAGTCTTCCCCAGGAGCCTTCCGGGCGTCCATCCGACTTGCCGCCGTTCGCACGTTGCCGATGGCGATTTTCGGCCGGTCTCCTCGTGTCCCAGCGGATGAGGTGGTGACAGGCTTGTTCAGCCCATTCGACGGGCGCGCGAGTCGTTCCAGGCGCACTGTGGCTTTATGTGCAACTTATTATGCGGGTTAAATCACCGTAACATACTTTGAAAACACCATATTTATCTCCCATGTCACTTTCTGGGTTACAGGGAGCCGGGTTGACATCCAAAGGCAGGGTGTTGCTCGTATAAGAAAACATGACCTCAAAATCTCTCCCAGTCGTTGCCAGTGGATCGCAGGGCCTTGCGCGCTATCTCGATGAGATCCGCAAGTTTCCCATGCTTGAGCCTCATGAGGAATTCATGCTGGCCAAGGCCTGGCAGGAGCATGAAGATTCGGAAGCAGCCGAGAAGCTGATCACGTCCCATTTGCGCCTGGTGGCGCGCATTGCCATGGGTTATCGCGGCTACGGGCTGCCGATCGGGGAGGTCATCTCCGAGGGGAACGTGGGTCTCATGCAGGCGGTCAAGCGGTTCGACCCGGACCGGGGGTTTCGCTTGGCGACTTACGCTATGTGGTGGATCCGCGCTTCCATTCAGGAATACATCCTGCGCTCCTGGAGCCTCGTGAAGGTTGGCACGACGGCGGCGCAGAAGAAGCTTTTCTTCAACCTGCGCCGCACCAAGAGCCAGTTGCAGGCTCTGGAGGAAGGCGACCTCAAGCCCGAGCACGTCAAGGCAATTTCCAAGAAGCTCGGTGTGTCGGAAGAGGACGTGGTCTCTATGAACCGCCGGCTTGGCGGCGACGCGTCTCTCAATGCACCGGTGCGCGCCGATCTGGAGGCTGGCGAGTGGCAGGACTGGCTGGTGGATGAGACGCCAGACCAGGAAGAGCAACTCGTAGAGTCCGAGGAGGCCGGCCGACGCAAGGCGTTCCTGATGCAGGCACTCGAGACGTTGAACGAGCGCGAGCGGCGCATCTTCGAGGCTCGCCGCCTTTCGGAAGATCCGTCGACGCTTGAGGATCTCTCTGCCGAGTTCGGCGTCAGCCGCGAACGCATCCGCCAGATCGAGGTGAGGGCGTTCGAGAAGGTGCAGAAGGCCGTTCGTGGTGCCGCACGCAGCGCCGACACAGCGTGATGCGCGGCGAGTGATGAGCCACGTGATGGCCTGACTAGAGAACGAGCACAGCGAGCCGAAAGAACTGTCACGCGGGCTGTGGACGAATCGCTTAACATCCATAGTCGCGGGGGAGCCTCGCATCGATCTTTCCAAGCCTGAAAGGGCTTTGTTCGATCGACTTGGGTGTGTGCGTCAGAGCTTTGAGGGGCAACCACCCTTGATTTCTCTGTGCCGGTTAAAAACGCTGGCTGTTGAAGCCGGTCTGACGTGGGGCGGATCTGGACGGGTCCGCTCGAGGGAGCGTCGGGCCGGAGCGCACCAAGTCCTTCCCGCAGAGCCGTCCAAGACCGCCGCGTCCCTTCCAACAGTTCAACCGACAAGCACTCGTGGTCGTGGGTCCACCCTGGGCCCTGACAGCGTGCGTGGCTTTTCGACTGTTTCGAGGGCGGGTCATAGAAATGGCCTTCAGATGCGGTGCCACGACCCTCGAGGGAGTGCCTGATGAAGACGCACTTTCGTCTCAGTCCTACCGTCGTGCTTTCGTCCCAACCGCGCCGATTTTTTGCAAAGAGGCTCAATCTCGATTGGTTTTTTCTTCTGCTTTGGCGACTTAAACCTGCGCATCCTCCAAGTAGAGCTTAACTGACGCCTGCCGGCTCGGGGTGCGATCCCAAGAAGCCGGCCACGCAAGTCGAAAGGCCGGTCGATAGACCGGCCTTTCCTCTTTTGGCGGCTGCGCGAGTATTGCGTTCAGCGTGCGATGCGGATCGGAGACAACGTGGCGCCGATATTCTCGAATGCGGTCTGCAGTTCATCGTTGTTTTCCGCATCGAAGAAATCCGCGGTCGAGCTTGCGCAGTCGCGCATCAGATCCTTGATGGATGTATCGCTGACATCGAAGGCTACTGTGTAGATCTTGATGTCCTTTTCCTTGATGTTTGCACACAGTTGGGACGTGCGTTCGTTTGCCTGGGTGATGTCGTGGAGATTATGGCGAGCGGTCGCATAGTTGGCCGAACGCGTGTTGGCCCCATCCGTCATCAGCACGATGGCCTTTTTCACGGGAATGCCGTTGACCTTGGTCCCATAGGCGACGCCCTCTGAGAAGGGCTCGCCGGCAGAGAGCGTCGCCCAGCCCCACAGCAGACCCGCCGGGATATAGGTGTTTCCGAACGTGGTGATCTCCTCGATCCTGGCCTTGAGAAGATCAGGATCATTCGTAAGTCGGGTGAGAGTTGTGCCGCACTCCACATTCATCGAGCCCGGAACGGGCGTCGCATAGTCACCGTCGCTTACGTCGAGTGGATGATCGCGCGAAGCCACGCAACCGTTCCAGCGGGTGACAGTGGTAGAATTGAAGCAGCGCGACTCCGGGGGGCTGTATTCATAGTCGCAGACCTCGTAGTCGTACGAGGTCGATACGCCGTCGCGATTGTAAGAGCCCGTTTCCATCCTGCAATTCGATCGACCTATGATTTCGCGGTAATCGTCTTGACAGACTTCGGCTGTCGACGACGTATCCGGGGGAACGGAAAGCCAGGGTTCGTTGCGATTCTCCATGCCGATATTGACGTAGTCCGCAAACGGTACGATCGCGATGTTTACGGTGTCTCTGGAATCCTCGCCCGCGAAGGCCTTGTCGATCAGCCCGTTGGCGGATGATTTCAGCGCGTCGATTTTGCTTCCTGCCATGCTATCCGTTACATCGAGCACCAGGGCGACTTCGACGCTCTCCCCGGCGAGTTCAATCTCCGACGTGACGCGAATGTCGAAGCTTTTCATGCCCACCAGTGACATGAAGGTCGTGGGCACGTTCACCACTGCCGAGCCGCGGATCGTGGTGTCGCTTGGTCTGGCAACATCGAGCTTTACGTCGTCTATGACGCCGTTCTTCTTCTTCCAGTTCGCATTGAAAAAGTCCTGCGCCATTGCCTCGAGCTCGTCGCCCTCCGCACTGCGGCCCGCAGCGCCCAGAAGGGCGGCGTCGAGGTCATTCTGCATGCTCACCTGCAGATTGACACCGCGCCCATAGTCGATCGCGAGCCCAGCCGTGAGCCCAAGGCTGAACAGACAAAGAGCGAATATGATAGCAACAGTGCCGCTGCGATCAGCGTCAAAGTCAAAAAGCCCGTAGAGGCGGGCACGTCCTAGATCCATCGGAGAACTCCTGCGACGGAGGACAATGGACTGGCCGATGCTAACGCCCTGCTAACCGGTTTACTTAATCAATCCTTGCTCGGATATTGCGGCAACTGACCAAAAATCGCGGGCCTGGGTTCGTTCGGGGAAGCTAGATATCAAGGTCCCAGAGTCTGGGTCCTGCAAATCACATCGGCAGACGGGCGATCTGGTTGCTGAAGTAGTTCTCGACGGCCGTCGTGATGCTGTCGGCAACCTTCTCGCGCCAAGTGTTGGACCGCAGAAGTGCCGCATCTTCCTTGTTGGTCACATAGGCGAGTTCAATCAGCACCGAGGGGAACTGGGCCGTCTTAAGGACGCGGAAGGCCGCCTGCTGGTCGGGCTTCTGGCGCAGGTTCGTCGTCTCGCCCATGTGCTCGATGACCGAGCGCGAGAAAATGCTCGTGCGTTCTCGCGTCACCTCGACCTCCCGCTCGGCAAGATCAGCCAGGATGTCGCGTACAGCCGAGACATCAGCCTCGCTGCTCGCCTTCTTGACGGCGGAGACTTCGCTCTCGGAGAGGACATTCTCAGTCACTTCACCCTTGGCCGAGCGCCTGAGCGACTTGGCGACGTTCTCGCGAAGGGAATAGATGGTGGCGCCTCGGGCGCGGGTCGTGGCGTAGTCGGCGTGCACGGCGATGAAAAGAGCCGCCTTGTGGCGTTCCCCGAAGGCACGGCGCTCGTCCAGCGGAATGAACGTATCGTCGTCGCGGGTCATCAGGACCCGGTAGCGGCCAGTCTTCTCGATCTTGTCGCGCAGAACCTTGCTGAAGGCGAGAACGACATCCTTTTCGACAACGCCATTCTTCATGGCGCCCGAGTCGTGCCCACCGTGGCCCGGATCGATCACTATGGTCGGCTTATAGGACGTTTCCGCGATTTCGTTGGGGCTCTTGGCAGGTTGCGGCAAAGGCGGCTGTATACCTGATGCGCCAAGACCGTAGGGCTGCGACTTGAGGGGTTTTCTAGCGGCTTTGACAACGGTCTCGGTCGGAACGATGTCCAGAGCAAGGTGGCTGACCTTGCCATCAGCCGATTTCTCGATCCGAGCTTTTTCGACCACGACCGGCCGGATCACATGAATGACGATGCGCATTTTGCCGGGGGCCGACTGGCCGCCGCGGAATGATTTCACCACCCCGATGGGCGTGTCGCCCGGGTCGCGCGGCAGCCGCAGCGGCACGTCCGGCAGATCGACGATGACGCGGTTGGGATTGCTGAGAGACGAGACCGTGAACGAGACGGACTTGTCGAGGCCGATCAGAAAACGGGTGCGGGTTGCAGTGCTGGCGGGCGCAGGGGAGACTTGCGAATTGGAAGCATTGGCGAGCTGTGAAGGTTCGCCGATCGAAGGATCATCAGCAGCACCCGCCAGGCATGAGAACGGCCCAAGCGCAAATAGGCCGGCAAAAAGCCTGCTGGCAATAAGAGCGGCACGTGACCGCGAGTTCCCTGGAACCATCCCTCTCGACCCCCGACAACGCATTACGGTTCAACTCACGGGAAAGTCTGGATCGTGCCCCGGGATGATGGCGGTTTCCGGGACAACGTCAGGCAATGTTATGAAGCCGTAAAGGTTACCAAGTTGCTAACGCGTGCTTCCAGCACGCGCGCCGTGGCGACCATTCGCTTAGAGCTGGAGCTTGCAACAGATTGAAAAATAGCATCTTTGTCATAAAGACGGTGGCTATTGCCAGCGGCGTGTAGCTGCGTCATCCGTTTCGCGGGCATCCACCCATTGAGCCTCCCCATCTGCGAATGTCTCCTTTTTCCAGAAGGGGGCGCGTGTCTTCAGATAATCCATAAGGAACTCAGCCGCCTCGAAGGCCGCCTGACGATGGGGCGAAGCCGTAATGACCAGCACGATGTTGTCGCCGGGGGCGAGTTCGCCGACGCGATGGATGATCAGGCTCGCTTGCAGGGGCCAGCGGGCGTTGGCCTCCGCTTCAACCCGGATGAGTTCCGCCTCTGTCATGCCCGGATAGTGCTCGAGCGTCATGGAGGTGAGTGCCCGGTCTCCGACCGATCCACGTACGACACCAGTGAAGGTCACGATGGCGCCTATGTCGGTGCGGTTGCCCGTGAGCGCTGAAATCTCGGCGCCGATATCGAAGTCCCGGGGTTCGACGCGAACGGTCACGGGCTCAGCCTCCGGTGACGGGCGGGAACAAAGCGATCTCGCGGGCACCGGCAATGGCGGCGTCCGGCTTCACATGCCGCTGGTCGATGGCCGCGCGGATCACCGATGGACGGCGGAAGGCTTCGGCGAACTGCGGGCCGCGCGTGCCGAGCCAGGCAAGGAGGTCGGCGATGGTGGTCACGCCAGCAGGAACGGTGACCCGTTCCTCCGCGCAGCCGGTCTTCTCCCGCACCCAGGCAAAGTAGCGTAGCGTGATTTTAGTCTCAACGGTGGTCATCTCGCGCTCGTCCATGCGCCGCCGCGATGAAGAAAAATCGTGCGGCTGATGTGCGTTAAGACCACCGTAGGACGGCCGCGTCAATGGGGCCATTCCTGGACCTCGTCATCCTGCGGGCCGCGGGTTACGTAGATGTATTGCGTTCTGCCGGATTCGGGGGGCTGATGCAGGTTCTTGTCAATATCGTTGCCGGTTATCTGGCGTGGCTGGCCGTTGCTATTCTTGCCGCCCGGGGGGAGCCGTTGCTCGCTGTACTGCCGTCGCTCGCCGCCATCGGGCTTCATTTCGCCGTGATGCCCGCCCCGGTCCGGGGCAATGAACTGCGCCTCATCGCACTCGCGATCCCGGTGGGTTTCGTGGTGGAGACGATCTTGCTGAAGACGGGCGTGACGCGCTACGCGGAGGGCGCCAGCATCGGTGGTCTACCGCCTCTCTTCATGATCGGTCTCTGGATGGCGTTTGCCACATTTCTCAACGTGTCCCTCGCATGGCTCAAGGCTCGGCGCGGTCTGGTGGTGCTGTTTGGTGCCGTGGCGAGCGGGCCGTCGTACTATGCCGGCGCGAAAATCGGCGCGTTGACTTTGGCCGAGCCCACACTCCTGAGCCTCGCGGCGATTGGGGCATGCTGGATGGTGGCCTTCCCGCTGCTCATGGCGGCGGCGCGCCGGCTCGATCGGTGAGATGTCATCGCCGCTCGTGGAAGAAGTCGTAGACCTTCTGCGCCATTTCGGCCGAAATCCCCTCGACTGCTTTCAGGTCCTCGATGCCTGCCTTCGATACGGACTTGGCTGAGCCGAAGTGGTTGAGCAGTGCGCGACGCCGGGATGGGCCAATCCCTTCGATTTCGTCCAGCGGATTTGCGCCAAGCGATTTCGAGCGCTTGGCGCGATGGGTGCCGATGGCGAAGCGATGGGCCTCGTCGCGCAGGCGCTGGATGAAGTAGAGCACCGGATCGCGGGGCTCTAGCATGAAGGGCTGCGGGTGGCCGGGCAGATGGAAATGCTCTCGACCGGCATCTCGATCGGGGCCCTTGGCGACGCCAACCAGCGGAATATCCTCAAGGCCGAGATCGGCCATGACCTGGCACGCCACACCGAGTTGGCCTGCGCCACCGTCGACCAGAACGAGGTCCGGACGGTCTGGGAAGAGAGGCTCGGGATCGGCTTCGGGCTCTGAGGGTGCCGGAACCGCGGTCATTTCCGCGAGGCGCTTGAACCGGCGCGTCAGTACCTCGCGCATCATCGCGTAGTCGTCGCCGGGTGCGGTTTCCGCGTTTTTGATATTGAACTTGCGGTATGCGCTCTTCACGAAGCCCTCGGGCCCCGCGACGATCATGGCGCCGACCGCGTTGGTGCCCGAGATGTGGCTATTGTCGTAGACTTCGATGCGGCGCGGCATCTCTGACAATCCGAAGCGCTCGGCCACGCCCTCCAGAAGACGCGCCTGCGAGGATGTCTCCGCAAGCTTGCGGCCGAGTGCTTCCTTGGCGTTGGAGAGCGCATGCTCGACGAGGCCCGACTTGGTGCCCCGGGTCGGCACGCGGATCTCGACCTTGCGCTCCGCCTTGGTGGAGAGCGCTTCGGCCATTAGCGTGCGATCCTCGAAATCATGGCTGAGGAGGAGGAGTCGCGGCACCGGCTTGTCATCGTAGAACTGGGCTATAAAGCTTGCGAGAACCTCCTCCACCGGCACAGCCTTGTCGGCTTTCGGGTAGTAGGCGCGGTTGCCCCAGTTCTGGCCGGCGCGGAAGAAGAAGACCTGAACGCAGGTCTGCCCGCCCTCCTGATGGGCGGCGAACACATCCGCTTCCTCGACGTTGTCTGGGTTGATGGCCTGATCGGCTTGCACGTGTGCCAGCGCCCAGAGACGGTTGCGATACTTGGCAGCGCGCTCGAATTCCAGGTTGGCGGAGGCCTCCTGCATAAGCCGTTGGTACATCTCACGCACGTACTGGCTCTCGCCTCTGAGAAAACGGACGGACTCATCGACGAGCGCGTTATAGTCCTCATCCGATATCTCATGGGTGCATGGCCCCGCGCAGCGCTTGATCTGGAAAAGCAGGCAGGGACGGGTCCGCCCCTCGAAGACACTGTCGGAGCACGAGCGCAGGAGAAAGGCCCTCTGCAACATTCCGATGGCCCGCGTCACGGCGCCGGCCGATGCGAAGGGCCCGAAATAGTCGCCCTTGATGGTGCGCGCACCGCGGTGTTTCAGGATCTGGGGCGCAGGCGTATCACGCCGGATGAGGATGTAGGGAAACGACTTGTCGTCGCGCATCAGCACGTTGAAGCGGGGCTTGAAGCGCTTGATGAGGTTCGCTTCGAGGAGCAGCGCCTCTGCCTCCGTGCGGACGGTGACGAACTCCATTGAAGCTGTAAGGGAGATCATCCGCGCGATGCGGTTGGAGTGGCCGGCTCCGCGCGCATAATTCGACACGCGCGCCTTCAGGCTCCGTGCCTTGCCGACATAAAGCACTGTGCCCTCGGCATCGAGCATGCGATAGACGCCGGGCTGGGATGTGAGGGTCTTCAGGTAGCCGGCGATCACGCCGGGGCCGGTCGGCGGACCAGCCGGGGCGGCCGTCTGCGGCGCGTCTGTCGGTTCATCGGACATGGGGCGGAACATTGGCCGCGCCGGGCGGGCCGTCAAGCAGCCGTGATGAACGAATGGGTGGGCGTGCCACAAAACCGCCATGCCCCAGGGGTGTCCCTAGCCCAGAGTCCGGCTGGAGGGATCATGCGCGGGTTGGCGCGGCTTGTGTTCTGTGTAGTGCTGATGTTGCCTATCGGGGTGCAGGCGGCGAACAAAATCAGCCGTGAGAACGCGTCTTTTCCGCGTGCCGAGGTGCTGCTGAAATGGATCAACGGCTACCGTGAAAATCCCCAGCCCGCGCGGTTGCCGGATGCAGTGCGCGCCATGGGGGAACTCGGGCTTCTGCGCGAGGTGGATCAGGCGGGCGTGCATGTCGGTTTCATTGCCGGCGTCTTGGGGACCAACCCAGATACGGCCCACCGGCTCGTGGCCCAGATGTTCCCCATGCCGCCCGAGGATCAGGTCATCGTCATCAAAGCGATTGCCTTCTCCGGACTGCCAAACTGGAAGTCGCTGCTTGCCGCCTTCAACGAGCGGATGCCGGCGCGCAAGGTGCTGGTGGAGAAGTATCTCTATGGAGACGGCAAGACGCTCTTCGAGCTGCCACTCGACGAAGGGTCCTTCGTGCTCGATGCGCACTGGGGCTTCTACTTCGGCAGCGGATCCGAGCCCGCTCTCGGCCGTATCGTTTCTGCGCTTGCCTGGATGGATGAGGGCGACAACGTGGAGCGGCTCACCATCGCCGCCATGGCGAAATGGACGCTTGCGTCGAACGCCACCCGAGACAAGGCGCTGCTCGACGCCCTGAAGGTGCAGATGAACCTTCAGCCGGAGGAGACCGTGCGCGTGTCTCTGCGCGAAGTCATCCTGGCGGCAGAAACCTTCGAGACCGCGAAAATACGCCGCGATGCCGTTGCTTCGATCGACGAGTTGAAGGCCAAGGGACCGGAGAGTAAGCGCAATTTTTCCTGGTGGGGGCAGGCCGGGCAGACCGCCTTGGCGCTGGGCTGCGTGGCGGCAAGCGCTATGGGTCAGGTGCAACTCGGCATTCCCTGCGTCGTTGGGGGGGCCGTCTCATCGGCCGCCCTGAAGTATCTGGCCCCCCAGTAGTCCAGCCGGGAATTCGAGTTCCGGAGATCCGCATGCATGGGCCCTGGCCGGGTTGCCTGAGGGCTGCCGGTGCGATAACCAAACGCCACCATTCCTCCGTGAAACCCCCAGAGGCGGGACAAGACCATGGCGCGAGCCCAGACAGCCAATGCCGAGACTTCGAATCTCATCCGCGGTGGAACCGGCGATTGGGAGGTCGTGATCGGGATGGAGGTGCATGCGCAGGTCGCTTCGCGCTCCAAGCTCTTTTCGGGCTCGTCGACGGCCTTCGGGGGTGAGCCCAACAGTCATGTCTCGCTCGTCGACGCGGCCATGCCCGGCATGCTGCCAGTCATCAACGAGGAGTGTGTGGCGCAGGCCGTTCGCACCGGCCTCGGCCTCAAGGCCGACATCAACCTGAAGAGTGTCTTCGACCGTAAGAACTACTTTTATCCCGATCTCCCCCAGGGCTACCAGATCTCCCAGTACAAACAGCCCGTGGTCGGCGAGGGCGAGATCGAGATCGAGGTCGACGGCGAGACCAAAAAGGTTGGCATCGAGCGCCTCCATCTGGAACAGGACGCCGGCAAGTCGATCCATGACCAGCATCCCGACTATTCCTTCGTCGATCTCAACCGCTCTGGCGTGGCGCTGATGGAGATCGTGTCAAAGCCTGACTTGCGCTCTTCCAAGGAGGCGCAGGCCTATGTCACGAAGCTGCGCACAATCCTGCGTTATCTCGGCACCTGCGACGGCGATATGGAGAAGGGCAACCTGCGCGCTGACGTGAATGTGTCCGTGCGGCGTCCGGGTGAACCGCTCGGCACGCGCTGCGAGATCAAGAACGTCAACTCCATTCGCTTCATCGGTCAGGCCATTGAGATTGAAGCGCGACGCCAGATCGACATTCTGGAAGAGGGCGGCAAGATCAGTCAGGAGACGCGGCTTTTCGATCCGGGTAGAGGCGAAACCCGCTCGATGCGCTCCAAGGAGGAGGCGCACGACTACCGCTATTTTCCAGATCCTGACCTCCTGCCCCTCGAGCTGGAGCCGGCCTGGGTGGACGACCTGAAGACGCACCTGCCCGAGTTGCCGGACGAGAAGCGCGCGCGCTTCATGAAGGATTATGGCCTTTTGGCCTATGACGCCGGGGTGCTCGTTGCCGAACGCGAGAGTGCGGACTACTTCGAGGACGTCGCCAAGGGGCGCGACGGCAAACTCGCCGCAAATTGGGTCATCAACGAGCTGTTCGGCCGCCTCAACAAGGAAGGCAAGGAGATCGCGACCTCGCCCGTTTCGGCCAAGCAGCTCGGTGGCCTCGTCGAGCTCATCTCTTCCGGAGTCATCTCGGGCAAAATCGCCAAGGACCTGTTCGAGATCCTCTGGACCGAGGGCGGAGATCCGGCCGAGATCGTTGAAAAGCGCGGCATGAAGCAAGTGACGGACATGGGCGCTATCGAAAAGGCCGTCGACGAAATCATCGCCGCCAATCCCGACAAGGCAGAGCAGGCGAAGGCCAAGCCCAACATGGTCGGCTGGTTTGTCGGTCAGGTGATGAAGTCCTCGGGCGGAAAAGCGAACCCGGCCGCCGTCAACGAGATCCTGAAGAAGAAGCTCGGCATCGAATAGCGCGAGGGAGGGGCCCATGCTCCCGGACTGCTTCGAGTGCAAGTACGCCGGTCTGGAGTATCCCTGCCGGACGGCCGGCGGTGCGTTCGACTTCGGGAAGGTGGCCGCTGCGATCGTCGCGCGGGCGCGGGCCTATCAGGCATCCAAGGAGACGGGCGGCGAGGTTTTCGAGGATGAAGTGGCCGACTGGGTGGTGGACTGCGAGTACGAGACGATCGAGGATCACCCTCATCTGCTCGTACCGCTGATGATCGCGGCCATGGATGCGTGCGAGACGCCCTTGGATGCCGCTTATGTCGCCGCAGGCCTGATTGAGAACGCCGTCGTGAAACACGGTCCCAAGATCGTTGATAAGCTCGAGGCGCTGGCGGCCCGCAGTCCGAAGTTTAGCT
Source organism: uncultured Alphaproteobacteria bacterium (assembly GCA_963825555.1). Classification (GTDB taxonomy): domain Bacteria; phylum Pseudomonadota; class Alphaproteobacteria; order Rhizobiales; family Hyphomicrobiaceae; genus JAGVSR01. Next base: position 22,870 of record CAWGTZ010000013.1, on the reverse strand, counting down.
ACATCCTATCAGGCATCTGGAGCCAGGGCGGCAGTGTGGAGCCGGACGTATGGGCCCGCATCGGCCGGGCTGTCGCCGCGCACCCGCGCATGAGCCAAGACGGGCGGGGCCCATCGGATGGCTCGCCCGTCGTAGTCCTTAATGAAGATGAAGCGCGGGCGCTCATGACAGAGCGCGTCAGCGAGGCCGCGCGCGGCCTCGAACTATAGAAATCAGGCCTTTGCCTTGGCCGACCGGGCCTTGCCCGCGAGCTTCTTCAGGCGCTTGCGGGCACCGGCCGTGTTGCCCTGGATGCGGGTCTGTTTCGGGCGCGGAATGGCGCGGCGGGCCTTCTTCTTCTGTATTTCGACTTTGCGCGCGGTACGGGCGGTCATGACAAGATCCTCTTGTGAACGGCTGAGGCGGGGCGGAAACAGGCAGCCCCCGCAATGATCGGAGCGCTCCCTCTAGGCCAGGAGCCGGCCGCTTGGCAAGGGCTAGGAGCCAATGACCAGCTGGACGAGGGGGACGGGGGCAAGGAGAACCACGGCCCACAAGGCTGAGGAAACCAGGCTCGCCAGCAGAAACTTGGCCAAGGAAATTGAGTCGGCTCCTGCAACCAGTGGCGCAAAAGAGCGCAGGGTCGTGTGGAACTTGGACAGCAGAAGACCGAGGGCTCCCCTCCGTCTCATGTAGGCCACCGCCTGGTCGGCGAACTCGGGGGACCAGCTGTTCGGCCAGACCCTGTGAAGGTCGCGCTTGTGCTTCTTGCCGGAAAAATAGGCCAGCAGGTCACCGGCAAAGGCTCCTGCGATGGACGCGGCAAGCGCCAGAAGGAGATCGCCGCCCGCGTAGAGGTACACGGCGCCGATCGCCATGAAGATGAGCAGGGTTGGGATGGCCATCAGCGGCATGGGAATGCTGTTCAGGTAGGCGGTAAGGAAAAGTAGCGCGAGCACAATCAGCTGATACTCGCTCACGACCTTCACGATCTCGTCGCGGAACGTGACGAGGAAGAAACTCGGCGCGATGACCCCCGCCGCCCAGATGAAAGCGCTGATCACGTTGGCGATCTGGAAGGGGAGCTGCGGCATGCGGAACATACCGGCGACTACGGGGATCACGGCGCGCACGGGTCCGAAGAAGTGGCCGATGAAGACGCCCCAGCCGCCCCACTTCGCGAAAAAATTCTCGCCGTGCTGGATGAGATCCGGCTGGGAACGAAACGGCCAGATCGTGTGGATGCTGTCCTTGAAATAGAGGCCAATCCAGTAGGAGACGGAGTACCCGAGCGTGCCGCCCAGGCCGGCTGCGATGATGGACGGCATGAGGATCGATTGATCCGCGCCGCTCGCCGCGAGAAGTGCGGTGATGCCGACCAGGATCGCTGTCCCCGGCCACAGGATCGAAAAGAAACAGAAGCTTTCCGCGAAGGCGACAAGAAAGGCGACAGGCACGGCCCACTCTTCGTGGGCTTTCACGAAGCTGACGATCAGTTCGACAATGTCCTGCACGGTCATGCGATAGCTTTCATTGGTCGTTTTGGGTGTCCCGGCAGGGGTGAGCAGAATTGCGGGATCGTGCCTGTCAGAGATCTGATTGAAAAGGGGATGGTTGGCTCAGGACTTGCTGCAACGGCGGCTGTATTCCCGACCCAGTTCGCGACTGACCTCGCCGGCGAGGATCACGCCACGCGCAATCTGGGAATGCGAAAGGCCCGTGCCAGGGGCGCGCAATGCCGCAGGTGCCGCATCAGCTTCCTTGCGGCCGGTCTGCAACTCGGCGCAGGTCAGTTCCTTCTTCTTGGATTTGAACGCGAAAAGCCTGACACCCGAGGCATGGGCCGCGGCGTCGGGGCGCTGCTGGATCCATGAGCGGCTCGGATCGGCCTGCATGGATTTCAAGGCGGCCTGACGCTGCGAAATGCACCCCGGGCTGTCATCCACGCATCTGAGCCCCGCGTCCGGCGATGTGACGGTGACCCCATTGCCGCCGCCGCAGCCGCCGAGCGACAGCGCCAGGCCGATCGGCAGGGCGAGCGAACCCAGAACGAGACGTCTGGCGGGCCATGGGGCTGGGGGGAACATGGGGATCCTGGTGGCGTTTTCCTCCCGGTGCGATTATGGGGCGGTCGTGGCGGGGTCAAGGCACGATCGGGCGGTTGCGGAATTTCGTGACAGTGCAGCCGGATAGCCTCACCCCTAAGATGGCAAGCGGGCATGAATGTCAGGAGGGCGGCGCGATGGTTCACGCGATTCGGATGCACGCGACGGGTGGACCCGACGTGTTGCGCTGGGAAGCGGTCGATGTGCCCGCTCCCGCGCGGGGCGAGGTGCGGCTGCGGCAGCGTGCCGTGGGGCTCAACTACATCGACACCTACCAGCGGTCGGGCCTGTACAAGCTGGCGGCTCTCCCTGCAATCCTCGGCATGGAAGGGGCGGGCGAGGTGATCGCGGTCGGTGAGGGGGTCACGGACTTCAAGGCGGGGGACCGGGTGGCCTATGGCACGGAACTTGGCGGGTACGCGGAGGAACGAAACATCCGGGCTGATCGTCTGGTGCCGCTGCCAGCGGGCGTTTCCTTCGAGACGGCAGCGGGCATGATGCTGCAGGGCATGACGGTGCGGTATCTCTTCCGCGAGACCTATGAGGTCGGGCCCGATACTGTGATGCTGTTCCATGCCGCGGCCGGCGGCGTCGGTCTCGTTGCGTGCCAGTGGGCCCATGCGCTGGGCGCGACGATCATCGGCACTGTGGGCTCGGCGGAGAAGGCCCGCGTTGCTCTCGATCACGGCTGTACGCACGTCATCGACTACCGGCGTGAGGACTTTGTCGCGCGCGTTCGCGAGATCACCGGCGGAATGGGCTGCGATGTCGTCTACGACTCCATCGGGCGAGATACCTTCCCTGCGTCTCTCGAATGCCTCAAGCCTCAGGGGCTTTGGGTCAGTTTCGGTAATGCGTCGGGCCCGGTGCCGCCGTTCGATCTGACGGCGCTGAAGGGCTCGCTTTTTGCCACACGCCCGTCACTTATGGCCTATACCGCGACCACGGAGAGGCTCAGGTCCAACGCCGCCGATCTGTTCGCGATGGTTACGGACGGAAAAATCCGCATTCCGGTCAATCAGACCTTCCCCTTGGCGGACGCTTCGCGCGCGCACCAGGATCTTGAAGCACGCAAGACGATCGGCTCAACGATCCTCGTGCCGTGATTGCGGCACCCATTTGCAACAGACTTGATGGAGACCGTCTGATGGCGAAGAAATCCAAGTCCACTTTCGAACTCTATTTCTGGCCGACACCCAACGGCTTCAAGATTTCGATTGCGCTTGAGGAACTAGGTTTGCCCTACACCGTGCATCCCGTGAACATTACGCGCGGAGACCAGTTCAACCCGGATTTTCTCGCTATCTCGCCCAACAACAAGATGCCGGCCATCATTGATCCCGACGGACCAGACGGCCAGCCCGTATCGATCTTCGAGTCAGGCGCCATCCTGCAGTATCTGGCCCGCAAGACACGCAAGCTGCGCGGCAAGGACAAGCGCACGCGCATTCTGGTGGATCAGTGGTTGTTCTGGCAGGTGGCGAGCTTCGGTCCGATGGCGGGGCAGTGTCATCACTTCCGCAACTATGCGCCAGAGAAGATCCCGTATGGCATTGATCGCTACACGAATGAGGTCACGCGTCTTTATGGCGTGCTCGAACGGCAGTTGGCAGATCGAGATTACATAGCCGGCAAGTATTCGATTGCCGACATCGCCTGCTATCCCTGGGCGCGGCTTTGGGATCGGCAAGGCCAGAACATCGAGACTTTTCCTAATGTGAAGGCATGGCTGGAGCGCGTGGGCGCGCGCCCGGCGGTGGCACGGGGAATGGACGTAGGTAAGGATCTCGCCAAGGTCCAGGCCAATCTCGCGACTGATCCGGAGGCGCAGCGCATCCTGTTCGGGAACAAGCCCAAGGCGTGAGCGGGCGTGTCAGCGCTCGACGAGCCGGGCGGGGTCGACCTCCAGGCCGGTGACGCGATGGAAGACAATTGCCGACAGAACCTTGCCCGCCGATACACGTGGCTCTCCCGCCGGCGTCTGACGCTCATAGGGCTCGGCAGCGGCTGGCGCAGCGCCCAGGTAGGTTGGTTGTGCCAGGGACGGCTTCAACGACGGAGCCGATGAGCATCCCGCCGCCAAGGCTGCCATGGCAACGACGAGGCTAAGCCGCGCTTTCGATATCGTGCCTGACGTTTCAACCTCTTGCGACATGGCTCTGAAAGTCTCGTTTCATCCTTCGTCTTGCCGCTGCGCCTTGGGCGTGGCCCTTGCGATGAGACAGACATCCCCTGCTGGCATGACGAATAGACCGGCCCGGCTGAACGGCGCCTGAATGGTCACACCAAAGGCGTCTTGCGAACATGGTTAGCGCGAGATTTCCACACGATTTAACAGCGAGTTGCTGCGCGACCCCATAGCGCACAAATGGTTCGCTTCGGCACATGAGAGAGTGATTTCATTCACTTCGATATCTCTCGAAAAGATCTGCAATTAACCAGTTTTCATCTCAAGGCTGACAGTCTTTTCGAACCGCAGACGCCATCCATAAGGCGCGGATAACCCAAGGCCAGCGCTTCGCGTAGGGCCGGAGGGGGGAAGCAGAGCTGCAGGTTGTCGAAGTTAGGCGTTACGGAGTGAGTGTTATGGCGCGATTGGAGATCGCCTCTTACGAGATGGTGGAGTTCGCAGCACAGGGCGGTGCCCCTGATGCCTTGTTCGAGCTCGGTCTTATGTATTGCTCGGGTCGGGATGTTCCGTTGGACCTCGTGCAGGCGCACAAGTGGTTCAATTTGGCCGCCGTACGCGGCAACGTGGACGCTAAGCGCTATCGGCTGGAGCTGGCGTCGGAGATGTCGAAGCTCGAGATTGCCGAGGCCCAGCGTCAGGCGCGCGAATGGCTTGCCAAGCACTAAGGCTGTGCGTTGACGATCAAGTGGGGCGGCGAAGCGTACCGCGCTTCTGCCCGTCCTGCCCGTTCAGCAATCGTTGAACAATGACGTCAGGCAATTCCAGGACTTCTTGGCTGCGTTCCCAACAGCACTCCCGGCACCTTGGATCTGATCGCCGGCTTTTTTCGTCGTATCCGTGACAGTGCCTGTGACCGTATCGATCCCTTTCTTGGTCGATTCCGCTGCGTTCTTGGCCAGTTCCTCTACGGTACGGGGTGGCTCGTTCGTGTTTGGCTTCGCCTCGGGCTCCTGCGCTGGCAGGGCTTCGGTCTCTGCCTCGATTGCGACCGGCTCTTCTGGGGCAAGACGTTGGCTTGCGGGCGCTGCACCGGTCTCAGGGGTGACGGGTCCCATGGGAATGTTGGAGTTTTCCGGATCGATCATTGCGACCGGGCCGTCGCAGCCCGCTGCGGAGAAACGCTCCACACTGCACCGGGCATGTCCGCCCTGCTTGGCGAGTTGCTTGATACACTGCACCTGATGGCGCGGATCAGGGGCGGCGCCTCCCGGCACGCCTTCAACAAGGCACCGGTACACGGCGTCCGGCTCGAAGCAGGCCACGCAATATCCTTCGGCGGCCGCGGTAAGGCTGCCGGGAACGAGGGCTACGGCAATGAAGATCGAACGGCGTTTGGCGTAGGACATGCGCACCGCTTTGTTTCTCCCAGTTCACCCGGGGCCGGTATCGAGACGCTAAATTTTGGGCAGGATTGGGTCAGGCCGACTGCGGGTCCGTTTTAGCCGCGGTCCCGCGCGGGGAGTGATAGCCTGGGCGTTCGCCCGATGCATCTTGTTTGAAGAGTCCCTGATTTGACGTGCTGCCCGTTTCAGCCCTCCCGGCCCGCCAAGGTACCGCCAAAGAGTCCAGGGAGAGCCCGTCGTTCGGCGCCTGGGGCGCGGCGGCTAGCGGCTTGCCATTGTCCGGCCTCGCCACTATACGGATGCTCTGCCGCACGCGGGGAGACGTGGCCGAGTGGCTGAAGGCGGCGCTTTGCTAAAGCGTTATACGTGGAAACATGTATCGAGGGTTCGAATCCCTCCGTCTCCGCCACCTAACTTATTGATACTATTAATATAATTCCAAACTCTCTGGTCGCCGGGTTTTTGCCCGACGTGCGCGCTGGTTAGCGCGTGCTGGCCGTTCGATCGTGCCTGCAGAGACATATTGGGTGCGGGTTCAGCGGGGTTTCCGCCGGCACCGTCTCCTAACCCGGTTTCGGTGGTCCCGTTTTCGGCATGGGTTGGGTGCAGAACCCGCTCTGGATCCGATGTCGCCGGAGCGCAAAATGCCGTCGAGCCGGACCTAAGGTTTGTCGATGCCCATGAGCGCGATCTGCTCCGCCCAAGAGGGGCGGATCTCTCCGGCCAACAAAAGCCGCTTGGCGCTGAGGTCGACTGGCTGGCGGCCCTGCAAGATCGACGTCACGATCGAGGGCGCGAGGAAGTTCAAACGAAAGACGCGCGTATAATACGATGGGCTGACCCCCGCGTCGCGGGCCAGTTCCTTGGCGGTCTTGCCGCCCCCCGCAACGGCCAGATCTGCAAAGTGGCGGGCCTGTCCGAGGAGGCGGAGCAGGCTGCGATGGCTCTCAGGACGCGGGGCATCGGTGACGGCGGCCACGATCAGCCGTGTCTCCATGCCCGTGCGCTTCACCCGGGCCGGTACGGACAGTTGGAGGAGGGGCCCTTCTGCCGAGTTGATCAGACGTGCAGGATCGACGTCGGGCTTGACGACCTCGCTCACGGCATCGGGCCGGATGGAGATCTCAACGCTTTCAGGCCGGACATCAATCCTGGCGACAAGAGCCTGAAGCAGGGCGCGTTTCGCGGGAGGCGCCAATGCAGGCCAGCGCTCCGCAAGATCGGCGGCCTGGGCGATCAGGCCCTTCCGCATGGGGATACTGGCAGCTCCGGCTATATCGAGAATGTTCGTCTCTTCCTTCAAGAACGCATGGAGTCGACTCTCGACGACCGCTTCAAGATCGGCCGCAGGAACACGGTAGCCTGTCGTCGATCTCTTTGGCCGACCGCGCTTGATCAGTGACTGGCTCACATAATAGCGGTAGCGCGTGCCCTTCTTGTTGGCATGCGTGGGTGACATCGGAACGCCCCCGTCATCATAGACGAGACCCGCCAAGAGGCTCGGCGCCGTTGCTGTGGACCGGATGGCACGCTCGATCCGGTTTGCGGCCAGTACGGTGCGCGTCTCGTCCCAGAGGGCCGGGTCGATGATCGGCTCATGCAGGCCGGGGTAGCTCCGATCCTTGTGCACGATCTCGCCCCGGTAGATCGGGTTTTGCAGCAGGTGATACAGCGCACCAACAGCCATTGGATTGCCCCCGCTGATCCTGGCATGACTGTCCAGCCCCCTCAGTCTGGGCCACTGATTTGCGGTTTCTCTAGCATCGTTTCAGGTACGGGCGGCCGCATGCCGAGCGCGTGGTGTGGGCGGATGTGATTGTACTGCCGGAGCCACGTGTTGATGACGACCTGGGCTTGCTGGATCGTCGCGAACCACTCGGCGTTGAGAACCTCCCGCCTTAGCGTCCCATTAAAGCGCTCGTTATAGCCGTTCTCCCAGGGCGAGCCCGGATAGATCCGGATGGGTTGAATGCCGACACGCTGAAGCCAGTCTTGGAACGGTGCCGCGACGAACTCAGGACCATTGTCCGAGCGAATGTAGTCCGGCCGGCCGCGTTCCAGCAGCAGCGGATAGAGCGCCTCTAGAACGTCCGCCGAGCCCATCTTCGCGGCAACGCTCACGCACAAGGCCTCGCGCGTGTATTCATCGAGCACGGTCAGCATCTTGTAGGGGCACCCATTGCTGAGCTTGTCGTGGACGAAGTCGATCGACCAGATGTGATTCTCGTACTTCGGTCTCAGCCGGATCACCGACGCGTCGTGATGATAGAGCCGCTTACGCTTCTTGTGCCGCTGCGGAAGCTGCAGGCCTTCCTCCCGCCATAGCCGCTCGACCTTCTTGTGATTGATCCGCCAGCCTTCGGCCTGAAGCAATTCACCGACCTTGCGATAGCCATAACGGCCGTACTGCTTGGCGAGCCGGATCAGGGCAAGACGCAGCTTATCGTCGTTCTTCTCAGAAGACCTGTACTGAAGCGTGCTGCGCGCAAGCCCGACAACCTGGCATGTGCGGCGCTCCGACGTGCCGAGCTTCTGACGCGTGTGGATAACGGCATCACGGAGCTGGCCGGCGCTCAGCCCTTCGGCTTCAAAAAATCGAGGCTCTCCTTGAGGATCAGCTTGTCCAGCTCCAGATCGGCAACGATCTTCTTCAGACGCTGGTTCTCCTTCTCGAGCGCCCTCATCTCCGACAGCTGCGAGCGTGCCATGCCACCGAACTTCTTGCGCCACGTGTAATAGGTCGCATCGCTGATCCCGGCCGCCCTGCAGGCCGACGTCACATCGCCACCGGAGGCCAGACGCACCTCGATCTCGCGCAACAGCTTCAGAATATCCTCGTCGGAATGCCGCTTGCCAGCCATCGTTAGCTCCTCTCATGGATCGCTACATGATGGCCCAGTTTTAGGGGGCTAAGACAGTCATACCGGCGTCGATATGTTGGAAGGCCGCAATAGCGAGCGGATCTGGGGGTCGCTCATGGCCGCATAGCTTACACCGATACCAATTGCGTTGCTCAATGGCTGCCACATGACCGACTGTCACTTGGCGTCTGACATTGCTTGCCAGTCTCTTGTTCCAGTTCAGTTCCAGCGCCTTCGCTCTTGTCCTTTTCGGCGGCAGGAATTTTATTGCGGTCAGTCGCAGTTCGTACAAATCCGGTTCGACCGCCTGGCGATCCCTATAGGCTCCAATTGGGCTAGCCACCCTGGGATCATTGTCGGTGGCGACGCTGAACGATCCTGCCTAACCTAGAAGCTCTTCAAATCCCTCCCGGGGGTGCAAAAATCCTGCACTTGCCCGGCTTCATGGCTCCGAAGTGAGCTGAACGAACCGCACTCGTCTCAAGGGGCCGTCAAGCAGTGACAAAGAAAGTCAAACGATCCTGGTGGCAGCGGTCTGTCATATACGAGATCTATGTCCGCTCATTCCAGGATAGCGATGGCGACGGCGTCGGCGATCTTGCCGGTATTATCGAGCGTGTTGACTATCTCGCCTGGCTCGGCGTCGATGCCGTGTGGTTGACACCGTTCTATCCCTCGCCGATGGCTGATTTTGGCTATGATGTCGCCGATTATGTCGACGTCGATCCCCTGTTCGGCACGCTTGCCGACTTCGACAGGTTGGTCGAAGCGCTGCTCAGCCGCGACATCCGCATCATCCTCGATTTCGTGCCCAACCATACATCGATCGAACACGCATGGTTCAAGGAATCGCGGTCCTCGCACGATAATCCCAAGCGCGACTGGTACATGTGGCGAGACGGCCGGCCGGACGGTGCGCCGCCCAACAACTGGCAATGCTTTTCAGGTGGCACCGGATGGGAGTTCGACCAGAGAACCGGGCAGTACTGCTATCATTCGTATCTGCGCGAGCAGCCGGACCTCAACTGGCGCAATAAAGATATGCGCGCGGCCATGTACGACGCATTGCGCTTCTGGCTGTACCGTGGCGTCGATGGGATCCGCGTCGATGTTCTGCCGCAGGTCATCAAGGATGCCGATTTCCGTGACGATCCTATCCACCCCGGCCATCGTCCCACAGAACTCCAATTCTGGCGCCTGCATCCGCTGCGCAGCGCCGACCAGCCGGAGGCAATCTCCGTCGCCGTGGAGATGCGCCAGGTGCTGGAGGAATTTTCCGACGAACTCCTGATGATCGGGGAGACGTATTTGCCGGTCGACCGTCTTGTCGGTTATTACGGTCCCAACCTGAGTGGTGCTCAACTGCCCTTCAACTTCAACCTGCTGTGGATCGACTGGACAGCCGAAGCCATCCTGCAGGTGATCGGCACGTATGAAGCAGAGCTGCCGCTGGGCGCTTGGCCCAGCTGGGTGCTAGGCAATCACGATCAGACGCGTATCGCCAGCCGGATAGGGCCGGCTCAGGCCCGCGTGGCAATGGTCCTGCTCCTGACGCTGCGCGGGACGCCGACGCTCTACTACGGTGACGAACTCGGTCTGGAAGACGCGTCGATTTCGCCGGACGAACTGCAAGATCCATTCGGCGTCATCCGTCCGGACTGCAAAATTGGAAGGGACCCCGAGCGCACGCCCATGCCCTGGGACGGTTCTCCCAACGCCGGTTTCACGACCGGTGAACCGTGGCTGCCTCTCGGAAAAGATCATCCTTCGCTGTGCGTGGAGGCACAAAAGGGCGTGCCTGGCACCATGCTGTCGCTGACCCGTGCGCTGCTTGCCTTGCGCCGCCAGGAAGCGGCGCTGTCCCTTGGCGACTGGGAGCCGCTGGAAGCGAAAAACAATGTTCTAAGCTACGTCCGCACATCCGCAGATCGACGCTTCGTCATCGTGCTCAATTTGGACTCGCGGTCGAAAGCCGTCGAATTCAAAAAGGGCTTCCAGGGAGAGATCGCGCTTTCAACCAACGCGCAGCGCACGTGCAAACGCGTCGATGAGCATCTTGACTTGAGCGCTGACGAAGCCGTCATCATCAGCACGTTCTAAAATCGCCTTCGAAGCATGCGGGGGACTAGGAGGCAGGTCGACGGCTCAGCGTGCGGGAGACCGCATCTCGCCACACCGCGAGCCGGTTCGCTCGCTCTTCTTGCGACATGCTTGGCGAGAACCGACGGTCCAGCGCCCACGTTTCTGCAACCCGGTCGGGCTCGGGGTACAGGCCGGCATGTAGCCCAGCGAGATACGCCGCGCCGAGTGCTGTTGTCTCGAGCACAGTCGGTCGGTCGACTGCTGCACCAAGCAAATCGGCCAGCCGCTGCATTGTCCAATCGGAAGCGACCATACCGCCATCGACTCGCATCACCGTTTCGCCGTCGGTTCCCCAATCGCGGCGCATGGCGTCGACAAGATCGGCGGTTTGGAAGCAAACGGCCTCAAGCGCCGCTCGCGCCAGCTCGTTAGGCCCTGTTCCGCGTGTCAGTCCGAATATGGCGCCACGTGCCTCCGCGTCCCAATACGGAGCACCCAGTCCGACAAACGCCGGTACGAGGATCACGTCCTGCTCGGGATCTGCCCGCTCGGCCATTGACCCCGAACCGGCCGCCGACGTCAAAAGGCGCAGCTCATCGCGTAGCCACTGAACGGCAGCACCAGCTATGAAGATCGAGCCCTCGAGCGCATACGTCGTAACACCGTCGAGCCGGTAGCCGATGGTAGTCAGAAGCCGGTTCTTCGAGGTAATCGCCTTTTGCCCCGTGTTGAGCACCGCGAAACAGCCCGTACCATATGTCGATTTCATCATGCCGGGCTTGAAACAGGCCTGGCCCACCAGCGCGGCCTGTTGATCACCGGCAATGCCGAGGATTCCAATGTCGCCACCAAAGTGTTCCGGCATCGTGCGACCGAAATCGGTGGCACAGTCGCGCACCTCCGGAAGCAAGCTCATGGGCACGCCTAGAAGCTCGCAAATCTCCACATCCCATTCGTTGCGGTGGATGTTGAACATGAGGGTGCGGGCGGCGTTGGTGGCGTCGCTCGCATGCACCCGACCGCCTGTCAGCCGCCATAGCAGGAAGCTGTCGATTGTGCCAAAGGCGAGTTCTCCCCGCTCGGCCCGCTCTCGTGCGCCAGGTACGTTGTCGAGGAGCCAACCGATCTTGGTGCCCGAGAAGTAAGGGTCGAGCAGCAGCCCGGTGGCATCGGAGACGCGCGGCTCGTGACCGGCGTCCTTCAATCGCCGGCAGACGTCGGAGGTTCGTCGATCCTGCCAGACGATGGCGCGGTGGATCGGCCGGCCCGTCGCCCGATCCCATATCAATGTTGTCTCGCGCTGGTTGGTGATGCCTATGCCGGCAATTTGGCGCGCCTGGAGACCCGCCTTGGTGAGTGCGGACCTCGCTGTTGAAAGCACGGTGCGCCAGATGTCGTCCGCATCGTGCTCCACCCAACCTGGCGCCGGATAGTGCTGTGGCAGCTCCTCTTGCGCGATGGCCGCGATTGTCATGTCAGCGCGAAATACGATGGCTCGCGAGGACGTGGTGCCCTGATCGATGGCGAGGGTGTAGCTCGTCATATGTCACTATCCTGATGTCGCCAGAAGGCTATCACCGCGAGCGTAGCCGATCCCGCCGAAGCACGCCAAGACGTCGGTCGAGCGAAATTCCAGGTCCATGGCGCCCGGACATCCGCAGCAGTCAGCGTGTGCTGAGCGTGGACGCCTCGGCCCGCGACATATGTGGTCGAGTGTTCATTGCGACGTTCGCAACCACCCAGATCAAGCTGCGGCTTGATGAACCGGACGGGGAGGCGCGTCCATCGCAGGAACTTACCAACGTCATCCGCCGCAGATTCAGCGGTTGCTAGGCACGCGCCGACCACGGTCCGAATGACACCACCCGTCCGTCCGGTGTCTTTCTGATCAGAGAAAAGACTCGCTTCTGTTCGGTGGCCCACGAGCGGATGTCGAGTTCCCTCACCTTGCACTTCAGGGACATCATGCGCGCGCGGCGCTCCTCCTGATCCATTCCAAGGGCCTGAAGGATCGCGGCATCCATGGCGCGATGCGAGAACGGATTGACAAGAACCGCTTCGCTCAATTCGACGGCCGCACCGGCAAATTCCGAAAGGACCAGAGCACCAACCGGGCCCTCCGCGCCTTCCTTTTGCGCCGCTACAAACTCGCTGGCGACGAGATTGAGACCGTCGCAGAGTGGTGTCACCCAGCATACATCGGCTGCGCGGTAATAGGAGACAAGCTCACGGAACGGTACCGGCGTCGATAACAAGGCGACGGGCTGCCATTCGAAACTCCCGAACCGGCCATTGATGCGCCCGCTCAACGCCTCGATCTCTTTTTGCACCTCGTCGTAGGCAGCAACGCTCGACGCCTGCACCGAAACATGCATCAAGCGCACCTTACCTCTGAGTTCAGGATGGCTTTCCAGAAGTCGCTCGAACGCCAGCAATTGCTCGTTGCCGCCCTTCGTGTAGTCGGTGCGCGACACCGAAAGAAGCAGCCTGCAGTCGCCAAGATCCTGCTTGATCTCCCTGAGCTTCGCGTCGGCTTCCGTCGTTTGCGCAACCTTTTCAATGTAGTCGACATCGACGCCAACCGGGTGCGAGGATAAATGAATGACGTGCCCGTTGTAGGAAATCTTCGTCGGTGCCCGGCGTTCGGAAAGCGCCATGCCAACCGCGGAGAATTCGTTGCGTACCGGAATGTCTTCGAGTTCCTCGACGTCAAAAAGGCTCTTCGCGGTCGCCAGAAAGTTCGCCGTGTAGCGGGGAATATGAAAGCCGATCATATCGCAGCACAACAGGCTCTCCATGATCTCACTCCGCCAGGGCAACACATTGAACGTATCGGCAGACGGAAACGGCGTGTGGTGGAAGAAAGCGATTTTCAAGTCCGGGCGCATCTGGCGCAGATAGCGCGGCGCCAGCCATAGATTGTAATCATGTACCCAGACGATGCCATCATCGTCGGCTTCGGCGGCTGCGGCCTGGGCGAATTTCCAGTTGACCTGCCGGAAGGTCGGCCAATCCACGGGGTCGTAATTATATCGCTCCTTGAACGAGTGCAGGATCGGCCACATCGCCTCTTTCGAAGTCACGTGGTAGAAGCTGCGAACCTCTTCGGGCGTCAGCGGCAAACGGTTGACGCGATAGGTCCCAAAGCTGTCATTAATCGTCACGACCGGCTCGAAACTGTCGGAGGTATCCTCTGTGGAGGTCCACGCCACCCACGAGCCATTGTTGTTGGCGAAAAAGCCTTTCAAGGTCGGCACGATGCCGTTTGGGCTCTTGTGCTCGCGCCGCACAATCTTGCCGTCGACCATGGTCTCTTCGTAAGGTTGGCGATGATAGACGATGACGAGTTTGGACATCAGACATAAACTCCGGTGATTGTGTGGAATGAAAAGTGCTCGATCGCCTCGGCGATGCCGGCGGCGCCCGGTCGGGAGGCGCGAAAGGTCCGGGAATTGTCGGAAAGGCGGCAGATAAGCTCCGGCTCGCTATTGGAGACAGCAACGCCCATAAGGCCTGTTTCGAACAACGACAGATCGTTGAGCGTGTCGCCGGCAACGAGAACGCGGTCGTCCGCAACGGCAAGATGTGAGAGCAATCGGCGCAGAGACGGGCCCTTGGAAACGCCCTTCGGCAATACGTCGAAGAAGCGGTTATCAGAGATCAGCACATCATAGCCTAGTTCACGCACCATGCGTTCGGCTGTCGGGTCGTACGTGGTCGGGTCGTAATGATAGCTCACGCGGTAGCGGAAGGGTGTCTCCTGCAGCGCTAGGCCTGGCGCTCTTTCGAGCAGGGCTTGAATGCGTTGCGAGGCGCCGCTCCACCGTGCCGAGATTTCGGCCTCTAAGGGAACAATCGGCCGAACCGACTTATGCGAAGTGGGCTTCGACTTGTCGGTAATGACTTCAGCGATTGTGGTGCCGACATCGCCGACGACAAAGTCTGGCCAAGGGACGAAATCACCACACAGACCCTCGATGAATTGCGGATCGCGTCCGGTAACGAAGATCAATCCGACGTCGCCGCGATTTGCCTCGATCCAGCTGTAGAGCTCGTGACGTTCGGCATCAGAGCCGCCGAGAAAAGTCCCGTCGAGATCAGTTGCGAGGATGAATTTTTTTCTATTCATACCGTTGTGGGCGTCCTTGCTGGGACGCCATCTCACCTTTCGTTTGCCAAAACACCCATCGTCGCAAGCTGGAAGACGCTGTCGCTAGCTCATCAATTCTGCAAGTCGCTTGGCACCGTCTGAGCCAAATGGATGCGGAAGCTCGATCGAGATCGCGCGCGGCTCCGCCTCGAACGGCTGCGTCCATAGCTTGCTGAAGGTTTCAGCAAGGTCCTTGCGTTCATGCACAACGCTATAGACGGCGGTAACAATCGGCATCGAGACGCGTTTTGATTGCGCCAGCTTCATTATCGAAGCGGCATTAGCGATACCCTCGACAACCACCGATTTGCCGCCGAAAAACTGGTCGCGGGGGATGCCTTCGCCGAGTTGCATGCCGTAGCGCAGGTTACGTGATTGCGTGCTCGAGCAGGTCAGTATCAGATCTCCTATTCCTGCCAGTCCGGTAACCGTTTCTCGGCGTCCGCCGAGCGCTTCGGCCAGTGCCTTCATCTCGTCGAGACCGCGCGTGATCAGTGCGGCCCGCGTGTTGGCGGCAAAACCAGCACCGATCACCATGCCGCACAGGATTGCGAGCACGTTCTTAACCGCACCACCGATTTCAACGCCGATGACGTCATCCGAAATAAACGGCCGGAAAGTCTCGGTACCGAGAGAGACGGCAACCCGCGCAGCAAGGATGTCGTTGTCGCGCGTATTCTTGTCGAGCGTAAAATTCGACGCGACGGTGACTGCAGTCGGCAGTCGCTTTGCCGTTTCGTCGGCGAAAGTCGGGCCCGACAGGGCCGCGACCTCATGGCCTGGCAGTTCTTCGCCGGCGACTTCCGTCATCAGCTTGCCAGTTCCGAGTTCCACGCCCTTGGCGCATACGATCACCGGGACGCCGGGCGCCAATACCTTATTCAGGCGCCGCGCCATTTCGCGAATGGTTGTCGAGGGCGTCACCATCAAAATGCAGTCCGCACTCGAAATCGCTTCCGCAAGATCAGTGGTTGCGTGCAGTTTCTCCGGCAGTTCGATGTCGTCCAGATACTGCGTGTTGCGACGTTTGACGTTGATCTCGTCGATCACGTCCTGACGGCGTCCCCAGAGCATCACGCGGCGGCCGGCATGGACAGCTGTCAACGCCAGCGCAGTACCCCAACTGCCAGCACCCAAGACTGCGATGGAAGAAAAAGGGCGGGCCATCACCACGCGCGCGCTTGATCTGCCAAAGTCGCCAAGCGATTTCGTCATGGCAGCTATTCGCTCCAAATTCGATTGTGGTGGAATTTCATTGCAACGCAGCATAGTCCGAGTCGTACTGATGGGTAACCGGGCATATCCGCCCACTTCGCAAGAATTGCGAACAACTGCGTCGGATCGGGGTCGCATAAGCGTTTATACGCGGAAATTCACGACATTATGGCAGTTGCGCTTGCGGCTGGCGGTGGTGCCTTGCATGCGTGACCGTCGACGCGCAGTTTTTTTTCAAACCAGGTGTTGATCTTTGTGCAATGCGCCATTTACCAAAGAGATCGTGCGGTTTTTTGTTCTGAAAGCGGTGTTGTTCGATGTCGGCGCTGAAGCACTCGATGTCATCGGTTTCGGCGCTGATGATCAGCGTTGCTGTGCTGCTGATGGGCAACGGTCTGCTCGGTACGCTCGTGCCTGTGCGCGCCAGTCTCGACGCTTTCAGCGGCATCGACATCGGCATCTTGGGCTCGTGCTACTTCATCGGGTTCACACTTGGATGCTTGACAGGACCCGCCGTTATCGCGCGCGTCGGTCATATCCGCACCTATCTGGCTTTCATCGCCGTCGCGTCGATCTCTGCACTCGTGCTCGCGATGGTGTCGGATACACAGATCTGGTGGTTGATGCGCGCAACGACGGGCTTCAGCTTTTCCGTGCTCTTCATCGTCATCGAGAGTTGGCTCAACGAGCGGTCGGACAATACGACGCGCGGTGCGGTTCTATCGATCTACATGGTGATCAATCTCACCGTTCTGATGCTCGGCCAGTTGATGCTGACCCTTGACGACCCGCGGTCGTTCTCGCTGTTTTCCATCGCGGCCATACTGTTCTCGCTTGCCGCCTTGCCGGTGGCGATGACCAGCGCGCAGTCACCGAACCCAATCCCGCTGGTTCGCCCCCACGTGCTGCGCCTCTACAAGCTTTCGCCGGTTGGCAGCGTCGGCTGCTTTGC
Source organism: uncultured Alphaproteobacteria bacterium (assembly GCA_963825555.1). GTDB lineage: Bacteria > Pseudomonadota > Alphaproteobacteria > Rhizobiales > Hyphomicrobiaceae > JAGVSR01. Next base: position 5,992 of record CAWGTZ010000013.1, on the reverse strand, counting down.
GGTGGGGCTCGCCAACGGCGCGTTCTGGTCGATCGGGCCCATCTTTGCCATCGACCGCGACCTCGACACCCAAGGGATCGCGTTTTTTATGAGCGCTATCGTGCTTGGAGGGGCAATCGGCCAGTGGCCGCTCGGGCGGCTATCCGACGTGATCGACCGCCGCCATGTGATTTTCGCCGCGTGCATCGGTGCCGCCCTGGCAGGGCTGGCGCTCTCGCAGGCCTCGTCCGGTGCGCACTTGGTGCTCTACGCGTTGGGCTTTCTTTTCGGCGCATTTGCGTTGCCGCTCTATGCGCTGACGGTTGCGCACGCCAATGACCTGACCTCGCCGAGCGACTACGTCTCAACGTCGAGTGGCTTGCTGCTGCTCTTGGGCATCGGCTCGGTCATAGGACCGACACTGTCGTCGATGCTCGACAGCCTGAGCGCGGATAATGCTCTCTTCATATTCACCTGCGTGATCCACCTTATCATTGCCGGCTTTGTGGCATGGCGGACAACCCGGCGCGAGTCTATCGCTGCCGACGAAAAGGGCGAGTTCATGGATGCTCTCGTGGCTGCCCAGATCTTTGCGCCTATCGAGGATTTGATCGTGCCGCCAAGCTGTGCCGAACAGGACGACGACGCCGCCGCCCCGGTCAACCCTCACACCCACGGCTAGGGCTCTGCGTCACCAAAAGGCGAAGAGGGTGCCGGCCATGCCGGCGACGGCAAGGACCGCGAGGAATCGAGGATCTGCGAACGATGTGGCAACGCGCTGGAGATCGTCGTGCTGCAAGGCGATCTCTGGCCGCCAGACGCCGCCCTCGATCGCATCGGGCGACGGCGTTTCTCCGCTAAGTGAAAGCAGGAACAACAGGACGAAAGACACGAGCGTCATCAAAAAAACTGTGATCGTGAAGTGAACTGGCCACCACCCGATCTGAGAGGCCGTGAACAAGGCGAGCCCCATAACGTGGCCGATTGCCAAGGTGAGTAGTGCGCCGAATGCATTCACGCGCTTGGAGAATGCGCCGGCAAGGAAGATCGCCACAACCGGGGGAACGATAATGGCGAAAGCCTGTTGAAGATAGCTCCACAAGCCGCTGAACGATTGGATCATCGGCGCCCAGATGATCGCGATCGCCATCAGGACCAAGGTTGTCAGCTGTCCATAGCGCCGCGATCTCACCGGCGTGAGCTTTGAACCGCGCGATTCCAGGAAGTCGTGCACGATGAGCGTTGACGACGAGTTCAGCGTTGAATCGATGCTCGACATGATCGCCGCGATCAGGCCCGCGAGTACCAGTCCCGTAAGGCCTAAGGGGAGCGCGTTCGTGATCAGCGTCGGCAATACCATGTCGCGATTGGGAATGCCGGGGTAAAGCGAGATGGCCATCGCGCCCGGCAGCACCATGATGAACAGAGGCAAAAGTTTAAGGATGGCGGCAAACATCGCACCCTTCTGGGCGTTTTTCAGATCCCTCGCGCCCAGTACACGCTGCACGATGTACTGGTTCGTCGCCCAGTACCAGAAGCCGAGAAGAATGACGCCGGTCATCAGGCCGGGCCACGGCAATTGTGGGTCGTCGATCGGCTGAACGATCGAAAAATGATCGGCCGGGGCCGATGCTTGCAACGTCTCCCACGAATAGTCCAAGCGGCTGAAGAGAAAATTGGTGAGCAGGCCACACCCGACGATCAGCACGATCGCCTGTAAGACATCCGTATAGACGACGGCTCTTAGGCCACCGGCCGCAGTATAGAGGCCGGCAAACAGGCCGACGGCCAGACAGAAGACCCACAAATCGATGCCGGGAAAGAAGGTCCGCAGCACGATCGCGCCGGCATAAAGGCCGCCCGCCGTATCGACGAATACCGTGAGCAGGATCGTCACCGCGGAGAAATAGAGCCGGACCTTGTGATCGTAACGGACTTCCAGATACTCCGGCACCGTGGTGATGCGCGCGCGCAAAAACATCGGTACGAAGATAAAGGCCAGAACAATCAGCGGAACGCCGGCGAGCCATTCGTAGGCGGAAACGGTGATGCCGTCGACGTAGGCTGCACCGGCAAGTCCGATCAGTGTCGTCGTCGAAATGTTGGAAGCAAACAGCGAAAGCCCGATCGGCACCCACGTCAGCGACCGTCCGGCAAGAAACAGGTCTTCTCCGGTATGTGTCTCTCGGGCGACCCGGATGCCGATGAGAGTGACGATCGCAAGGTAAGCGCCTATGACGAGAAGATCGACCGGCGCCAGTGTCGGAGTCGAAAGGTTCATCATCATCATCCGAGCCGTGCGCGGCTGGAAGCCCTCCTGGAGTTAGCTGAAGCGCGAGAGAACGGTGTCTGTCGGGATGGATTGTCCCCCGGATGCGCATAGGCGACCACACACTGCCACGCATGCTGACATGAAACAAATTTCCATGGCAACGGCTGCGCAAGTCGAGCCATTCGGGAAAACATGAGCTGAGCCGGCATGCGATGCCCTGGCAGTCTTGATTGGGGGCGGGATGGCGCGCAGAGACTCGCGAATTTTGGGTGCTGTGTCACCAGTGCTACGGCACGGTTCGAGCTGTTTCGATAAACATCGCGAATGTTCTTGAGGATAATGCATCCAAATCGTCGCGCGCGACCAGAGCGTCCACCTCCCGCGGTGAGCCCCCGGAATCCCAAAGCCTTACCTCTCAAGATTGGTTTGCAGTCGAGTTCGACCAAATTATTGGCGCAGGCAGAGAGTTCAGACTATTCGCTTCGGCGCTTCTTGCCGCAATGTTCGGGTTTCATGCTCCTGGTGCTGCGGCGGACCCCGGGGGCGACCAGGAAACTGGTCTGGCTGCGCAGGTTTCCCAATCTGGGAATTGGATCTTTGCATTCACGACATACGGCGGGCTTCTCGGGCTTTCAGGCGACATGAAGGATCACGACAGCCTCGATTGCTATCTGGGCTATCGCGCCCTTCCCGTCGGCTATTCGCAGGGGGCGGGCGATAAGCCGTTACAAATACGATGCCTGATCCAGGGGCCCTTCATGGGCGCCATGATGTGGTTCTGACACTTCTCGGAGAGCATCAATAAAAACTCGATTGAAAGCCACAGTCCTGGCACTCATCTTCGTCCCTGGCATCGCTTATGCCGATGACGCGACTGAACTGGCCCAAGAACTAGCAAATCCGATTTCCTCGCTCATCAGCGTGCCGCTGCAATACAATTACGATCACAACATCGGGCCGGCGGCAGGTGGCCATAAGAATTACGTGAACGTTCAACCCGTCGTTCCGGTCTCTCTCAATGCGGACTGGAATATGATCTCGCGCACGATCGTTCCCGTTGTCTGGCAGGATGAGATATTTCAGGGGGCCGGGAACCAGTTCGGACTCAGTGATACGGTTCAGAGCTTGTTCTTTTCATCGAAGCAGCCGACCAACGGCATCATCTGGGGCGTCGGTCCTGTTCTCTTGCTGCCCACCGGCACCGATGAACTGCTCAGCTCCGAAAAGTGGGGAGCCGGACCGACGGCCGTGGCTTTGACCCAGCAAGGACCGTGGACCGTGGGTTTGCTTGCCAATCACATCTGGTCTTTCGCTGGCGATGAGAACCGGTCCGACGTCAACAGCACTTTTTTGCAGCCCTTCATCGCATACAACACGTCGGATGCATGGACGTTCTCTCTCAACACAGAGTCGACCTACAATTGGGAAGCGCAGGAATGGTCCGTGCCGATCAACTTCGTCGTGTCAAAGCTCACAAAGTTCGGAGATCAGCCTGTGAGCCTCGGAGTAGGAGTGCGGTATTGGGCTGATGCGCCGGAAGATACGGGTCCGGAAGGCTGGGGTGCGCGAGCCGTCATGACGTTCCTTTTCCCAACGGGCCAGTAGTGGATGGAGCCACTAGGCGGTCTGGTTCTGGCCCCTCGGAAGACATCGTACTATGGCCCGATGTCGTCTTCTACAGTGGGTCAAGCAGACGAGATCTGCCCCCCCATCCCATGCGTGCTCATGACCCTGGCTGTGTGAAAACTCCGATGCGGCTATGATTCCCCGAATGATTCTCGGAGGCGGTGATGAAGCGCTTCGTACAGGGAATGGATCGGGCCCAGGCGACGCTATTGCCGGAGTGCCTGGAAGATTGGATAGGCGAGGACAATCCCGTCCGCGTGATTGATGCATTCGTTGACGCGCTGGATCTCGGCGAGATTGGCTTTGCGGGTGTGGAGCCGGCCGCAACTGGCAGACCCAGCTATCACCCTTCCGTTCTCCTCAAGCTCTACATCTACGGCTATCTGAACCGCATCCAGTCGAGCCGGCGTCTCGAACGCGAGGCGGGGCGCAATCTGGAAGTGTTGTGGCTCTTGAAGCGGCTCGCTCCCGACCACAAGACGATCGCAGACTTCCGCACGGACAACGGTCCCGCGCTTCGCAAGGTCTGCGCACGGTTCGTGGAACTGTGCCGTGAGATGGGCCTTCTGACGAGTACGAGCGTCGCCATCGACGGCTCGAAGTTCAAGGCAGTCAACAACCGCGACAAGAACTTCACAGAGGGCAAAGTGGCCCGCCGCTGGGCGCAGCTGAAGGAGAGCGTCGCGCGCTATCTCTCCCAGCTTGACACCGCCGACCGGCAGGAGCCCTCCGAGGCGCTCGCGATCAAGGCCATTCACCTCAAGGAGAAGATGGCCAAGCTCGAAAGCGAGATGGGGAAGCTCTCGGCCCACGAGCACGCGATGCTGATGTCGGCGGACAAGCAAATCTCGTTAACGGATCCGGATAGCCGCTCGATGGCGACGAGCGGGCGCGGCTCGGGCGTGGTCGGCTACAACGTGCAGACCGTGGTCGAGATCGAACACCATCTCATCATCACGCACGATGTGACGAATACGGGCTCGGATCGCGGGCAACTGGCGCGCATGGGGAAGATGGCTCAGGCGGTGCTTCGCGCCGACAAAATCGAGGCGGTTGCCGATCGCGGCTACTTCAACAGCCCGGAGATCCTGGAGTGCCACGAGGCCGGCATCACGGTGACGCTGCCCAAGCCCATGACTTCGGGCGCCAAATCGGAGGGCCGCTTCGGCAAGCAGGACTTCGTCTACATCGTCGCCGAGGACGTTTATCGCTGTCCGGCCGGAGAGCGGCTCACATACCGCTACTCGAACGAGGAAGCGGGCAAAGTGATGCGCCGCTACTGGACGAGCGCCTGCCCGAATTGCCCCTTGAAGTCGAAATGCACGACGGGATCGGAGCGGCGCATTCCGCGATGGGAGCACGAGCACGTTCTCGAAGCCGCGCAGGAGCGTCTCGACCGCGACCCTGATGCGATGCGCCGCCGGCGGGAGACGGTCGAGCATCCGTTTGGAACCATCAAGGCGCGGATGGGGGCGACACACTTCTTGTGCAAGACGCTGCCCAAGGCCGCCGCAGAGATGGCGCTGCACGTCCTCGCCTACAATCTGACGCGCGTGTTGAACATCATGGGCATCAAGCCGCTGCTGGCGGCGATCAAAGCGTAAGGGGAGATCGTGCGCCTCGATCCGGCGGATTACCTCTCGTAAGCGCCTCTAGGATCGATCAGGAGGGGCGCCCAGCGGAAAAGTGCGTCGAATACCAGCTGAGACGCTCTCATACTCTCGCAAGAGCCCGACCGAACCCGCTCCGCAGCGTTCTCACACAACCAAGACCCGAAGCGGACGCTGGTGCGACTTGACAATAATTCCGCGTCACTCCGCTTAGAACCTAGTCAGAATCCAGACGTCACAGAGCATTTCGTCTTTTCCTGAGAGTGGGTGATTGAGGCATTGGGCAGTGTAGGCATATCGCGGCGAGGGAGCGGGGACCCCACTCGAGTTTTCTGGATGGAAGGCCGCTGTAATCGATCCGCAACTCACTTGGCGACCGACCACTCACATGTTCGGCAGGCATGGCGATAGGATTGGCTTATTGTCCGACATCGACACCTCTGAGACAGAACTAGCGGCTTGAGGAACGGAGGGTTTCGGGCTCATCGTGACCACCCACCTAAGG
>CAWGTZ010000012.1:0-47981 GCA_963825555.1 uncultured Alphaproteobacteria bacterium | reverse complement strand
ACCCGAAGCAGCCACATCCTCTAAAGTTCCCTGTGGCGACGGCTCCGGCCTCCTACTCCACTGCGGCTTTCTTTGAGCTGGAGGATGCCGTCGTTTTGGACTTCTTCGCAGCGGCAGGCTTCGTCTGCTTCGTCGATTTCGCTGATGCCGAAGACGGCTCCGAGCCCAGGAATCCGAAATCGAACAGGGAAGAGAGCGGCGGGTTCTGGCTGACACCCCCTGTGTAGGATTTCAGCACCCTGACCTTGGTTCCCACCTTGGCGATCGAGGCGAGGTGCACGACATGCTCGTTCGTCAGGCGAAAGCACCCAGAGGAGTTCGCTCTCCCGACGGTGCGATCGTTGTTGGTACCGTGGATACGATAGATTGTGCCGCCAAGGTAGAGCGCCCGCGCGCCGTGAGGATTTTCTTGAGCCCACCCGACACCGTGATCGGCAAGCCGGGCACGCGCTCGCGCATCAAGGCGGCGGCGTCCATGACGGCCAGGACGCGATGCGGCTGATCCGCTCGTGCCGGTCCAGGTGAAGCCCTCGCGACCGACGGAGATCGGATACTCGTAGGCTTGCCGGTCCGGCAGCACGTAGTAGAGCTTGCGCGCTTGCGTATCGATGATTATCGAGCCGACCTCCTCGGCGCGATCGAAGTACACGATCGGCGGCTTGGAAGGCTTGATGTCGGGCCGCTCGCCGCCTTCCATGTACTTCGGGTAAACCACGGGAGCGTAAGACTTGCGGCGCGCGGCGCGCTCGGCCTCTTCCTGCTCTGCCTTCTTCTGCAGATCGCTCCCAAAGACAGGTCCGTTCACAGACCAATTGCCCTGCGCCAGTATTGGCGCTGATCCAACCATCAGGCCAGCGGCAAATACCGATAGCATCACGCGCAAGTGGGCCATGCGCATTTCCCCGTGCTTCCTGCCGGCACCGGCCTTGCGGCGCCGTCGACATTCAGAATTGAGATACGCGAGGCGGGTGCGCCGGCACAAGTTCATTTCGTCATCCATGCCGAGAGCCATCGACGACTGTTGCTCTGCTGCCCCAACACCGGGTCCCGTGCACTGACGCACTGCTCATCTTCGCCCTGCTTCACGCGTGGGGTTATCGCAATCATCGAGCAACAGAGCTTGTCTCCTCGCGCGGACTTACACGAGTTTGTCGCAAAGCGTGACCGTGCGGCGCTACGAGTTGATACGACATCTGGATTTGGCGCGATTCTGATGCATGCTGAGGATCTACCGGGTGGTGAATAGCGGACGTGGAGACTTTGGGACCGATGGGCCATCGCGCCGAGCACGCGCGCACGTCCTTTCCTTCTGCAAGGCGGACGTTGTCCCTACTCCTCTTCGCCCAACTCGCCGATGATGTAGCGCGCCCAGTTATGTTCCTTCACGCCCTTCTCCGAGCGGGCGAAGTCGCGCACCGAAATGCCGGCCTGATGCACCGTCTCCGGGTCGCCGGAGACGAGCGGATGCCACCAGGCAAGCCCGCGGCCTTCCTTCACGCGCCGGTAGCCGCAGGACGAGGGAAGCCAGGACAGCGTGCGCACCTTTTCCGGCGTCAGGTTGATGCAGTCGGGCATCTTCGCGAAGCGGTTTTCGTAGTCCGAGCAGCGGCACTTGCCGATGTCGAGGAGCGCGCAGGCAAGCCGCGTCAGGACGATCTCGCCCGTGTCCTCGTCCTCCAGCTTGTTCAGGCAGCAGCGGCCGCAGCCGTCACAGAGCCCCTCCCACTCTTCGGGGGTCATGTCTTCCAGCGCCTTCGTTTCCCAGTAGGGTCTTGATGCGTTTTCTTTTTTTGCGTTGCGCCGGCCCCCTCGCGCGGCGGGGGGCAGAAGTGGTACATCTGATTGCACAGACTTCGGGCGATTCCGCCGGCTCTGCCCCATCTTGGCCATCTCGTGCTGCCCTTTTTGCGGCTGCGCGCCGGGATTCACCGGGATTCGGGGTGCGCGCTCGGCCGGATTCGTGAAGATCTCCGAGGCACGTCTTAATCGAGGCAGGCGGCTTTGAGCGACTGGTTTTTCAAGCAGGGCGGACGCGACAAGATTTCCGGCCTTCTGGGGCTCGACGCCAAGATCGACAGCACCCTGTCGGAGGCGTGGTCGTGGATTCGCAACGTCTGGAATGCGGCGTCCACGTTCTTTGCCAGGTTCCATCTGACGGGCTGGAAGCGGCTTTTGAACGAGTTCGCCTCGGAAGGGCTGACTCTGGGCGCTGGCGGCTTCGTCGTCATGTTCGCGCTCGCCATTCCCGCCTTCAACGAGTTCGACGAGGGGCGCTTCCTGACCGGCCAGTTCAGTGTCAAGTTCCTCGACAAGGACGGCACCGAGATCGGCAAGCGGGGCATCCTGCACAACGACGCGGTGCCGCTCGAGGAAATCCCCGAGAGCGTCATCAAGGCGACGCTTGCCACGGAAGACCGTCGCTTTTTCGAGCACTACGGAATCGACGTGCTCGGCACCATCCGCGCGCTCGTGGAAAACATGCGCGCCAACGACGTCGTTCAGGGTGGCTCGTCGCTGACCCAGCAGCTCGCCAAGAACCTCTTCCTGTCCTCGGAGCGGTCGCTCGATCGCAAGATCAAGGAGCTGTTCCTTTCGTTTCTGCTCGAAAGCCGGTTCACGAAGCGCGAGATCCTGAAGATGTATCTCGACCGCGCCTACATGGGCGGCGGCGCGTTCGGCGTGGAGGCGGCCTCGCAGTTCTACTTCGGCAAGTCCGTGCGCGAGGTGACGCTGGCGGAGGCTGCGGTGCTCGGCGGGTTGTATAAGGCGCCGACCAAGTACGCCCCGCACATCAATCTGCCCGCCTCTCGCGCGCGCGCAAACGAGGTGCTGCAGAACCTCGTAGAGGCGGGATTCTACACTGCGGCGGAAGTGCACGAAGCGCGGCTCAATCCGGCCAAGATCGTGGACACGCGGTCGACCGACAGTCCGGACTGGTTCTTGGATTATGCCTTCGAAGAGGTGCAGCGGATCGCGCAGGGAATGGGCCAGTACGTGCTGACCGCGCGCACCACGATCGACCTCAACGTGCAGAAGGCGGCGGACAACGCCATCGTGCCGTTCGTCCGTCAGCGCGGGCGGGGCTTACGGCTCAATTCGGGCGCGCTCGTCGCCATGGAGACGAACGGGGCCGTCCGGGCGATGGTCGGCGGGCCGGACTACGGTGAGAGCCAGTTCAACCGCGCGGTTCATGCACGGCGCCAGCCCGGGTCATCGTTCAAGGTCTACGTGTATGCGACCGCGCTGGAGAAGGGCTACAAGCCCACGACCATCGTCAGGGATGCGTCGCGCTCATGCGGGCGTTGGAGCCCGTCGAACTACGGCGGGCGGGGCGGCTCGGGCGCGCGGATGCCGTTGTGGTCGGCGCTGGCGAGGTCTTTGAATACGGTTGCGGCGGAGCTGTCGTTCGCGGTCGGGCGCGAGAATGTCATCGACATGACGAAGCGGCTGGGGATTACGGGGATCCGCAAGACATGTTCGATGGCGCTCGGGGACTACGGCATTTCTCCCCTGGAGCACACGGGCGGGATCGCAACCTTTGCGAACGGGGGCAAGAGTGCGCGGCCGTTTGCGATCCTGGAGCTCTATAATTCGCGTGGGGAACTCCTCTACAGCCGGGATCGGGACGAGCCGGAGCCGGCGCAGATCGTCAAGAGGGAGGTGGCCGAGGGCGTCAACTGGATGATGAACAAGGTCGTCACCGAGGGGACGGCCAAACGCGCGCAGCTTGAATTCACCAACGTGTCCGGCAAGACGGGGACGAGCTCGGGGCCGAAGGATGTCTGGTTCGTCGGCTTTACGGGCCGCTACGTGGCCTCCGTTTGGCTCGGCAACGACGACAACCGCCCCATGGCCCACGGCAACACCGGCGGCCAACTCGCCGCACCGATTTGGCATGACTTTATGGCGGTTGCGCATAGGTCGATGAACATTCCCACGATCCCGGGGCTTGAACCTCATCCGGTGCAAATCGCTGAGCAGCAGCGCATCGCAGCGTTGCGCGCAACCGACCCGGCACTGGCCGCTCAACTTTCGGGGGAAGCGGCCGCCAAAATGTCGAACAAATTGCCCGAAGCAGCGCGCGATGCATTGCGCCGTGTGGCGACCGATTTGCGCAAGGCCGCCGGGCTCCCGCCCCCGGATTCTGGCAAGCCAGCCGATGGCAAGCCGCCTCTGCCTGGCGGTACGGCGCCAGGGTCCGGCAACCGGCCCGGCGACCGGGCGGACGCGCCCTTCGGCGTCGACAGAACCGCAGGCGCGAACGCTACCGGCACGAGGGCCTTCTGATGAGAACCTTCGGCAGCGCCTTTCTGCGCCATCAAATCAAGAAGCGCGTCGCTGCTACGATGCAGCTCCTAACCGATTGGGCCCTCCTCATACTCGTGGTGATAGCGGGCGGGCTTGGCACGAGTTGGTACATGGTCGAGGCCGGCTCGAGTTTGTCGACGGTCAGTTCGGGACCCTGGGTTATGTGGAAGACAGCGGCTCGGGTCGATGCCGATCCATATACGCGTGCTCATTTTGCGCGCTTGGGGGCCATGCCGCTCTCTTCCGAGATCGGGGAAACCTATCTTGCACGAACGGACGACGAAGGGCGCACGCTACACTCGTCGTGCGACTATGATGTTGTGTTGCGGTCCCCCGGATTGGCCTGGTGGAGCCTCGCGGTCTTTGATGCCGATGGCCAACTAATTCAGAATGCAGCAGAGAGGCATGCCTACACCAGCGATACGGCGGCACTCTCGCCAGATGGACGCTTCCTTGCATCACTTTCGCGCTCCGCGAGCCCCGGCAACTGGCTTCCGACCGGCGGTGCTGGGCGGCTGACAATCGTCTACACGCTCATCGACATGAGCCTGGCGACCGGCACCGGCGAAGAGGACGTCAATCTCGCAGAGCGGCTTCCGGCCATCACGCAACGGAGTTGCCGATGAAGGCCTATCTCCCCCGACTCGGCCGTCCTGATCTGCGTTTGATGCTCGCAGCGCTTTTTGCCATCGTTATACTCCACGTGTGCGCGACGATGGCCGCCCCGAGCTTGGCACTCTGGTCCGCACACCAGCGCCTCGCACCCGCTCTCAAGTCGAATACCATGGTCGTGCTCCCGCCGATCTCGCCCAGCAGCCAGCCGCTCCCGTTTCTTGCTCCGGATGTGCGGATCGCACTGTGCAGGTTCGATACGTCCCGCGGCAAGGTAGCATTGACCGCAGTGCTACCCGGTCCGGGGTGGAGCCTCTCGCTTTATGATGCCGATGGGATTGCAACGTTTACGGCCGTTGGCCGTCCGGATCGGCGCACCGATATTGCGCTGATACTCGTGCCGGACGACGACCGGTTCTTGGGATTGTCGCCGGAGGCACAAGGCCGCCGTTCGATCCGCCAACGGCAATTGCAGGTCATGGCCCGCACGGGCATTGCGGTTCTACGTGCTCCTGACTCGGGCTACGCTTATCGAGCAATGACTGAAGCTGATATGAAACGCGCGAGCTGTAGGCCCCTCCCAGAAGATTGAGCCGCACAGGACTGCATCTTGACCAGGTGGCGCGCGAACGCGATCTGCACCTATTTCAGACTGCGGCGTGATGATTTGCGGCGTCCACGCTTGGTGGCTGCTGGTTCCGGAGCGGGCTGAACCGGTTCGCTCATACGCTCGTAGCGGACCCCCGGAAAAATTACGATCTTGGCCGCGGCCTTCAGGTCACCGCCCGTCGCGGTCGTCCGAGAAGAGCTATACGGCACGCGGAACTCCAGGATGTTGCTCATGTCGAGCCCCTTAGGTTCTTGGTTTCTCACCGGCCCCTGTGAGTCTAAAGGGGGCCGTCGCCAGCGTATTCGAACAAAGGTTCATTCGAATCGATACGATTATGTCCTTCTTAGAAGTTAACCAGAGATTAACGGCAGCATGACTGGCCGCGCGGGAGTTTCGGGACCACAGCACAAAACCCGCTGGCCCGGTCTCAACTGCTAAGCGGCATCAGCCAGTCGTCCAGGAAGTGCCGTCCGTCCCGCGCCTCGACTTCGACGATCCAGAGATCAGGATCAAAGTCCACTTCGCGACGCAGGTATTCGTCGGCTTCGGGGTCAGCAATGAGACGGCCGTCGAGAAGCGGCATCAACTGACGATCGAGCTTGGCCCCATCGAGTCCAGCGGGAGCCGGTCCGAAGATAGCCGAGGTCCCGTCAAGCTTGTTGATGCGAATGAATATTGAGCCCGCATCATCATCGCCGTGACGCACGACGACTGCTGGCACGCCTTCCGTATGGCAGCGCCGAATATAGGCCTTGATCCAAATTCCCGCCTTCAGACGCATATCTTGCTCTTTATCACCCTCGGGAGCTTGGCGCTGGATCTTCCCACAAGCTGAAACTGCTGTATCCGTGCAGCGGTTTCGTCCGTGCAAGGTGACTGAAGTTCGTGAAATCAATAGGGTTCAGGGCGCTCCGGCCGTCCGACTGAGCCGGCTCAGCCGGATCACAAGTTCACCGGAAATGCGGCCCGTATCGGGCATGCTCTGCTGTTTTTCAAACTGCCGAATGGCCGCAATGGTTCCTTCGCCCAGCACGCCATCCGGCTTACCGGCCGGATAACCCAGCTGGGCAAGCTGCTGCTGCACCGACTTCACGAGATTTTCTGCGGCGGGGGCGGGCTTCAGCGAGGCCGGAGCAACGCCCCCAGGACCATCCCGGCTTCCGTCTTGAATAACCTTGATGAGATCTGTGCTCGGTGTCGCCGTCAGACGCAAACCGTGATCAATCTCATAGGCCAGAATAGCCGCCTGCGTTACAGGGCCCACGATCCCATCGGTTCCACCCGTCTCGTAGCCGCGCGCCTCGAGCGCGCGTTGAACGGCGCGCACCATTTCCCGTTCATCGGCGGGCGGAGGTACGACGACGAGCCGCTGTGCCACGCCCGGGACGGTAGCAACAGGGCGCCCTATGCTGTTTCCGAGCGCACCAATACGCTGACGATCGATCTCGGGCACGGAGAGCGTGGCTGTTTCCTGCACCGCTCCCCACTCCGACTCCGATGAGATCAATTGGTGCTGGGGCACCGGCTGCAACACTGAAATGTTCAGACCAACGGCAGCACTGAGCACAAGAAACAGCGCCATCGCCATCTTCGATATGCGCTCGCTCATCGTCGGATGGATCCTCCCCATGTGACTCCGTGACCGCGAGTATGGAAAGAGCGCGTTAAGACCTCGTTAACCGCCGATTATCATTGTTACGGAAAAGGACCTGTTAAATTTAAAAATTGATTCAAATGCGCACGGGCGGCCTTCGAGTTCCTTGATCTCTGTGCGTTATTCTGATCGGTGAGGTGGGTTCCCCCTCGCCCGTCTAGTCAGGTGTTGCACACCATGTCTTTGTTCAGAACTGCCATCGTTGTAGCTGTCGTGATCGCGGTCCTACCCTCGGACCGCGCACAGCAGGAACGTCTGCAGCAGACCGTGGTTGACGCGGCGCACTGGACCATAACGTTCTGTGAGCGCAACGTGCGGACGTGCGAGAATGCGGCGGTCGCCTGGCAGGGCTTCAAGACGAAGGCTGAATTTGCCCTCAACGTCGCCTATGAAGTCGGCATGCGGCACGCCCTCGGCAATGGCGATATTGCCACCGCCAGCACTCAAGGTCAGCGCGCCGATGCGAGCGTGGTTGAGCGCGGCACTTTGACAGACCGCGACATGGACCCGGCCTGGCGGGCCACAGCCCCCCGCCAGACCCCGTAATCTCGCCTGCTCAAACTTGCGTTTGAATGTGAAATGGGACTATCAGCTTGGCGGCGGGTCCGGACGAAAGGACCTGCGTGATCAGGACCTGTGGATGACGTTTGCCGAACTTCAGGAAAACTTCGAATTCATTGACGACTGGGAGGATCGCTACCGGTACGTGATCGAACTCGGCCGCGCCCTGCCGCCCATGCCCGAAGGCCTGAAGACCGATGCCAACAAGGTTCGCGGCTGCGCCAGTCAGGTCTGGCTCGTGATGAAGGCGACCCCCGCCGGTCCAGGGCAAGCCCCCGTGCTTCATATCCAGGGCGACAGCGATGCCCACATCGTCCGCGGGCTCGTGGCCATCCTGCTCGCCATTTATCAGGACAAGCCGGCCGACGAGATTGCCGAACACGACGCGCTGGCCGACTTCGCTAAGCTCGGCCTCAAGGACCATCTGACGCCACAGCGCTCGAACGGTTTGGCCTCCATGGTGGCCCGCATTCGAAGTGAGGCCAAAGAAGTTCTCGCTCAATCAGCCGCCGGCTGATCCGGCTTGGTCGCGCCGTCGATGGTGGGCCGGAAATCGTCCGTTCCCCAGTGTCGGGGCTGTATGCCCGATGCATGCGCGGGCTCGTCGTCGCCTGGAATGCCATAGTGGCGTGCCAGACTATTGAGCGCCAACTGTAGGACCACCTTGGCCGAGCGCTGCGGCCAGCCGGCGCTGCGCTCAAGCTCCTCCAGGCCTTTCAGATGACAGCACACATCGACCAGAATTCCCGAGAACTCCGGTCCCACCGCCTTCAGAGCACGGTTCACCCTCTCAGACGCCGCAAGCACGTTGTCGGTCATTTCCGCGCCGCTACCCGGCACCCCGCGGTGGCCGCCAGAGACTGCGCCCAGTGCAGGATCCCAACTTGCCGTAACGCGCGGCGGCAACTGCGCGAAAGTAAAATCTGCGCGCAACCTCTCGCCGGCGGCGAACTGCTGGTCGGTTATCATGGCCGCACCGTCGCGTGTCCGACGCCGCTTCAGCCATGCGAGCGGACTCTCATCCGGATTGAGCCCCGGCCGACCGTTACGCGGAGGTTCGATCGCGCGGCGGCCACCCGTGGTGAGCCGCCGCAGGGCCTCCCGCCCCTTGTCCGATAGCCGCCAAGCCGTTGAGCCGGACACCGGCTCCACGAGACCCGCTGCCCTCGCCCTGGCGAACTCGGCCCCCGTCAGCTTCCCGGCGTCCAGGCCCGTATCTGCACGGTTCATGCTGCGAGCCGAACGGCGGATCTGCTTACCCGCGGCAGGCATGACCGCTGCGCTCCGCGCCCGCGTGCCCATCGCATTCGTCAACTCTTCCTCCGACAAACCGTAAAACCCGTCACCTGCTCGATCGTTCGCCACGTCTCACTCCCTTATGCTCCATGTGGAGGCAGGCCCGGACGCGGCTCCAGCAGCGCGCGTGCAATCTGCTCCACACGCTCGATCGTGTGGTCAAAGTGCGGATCGTCCCGTTGGTCTTCGACGATGCCACAGGCATGCGCGACCGTCGTGCGGTCGCGTGCGAATGCGCGTCCGACCTCGGTGAGGGTCAGACCGCACACAACATGCGTGACGTACATGCCAATCTGACGGGCGAAAGCGACACGCGCGCGGCCCCGGGACACGCCTGCTAGTTCCTCGCGGGGAATTCCGAAGACCTGCTCCACAATCCTTTCGATCACGCGGCGTTTCTGATCGTGGGAAAGGATTGCAGAGTGAGCAACTATAAATGCCGTGGATCTGACCCCATCACTGGCCAAGCCACTCTTGCGATGCGAACCCTCATCGAACATCGGACGGTGCATTGGGTACTCACCTCGAATGCGAACGCAGTCAGCATCGTGACTATACGATGATGGCTGTCATTCGAGCTGTGATTGATACGTGATGGGTGAACGGCGGGGATAAATGGAAATCCTTTCCTGTCCACGACCGGCGCCTTGCTTAACTTCGCCCTGCTCGTTGTCTTTCACCGCCACCTCACCGAGTAGTCCCCGCGCATATCCCGCATGGCAGTCTTCACCCTTACAGACGGCAGGGGATGCGGATGGCGGACAACTCAGGCAGAAGCAGCTTAGCGCACGATCAAGCAACGACAGTCACGCAGGCCGCAAACGTCAGTCATACGGCGAGGCGCGTACGTGAACTGTCTCGGCTGTTGCCGCTCTGGCCTGATGAAATAGCCGACGAAAGTCCCGGCGCGCGGCGCCGTCTGGTCGCTATCATGAGACGCGCGCTTCGCGCGGAGCGCCAGCGGGGGATTGGCGGGCACTGGACCTACGACCTTGCCCGCCATGCCCAACTGCTCGAGGCCTATCGTACCGAACTCGCCGCCCTGAAAGACATCGAGCGCCGCCGGGACGGCTGACCCTCAATCCTTCTCACGTCGGGTGCCGAGCCCCATCTTCTTGGCAAGATCCGAGCGCGCCCGGGCGTAATTGGGGGCCACCATCGGGTAGTCGGGCGGAAGGCCCCACTTCTCCCGGTATTCCTCCGGCGAGAGATTGTAATGCGTGCGGAGATGCCTCTTCAGCGATTTGAACTTCTTCCCATCCTCCAGACAAACGATGTGATCGGGCATGACCGACCGCTTGACGGGGACCTTGGGTTTCAGTTCCTCGCGCTCCGGAGGCGGGGCAGTGCCGCTCACACGGCTCAGAGCGGCGTGCGTTTCACTGATGAGCTGCGGCACATCTGAAGCGGCCAGCGTATTCTTGCTGACAAAAGCCGAAACGATGCGGGCCGTGAGCTCGACAAGCCCGGGCTGAATTGTATCGTCCATTAAAGCCCCTCGCATCAATATAGGCTCATGAACACTGACGAGCCGAAGTATTGATGTCAAGCGAATGCTTGCCAAGCCTTGTGCAAGATCTCAACTCTGGAAAAACTAAACTTGGATAACCCGAGCAAAAGAAGGCCGGAATGCGCTTCATCATGACAACTTCATAAGCAAACGAGGGAAAAAATCCCACTCTGGCCGCAAGCAAACGAACCGGGTAGGACACGGGCAATATTACCCTTCGCCAGTCGGGAGGCCCATTGCGGGCGCGTCCCGCAAAGAAACCTGTGAAGCCCCACCCTGTTATGAGGTTCATGTGACCGCGCTCCCAACCCCCCTCGCCGCCGAGAAACCCTGCACCTCGACCTGGCATGGGGTTACGATGATCGATCCCTTCCACTGGCTACGCGCATCAAACTGGCAGGAGGTCATGCGCAACCCCGCGGTCCTGGATGACGAAATCCGGGCTTACCTGGAAGCGGAGAACGCCTATGCCAATTCCGCGCTTGCCGACACGGCCGGACTGCAGACGGTGCTCTTTGAAGAAATGAAGGCGCGCCTGAAGCCGGATGACCGCACCGTTCCCGCTCCCGACGGCCCATTCGAGTATTTCTCCAGCTTCGCCACCGGCGGACAGTATCCCCGGTTCGCACGCCGTCCCCGGGGCGGCGGAGAGGAAACGATCCTGATCGACGGCAATGCGGAAGCGGCCGGCAAGACCTATTGGGATCTCGGCGATACCGCCCATAGCCCCGATCACCGCCTCGTTGCCTTCTCGACCGACGACAAGGGGTCTGAGCTCTACACCATCCGCATCCGCGACACCGCAACCGGAGAAAACCTGCCCGACCTCATCACGGACACTCGCGGAGACATTGTCTGGGGCAACGATAGCCGCACGCTGTATTACATCCGCGTCGACGCCAATCATCGACCCCGCTCGGTCTGGCGCCACACCTTGGGATCCCCGGTCGCGGACGACGCGTGTGTTTATGAAGAAGCCGACGAGGGTTTCTACCTTGCTCTCGGCAAGACCTTGTCGCACGCCTTCGTAATGATCAACGCCCACGATCATCAGACGAGCGAATTCTATCTGCTCGACGCCAATGACCCCAAGGCTGCGCCGCGGATGGTCTCCGCGCGATCGACCGGCCATGAATACGATGTCGAGCACCACGGGCAGAGCCTGATCATCACCACCAATTCAAATGGCGCAGAGGATTTCCGGATCGTGGAGGCCCCCCTCTCCGATCCGCGGCAAGTGAATTGGCGTGAGATCGTTCCCCATCGCGCCGGCCGTCTAATCATCGACACGAACGTTACCCGCGATCATTTGGTACGCCTTGAAAGGGAGGACGGCCTGCCGCGTATCGTCGTGCGCCGCTTCGCGGACGGCGAAGAGCACAATATCGCCTTCGAGGAAGAAGCCTATTCGCTTGGCATGATGAGCGGCTACGAGTTCGACACGGTCAACCTGCGCTTCACCTATTCGTCCATGACGACGCCCGCGGAGACCTACGACTACGACATGGAGGCGCGCAGCCGCGTTCTGCGCAAACGCCAGGAGGTCCCCTCCGGCCACAACCCGGACGACTACGTTACGCGCCGCCTCTTTGCCATTGCACACGATGGCGAACGCGTTCCCGTCTCCCTGCTCTACCGCAAGGATACGCCGCTCGACGGGACAGCCCCAGTCTATCTCTACGGCTATGGAGCCTACGGCATCTCCATGCCGGCCTCGTTCGCAACAGGCCGCTTTTCGCTGGTCGATCGGGGTTTCATTTTTGCCCTCGCCCATGTTCGCGGCGGAAAGGACAAGGGCTACCGTTGGTACAAGGACGGCAAGATGCGATCTAAGGTGAATACGTTCACCGACTTCATCGCTGCCGGCGAGATGCTCATCAGCGAAGGGCTGACCCAGCGCGGGCGCATCATAGCTAATGGCGGCTCAGCGGGCGGCATGTTGATGGGCGCGGTCGCCAACATGGCGCCGGACCTGTTTCTCGGGATCATCGCCGACGTTCCATTCGTCGATGTGCTCAACACGATGCTCGACAAGGATCTGCCGCTCACCCCGCCGGAATGGCCCGAATGGGGCAACCCGATCGAAAGCCCCGACGACTTCGCCTATATCCGCGCCTACTCCCCCTACGACAACGTAACGGCAAAGGCCTACCCGCACATCCTCGCCACCGGCGGCCTCACCGACCCGCGCGTCACCTACTGGGAGCCGGCCAAGTGGGTCGCTAAACTGCGGCGGCACAACACGAGCGGCAATCTCCTCCTGCTCAAGATCAATATGGGTGCGGGACACGGCGGGGCGTCAGGACGTTTTGAGCGCCTTAAGGAGACCGCGCGCGATTTCGCCTTCGCCTTGAAGATCTCGGGGCTCGCTGGCCTGCCCCACTCCTCAAACCAGACCTGAGACGTCGCTTTCCCAAAAAAGAAAGGGGCGACACCCTCCCAAGGTGTCGCCCCATCACCGGCCAGGCTCCGCTTCCCGGCGGTTATTCCTGGATGATCACGTGAGAACCATCACTGGTCCGCGTCGAGATCGCCACGAGCGAGTTGCCGATCTGCTGGAAGGCCTCGCGCAGCTGATCGCCGTCGTAGGGGAAGTAGTACTGGCCCGGCGAAGCACACTCGACGAGGGTCTGACGAGCCGGATCGTTCACGTTCGTGCTCATGTCGAACCCGATCGTGTAAACGGTGATCCCATCATTCTTCATCTTCTGGCAGATCGCCTTCGCCTGGTTGGACGCTCGTCGTCGACGTGATGTTGCTGTTATACTGACCGTCCGTCATGAGGACTGCCGCCTTGATCGTTTCGGTGTCGCCGTACTCGGCAAGAGGCTCTTCATAGTTCCAGAAGCTGTTCCACACCGGCGAGAGCATGTAATAAGCCCAGGCTGTGCCCACGTGACCCGCAGTCAAGCCACCAGCGGTCAGTGAAGAGACATGGGCCTTCAGATCAACCTTGTCGGTGCTGAGCGTCTTGATGACAGGAATGGAACATCCACCCGACGAAGAGTACTGGCTTTCGGTGTCCGAGTTCGGATTCGTAGGCCCGACGTAGGAGTTCGGACCCACGGCGACATCGGTGTAGGCGTTGAAGCCCTGCCGCTCCGTGACGCACGTGCGAAGATTGCGGGTCGCATAGACCGGGACGGACTCTTCGACGAGCTCCGGCGTCCGATACTGGATCGATCCGAAATACTCTGCGGCTTTCGAAGTTCGAGATGCAGTACTGCCGCGCCTCATTGTTCGAATAGTTGCCAAACGTCGTGGTGTCACGCACGCGGTTCCGGCACTGATTGAGGCTCAGCCAGTCGAATTCGGTGGCGCTGAACACGACGCCCGTCGTCTGTGTGCCAGTTTGCACCTGGAGCGTCGGGGCCAGACCGGTAGCAGCCGAAGCGTAAGATCCGGCATTCACGTACTGTGAAAAGGGCACTAGGCCGATCCGGCGGTTGTCCACTTCGACGCCATCCGGCAGGATGATGTCGATGAAATCGCCGGCAGCAAGCTTCATATCATCGATCTTGTCTCCGCCCATCGAGCCTGAGACGTCGAGCATGACCGATACTTCGATGGCCTTCGTGCCGGTGATGCTCGAAGCTGCCACTGCACCGCCCGTGTAGACCTCAACCGGAAGCTGCTCCACGCCGAGGAAGCTCATGAAAGGCGTCTCGATCGTCGTCGCCAGCACGGGCTTCACCGTCGAATTCTCCGTATTGATGACTGCATCGCTGACCACCACGATGCGGCCTTGGCGCCGGGTACCACCCATCAAGTCAGCACCCTCTTCGTCGGCTTCACGGGCACGCGTCATGCCATCTTTCTCCAGACCTTCATCGATGAAGGCAAGAAGACGCTGGCGCCCCTCCTCCGCATCGCCGGTCTCGCGATAGGTTTTGAGCCCCGCCATGGTCGCGGCGTCGGCCACAGTCTGAAGCTGGGTCTTGAGACGCAGCATGCGAGCATAATCGACAGCCGCGCCGATCGCCCCGACGACTGGTATCATCATGAGCGCGAAGAGGACGGCGACGTTGCCGCGCTTTTCGTGGACAAAGACATTGATGCCCGAAGGCGCTTTGGACGTCATTGTGAAGCTCCCACTTCTAGTAGCGAATGTGGGCTCAGCATCATTCAAACAATTTATGGATTACCTATCCAAAAATCTCCAATTGAAAGCATCGCGCTGCTTTGATGGCAGATATGAGCTATTGGTAAATTTCCTATTCTGGAATTGTCGTTGTTCATAGCGTTTAGAATACGTTTTATTCACTATAAAAAAGGCCGCCGCCCGCTGGCGGGTCTCATAACCCCTGGTTACCAAGCGATTTACTGCGGCACAGCTTGTTTTTCTCGTGCCGTAGCGGCGGTAAAGCACCTTTCTGGCCTCCGAACTCAAGCGCAAAGAATGCACAACCCGCAAAACAGAAGGGGCGCAGCATCCGCTGCGCCCCTTCTGTTTGCGAAAACGAAAAGGGCCGCTTTCGCGGCCCTTTGTGTTGGATGCCTATTGCCTAGGCGGCTTTCTCTCTAAAGGCCGTCAGTTTCTTATCCTCCTCGACGTCCCTGGCGCTCTTCAAAGCGATCCCTATGTAGCGAACTCTTCCACCGAGCTTGGCTTTCTGAACTCCCAACTCACCAAACTCGCGTCCGAACGTCGGCAGTGCAAGTGGCTCCTTTTCCTTCTCTTCACACCAAGCGCAATACTCTTCGTACAGCTCGGTTGCCGTCATACTGGAACCATCCTGCGTCTGGACACTCTCCTTGTAGAAGCGCTCCACGTCGGTTTCGGGAGCCATGAGACGTTGCGGAGCCGGAGCGGACTTGTTGTCGTTCGCGCCGGAACGCGGCTTTGCAGATATCTGCGCGGGCGCCGTCTCGCGGACGGGCGCCGCCACCGCTGCCGCAGCGGTGATAGCGGGTGCAGCGACCTCGGCCACGGCATCGGCCATAACGGGGGCCGGCACAGGCAGGGCGACGTCGGCCTTGACTTCGGCCAGCGCAGGGGCTGCCGGAGCCTGGACATCGTCATAGAGGCGCCACTGGCTGAAGGCGATGTACATGCCGAAGCAAGAACCGACCTCCAGGAGGAGAGCGATGAACACGGTCATCGCAATCTGGATCGTATCCACGCTGAAGCCGGATAGCTTCGCGAGAACGGCGGCCTGAGGATCAGCCTCGGCCATGATGGCAGTACCGCTGGTGGCGGACAGCTTTTCGGACAGTTCGCTGATGCGCGAACCGAGCCGGTCGGCTTCCTTACCAGACGCCAGTTCTGCGGTGAGACCGTGATAAGACTGGCAGAACTCACGGCCCTGCTTGCCCTTCACCTCGGTGCAACCCTTGGTCCATGACCAGGGACGCTGGTTCTGGGCATTGTCAATCTCGCTTTGCACGACCCCGATGGGGCGATGCTGCGGGACCCAGCTCAGCTGCTCCTGCGTGCGCTGCAGGTCGGCACGCAGATCCTTGTACGTCTGGGCTTCAGCGGCACGCTGGCCGGTGGTGTCCAGACGGTTCAAGGCCGCATGACCCAGCGCGGAGGTCAGCGAGTAGGCGGTGCATACCACACCGACCACAACCGCAGCAGCGGCCTGCGACCACATCCGGTTCCTAAGAGCGGCAAAAAGAAAGAAAGGAACGAGCGCCTTGAGGCAGTCTGCGGCGGCCGAAGCCGAACCGTAGATCATCCCGTCGAGCTCGGTCTTTCCGAGACTGAATCCGAAACGCCAGTTCATGGCTGCCGAGACGGCGAGTAGCACGCCGGCTGCCAGAACGCCTAGTACACCCATTAGGTGTCGCATAGCCCTCTCCATTGCACAGAACCGGTCGGACGCTGGTTACCCCCTAACGTCCCGGTTCGCTTTGTCTTGTTGTCCGGAGGAGAAACGGAAGCCAGCTTGATGACTTGGCAAGAGTCCCTTCGCGCCTTCGGATACGACCCGTTTGAGCAGTGCCGGAACCATCCCCAAATGGTCGCCAGCGCGGATCGCTTCGATGACAGGAACGAACTCTAAACTCGCTGGACCTTCGATCCTTGGCTTGCCTTGTTCACAGGCCGAACTGCCGCTAGAGCCGACCGTGCAAAAAACATTGGCAAAGGGCCGAAGCTAACAAGTGTCGAACGCGACACACTCCCCTCGAACGGAAAGGCTATGCGATTCGAAATCTTTTGTTAAGGGAATCAGAAGTGTAGGCAAAATGCCCCGCATACGGGGCACGCCAGGTGGCCGTTACGACACATAATACCACCCCCAGGTCATCCACATGTCCCTCAATCTTGTTCCTGAGATATCAACAATCGCGCTCTCGCGCCTGTAGATTTCCACCGCACTCGCCAGAGAGCCACCGCGACGGTTCACATGCGGTCCAGTGTTTCCATTTTCGATGGATCCGGTGCCGCCTCCGCAGCCCCGTTTGCCCGGATGAATGAGATATGACACGGCGACAGCCCGCCAAACCAAGCGCTGAGTGAGAAGCAACTAAGTCGCGCGAACAAAGAGTTAGACCAGAAAGAGTGCTATCGGCGGGACGCCGGATGGAGTATAATTAATTATTAGTTACCATGTCGGGGCCTGAGCCCATCGGTCGGAGGCTTCTTCGGCGTTGGTGAAGGCCCGGCGGCTCAAGGCTGGGGGAGCTTTTGAGTTGTTTTCGAAGCCCCAACGGGCCGTTTGTTCAGCAGACCAGTGGCCAAAGTAGGGAGTAGCCCGGGATGCATCGAGTTTTTGGTTTGATAGTATTGAGTGCCGGTGTGGGTTTTGCCGCCTATTCGCATGCTCCCTCGTCGATCGATCGCGAGGCGCAGGTTGCGGCCATCACGCGGATTGTCGCTCAGGGAGTCATCCTGGAGCCGGAAACAGTTGCCGCTGAGCAGCCGGGACTGCGCAAGCCTATCGTTTCCTCGGCTACACTTCCTGCCTTCGCACCAGCCGGCATGAAGTCGGGGACCTGTTATTCCGGCACCATCGTCGGGCCGCGGCCCTCTCCCAACGCCCGTCGTGACGGCCAGCACCCAGACGGCGCCTCAGGAGGGCTCATGGGCGACCATCACTGAACCCATCAAAACGATCGCTGCGGAAAAGCCATCTGCTGCAACCAACCCGACCAGTCGCAAAATGCAGCGGCAACTGGCCCGGCAGATCCAGTCTGAACTGAAGCGGGTCGGATGCTACACGGGCAAACTCGACGGCAGCTGGGGAGACCGATCCCGCGCAGCGATGTCGGCCTTTATCGAACACGTCAACGCCGTACTGCCCACGACCGAGCCCGACGTGATCCTCCTCTCTCTCGTCAGAGGCCAGCAAGGCGAGATCTGCGGGATCACGTGCCCGCCAGGCAAAATCGCAACTGGCGGACGGTGCGTTGCCCGCACCGTGGTCGCAACCGCGACACCAGTTGCGCCGCTGGCCGCAACCACGAGGCAGTATTCAGCACCCCCGCCCGGGCGCATGGCAGTCGGCGGGCCCGTTGCACTGCCCGATACCGCGTCGGGGACATATAACGGCGTTACATCCGCTTCCCCAGGGCCCGCGCTTGCCGGCGAGCGACTGCCCTGGCTCGACCAGCAATTCGCACCATCCGGAGGCGCCTCGGACAGGGTTGCATCTCCACGCGTAGCGGCTCTCGATCAGAATGCCGACACGTGGGACGGGCAGACCGGCGACGAGAGCGATCAGCTATCGGACGACGAGAGATCGACGCATGTGGGCCCGCTGGTCAAGCCGGCGAAGCCCACTCGCGTTCGGCCGTCAAACGCCGACCGCAAGCCGGTCACACGCAAAGCTCAGAAAAAGCGCCGCTACGGGACGCGCACTTCGGTGCAGACGCTGTTTCTGCACCCCCTCGGACGCATGTGACCGCCCACGGGCCGGCCTGCCGCCCTGCACGCCATGGGAATTCAGCGCTTGAGATCACCCGCTGCGGGATCGCATAGGATCTGGCTCAGCCCGGCTTGGATCTGTTCGCGCTGGCCATCAGCCATTCGATGTAGGACTTCGAACCGCCTGTGACCGGGATCACCAGAAATGCCGGAGTGGTGTAGGGGTGGCGGGTGCGCGCCTCTGCTATTGCGGCTTCGGACTGCGAAGTTCGCGTTTTTATGATAGCGACGCACTCCTCGTCCCGTTGGATGGCGCCCTCCCATTCGTAAATCGATACCATTCCAGGAAGAATGTTAACGCAGGCGGCAAGCCCACTCTCAACCAGGAATTGGCCCGTCGCTTCGGCGCTTCCCATGTCCGGAAACGTCGCATAGATGAGAACAGGCTTGTCGTTCGTGTCCAAGTGCGCGAGCCTCCCTGTCCCTTGAGCCGTCCCAAGGGGCACCCAATGCCCGCACAGAATCCCGCGCCCGATGAGCAAAAGCCAGCACAAATTCGACCGCATCGCCTTCGTGGCGAGCGAGGTCCCCGAAGCCCGCGCCGCGCTCGAGCGCCTTACCGCGCGCTACGGAAATGCTAAACCGGCGGACACCGAGGCCATAGTCGCACTCGGCGGCGATGGCCTCATGCTACAGACTCTGCATCGCTTCATGAACGACCGCATCCCGATTTACGGTATGAACCGCGGCTCCGTCGGCTTCCTCATGAACGAATACCAGGAAGACAACCTGCGCGAACGTCTAGCCGCGGCCGAGGTCACGCGCCTGCATCCCCTTTCCATGGTTGCCTACGATTCCGATGGCAAGGCGAGTAAGGGGCTTGCCATCAACGAGGTTTCCCTGTTCCGCGAGACCCATCAGGCGGCCAAGCTGTCTGTGGCAGTCGACGGAACCGAACGTATCGAGGAACTCATCTGCGACGGCATTCTCGTCGCGACGCCGGCCGGCTCGACGGCCTACAATCTCTCCGCCCATGGGCCGATCCTGCCGCTCGATGCGAAGCTCTTGGCGCTAACCCCAATCAGCCCGTTCAGGCCCAGGCGCTGGCGCGGCGCACTGCTCCCCGACAATGCGCGAATTACGATTACAGTACGCGAGCATGAGAAGCGTCCGGTGGCCGCGGTTGCCGATCACATCGAAACCCGGCACGTCGTCCGCGTCGAGATCGAACAGGCTCGCCACATAGATCTCTTCATGCTCTTCGATCCTGGCCACAGCCTCGACGAACGCGTGATTGCCGAACAGTTCCGCTTCTAGTCAGGCAGACAAGCCAACCACAATGTGTGTTCCGCGAATGCGGAATACCCCCCAAATCGATCGATCGGACTCAAAACCATGTCGACGGACTTCACACCGTGGGCGTCACTGGCCGGCGGCACGCTCATTGGACTATCGGCCGCCGCCCTCCTTCTCCTTTCCGGCCGCATCGCCGGGATCACGGGCTTCATTCGCCGTGCATTGCCGCCTTATGAAGCGGCGCGGCCACTGGAGGCAATCGCGTTCCTCTTGGGGATGATTGCGGCTCCGATCATGTATACCGCCGTTACCGGTGCGGCAGTAGTGCAGACTGTTTCCGATAATCTTCCGCTCATGTTCAGCGCCGGATTTCTCGTCGGTTTCGGATCTGCTATTGCCAATGGATGCACCAGCGGTCACGGCGTGTGTGGGATAGCTCGTCTGTCTCCACGATCGCTGGCGGCGACCACAACCTTCATGGCTGTTGCCGTACTGACAGTTTTCCTTCTGCGGCATTTGACCGGAGGCTGAACCATGCGGATCGGGATCAATTTTGCACTCGGACTGCTCTTCGGCCTCGGGCTCGTCATCTCCGGCATGGCCAATCCCGCCAAAGTCCAGAACTTCCTCGACCTTGCTGGAACGTGGGACCCAAGTCTCGCTTTCGTGATGGGCGGCGCTGTCGCCGCGACGGCCGTGGGCTTTTTCATAGCGCGGCGCCGATACACCCCGGTTCTCGAGACGGCCTTCGAGATCCCGCCTGGGACTCCGGTCGATACGCGCCTGATCGCTGGCTCCGCATTCTTCGGGCTCGGCTGGGGCCTGTCCGGGTTCTGTCCAGGCCCGGCGATCACGGCACTATCGCTCGGCGCAACGGGAACACTCGTATTCGTCCCTGCGATGATCTTTGGCATCCTGGCGGGCGCACGGATGTCACGCGGCGGGGCTGTGCCGGGAGACGGCTGATTTGATCAAGGGGGACCGCCACCGCTCCACCGGCCCGGGTCACGCGCCCCAGCGCGTTACGATGCGAGCAAGATCCGGGCGCTCGCGCTCCGTGGGCTTCTCCTTCGGAGTGCCGATATGCACGAAGCCCACGATACGCTCATGGGGCGCCAGACCGAAAGCCTCCGTAAAATGCCGGCTGTAGGCTATCCATTCCGTGATCCAGGAAGACCCGAAGCCCAGCGCGTTGGCAGCGACGCACAGGTTCATGGCCGCGGCACCCGCCGACAGCACCTGCTCCCATTCGGGCGCACCCCGGGTCTCGACCACCCGCGAAATCACCGCGATCACGAGCGGCGCCCGCAGAAATCGTCTCCTCTCCGTTTCCAGGCGTACGTGCGACGGCGCCTCGGTTTCCTCACGGCGGCATGCCTCGGCTGCAATCTCGCCCAGTTTTTCGCGAGCGATCCCCTCGATGACAACGAATCGCCAAGGTGCGAGTTTCTTGTGGTCGGGCACACGGGCGGCAATCGTCAGGATTGTCTCCAACTCTTCCGCCGACGGGGCCGGGGCCATGAGCAGGTCGGGCTTGACGGAACGGCGGGTTTTCAGAAGCTCGATCATCGGGTTCGGCATGCGGGCGATCTCAGTCCTGGGTTGAAGAAAGGCCGATTGCGCACACTCGCTAACCTAACCGGGCCTCTGGTACAATGTGCTTTGGTGTTCACAATTCTGCTTCCCAGCACAGGGAGCCGCCCTGTCCGTGGTGACCGATGTCTAAGGAGATTACATTGCCTCTTCGCGTGCTTGGCCTCGCGCTAACCAGCCTCACGGCGATCTTCGCCGCAGGGCTCGTTGCCATCGTTGCGCCCGCGCGCGCCGATCAAGCCCTTTCCACTGTCATCGTGGTTGACGGCTCGGGCTCCATGTGGGGCAAAATGGCGGGCGACAAGGAGGCGAAATTCTACGCCACACGCGATGCGCTGCGTGATCTCCTCGGCAAAACCCCGCCCCAGTCGCGAGTCGGCCTTGCCTCGTTCGGCCACCGGCGCAAGGGCGACTGCAGTGACGCCGAGATCATCACGCCAATCGAGGCGGGCGGTGCGGAGGGAGTGGCGGCGGCGCTGGAGGCTTTGAGCCCCAAGGGCAAGGGCCCGATGACGCTGGCGCTGCGCGAGACCGTCAAGGCGATGGGCCCTGGCGCTCCCGGCCACATCATTCTCGTGCACGACAACCTCGACAATTGCCAGCAGGATGTGTGTGCAGCCGCACAGGACTTTGCCAAAACCAACCCGGCCATCAAGGTCCATGTTGTCAGTCTCGGGCTGACGAAGGCGGAACGGCAACGCATGCAGTGCCTGAGCGCGACAACCGGTGGCGAACATTTCAATGCCGCAGACCAAAACGCCATTGCCGAAGCGCTTGCAGAGGCTTTTCGCCTTGCAGGGCTGGACAGCGAAACCGCAAGACCAGCCGAGGCGACACCCGCCACCAGCGACGCGGGTCCCGCCGCCAAACCGCAGGGGCCGCCCGGTCTGCGGCTAACGGCAGCGATGGTTCCAGGGGGAGCCATGATCGACATGCCGCTGGCTTGGCACATCACCAAGTCGGATGCGGCCGCAGATGTCGCCCCACTCGTCGAACGCAAATCGCGAGAAATCAACGAGGCCCTGCCTCCTGGCCGCTACAGCGTGACCGTCGAGCACGGCCTCGTGACGCGTCGCTTCGACATCGAAGTCGCCGACACAGGGCCCACGGTGAAACGCCTTGCCCTTGATGCCGGTGTCGTCAAGATCGCCGCCAGTGCCAGCCGGCAGGGCGACCGGCTCGCCGCGCCTGTCATGACCATCCGAAGCGTCGCCGATAATAACGCGATCGATGCTGCACCGTTGTGGATTGGACGCGAAGCCCAGGCCGAGCTTGTCGTTCCCGCCGGGAAATTTGCGGTCGACGTCACGGACGGTATGGCAAAATCAGGCGCGATGCTTGATGTAGCGCCCGGAAGCACAATCCGTTCCGACCTCGTTCTTGAGACGGGACGGCTCGAGTTGACCGCGACCGGCTTTGCCGGCGGTCCGCCGCTTGATCGAGTGTTGTATCTCATCTCAGTCGACGATGCGGATGCTCCCCAGGGCCGGCGCGAGATCGCGCGCTCGACAGCGCCGGACGCCGACTTCACGCTGCAGGCGGGAACCTACTATGTAACGGCGCGGCACGGATCGAGCGAGGTTCGCGAACGCGTCGCCATCTCCAGCGGTGATATCGTCAAGCGGACAATGACCCTCGACATCGCGCGGCTCAACGTGAAGCCGACCCTGGCGGGCGCTGCGCCACCACAAGCCCTACCGATCGTCACCCGCATCTTCGAAGCCGAGGGTGCCAAGCGCCTCGTGGGACAAAGCACGTCGAACATACCGACGTTTGTTCTGGGCGCTGGTCGATACCGGATCGAGGCGCAGCTTGGCACACTGAACATCCGCTCAACCCGCTCGATCACTCTGACGGCAGGCAAGAACCAAACTGTGGACCTGACGCTTGAGGCCGGAGCGATCCACATCACGGGTCTTGGCCCCGAACAGCCCAGCGTCGCGGTCCAGGCCGCGATTCGGGATACCAAAGGCCGGGTCGTCTGGAGGGCCCGCCAGGGTGACAATCTGAAGACCATTATGGCGCCCGGGGCTTACGTATTGCAGATCGACTCCAGCACGGGACGCTCGGAGCGACCCATCAGCCTCGAAGCTGGCGAAACCCGCGTGATCGATATGACGACACCGTGATGAGCACCTCTTGAGGTCTTGCCACACTTCGACCATCGTTGGGCGCGCACCAGTGATCCGGCAAACTGTTGGGAACGCGTTTGCTTCTGCCGGCATCGAACCCGTGAAGATTGACCCGCGAAAAAATGCTTTCTTGTGACAGCCACACCTTCTGGAACCAACTGGCCCGCGGTGCCATCTGGCTGATGATCGGCCTTGCCGCCGCGGGCGCCGGAAATCTCGCGTTTGCTCAATCCGCACAAGACGGCTCACCGGCCGGTGGATGGGATCTAACCGTTCCCTCCGGGCCAGCACCGGCGCCCAATCCGGTCGAGCCGGGGGCACCGCTCAGGCCTGCACAGGACGGGGTCACGGTCGTACCACGCAGCGAGGCGGACACAAGCGGAGAAACTGATGCCTCCCTCAGCGCTGTTCCGGTGAAATTCGTGGCGCTTCTTACCAGCGACGGGCAGCGGATAGAGAAAGGTCTCGTCTGGCGGATCTTCGAAGAATCTTCGACTGGTGAGAACGGCGGCACTTTGATCAAGACAGAACGAAACGCCAGTCCGATCCTGTCGCTGAAGCCCGGCAACTATATCGTCAATGCCGCGTTCGGCCGGGCCCATCTGACTCGCAAGATCACGATTTCTCCCGATGCGGGCCCGGCGCCGGTGACGGAGCAGTTCGTTCTCAATGCAGGTGGGTTGCGCGTGACCGCTCTCATAGCCGGCAAGCGCGCACCACAAGGCAGCATCACCTATGCCATCCACACCGACCGCGACCAGACGGATGATCGCCAACTGGTGCTCGCAGGCGTGAAGCCCGGACTGGTCATCCGACTCAATGCCGGCATCTATCACATCGTCTCCACGTACGGGGATGCCAACGCGGTCGTCAGAAGTGACATCACGGTGGAGGCCGGAAAGCTCACTGAGGCGACAATCGTGCATACCTACGCCAAGGTCACGTTCAAGCTGGTGGACCGTTCCGGCGGCGAAGCTCTGCCAGGCACGAAGTGGACAATCCAGACGCCAGAAGGCGGCATCGTGAAGGAAAGCGTTGGCGCCCTCCCCTCGCACACGCTGGCACCGGGCAGCTACACGGTCGTTGCGCGAAACCAGAACAAGGCATTCCGGCGCGACTTCAGCGTTGAAGACGGTCAGACGAAAGAAGTTGAAATCGTGCTGCAGTAGTCAGCCGGGCTTTCGGTCGGCTCGTGAAGAGCGCCACTGTGTAATAGCCTTCAGAACCCCGTCAAAAACCAGTCGGTCGGACAACGGTTGTCGCGCATGAGATCGGCCATGAGCTCGCGATCCTTGCGCCGGTCCAGTTCGTGAAAGAGCAGTTTTGCCATCTGCCAGTGCTCGCAGGCCGTAGTCATATCGCCGTCGGAACTGGCAAGATCGGCCAGCTCGATGCGGGCCTGCGCGTGAGCTATGGGTAGTTTGGCGCTTGTGGCAACGATAACGGTCTTGCGCAGCAGCGCCTCTGCCTGAGGACGCGCGCCACGCGCGAGCATGAGGCGCGCGAGTTCCAAGCCGCTTTGAGTGAGCCCCGCGGCATCTCCATTGGCTTCCGCCACCCCAACCGCCGTGACGAGACGCTCCTCGGCGTCCAAGTCGCCGGAAGATTGGGAGTTGAGGTGGAGCAGCGCGGCTCCCCCCTCCGGCGCTTCCCGCTCCTCCAGGCAGACCGGTGCGTCAGGCTGCGATATGATTGTCAGTGGTGCGGTGCCAGGAAGTGCGTCGAGTGCATGTGACGCCTCGCTCGCATCAGGCCATGTGGCGTCGCGCGGCGGCGCACGGCACGAAACGGGAAAGCGCGTCGATCGCCAGGCCATCGCTGCCAGAACCAACCACGGCACTGCCAGAAGCGCCAAGCCCGGAAGGCCGTCCATCCCGTCCTTCAACTCCATCGTCCCCTTGTTCCTGCGTCCCCCACGCACGCCGCGCTCCCCAGCGCGGCGTCAGCGGAACGATGGCGACGTCAGAAGGCCGCCCTTGTTCCATAGATTGTTGGCGCCGCGGGACAATTTGAGTTTTGACCCCTCCCCCAGCGTTCGATCGAAGATCTCACCGTAGTTGCCCACCTGACTGATCACATTGACCGTCCAGTCGGCGGCAAGCCCAAGTTCGGGGCCAAGCGCAGCATCCTGTCCGAGGAAGCGGCGAACCCGGTCGTCCGTCGACGCGAGCCTGTCGGTCACATCGGCGCTCGACAATTCGAGCTGTTCCGCCTCTATGAGGGCCAGCAAGGTCCACCTGACAATATTGAACCAGTTCTCGTCGCCCTGCCGCACCATCGGCCCGAGGAGTTCTTGCGACATGGGCTCAGGCAGAAAAATATGATCAGCCGGGTTTGCCATTCGGCTACGCTCGAAAGCCAGGATAGACAGGTCGCTGGTCAGCAGCGTGCACTGTCCCTCTCCGTAGGCCTTCACCACCTCGTCCCACTTCTCGGCAACGACGAGTTGGTAAGGCATCTGAAGCCGCTTGAAGAATTCAGCGACCCCCTCCTGTGCGCCGGTTCCCTTCTGAACGCAGATGGATGCCCCCGACAGTTCAAACACGCTGGACACCCCAAAGGCCCGCTGAATGAGGAGCCCCTGCCCGTCATGGAAAAGCACGCCAGCCCATCGCATGCCGAGTTCAGCCTCCCGCGAGAGCGTCCAGGCCGTCGCTGCGAGCAAAACGTCGACATCGCCGGACGAAAGCGCCCGCGGCGCCTCCGCGGTAGTCACCGCTCGGAACTTGACTTTGGCACGGTCCCCAAACACAGCGGCGGCCAGGGCCCCGCAGAATTCGATTTCGATGCCACTCCAGCGCCCATTGCCGTCGACGGCAGACAGACCATCACGTGTCTCGGAAACCCCACACACGACTTGCCCGCGTTCGCGCGCCGCCTCCAGAACCCCCGCCTCCGCCCTGCCAGGGACCCAAAGCCCCGCAAGGAACCAGACCGCTAAGAAGAGCCCGGCAACGGCCCGAACCCGGGCTTTATGAATGTCAGTCATCGCAGTGCCATGTCCTCGCGCGTGGGCGCCCCGTGTCCAGAATGCCCTCGTGCAGCCGGTCCTGCCGCCACCTCCGACCGCGCCGCAACCCTCTGGCCGCGTCGCCGACAGCCCCGCGCGGCACCCAGCCCCGCCACACAAGCCCAAAGCTCAGCATGGGGTCAAGGCCTTGACCTAGATCGCAACTTGCGCCACACGGCCCGGTGACCGCGCTCCGAGGTGCCCCCGATGGCCGATAACAAGAAAGATCCTGCTCACCCGCGAGCCCCGGCGACGGAGGTGGTGCATTCCGGACGAGCCCCGTTCGAACACCATGGCTTCGTCAACGTACCGGCCTACCGGGGATCGACAGTCCTCTACCCGACGCTCGAAAGTCTCCAAGCCAAGACGCAGCCTTACACCTATGGCCGTCGGGGCACTCCTACCGTGCGCGCCCTCGAAGAGGCCATCACCAAGCTCGAAGGCGGTGCCGACACCAAACTCGCCGCATCCGGCTACCAAGCTGTCACAACTGCGATCCTCGCTTTCGTGCAGGCCGGCGATCACATCCTTATGGTCGACAGCGTCTATCAACCGACGCGCCAATTCTGCGACTACCTTCTGAAGCGACTCGGCGTTGAGACGGAATACTATGATCCGCTCATTGGCGCGAATATCGCCACGCTGTTTCGCTCCAACACGCGCATTGTCTATGTCGAAAGCCCCGGCTCGCAGACCTTCGAAATGCAGGATATTCCGGCAATCGCCGAGGAAGCCCGCAAGAAGAACATTTGGGTGCTTGCCGACAACACCTGGGCAAGTCCGCTCTACTGCCAACCATTGGCTCTGGGAGCGGACGTCTCCATCCAGGCGGCAACGAAGTATGTTGTCGGTCACGCGGATGCGCTTCTGGGCTCCATAACCTCGAGCGCACGGGCTGCAAAGCACATCGAATATGCCGCCGGGACTCTCGGTGTCTGCCCAGGTTCAGAAGAGACCTTCTTGGGCCTGCGCGGCCTGCGCACACTGGATGTGCGTCTCGCACGCCACCAGCAAACCGGCGTTGTGCTTGCCGAATGGCTGCAGGCCCGTCCCGAGGTGGTTCGCGTCATGCACCCTGCCCTTCCCGACGATCCTGGTTACGCCCTTTGGAAACGTGATTTCACGGGTGCGACTGGTCTGTTCTCGGTTGTTCTGAAGCCCGTGTCGCACGAAGCGCTGGCCGCATTCCTCGATGGATTGAAGCTTTTTGGAATGGGCTACTCTTGGGGCGGATATGAAAGTCTCGTCATTCCTTTCGATTGCTCGTCTTATCGCACTGCAACGCGCTGGCAGGAGCAGGGACCAGCGTTGCGTTTTCATGCTGGACTGGAAGACATCGATGACTTGAAGTCTGATCTCGCGGCCGGTTTCGACCGCATGCAGTCATCCGCCTGACTCCTACCGCACGCCGCCCATCCACCGCCTGATGAGCGGTGTCATCACCAGCATCAAAAGTGCGGCGCTGCCAACCATCATCCCCTGATCGAAGAAGAACCGTGAAAGTCCCTCAGCATCGGTAGATGTGAACCCCGCGCCCAAAACACTGGCGAGTTTGTTGCCGAATGCGCTGCCCAGAAACCACACGCCGAGCACGAGCCCCGTGGCGCGGACGGGCGCGAGTTTCGTCATGGTGCTGAGACCGACCGGGCTAAGAAGCAATTCCCCCACGGTCTGAAGGAAGAAGAGCCCGACCAGCCACAGCGGGCTCACGCGTCCGTCGGCCGTCAGCTGGGCCGCAGGCACCATCAGCAGGAATGAAAGTGCGAGGAAGAAGAGCCCCAACGCGAATTTGACCGGGCTGGAAGGTTGCCTGGGCCCCAATCGCCCCCACATGGCTGCGAAGAGCGGCGCCAGCATAATCACGAACAGCGCATTCAGCGACTGGAACCATGCAGAGGGAAAAGAAAATCCAAACACCTCCGCACGTGTGAGCTGATCGGCAAATAGTGCGATCGAGAGGCCAGCTTGCTCGAAGATGGCCCAGAATATCATCGCGGCCAGGAAGAACACGAGTATAGCAGCCGCCCGCCGCTGTGCCTCCGCAGGACGCGTTGCAAACCACAAGATTCCCAGCACTGGGCTTACGAGCAAGACTGTGCGCAGCCAGGCGAAGCCTTCCCGATCCGACAGCAGCATCATGCCTGCCAGCGCGCCCGTCGCCGCGACGAGAAGGGCCATGTTCCGCCAGGAGCTGTCAGCCGGCGGATCCTCGGTAGCGTGCAGGAGAGCTTCGATCGTCTGGAATTGCGAAACCTGGCGCCGGTAAACCAGAAGTCCCAGCGCCATACCTACGCCTGCCGCCGCAAAGCCATAGTGCCAGCTGGACGCCGGATCGAGACCTGCAGCGCCGAGCCATCCCTTGAACTGTCCGCTCTGGGCCAGGAACCCCGTCACCAGCGGAGCCAGAAACGCACCGATGTTGATGCCCATGTAGAAGATCGAAAAGCCCGCGTCGCGCCTCTCATCACCCTTCGCATAGAGACTGCCGACGAGTGCGCTGATGCTCGGCTTGAAGAGGCCTGTACCCAGAGCCACGAGCGCAAGCCCCAGGTAGAAGGCCAGCGTAGAATGAAGCGCGAGCGTGAAGTGTCCGAGCGCGATGATCCAACCGCCAATGAGAACCGCGCGGGACGCTCCCAACCATCGATCAGCCAGAAAGCCGCCGGGAATGGCGAGCATGTAGACCGCCATCGTGTAGTTGCCGTAGACGACAGCCGCTTCGACAGTTGAAAAGCCAAGGCCGCCATGCTCCGGCGGCGCGACCATGAACAGCACGAGCAGGGCGCGCATTCCGTAGTAGGAAAAGCGCTCCCATAACTCGGTGAAGAAGAGCGTGCGCAAGCCGGCCGGATGGCGTGCCAGGCTTTCCGGGCTCGCGCTGGTGATTTCCACTCCGTCCGCTGTCATGCTGCTGCCCCCGTCTCGAGGCGCAGCATCGTCGGCAGAGGCGCGGGATGCAAGAGCCGAGCAGCCATGTGGTGCATAGGATTGGCGACCCCGGCAGGATTCGAACCTGCGACCCTCTGCTTCGAAGGCAGATGCTCTATCCAGCTGAGCTACGGAGCCTCACCACGCGCACGTCGCGTTCAAGATAGCACAGCCGGATCCTCACGCACTCCCCACCGTCAGTAACCCAGACATTTCACACCTGATAGGCCGTCTCTGCGTCGAGGCAAATCGATCTCGACAGGAACAAGCAACCGACAATTTTGCTAGAGGCAGGTCGGTTTCTCCACCATCAAGGAGCGCGCGGATGGGCTGTTCAGGCGGGTGCCAGCTGCAAGATGACTTCTGATACAGGGCTCGTCGGGGCCAACTCCGTCAACCGTCCAGGCGACAACGTTCTTGACTGCCAGACTCGTGGATGGCGCGTCTGGAGCGAAGGACCGATCCGCCCTTAATGTCGCGGTATTCCGCTGGTCTCAACAACGCGCGGATCGTCCGCGGGGCATAAAACCATCGCGCGATATAAATGCGGCTGGAACCCAGAGGGCGAGCGCCGCAAGCGCGCCGCCCCACCCTACGGATCTGGGCCGTAGCACTTTGTCGGGCGCACCCGTGCCGGAAGGCTCAACCTTCGTCGGCGCCTTGGTTAATCAGGATTCAAGACGTACGCAGTAGCATTTCTCGCTTTGGTTGTATTTTTGCATGTCCATGGGCGCGGCGGTCTCCGCAGAACACCAAGATCATCCCAGAAATCTCGGCATTCATTGCACTATTTTAGGCTCGCCGGCCGCTACGGCTCGGAAATCTCGCAATCAGAAATTCCTCTTTAAGTTGTATTTTGTGCCGCAGAGGTATACGAGATGCCCTTTGCCCCTGAGCACGATGCAGCCCGAAGGTTGAATGACAGCGAGCTGCGCCGCTTGATGAACCTGACGGCGTGAGGTGTCGCTACCGCAGCGCTCCTCCTAGTCGCCGTGATCGCCTACGCCAGCTGGGCCGCGAACTCGAGCGCCACCGCCCGCGAAAAGACCCTCGTCGACAATGCCCTCAATCGAGGCATCCAGCGTGCACTCCAGGAACAGAAGAGGGTCGCCTGGTTGGATGAGACCTACCAGAAGCTCAGCGGCGGCACTTTCGATACCGAATTCTTGGAAACCGAGTTCGGCATCATTCTCACCGAGACCTATGGCCACGACATGGTGCTCATCCTCGACCCGGAGGACAGGGTCGTCTTTGCATACGCAGATGGCGAGCGCCAGGAGTCTGCCTTTTTTGAACGTCACCGCGAGGTGCTGACGCCCATCATCGCCGAAGCCCGCAACAGAACAACCGACCGGGCACACAGGCAGTCCGTCTTTTTAGGAAATAGTCAGGGCGACGACCCGACCATCCAAGCCCCGATCGACATTGCGGGCTGGAGCGGTCGGATGCGCAGCATCGACGGGCTCGCTGCCTTCGTGACGGTCCTCACGATCCTACCGAACATAAACATGGACCTTTTGAGCGGACCGCCTCACCTCTTGGTCAGCATCAACGTGCTGGATGACGACTACATGGCCGAACTCGGCCGCGGTCTTTTGCTCGCAGACCTCAATTTCAGCGCTAAACCGACAGACGGGGGAAGCGTCGTCTCCGTTCCGCTGAAGACCGAAGACGGTTCCGCCATCGGATATCTCAGCTGGACCACCGAGCGTCCCGGCCGCCCCTTGACCACCGTCGTCCTGCCGCTCGTCATCCTGGGTGTAATAGGCGTCGCACTACAGGCCTACATGATGCTGCGGTGGCTTCAGCGTACGTCGCGCGACCTTGCCCAGCAGGAAAAGACCTCGGGCTACGCGGCCCGCCACGATGACCTTTCCGGCCTGCCGAACCGCTCGCACTTTGACGAGCACCTCCGCGAGATCCACGGTCGGATCAAGCCCGACGGAACCGGACAGCATGCCATCGTCGCGTACGTCGATGTCGACCGCTTCAAAGATGTCAATGACACGCTCGGCCATTCCGCCGGCGACCAGCTTATCGTCGAGGTGGGCAAGCGGCTGCGAAACCATGTGCGTTCTGGCGACTTCATCGCCCGCTATGGAGGCGACGAGTTTGCCATTCTCTGGCTATCGGCCGACCCGCGAGCGCCCACCATACTCGCTGAGCGCATAGCACGCGCGCTTATCGGAAGCATCGACACAACGGTCAGCCAATGAGCATTACCGCCTCAGTCGGCATAGCCGTGGCGCCCAGCAACGGCATGACCGTCGACGAATTGATGCGACATGCCGATATCGCGCTCTACGAGGCCAAGAATGCCGGCCGCAACCGCGCCGTCATCTTCTGCGAAGACATGGCCGAGCAGGTTGAAGAGCGCCGCACCATCGAGACGGATCTTCAAAATGCTATCGCCGCCGATAAACTCGAACTCGCCTACCAGCCGATCGTGTGCTGCCGGAGCGGTTTGATCGTGGGCGTGGAAGCGCTGGCGCGATGGAATCATCCCTCACGCGGCTTCATCCCGCCAGGCACGTTTATTCCGATTGCCGAGCAGGCCGGACTGATGCCGCAATTGGGCGAGTGGGTTCTCCGGCAAGCCATGCGCGACTGGCACCACTGGCAGCAGTTCGAGGTCTCCGTCAATCTCTCACCCATGCAGTTCCACCAGACGGATCTCGTTGGGCTGCTGTACAGGCTCGTGAACGAATACAAGATAACGCCCTCGCGGTTCATCCTCGAGATCACCGAAGGCGTGCTGATGGATGCCGGCGCACGCACCCGCAGCGTCTTCGACGGCATTCGCGGGATGGGTTTCCGCATGGCCCTCGACGATTTCGGCACCGGCTATTCGAGCTTGGCGTATCTGTGCCATTTCCGCTTCGACAAGATCAAAATTGACCGCTCTTTCGTCCAAGGGCTCAACCGGTCTGACAGCTTCCAGACGATCATCCAATCGGTCATATCCCTCGGCAAGGGATTGGGCATGCGGATCGTCGCCGAAGGGATCGAAAACGAAGCCGAAGCGGAGACAATGACGAGGTTCGGGTGTACCGAAATGCAAGGCTACTACTTCGCCGAGCCCATGCCGCGCGACGACCTGCGCGAAATCCTCACGACTCATAGACTTCCTCACGAGCGCCGCGCACATTCTTCGTCACCTGTCGCGGCGCTGACATCCGACCCGTGTTCGCCGTAAGCACAGCCTGGAAGATCGCCGCTGAACAGCATCTCAGCGAAACGTGTTTGCATTCATGAGCGATAAGCTTGCCCCGGCACGCGAAGCTCGGGGCTTCAGAATCGGAAATACGCACGTCTTATCGCCCGGCGTTTGATCCGAAGGCCTTCTTCAAGCACCCCTAAACGCAACCGCTTCCAGATGACGGAAACTGACACCCATCGCCAGCAGCGGACATTGCCTTCTCATGAACCAGCCACCTACTCGGCCGCGGCGTGTCGCGCACCATCTGCGGTGACCGTCTGCAAAACGTGGAAGCCCTCGAAATCCGGCGGGCCCAGATAGAGCGGCTTGCTCGATCCTGCGCCGGAATGGGATTTGCGAAACTGCTCAGATTTCGTCCAGCCCTCGAACTCCTCATAAGACCGCCACACGCTGTGTGAGCAGTAAAGCACATGATCTTCGCGCTCAGGCCCCTTCATCAAATGGAATTCCATGAAGCCTGGAACCTCGTTCAGATGCGTCTCGCGGTTAAGCCAGACCTCTTCGAAGTCCGCCTCGGCGCCTTTCACGACCTTGAACCGGTTCATGGCGATGAACATAAGCGATATCCTTGATTGAGCGATGATCCTGACCCGAGCTTCGCGAGCGGGCCCATGCATACCTGAATGTCGTGCCAATTGCCTGGCCGCGCAAGAGTGCTACCCCTCCAAAATGCCTCGGGTGAGCCTCACCAACTCAGGGCGGAGATCCCAGGAAGCCAAAGGCAAGCGGCACGAGACGGACGCGCGCACTCGCCTTACTGCAACCGATCGCACAACTCAAAGACGCTATTGATGACCCGACGACCATTCCGGTCAAGAACCAGCCGCGATGCAGCATTCGCCAGCTCCGCGCGGAGCAATACTTCTTGCCGGATGGCATGGGGACCTTTGATGACACCCCGCCACGTACGGGCTGTCCACACGCGGCTTGAGCCGTTTGCTTAAGGGAACAGCATCTGAGCCCGTTTGCGCGTCGTCGACCGGCACAGTTCGCCGAATCAACATTATCCTCAAAACGGCTTCTTGTGTTTCTTTGCAAGTGCGGGTACTTTGCAGAACAAAGTTTTATGTGAGCTATCCGATGAGCGATCTCCAAAGGGCATTAGCCGACATCGGGCATATCCGATCGAACCTGGCTGCCGGCACCCTTTTCCGCGGGTTTGGTCCATCGGTCATGGCCGCAACCGGCGTGCTGGCGCTCGCAACCGCCATTCTCCAGTCTCTGTTCGTTGTGCGGAACGACCCGGACATGTTCATTGTGGTCTGGACGGCCGTAGCCATAGTCTCGGCCGCACTTATCGGCACGGAAATGGTGGCGCGCACCCGACGCCACCACGGAGGCCTTGCCGATGCCATGCTCTTCAACGCGGTGGAACATTTTTTGCCCGTTGGCGCTGCAGGAGCAACGATCTGCCTGATCCTTCTCACATTCGCACCCGACGCCGTCTGGCTGCTGCCGGGTCTTTGGCAAGTTCTCCTCGGCGTTGGGCTTTTCGTAGCCTTGCGTTTTCTACCGCGCTCGATCGCATTTGTTGCCGCTTGGTATTTCGTTGCCGGGGCTGCGGTCCTGATCGTGGCTTGCGAGACCAGACAGTTATCTCCGTGGATGATGGGTGTTCCGTTTGGCATCGGCCAGATTTTGATGGCTGCCTTGCTTCACATGGCAACGGAGGGAGACGATGAACAAGTCTGACACTGCAGCCCCGTTCGCCTACGAGGGGCTCGACCGCATCATTCATGAGAAGGCACGTCTCGGCATCATGACGTCGTTGACCGCTCATCCCACAGGGCTGGCGTTTGGCGATCTGAAGCATCTATGCGGGCTGACGGACGGCAACTTGAGCCGGCATCTCCAGATGCTGGAGGACGCCGGCCTTGTCGAACTGACGAAGTCGTTCGAGGGCAAGCGGCCGTTGACGACGTGCCGGCTGACGCGTGCAGGACGCAAGCGCTTCATGGACTACCTCGCCGTGCTCGAAAGGGTCGTGCGAGAGGCCGCCGACGCGGCCGAACAGAAAACGTCACCCGCACGCCGGTTGTCTCCGAAGACTGCATGAACTGCGCCCTTTTTTTGCCTTCAAACTTTGTGATACAAAGTACTATGCATACAGAAGCAAAAGCACCTCTGCACGTCGCCATAATCATGGACGGCAACGGCCGCTGGGCCCAGGCCCGCGGACAACCGCGCGCGGCAGGACATCAGGCCGGGGCCACGGCACTGAGACGCGTGATCGAAGCCGCTCCATCCCTCGGTATTACGATGCTCAGCGTCTACGCCTTCTCGATAGACAATTGGCGCCGTCCAAGGCGCGAGGTCGATGCGCTGATGGCCCTGCTGCGCCATTACCTGCAAACCGAGGTATCGCGCCTGGCCAAGTCAGGGATCCGGTTCAGGGCGATCGGACGCCGGGATCGCTTACCGGCTGGGCTCGCCGAATTGATTGTTGAGGCCGAACGTGTGACGTCATCCGGCGCGATGCTCGATCTGCGCCTCGCAATCGACTACTCCGGACGTGATGCGATCCTCGATGCGATCAACGCGGCGGCTGGCGCGCCCCTCACGCGCACAGAGATCTCGCGCCAGCTGGCGCGGGCGTCTGGCGGCATGGACATCGATCTGCTGATCAGGACGAGCGGCGAACAGAGGCTTTCGGACTTCATGTTGTGGGAAGCGGCGTATGCCGAACTCTACTTCACAAATACCCTCTGGCCGGATTTCGGTCGGGCAGACCTCGAGCAGGCCCTGAGCGCATTCCGATCCCGTGAGCGCCGCTTCGGCAGCCTCATGTCCGGCGCGGAAGCCCGCAGCCACAGAAGGCCCTGTTCCAAGCCTCTCACAATCCAAACGGGCGGAGTTCCGCGATGAAGGACACAGCCTCCACGGCTACGCGCAAGTCCGGTGGGCAACCGCAGCTGCATCCTTCAGGTCCAGGAACCCGCGCCCCCGCGCAAATGCCCCGATAGGCCGACGCTGGACAGGCTTTGCCACTCTTCCGGAGACACCTGTGATGCGTATCCTCCTCATCAACGTTCCGCATCCCGCCATCGGAAGCCGGATCCCTGACGATCACCTGCCGCCCCTTGGACTGCTCGCGATCGGCGGACCGCTCATCGACGATGGCCACGAATTGAAACTCATCGACGGCGAATTTGGACCGATGACTATCGCCGACATTGTCGGCGCGGCGCTGTCATGGCGCCCGGACGCCGTACTTTTCGGCCATTCCGGGTCGACATCAGGACATCCGGGCATTGTGCAGGTGGCACAGGCTCTATCGGCGGCCATGCCCGGCGTCGCAATCGTGTATGGTGGCGTGTTCCCCACCTACCACTGGCGGGATATTCTGGTATCGGAGCCGCATGTCACAGCGATCGTGCGCGGTGAAGGCGAAGAGACCGCTCGGCGACTGATGGCTGCCATCGAGGCGGGATCATCCCTGGCCAATATTCCCGGAATCGCATTCCGCCAAGCAGACGCCGTGCACGCAACGCCCCCTGCCGCCGTCATCCGCGATCTCGACGTCTACCGCATCGGCTGGGAGCTAATCGACCATGCCCGCTACAGCTATTGGGGCGGCAAGCGCGCGGTCGTCGTGCAATTCTCCCGCGGCTGTCCGCATCTCTGTAATTATTGCGGCCAGCGTGGTTTCTGGTCGCAATGGCGGCATCGCGATCCAGTTCTTTTCGCCAAAGAGCTGGCGCGCCTCCACAAGGAAGAGGGTGTCGAGGTCGTCAACTTCGCGGATGAAAACCCAACGGTGTCGAAGAAGGCCTGGCGCGCCTTCCTCGAGGCGCTCATTGCCGAGAACGTGAGTCTTATTCTGGTCGGTTCCACACGCGCCGACGATATCGTGCGGGATGCAGATATTCTGCACCTTTACAAGAAGGCGGGTTGGCAACGCTTCCTGCTCGGGATGGAGAACACCGATGCAAGAACACTGGAACTCATCCGTAAAGGGGCCACCGTGGCCGCTGACCGCGAGGCAATCCGTTTGTTGCGCAAGCACGGAATTCTCTCGATGGCGACCTGGGTGATTGGTTTTGAGGAAGAGACCGACGCCGATCTTTGGCGCGGGATGCGCCAACTCATGACCTACGATCCCGACCAGATCCAGATGCTCTATGTGACGCCCCATCGCTGGACGCCTTTCTTTCGCATGGCTGCCCACAGACAAGTCATTCAATCCGACCGCAGCAAGTGGGACTACAAGCATCAGGTCCTGGCGACACGTCACATGCCCCCGTGGCGAACGCTGGTATGGTTCAAGTTCATAGAGATGGTTTTGCAGACGCGGCCCAAGGCGCTCTATCGCACGTTTCTTCACCCGGACCGCGGGCTGCGTCATGCCATGCGCTGGTACAGCCAGATGGGCCGCCGGGTGTGGCCTCATGAAATTCTGGAGTTTCTACGCGATACCCCAAAACAAAACGGGCCGCCTCTGCACGCATTCTGGGGGGCACCCCAGGACGCAGAAGAGAACTCCATGCTCTCCTCGCGCGAGAGGACAGATCCCGCATCCGCACCGGTGAAGGCGGCAGGTGTGCAGCCGCCCTGAACAACGAAAAACCAAGAGCCATGCCGTTGAACCGAACTCCGTTCGGGATCGGTGTTCCCCGAACCCCGACATCGGTCGGGGCGCAGTCGTAGAATTGGGATTTCCTACCAAGTCCGCCGGGCCGCTGAAGGCTCGCACCCAGGCGACGGGGCCGCGCCGACATCGGCTTTGTCGCCTCCACGTCCCTATCCGATGGGCACACGAGACATCACAAACTCGTAGTGCGCTCCTGACAGGTGCTCGTACCGGTAACGCAAACGATCGGCAAAGGGGGATGCACCACCGCCAGATAGAGTGACATCAAGAAAAGACTTCGGGCAGCGCGTGGGCGTCAGGAGAGAACGCAAGCAGCTCAAGACGCTCAATCCTGCGTGCCGGCCCATCGCTTAATTGCTCTCCACCGGCTTCGCGGCGATGTCCGCCCAATTGCCACCTCCATGCAGATGAAGGTCGCGCTGCGGGAACGGAATCTGGATATTATGCTCTCTCAGCACGCGCTCGATCCCGACGTGCAGGTCGTGCAATGCAGGCAACCGATGGTTAGGGCCGACGACAAACGCGCGGACCTCGAAATCGAGGGAACTGTCCCCAAACCCCAGGAAGAGAACACTCGGTGCTGGCTTGTCGATGACAAGAGGTGCGGCCTCCACGACCTCCATCATGAGCTTTTGAGCCAGCGCAATATCTGAGCCGTAAGCTATACCGACCTTGAGGACCACTCGTGTCACCGCATCGGTAAGCGTCCAGTTTGTCACATTTTCTGTGATCAGGACCTTATTCGGAACCAAGATCTCTCGATTGTCCCAATCGGTAATGCTGGTGGCACGCATCTGGATGCGCGAGACCGTGCCGCTCAGATCTCCGATAGTGACAGTATCGCCGACGCGAACAGGTCGCTCAAACAGAATGATGAGCCCGCAAATGAAGTTGGCCACGATCTCCTGCAATCCGAACCCGACACCTACGCCGAGCGCCGCAACGATCCATTGGAGCTGGGACCAGTCGGCGCCAAGGCTCTCGAAGGCAGCGATCAGACCGACGCATATGATGCTGTAGCGGGCAACCGCCTTCACCGCATACCGCGTGCCGGGCTCGAGCCGCTGTAGGAACATAATCTCCAGAACACCGGGCAAGTTTCGTGCGGCAACCATCGTGACAATCGCGATGACGAGCCCGGTTAGGAAGTTCGAGAGTGTGACGGAAACAATCTTTGTGCCGCCCTCGCTTGTGACAGACTGCGTCCACAGGGCAAACCCGTCCAGAAGCCCAAGGGTCGGAACCATCTCCCGCCACACGATCCAAAGACCGAATAGAAGACCAACCAGCAAGATCATTCGCAACAGCGTCCGGATCTGCTGACTTACGGAGGCGACGTCGATATCGTCGGTTTCCTCGATATGCGGCACGGCATCGCCCCCTGCAGCATCCGAACCCGCATCTATCGCCGCACTCCGAACCTTCTGGCGGCGCTTCAACGCCCGCCGGATTTCGAGCCGCTGTCGAGCGACGAGCACCTCCCGCATGGCTACGCCGTAAGCAAGAAGTCCCGCGGCAACGATCACCGCGCTTATCGCGACGTGCATCAGAAGACGGACGGCACCATCATAAAAGCCGGCTACCGCAAGGCCCCCGAGTCCAATGGGCACAAGCCACATCAACGCCTGCCATATACCGCGCGTATTCCACAAGGATCCCGAACCTACGGACGCCAGATGCTCGGCAAAAGCGCCCTTGCGCGGACTGGTTATGCGAATAGCGAAGACGGCCAAAGCCGCCGCCAAGATCACAAACGTCAGCCGTCCCAGCCCATCACGAAAGACCTGCGAATTGCTCGCCTCAATCATGCCCAGGACAAACACCGCAGGGACGGCGACGGACATCAACCAAGA
The DNA here is from genome assembly GCA_963825555.1 of uncultured Alphaproteobacteria bacterium. GTDB lineage: Bacteria > Pseudomonadota > Alphaproteobacteria > Rhizobiales > Hyphomicrobiaceae > JAGVSR01. The sequence continues at coordinate 8,994 of CAWGTZ010000012.1, read as the reverse complement.
GATGTTGCGCTTGAGTACGCGGCTCGCTCGCGCGCTCCAGCCGAAATGCGCCTGAAGCGCTCCGCGCTCGAGGCAGAGCAGCTGCAGAAAGCGCAGGCCGTAGATGACAAGTGCAGCGGCCAGGAACCCATAACCGACCGATCCAGCAAACTCGGACGCCTCCGGGGGACGCGTAAGAAGCCAGCCGACATAGCCGAGGACGAGGGGAAGCGGCAAAGCTAGAACTGCCGTGATGAGGAGAGTTCGCGGGGTTTCGAAATGTCCATCCGACATCGGCCGGCCAATTCGATCGGCACTCTTCGCGAGCCAATTCATGAGCCGCCCCTTGAAGAGCCAGAACAGCAAGACCGAACCGAAAACAGCCAGTGCGCGAAAGGGCTTGGACATGATGAGGCGCCCGAGGGCCACGAACCCGGCCCGCCAACTTTCCGTGTCCGTCATCCAAATGAGGCCGGTGCCTATCTGCTCAGCCCAGACCCGTCCCACAGGCGCGCTGCTCGGAAGCCACAGCAACCGGTTGTTCAGAAGTGACTCAAGCTGCACTGTCTGGCTGAGCAGCGAACGATCAGCAGCGTTGAGCTCGGCCAGTTCGGTGACTCTGCGCGCACGGGCCTCAATCAGGCTCTCCAACGCGTCGCGGCGGTCGGCAATAAGCTTCTCGACAGTCGGCAGCAGATCCACCTCGGGCTGCCAATCCGGCCGGGACTTATATGTTTCAGCAAGGAGAGCCACGGCCGCAGCGCTCGTATCGGCTAGCGCGCGAAGGCTCTTGTCTGCCTTGAGACGTCCAAGCCTCGCTTCAACAATTGCTTCCTCCCGATCGCGAATTTTGTTGAGCAGCAAGGCCTCGGAGGGAAGTTGCGCACGCATTTCCCGCAGAAGGACGCCAAATTCCTCTCCCACAGTGCCAATTTCAAGCACCTCTTGCGCAGCCGTCCGGCCGTCCTTGATGCGGGCAATCTCTGCATTGGTCGCGGCGAGCGCCGGTTGGCTCTGCTCATTGAGCTGCGTGAGATCGATGAGATCCTGACGCATGGCCGCCGTCGCCTGCGCGTAGTCTTCCAGAACAGGGCTCTGACCGGCAAGTTGCCGTTTCGCCTGCTCGGCCTCCTCTTGCTTGGCCAGTGCAGCACTCTGGCGCAAGGTACTGATCCGCGCCTCCAGCGCACTCACTCGCGCTTTGAGCAATTCCAGCTTCGCAGCAGCCAGATCCCGGTTTGCCGTTGCAAGCGCTTGCCGAGCCGGAAGACTGATGAGTTCCTGCTCAAGTTGGTTGATCCGGGCCTCCCGAGCCATGCGCTCAGCCGTGTTGGCCGCGCTTCGCGCCTCGGCAATAAGAGGCAACTCGTCGAGCCCTCCCGCGGTCGTCGGTGGCAGCGGCTCATCCAGCGCCTGCCGCTCCGCAGACTGCTCAGCGCGGGCAGCGGACGAGCGAGACGCCATGGTGTCGAGCGCCGCCTCAAGCTGTCCGAACTCGGCTTGAAGAGCGGCCAGTTCAGCCTGAGTGTTGTCGAGCAGTTCCTCCGCATCGTCTAGGGAAAGCTCCTCCAAGGGCTTCTCTACCCCGGCCATAGGGGATTTTTTTGGATCGCCTATATCGGAGAGCTGCTCTTTTAGTTTTGCCGTGCGAGCCGGAGCAACCTGCAGTGCCTCTTGAAACTTGTCGGCCGCCGCACGACTTGCTTCCATCGATTCCAGATGGCTGAGCGCGGTCCGGTAGAGTTCCAATGCCTGTTCGCGTTGCGCCGGATTGAGGTCCTTGCGTGAACCGATCTCTTCGATCTTCGACTTGATCCCGTCTCCCGTGAGAGACGGCGAAGTCGAGATAGCGGACGTTGCAATCTCGGAATCTTGTTTTGTCTGAGCGGACGCGGCGCCCGCCGCGAGGCATACGATGACGACAACTAAGAGCGCGGAAAACGCACCGACTTTGATTCTCAATTTTGGCATCAGGTCATTGAGCGTCCGAATGTGGCGCTTCAGGGGCCTCCACCCACAGCAAGCTATTGGCATCGTAGCGGTCAACATAAATTCTGAAGGTCGTCGCTGCCTGGATTTGAGGTCCCTAGCCGCTCAGCAGGACCGTTGGAGTTGATAGCCTAACCGAGGTCGCCCGCAATGTATCCAAAGCCCTCCTAGCAAGGCATCAGGACGAAGCTGCCAACGCAGCATTCCGGAGTCTGCCCCGGCAATGAAACTTATAGATCAATTTTAGCCCGCCATGGGGCAATAACCAATTGATGGCGACCGCAACGTACTTTCCTCTCTCGGGAGACGAGCGATGATCTCACAATGCGGATACGGAATACTGATACGGGAGCCTGGCAACCCCTCCTACACGGCGAAAATTCTCACCGGGAAACGTTTTTTTTCTTACGCCTTCGGACCATAAATCGCACCGCCCGCGCAATTACAAAATGTCAATTGGGACCGAAATGTCTCGGCTCGAAGGAGAGCCTCAAAGGCTCATCGGTTTGTCAGCTTCACCGAAATGTGCTAATCTGAGTAAGTCAATTTATCGACTTAAACAATCCTTGAGGCTGAATGGCGGAAGCTCAAACGGAAGTCTCCGAACAAGTACGTCTGCTCTCTGGCTACGACCCCGGCGAGTTTTATTGTGAGTTGTTCGGTCGTCGCGGACTGTCGCATACGCGCGAAATCCGCCGGAGGCTCGATGGGCTCGACATGGCCGGCCTTCGAAGGCGCGCACAGGATGCTGAACGCGAGCTTTTCAATCTCGGAATAACATTCACAGTCTACTCCAAACGGGAAGCGATCGATCGCATCCTTCCCTTCGACGTCATCCCGCGCGTCCTTTCCCGTCAGGATTGGGAAAAGATCGAAAGCGGGGTCAAACAGCGCGTCGCTGCGCTCAACCTTTTTCTCCATGACATCTATCACGGCGAGAAGATCCTGAGAGATGGGATTGTGCCTGCCGAGTTGGTAAAAGGAAATGCCAACTATCGCCCCGAGATGCGGGGGCTTGACGTTCCCCACGGGACGTATGTCCACATCTGCGGCACGGATATCGTACGCGACGAAAAGGGCGCATTCCGGGTGCTGGAGGACAATGGGCGAACGCCTTCAGGCGTTTCCTATGTCATCGAAAACCGGCACCTCATGATGCGCGCTTTTCCAGATCTGGCGGACGGAATTGCGATCGCAGATGTGGATGAATACGGTGCGCGTCTGGTTCGCACGATGCGGGCCGTCGCGCCGAAAAACGTGTCCGACCCGTCGGTGGTGTTGATGTCGCCGGGCGTGTTCAACTCCGCCTATTTCGAGCATGTATTTCTTGCTCGCGAAATGGGCGTTCCGCTCGTCGAAGGGCGGGATCTCGTCGTGGAGAATGACCGCGTCTACATGCACACGACTTCCGGATTGGAGCCCGTTCACGTCATCTACCGGCGGATCAATGATGATTTTCTCGATCCTGAAGCGTTCCGACCCGATAGTTCCCTGGGCGTACCAGGGCTTTTCCGGGCCTACAGGAAGGGCAATGTCACTCTTGCAAATGCAGTTGGAACGGGAGTGGCAGACGACAAGGCCGTTTATGCATACATGCCTCGCATCATCCGCTACTACCTGGGCGAAGACCCTATTCTAGAGAATGTTGAGACGAACATCTGCAGGGAGCCAGCGGGACTTGCGAAGACCCTCGACAATCTCGACAAGCTCGTGACTAAGCCGGTGGGAGAGGCTGGCGGGTATGGCGTCGTTATCGGCCCCAGAGCATCGAAGAGAGAACTCGCCGATCTGCGCTCAAAGCTGAAGCGGGATCCCTCGAACTACATTTCTCAACCCGTAGTTCAGTTGTCGGTCTGCCCAACTCTGATCGGCCGGCGGATCGAACCAAGACACGTAGATCTTCGGCCGTTTGCGCTCACCGGAGATCGAACCTGGGTCCTGCCAGGTGGACTGTCGCGCGTGGCGCTGCGGCGCGGCTCTCTAGTGGTCAATTCATCCCAAGGCGGCGGATCGAAGGATACGTGGGTTCTTGTCTAACCTGCTTGCACGTTTTGCGGAGAACGTATTCTGGCTCGCGCGGTATATCGAGCGCGCGGAGAACGTCGCCCGCATCCTCGACATAAACGAGACCTATGCGCGCGACCACCCGGACGGCCCAGACTGGAAGCGGGTGTTGGATCTGTACGCTGATTTCAATCGATTTTCTGAGACAAATGAAGAGGCCGACGCCCGCTCGGTACTTTCATTCTATGTGACTGATCGCAACAATCCGACATCCATCATGTCGGGCCTCTCAGAGGCGCGGGAAAACGCGCGTTCGGTCCGGCACCTGATCAGCACGGAGATGTGGACACAGATCAACGTCCTACACGGCCAAATCCGCGCAATCACAGCTCGGGACATTCGTCCGTCAAGCCTCTCGCGCACGGCCCGCAGCATTGTACTTGGATGCCAGACGTTTGAAGGAATTGCAGAGGGCACCTTCTTTCGCAGCGAACCATGGCTCTTCTACCACCTGGGAAAATACATCGAGCGGGCGGATCAAACGACCCGCATCCTCGATATGGCATGCGATCGGCTCTTCATCGAGGAAGGAGATGCGATCGCATGGGTTCACTGGAACGTGCTGCTGCGCTCGGTATCCGGCTACCACGCATTCTGCGCTTGCCATCCAGCGGCCACCTCGCCGCATGAGATTGCGGCGTTCCTGCTCTATGACAAGGAGTTTCCAAGGGCGGTCAGCCTTTGCGTGGCACGCCTGACAGAACGGCTACACGATATTGAGAAACGACCCGGTCACCAGCGCAGGGACAACGTCGAAGAGGCCAGGCGCGACCTGGAGTTTCTTCTTGAGACGGGCGTCGACAAAAAACTCACAGCACGAAGCCTTCATTCACATCTCGACAAAATCCAGTCGGCTCTGGCCGGGCTTTCCGAAGCCGTCGGATCTGCCTATTTCAGTTCCCAAACGCAGTCTGGTTAGGCTGGCCCGCCACTCCGCACGGCCATCTTGGCATTTCCGAGGGAACGTACTTGCAACGACTTACCGTCGAACATGCTACGACGTATTCTTATCGCAAGCCGGTTCGGTTCGGCGAACACCGGCTAATGCTGAGACCGCGCGACAGCCATGACCTCAGGCTGCTCGGCGCTACGCTCGAACTGAACCCAAAGGCGAGATTGCGTTGGCTACACGATGTTTTCGGCAATTCAGTCGCCATAGCTCAATTTGACGATGCCGCGTCGCGGTTGCTTATAAAGTCGCGAATTGTCCTCGACCGGTATCCCTTGACAGGCCCGAGTTTCGGGATCGAGCCTTACGCCAAAACGCTTCCATTCAGCTATCCTGCAAGCGAAATCCCGGACCTGGGACGAACGATTGAGCGGCACTACCCCGACCCCGAACGCGCGGTGATGCAATGGACGCGCAGATGGCTGACTGCCGCAGGGGGTGGCGCCGAAACGGAAACGTTCCTGCGGCAGATCACAAAGGCGGTTCGAGACGAATTCCGCTATTGCGAGCGCTTTGAACCCGGGACACAGACGCCTACCGAAACACTCGCGCTTGGATCGGGTTCCTGCCGTGACCTGGCGTTGTTCATGATGGAGGCCGTCAGAAGTGTCGGCCTCGCGGCGCGCTTCGTCAGTGGCTATCTGTATGACCAGGCGATCGACGGAGGCGAGAGCGAAGTTACAGGCTCGGGCGCAACCCACGCTTGGCTCCAGGTTTATCTACCCGGCGCTGGTTGGGTCGAATTCGATCCCACCAACGGTACGGCCGGCGGTCACAACCTTGTTCCAATTGCCGTGGCGCGCGAACCAAAGCAGGCTATTCCGATTTCTGGAACATTCCTTGGCGATCCCGCTGATTTCATCGATATGGATGTCGATGTTACCGTGCGTTCGAAGATTCTCAGCGATGACCCGTGACACTTGAAGTTCAACGCCGCTATTTTGCCGTGCGCACGCCAACGATCGTCTCGCCCGGTTGCTCCTCGCAGACTGGGCCGCTCCTCCACCGCTGGGATTTCCGCCTGATGACTTGGAGGGAACCGCGATACCGAGTGGGCGAACCATCCTCTCAGTGAAGCTCAGGGGCCAACGAGACGACCGGATGCCGGGCATCGCCACGACGGTTCATCGGGCGCACATACGTGATCCTCGCTTGGGGATGTTCTGACTTCACTTTTAGGGCCGCGACGAGAGCGTCATCCCCATCGGCAGTGACATGCCGCGGCTTCCCGTTGAGCTTGAGGCCGACCGTGAAACGCATGACCCATCCTCCATCGCTCCGCATTTTGCTCGAACAAGGGTACCACGCGTCTCTGTCGATGGCTAAATTCAATTTCATCATTCCAGAAACCACAGATCTTGCGCTGGAGCCGCGGCGGCCAGGGATCCTGGATTGGGTTCTGCTGGGTGTCGAAAAATTGAAGGCAAGTCGATCGGCCATGGTCCGCTGGACAACGTCGTTCTGCTCGCCTGCAAGCCGACCGGAAATCGGATTGTTTGTGTGCTGATTCGAACGCTGGCACGGTTCTGCGTCTGAGCGGCTTGACCATGTGAGCCCCACGAACGCTCGTCGTATACCGCATGGCTAGGCAAAGCAGCCCTGCCGCTGCGGCGGCCCCGCAGCCAGACCATCGTACCGACGATGAATTCGTTGGAAAACTGTAGGTTCTTGACATGGCGACACTGCTTCAAGGTCCTGATCAATAATGTAATTCTAAGGACCTGCTGGCGTTTTGAGCTGTGTGCTTTTCGTGCGATAAATGAGTCGCGAGCCTCGCCCCGATCTCGAGACCCACTCATCGAAGTTGGCTCATTGATTTCACTGTGCGTCGCGGCCTCGTCCCGGCGGCAGACGTCACTATTTTGAGGGCAGCATGCCAATACATTCCTCGCGCCTGGAAAAGATGACGGACAGCGAATTGCTGCGTACGCGGTTCTGCGATTTGCCGCTGCGTCTCAGAGGATCGGTCATCGAGCAGAGGGCAAAATCTGTCTTCGATGAGTTGAATGCGCGCGGTATTCGTGTCCGACCAGCCATTTGGATCGCCGAAGAGTGGTATAACCCCGACGAAGTCGTAGGCTTTGCCATACCATTCTATCTCCTGCATCCGCGACTAGTCCGTCTCGAGCGCAAGATCATGCTTGAGGCCGAGGGTCTGTCCTTGAATGAAGCAATGAGTATCTTGCGGCACGAAACCGGGCATGCCGTGGACGAGGCCTTTGAATTGCACGAGTTGCGCGAGTACAAGCAGGTTTTCGGGTCGGCGCAACGGCCATACCCGAAAGAATACATTGCGGATTCAGACAGCCGCGATTTCGTTCAGCATCTCCACGCGTGGTACGCGCAGTCCCATCCCGTCGAAGATTTCGCCGAGACATTTGCGGTCTGGCTGAAGTCGCAAAGAAGCTGGCGGCGTAAGTACCGAGACTGGCCGGCACTGGAGAAGTTGATCACGGTCAACTCGTGGATGCGCGATCGCCGCAATGCCGCACCCAAAATACGACCAAGGCGGATCGCAAATGAGCTAAAATATTCTACGCGGACGCTCGGCGAGCACTACGACGAGAAGCGTCAATTCTACTCGATTGATGCGGAAGACGAATTTGATGGCGAGTTGGAGCGGATATTCCGCGGGAATGGTCGCCGCAGACGCGGACAGGCAACGGCTGCCAGCCTTTTGGAATCCAACCGCGCTTTATTGCGCCAACGGACTTCCAGATCGCTTGGCGTTCCAGCCTACGTTGTCGACCAGGTCTTGCGACAGCTCGTGCATCGCGCCCGCTTTCTGAAGTTGATACAAGCACGTCCGAAAGCTGAAACCCTCAAACGAGTTTCGCAACTCGTGCTGCAGGCGACCATTGCCATCCTGCAGAATAAACCGAGACTGCCCCTATGAACGACACCAAGAAAATCAGCAAAAAACTGAAGGTCGTCCTTCTGGCGGATGAGAGATTGCTGCCAACCGGCGATCTCAAAAACTACAGCGAAAAACAACGTATGCTGAGAAAGACCGAATACGACGTTAAACAGGCTGTCGAGTCACTGGGTCATCAGCTTATTCCCATCGGCGTCTCGAATGACCTATCGACAATCCGTGGAGCAATGGACGCTCACAAACCCGACATTGTCTTCAATCTGGTCGAGGAGTTCGACGGCATAGGACATTTTGATCAGCATGTGGTGAGCTTTCTGGAGCTTAGACGCCAAGCATACACCGGCTGTAATCCACGTGGTCTCACCATCGCTCGCGACAAGGCATTGACAAAGAAAATACTGGCTTATGACGGTTTGAAGGTTCCCGAGTTCGCTATTTTTCCCATGAACCGGGGCAAGAAGCGGCCGAGCTCCCTCGAATTTCCTTTGTTTGTAAAGTCGCTGACTGAAGAAGGGTCTATTGGAATATCAGGCGCATCAATCGTGCGTGACGACGTGAGATTGATGGAGCGCGTCGAGTACATTCATCGCACAGCGGAATCGGCCGCTCTGGCAGAGCAGTACATCGAGGGCCGCGAGATTTACGTTGGTGTGATGGGCAATGAGCGCGTCACCGTGTTGCCGCCGTGGGAGTTTTTCGTCGAGAACAGACCGGAGGGTGCACCGTTGATTGCGACGGGCCGCGGCAAATGGGACCCGGATTATCAAGAACAGGTCGGTGTGATGACCGGACCAGCAGAGATTAGTAAGAAACTCGCAACAAAACTCGAGAAGCTGTCGCGGCAGATATACCGGTTGCTTGGACTCAGTGGTTATGCGCGGTTGGATTTTCGCGTCACGGCCTCCGAGGATGCCTATCTTCTCGAGGCCAACCCCAATCCGCAAATTGCAGCCGATGAGGACTTTGCAAGCTCTGCAGAGCATGCCGGAATCGAGTACCCGCAGCTCATTGAGCAGATCATCCGCTTTGGCATGAACTACAAGCCAGGGCGGGTGATCATTTAAGACGAATGAGACCCAACACGAGCCGCTCGGACGTTGTCTCTGGCGGGCTGGATCTCCGTCTCATGGTTCCACTC
>CAWGTZ010000011.1:0-169952 GCA_963825555.1 uncultured Alphaproteobacteria bacterium | reverse complement strand
GGCACTCGGCATGCGGCCACCAGATCCCAAAACGATCCTAGAGAACCCCCAAATAGGCAGCCTAGACCAAGGCAACTAGACCACACGCGCCTATTCGACGACAAAATCCATCGCCTCATCGAAGCCCCGAATGGGCAGACTGAAGTGCCACCACTCGCGCTTGTAGTTCTCAAACCCCTCTGCCGTCATGACACGTAACAGAAGTGCTCTGTTCTTCTTCGCATCTGAGTTTACGTCGGGATTTCGAGTGTGGCTGAGAATGTCAAAACAGTCCCAGGTCGTTCCCATATCCAATGGCACCCCGGCCTCGTGATTGACGGACGAGCCTGTGCATGGTCCCTCAGAGGTCGTCGTCTCCGGACGATTTTCAGTCGGTGCGTTGGAATGGTGCCGAATAATTGTCAGATCGACGGCAACCCCTCGGGAGTGAGACGAAACCTCGGCGATATAGCCTTGTCTCACGAGCTTGGATTTGTCGACATGGGGGAAATACGCCTTGCTGGTGTCGGGTTCTGTCGTGCGCCTTGCCCACTGCATGAACGCGGCAACCGCACGCTTTGGCCGGTAACAGTCGAAGACCAACAGCGACAAGCCGTCTGGCTTGAGCCTAGCCTGCACACGGGTTAGAGCTTCGGCCACAGGCCTTGCCAATATGCAAGCTGGACCCGCGTAGCCAGGTACGGCCCGCCCGGTGAAATTTTCCCGATAGCTGTAGCGCATATCCTGCGCGATATCTGGGGCAATGTCGGAAAGTCGTACAAAGCCATCCGGAAGAGCGGAGGCGGCATAGCTGCATTGGCCAAAAAATGTGAACGACATGAAGAAGAGGATGAGCGTTCGTTGCCATGATGACATGCTGAGACCTAATTGAAGAGTGGCTGAAGCTCACTGATGGCGGTATCGCGATATTTCTCTCCCGGCATCGCATCTTCTATCTCGATCTTGACCCAGCCCGACAGCACGGGCTGGGTCAGCCTAAGAGTTTGCTCCCCCGAGCGATCCTCGAGTTTTAAAGATGAAGTTTGCCCATTCGAGAACGTCAGGCGAAGACGCGTCACTCTCCCGTTTTTTGAGAAGATCTGGTTCGACTTTGCGTACCCATTGACGACGCGGAGCCCGGCTAGTGCCATCTCAGATGGCCAACTCAGAACAATCCATTCGCCTTGCCCATCGTTTGGTGCACCCTCAACCCACGCTGTTGATGGATCACCGTCCGAGAGGCTTCGTGGGCCATAATGGGATCTGTTCACACCGCTTGTGGCTAAGGCAGAACTGACGCAGTACTGAATGTTGTCCGCTTGGGAACACGAGGCAGCATCGGTGATAGGTGGTTTGGAAATCGCTGCCGGCGACGGTGAGATTGGAGCTTTCTGAAGCTGCCTCAGTTCACCAATCCGCGCGGTGGCCAGATCAGCATAAATTGTACTCTTGTAGCGTTGGGCAAAGGTTTCAAGTACGGCAATGCTGGCCGTGTCTTTTGTGGCGTCCCATGCTTGGGCGATTTCATTTAGGACAGAATTGCTGGGCATACTTGATGACGACGCATTGGTTTCCTGTGGTTTGCCCGCAAGGTAGATTGGCTGTCGAAGCGCATGCTGGTCCCATGGCACTTGCCTGCTGGCTGTCGATGAAATCACATCGTTGCGGACTTTGATCAGTACCGAGGTGAGATCCTCGGCTGGCGATGCGATGTGCTTGACCAGCGCGCCTGTATAGGGTGAGTTTCGGCCCGATCCGTCCAAGGCAACGTTCCCCGGTTGCGTAGAGAAGCTTATCAGCGTGCCTATTCCAGCTTCGAATTGAGCAAGACCGCGGCCGATGGAGGTGGACCTCGTTCCAAGGGCACGTGCTAGATTTCGAGAGAGAGGGTTATCTCGGCAAGCATCGAGAATAATGACGTTGGATTGCGACTCGCTCTCCATCGCTCTCTGCACGATATCCAATCGAACCATCTCGAAGTCGAGAGCGGATGAGGTGGTCAGTTGCGCATCGGTTGGAACAAGATAATTGACTCCGTTTACCTGAAGTCCGTGCCCGGCGTAAAAGAAGAGACCGAGGTTGGATCCGACGAGGGCGCTGGCGAAGTCCCGCACCGTTCGTTCCATCTCAGACTTTTTCAGATCGACGCCTTTGAAGACTTCGAACCCAAGACCCTGCAATGCGACGGCCATATCATCCGCATCGTTCTTTGGGTTTGTGAGCGGCGGGGTGTGCTCATACGCGGAATTGCCGATGACCAGCGCTACGCGCTTACTTTCAGCGGAACTTTGATCACTGATCACGATGGCTCCAAGCAGAGTGACCGCCCCATAGAGCCACAGACCGAAGCGCATTGGTGATTCTCCTATCAATCGATCTGAAAGACCTTAGCTCCCTGAACCGTCTGGGACTAGGCGTGGCCAAGCACCGTTCTCCCAACTGGTCTTAGGCGCTTTCGAGGCGGCTAATCGAGCCCAAAGACCAAGGCTGACGTCAAGCTTTCTAAGCGCCGCAAGCTTGGTTGCCACAATACATTGCTCCTTGGGGGTTATGCTTGGCGCGTGATCAGTTGCTTCGGTTCGGTCGCTGAAAGGGGAGCCCTGCTTCTCGCCCTTAGCTGCCGAACCGAGCGCACTCTCTTCACGATCGCTCTTCAGAGCCTCAGCTGTCGAAAAGCACCAAAGTCGCTCTGACTGAGCGAGAACCATCCCATTGGTCTAAGTCTGTCAGTCAGATGGAACTGGAGGATGGCCTTCAAATGGCGATCTCTCAGGATCTGTCGCCCGCCTGGACTGCTCCTTAGGTCTCGGTCATTATAAAATTCCGGGGGGCTTCGCGTCGCGAGCAAGTGAAAGGACCTTGGCTATGACAAATTCAGACGCAGGAAGACTGGTCAAGTCCAGCCAAGTATCCATCGGGCAGAAGCTTGGCCTAATATTCAAGTGGGGCGGCCCGTACCTCTTGGCCGGGCTGTTCTATGCCGCGAGCTATATGTTCGAAAGTGCGACCTCTCTCCGTACGCCCATTCTAGATGGGCCTGTTCCAGAGTCGGTCTATCGCTGGCTGCTCGTGATGGTGCTCCTCGCTGTCGGTTGGCTGATTGTCGAGTTCCTGTCGGTATCTAATCGGGAGACCACCACTGCGGCCCTTCAATCGGATGCTGTCGTTAGTTCGCTGTCAGCGATTGTCCTCACAGGGATTGCGGGATGGTTCTTGGGCAAGGGAACACTCGAATGGTGGTTTTTGGTACCGTGGATAGCCTCGATCTTTGATGCCGTGACGGCCTCTTGGATGGGGATCAACAACGCGGCGCAGAAGCCATTCCTCAGTCAGCGTGGAACGACGTGAAGAGGCCTAGTGTCTCTATGGCTAACTCATCGCGGTCCTCATTGGGATTGCAGTGGGTCGCAAACGGATGCGGTTCGAGCCACATACACCGTCTGGGTGAAATCCCGGTTCTGCCAGGGAATATTGAATGTCACCGGTTCTGCTCGCGCAGTCGCGAAGACATTTTCGAGGCGCGAGAGAAAGGCTTCGTCCGGCAGCGCGTCGGACCACAATCCAAACACACCGCCAGGCTTCAGGTGACGAGCGAGGTGACGCAAACCAGTATCCCCATAGAAACGCGCATTGTCCGGATGGAGAAGTGCATCGGGTGAATGGTCGATATCGACGAGAACGGCATCGAATTTCCGTTCCGGATGTTCGGGAGAGAAACCAGATACAGAGGCTGCCAAGTCGAAGAAGTCAGCATTCAGAAACCGGCAGCGTGGATCGCCCGTGAGTTGGGCTCCGAGCGGCACAAGACCTTGGCGATGCCAGTCGATAACAGCGTCAAGGACGTCAACGACCACCAGCGACATGACTGAATCATGATCCAGCACGGCCTTGGCGGTGTAGCCGAGACCCAGGCCACCGACGACGACGTCAAGCCCGCGGCCCGGCAAGTCCCCGAGGCACAGCTGTGCCAATGCTATCTCTGAAGCGGTAAACAAGCTCGACATGAGAAACTCGTCGCCGAGCTTGATTTCGTAAACATCCTGATCGAGCCGGAGATCGCGACGACGACGCAGACTAATTGCCCCGATTGAGGTCGGTCGATAATCCAACTCTTCAAAATAGAAGCTCATAGGAAGTCCGGTACCGATCGTGCATTCCGGCGCGCTGGACGTATCTCACAAACGCGTACCGGTGATATTGCGTTCACCATACACAGTCGACAGCGGTTGCGGCCTCGTATTTCTTCAAATTGCGCTCCTCGATGCCAAATCCCAGGTGTTGATCACTGGTGACCGGCAGCTTGCGCGATGGGCGCTCGTGAGTGGTCTTGGTCATAAAAGCTGTTTGCAGCGAACACGATATCGTCGTTCAGGCTTGTACGACTGCTGAAAATGGCCTCTCCAAGCGAGCGAATGACCCAGACTAGCAAATCAAAGGTGGAGAATTGCGCCGTTTCGTGTTAGAAATAGTCATGAGTGATACAACATCGCGTACCCCGCCCCGCCGTGAATCCAACCCAAAAATCCCTCTTGCCGAGCGGAAGACGGTTGCAACGCTTTTGCCCAATGACTGTCGTTGGCCATTCGGTGATCCCACGCAGCCGGATTTCTATTTCTGTGGCGAGCAGACGGGAGACGGTTGCACCTATTGCGAACTTCATAGGCGAAGCGCCTTCCAGCCCGCAAAGCCGCGAGCCGTGTTCTACCGCCCGCATGCTGGCTAGACTGCATGTGCAGCGCATCAGGTATTGCTTCGGAATTTCGTCGCTTTCGGCTGCATTAGGCCTATGGCCTTTCGGCATCCGCCCCGCCTCTGATCAACCGTGACAGCCGCAGCCGCGTCGTTCGATGCAATTGTCATCGGCGCCGGTGCGGCGGGTCTGATGTGTGCGCTGACGGCAGGACAACGGGGCCGCAAGATATTGCTCCTGGAGCACACGGACAAAGCGGGCGCCAAGATCCTCATCTCGGGCGGCGGTCGCTGCAACTTCACCAACCTCGACTGTGCGCCGGATCGCTTTTTGTCCGCTAATCCGCACTTCTGTACGTCGGCACTGGCGCGCTACACGCCATCGGACTTTATCGGTCTCGTTCAGCGGCATCGAATCCCGTTTCACGAAAAAACACTCGGTCAATTGTTCTGCGACGGTTCAGCGCGCGAGATCGTATCGATGCTGCTCGCTGAATGTGCCATCGGCGGCGTCGACTTGCGATTGAGGGAAACAGTCACAAGCGTGTCACGGACTGAGCATTTCAACGTCGAAACCGGATCAAGCCGATTTACTGCCCCGGCCCTGGTGCTTGCAACCGGTGGGCTTTCCATTCCCAAGATGGGAGCGACAGGGTTCAGTCACGATCTCGCACAGCGGTTTGGCTTGCGCGTCACTCCTACGTACCCAGGGCTCGTACCTTTCAGAGCAGGCATCGAAGCAACCGGTTTCGATCCCTCGCTTGCTGGTGTCTCGTTGGAAGCCGTGGCATCGTACGAGAAGCACCGTTTTCGAGAAAATATTCTCTTTACGCACCGCGGACTCTCCGGCCCGGCCATTCTGCAAATCTCCTCCTATTGGCAACCGGGAAACCTTATCAAACTGGACCTGTTGCCCGATATCGACGTCATGGCGTTCTTCTTGGATCGCAAGAGAACACGCCCAAGGTCCGCACCGCAAACAGTGCTGTCCGAACTCATGCCCTCGCGTCTCGCTCAAGAACTGACGGCCGCTCATCTGCCTGCAGAGGTAATGGCCAACATGTCCGACCGAAGTCTGGGTGAGTTTGCCGATTGGTTGAAGTGTTGGGCTTTTCTTCCTGATGGAACCGAGGGATTTGCGAAAGCCGAGGTTACGTGCGGAGGTATAGATACCCGCGATCTTTCATCGAAGACGATGGCGGCTCGAAATGTCAAAGGACTTTACGTCGTCGGAGAAGCCGTCGATGTGACCGGCTGGCTCGGCGGTTATAATTTTCAATGGGCTTGGTCCAGCGGCTGGGCAGCCGGACAGAGCATCTGAGCGCCTCATCTGAGTTCGCGGGTGTGCTTGTCTCGTCATGACCTGAAGGCAATGAGGTGCGTTATCGCCAGAGTTCGCGATGAGTATCCGTCATGTGATGTGACGCGGTGACCGACATCAGCATCTGTGAGACATAGCTGGCGGCTTAAGGACTGCGGATCGATCGTGGATATCTGATGTCTGGGACCACGAGGTCCAAATCCAACACACCGAAGACAGCTGCCGAGCGGCGCGTGCGCGGCATTCAGCAGGCCTCCCAGCAATCATCGGTCAAGGTTGACAGCAACGATCACAGCCACGACAATTGCTTATATTATTAAGTTTTAAGGGAGTACGGTGTCATGTCTGTCATGAAAGTCATCGAGATTATGGGCGATTCAGACAAGAGCTGGGAACACGCCGCGCAAGAGGCCGTTACCGAGGCGGCAAAGTCCGTGAAGCATATTCGCTCTGTCTGGGTGCAAGACCAGTCTGCGACCGTGAAGGGTGGAAAGATTGAACGCTACCGCGTGACTTGCAAGATCACATTCCAAGTCGAGGCTTGATCGAACCTCGCATTCGACGATGGGCGAAAAAGCCGACTGGCATGTGAGCCGACCTTAATTTGATCCTTCCATGTCAGTCGTTGTCTCGCTGTCGCGCGAATTCCCGTAGGAAGTGGCGGCATGATCGAGTGGACGGTTCGGCTCCTTCGGGTTGACGGTTAAGCCGCTATCATCTGTTTCAAAATTAATGAAACGCAGTGGTGTGCTTCCAGAATCCGGACTGTCCTACCCGGTCTTCGGGCAGTTCAGGTCCTGGCGATAGGCGATTGGTTTTCGTCTTGCCACCTCGAATCGTGGAGTGGGGCGGGCCAAATCAGCTCAAGAGAAAGTTCAGGCTCGAGAACTCATCTGGACGCGGGCAAAGGGTTATCGGCAGTTTCAACGCCTAAGCCCAGTTACCTTTTCCGCAGGATCGCGATGATCTGCACTTTCGACAAGTGTTGTCACACATCGTCCGTCGCCGTCCTGAAGTGGGGGCGCGTCATCTGCAAAAAATCCTGCGAATGCCGCGCAACCGATTAATAATGATGGCGCATTGCCGAAGCCATCTTTCGAGACACTCATCATTGGGTCGGCATTGAAACGTTTTTAGCGTCGATCATGTTTGAGATTTGATGGTCTCTTCTCGGCAAGACAGTTATAAAGTGCAATAATTTCTGCATGAAAACGCTCCTCGATGACCCTTCTCTTGATCTTGAGAGTGGGGGTCAAACTTCCGTCCTTGATCGTCCAGGGTTGCGTTGTCAGGTGGATGGCCCGCACCTGCCACGAGGACGGCAGGCTGCGCGTCTGCATGGCTAACCGCGCAAGTGCGGCCTCCGTTGCAATCGGTGTGTTGGGGTTGGATGGATCAACGCCGAGATCATGCGCAAAACGCAGCCAGCGCTTGTTGTTGAGCACAACAATAGCCGCGATACACGGCCGGCTATCGCCTGTCACACAGACCTGATCGAAAAGTGCATCGCGCTCGATAGCCGCCTCAACGGCAGTGGGCACGATATTCTCGCCGGTGGAGAGCACGAGGACGTCCTTGAGCCTCCCAGTGATGAAGACATATCCTTCACGGATCTGTGCAATGTCGCCTGTTCGAAGCCAACCGTCCGGCGACAGCGCGCGAGCTGTCACCTCCGGATCTTGCCAGTATCCTTGCATGACCGCTGGGGATCGGACGACGAGTTCCGACTGTTCTGATAGGCGAACCTCCAGGCCAGGCAGAGGGCGTCCCACCGAACCTGGCCAATTGTCCTCGATGGTAGGGGCCGTCACGACAGGGGACGCTTCCGTCAGGCCATATCCCTCAAGCAGAGGGACACCAAGTCCAACAAGAAAATGAGACACTTTAACGGGAAGAGGTGCGCCTCCGCTGACGGCCACACGAAGACGTCCGCCAAAGACGTCAAGGACGCGACGGCCTAGGTTGAGCTCCAGAACTGGCCAGATCAACCGCCGGACCAAGAATCCCGGGTCCGGACATCTGCCCCGCCGCCATTCGTGCAGGCGCCAGCCGATATCCGCTGCGACCCTGAGTATCCAGCGCTTGAGAGCATTCGCCTCGGCCTTGCGGGCCATGGCTTCGCAGATCCTCTCGTATAGCCGCGGGACAGCGATAAGAATTGTCGGACGTATGGTGGCGAGATCTTCGCGAAGTGTCTCGCTGGAGCGAGCATAGATAACGCGCGCGCCGCCCATCATCGCCAGGTAGTATCCCATGGTGCGTTCAAAAGAATGGGCGAGTGGCAAGAATGACAGGAAGACATCGCTTGTCAGAGGCGGCACGCACTTGGTGACGGCCTCCGTGTTCCACAGTATTCCGGAATGAGTGAGCATGACGCCTTTTGGCGGACCCGTCGTGCCCGAAGTATAGATGATCGTCGCCACGTCACGGGGAGCGCAGCAGAGCGGAGTGAAGGTCTCTGCTTCCTCAGGGAGAACCTCTTTCAGCTCACTAGGCAATCGATCACTTGGCTTGGCTCCCCCTGACCTATCGATACTTTCCCTAACCCAAAAAGTCGGAACAGGCGCACTGTCTTTTGCGAGGCATTTTTCGATTGACGCGCATCGCGACAACGTATCGATCAGGCAAAGCCGTGCGCCTGAATTTGCAAGCACGTATGCGTTGTTTTGCGGGCTGTCGTGGGAATAGAGTGGTACTGTGATCAGACCGCTGGCCATCGCCGCTATGTCAAACGCCACCCAATCCGTGCAGTTGGGTAGCAGGATGGCAACGCGGTCGCCAAGGCTTAAGTGAGATTGTGCCAAGGCGGCCCGGAAGCGTGAGACGAGCTTGGCCATCGCCTTCCACCGGTATTCAATCCAGCGGCCGTCCCGATACTCGCAATAAGCGACTGCGTCAGGGCTTCGCCGAACGCGTGCAAAGAAAAGACCGGGAAGAGTTCCAGCCTCCGCTTCCGAGATGATGTCAATCCGCTTGCTGGACTTTGAATGCATCAGAAACAACTATCGAGCCCGGGGGAGAAGCGGATTGATGCTTGTCAACTCTCACGCCAGTCGATGCGAACGGCAGTGCCTGTGCTCGGCGAATCCGCTTTCTCACGAGATGTTGCGGCACTCGAAATAATTGCCGTAAACATCTCGGCGAACACGCGCGCGATGTTGGTGGCGGCGGGGCAGCGGTGGTACCAGCATGATCGGCCACCATCTCCATTCTGGGACGTTGCATCAGCTGCGCCATGGCGTTGGACGGCGGAGTGGCAAAGTGCCGTTGGGCCACCTAGTCTTCGATTGTCACACGCTCGACGGACAAATCGGGCTCGCCGGACATCTCCAGGATCTTTCCTCGGATCGCGTCTCTCAGACGTACAGCCGCGTGAAAGTCTGTACCGTCGGCACGGATGGGTTCCCCTACAATGACAGAGATGCCAGCGTGCCGTGGAAGCCATTGCCCCCCGCGCAACGCCGATCTGGTACCCTTGATTGCAATGGGGATCACGGGGGTGCCGGTCTCGGCAGCGACCATAAAGATACCAAGGCGGAATCCAAGAAGTCCCGGCATGCGCGTCAGCGTGCCTTCCGGATAGGATACGATCCTTTCGCCCGCGACGGCTGCCTGCAGAATATTCCGTGTGTCCTCCACGCCTCCTGCGGCATCGGTGCGGCGGACAAATAGTGTGCCGATCCGGCGCAGGAATGGTCCTGCCACCCATTGCGATGCAAGTGCCTCTTTGGCGACAAATGCCAACGGGCCCTTGATCAGTGAAATGAGGACCGCGGAGTTGAGGTAGCTCGAATGGTTGACAGCGATAAGAACGTGTTTGGCTGGGATGGTCGTCACGGATTCTTGAGCTGGAAAGCTGCCGGTCAGCGCCAAAAAGATTTTTGCGGCCTGGTGTATGGCGGCGTGACGCCAGGACCGCTTGGGAAGGAGCATGACGAGCAACCAGACGGGAACGGCCATCATGACGAGCAAAAGCCACCAGTATGCTGCATACAAAAGTGCAACGAACTGCCGGCCGATTCTGCGCGCCCGATTGCCAGCCCCGGCAATCGCCAGCCGTGCGATCTGCCACCAGAGGGCCGTACCCTTGTTTGAGAGAATCCCTTGCTCATAGAGGAGCTTTGCGGAGGACCTCCGGATCTTCCCACTGGATGTCTTGGGAACGGTATGTGGTGGCAAAAGAACGACGTCATCGGGCAGAACGTCGAGAGCGGCCGAGGATGCTTCAATAATTTCCTGACTCAAGGCCGAGAGCTCTTCGGGCTGCCGAAGGCGGGTCTCCACCAGCAGCACGAGGCGTTCGGTGCCGGCACGCTGGTCTTTTGTGGAGATGGCCGCAACGCATCCTCTGCGTACTCCCTTGACGTTTCCGACCACTTCTTCAAGTTCCTGCGGGTAGATGTTTCGGCCGGCCTTGATAATCATGTCTTTGATGCGGCCAGTGATGTAAACGTCGCCCGCTGCGATGTAGCCTCTGTCGCCGCTTTCGAGCCATTCTCCGTCAAATAGGTTGCGGGTTTTCTGCTCGTCTTGAAAGTATCCCGCGGTGGCAGATGGTCCCTTGAATTGGAGCCGCCCTTCCGTGCGTTCAGGCACTTCCAAGCCGCTCTCATCGACGATGCGAATTTCGTGTCGTGGAATTGGACAGCCACAGGCGACGAACTCGAGAGCGGTGTCGTCGTCCGATGATGCAGGGACAGCACATCCGTCTCGAGACAGAGCGATGCGTTGTACGCGGTCTACGATCGGCAGGCGGCCGACTGGTGGGAAGGCGAGGCCTACAGAGTTTTCTGCAAGTCCATAGACCGGTGCCATTGCTCCCGGTTTGAAGCCGAACTTTTCAAATCGCTGCGTGAACCGCTCTATGGTGGCGCGGCTCACCGGCTCTGCGCCGTTGAGCAGCATGCGCAAAGAACCAAGATCAAGCCCAGCTATGTCCTCATCATGAATGCTCTTGCAGCAGAGCTCGAACGCAAAGTTTGGTGCGGCCGAAAGAGTGGCACGATGCCGGCCGATTGTTCTCAGCCACCGCCCGGGATCGGCCAGAAAGGCAAGGGGCGGCATGATGATAGTCGGGGCGCCATAGTAGAGCGTAGCGAGCCAGGCGCCGATCAGGCCCATATCATGGTAGAGTGGCAGCCAACTCACGAAGATGTCCGCCGAGCTTGCCTGTACCGCCTCACCCATTGCGCGCACATTAGCCAGCAGATTTGCGTGCGTGAGCACGACGCCCTTGGGATCCCCGGTGCTGCCCGAAGTGTATTGGATCAGAGCAATGGTATCCGCATTCGCCGGCACGGGCTGCTGGAGTGGTTCGGCCGCCGTCAGTCCCTCGGCGGTTTCCACGACTTGGAGCTGATCAACGAGCCCGAAAAGCAGTTCTCCCATGCTGCGGATTTCAGAGCTGACGATCAGCAGTCGCGCACCCGCGTTGCGCAGAATTCCCGCCTGCCGCAGCAAGTGGTCTTCGACCTGAGCCCGGCGGAAGGGGGGATAGATCGGGACGGGGACTGCGCCGGCGTAAAGAACTCCGAAGAACGACTGGAAGAATGAGGCTTCTGTGGGCAGCATGATAGCCACCCTATCGCCTATCTGTATGCCCCTCTCGATGAGGCCGGCTGCCATCCGGCAACTCGCCATGTGTAAATCGGCGTAGGTGACCGCTTCTTCGTCCTCCTCGCTCTGCCACAAGAAGAGACTGGGCCTGTCGCCGTGAGCCGCGACGTGGACGGCCAGCGCTTCGATGAGTGTGGCGGCTTCATGCGCAGCCTCGACTTCGGGCAGCGAGGTGTAGTCCTTCGCCTCCGTAGCCATGATATCCGCCCGATGCGGCGCGGCCTCGAGCAGTGCGGTCAGCAGATCGCGGGGCGTGTCGGCCTCGGCAAGAACACGGTCTGGCAGGCGAACTTTGAATGCGCGGTCGATACGAAGGACGAGCTCGGAGCGGCCGAGACTATCGATTCCGAGGTCTTGATCGAGTTCGTCGTCGAGGGAGGGGTAAGATGACCTCCGTAAATGTGGGTGCAACTCCCAGACGAGGTCCCGAACAATCCGCATGAACCGCGCACTGACTTCATCGAGAGACCGATCTGATCCCGATGTCGTGTCGTGAGGCTTCGCTGGTATGGCCAATTTTGTAGCAGCTCCAAGTGTGAAGTCCGGCCTGGTTCCGTCAATTCGAAATGGTATTCGGCAAGATGCCCGGATGTGCGGGCCGTCAGTTGATATCGGTCAAAGGGGCATCGTAATGTTGGTTCGTTTCTTATGGCGCGCGTCCGCGGCATCGACCGCGTGATTGGCCTGCCCCTGTAGGAGCGCCTACGTCTGTCCGGGGTTCGGTCGCTGCGCGAAGGCCATGTGATGCCTTCATCCGGGGACGGGGAAGGTCTCTTAAGTGCCCTGTAGAGCAGGTTATTCGGGGTCCGAGCGATCCGGCTCCTGGCCGATTTCGAGACTCTTGCCGAGCCAGCGGGCTACTGCCCTCGGTGATTGACCGGTGCCCACACGGCGATTGGCCTCGCGCATTTTCGAGACCGGGATACGGCCAATCATCGGCTTCAATGCACGAATTAGGTCCTTGTCTTGGGTGCGTTGTGGCGAGACGAGCACAATGGCGTCGTAGGGTGGGATGACATGACCCGGATCTTCAAGGACTGTGAGGTCGAACTCGACGATGCGGCCGTCGCTGGTGAATGCCGATATCACGTCCACTTCGCCGGCTTGTAGGGCAGCGTACATGAGTTCGGCTTGCATCTGTTTGCGCTGCCGGAAGGCGAGACCGTATGTTTGTCGCACGGCCTGCCATTCGGGCCGGCCAAAGAATTCGTAGTCGCCAGCGATTGTGAGTCGAGGCGCATGCCGCGCAAGGTCTTCAATCGATGAGATAGCCAGTGCCTGCGCACGCTCTTTGGTCATTGCCAGCCCATAGGCGTTCTCGAAGCCAAGGCTGCCCAGCATCCGGACGCCACGCTCTTCGTCGACCCAAGTCCCGACCTTCTCGAGCACTTCGGCACGGCCCGCAGAGCCGCTGCGACGCATTTGGTTAGCCCATATAGTGCCTGAGTAATCGACGTAAACATCTATTTCACCAGCTGTCAGGGCATCAAATATTACGGCTGAGCCAAGTCCGTCCCTGCGGCGTGCTGGGAGTCCTGCGGCGGCGAGGCGCTGTTCGATGAGATTCGCAAGGACATACTGCTCGGCAAACGTCTTGGCTCCGATGATGTAGCCGTGTTGCGCGCGTATCTGGCCGGGCAGAAGGGCAACCGCAATGATGATCGCAAGCGCACCCGCACCCGCTACGATCTTGCCCCGCCTGTGCTCTGTGAGGCCGCGCTCGATCAAGGCAAGAAGCTGGTCGAAGATGAGGGCGAGTATGGCCGCGGTGACGCAGCCGAACAAAACGAACACCCAGTTCTGTGTCTGTAGTCCGGCAAAAATATAATTGCCAAGGCTTGTCTGGCCGATGGGCGTTGCAAGTGTTGCTGTGCCGATGACCCACACTGAGGCGGTTCTAATTCCAGCCATGATCATAGGTAACGCCAGAGGTAACTCTACGAGGCGCAACGATTGGCGCGGCGTCATTCCTACTCCGATCGCCGCCTGCTTGATCGCGGGATCGATTCCACCAAGACCGGTAATCGTGTTGCGCACGACCGGCAGCATGGAGTAGAGCGCCAACGCGAGTACGGCTGGTAGAAAGCCGAGCGCAGAAAACCCAAAGCCGAGGAAGCGTTCCGAAAGTGCAGCGACGCCCAGCAAAAAGGGATAGAAAAGCGCCAGAAGTGCCAAGCCGGGAATTGTCTGCACAATGCTGGTTACGGTGAGCAGAATGGTGCGAAGAACCGGCCGCCTGAAAGCCGCAAAAGCGAGCGGTAGGCTTACGGCGAGACCAAGAGCAAGCGCTGTGACCGACACGAGAATGTGATTACCGAGATAGTCGGGTAATCGTCCCAAGGCATCGGCTATGCGCGGATCAGTCACCTATGCGCTCTCGCTAGAGCCAAACAGCTGGCCAATCTTCTGAGCGTGGCGGCGCGGCGCCTGCATGAGCTCGGCGACATAGGGATGGGCATTGTCGATGATATCGCGGGGCTTGTCGTCGGCGACGACGCGTCCGCCGGATAGAACGATGATGCGATCAGCGAGTGTCAGAGCTTCCAGCACATCGTGCGTGATCATGACCGTAGTAATCCCGAGTTCGTCGTGGAGACGGCGGTAGTCGCGGCCGAGAGTCTCACGCGTCAGTGGATCAAGCGCGGCGAAAGGCTCGTCCATGAGGACAACGTCAGGACTTGCCGCGATTGCACGAGCCAATCCCACCCGCTGTCGCTGACCGCCCGACAATTGGTGCGGATAACGGTCTGTGTAGTCGTCGTCGAGTTGCACGAGGACCAACAACTCGGAAACGCGCGCCGAAATGCGATCAGCGGTCCAACCGATGAGACGCGGTGTTATGGCGATGTTCTCTGCCACCGTCATGTGGGGAAAGAGGCCGACCTCCTGAAAGACGTATCCGATAGAGCGACGCAGCGCGGTGGCATCCTGCGCAGCGGTCTCTTTGCCGCCCACAAAAATATGACCCGCTGTCGGATCCAAAAGTCGGTTTATCATGCGAAGGAGCGTCGTCTTGCCGGATCCGGAGGCGCCGATGACAGTGAGGAACTCGCGTGGCGCTACAGTGAGACAGACGCCATCGAGAACCGGCGCGCCATCGTCGAACCGTTTGACGACATTTTCTAATGCGATGGCCGGGGATTGCATCGGTGAACACTATCCGCAATCGTCAGCGGTGAAAACCCGCCTCGGCATCCTGAAAATAGGCCGTAGGTTTGGTGTTCAATTCGATGTCTCTGTTCACGGTTGAGCGCCCAGGACGGGCTTTCTAAGACACGTGAATCAGACGGCAGAAGTGGTTCGGTATCGTTGAGCGTACTGTTCATTTTAAGAGAGTGCCGGCGCCGCTCATGCGAAGAGCCGCTTCTCTGCATGCCGGGAAAGCTCGCGTGCCGCGTTTGACGTCTTGGCGCAAGCCACCATTTGCACGCCTCGTCCCGATTCGATCTCGACAGGGCTCAGCAACATGATCCCCTGTTTGGTGCGGCCTGGCTTGAGGAGGATATCGTCCAAGCGCTGGAGCGCGTCCAAAAAGCGAAGCGGTCTATCCATCCGGTCTATCTTCTGGGTGACGACAAAGCACGGCGCATTGAGACCGAAGAGACGGTTTACGATTGTCATTGGAATAGAAACACCTCCCCAGCGGCCGTTGCATTCGATCCAATGCAATTCAGCGTCCTCATGATAGTCGCCAACCAGAAGCGCATCGAGGCTGCAGCGTCCAAAGTATCCGCAATGTTGAAGCACGGTGCCTATCCGGGTGGCTTCTCTAGCCAGGCGCCGCTGGACATCAGCGGGAAGGTCCGCAGGAACGGAGCCTGCGAATGCTCCCTCTGTTCCTGCCAGGATCTGCTCGAAGATGCCTTCTATAAGGGGTGGTCCAAATGATGTCGGTGGGATCCACATCTGGACGGATGGGCTCGATAGCGCTGGCGTTTCCCAGAGACCGACCAGCAGTGGAAAGGTATCCCGCCAACCGAGTGTGAACAGCATCCCAATGATGCGATCGCGAATAGCGCCAAGCGTCAGATCGGAGATATCGCATGCGTCCAAGCTGATGTTCCCGGCGGAACCGGCGCTGTCCGGAACCTTGACGACGATGCGGCGGCTATTCCGTGCGAGTAACCGCATGCGCCAAGCCAGAGCAGCCAAGCTATGCGCGGCAAACGTCGGCGGTAGCGCCGCGGGCCCCAGTGTCTTGGTAATGAGCTGCGCAAACCACAGCTTGTCGTTCGCCCGGCGCGTGAGCCGGGGCGGCGCGCTGGCGACATGAACTGGAACGCCGGTTGCACGCGCCAACGCACCAGCAAGGCACCAAGCGCTGCCCATTCCTATATGGGGTACAAGCGTCAGTCCGCCAGCGTCCTTCGTTATGGAGGCAACCTCATCAAAGGAATTCGGATCATTGAGGCATCGCTCGGCTAAAGGCAAAGGCCGCCGGCCCCCTGGTCCTTGCGGATAAATTGGGTGGATGTTGCCCAAGCCGAGTATTTCCGCACGATAGTGATCGAAGTCGGCGTGAACGGTTTTTGAAAACAGAACGGCGTCGCCCTGCCGAGCAAGAAGTGAAAGTCGGTACTCAAATGAGTTTTCGCGACCTTGCTTCGTGAGCGCAATCTCACGTGTATCTCCAATTACCAGCAACGGGCCGGCGCCAATTCCTGCTTGCACCTTTCTGCCGAACGCTTCCGTGGAGTTCAGGTGAGGATCGTCTTGAGCTAACTCCGCAGCAATCCGGCGAAGTCTTCTGTGCTCTTCCTTTTCGACAGTGGCAGCGACCCTTGGAATTATGGGTATTTGCGGCTCCAAATCGGGACTGAAACATTCAGACCGCATCGCGCCCATCCTGCGCATGTCATATGTCCAAAGATCACGCGCGCACCGTTCGATCCTTGATCAGCATCAAGGTCCCAACCGAGTAAGTCCCTCATTTTCAATGCCTGATTGGTTTCGTCGAGATATGCGATGAACAGAAAGTATTGAGTTCGATGTGTCGCTTGTTTGGATTTCGCGCCAGCTGGCCAACGCGTATCGAGTGCGGGCTGATCAAGGCGCAAAACTCCCTCATCAACCAGGGCATGATGGACCGCGAGGGTCTTTCCCATGGTCACGGATGGGGATTCGCCGCCTATCATGAACACGTACCTCTGGTTGAGAAGCAGGCGTGGGCGGCATGGGAGGGGGAGCATTTCCAGAAAAGCGCCGCGCACACGTATGCAAGAACATTTGTTGCCCATGTTCGGCGCGCCACTGTAGGTCCCCCGTCCATCGAAAACACCCATCCCTTTGTGCACGGCGTCTGGAGTTTTGCGCACAATGGCACGGTGCCGGGTTTTGAGACCGTCCGGACAAGGCTGCTGGATGCGATGGATCCGCTGCATCGAAACGAGATTGCGGGGGAGACCGACAGCGAGCACATCTTCCGCTATCTGCTCTCGCTGTGGCAAGCGCATCCGGAACGAGCCCTGTCGGATACACTGCGGATTGGCCTTCGTGACATTATACGATGGTCAGCCGAAGCCGCACCCGGAAAACCGATTTCGCTGAACATCATCTGGACCAATGGGGAAGAGCTCACCGGCTCTCGCCTCAACCGCACGCTCAGCTACCTTGAGCGAGATAGCCAGTTCTTCTGTCCGCTATGCCGCAAACCGCATATGAAGCGCGAGTCGGAGCAGAACCATAAAGTAGCTTACCGCTCGGTCGATATCGCGTCGGAATCCATCACGGCCGAGAACTGGCACGAGGTGCCAAACGGCAGCATATTCTTGATCGACGAGGATACTCGTATCTGGATCGAGCCACTCGATCTTCCCGCATCCGCGGGGGTCAGTGCATTGGCCTCATGACGGGGAAAACCGCGATGCAGGGTCTCCACGAAAGGGGCACGAAGAGCCGAGGGGAGATCGTTGCTATCGAAGGCAGTATCGTCGATGTGCTATTCTCCAGCGAGGAACCGGCTCTTGAGAGCCTTCTGATCGCCGACTGTGATCCGCGTATCTTCATCGAGGTTTCGTCGCTTCTGGGCGACGGAATCGTTCGCGGCATTGTGCTCAATCCCCACGATGAACTGCGTCTCGGGCTGGCGGTCGAGGACACGGGGGAGCCGCTCAAAATGCCGGTCGGTGACGGTGTTCTGGGACGCGTCCTGGACGTTTACGGCAATCCGATCGACAACAAGGGCCCCCTGGAGAATGTGACATGGCGGCCGATCCGCGGCGAGCCGGTGCCGCTGCAGCGACTGCGCATCGAAGCGGAGATATTCACGAGCGGGATAAAGGCGGTCGACCTGCTGGCACCGATCGAGAAGGGCGGTAAAGTGGGTCTGTTGGGCGGAGCAGGCGTCGGCAAGACCGTCCTCATCACTGAATTCATCAACAACATGACTCGTCATTACGAAGGTGTCAGCCTCTTCTGTGGCATCGGCGAGCGCTCTCGCGAAGCGGAGGAACTGATCCGCGAAATGGACGCGGCGGGCGTCCTTGAGCGCTCGGTTCTCGTATTCGGCCAAATGCATGAATCACCAGGTGTGCGGTACAGGGTTGGTCATGCTGCCATGGCGATCGCCGAGCATTTCCGGGACGTGGACGGCCGCGATGTCCTCGTTCTGATCGACAATATCTTCCGTTTCGTGCAGGCGGGCGCGGAGGTCTCAGCAATGCTGGGACGGGTTCCGTCGCGTGTCGGTTACCAGCCGACCCTCGGCACTGAGCTCGCGGAACTCGAGGAGCGGATCTGCAGCACCGCGGCCGCTATCATCACCTCGATCCAAGCCGTCTACATCCCGGCCGATGATTTCACAGACCCGGCAGCGACCCACATCTTCAATCATCTCTCGGCCGCGATCGTGCTATCCCGCAAGCGCGCCGCACAAGGTCTCTACCCCGCGATCGATCCCTTGCGTTCCAACTCGAAACTGTTGACGCCGGGAAATGTGGGTGAGCGCCACTACGCCGTCGCGCGCGGGGTCAGGCAAGCACTGGCGGACTACGAGGAACTGAGAGACGTCATCGCAATGCTCGGCCTGCAGGAGTTGACCGAAGGAGACCGGCGTACGGTTGCCCGGGCGCGGCGGCTCGAGCGGTTTCTGACGCAGCCATTTTTCACGACAGAGCAGTTCACCGGGACCCCCGGTCAGTCCATCGAGCTGGAGCGTACCATCGATGCCTGCGAGCGGATCCTCGCCGGCGAGTTTGACGATGTCCCGGAACAGAACTTCTACATGATCGGCGGAATCGAGGATTTGAGGGTGCAGCATGGCGCACGCACATAAAGCCAATGGGAGCGATGACCGGATCGCCGATAAATCCAATGTGTACGGATCCATGCGGCTGCGTGTCGTTCTTCCAGATAGTGTTCTTTTTGAAGCCGACGTCATCAAGATCGTCGCCGAGGCAACCAACGGCTCCTTCGCCATACTGCCGCGCCATATCGATTACGTCGCTCCGATCTCCGCGGGCTTGATCCTCGTGACAGACACGGACGGGCGGGAGACCATCCTCGCAACGGACGAGGGCACACTGGTGAAGTGCGCTCAGAATGTCTCGATCGCAACCCGTCGGGCGGCGATCGGTGATGACCTTCGCACGCTCCGGCAGATGATTGAAACCGAATTCAGGGATCTGGACGAACACGAGGCATCTGCCCGCGCTGCGTTGGCACGCCTGGAATCGGACATCGTGAGACGATTCATCGAACTGGAAGAGAGTCGATGAAACAGACACCGGAAGAAAAGGCGTCTCATCGCGAAGAGGCCGCAGAGGCCATCGGTTCGCGGGCGGCAAGAAAGGAGAGGGCGCGGCGGGAAGGTCGCCACCAAGTCTGGTTCGGGCTCGGGATGTTTGGACTTGTGGGATGGGCAATTGCAGTTCCCACGCTCCTCGGCATCGTCTTGGGCCAATGGCTTGATAAGGCCGCACCTGCCCGCTTCTCCTGGACCGTCGCCTTGCTGCTTGCAGGTGTCGTCCTGGGCTGTTGGAACGCTTGGTACTGGGTTCAACGGGAGAGTCGCCATGACTGATTTCACTGCCGGATCGATAGCACTCGGCGCGCTGGCCGGAATTGCGTTCGGCGCCCTTCATTTCAAGCTGCTATGGATGTCCGTCGAAGCCTCCGTACGTAGAGGCGTTCTGATGCCGTGGGCGGCAGGCAAGGTCCTGCGGCTGGCTTTGCTCGTTGCCGCTGGTGCCGCTCTCGTCGCCACAAAGGCAGGAGCGCTGGTGATGCTCTCGGCTTTGGCCGGGTTCATGGGCGTGCGCGCACTCGTCCTTTCCCGACATGAATCCCTCCTCAACGGGCCAAGGGATGGCCAGCCATGAGAATATCGCCCGATAGCCTCGTTCTCCTGGAATTTGCCGGTCTCAGTCTCAACGCAACGATTGTGATGACGTGGGTCGTCATGGCCGTTGTGGTCACGATTGCGATCCTTGCGACACGGGGCGTATCCGATACGCTTGTGCCGTCGCGTTGGCAGACACTGCTCGAAGTGCTCGTTTCCGAGATGCGCCAGCAGATTGCCGAGGTGAGTCGCCACGATCCTGGACGCTACCTTGCCTTTGTTGGGACCTTATTCATCTTCATCGCCACGGCGAACCTCCTCGCCATTGTTCCCGGGTACATGCCGCCGACAGGCTCGCTATCCACCACCACGGCACTTGCCCTTTGCGTGTTGGTCGCGGTCCCGCTCTACGGTGTTGCCCAAAAAGGGCTGGCTGGATACCTGCACAACTATATTCGGCCTACCATCTTCATGTTGCCCTTCAACATTATCGGAGAACTCTCGCGGACCATCGCTCTTGCGATCCGTCTGTATGGCAATGTCATGAGCGGTACAGTCATCGCGGCCATTCTGATTTCGATCGCGCCTTTCCTTTTCCCGATCCTGCTCTCGCTGCTGGGCCTGCTCACGGGACTGATCCAGGCCTACATCTTCGCCGTGCTCGCAATGGTCTACATCGCATCGGCTACTCAAGCTTCGGAACAGCAGAATAAGGGGGCGAATGGCAAGCCGACGTCCCATTGAACTTTCCAGGAAAGGATCCGCCATATGGATGCACAAACCATTATCGCAGCCGTTTCGATCTTCACTGCGGGGCTCACCATCGCTGTCGGCTCGATTGCCCCGGCTCTTGGCGAGGCACGGGCCGCGGCGCAAGCCTTGCAGTCGATCGCACAGCAGCCCGACGAGGCGAACACCATCACGCGGACCCTGTTCGTCAGTCTTGCCATGATCGAATCAACAGCCATCTACTGCTTCGTGGTGACCCTCATCCTCATATTCGCCAACCCATTTTGGGAGGCCGTTGCTTCGAAGGCGGGAGGGTAGGTCTTGTCAATCGATTGGTTCACCGTCGTTGCCCAGATCGTCAACTTCCTCGTTCTCGTCTGGCTCCTGCAGCACTTCCTGTATGAGCCAATTACGTCAGCGATGGAAAGACGAGAAAAGAACATCAAGCAGCGGCTCGACGATGCAGCCCAGACGAAAAAGCTAGCCGGGGAAGAGGCCAGAAAGCTGTCGGCGGAGCGTGCAGATCTCGACGCCCGCCGCAGCGACCTACTCACAGAGGCCAAGGCAGAGGTTGAGGCGCTGCGGCGGAAACTGGAGAAGGAACTGAGAGAAGATATGGAAGGACGCCGCGCCACTTGGCGCGCGGAAATAGATGCGGAAAAGGAGGAGTTCATCGCGGACTTGCGGCAGCGCGCGATCGAGCATTTTTATACGCTTGCGCGCGATGCGCTGGGCGGATTGGCCAATAAGACGCTGAGCGACGCCATGGCAGACGGATTTGCCGATCGTTTGCCCGATCTCGATGCCGCGCAGCTGGACAAGTTGCGGGCCGCCGCCCGCCGCTCCAGCGAAGCCGCCCTAATAGATAGCAGCTTTCCGCTTTCCGAGGAGACCCGGAAACGCATCACCGCAGTCGTACATGGCGTAATCAGTCCGAATATCGAGGTTCGCTATGAGACAAGCCAGGATCTCATCTGCGGGATTCGCGTGAGGATCGCGGGGCAGACGGTTGCCTGGAGTTTGGAGAGCTACCTCGATCAGATCGAACAGAAGGCACGGGATGACATTCGCGACGCCGAGACGGGTTCCGGCCGGAGGGCGGCATCGTGACTTCGTCGTCTGGTAGAGCGCATATTGGAAAGCTACCGTCTGCAATCTTGGCGGATCTCGAGCGGATCATCGATTGCGAACCACCCCGCTGGGGGGTGAAGGAAATTGGAACGGTTGCAACCCTGACCAGTGAAATCGCGCATATCGTCGGCTTCACCGACGTTCGGGCCAATGAGCTCATTCGACTGCCCGGTGGACTGAACGCCATTGCAATGAGCATCAACCGGAACGAGACCGGCGTGATGCTGCTCGGCTCTGGAAAGGGATTACGTACGGGTGATCATGCCTACCGGACGTATCAGCCTGTGACGACGCCGGTCGGCAACGATCTTCTGGGGCGCGTCGTGGATCCTCTAGGGCGCCCACTCGATGGTGGGCCCACTCTTCGCGTGGCCGCCTGGAACCCCACCGAACGGCGGGCCCCCGATATCATGGAACGCGCGCCCGTCAGCGAACCCGTCCAGACGGGCATCAAGGCCATCGATGCGACGATCCCTATTGGTAAGGGCCAACGGGAGTTGATCCTCGGCGATCGCCAGACCGGCAAGACGGCGATAGCCATGGCCGCACTCGCCAACCAGCGCAGGAGCGGGATCATCGGGATTTATTGCTCTATTGGACAGCGGGCGACGGCAACGGCTCAAGTCATTCGCCGACTAAAGGCGGCCGGCGTATTGGCCAACACAGTCGTTGTCGCGACATCGGGCGAGGACCAGCCCGGCCTGCAGTACATTGCACCGTATGCCGCCACGACGATGGCCGAGCACTTCATGTACCAGGGACGGGATGTGCTCATCGTCTACGACGACCTGACCCGGCATGCCCGCGCCTACCGTGAGCTCTCCCTTCTTCTACGGCGGCCACCGGGGCGCGAGGCCTATCCCGGCGACATCTTCTATATTCATGCACGCCTGCTCGAAAGGGTGACCCATCTTTCTAAGGACAGAGGCGGCGGGTCCATCACGGCGCTGCCCATCGTTGAGACGCAGGCCGGCAATATCTCAGCCTATATCCCGACTAACCTCATTTCGATCACGGACGGTCAGATCTATCTCTCGCCTCAACTATTCCAGAAGGGCGTTCTCCCGGCCGTCGATATTGGACGCTCTGTTTCCCGGGTTGGCGGCAAGGCGCAATTGCCGGCTTACCGGACAGTGGCTCAGAACCTTAAGTTGGCGTACGCGCAATTCGAGGAGCAGGAGGCATTTGCCCGCTTTGCGACACGGCTCGACGAGGACACGCGCCGCGCTATCGAGCGGGGCCGTCGCGTGCGCGAGATTCTGAAGCAGGGCGAACGCGATCTTTTGACGGTTCCCGAGCAGATAGCAGTTCTTTTGGCCATTACGAACGGCGTGCTGGACTCGATAGCAGTCGAGAAGATCGCGCACGCCGAACGCGCCATCAGGAGCGTAGTTGTCCGGAATGACGACGTCATGGTGCGACTTCGTTCCAGGGAGCCGCTTGATGATGAGTGGCGCCAGAGAATCCTGCAGATCGCGCGAGACGGCATTAATCAAGATACAGCAATCGACTGAGGCTGCGCCATGGAAACACTTGAGACCCTAACCCAGCGGATCGAGACGACGAAGGACCTGCAATCCCTCGCGCGAAGCATGAAGACGCTGTCGGCCATCAACGTGCGGCAGTTCGAAAAGGCGGAAGCGTCTCTGCGGCTCTTTCGCCAGACGATCGACCAGGGTCTGCAGATTGTTCTGAAGCAGCACCCGCCCCGAACAACGGCAGGCACTCATCACGGAGGCCGGCAAGCACTCGTCGTCTTCGGTTCGGACCGGGGCCTATGCGGGAACTTCAACGAAACGGTGGTCGAGCTTACGCAACGGCATTTAGCACGCGAACATCTTGGTCCCGACGAGATGCACATTCTTCCCGTTGGGAATCTTGCGGCCATACGCTTGGAGCGTATGGGAATCGAAATTGATGCAATGATGCCGCTCGCCGGATCAGTGCAGGGGATAAGCGATTGCTGCGAGCGCATCCTGATCCGCCTTGATACGCTTCTGAAAACCCGGAAAGTTCAATGGATCTCCACGATCTTCAATCGGCGAGATGAGAAAGGCGAGATCGGACCTCGGGCTCACGTCCTAATGCCGCTGCGGATTGATCATCTGAAATCTCTCCAGAAGAAGCCTTGGCCGTCGCGACGTCTTTCCACATTTAGCGCACCGCCTGACGCCCTCTTTTCCTGGCTCGTCCGTCAGAGCCTCCTGGCGGACCTGTATGACGCCGCTCTGGCTTCTCTCGCTGCCGAGAATGCAGCCAGGCTCCAGGCCATGCAGAGAGCCGAGCGCAGCATTAACGACAAGCTGGAAGAGATGACGGCCGATTTTCGCAGATTGCGCCAGGATGCGATCACCATGGAACTCATGGACATCGTTTCTGGCTACGAGATCCTGCGTTCGAGGCCGATGTAGCCGAACTGTATTCCGCTTAAAGCCGAGCATGTCAGTTTCCCGGGTAGTATTTTCATTCTGAACATATTCGATTTCTGCATCGGTCGGGCAGGACGATAGGCATCGCAGAATGGCTTCTTCTCTTCGGCGGATGGACTGCTCCAGAGAGTGATACCCTTGATCAGGTTCTGAGCCGGTGTCCTGTCCCGAGTGTCAGCGGGTGTTGAAGCAAAGACCATCGCAGTCCGGTTGCAGGGGGAAAAGTCGAGAGAGCTGTCCTGCCCTTCAAGAGCCGAATTATGCTCGAAGCCTCTCGGCCGTCTGATGCCCATGAGGAGGACGCCCCCGGCTTCGTCGCTGCCAGTTTCGCTTACAGATCGACGCTTGAAGGCCGAGATGGACGGCTGGCGCCTCATACGCCTGTATCCCAAAGCGTCGGGAGGGGGCGTCCGCTTGGCCTCGGCGGGTGTGCCGCCTGTGAACTTGAGCGCTGGCAGCCTCTTTCTACTTCCCCCTTAGCTTTCGGCGGAGGTTCCCTCAAGATCCCCGCATGGTCTTTCAACGGGTGTCCCATCGAGGCATGCCGCACCGGCACCGGGCACCCTGGGGCATTTCTAGAGCGGGGCCTGGCAAGCGGCCGCCCGTCTCCCGCCGCGCTTTCCGTCCCCACGCGCGGCTAAACGGCTGACAAGATACCCTTTGTCGTTTATCTCGCTATCGTCCCATGGCCTCTTCGAAAGCCTCCTTATGACGCTCGATCAGATCTTCGTTCTTATCCTTCTTGGAGGCGTCTTTCTGAGCTTCTTCAAGGAGTACTATCCTCCGGAGGTTACCGCGCTGGGTGCCTCGGCGGCACTGTTGGCAACGGGCATCCTCGAGACCCAGGATTTTCTCAGGGTCTTCAGTTCCAGTGCGCCGATCACAATCGCCATGATGTTCATCATTTCCGCGTCCTTGGAGCGGACTGGAGTGCTTGCCATTCTCGCCGGTCTGCTACGGCGTCAGGCGCGTGGTTCATACTTGCGCACCATGTTGATCATGATGTTCAGCGCCGTGCTCGCGTCGGCCTTCATGAACAACACGCCCATCGTGATCCTGCTCACTCCAGTAGTGATCTCGGTGGCCGCAAGCGTCGGCGTTGCACCGTCTCGCCTCCTGATACCCTTGTCCTTTTCAGCAATATTTGGCGGCACGCTGACCCTGATTGGAACATCAACCAATATCCTCATGAGCGGCGTGGCTATCGACGCCGGTCAGCCGCCGATCTCGATGTTCGAGATGACAATGCCGGGGCTGGTTTTCGCTTCCGTCGGCATGCTCTACATGATTTTTGCCGGGCGCTTTCTGTTGCCCGAGCGGGCATCGTTGGCGAGTATCCTTGGGCAGGAGAACAAGCGCAAGTTCATGGCCAGGCTCCTGATCCCCGCTGATTCACGGTATGTCGGCAAAAAGCTCGCTGACCTTCCCTTCGACACGGAGCAGGCGCGAATTCTCGATGTTATCCGCGGTGAGGTCTCTATGCGGCGCACGATGAATGACCTCGTCCTTCAGCCAGGAGACCGCGTGGTCCTGAAAACTGCGACAGGGGAAATACTTGCTCTGAAAGACGATGGGCATCTTCAGTTTCGCGACATAGAGGAAAAGGGCTTCGAACCCGTCACGGCAGAACAGACCGTTCTGATGGAAGCCAGCGTCGGTCCCAATTCGCATCTGCGCGGGCGCCAGCTGGGCGAATTGCAGCTCAGACGCACGTACGGCATCTACGTTATGGCGGTGCACCGTAACGACCAGAATATCTCTGACCGCGTCGACAACATTCGCCTACAGTTCGCTGACACGCTCCTGCTGGAAGGTCCGCCAGAAGGTGTCAAGCGACTGATGGAGGATGGCGGAATCATCAACTTGACTGCACCCACCGAGCGGGCCTTGCGCCGGGCGAAGGCACCAATTGCCATAGCGACCATCCTCGGCGTGATGGGGCTTGCCGCGCTCGATGTGATGCCGATCGCCGGCCTTGCGGTCATTGGCGCGGTGATTGTCATGATGACCCGTTGCGTCGATCCCGAAGAAGCCTTTGACGCTATCAACTGGCGCATCCTGTTCATGATCTTCGGGATGCTCGGTCTGAGCATGGGCCTGGAAGAGACGGGCACCGCACGTCTAATTGTCGAGAAAGTCGTTGGGCTGGTCGGAGGAGCGGGGCCGCTCGCCGTCCTCGCCGCTGTTTATGTCCTGACAAGTGCCCTGACGGAAGTCGTGAGCAACAATGCCGTGGCGGTACTGATCGGTCCGATCGTGATCGCGCTTGCCGTCGAATTAGGTTTCGATCCGCGACCGTTCATCATGGCAGTGATGTTCGCGGCCTCCGCAAGTTTTGCCACTCCAATCGGGTACCAGACCAACACCTTTGTCTATAGCGCCGGAGGTTACCGTTTCCGGGACTTCCTCGTCGTAGGTTTGCCGCTCAATCTGATCTTCGCGGTGGTCGCAGTGCTGGTGATTCCGCTTTTCTTCCCGTTCTGAGCCTGCTCTGCAGGGCGCGGGTTCACGATCCAGCTGCGGCGCAAGTCGGTGTTCGCCGTCTGTCTTTCGCGGAAAGCCGCCACTTTCACAGGTGCGGACTTGGAACCGCTTGCCTGCGGGGCTGGCTACAGATACTAGCGCGATGATGCCGAATACCGATCCCGCGTCCGCATCTTATGGTGTTCACGGATATCCAGCTTCCCGCGGTCCGCGGGACGGCAGCGGCGTTGGCGCGATGATTACAAGGACCGTGCCCCGACTGCGCTTTCTCATCCTGCACAATTCGGCCGCGGGGCGGAACGGTACCCGTCTTGCCGGCGGCGTAGCCGAGGAACTGCGCAGCAAAGGTGCCGTCGCAGACATCTTCGAACTGTCCGAGGGCCTGTCTCAGGTCGGCGGTGCCGCCTGCCGGTACGATGCGCTCGTGATTTCCGGGGGAGATGGCAGTATTCGCGCCATGGCCAAGTCGCTCGTCTCGGCGCAGATCCCGCTCGGCATAATTCCGAACGGGACCGGCAATGTGCTGGCTGAGGAACTCGGTATGCCGGCGGAGGTCTCCGCGCTAGCGGATCTGTTGATGCATGGTCCCACGCATCCGATCGCCGGCGGTCTCGTGAATGGGACGCCTTTTCTGCTGATGTTCGGGGCTGGGTTCGATGGAGACGTTATTGGCGGGCTCTCCCGCTCGTCCATTCAAGCCGTCGGCAAACTCGCGTACGTGGCTCCAGTTCTTCGCGCGCTTTTCAAGAAGCCGCGGTTGTTCGATGTGTCCATCGACGGGCACATCTCGCA
Organism: uncultured Alphaproteobacteria bacterium; assembly: GCA_963825555.1. Lineage (GTDB taxonomy): Bacteria > Pseudomonadota > Alphaproteobacteria > Rhizobiales > Hyphomicrobiaceae > JAGVSR01. Next base: position 142,504 of record CAWGTZ010000011.1, on the reverse strand, counting down.
GGCCTCCTGGATACTGATCAGCAATGCGGCACGCTACGGAGGTCGCTTTCTGTTGACCGATCAGACAGGCCTGGTCGAACCCACGCTGATGGCCTTCATCTCTCGCGCGACGACGCGAAGGGCGCGCCTGCTTGAACTGATCCGGCTCGCCGCGGGGCGACTTGGATCCGCTTCCACGATAGACGTGACAGCCGTGGAACACGCCAAGGTGTTGAGCGGGGAGGTCGCTGCGCAGATTGATGGCGAACCGCTTCCGAGCGGACCTTTCGCGCTTCAGCGCCGGCAGGACGTGACATACATCATTGCGCCAGTCCCGCCTCGTCCGGTCCGCCAGATGGACGGGACTTGAAGTTCCGCAGCCTCAAGACGAGGATGGCGCAACAGACCTAAAGCTATGTACTTAAATGATAAAGTGCCCCATGCGGCCGCTTTTCTGCGCCGTATCAAGGGCGGTAGGGCGGAGACGTGCGCAAAGTCAGGCGCGGCATCCACTCCAGACGGGATGACTGCTCCAAATTCCGCCGGATTGTACGACGATGAGAGCGGAGGCATACCTGCGACGGTCTCCTGCGTTGAGCGCACTGAAGTGTCTTTCGGTGCAGATCGGTTAGCCCGGTCGCCGGCTGAATTCAACTTTCCGGGGGGCGGCACCAGTCGCCGAATCTCTAACAGCCATGAAAAAAATTTTCCGTCACTTTGGGCGCTCCTACACCAGCGGAGAGATCATTGTCGCTGTGGCGCTTTTCGTTGCGCTCTTTGCAAATGCGACGTTCTTCTCCGCAGCCTTTCAGGCATTCGGCGCGGCGGCAACCCAATGGCCATTCTATGTCTCGCTGTTCATAAGCCTCACGGCGTTCTTCGTTCTTCTGCTGTCGGCGGTCTGTCACCGGATGCTCGTCAAACCCGTTCTGATCTTCTTTCTGATCGTGACCGCGGGGCTTGCTTATTTTGCCCACGCGTATGGGACGATCTTCGACGCCCAGATGATCGCCAATGCCTTGGAAACCGACAGCGCCGAGGCGGGGGATCTTTGGAACCCTATGATTCTGGTTTGGATCGGCCTGCTCGGACTTATGCCGGCGCTTGCCGTCTGGCGCACCCGTTTAACCTTCCCACATTGGAAGGTTGAAACCATCGCCCGGCTCAAGCTCGCCGGGGCGGCGCTGGCAGCGATCGCCGTTTCGGGATTTGCGTTCGGCGGTCACTACGCTGCGCTTCTGCGAGAGCATCGCGACGTTACGAGCAAGGTGATCCCGACATATGCCCTGATATCTACCGTGCGGCACATCACAAGCGGTATCCCCGCTGCGCAGAGGAAACACGTTGCGATCGGCCAGGATGCCACCAAGGCTTCGCGCGATGGACACCGGGAACTCGTCATCATGGTTGTCGGCGAGACGGTGCGCGCGGATCACTGGGGTCTTAACGGATACTCGCGTGATACAACGCCCTTGCTACGGCAAGCAAACGTTCTCAATTTTCCGGACTTCTGGTCGTGTGGTACGTCGACAGCCCAGTCGGTGCCATGCATGTTCTCGAACCTGGGGCAGAAGCATTTCGATACGGCCGTCGCACAATCCACCGACACGGCTCTCGACGTTCTGGCGCGGGCCGGCGTCAGTGTTCTCTGGCGGGACAACAATTCAAGTTCGAAAGGCGTTGCCGAGCGGGTGACGTATCAGAATTTCAAGTCACACGAGCAGAATACGATGTGCGAGGACGGCGAATGCCGTGACGAAGGCATGTTGGAGGGGTTGCAGTCCTACATCGATGCCCAGTCTGGTGACATCCTGATTGTTCTGCATCAGATGGGCAATCACGGCCCCGCATACTACAAGCGCTATCCAAAATCATTCGAGCGGTTTGTGCCCGTGTGCGAGACGAACGATCTGGGATCTTGCACTCGCGAGGAAATTCACAACGCGTATGATAACGCAATTCTCTATACCGATTACTTCCTGTCGAAAGTCATAGCCTTGCTCAAGGCGAATGATCATAGGTTCGAGACCGCCATGTTTTACGTCAGCGATCATGGGGAGTCGCTGGGCGAGTACGGACTCTATCTGCACGGCGCTCCTTATATGTTTGCTCCAGATGCGCAGAAGCATGTGCCTGCCGTGATGTGGCTCGGAGACGGAATCAAACACGACGTCCGAATTGATACGCTCGCAGAACGCAGCAAGCTCCGATGGTCGCATGATAATATCTTTGCGACGCTGTTGGGTCTTTTTGAGATCCGATCTCAGGTCTACGCGAGCCAGATGGATGTGCTGGAACACGACAATGTCGAGATGATTGCCCATCCTTGACGACCTCGAATTGAGCCGCCCATCGGCTTGCGGGCTAAAGCGGATGAAGCCCGGGGACCGAGAAATCGCACGTCCACGGGGCCGACGACCCGAGCGGATACTGAACGAACGTGCCGTTGATCACGCGGCGGACGGAGCCAGGGCGGAATCGCAAGACAGTGAGGACCGCAGTCGAGTAGGAAAATGACCAAGGGCGGTCAGATCCACTCAGGACGTTGCTCGGTTGCCCGCCAGTGCGAGTGCTTCGCGTCGTTTTTTTTGACGGTTCCGGAGCGCCGTGGATCGTCCCCCTGAGTGCCGGAATGGCTTAAATGCCGAGGTTCCGACGGTCTTGACCGCATTTGCCAATCACCCCAGCTTAGCTGGGTAATGGATGGTTGTGCGGGCGAATGGCGAAGCTGTCCCCTGGTCACAGAAAGGATGCTGCATGAACGGTGCGGAAGCACTTGTCGCCACTGCCGTCAAAAACGGCATCGAGATATGTTTCGCCAATCCAGGCACCACGGAGATGCCATTGGTTCTGGCTATGGATGCCGTACCCGGTCTGCGAGGCATTCTCTGTCTGCACGAGAACGTAGCGACGGGCGCAGCCGATGGTTATGGCCGCATGGCGGGAAAGCCTGCCATGTGTCTGTTGCATCTTGGACCAGGCCTCGCCAACGGGCTCACCAATCTGCACAATGCCCGGCGCGCAAATACGCCTGTGCTTAATGTTATTGGTGAGCATGCAGCCTGGCACCGCCCCTCTGATCCGCTTCTGGCGAGCGATATCGATGGCCTTGCACGATTTGTCAGCGGTTTCGTCATGCGCAACGAAGGCGCGGCCAGGGTTGCGGCGGATCTCACAGCGACTGATCGAAGCCACGCGCGCAGGGGCCGGCCAGATTGCCACCCTGATCGTTCCGCATGATAGCCAGACCGGCGACACACACGATGCGATCCCGGCATGCGCTTCGACGCCGAAGACGACGTTCTGTGAGAGCAATGTCGCACAGGCGGCCCGCGCACTGAAAGGCGGCCGCGCAGCTCTATTGCTCGGCGGACCCGGACTTTCGGATACCGGTCTCGAGCTTGCTGGACGCATTGCGGCAGTCAGTGGGGCTGATCTGCTCTGCGATACGTTCTTCGCGCGCATGGAACGGGGTGGGAGCCTCCCGGCGCCGACGCGTCTTCCTTACTTCCCGGATCAGGCCATCGAAGTGACCCGGCATTATGAGCGCGTGGTGATTGCTGGAACGCGGCGGCCCGTCGCCTTCTTCGGCTACCCGGGACAGCCTAGCCATCTTACGACGGAGGAGCAGACGGTGCTGCTGTCGGGTTCAGGCGAGGATACGATCGGCGCGCTCGCAGCGCTAGCCTGCGAACTGCGTGCGCCGGAGGATGTCGAGCATGTGACCGGTAAGTTGCCCGTAAGCCCGACGGGACCGCTGGCAGCCCAATCGGTATGCTCGGTGATCGCTCGCCTGCAGCCGGCGGAGGCAATCGTGATGGACGAAGCACTGACAGTTGGCGTGCCCTATTTCGAGGCTTCGCGGCATGCGCCCCGTTTCACGCATCTCATGCTCACCGGCGGAGCAATAGGGGAAGGTCCGGGCGCGGCCACAGGTGCGGCGCTCGCTTGTCCGGGGCGTAAGGTCATAAATTTCCAGTCCGACGGATGCGGCGCCTATTCGGTGCAAGCATTCTGGACCCAGGCGCGCGAAAAACTGGATGTCGTGACAGTGATCGGCTCCAATCGGAGCTACAACATTCTCAAGGTCGAACTCTTACGTGCGGGTGTCAGCCGCTCAGGTCCGATTACACGTTCTATGGCGGCACTGGATGATCCATTTCTCGATTGGGTGAAGATCGGCGAAGGGTTCGGCGTGCCCTCGGTCGCGGTCGATACGGCGGAGGCCCTCGCGCGTGAACTCGAGCGTGCAATCGCTGGGAAAGGCCCCCGGCTGATCGAAGCCATCATGTCGTAGGTTACGGGTGGCCGTGCCAAGTTTGCCAGTATTCATTGCGCGAGACCGGGCCTGGGAAAAGTAGGCAAGGGCGATATCGCAATCGGCCCTGGATTTTTCTGCTTAGAGGAGGGCTCCAAATGTCCTTTCCGAAAACGCCGCATCTTGCCGTCGACTGTGTCGTTTTCGATGCCAAGGACAGGCTGTTGCTCATTCGTCGAAAGAACCCTCCGTTTCAGGGTGCCTGGGCTTTGCCAGGTGGATTTGTCGAAATCGGTGAAACGGTCGAAAACGCCTGTCTCCGCGAACTTCTTGAGGAGACGGGAATTGTTGGCGCTGCGCTGACGCTGATTGGTGTCTATTCCGCGCCGGATCGAGATCCTCGCGGACACATCTGTTCCGTCGCCTTTCTCGCTGAACCCGAAGGCGGCGTCGTCAAGGCTGGCAGTGATGCGCGGGTTGCCGATTGGGTCCAGTCCTGGCGCGAGGTAGATTTTGCATTCGACCATAGACAGATCGTTATGGATGCGCTGCGCAAGCGGAATAAAACGTAGCAGCAGCCCGAGCAGCATTTGTCGTGTGCTGAATTGTTCCGGCTTGTCATTCTGTGAAACGCAAACAGAAAAGATCAGAGCGCCCAAGAGGCTGCAATTGACATGCGTCAAAGAATAAACGCTGTCGACGCTCAAGATTTGAGCGCATCGCGATCGAACAGCGATGAATTACGATTTTTATGTTTATTTTGAAGCTGTCAAAAAAATGGGAGGCCGACATTGACTGAGCAATCGAAAACGGCGGAGCAGGGAAGCTTGCCTACACCGCGGTCTCTAGATCCTTTCTCAAGCATGCGCGCAGAGATGGAGCGCCTCTTCAACTCATACCTAGGTCACGGCCTTGGCCGCCTGCCCGGCCTGTCCCGGGAGGGCTGGGGCGGTTTCACGTCGCCGCGCACGGATCTCAAAGAAACCGACAAAGAGTTCCTTGTGGAGGCCGAACTTCCTGGAATGGACGAGAAGGACGTTAGCGTCACGCTGACCAATGGCGTGCTCACGATCAGAGGCGAGAAGAAGTCGGAGCGTGAGGAGAAGGCGGAAAACTATCGCCTAATGGAACGCAGCTACGGCAGCTTCCACCGGTCATTTCAATTGGGAGATGCCGTCGATCCCGACAATGTGAAGGCGAGCTTCGAAAAGGGCGTGTTGAAGGTCACCTTACCGAAGCGCCCCGAGTTTGCAAAGGCCGAGAAGCAGATCCCCATCGGCAAAGGGTGAGCGGCCCTCAGGCGCCGACACACCAATTGGTTGAACAGTGCGAGACGGGCCGCGGAGGACTCTCGGCGACCCATCTCTTTTTGGTGCTGCCAATTGGGCGGTGCGTCAGCGCGAAGGGCCGTAGCTCAGGCCGAGAAGTGCGGGCTGGGGTGCAAGGATCAGCCGGGTGGGAACACGCCCCATGCGGTCCGCCATTTTTCCCTTAGAAGCGAATATTTCCCGGAAGCGTGCCTGTTCCGCGACGTGTGCCCAGGCCAAGGCAACGCTGCCGGTCAAGAAGATGCCGCCCCAGGCACCGTGCGCCAGCACCAAGTCGCCGCAGATGCGGGCGAGGAGATCGGTGAAGATCATGACAGCATCGCGGGCCACGGGGTCGGTTGCGCAGCCTTCCAGAACCGCTGACGCGGTCATATCCCCTCGTGCTGCATCGCGAGCCCTTGATCCGCAGCGGATCCGGTAGAGATGGACGAGACCATCTCCGGATAGAACGTCCTCTATTGATTGCACATGAGGAAGAAGCGCCTCCTCTGCAGCAGTCCGGGCGGCGAATGTCATGTGTCCGCCCTCGCTCGCGATAGAGGACCATGAACCCTCGTGAACCACAGCGGCGGCGACGCCGAAACCTGTTCCGACATTAACAGCAAGGCGGTTTCCGCGCAGCGGGTCGGCGATGGAACCGCCGAACGGAGCGACATCAGCGTCGCCAAGGTGGGGCAAGGCCAACGCCACCGCTTCCAGATCGTTGAAGAGGCGTGCTGGAGCGCCGCCGGCTGCGCCGCGAATATCAGCTTCCGAGATTCGCCAGGGCGCGTTGGTCAAGGTGACGCTGCCGCTCTCGTCGATCGGTCCAGCAGCGGCAATCCGCACCGCAGTCGGGGACCGAGAACTGCTGCCGCCCATTCCAACCGCAGTCAGAAAGGCAACCAGGGCGTCGGTGAAGTTCGGATAGTCTTCGACATGATAGCTGCGGAATTCGCGAAGGCACCCCGGTTTGTCACTTAAGGCGAAGCGAGCATTGGTGCCGCCGACATCACCGACAAGAACACAGCCGCTCACGAGGCATGGCCTCCCTCCAGGCGGGATTTGCGTAACTCTTCCAGGAAAAACTCGCGCCAGTTCTTCACGTCACGGGTTTTCACGCGCTCGATCAATGCTTCGTATCGCTCACGGCGCTCGTCACGCGACATGGTCAGCGCATTCTGTAGAGCGAGCGCTACTTCCTCCGTATCGTAGGGGTTGACGAGAACCGCCTCTTGCAGGTCCTCCGCGGCGCCGGCGAAACGCGACAGTACGAGCACACCCGGATTATCGGCGTCCTGTGCTGCAATATACTCCTTCGCCACAAGGTTCATGCCATCACGCAGCGGGGTAACCAGCCCAACTCGGCTGCCGCGGCACAATGCGGCTAGCGTATCGCGAGGAATGGCACGGTGAATGTAGCGGACAGGCGTCCAGTCGAAGTCGCCGTACTCGCCGTTTATGGCTCCAGATAGCCCTTCGAGTTCCTGGCGAATATCGGAGTAGGCCGCCACGTCCTCTCGCGTCGGTGGCGCGATCTGCATCAGGGTCACCATCTTGCGATGCTCGGGGTGGAGATCCAGCAGGCGGCGGAACGCCTTCAGCCGGTCCGGCAGCCCCTTCGTATAGTCGAGCCGGTCGATGCCGAGAATATGCGAGCCGGCTATGTTGCGCCGCTGCAAGCGGACAATCTCCGCGTCCGCTTTGGGCGTGTGCGCCATGGCGTAGAAGTGATCCACGTCGATGCCGATGGGAAACGCTTTCACGATCGTCGTGCGGTCGAAGGCGCGCAAGCGGCTGTCATCGACCTCTTCCCCACCCAGGTGGTCCACGATGTAGCGGCGGAAGTTGTTGGCGTCGATGGTTGTCTGGAAACCAACCACATCGTAGCAGAACAGGGCATTGGCCAGCCATTGCTGCTCGGGTACCGCCAGAAAGATGTCTGATGGCGGAAACGGGATGTGCAGGAAGAAGCCGATGCGTTGCGTCACGCCGAGCGCACGCAGTTCAGCTGCGAGAGGGATGAGGTGATAGTCGTGAACCCAGACGAGGTCATCCGGCTCTAGGAGCGCGGCGAGAGACTTTGCAAAGCGCTGGTTGACGCGGCGATATCCCTCAAAGGACCGCGGATCGATGATGCCGAGGTCGAGCCGATAGTGAAATGATGGCCACAGAACGTTGTTGCAGAACCCGGTATAGTATTGGTCGTAATCCTCCTGGGTGAGGGGAACTGTGACGGTTCGAACCTGTTCGTTCTGCGTGATGGTGATGCCGAAGGGGGTATCCTCGGGTACAACGTTGCCATCCCAGCCGAACCAGAGCCCGCGCCGCTGCTTCAAGGCATCCGCCAGAGCTACGGCGAGGCCGCCCGACTGCACGGCCTTTGAGACATCCGCAACGCGATTTGAGACGACGACGAGTCGGCTCATGTGACGGCCTCCCACCCGCGCGACAGACGCATGGCGCCATTTATGATGCCAACCATCGAGTAGGTTTGAGGGAAATTACCCCAAAGAGAGCGATCCTGATAGGCAGTATCCTCCGACATCATGCCGAGTGAATTGCGGGCCGAGAGCAGTTCCTGAAAAATCTCACGCGCCCTCTCGCGCTGGCCGCTGCGGGCCAGCGCGTCGACGCGCCAGAATGCGCAAATATTGAAAGCGGTCTCTGGCGTGCCAAAATCGTCCGCCTCCTCGTAGCGCATCATGAAGGGCCCGCGACCCAGAGATTTTTCCAGCTGTTCTATAGTCGAGAGATAGCGTGGGTCGCGCGGATCGATGAAGCCCACCTCGCCCATGAGAAGTACGCTCGCATCGAGCATCGTGCCGCCGAAGCTTTCTACAAAGGCCTGGCGTTTGTCCGACCAAGTCAGATCGAGAATGGCTGAACGGACGGCGTTGGCCCGCTTGTGCCAGAAATCGGCCCGATCAATGAGGCCAAGATGCCGTGCGATCTTTGCGAGCCGGTCGCAACCGGCCCAGCACATCAGGCTGGAGGAGGTGTGGATGCGGGCGCGCGATCGAAGCTCCCAGATTCCAGCATCGGGCTTGTCGTGCAGTTGGTAGGCCATCTCACCCACGGCCTCAAGTCGTTCGAACTCTGCGGCTCCCAGCTGGAGGAAGAGGCGCTTATCGTAGAAGGCCTGAGAGACGCCCAGGATTACGTTGCCATAGGTGTCGTGCTGATCGTGCTCGTGGGCCTGGTTGCCTAGGCGAACAGGGCCCATGCCACGGTAGCCGGGCAAGTGCTCAGCAATTTCCTCGGTCAGGGCTGCTTCGAGGCCAATGCCGTACACTGGTTGAATATGTCCGCCGCCCGTCGCTGCAACGACGTTCATGATCCAGCGGACATAGTGTTCCATCGTGCGGACGGCCGCGAGACTGTTCAGAGCGCGCACGACGAAAAATGCATCGCGCACCCAGCAGAAGCGGTAATCCCAGTTGCGCCCTGAATCCGGGGCCTCGGGCACGCTCGTCGTCATGGCTGCCACGACAGCGCCCGTCGGTTCGTAGCTGCACAGCTTCAGGGTGATGGCTGCACGAATGACCTCGTCTTGCCACTCGACGGGAATTGCCAAGCGGTTGGCCCAGCTGCGCCAGTAGGCCTGGGTGCGCTCTTCGAAGTCTCGCGCGGTCTGCGCGACGCCCTCGCTCAAGGTCTCGTCCGGTCCAAAGATCAGACTGACTTCGTCATCCAGAATGAAGGGTGTCTGTTGCCGCACATAGTCTATTGGAACGTCGGTCGTGAGCCTCAACGTCTGCTGCTCGCACATGTAGCGGATGTGATTGGATCCGAATGTGAGGGCCGGGCGGAAGGCGCCGTTGCCGTAGCTGGGGCGTACCTTGATGCGAATACGTGGGCTGCCAGAGAGAGGCCGCAGGCGGCGCACCAGCATCTGGGGCCGGAAGGAGCGCCCTCGCCATTTGAATCGCGGAGCAAAATCGATGATCTCGACGGAACCGCTGCGTCCGTTGAGACGGGTGCGCAGGATGGCGGAATTGGGCAGATACTCCTGCGTGCTTTCCACCAGATCGTCGAGTTCGATGGAAAAGATACCTTCGCCTGATCTCTCCGGTGCGCTGCCGAGCAGTGAATGGAATACGGGATCACCGTCGAAGCGGGGAAGGCAGGACCAGACGATGCTTCCTGTCTTGTCTATTAGGGCGCTGATGCAGCAGTTGCCCACAAGCCCCAAATCGAGAGTGCTCAACGCTTCACCTCCGCGGCAATATGCTGAACGGCAGCTTCGAGCCAAGCCAGAAAAGACGCGGTGCTCTTGGCGCGATAGTTGGCCACCGTCGGCCCTTCCCCTACTTTGACCGAAACGCCGCCGAGGCCGTTGACCACTTGGAATGCGTCCTCGTCAGTGATGTCATCACCGGCAAACCAGGGCGTGCGGCCACGGAAGGGCTCTTCTTCCAGGAAATCGAGAATGGCCGTCCCCTTGTTCTTTCCGTTGGGTTTGGCCTCCAGAACCATTTTGCCCCTTTTGAGTTCGATCCCAGGCATATCAGCCACCGCATCCTCGAACGCGCGAAGACACGTGGATTCCAATTCGGGACGTGCGCGGTAGTGCAGCGCCAGGGCCGATGTCTTTTGTTCTAGCATGAGGCCGATTTCGCTGTCGACCAAAGGGGCAAGGCGCTCAGTGAGTGAGGCCACGACTTCAGAGGCATCAGTCGAGCTGATGCGTGCTCCGCCCGCATCGCGCCGCTCCAGGCCGTGAATGCCCGCGACAGGGAGTTTCAGCGGCGCCATGAACCTGTCGATCGCCTCAATCTCGCGACCCGTCACGATGGCGAGGGCACCTTCAAGAAGTCGCGAGAGTTCGGTGAGCGCTTGCAGAGTTGATGCCCCCAGACGCACGAGCTCGGGACGCTCGGCAATCTCGACGACTGTGCCATCAAAATCGAGAAACAGGGCGAAGTCCGGCTGAGGTGGAATAGGTGGCAGGTTCATGTCGATCTGGTGCAGGAGAAGACTGGTGCGGCGGCTGGCGAAGAGAGAACAACGGCCCATGTTCTGATTTACAGGCGTTCGGCAGGTTCGCAAACCCTTTGCGCGACTACGGTTGAGAACTCGCCAGGCGCCAATCGAATGGCGGACTGACGATGTCTGGATACACGCATCGTGCTGTAACGTTACTGACTTGAGAAAAGAGCAAGACGCGTTGCGACCGGCTTCGGCAGGTTCTAACTCACGCGGCTGTGCGTTTCTGGCGAACCATGACCTTAGACAGAAATGCCGGCCATGTAGCGACGGCTGAAAGACCCGCTCCGTCGAAAACGGAATTGAGATCATCGATCGTGTAGTGGCGATAGTAAGGTTCGTGGAACCGCTCTGGGAAGCCCTCCAGGAATCCGTCCCACCCGCCGGGACGGTCGCCTCTCTGCAGGCTGTCGATGAAGACCAGAAGTCCCCCCGGCTTCAGAACGCGGGCCATTTCCGAGATGACTGTGCGTCGGACATCGGGTGGCAGTTCGTGAAAGAGATAGATCGTCGTCACGATGTCCTGGCTTGCATCCGCGAGCGGGATGCTCTCTGCATTGGCCGCTATCCAGTGAACGGGGCGCAGACCTTCCAGATGTCGTTCCGCCTCGGAAAGATAGGGTTGCGACAGGTCCAGGCCGGTGAGCGACATGGCCGGATAGGTACGTCGTACCTCGCGCAGAAAGCGACCGGTGCCGCAGGCCACATCGAGCAGTCTAATCTCGCGCTGGTCACGCCCCTGTACAAAATCGGCGATCGGTCCGAGCGCCTGCCGGCGCATGGCAAATGCGGATCCGCGGAACAGCGTCTCGACCTGCACGTCATAAAGGCGTGCAGAATCGTCCGAAAGGTAACCGCCCGTCTGAAAGTGGAAGTCCTGCAAGAAGTAGTCGGGTAGTGCACTCTCACCTACGGCCATGCGCGAGGTGTCGACTTTGCGCTCCGTGCGCCGCGCGATCGTCCCCGGGATGTCGGCGATCATCGCGCGCACGCGATCGATGTGATCGAAAATGCCCCCGGCCGGTTCGCCACCAGCTGCGGCCGCGCCGCGCCGGACCAGATTGGCATCGCGCCGGAACAAATCGATGAGGTCGGCGATCACGGCATCGCGGCCGGGAACGACGCGCTCGGGTGGACGCGGAGCTGATACGTGACCCGATTTCTCCGCCGTCCGCTCTGCGATCGCGCCCAGCCCCGTATACCAGCCGAGGCGAACCAAGTTTCCGGCGAAATCGGCCGCTGCGTCGATGATGTTCGCCACGAGAAGGCTCCGGGTTCAACTATGACCAAAACGACTGCATATCATAAGCGGATCAGAGCCATTCGGATGGCTGTTATCTGAAATGCGCGGATAGCGAGTGCGGTGGCCGGTGTCAGTGTTTTTTGCGCTGGGAGGAAGGTGTCGTGGACGGCATTCTTCGATTGAGCTTCTCGCAGAATTCGCTTTTGGTTCCACTCAGGCAGCCATACCGTTCCAGAAGCTCCTTGTCGCGGTCGTTGAGAGGGCCACCCGCGCGGGCATTGGCGCGGGCCGCCTCCAGTTCCATTGCTTCGCCTCCAAGACCGGCAAGCGCTGCAGGAGCGGAAGCTAAGAGCAGCGCCAGAGCTAGGATGTAGCTAGACTTCGACATTGGGGTTCTCAGTGTTGGAAATTGCCTTCTTGCCGATAGATGGGGTCGCGAGCGGTGGCTTTGCAAGTCTCACCGGAAAACGGGGCGCGTGATCGTCGCTTGAGCAATACAGAAATGCAATCCGGAAAGCGACGACCCGACTTCGGTGGCGTCGGCGGCCGCCTCTATCGTGACGGGGTATCCGTCTCGGCATCCATCATGTCGGCCAAAGCGCTCAGTTTCTCGACCATTTGTGCCTGCTCGGAATGATCGAGCGCCAGAAAGCGGCGCAGGAACTGCTCGCGCATGAGAGGCGGGGCAGATGCCACAGCTTGCTCGCCCGCCTCGGTCAATCGGGCGTGCACGATGCGCCGATCCCGCGGGCTGCGATAGCGCGCTATGAGGCCCTGGGTTTCGAGCCGGTCGAGGATCATCGAAACCGTGCCCTGGCTCAGGCTGACGTGTTCGGCAATACGCCCGGCGGTGACTTCGCCCAGTTCCTGAATGGCCCTGAGCGCAATCAGTTGAGGCGTAGTGATACCCGACAGTCGCTCCAGCTCCTTGGAATGCAAATCGCCGACGCGGTTGATCCGCCGGAGCATTCGCAGAACGGCGTTGGCCATGGCCATAGCATCCACGGGGACGGCATCCATTGTGGCCAGAGCCAGGATCTGCGGTCTTTTTTCTTTTGAGTCCAAATCATTTGACATAGAAACATTTGTCCTCTAAATACCGGCCGGAGTCAACGGCACGCGCCGCAACCGCCCGATGGGCTTAGTTCCATGTCTGGGCCGAGATCTCTTTTAGGTCTTCTGCAAGCGCTTCATCAGCCCTGCGCGCCAGCGCGGCCAACAGCCCCTCTGAAATCAAATCAAAAGGATCAATTTTCTAATGTGCGGAATATGCGGTGAAGCGCGTTTTGATGGATCCGATGTTTCGGTCGAGAGACTGACCCGGATGACAGAGACGATGCGGCCGCGCGGGCCCGACTCGGCTGGCGTTGTAGCCTATGGTTCGGTGGCGCTTGGGCACCGGCGCCTATCGATTATCGATTTATCCAACAAGGCGCGCCAGCCGATGGTCGACGCCGAGCTTGGTTTGAGCATCGCGTTCAATGGCTGCATCTATAACTATAAGGAATTGCGTGCCGAGCTGAGCGCCAAGGGCTATCACTTTTTCTCCGACGGCGACACGGAGACGATCCTTAAAGCCTATCATGCGTGGGGCGCTGCGGCCGTCGAGCGCCTCCAGGGCATGTTCGCCTTTGCCATTCACGAGCGGGACACGGGCCGGCTCATTTTGGCGCGTGATCGACTTGGCATAAAGCCGCTTTATCTCTCCGAATCTGCCGATGGTCAGCGCCTGCGCTTTGCCTCTACATTGCCGGCACTCGTCGCTGCGGGCGAGGTGGATACGCGTATCGATCCCGTCGCGCTTCATCACTACATGACTTTTCATGCGGTGGTCCCGCCGCCGTTCACGATTCTGCGCGGCGTGCGCAAGCTGCCGCCGGCAACTATTGCGATCTTCGAGCCCGATGGGCGCCGAAAGGACTGGGTCTATTGGGCGCCGAGCTTTGAGCGCAGCACGGAGGATCTGGAACGTAGTGCGGCGGACTGGCGTGACGCTACCCACGAGGCGCTCAAGACGGCGGTGCGCCGGCGCATGGTCGCGGATGTGCCGGTGGGCGTGCTGCTATCGGGCGGACTAGATTCGAGCCTCATCGTTGGTCTATTGGCCGAACAGGGCCAGAAGGGCCTCAAAACCTTCTCCATTGGCTTTGAGGCTGTCGGCGGGGAAAAGGGCGATGAGTTCGTCTATTCCGACCTCGTCGCCAAGCATTTCGGCAGCGAGCATTATAAGATTATGGTCCGCTCCGAGCGGTTGCTCGGTGCATTGCCGCAGGCCATCGGCGCCATGTCGGAGCCGATGGTGAGCCACGACAATATCGGCTTCTATCTCCTCTCTCAGGAGGTTTCGGATCACGTCAAGGTGGTCCAGAGCGGCCAGGGCGCGGACGAGGTTTTTGCCGGCTATCACTGGTATCAACCGCTCGCCAACAGCAACAGCCCGGTGGAAGACTACGCGCACGCCTTCTTCGACCGGAACCACGACGACTATGAACGTCTTGTCGCAAACACTTATGTGGGCGAGGATTGGAGCCGCCGTTTCGTCAGCAGCCATTTCGATATGCCGGGAGCATCGACGCCGGTGGACCGGGCTCTGCGGCTGGATACGACGATCATGCTCGCCGACGATCCCGTAAAGCGCGTAGACAACATGACGATGGCGTGGGGGCTCGAAGCACGCGTGCCATTTCTAGACCATGAACTCGTTGAACTCGCAGCGCGCATCCCGCCGGAGCTGAAGCTCGATCAGAACGGCAAAGGTATTCTGAAAGACGTAGCCCGCCATGTCATTCCGCACGAGGTAATCGACCGGCCGAAGGGCTACTTCCCGGTTCCTGCGCTCAAGTATCTCGAGGGACCCGTTCTCGAAATGGTCCAGGATGCCCTGGGATCGCGCTCAGCCCGCGACCGTGGGCTCTTCCGGAAAGAGGCCATTGATGAACTCTTGGCCGATCCCAAAGAACATATTACGCCACTCGGCGGGTCAAAGCTTTGGCAAGTTGCCCTGCTTGAACTGTGGCTCCAGCAGCACGTTGGATGATGCGAGTGTTGATCGCCGGCTTATGAGCCGCGCCACTTCGTCAATGACGACAAGAGAGGATAAGTCAATGACAGGCTTTGCAGCGCCGCGAACTGCGAATGCTTCGGGCACGCCGACCAGCGGAGCCGTGACAGCTTCATCCTACGGAGAGCAGGCCATAGCCGATTGCGGCTGGGGCCGTTTGATCTTCGGCCAGACATTTACCGATCCCAAGGTGCTGGCTCAGACCCTTCAGGAGGAAGCCCGCGGGACGCGGGATGTCGCGTTCCACGTGCAAGACCCCCATCTCGTTCTGGGTTTCGCGCCGCAGGCGCTCTTTCTCGATCCTTCCCATACGTTGCGTCTCGACCTCAACGCGCCCACGCTTCAGGTGGCAAAGAGACGCCGTTTCCAGGTTCGCGCCGCCGTGCCCGGTGACGAGGCGGCCATCAATGCCATCTATACGGTGCATGGCATGGTGCCTGTCCGCACGGGGTATCTCGCCGAGATCGAAGGTCATAGCGCGGTTCGCGTGCTTGTCGCCGAGGACGTCAACCGCAAGAAGGTGATCGGCGCCGTCATGGGCGTTGATCATGTGGCAGTGTTTGGCGACGAAGAGAACGGCACGAGCCTCTGGGCCCTTGCCGTCGACCCGAAATGCTCTCTTCCGGGCGTTGGGCAGCAGCTCGTCCTGAAGCTTGCCCGGACATTCCGCAACTGCGGCCGCTCCTTCATGGAGCTTTCCGTCATGCACGACAACGCGGAGGCGCTGTCGCTCTATGCCAAGCTCGGCTTCGAGAAAGTCTCCGTGTTCACGGTCAAGACACGAAGCCAGATCAACGAGAAACTCTACATCGGTCCCGAACCCGCCGATGAACTCAACATCTATGCCCAGATCATAATCGACGAAGCGCGCCGGCGCGGGATCGCCGTCGAGGTGGAGGACGCGCGTGCCGGTCTCTTCCGTCTATCTCTGGGATCGCGAACGATTGCCTGCCGGGAATCCCTTTGCGATCTGACGAGCGCCGTGGCCATGAGCCGCTGTGATGACAAGCGGTTGACCCATCGTCTTCTGTTGGCAAACGGGCTGGCGGTTCCTGCCCAGATCCATGTGAAGGATGATACCGAAGCCCTTGAGTTTCTGCGCCGCCACCAGCGTGTCGTGGTGAAGCCTGCCAAGGGCGAACAGGGCGCCGGCGTGTCGGTCGATCTCCGCAGCCAGCAGGATGTCCGCGACGCCTTGCTGCGCGCGCGGGATCATGCGGACGACTTGATCATGGAGGAATTCGTCGCTGGGCAGGACCTTCGCATCATCGTCATCGGCGGCGAGGTCGTGGCAGCCGCTATACGCAAGCCAGCCACAATCGTCGGCGATGGCGTACATACGATATCGACGCTGATCGAGAAGTTCGACCGCCGCCGCGCTGCGGCTACCAAGGGTGAGAGCCGCATTCCGCTGGACGCGGAAACAGAGCGCTGCATTCGTGAGTCCGGTTACAATTTGGATTCTATCCTTCCCGAAGGAGAGAAACTCGCTGTTCGCAAGACGGCGAACCTGCATACCGGCGGAACGATCCATGATGTGACGAAGCGGCTGCATCCAGAGTTGGCCGATGCCGCGGTCCGGGCCGCGCAAATCCTTGACATGCCCGTCGTGGGTCTCGATTTCATGGTCCGCGCGCCAGACCGGCCAGAATACCGAATTATCGAGGCCAACGAGCGTCCGGGCCTTGCCAATCACGAACCTGCGCCGACCGCCGTGCGCTTCATCGATCTCCTGTTCCCTCAGACACGTGTTCAGTCGGCGGCGGCCTAAGGAAAAAGTATGCGCAGGCTTCGGAGTCTTGAGATCGATCGCCAGGTCCTGTGCGGGCACCTAGCCGAACTGCTCGCTATTCCAAGCCCGACAGGCATGACGGACCAGGCCGTCGCCTACGTGTGCCAGTGCCTGGAAGCCATGGGGGTCGGTGTCGAGTTGACGCGGCGCGGGGCAATTCGCGCCACGTTGCCGGGGCGACATGAAGTGGCCGGCAGGGCACTCGTTACCCATCTCGATACGCTCGGGGCGATCGTGAAGGGAATCCGTCCGAACGGCCGGCCGAGCGTCGCGCCTATCGGAACGTGGTCGGCGCGCTTTGCAGAGGGTGCACGTGTGACGCTGCATTGCGATGGAGACCGCAAGCTGCATGGTACGATTCTCCCGCTGAAGGCCTCGGGTCATGTCTTCGGAGAGGACATCGACAGGCAAGAGATCTCCTGGGAAAATCTCGAGATCCGGCTCGATGAGCGGGCGGCTAACGTGGAGGAAACCCGCACGCTCGGGGTCAATGTGGGCGATACGATCTCGATCGATCCACAGCCCAAGTTTTCGGCCAATGGCTTCATCAATTCCCGTCACCTCGACAACAAGGCCGGTGTGGCCGCGGTCTTGACTGCGACAAAGGCCATTGTCGAAAGCGGCGTCACGATGCCGATCGGCTGCAATCTTCTGTTCACGATTTCGGAGGAAGTCGGCGTCGGCGCGAGTCATGTATTGCATGGTGACGTGGCGGAAATGGTTTCCATCGACAATGGAACGAGTGCGCCGGATCAGTATACCTCTGACTATGGCGCGACGATTACCATGCAGGATTCGAGTGGCCCCTTCGACTGGCATCTGACGCGCCGGCTGATCGAGATCTGCCGGCACTATGGAATTGAACACAGCCGAGATGTTTTCAATCACTACCGCAGCGACTCCGCAGCGGCGGTGGAGGCAGGAAACGACATTCGGACAGCGCTCATCTGCTTCGCTCTGGATTCATCGCACGGCTATGAACGGACCCACATTGAGTCGCTGGAAAGCGTTGCGCGGCTTTTGACACTCTATGTCCAGAGCCCGCCACTCTTTGCCCGCGACGAGACAGTGATCGGACCAACCGGGGACTTGCTCAAAGACCAGGAGATTCCGTCCCCCGACCTGAGTTGATCTGGACACGCTGCGGCTGACTGATCTTTGTCCATCTTGTCCCGGACCCGAACCCGTGTATTGCTCCGTCCGAATGGGGGCGCTGCGTAAGCGACCTTGGAAACGGTTGCTTTGTGGCGGAGAGGCTATGCGCACAGGATTGGGACACTGCCTTTTCATGGTCGCAGCCCTGGTCTCGGCGGTAGTGTCGCCTGCACGAGCTCAGCAGGGTCCGCCGGATCTGACCCGCGGCGAGGAATTGGCTGAGAACATCTGTGCGCTCTGCCATGATGTGACGCTGGACGCGTCGGAGGGCACGGACAATGGCGTGCCGAGCTTTCTGGTAATTGCGAACAAACCTCTCCAGTCGGAGGTGGCTCTGGTGGAAGCCATCGTCTTTCCGCATCCAGACATGCCGGATGTGACGTTCACGACGACGGATCTCAGAGATATGGTCGCCTACATTCTCTCCCTGCGCAGCCCGGGCACGCAACAATAGTGAAGACGGTTTGAATCGGTCCGCCAACACGTCAAAGCCCGCACTTAGAACCCTAGTGGTCGCGGTCGGGGCGTGGCCTGATCTGCTTCAGGTCAGGGGTTGTCCGCTCGTGCTCGGACAAAGCGTTCAGGACACATTCGAGCTGAGCCCTGGCTCCTGATACGACCTGTTCCTGGGACATCTGCCCGGACTCCAAGCCATAGATCAACTCTGCGAGGTCATCGCGAAGCTGATAGAGCGCGAAGCAAATCTGATCCCGTGGACCATTTGGAGTCATCCGTTCGCTGCCCATGATGGGGTCTCTTTGTTTCCATCAAGCCAAACGAAATAATATCATCTCTTCCGGCCTGGGTGCTGATTGAGGTCAAAGCGGACCGCGATCGCGCATGTTCTGATTTAAATCACCGAGGTTGCCGCGTGTACAAATGCGAGAGGATGCTGAATGCTCGGAAATTCAAAATGCGCATATGCAGTCAAGACCCTTTCAGCGCTCGTCTTTTTCATGTTTTTGGCTGGTCCAGCACTTGCCCAGCCGGGACGTGTCGATCCAAGCAGGGGTAAGGAGCTAGCCGAAAGGCTTTGTGTCACCTGCCACAACGTGGATGCGAGTCCCGGTAATATCGCGAGAACGGACGTTGCCAGCTTCTTTTCGATTGCCAACCGGTCCGGACAGTCGGCCGATCGGCTGATCGGGGCCATTGTATTTCCGCCTCATCCTGCCATGCCGGCAGTCTCCTTCACGAATGCGGAACTGCGCGACCTCGTCGGCTACATCATGTCCCTGCGGACGGCGAATTGAATCCGGCAGGACGGGTATGCCGGTGCGCCCGACGGAGTTGAGTTAAGGAGGATAGCGGATGCGTTGTAGTATTGGTCTGGGTGTGGCCGGGTCTATGGCGTTGGCCGTTCTGGCGACATCTGCCGCGGCCAAGGCCGAAGCTTCTGATCCCGCTCGTGGAAAAGAGCTGGCAGAGGGGCGGTGCGCAGCTTGTCATCACGTAGCGTCAGGCACGCAGTCCAGTCCAAAGCCCGAAGCCCCAAACTTCCTCGCTATCGCCAACCGGGCTGATCAATCCGCAGACAAACTGATCTGGTCCCTCGTGTTTCCGCCGCATCCCGAGATGCCGGACGTTCCCTTCAGCAACAACGAGCTGAGGGATATTAGCGCCTACATACTGTCGCTCCGTGATCAGAAATAAACCGAGATTGCAAAGGGCCCTTGCGGGTTGCCCGGTCGGGCTGCGCACAATTTGAAACTGACCATGGGACCGGCCGTGCAAGTACCGATGCTATCGGAACGTCTTTGAGCCTCGGCGATCAATGGTCTGCAACAACAGGAGTTTTGGCATGCTCCGGACTTTTCGACCGGCCGGCCGCTCACTATCTCCCTGGAGAAAAGCCGTTGTTCTGTGCGGCGGCTGCGCCCTTGGTGTCGCCTTTCAGGCGGCTGGACAGCAGGGTGCCGCCAATGCTGGGGATGTGGCCAAGGGGCGGGAGATCGCGGAACAGATCTGCGGAATCTGTCACGGAAACAGTACCCCGCTCGGAGTGGATGACGTGCCCGTGCCGACCCTCGCCGACATTGCAAATAGCCCGAACTATTCGACGGTCCGGTTTCGGACCATGATGGCGGTTCCGCCGCATAGCGACATGCCGACTCCCCGTCTGTCTGAAAAGGAACGGGAGGATGTCGTTGCCTTCGTCGAGTCTCTGCGCAAGAAGCGATGATGTCAGATCTGCATGTGGCGCGAAGGTGAGATTTGCGCGAATCCCACAACATCGAGGTGGATCATGCGATACGCCGTGGGAATTGATCTGGCGACCAAGTCGCAACATTTCGTCTTGGAGGCCGAAGACGCGCTGATCGCGGCTCCCAAGGTCAAGTCGGAAAAGCCCGACGCTATGATCAGCTATGTGCGCCGCCAGAACACCCGAGGCGACGCCCGCCACCCGGCTCAGAAGCTACGTCGCCCGACGCGCCGAGGCGGAATGACGAGGGCCGGTTGCGGTTGGTTAGCCTCGCAGGGCTCAGGCGGGCGCTTTAGGGAAGAATGCGAAATAGGCTAGCAGCAGCAGAACGACTGCGAGTGCGAGAGAGACGAGGAGAATCTTGAGCACACGGCCGTCCTTGGTCACGCCCTGACGTGCTTCTGTGGTCGCGAGAACCGTCTTATCTTCTGTCATCCATTTACCTCATGCTTTTGAAGCCGTGCAGCGACAGGCCCGGACGAGTGACTAGGGTCCGTGCCGCCGCGCGACGGGTAGTCTCATTACTGGTCTTCAGTGATGATGCGCCGAGAGGGTCTTCACACAGTCGGCTAACCGGGCATCTGATGCCTTCTGCCCAAGATCGCCAAGGCTTACGATGCCCACCATCCGCTTGTGCTTGTTAATGACAGGCAGCCGGCGGACCTTCTTGTCTTCCAGGTGTGCAATGGCTTTGTCGAGATCATCGTCCTCAGCGCAGCAGTGGATTCCGGGTGTCATGACCGAGAGTGCCGTGGCTGTGCGGGGGTCGAAATTCTCGTCTGTAAGACCTTTGCAGACTATATCGCGGTCAGTCACCATGCCGATCAACCGGTCGTCGTCCCCGATGGGAATGGCACCGATGTCATGGTCCCGCATGAGCTTGGCGATCTCGCTGATGGGCGTATCAGGTCCTGCCCATGTCACACCCTTGTGCATCACCTCTTTGACTTTCATGGATGGTCTCCCTTTTTTGCCTTTGTAGGCTCTTGTTAATGGCGTCGGGCATGTGCGCGCTCCTGAAGTGGAACGCGCACATGCTATCTGCCGCGAGTTAGTTCCCGGGTGTGCGATCGGAAGTTTCGCCTTCGACCTTGGTCGTCTGCGACAGAGGCGTGCTGGTATCTTTCTTAGGTGTTCGGTCAGACGTTTCCTGCCCCGCTGCGCGTCCGGGCGTTGGGGTCGGCGAAGACCCGCTCATCTTGTCAGATGCCGTCGAGGCGGCTTCTGAGGCGGAGTTGTCGATGGGGGCGGTATCGGCTCCAAGAGCCGGGCTGAGGAACAGCCATGGCGCTGCGAACAGCATCGAAATGGTTGGGTATTTTCGCATATCGGTCCTCCTTATCGGTTCGGACGCCCGATCCTCCATTTTGAGATACTGAGGAAAGCGAAGGTTGTTAAAATCTGTTGCCGCCGCGTCTGCAGGCGGAAATTCAAAGTCCGCTTCACCGCGTTGACATCAGGCTAGCGTCTGGCGCCGCTTCAGGGGGCGCAACCGGCTTCAGCGCCGATATAGGCACTCGATGGTAGACTCGGCATAGGAGCCACAAAACCCAATTCCAACGCTACGGGACGCGTCGACCGTGCAGTTTGCGACACGATCCACCAGCATCTCGTTCCAGGATTTATAAGGCGTCTTACTCGACATGGGGCCGGTTCGTGTCGATTTCAACCGTCGCCGGGCGGCTCGAGCGCAGCGGGTCCTCCTGCAGGCGTCACATGTTCTTGATGCGTGCTCTGGCCGCGGGCCCGAACGGGGCAGGGGACAGGGTCCGACGCCGGAACATAATTCGGCTGGCTCCCCCGCCTATTCTTTTTTGGTCGGGTCTGGACGGATTTTGCTGCGCGCAATTCAGTCAAACATCGCAGGCGGCACGGAACTAGATAAAAACTATTGACCACAACTCTTTAAGAAGATTGGGTTAATATGAAATCCCTTGCAAGGATAACCGAATGACGGCCCGGTTCGTTGGCGCCTGGGAGCGAACCGAATTGAAGTGCTCAAGATGAAACACAAACCGGGGTTGCGACTGGACACCAGTTCAGACGTCAGCCGCGATGTAGCAGAGAGCCTCCGCTCGGCCCCGGCAGGTCATCAATCCTGGTCGTGGATTGCCAGAGCACTGACGTCTGTGCTGCTGATGGCCGCCGTGATCTATTCCGCGCTGGCGCTCCAGCGCTTTCTGATCGACAGCAAGCCGGCGCCGCCGCGCCAGGGATCAGCCGAACGCGCGCGCCCAGTCGACGTGGTTGTTGCCAGAATTGCCGACATCCAACCGCATCTGACCGTATTCGGTCAGATTACGGCGGGGCGCAGCGTCGATCTGAGGATGCTCGTGAGCGGCGAGGTCGTTGCTATCGCCCCCAATTTTGTCGAAGGCGGACAGGTGAAAGCAGGCGAGGCCCTCGTCACCATCGATTCCTTTGAGTACGACGGCGCTCTGGTACGCGCACGCACGGAGCTTTCGGAAGCCGAACTCAGTATCGTCCAGACCCGGGCGCGTATTGAACTGGAGCGCGCTGCGAGAAAGCGGGCTGAGGAGCAGCGGGATATTGCGCAGCGGGAGGTCGAACGGCTCACCGCGCTCGAGAAAACCGGTGCCAGTTCCACAGCGGCGCTCGATGCTTCGCGCACGCGTCTTTCGATCGCAACTGCACTATTCGAGGAGCGCAGTAATCAGATCAAGGTACTCGAAGCGCAGTTGGACCGCGAGCGGGCCTCTCTCGATCGCCTGCGTTGGAATGTACGCAAGGCAGAGCGCGACCTTCAGAACACCGTATTGAAGGCTCCATTTGATGGGGTCGTCTCGAACGTCTCCGCGGAGACGGGACGTCTGTTGAATATCAACGACCAGATAGCGACCATGATCGATATGGATCGCCTGGAGGTGCGTTTTGCGTTGAGTGATGCGCAGTATGGCCGGCTTCTGGACGATCAGGGATCACTTGCGAAGAGGCCGGTCAGGGTCACCTGGACGGGTGGAAATTTCAATCTTGAAGCCAAAGGCGTCATCGACCGTGTCTCGCCCGTCGTCACGACCGCTGCAGGCGGGTTCGATGTTTTCGCCCGCCTTGAGCGTTCACCTGCAACGGATGCGTTGAGACCCGGCGCTTTTGTATCCGTGACCACGTCGGACCGGCACTATCGGGATGTTGTGCGGCTGCCGCAGACCGCCGTGCATCCGGGCAACCGCGTATTTGCGGTGGGCGAGGATGACCGGTTGATCGAAATTCCTGTCAGTCTGGCCGGCTACGACGGGAATGATGTTCTGGTCAGAGGGAAATTCAAGAGCGGTATGCGGGTGATGTCCAGCCGCCTGCCGGATGCGGGCCCGGGCGTTCTGGTCCAGCCCCGCCCTCTCCACGCTGCGGAGCGATAGCGTGCGATGGCGAAGGACACTCCAGACCTCAACCTTCTGAACGCCCTTATCCGGGCCTTCATCAATCATCGCGTCGCGCCGAACCTTATTGCCATAATCATGTCGATAGCGGGTCTCGTGGCGCTGACGCGCATGAATACGCAGTTTTTCCCGACGACCGAGATTCCGACTATCAGCATCAGCATCATCTGGCCGGGCGCAAGTGCAGAGGAGATATCGGAGGGTATTCTTGACCTCGTCGAGCCCGAGATCCGCTTCATCGACGGGATCGACAAGGTCAACTCCTATGCGGTCGAAGGGCTCGTGCGCATCACGCTCGAGTTTAAAGAAGGAGCAGACATGCAGAAGGCGCTCTCCGACGTGGAGAGCAACATGTCGACGATCCGAACGCTTCCCCAGGACATCGAGCGGCCGGTCATCACGCGCGTGCAGCTTTATGAAACCGTGGGTCTGGTGGCGATCTCGGGGCCGTTTGAGGAAGGCGTGCTGCAAGACGCTGCCAAGCAGCTGCGCGACAAGCTTCTCGATGCGGGCATCGACCGGGTGAACCTTGGAGGTAAGCGGAACCAGGAGATCTGGGTGGAGATCCCATCCGCGCTCATGCAGCAACTTGATCTCACCGGGCAGGACATTGCTGACCGGATCGGCGTGATCAATCAGAACATTCCTCTCGGCAATCTGGAAGGCGACACGGAAAAACAGCTACGCGCGCTGGGCCGTCAGGTAACGGCAGACGGCGTTTCCTCCATTGAACTCAGGGCTTTTGAGAACGGCCAAAAAATTCTTGTGCGTGATGTGGCGATCGTCAAGGAGGCCTACGAAGAGAATTCGATCCGCCAATTCCGCAATGGGGAACAGGCCATCATTCTCACTGTGCAGCGCGCAGTCAGCGGCGACACGCTCCAGTCCATGCGGGCGTTGCTAGACACCGTCGATGCTTTCAAGGCGCAGGCGCCGCCGACCTTGAATATCCAGCCCTTCGACATTCGCGCCAAAATCGTCGATCAGCGTATCCGGATGCTGTCGACGAATGCATTGCAGGGTTTTGCGCTGGTTGTCCTGGTTCTTCTCGTTTTCCTGAGCGCGCGGGTCGCATTCTGGGTGGCGATCGGTGTGCCCATCGCACTTTTAGCGACATTCGCCTTCATGCTCGCGACGGGCCAGACCATCAACGCGGTCTCTCTTGTGGCCTTGATCCTCGTTCTGGGCATCATTGTGGACGACGCGATTGTCGTCGCCGAGGAGGCCGTTACGCGAAGTGAGCGCGGGTTTCCACCGCGCGAGGCGGCGGCTGATGCGGCGACGCGTATGGTTTTACCGGTCATTGCTTCGACCACGACGACGCAAGCGGCCTTTCTACCCATGCTTCTCATCACGGGTGTCATTGGCCAGATTCTGGCGGCAATCCCCATGGTGGTCATTGTCTCGCTGCTGGCCTCGTTGATCGAATGCTTCCTGACGCTCCCGTCGCATCTCATGCACTCGCTTGCAGGAGCGGCCCGCCGAGCCGGCCGCCAAACATCGCGATTTGGTCAGCTCAGCTTATCTGCCCGTCGATGGTTCGATCGCGGTCTCGACAGGCTTCGCAAGGGTCCTGTCGCCTGGTTGATAGGACTGGCGTTTCGCTGGCGCTACGTCACCGCTGCTGCATCAGTCGCGGCATTGATAGCTGCGGTGGGGCTGCTTGCGGGCGGGCGGGTTTCATTCACGTTCTTTCCCGTTCCTGAACCCGAAACCGTCTATGCCAATATCACGTTCACGCCGGGGCTTCCGGAAGAGCGGCGCATCGAGGCCCTATCCCGCATCGAGGCGAGCGCGATGGAGACCGAGCGTATGCTTCTTTCCTCGGGTCGCACGCCCGCTACTGGAGATGATGCCGAAGGCGCGGGCGAGAAACTTATCATGATGAGCTACGTGACCCTTGGTCAGATGAACAACAATCGGGGAGAGAACCTCGCCCAGGTCGAGATCGAGCTGACGCCGGGAGAGGAACGCAGCGTTAGGACCCGGGACTTCATTGCTGCATGGCAGAAGACGCTACCCTCCATTGTGGGCATCGACGGCATGGCGATCCTGGGCCGCCGCGTGGGGCCGCCGGGCTTTGATATCGATGTGCGCCTCACTGGGGCCAACCTCGATCAGCTGAAGCGGGCTGCACTCGATTTGCGCGAGAAGCTCGCCGGATACAGCGGGCTGATAGGGCTCGATGATGATCTGCCGTTTGGAAAGGCCGAAGTCATTCTGGAGTTGACCCCACGCGGGCAAGCCCTGGGATTTACGACTGAGTCCGTGGCCCGTCAGGTGCGGGCGGCCTACCAGGGCGCCATCGCGGTGCGTTTTGCGCGTATCGATGAGGAGGTGACGATCCGCGTTCGCGCAGCCGAAGCCGATCGTGATCGCGGGCTCGAAGGCTTGGCGACCTTGAACCTGAGAACACCCTCAGGCGGCAACGTCAATCTCTCCGAGGTCGTACGCGTGGTTGAGAAACAGGCCTTCTCGGTGGTCCAACGTTTTGATGGCAAGCTTGCTGTCAGTGTCCAGGCAAACGTGGATAGTGCCACGACGACGGCGGATGAGGTTCTTGACTCGCTGCGGGCAGGTCCTCTCCCTGCACTCGAAGCGAAGTACGGCATCACGTATTCGTTCGAGGGCCGAGCCGAAACACAGCGCGAAACCTTCGCCGATCTGCGCATCGGAGCCATTCTGGCGCTTGTCCTTATCTATTTCATTCTGGTGTTCGTCTTCCAGCGCTGGCTGCAGCCGCTCCTCGTGATGACGATCATTCCCTTCGGCTTCATTGGGATGGTCGTCGGTCACTACGCCATGGGCTTCAATCTGGCGCTCTTTTCCCTGGTTGGGCTGCTCGGCCTTGCAGGAATCATGGTCAACGGCGCTATTGTCATGGTCGATCGCATGAACGAACGCATGAGCGATGGCGAACCACTTGAGGAGGCGGCGCAGGGAGCCGCCGTGGACCGCTTCCGGGCACTGCTTCTTACGACCCTCACCACGATCGGCGGCATGTCCCCTCTGATGTTCGAGAAGAGCCTCCAGGCGCAGTTTCTCATACCTATCGCGATTACGCTCACGTGGGGACTCGGCTTCGCGACGCTCTTGCTGCTGTTCCTGCTTCCCGCACTGGTGGGGATAGGGCAGGACCTGAAACACGTTCTTGCGGCTTACAAGACGTTGTTGACCGGGAAACCGAGCGACGAACTCATGGGTGGCTCCCGCTCCGGGAGCTAGTCAAAAATTTCAGGCCGTATCCAGCCCCTCAAGGATCAAATTGCGCCCATGAATCCCATGACGCTTGCGCCATTTTCTATTGCGGAGGCCAAACCCAGAGGATCAACGGGATGCTGACAGTGATCACGACAATCTCGAGGGGTAGGCCGAGCTTCCAGTAATCACCGAATTTAAAGCCACCAGGACCCAGGATGAGGGTGTTGTTCTGATGGCCGATCGGGGTGAGAAAGGCGCACGATGCCGCCACCGCGACTGCCATCAGGAAGGGTTCCGGATTACTGTCGAGTTGGGTCGCGATGCCAATGGCGATCGGGCACATCATGGCTGCCGTCGCCGCGTTGTTCATGAAATCGGATAGCGTCATCGTTATGACGAGGACGACCGCAAGCGCGATTACGATGTTGCCTTGGGCGACGTTGCCCAGGAGAGACTTTGCCAGCAGATCGGCGGCGCCGGTCGAAGCCATGGCACCGGCGACGGGAATTAGGCCACCGAGCAGAACGATGATGGACCAGTCTATCGCGTCGTACATCTGGCGTACCGGAACAACTCGCAATAGAACCGATGCCAGCACGGCCGAAGCGAAGGCGATCGCAGCGGGCACCAATCCGAATGCCGCCCCGCAGATGGCGGCCGCCATAATGGCCGATGCGGTTAGTGCTTTGCTCGCATCGGGAACCCTGAGCGGCCGTTCTGCGAGGGGAACACATCCATAATGACTGGCGAATTCGCGGATGGATTCCGGCGATCCCTGCATCAGCAGCACATCGCCTTCTTCGATCGCCAGGGCCTTGAGCCGAACAACCGAACGCCGACCTTTACGTGAGACGGCCAGAAGATTGATGCCATAGCGGTTGCGTAGGCGAATTTCACGGGCTGAACGTCCGACCAGTTGGCCGTGAGGCCGGACCGCCAATTCCATCAACGTGACATCCTCGGACTGCAGAACTGAGCGAGAACCGGCTTGGCGGTCGTTGTCCGCCCCTTCAGTGGAGCGGTCGGCCCCTTCTTGGTCATTGGGCTTCGTATGCAGGGTCTCCTCCAGTTTCAGATCAAGACTGGAGAGGGCTTCGGCGAGCGCTTCCGGTTCGGCCTCTATGATGAGGATGTCGCCGGCCCTCACTTCCCGGAAGGGACTGGGAGCGGGGATCTGCATATCGTTGCGCACGAGACCGATGACCTGGGCATCCGCTTGCTCCATAGCAGTTTCGATTTCGCGTAGCGTCTTTCCGGCGGACTTTGATTTCTCGGGCACACGGGCTTCGGTCAGATAGGCTCCTGTTTCGAACGTATCCTTGCCCTCTGGCCGCCGCGTGGGAACAATACGCCAGCCGATAGCCACCAGAAATGCGAGACCGGCGAGAGCCACCGGTACGCCGACCGGCGAGAAATCGAACATGGCGAAGCTTTGACCGGTTGTCTGGTCTCGAAAACTGGAAACGATGAGGTTCGGTGGCGTTCCGATCAAGGTGGACATTCCGCCGAGGATCGACCCGAAGGCCAGTGGCATTAGCACC
The DNA here is from genome assembly GCA_963825555.1 of uncultured Alphaproteobacteria bacterium. Classification (GTDB taxonomy): domain Bacteria; phylum Pseudomonadota; class Alphaproteobacteria; order Rhizobiales; family Hyphomicrobiaceae; genus JAGVSR01. The sequence continues at coordinate 114,377 of CAWGTZ010000011.1, read as the reverse complement.
TTGCCGGGTGGGAGGGATAATCGTGAGGCAAGCTGAAGCCCAACAGGCATCAAGAGAGCAAGCGCGCCCACATTGTTCATGAAAGCGGAAAGCAGCGCTGCCAGACAGGTCATGGAGGCAATCGATGCCGTCGGACCAGCGGCATTGGGCAACATCTTGCGGGCCAAGAGATCTATCGCGCCGGTTGACTGCAGGGCGCTGCTGAGGACGAGGACGCAAGCAACCGTGATGACTGCGGGATGGCCGAACCCGGCAAAGGCTTCATTGCTTGGAACGAGGCCCAGGGCGACGGCGCTCATGAGCGACGTCAGCGCCACGATGTCGTGGCGCCAGCGGCCCCAGATGAAGAGAGCGACGGTTGCTGCGAGAATGCTCAGTATGGCGATTTGATCATAAGTCATGCGCAGGCTTGCCGGAGAAGTAAGTGTCGCCATTTAATGGGAGGCAAGCCCCTCGTTTGACCCGGATCAACACCGATCCCGCGCGCGGCGCCCAATGTGCGCATACCATTTGCAGCAGTTGATCCCGATCTTTCTTTCGCCACGGCTTCTGATCCTTCCGCTGCTCAGGCAACGTGCGACGGTATTCAGACGGCCGAATGAACACAAGAATTTCCTGCTGTCGGAAGATGCCGAAGACGAGGGCCGCCGGCGACGAACATTAGTGCGAGGTAAAAGCCATGCAGACCCCACTTGAAATCAATTTCACAGGCATGGAGCGCTCCGATGCGGTGGAGTCGCACGTGCGCGAGCGGGTGCACAAGCTGGAAAAATTCTTTGGAAGAATTACCAGCTGCCACGTCTTCATCGATGCACCTCACCGGCATAGCCGCAAGGGCCACCATTATGAGGTGCGCATCGAGGTCCGCATTCCGGGAACCGAACTCATCGTCAACAAGCGACCGGGTGACGTGAACGCGCACGAAGACATTTACGTTGCCATTCGCGATGCGTTCAACGCCATGGAGCAGCAACTCAAGAAATCGAAGACACAGGATCGCAGCGAGATGCGCGGGCGAGAGGCACCGCTCCAGGGCCGCGTCGCGGAAATTTACCCCGGTGAGGGGTATGGGCAGATAGCAACGAACGACCACCGCCTCATATACTTCCATCAGAACAGCGTCGTTGACGGCAAGTTCGGGGATCTGAAGGCGGGCGACCCCGTTGAATTGGTCGTTCAGTATGGCGAAAGCGAAAAAGGCCCAAGCGCAAGTACGGTGCGTCCCATCAGCGCCCTGCAGTATTTAGACAAGCCAGCTTGAATCTGCGCAAAAGGTTCAGGGTTGGGTACTGCGCGCCAAGACTGAGACGGGCTATAGTTTGAACTAGAGCATGGAAGGTGACCGTCACGCCAATGTGAAAGCATTAGCATTGAGGACTCCGGGGGGATCAGATGATCAAAGCTGGCGGATCTGAAGGACTCCGTAGCCTGGGGCTTGCGATTATCGCCATTGGCGTGATCGTGACCGGGCTTGTCTTCGGAAGCTCGTTCCTCATACCGTTAGCGATAGCCATTCTGCTCTGGAATTTGCTGGAAGCCCTGATCACATCGTTCCAGCGGATCGGAATCGGAAGACTTCGCCTGCCGCGCTCTATTGCAACTCTGTTCGGGATCGCAGTTGTGGCGCTGAGCCTTTATTTGGTCGTCTCTGTTCTTCTGGGACAGGCGGATGCCATCCAGGCAGCATGGCCGCGCTATGTCAGCCGGCTAGAAGCGATAATCGGCCAGCTCACGCAGTGGATCGGACCGGCAGGCTCGGAGAAGGTTCGCACGATCCTGACCGAGATCGACCTCACCCGTCGGATTCCCTCGCTTTTGTTCTCCGCTCAGTCATTCATGGTGAGCCTGCTTCTGGTTGTGGCTTATGTCGGCTTTCTCCTGGCGGAGGGGGAGTACCTTGGTGCGAAGGTGGCAGCCATGTCGCCCAACGAAGAGGAAGCGAGAAGGACGTCAGCACTGTTGGCCAATATCTCGGATAGCATCCGCCGATACATTTGGATCAAAACGCTCGTCAGCCTCGTTACGGCCGTTTTGTCGTACGGGGTATTGCGCTGGATCGGGGTAGACTTCGCCGAGACCTGGGCGATCCTGGTGTTCGTATTGAACTTCATTCCGAACATCGGGGCGATCTTGGCGGTTACATTTCCGGCGCTTATCGCGCTCGTGCAATTCGATACGTTGACACCGTTTTTCACTCTGATCCTGGGGCTTACCGCCATGCAGGTCGCGATGGGAAGCATTCTGGAGCCTATCCTGATGGGCAACACGCTCAACATGAGCCCATTCGCGATCATTCTCGGTCTCGCCTTCTGGGGAACGATCTGGGGCATTGTCGGCATGTTTCTCAGCGTTCCGATCCTGGTTCTCGTTATGATTGTCTGCGCACACATTCCCAGCTGGCGGTGGATCGCCGTCCTTCTCTCGAAGGACGGTAAGATCCAAGTGTAGTGCGCTGGTCAGTACGGAGGTGGACAGCTGCCTTAACTTGATGGTCGCGTCCGTTCGCGGAAGCTTTGCGCCGTTTTCGGCCAGAGGTCCTTCAGTTCGACGGGCATCTGTGCGATGACGTCGGAGATCTCGCCCGGATCGCAGTGATGGGCCAGAATGGCAAACACGTCCCTGATCGCGCGCTCGGCTGGTACGGTGCGTGGCAGTAGCGCGATAGTCACCTCGTCGATAAACTTCTGAAGAGTATGTACCTTGTGCGGTACTTTTTGCGGTTGCCAGCCCTCGTAGTAGATCCCCCGCACGATGATGGGCAATTGCGCACCCAAGTCGACGCCCTCCTGCAGCGTAAGCCGATCACGCAAGTGATGCAGGACGATACGCAGTACCGCCAGGGCTTCAGTCGTGTTCGCCAGATCACCGTTATCGCGCAGTTCCTTCAGCCATTCCTGGCACTGCTGAACGGTGTGGGAGAGGGTCGCGGGAAGTGTCATCGGCGTTGTCTCCTCTACGGCTGTTCTTGCTTGGGTTTCCCATGGCACAGTCTGGCGGGAGGCGCCTTGCGAGGTATCAAAAGCAGCTGGAAAACGGAAAAGCCGCCATCAGTAGCTTTTGGAGTTGGGCCGTGTTTCCGTGCCGGCGTTGTCTGGCCGATGGAGACATACGGTTTGGTTGAGCGGCAGGACGCCGGAACGGATTGTATCCGATACGCCGCGCGTGGACCCTACAGCCGTCTTCGGTGGCATGAAGGTGTCGCACCTTGATGTTTGTAAACGCAGTCTATCAACCGAAAACGCAATGGAAAGTGCTGCCTGCGGCTGGCGTCACGCTTGCTATAGTGGTCCTGTCTCCGCTGGTCGGCCATGCCGCTGCACGCATTTACGCTTGGTTTGTGGGGTTGGGTGCGCCTGGTGCGTTCTCTCCCGGCCTGATCGAGCGCCAGCTGATGACGTATGAAGCCATCTACGTGGCGGTTTTCAATGTCGCGATGGCCGCGTTCACCATTCTTGCCGCCCGACGCTTCAAAGCGCGCGCCTGGGAAGTGTTGGCCCTCACGGCGCCGATAGAGGGGGGCCGGTCGTATGTCCGCTCCGTGCTGATCGCGATCACGGCGACGGCCTTTTGGTTTGGCATCCTGCTTCTCTTCATTCCCGAGGGAGTGGTGGAAGACTTTCTGCCCTACCGGGACCTGATGGAGCGCGAGCGCAGCTGGTTGATGCCACCCATCTTTTGCATCCTGGCACCGGTCGCGGAGGAATTTCTTTTCCGTGGGTTTCTGTTTGGCGCTCTTTCTAAATCGCGCATTGGGTTCGCTGGCGCAGCTCTCATCACCTCAGCGGCGTGGACATTTTTGCATGTGGATCGCACGCTCCTTGCCCAGCTCCAGCTCTTTTCGGCTGGGCTTCTGCTTAGCGGGCTGCTTGTACGGACGGGAAGCCTGAGAATCCCTATTCTATGTCATATCCTGTTCAACACAGGTGTGAGCGTTATGGTCGGTGTCTTGAAAATTCCGGCCTGAGCCCCTTGCAAGGCTTTAGCCCTAGCCTGTACCCGTCAGCTCAGTGTGCCATCAGGACCGGGATGGTGGCATGCTGGAGAGCGTGTTGTGTTGCACCTCCTAGAATGAACTCGCGGATGCGGGATTTTCCGTAGCATCCCATGACGATCAGATCCGCTTTAAGCCGATCTGCTTCGGCCATCAGTTGTTGCGCTGGATCGAGCGCGCTTTCGCGGACCAAATTTTCGGCGATAACGTTTACGTCGTGACGTGCCAGTGTCGCGGCGATCTCGGCTGCAGGAATATCGCGCGAGGTGGCAGGGGTGTCCGCCTCCCGGATGCTGACGATGTGTACGGCTTCGGCGCGCACGAGAAGTGGCAAGGCATCGAAGACTGCCTTTGCCGCCTCGCGGCTATTATTCCATCCAATCAAGATCCGGCTCGCAAGGGGGCGCGCGACGCCAATCTTCGGGATGATTAGAACCGGCCGGCCGCTTTCCATGGCCAGCCATTCGGGAATGTCGAACAGCTCGGAATAGGGCCAGTCGCCATCCTTCTGGCCGGCAATAACGAGATCGGCCGTTCGCGCGTGTGCAATCACCGTATCAGCATAGAGAGGCCATCGGGACGCAGGCTGCCGCCACTCAGGCGCGATTGCCTGTCCGGCCGTCGCGCTCTCGAAGGCCTGCTGGACGGCAACGCTGGTCTTGCAATAGGCCTCGAGTTCCTCGCGAAAGGCGACATCCGACATCTTCGGGAAAAGTGGCGAGGTAAAGGGGGCCTGTGGCGCCACGAACAATCCCGTGACATGGGCGTCGGTGGACTTTGCAATCTGGATTGCGGCCATCGTCAGAGGTTCGACGCGGTGCTCGCTGTTGAGGTGGAGAAGGATCGTCCTGTAGCCCATAGTTCCGCTTCCTTCTGCCCGCTCGTGCAAATCGCTGTGGTCTCATTTCGGACCGATATGAAGATCCGGCTGGTTGTTTCCCCTTCCGGAAGCCAAGCTGTGCAGACCTTGATAAAAAACTTAGAACGGCAAGCTTTCAAAGCCCATCGCGAATGCCTTTCTTAACGAGGCGCTCGCACAACCCGGAGACCCGGGAAGTCAACGCAGCAAGTGAGAACAGTAGGCCTGTCAGTTCAAAGGCAGCGTTGCTCTCGGTCAATATTCCCGAGTTTTCTCGGCTGTTCTCAAACAACCTTTGGAAATGGCAGCCCGGTGCCCAGGGGAAATTTAGCAACTCAGAAGAGATCAATTGGAAGAAGAAACCTACTCTGATAATCAGAAAACGGATCTAATATCAGAGTGTGGGATACTATGCGGCGCGGCGTCGATTTCGCTAAGATTTACGCGACGGATCTCGTTTACATTCCGGGCTGCTGGCAACTGTGCGGTAATGGGAATTGCTGCAGCTTCAGCCGGCAGAAGGCCCGGTTCCGGCTTCTAGGGGGCCAACCGGCACAAGAACTGCCGCTCTTGCCTGGTGAATACGAGTACCTGCAGCGGCGCGATCTTCTGAAACAATTTGGCGACCACCACCATCGCGTCGTGAACTACGCGTTTGGTCCCCGTACCATGCGGATCGAAACGATCGTCAGCCGCCGGCCCGGCTGCGCGTGTGATCACGCCACGCGCACTACAGTCTGCAGGCTTTATCCGTTCCTTCCGGTGCTGGATTTGGACGGTGGCTTGAAAGGCATTGAACGCCTTGGCCTATTTGAGGTTATCGAGGCCCTCGAAGGGCAGGAACGCATCTGTCAGGTCGAGAGCATGCCTGACGGAGAGGCTGAGAAGTTCATGACGATTACAAGGGTCATAGCGTCGGACCCCAGGGCTCTGTTCTACGTCGGCGCCTATCAGATCGCGCAGCATCACGTGCGATCCCGTCTCATCGAACTGCGTGGCAACCGCGAGGCGGATTATCTGTCCATTTTCGAAATGGCTCTCTTCCGCCAACGCCTCGTTGACCATGCGGCACTCGCCGTACGGCTGACGAGTCTCGCGGAAGGCCTCGAAGCGCGGCATGGGCCGCTAGGCTTGGACTTTGCTCTGGCCTGACGGAAGAGGTTCCTCTGGCTCCAGTAAGAGCAGCGGCGTGCCGCGTGAACGGCCGAGTGCCGTCAAGATCTCTTCACGGCTGGCGAAGAGGCCCGTTCGCGAGCCTACGATCAGGCTTGCGGGTGGGATTTGATCGAAGATGTCCTTCGGACGGCGTTGATCGAGGGGCGCCGCCTCCGAAGGGATCGCCGCGGCATAGGGGGTGACGATAGCAAAGTTTTCGCTGGAGGCAGCCGCGATCGCTCGCGCCGTCGCGATCGCGGGGTCGTTGGGCGACCCGGCAATCGCCAAGATTGGTCCGCGGCGTTGCATGGCCCGTCGCGGTACGAGCAGCACCGAGGCATGCGACCGTATTGCCATCTCAAGGATGACCGGGAATGTTTTGGTAACGAGCCCGATCGTATTTCGCGGTTCGGCGATGACAAGGATGTCAGTCCGCATGGTCGTGCCGGCCAGGATGTCCGAGACCCGCCCACTGGCTACCTCGAAGGTGCCGGCAAGCTTCTCTGCTGCGGCTTTTGCATCGAATATGCGCCGGAGTCCAAGCGCCAATTCAAGCTCTTGCTCTCGCAGTTGCGCGCGATCCACTGCGCGCCAGTGTCGGCCGGAGGTAACGAATTCGCGCGCGCCGGGATATTCGGCGATGAGATCGAGCATCTGGTCCAACACGAAGATTCCGAAGAGATCGAGCCGCAGTGCTCGGGCGAGGTGCGCGGCAACGTCAAGGGCCGCTACATTGTATGTCTCGCAGTCAAATCCAAGCACTGCGCGGCGGAATATCATCTGGCCGCCTGTGGTCATCCCCCACTCTCCTCGCCCGGCGCGCTTTCCCCGGTTCCCGCATAGATCCGCCGGACCTCGGCGAATGTGCGCAGTCGCTCTTCGACCAGATGATTGACGGAGCCGAACGGGAATTCGCCGTCGAGTTGGCGCTGGCCGGCGGGCAGGCCGGTAAACAGATGCAGGGCCTCGTCGATATTCTCTACGGCATAGATCGCGAATTGGCCGCTCCGGCATGCATCGATCACATCCTGGCGGAGCATCAGATTGCGCGTATTCGATTTCGGGATAACCACGCCCTGGCTGCCGGTAAGACCGCGCGCCTTGCAGATATCGAAGAAGCCCTCGATTTTCTCGTTCACGCCGCCGATGGCTTGGATCTCGCCGTTCTGATTGACGGAGCCGGTCACGGCCAGATCCTGCCGCAACGGTGCCTCGGAGAGAGCAGAGAGAAGCGCCAGGAGTTCGGCTGTCGATGCGCTGTCGCCTTCAATGCCGACATAGGATTGCTCAAAGACGAGGCTTGCGAGAAGGGACATCGGTGTATCTAGCGCATAACGGCCTGCCAAATAGCCGGAGAGGATCAGCACGCCCTTCGAGTGCGTCGCCCCCCCGAGTTCGACCTCGCGCTCAATATCGATGACCTCCCCGGAACCGGGCCGGACGCGGCAGGTGATCCGCGACGGCTGCCCGAAAACAAAGCCGGCAAGCTCCAAAACGCTCAATGCATTGACCTGTCCAACAGCGGCTCCCGTCGTGCTGATCAGGGCGAATTTCTTCAGGATGCTATCCTGCATCCGATCGCGCACGCGGCCGCTGCGGCGATCCTTCTGGTCAATGGCGCGCTGCACGTCTTGAGCCTCAATGATCGGACGCCCGTCTCGTGTTGCCCAATGATCGGCCTCGATCAGAATATCGCGTACGTGTTCTGTCAGCAGGCTCAGGCGCTCGGCATTTCCAGCCATACGTGCGCATCTTCCGATGACGAGCGCGACCGCATCCCGCGAGGCAGGCTTCAGGTTCTCGCGGTGCACAATACTGGCGATAATGCGGGCATGCAGCGCCTCGCTCTCCGGCGTGCGCTCCACGTCATCCTCGAAATCGGCCAGCACCTTGAAGTGGTGAGCGACTTCCGGATCCAGTTCCGAAAGAAGGAAGTACACGATCCGATCGCCAAACAGGATCACTTTGGTATCGAGCGGGATCGGATCGGGCTCGAGCGGCGACGTGGTTGCAAAGCCGATAAGTTGTCCGATGTCCTCGATAACGATCATGCCGCGCTGCAGGGATCTCTTGAGAGCGGCCCAGCTGAATGGTTCGGTCAGCAGGTGTCGGATATCGAGCAGCAGGAACCCCCCGTTCGCACGGTGCAGCGCACCGGCGCGTATCATGCGGAAGTTCGTGATCAGAGTGCCCTGATGTGCCACATGCTCGATGCGCCCCATGAGGTTGCCGAGCGTCGGATGATATTCTTCGATCAGTGGTGCTGCGAGATTGGCAGGATCGTGAGTGACGAGAACATTGACTTCGTAGCGCTCGAAGGGCGTATGAGCGAGCGGCGGAGCAGGGATCTCACCGCCTTCGTCGCTCTTCTGCACGAAGATCGCGACGTTCTCCAGAAGATCGTTGCGCACGGTTTCGAGCCGATCAATGATCACGGGTAGATCCAAAAAGCGGATCTTAACCTCCTCGATTAGGTGACCGACGGCGGTCTCCGCCGTTTCCCGGTTGAGCTGGCGGATCGCCTCGCGATGGTCCTTCTCCAACCGAGGGACGAAGCGAACGATCTGATCAAGTTCCTTTTCCAGTATTTCCATGTTTCGCCGCGTCTCGTCCTGGTCAGCATCCGGCCACTTCGCGAATTCGCTTGGCGGCACGACGGAACCGTCTTTCTCGGGTGCGAGCGTGAAGCCGAAGGGTGTGCGCAGAATGGCAATTCCCTTCTCGGTCGCCTTGTCGCGTAGGCCACTGAAGGCATCGGCCTGTGCCTTGGTGAATTTCTCGTCGATGGCGGCGCGCCTCGTCGTGTAGTCCTCACTCTCGAAGGCGCTGGGAAGGGTGGCCTTCAGATCGTCGACGAGTTCATGCATGGCATCGTGGAATTTCGGCGCCCTCCCGGCTGGAAGTTCGATTGCAGTCGGCTTCCTGGGGTCCGTGAAGTTATTGACATAGATCCAGTCTGAGGGCGCCGTTTCCTTGTGCACCGTATCGGTGAGGATGCGCGCGACCACCTCACGCATGCGGGTTTCACGCGGGCCTATGACGAACAGGTTGTAACCTGGTCGATGGATTTCTGTTCCGAAGACAACAGCCTCAAGCGCGCGACTCTGGTGCGTTTCACCTTCCAGCGGCGGAAGATCAGCCGTCGTCTCGAACGTGAGCGTGCTGAGATCGGCCGCTTTATGAAGCGCTTCAACAGGAAGTGCGCTGGGTGGTGAAGCGCGGGCCTTGAGCCTTCCTCGATCAGGTTCTGATTGTGTCACGTGCCAAGCTCCCTCGCCGTCCGATAGCATAGGATTGTTCTGGACTTGGACAGAGGATTTTGAGCCTGCACGCCGCGTAGGCTCTTCGTGTGCGCACGTCCAATTCAATCTGTATCACTGGCAAACGTGCGGGCTTCTTGACGTGCGTCAAGGATCACAGAAGCGGAAAAGGAAGGTGCAATGCGGACAAAAAAAGTCAATTGCTCGCCGTGTGCAGCGCCGCGACGCCCTAGGGCCTAATCTTCCGAAACCTCCAAGGCGCGTCTCAGCCTGCGCAGCACGATGTTGCGAGATCGGTCGTCGGCCGCCTGATCGAGGGCGCTGCGGATATCGAGCGAGATCTGGGCGAATTCGTTGTGCCAGTCCGGCCGCCCAACGACTTCCGGATCGAGACGGCGCGGCGCGGGGCGGAACCGCGGTGAGGCGCCGTCTCCCAGAAGCTCCATTTCGTCGTCGAGGACCGGTGCGATGATGCGCTCCTCGCTCATGCCGTGGGCCGCGAGCGCTGCGGTCAGAGCCTTGATCTCCTCTTCGTCGCCGTGGGTAAGACATAGGGCGCGCTTGATGGGCTGGCGCTCTTCGATCCAGGCAACCAGTTCTTTGCCATCCGCGTGACCGGAATAGAGATCGGTCTGCCGGATGTGCGCCTTGACGTGGATCTCGTCACCTTGGATGCGGACAGAGGTGGCGCCGTCGGCGAGCAGTCGGCCGAGCGTGCCCGGCGCCTGATAGCCGGCGAGAAGTACGGTGGCCTGCTCGCGCCAGAGCCAGTGTTTCAGATGGTGGCGAATGCGGCCGGCCTCGCACATGCCGCTTGCCGCCAGAATAATGGCTCCGCCGCGGACGCTGTTGATCCGCTTGCTTTCTTCGCTCGTCTCCGTCGGAATGATGGCCGGATTGTCGAGAAGGCGAGCGCGACCGGCCAGATCCTCGAGTTCATGGGCATGAGCCTCGAAGACCCGTGTCACGCGGATGGCGAGCGGGGAATCGAGAAAAATCGGCACGGCGGGAATTCCGCCGCTTTCCCGCAGGCTGATGAGGTCGGACACGAGTTCTTGTGTCCGCTCGACGGCAAACACAGGAATAATCAGCACGCCGTCAGCCCGAAGTGCCTGTTTGACCTCCTGCGACAGCAGCATGCGGCGATGTTTTGGGTCGGCTCGCGTGCGCTTTCGGCCGCCATAGGTCGATTCCGAAATGACGTAATCGAAGTTCGCAGGCGCCTCGGGATCGGCGTGGAAAAGCTTGTGTTCCGGACCGATATCGCCGGAGAAGAGAATACGCAGGAGCCGTTGCTCGCGCTGCTCGGTGGCAACCTCGATCTCGATCGAGGCCGATCCCAGAATATGCCCCGCATTCCAGAAGCGGGCCCGCACCTCGTCGCAGGGTTGGATCCAGACCTCGTACGGAACGGTCTTGAAGTTCTCGAGCGCGCGCTCGGCATCGGCCCTCGTATAGATCGGCTCGACCTCCGGGCGCCCCCATTGCTGTTTGCGTAAGTTGAGCTGTTCGACTTCGCTTTCCTGGATGTGTCCGCTGTCTGGCAGCATGAAGGTCAGAAGATCCTTCGTGCCGCGGGTCATGTAGGCAGGCCCTTTGAAACCTTCTTTGATCAGGCGCGGCAGAAGACCCGAATGGTCGATATGCGCATGAGTCAGCAGGACGAAGTCGATCTCTTTGGGATCGAAGGGGAACGGCCGGTAGTTCAGCTCCTTCAGTGTCTTCGATCCCTGGAAGAGTCCACAATCGACGATAAAGCTGAAGGTCTGCCCACGGAGCCAATAGCACGACCCCGTCACGGTGCGTGCTGCACCGCAGAAGCGCAGGATCACGTTTGATGTTGGCACCTCTGATCTCCGCATCATTAAGTCGGACGGGTGCTGGCGTCCCGTCCCTTTGCGGATGTAAGAGAAGACATTCCCGGGGCTTTTGGAAGGTCGGATCGACATCATGGCTATCAAGATCGAACTGAGCCACGACGCGATGCCGGATGAGCGTCCGCTGGAGATCGTCGAACGCAAGGGGATCGGCCATCCCGATACGATCTGCGATATGCTGAGCGAGGCCTTCAGTGCTGCGCTTTCCAAATTCTATCTTCAGCACTTCGGACTCGTGTTGCACCACAATGTGGACAAGGCGCTTCTGTCGGCGGGGCAATCGCAGGCGGAATTCGGCGGCGGCCGGATCGTCAAGCCCTTCGATCTCTATCTCTCCGGCCGCGCAACGGCAGAAGTGCGGGGAGAGTTGGTTCCGATTTTCGATCTGGCGGAAGAGGCGGTTCGATCTTGGTTTGATGCGAACATGCACGCCTTCGATCCGGAAGCGGGCCTCAGGCTCCACTGCATTACGCGGCCGGGGTCAAGCGAACTCGTAAATCTCTTCATGCGTCAGCAGGCGCGCGGCGTGTTCCTGGCTAACGATACGTCGTGCGGTGTTGGTTTTGGCCCGCCGAGCGACTTGGAGCGTGTTGTTCTGGCCGTCGAGCGAGGATTGAATACGTGCTCGTTCAAGGAGCGCTTTCCCGAGTTGGGTGAGGACATCAAGGTCATGGGGGTGCGTGAGCATGATCACATCTCTTTGACTATCTCCTGCGCCTTCATCGGGCGGCATCTCAGCGACATCGATGCCTATTTGACGGCTAAGCAGAGCCTTCGTGAAGAGGCTCTGAAGATTGCGCGTGGAATCACGAAGCGGGATGTTGCCGCCTATGTGAATGCCGCCGACGATCCGGGCGCTGGCGATGTCTATCTGACCGTCTCAGGCACCTCTGCAGAGGCGGGGGATGATGGAGAAACCGGCCGCGGAAACCGCATGAACGGTCTCATCACCCCCATGCGGCCCATGTGCATGGAGGCGATGGCAGGGAAGAATCCCATAACTCATGTGGGCAAGATCTACACGGCGGCGGCGAATGCGATTGCCAATGCTCTTGTATCCGAGGTTTCGGGCGTGGCGGACGCCGAATGCTATCTGGTCAGTCAGATCGGTGAGCCTATCGACAAGCCTCGCATTGCGCATCTGCGCATACGATATGCCGAAGCCGGCCTGCCTGGAGACATAGCGCGCAAGATCGAAGATGTTGCAGCGCGCGAGATCGCAAGGACGCCTGACATATGGAAGGACTTCCTCGCCGGAACCGTACCGGTGGCATGAGGTCCGTCTCGTCGGAATTCGTCTCACGCTTGCAGGAGTTGAGCCGTGCCGGACGGTAAAAAGACACCGCAGAATGAGAGCGCGCATCTGGAAGCGGCGCTCGGCTATCTGCGCCGCGGCTGGTCCATCGTGGTGGCCGGCGAGCGGACCAAGCGGCCGATTGTGCGTTGGCAGGTCTATCAACACCGCATGCCGACAGAGAAAGAAATCACAGGCTGGTATGAGCGCTGGCCCAATGGCAACCTTGCCGTGGTGACCGGCGAGATCTCCGGGGTCGTCGTAATCGACATCGATCCCGAGAACGGCGGCGATGCATCGCTTGCCGATCTGGAATTCCGGCATGGACCGGTGCCGCAGACTGTTGAGTCAATCACTGGTGGCGGGGGCCGGCATCTCTATTTTGCGCATCCAGGACACGAAGTGAGAAACCGCGCCGGCTTGGCGCCTGGCATCGATCTTAGGGGAGATGGAGGATGCATTATTGTCCCGCCGTCAGTGCATCCCTCGGGCAAACGCTATCGCTGGCGAAAGGGTCATGCGCCGGGCCAGATAGAACTGGCCGCCTTGCCGGTATGGCTCGAGCAGCCCCGGTTTTCCGGCGAAGGCGCCGGAGGTCATTCGGTCTCCTACTGGCGCGCGCTTGTGCAGGAAGGGGTGAAGGAGGGCCAACGTAATTCCACGATCGCTTCATTTGCCGGCCATCTTCTTTGGCATGGCGTGGATCCGGATGTCGTGGTGGAACTCCTGCTATCTTGGAACCATGTGCGCTGCCGTCCGCCGCTCAACGACGACGAAGTGATCCGAACGGTGCAATCAATCGAACGCACACATCGGAACGAGCGGAGGTAAGAGGGGCCATAAGCAGTCTTCGGAAGGCTCGCGGTCCCAAGAAGAGGATCCGGCACCGCCTCCTCTCAGAGCCTGCGTTCGCGCAGTCGCTCCGACATGGATTTTACGGCTTCACGACCATCTACAGCCGTACCGTCCGCGCCAACTGAAGCGACGAGTTTGTGATTATCGAAAAACGCGTGGCCACCGACGATGATTGTCAGATCCTTGTTGATCGACGCCTTACGGATATTTTTGATGTCGAGGCCGAGTTTATCCGGTTCGGACACCCTGGTGGCGGAAAAGCCGAGAACATCAAACCACTGGCTTTTGACGAGCCTGGCGAGATCCTTCAAGGACTGTGGGGTGTCGCACCACACGTCCCAGCCTTCGCGCCAGAAATGCGCGCGAATGATGCAGACGCCAAGATTATGTCGTTCCCCTGGAAGCGTCATCAGGAGGATCCGCCGGGACGATTGGGGACAGGACACTTCATTGCAGAAGGCCGAGCAGTAGGCCATTACGATCTGCTGGATGTGATCGACCCCGCGGGTGACCTCAGTGAAATCCCGGATGTCGCGCTCCCACAGCTCCCCAAGTCGCCGTGCCGTCGGGGCAAGAAGCTCATTGAAAAGGATTTCGATGGATGCGCCCTGGAGGCGCATCATATCGAAGTACTCCATGGCCGGACGGACATCCGGTTGAAGAACGACCTCAGTGAATTCCTCGATACGCTCGACTCTCTCGGCCCCCGTCAGGCCGGATGACGGCAGATCCGCTAGCGTTCCATCTTCGTGAGTGCGCAGCAGGCGCGGGATGATGTCGTTCTCGATGATGCCGGCCAGGGCCGTTCGTGAACTGGGGCCGGTTCTTGCTGTTTGCGAGGAACCCCAATCCAGTCGTAGACCTGACGCAGCACTCCAGCGGTCGCCGACTTTTTCCGTTTCCGATTTGACGAAACCCCGATGCCCCACCGTCACTACTCCTGCTGTGCAATTCATTGCCGCGTATCAACGCGGAGTTCCAATTGCTCACTCTTGTTCAAGGTGGAGCACACGTTCCTAGCCAACATGAGCTTTGCCGGTCTTCCACGCAAGTCATGAAAAAATACATCGCAGCCTGCTGGCCTGCCGTTGACTCAGGTCATCGGGCTTACGTGCATGCGGTTGTTTTTGAGCACATGCATGCTCGATCATGATGATCTGCAGCCTTCGGCGAGCGCATGCAGCACGACATTATCGACAGCGTAGACATCCTGTCGGTATTAATTGAATTGATTAGCTTTTGTTTGGGGCAGCGAGATTCATTTTCTGCGCAGCAAAGCGGAGACTTTTGCTGCGGTGCGGCGTGGATGTTGACTTTTTAGGTCCCCTTGGGTTCCTCGATCATGTCTAGCATTGAACCAAAGTATGAGAGCGGCCCTGGCTGCTCTCGGGTCCGATCAAGTGCTTTTGATCGCGAACTCCGCCACAACGGCAGCGTGATAAGAGCCGGGGGGGTTGTCGACCTTGGCGTAGCTCACCGCTTCGTCGCCCAGCGTTTCGTTGTGGACTTCGATCGAGCGGAAGTGCGCATAAAGCGTTCGGCTAGCGAGAATATGATCGAGCATCTGCGGACGGCCATAGTGCAACACGCTCCAGCGCCGGTCGCTGGCTATGGCCCTGTCGAGCACGACAAGGCTGTGCCCGGTGAGTTGGCCGTTCCCAGTCTCTTCCTCCGCCCCGATGGCGATTTTTAGCGGCGTCTGGTGATCTTCGGCGTTGAAGTCACCGGCAACAGCGATCAGGCCATGAGGGTCTGCTGCGAGCAGCCGGTCGAGAAGCAGGCGTAATTCAAGTGCTTGCGCGCCGCGCCGCAAGGCGGCGAGGAAGTATCCTTCTGCCCAGCCCGAGACGCTTTTCCAGACGAAGGGGGAAATTTTCTGCCCGGGAATGGCTGCTGCCAGCGGCGCGCGCAGATGCAGGTTCACGACCGACATGCGCCGTCCTTGCCCCAGATCGAGTTCGGTTACGAGGAGGGGACGGTCGAAGCGGAGGGGATGGGCGTCGCAATCGGGAGGGTCTGCCGTTTGCAGGCTATACTGCAGCGGGGGGACCAGATCGTGCTGGACGCGGCTGAAGGACAGGATGGAAAAGCGGGAGAGCGTCACAAGATTATGGACGTCGGCCACACCATGACCGTCCGAAGCGGTCGAAGTCGCTCTGTGATAATTGGCATAGGGCGTTCCAGCCAACAATTTGTCGAGGGCAACGAGCTGGCGCTCATCTTTTCCAGGTATCTTCTGCCCATTGACCTCCTGAAGGCACAGGACATCGGCTTCGAGACGGTCGAGCGCAGGCCGAAGAATATCGACGCGCGCTTCCAGCGGCGTGTGAGCCTTTGGGGGAACGTCGAGGCTTTCCAGGTTGAAAGTTGCAATGCGCATGGGCGGTCCTGGTGTCTTGGTCTTGGATCAGGGCCCTGCGAAGCTGATGCTAGCGGCCTGTCTCAAGCTGACGAGCATAGCGGTAACGGCGCGCAAGGCCACCAGGGCTGAGGTAGGGAGCCTCACAGCCAGCGGCCGTGATGCCGTCCGGTCATGCCGACAACGTCAGGAGCATGGTTTGATACGAGGCCGCAATCAGGGAAGAGGGCGGCGGCCCGCCGCGAACGGTGGCGACAGAGAAAAGGGCAGGCCATCCCGAAGGCGACACCAGAGGGACCGCATGACCGTAGTCATAACGCTCTGGTCTTGGGTTGCCGTGCGGGTGATGAACGGCGCATGGGAACTCACGGGATCAGTCAAAACGCAGCGCACTTTTCCGCGCGCCATATCTTCGACGTCCGTACCCGCCCCGATCAGAGACCAGCCCTGCCCATGGTTGGGCAGAGTAACGTCGAGAGGCATACCGAGCCAGGAGCGCAGGTCAGCAAAGTCGGTGCGCAGCTGCTCGATCCAGTCATCGAAGCCCTCGTTCAATTTGTCGGGATCGTAGCAGACCGCCAGATGAAGGACAGCGCGCTTGGCATGGCCGCTGCGGATCCTGTCACCGAAAATAATGACGTCGGATACAACAGGGTGGAGATCGGCCCATCGGCTGACTGTGCGCAAAATAGGGACCAGATCGGGACATAGCCCCTCACTGGATGCGCCTGCGAAGTCGGCCGAGTGACTTCTCATGATACCCCCCGCAATCCCTCGAGGGGGCACTCTAGAGCAAGGGTTCGAGATTGTCCGCTCATGCGTGCAACCGGCATCGATTTTCCACAGCGGCACCATCCATTTTGTCTGACGAATGTCAGATGATGAGGGTGTTTCAACGCATGGCTGATGGCCTCGCGATTACTCAGGGTTCGTAATACGCGCAAGATGGGTCAGGATTGCGGCGATCTCTTCCGAAGAGAACTGAATCTGCGGCATTTCCGGGTGACGCGAGCCCATGCCCTCGGCGAACTCGAATTCAAGCTGCTCCGTGGAGCGCTTGCGATAGATGTCTCGCAGGGGCGGTGCGCTCTGCAGGGGGCTATTGCCCGTCTGCTCCACGGCATGGCAGCGGCCGCAGTTGCCTTGGAGGAGCTTTCCGCCGTCCAGATCCTCACTGTCCTGAGTAAACGCGGCAGAGGTCTGCAAAATGAGCGGTGCGCAGATCATCAGGCGCAGGGGCCATGCATTCTGTCGAAAGATACGATACGGATAGCCCATGCAAAGCCCATCCCCTCTCAGTCATTTAAGTACAAGAGCTGTCTTGTGACGGCGACGAGGGGATAGAGCATAGCGGTGGCGGTGGGCTGCCGCCAGAGCTGCACGCCATTCCCTACATCGCGGCCGACATGCCCACCATAAATCAGCGACTGTGCTGAGGGCGGCGCGGCTTAGGCTTCAGCGTCAAAGCAGGTAGCGTCGATGCGCACTTCACTTCCATCGCGCAGGTTGATGATGGTCGAGATGGTCCAGCCACGACGGATGGCATCGGCGAAGGCGGCAGGGCCTCGGCAGTACGTTTTCGACCATTTTCGTCCGTGCCGCTCGACCCAATCGGATACGAGCTGTCCGCGGTCCAGGCTCACCGCTTGGCGAAACACGATTGCCTTTTTATCGCAACTCACCTCAACGCCCGAAAATCGGGTCACGCGATCGACGCTCTTGCCGATGTCGTTCGTCAGGGTCTCGCGAACCTTGGAAAAGAGACCGCAATGTGGATCGTCATCCAGGCCGACCGCCCGGCCCGGCTGCGCACCTATCGCCAGAAGGCAGGCGGCGATGGTAACGCCTGCAACGACACGCTTACTCATCGCAATTCTCGAATAATTCGATCAATGTTACTACGTCCCTAACGATAGAAGTCGCACGTTAAGAAGTCGTATTTGAGCCGCAGGCGTGGCGGGTCTGTGGGGCCGTTCATGCGCTCTCTTTGGGCCTCGCTGTCCGTTTAGCGGTGCAGCCCTTGACGCCGGGGGCAAACGGGAGTGTCCTGTGAGCATGTGCGAAAGAATCCGCGGAGCTGTCATTGCCCTGCTGGTGGCCGTCATGGCCTTCGGCAACGCCTGGGCTTTGGGATTGTCGGGACTGCACGAAGCTGGCGGTGCATTTCTCGCGCACGAGATGAGCCAAGCTGATGCGGGCGGTGATGCTAGTCACGCCCATTCACATCGCCATCACTCAGATGCGCACTACGGGCATCACCACGCCGCGATGCATCATGATGCCGATCACGGGGATGGCTGTGATCATTCGAGGCATTCGGCCGACCGCTGCTGTCATACGCATGTCCACTGCTGTTCCACGCCGGCTCTCGCGACAGGCCAGTCCGGGCCGATCTTCGGAACCCGTGCGGGCACGCGGCTTGCCGGTCTCAATTCAGCTATTCCGGCGGGCCGGCCGACAGCGCCTCCCTTGAGACCTCCTCGCGCTACCCTCTGAGCGCGGGACACGACCTTTGGTTTCAAATCCCGTGCTGCCATCAGCATGGATCTTTACATCGGACCTTTTTCCGGCCATGTGCGCGACGTCGCTGCCGGTCCGTCCACATAGAAGCTCCATGCTGCAATGCTCGATCCCTTCAGGCATGGACCCGACCAATGTTACGATATCTTCTTCCTTTCGTTCTGGCGCTTTCGTGGGCGTTGCCGTCTGCGGCAGGGCCTGGCCACGACCATGATCACGGCCACGATCACGGGCCTGCCCCGTCAGCCGTTCGCGAAGCCCCGCGTCTCGAAGCTACCGGAACGGATCTGGAGCTGGTCGCGATCGCCGAGGGTCACCAACTCGCGATCTATCTCGATCGCGTCGAGACGAACGAGCCGGTCGATGACGCCTCCATCGAGGTATCTGCCCCAGGCATGAAGCCGCTGGTCGGCGAGCAAATCGCACCGGGCACCTACAAGATAGGGACCGAGTGGATGGAGGAACCCGGAACAAAGGCGCTGGTCTTCACCATTCGGCTTGGGGACGAGGCCGAGCTGCTGAACGGAACTCTGGCGATCCCGGATCCTCAGCCGGAATCCGATGCCATGTCGCACTCCGTTTCCGAGGTCGTCACGCAGCCGGCAGCCTGGATCATGATGGCCGCCGGTCTCATCCTTGGCTTGGTGATCGCTTTACTAATCCGACCGCGACCGCCCGTGGGACCGGCCAGCGCTGTCCTCGTCACCGCGGTTCTGATGGGACTGGGGGCGGACCCTGTTCGCGCCCACGAAGAACATGACCATGACGATGCGCCTGCGGTGTCAGCCGTACCCTTGGGCAACGTACCGCGGCGGCTTCCCGACGGCAGCGTGTTTCTGCCAAAACCGACGCAGCGACTTCTAGAGGTGCGCACACGTCCAGCCAAGGTGAACTCGGCGCAACGAACCATGGAGGTGATCGGCACGGTGATCGCCGATCCCTCGGCCTTTGGCCGAATCCAGGCGCCAATGGATGGTCTGGTCGAGTTGGGCGAACGCGGCCTGTCGTTCGTAGGGCAGAAGGTAGAGGCGGGCGAGGTTCTGGCGCGATTGTCGCCTACAATTCCTCTTGCGGATCTCGGCACCATGCAGCAATTGCGGGCGGAAGTAGCTGGCAAGCTTAAGGTTGCCGAGCAGAAGCTCACGCGCCTTTCGCGCATATCTGGCGTCGTTGCGCAAAGTGACATCGATGATACGCGTGCGGAGTTGGAGGCGCTGCGCGAGCAGAAGCGCGTTCTGGAACCAAAGGACGTCCAAAAGTTCGACTTGGTGGCACCCGTCAAAGGTGTCATCTCGGTTGCCAATGTTCGCGCCGGTCAAGTGGTCAGCGCGCGCGACACTTTGTTCGAGATCGTCGATCCGGAGCGCCTTTGGGTCGAAGCCGCTGGATTGGATATCCATGGTGAGGACGATATTTCCGGGGGCGTGGCGCGTGATGCCGACGGGCACACTATCGAGCTCTCTTACGTAGGACGCTCTCCAACCCTGAGGCAGCAGTCCCAGGCGTTGCTGTTTCGCATCGACGAACCGCATACGGGACTTGCCGTCGGCGCGCCTGTGACGGTCATCGCGCAACGCCGGGAAAGCGACACAGGAATCATTCTGCCCGATGCGGCCGTGGTTCGCGGCAACCATGGACTGTCACAGGTGTGGGTGAAATCTTCTGCTGAGAACTTTCGCCCGGCCCTGGTGCGGACCCGTCCGCTGGACGGCGATCGCGTGCTTGTCACTGCCGGGCTGGAGGAAGGCGCACGCGTCGTCATTGCCGGTGCGGAACTCATCAATCAAGTCCGGTGAGGCCGTCCATGTTCGATGCCATTGTCCGTGCCAGTCTAGCCAACCGGCTCTTCGTCCTGATCGGCGGGCTTGTGCTCATGTTCTACGGTGTGTTGACACTGCGCACGCTGCCGGTCGACGTGTTTCCCGATCTCAATCGCCCTACTGTGACCCTGATGACAGAGGCGCACGGTCTGGCGCCGGAAGAAGTCGAACAACTTGTCACCTTCCCAGTCGAGACGGCCATGGCCGGCATGCCAGGCGTGGTACGCGTGCGCTCCGTCACCGGCGTAGGGCTCTCCATCGTCACCATCGAGTTTGACTGGTCGACGCAGATCACCCTTGCCCGGCAGCAGGTATCGGAGCGTCTGCAACTCGTTCGCGACCAGTTACCCAGCGATGTTGCAGCCCAGATGGGCCCCATCTCGTCCATCATGGGTGAGATCATGCTGATCGCCATGTCGAGCGAGACGACCGATCCGATGACGCTGCGCGAGACGGCAGATTTCGTCGTCCGTCCCCGGCTGTTGACCGTCTCAGGGGTTTCGCAGGTCATTCCCATCGGGGGCGAGGTGCGCCAGTTCCGCATTGTGCCTGATCCGCGCCGCATGGCCGGTCTTGACGTCAGCCTGGAAGCGCTCGAGCGGGCGATCCGGATGTTCGGAGTGAATACGGGCGGCGGTTTTGTCGACCTGAAGGCGCGCGAGTACCTTATTCGGAACATCGCCCGGACGACGCGGATAGAGGATCTTAAGAACCTCGTCGTGGCTTATCGCGAGGGACAGGTGATCTCCCTGGCACAGGTGGCGACCGTGGATTTCGCCGCCCGCACCAAGCGTGGCGACGCCGGGTTCAACGGAAAGCCGGCGGTCATTCTCGCCGTGCAGAAGCAGCCGGGGGCGGATACCGTCGGTATCACTCGTGAAATTGAAGCCCTTTTGCCCGATCTGCAGCGTGAGATGCCGGAAGGTGTCAAGGTCACTGACGTCCAGTTCCGGCAGGCAACCTTTATTGAAACGTCGATCGCCAATGTGAAGCGCGTGCTTATCGAAGCGCTCGTGGTAGTCGCGATCGTGCTGTTCGTCTTTCTGCTCAATTGGCAGACGACCTTCATTTCGCTTGTTGCCATTCCGCTCTCGGTGCTGGCGACGGTCATCGTATTTCAGCTTCTCGGCCTCGGAATCAATACGATGACGCTCGGCGGGCTGGCAATTGCCATTGGCGCACTCGTCGATGATGCGGTGGTGGACGTGGAGAACATCTATCGCCGGCTTGGCCAGCATCGTGCGGCTGGCGGGCGCGATCGGCGCTCCGTCGCTGAAGTCGTCGCTGACGCCTCCATCGAGGTGCGATCGGGAATACTCTACGCCACTGTCATAATAGTCTTGGTTTTTCTGCCGCTTTTCGCACTATCCGGAATCGAGGGACGGCTTTTCACACCGCTCGGGATCGCCTTCATCGTTTCGATCCTGGCGAGTCTCGTCGTGGCCATGACGGTGACGCCGGTACTGGCATACTGGCTTCTGCCCCGCATGCGGAGCCTGGGTGAACGCGATGCGCTGATTGTCGACGTTCTCAAGCGCTGGCAGCGCAAGGGCCTGGACTGGAGTTTTCGCCGGCCCGCTTTCGTCATCGCCATGCCGGCCCTCGCTGTGGTTGGCGCCGTTGCCGGCGCTCTCATGCTGCCGCGCGCGTTTTTGCCGAGCTTCAACGAGGGGACCGTGCTGGTCAGCCTCAACCTGCAACCAGGCATCAGTCTCGCCGAGTCCGATCGCATCGGCAGGCTGGCCGAGAAGATCGTGACCGGTGTGCCAGAAGTGAAGTCGGTCGGCCGGCGCACGGGCAGGGCGGAACTCGACGAGCACGCCGAGGGCGTGCATACCAGTGAACTCGATCTTGATCTGAAGCGATCGGACCGCAGCCGCGAAGAAGTCCTCCTCGATATCCGCAGCCGGCTTTCCGCTCTGCCGGCGAGTATCAGCGTCGGCCAGCCGATCGCGCACCGGCTCGACCATATGCTGTCGGGCGTGCGGGCACAGATCGCGCTGAAAATCTATGGCGATGACTACGATACACTGCGTGCGTTGGCTGCCGATATGGAAGCGCGCCTCAAGTCGATTCCCGGCATCACGGACCTGCAGACCGAGAAACAAGTACGCATCCCGCAGCTTCAGGTTCGCATCGACTACGACAAGGCCAAGCGCTACGGCCTCAATCCCAATGATGTCGCATCGGCGTTGGAGACGCTGTCAAACGGGCGCGTGGTTTCGCAGATCATCGATCAGTCGAAGCGGTTCGACGTCGTGCTCAGGCTCGGCGATGAGGATCGCCGGACGCGTGCGCTGGGAGATATGCTGATCGAGAGCCCGGCGGGACGCATTCCACTGAAGTCCGTGGCAGAAGTGATCGAAACCGACGGTCCCAATCAAATCCAAAGGGAGAACGGGCGCCGCCGGATCGCGGTGTTCTCCAATACGGATGGCTCCGATCTGGCGCGGATTGTCGACGACGTTCGCGCTGCCGTCGGTCGCGCGAGCCTGCCACAGGGCTACTTCACGAGCCTGGAGGGGCAATTCCAGGCCGAGGAGGAGGCTTCTCGTCTCATCGCCGGTCTTTCGTTGGTGTCGCTCGCCCTCATCTTCGTGGTGCTCTACAGCCGCTACCAGTCCGCCGTGCTGGCGCTGATCATCATGGCCAACGTACCGCTGGCACTTATCGGCAGTGTGGCGGCGCTGTGGCTTGCCGGGCAGAGCTTCTCTGTGGCGAGCGCCATCGGCTTCATTACGCTCGCCGGCATCGCAACCCGCAACGGCATCCTCAAGATCAGCCATTATATAAATCTGGCGCTGTTCGAAGGGGAGACGTTCGGCCGGGATCTGGTCATCCGTGGCACGCTGGAACGCCTGCGGCCCGTGCTCATGACCGCCCTGTCAGCGGGCATCGCGCTGCTGCCGCTCATGATCGGGGCCGATGAACCGGGCAAGGAGATCCTCAGTCCCGTCGCCGTGACCATTTTTGGTGGTTTGATCTCGGCAACCCTGCTTGATGCCTTCCTGACGCCCACTCTCTTTCTGCTACTTGGCCGCGCGCCCCTGGAACGGCTCCGTGCCACTCGGTCCGGAGCTGCGCAGGTGCATGCGTTCTAGACAGTACACGAAATACGTGAGGAGCCTGACATGAAAAACCTGCGCAATAGCTTCATCGCCGCCTTGATTGCGTGTGCCCCGGTCGCATACGCCCACGAGGATCACGCGCATGCGGCAAAGCACGGAGGTAAGATCGTCGAGAGCGGACATCATCGTCTGGAGATCTTGGCTCGTGACGGCGCACTGGAAGTCTATGTGGATGGCGACGGCGGTCATGCCGAAGATGTTCAGAACTCCAAGGCGACGGCCGCGATCCTCACGCATGGCAAGAAGCAGGACGTCGTGCTGACGCCGGACCCGGGGAATTTTCTCAAGGGTACGGGCAGCTTCAAGGTCGCCAAAGGAACAACCATCGTGGTCACCCTGACCATGCCGGGGCACGAGCCGGAGCAGGCACGCGTGACGCTTGACTGACGACGTGCGCACACTGGCAGGAGCGACGGCCCTTCCCGATCTCTGGCTGCAACAGGCGGGCCCGTCGAGGGTTTCGTTTGCATCGCATCGGGCCACTTCCGGGGCACGGAAGAAAGCATGCCGCTCTCAGGCGTTTGCCGGAAGGCGGCGGGTATGGCAACACTGGGCCCAAGGAGCCCCGCGAAAAACGGGCCCATTTGGAGGAACGTCGTTTGGGCAGACCGTCGGCAATTCAGAGCGCCAGTGGCGTGCGCTGCGCGTCGAGCGCGAGCGAAGATCTGGCCGAAGTTGTCGCCGAGCTGAAGGCCGGTCTTGGGTCGGATAGCATTCAGCATATTATCGCCTATTTCTCCGCCGACTACGAAGCCGAGCAGCTCGTGGCGGCGCTGACCGCTGCGTTCCCCAACATTCCCCTGTCCGGATGTTCGACGTCGGGGGCCATAACCCCCGGCGGCATGCTCGAAACGGGTGTTCTGCTCATCGCTTTTCCGTATGAGGGGTTCACCATCCACTCAGGTCTTGTCGAGAACGTCTCCGAGTTCGGCGTCGAACGCGCGACGGAACTGGCCCGCCGCCTCAAGGGCCACTTGGAGGTCGCCGAATCCGGGGCACTGCGGCGCTCGGCTTTCGCCATGATGATGGTCGATGGGTTGTCGAACGCCGAAGAAACGCTGGTCGCCGCGGTGCACTGGGCGATCGAGCAGGTGCCGCTCATAGGTGGTTCGGCTGGCGACGGGCTAGCCTTCCAGGGCGCGGTCGTTGTGCACGACGGGCGTGTGTTGGCCGATGCAGCGGTGTTGATCCTCGTCGAGACGGATGTGCCGTTCCGCGTTTTCAAAACGCAGAATTTCGATCCAACGCCAATCAAGCTGGTTGTGACTGGAGCCGATACGGAACGGCGGATCGTCAAGGAACTGAATGCCGAGCCCGCCGCGCGGGAGTATGCTTCCGCCATCGGCCTGCTGCCGGACGATCTGGGCCCTTTCAGCTTCGCGTCCTATCCTCTGGTTGTGAAAGTTGGCGGAAACTACTATTGCCGCTCGATACGCAACATGAACGACGACGGCTCTCTCTCGTTCTTCTGCGCTATCGATGAAGGCCTGGTGTTCACCGTCGCCCGTCCAAAGGATATGCTTCAAGCGACCGAAGACGCGCTGGAAGAAATCGGACGGGAAATCGGAGGTGTGGATCTCGTGATCGGTTTTGATTGCGTCCTGCGGCGGCTGGATGCGGAAACCCGGCAGATCCGGCACAATATGGAAGAACTCTACCGTCGCTACGGCGTCGTTGGGTTCCACACCTACGGAGAGCAGTTCAATGCCATGCATTTGAACCAGACTCTCACTGGTATCGCGTTCGGCAAGGATACGGTTCGCTAAAGATGAAGAGTGACGAGGTCAGCTATCCAATTCCGCCGCGCCACGACGGTCCGGGCTCCGAGCTCGAGCGACGTCTTGAGAAGCTCGCGCGGATCAACGCTGCCCTTATGCAGCGGGTCGAGCGATCAATGGATCAGCAGGCTAACGCCTACTCTCTATTCCAGACGGCGATCGGCCTCGAAGGTCAGGTGCGCATCCGCACGGATCAGCTCAAGTCCGCCCTCGACAGACTGGAGCAGGCAAACAGTGAACTGATGCTGGCACGCGATGCTGCCGAGCGGGCAAACCGGTTCAAGACACGCTTCTTCACCGCTGTCGGGCACGATCTCCTGCAACCGCTGCACGCGGCCCGCCTCACGTTGTCGGCCATGGTCGACGGGCAGGCGGATTTCGAACAGCAGCGGCTTGGGGGGCAGATCGATCATGCTTTGTCCAGCATCGAGGAACTTCTCAAGACGATCCTGGATCTGTCCAAACTGGAATCGGGGGTTATGTCACCGTCGGTTCGCGCGGTTGACGTTGATGATCTTTGCGCGGGGGTGGTGGAGGATCTTGCACCCATTGCTGCAGCCAAGAAGCTGGCACTGGGATTCCGGCCGACGCGGCACATGGTCTACTCCGATCCCTTGATGTTGAGACGGATTATCCAGAACCTCGTCGCCAATGCCGTGCATTACACCGACAAGGGCAGGATCCGCATTCTTGCCCGTCGGCGGGGTTCCTGCGTGCGCCTTGAGGTCTGGGATACGGGTCCTGGAATTTCGAGTGCTGAACGTGATCGTATTTTCGAGGAGTTCCAGCGCGGCGCTGCGTCGGAGACAGCGCGGGTTGGCGGCTTCGGCTTGGGTTTGTCCATCGTACAGCGCATGTCCGAGGCGCTGAAACACGAGATGGGGCTTTGCTCTCGCGTCGGGCACGGCTCGTGTTTCACGGTCACGGTGCCGTTCGGCGGCATTCGCCGGCTGGAGCCGGTCGCGGAGACCCCTGCTATTCCAGGCTACGGGCTGCCTGCCGCGAATGTCCTGGTGATCGACAACGAGCCGACCGTTGTCGATGCCATGCAGGCCCTGCTCTCGCGTTGGGGATGCGAGGTGCGTGTCGCATCGAGTGCGGAGGATATCGAGGCCCTTCTGTCAACGGAGCCGGAGTTCCGTCCCGACCTCGTTCTGGCCGACTATCATCTTAATCGCGGTCAGACCGGCGTGGGGCTCGTGACTGATCTTCGACGACGGCTCGACGCGGTGATCCCCGCAATCGTCATTTCTGCCGATCGTACGCTGACCCCGGCGAGCTTCGCGGAGAAGGGGCCCTTCGAACTTTTAAGAAAGCCCGTGAAGCCGGCGGAACTGCGGGCGCTGATGCTGCACGTGATCGCAAGCTCGGGCTGATCGACGTGTCCGTTTCTGGGCAGCCGGTCAGGCGTTGCCGCCGCTCAGTTTGTCGAAATCGATCCGGCTCACCTCGATCACGGCTTGGGTCCGCGAAGCGACGTCGAGTTTGCGCAGGATCTCCGACACGTGCGCCTTGACGGTCGTCTCTCCCACGCCGAGTTCGTGAGCTATTTGCTTGTTGAGCAATCCCTGGCGCAGCATGGTGAGGACGCGCAGTTGCTGGGGCGTCAGCGACGACAGGCGCGCGGCAATATCGGACGCGCCACCCTGGCCCTTTTCGGGCGGCTGGTAGCCCTTGGGCAGGGTCAGATTGCCGAGCATGACGTTCCCGATGGCTTCGGCGAGTTCCTGCTTGCGGGCCGATTTGGGGATGAACCCCGATGCGCCGAGGGTGACCGCCTCGTGAATGATGCGCGGATCTTCAAGCGCAGAAACGATAACAATAGGCTGCTTGGGATCGATACTGCGTAGTTCCAGGAAGCCCTCGAAACCGGACACGCCCGGCATGGAAAGATCGAGGAGGATGAGGTCGTAGCGCTCGCCAGAAGTCAGCATATCCTTCGCGATCTTGATGGAGGACGCCTCGTTGATAACGGCGTCCGGAAGTGTCGATCTGATCGCGAGTGTCAGTGCATCTCGGAAGAGGGGGTGATCGTCCACCACCAGAAAGCTTTCCGCCATCGATCCCTGCCCCAGAATATGGCCGCTCTCCTAGAAGCGGCTTATTTTTCATAACTATAGAATCTGAATACGTGCCCCGGCCTCAGGTGTCAAAATTTGTGCACAGTAGGATTGATGAGGCGCCTCAGGGCGCTCACGGGGCGGGGCGTACGCGGGTGCCTGGCGCGAACAGGCAGGGATGGAGCGTCGGGGTCCGGCGGTTGATCTGGGGGGCGAAACTGAGATGCGCGTGCGGAGCAAAGATCCGGTTTGACGGGGGTATTTCAGGTCTTGGGGGCGACCTGCGCAGGTCACGGTAGCTGCCCGACCGAGGGCCTGCATCCTGCCCAGCGGCCGGCTCCCCTTGGGCTCCACTGAACGGGTCTCTGCACTGTGGCGCTTCCACCGCAGCTCTGCACAGTAAACGGACAGGGCGTTGCGGTGTTTTGATTTCAAATGAATGTTCAAGCAGTTGCGTCGATTTCGTCAGCCTCCCAGTGGCTTGGAAACCCGCGAGCGCTCCTTTATAGTGTGAGCCGTCGAGGGGTGAGGGGATCGGCCAAGCATCGTGGCGTAGAGTTGTAGTCGCGTACGGCGGCTTTACGGCGTCTATGCTCGTGCGGCTGGGGGCATTGTGACTGTGCTCCGGTCGGCCGACCTAGAGGACTGTGGGAGCACCGGTTTTATGAGATGTAATCCTTGGCGCTGGTTGTGGGGCCTTCTACTGATCGCTCCTCTGAGTTGGATCGCGCTGCATCTCCATCAGACAGAGATCGAAAATGATTTGAGGGCCCGCTCGATGGAGGCCCTGGAAGGTGCTGGCCTCGGCTGGGCGCGGTCCACATTCTCGGGTCGCGACGCCACCCTTACGGGACTTGCGCCGGAAGAAGGCGATCCGTCCAAGGCGGTCGCTCTCTTGCGGCGCGTGTGGGGCGTGCGCGAGGTCGATGCCCGCACGGATCTCATACAGAAAGTCGAAGATTTCTTGTGGTCCGCGACCCGCACTGAAGGTGATCGCATCAAGTTGTCGGGTTTCGTCCCCGCCGAGGCCTCTCGGCGTTCCGTGTTGAGCGCCGTCAAGTCGACGCTGCCCGGCTTTCGAATTGAAGACACAATGCAACTGGCGCGCGGTGCCCCGTCCCGCGATATTTTTCTCTCCGGTGTTGGTTTTGGATTAAGGCAATTGGCCGCGCTGAAGGAAGGCAGCGTGGAACTGTCGGGCACGACGCTGTCTATTGCGGGTCAGGCTCCGGATCAGGCTAGCCTCAAGGCCATTCGTGCGCGACTGATGTCGGGGATGCCAGAAGGACTGAAACTTGGGCGCGAAGCGCTCACCGGGCCCGTCATCGCCGACTATGTATGGAACGCGGCACTCTCAGGAAATCAGGTCGTCATGTCCGGCTACGCGCCGAGCGCAGGGGTTCGCGATCAGCTATTCCAACACGCCAAGAAGCTCTTTCCGCGGCATGCTGTGATCGATCGCGTCGAGATCGGTGAGGGAGCGCCAGATGGTTTCACTAAGGCCGCGATGATTAGTATTGCCCAACTCTATAAGCTGGAGGATGGCAAGGCATCGCTGTACGGCGAAACGTTTTCGCTCAAGGGTCGCGCATCGGACAAGCCGACCGCGGCTACGGTGCGCACCGCCTTTACCAAAGCCATCGGCGCGCCGCTGACCGCAACCGCCGACATTACCGCGCCTGAACCCCCGGCGCCGGCGGCGCCCGAACCTGTCGCCGCCGCTCCGCAGCCGGAAGGTCCCTACGTCACCAAGGCTCGAATCGAGAACGGCACGATGGAGTTAACAGGCAGCGTGCCGAGCGAGGACGCGCGTATCGCGCTGGTGACGGCGACCCGCGGCCGGTTCCCGGATCTATCCGTGAAGGACAGCCTCGAGGTTCGGCCTGGCGGTGATGCTGGCTGGCAGGCCTGCCTGCTCGCCGGTATCAGCGGGTTGGGAGAACTCCTCTCGGGTGAACTCTCGATGACGGGCCTTGTGCTCGATCTCAAGGGCAAGACCGACGACGACGAGATTGCCGCGGCCGTGACGTCGGAGGTCCGCGGCATGGCCAGCCAGGATTGCATTACGTCCGTGGATGTCGAAAGCTCCGGGGCCAAGCAGGCCGAGGCCCGCCGCCTCGCGGAGGAGCAAGAACGACTTGCTGAAGCGGCTCGCCGGAAGGCTGAGGAAGAAGCCCGGTTGGCCGCTGAGGCTGAAGCCCGTCGCAAAGCCGAAGAAGAGGCACGGCTCGCCGCAGCACGGGCCGCTGAAGAAGCGCGTCGCGCAGCAGCCCGTGCGGAAGCGGACAAGTGTGAAAAGCTTCTGGGTGCTGCGGTCGCCGAGGGCAGCATCAACTTCAAGCGGGCCGATGCGGCGCTGGACTCCAAGAGCAAGCCGACACTTGACCGCCTGGTCAAGATTGCCAACGAGTGCCCGACTTTCAAGATCAGCATCGAGGGCCACACCGACTCGGAAGGGATCCCAGAGCGCAACGATCCGCTTTCTGAGCGGCGCGCACAGGCGGTCGTTGATTATCTCGTCGACGCCGGCGTAGATCCCGACCGGCTGAGTTCCATCGGCTATGGCGCGGAGCGTCCGATTGCCGACAACGAGACGGCGGAAGGGCGGGCAAAGAACCGCCGGATAGAGTTCAAGGTGCTTGCCGACTAGGCGATGGGATGCGGTTATCGTCGGCTCGAACGAGCCGGATGACCGTCAGGGAGGTGGTGAATGGATTATCTGCTGGTCAAGCTGGTCTGGTACGCGCTCGGTGCCTTCATTTTCGGGCTTTTTACAGGGTGGGTCTCGTGTGGGGAGCCCGAAGAGTGAGCCGTTGCGGTTGGCGCCGCGTCAGTCTCGCTCGATGATGGAGTAGCAAAGTATGATCACCTTGGCCCTGCAGATCTTCCTTCTGCTGCTGTCCGCCTACCTCCTGGGCTGTATGCTCGGGTGCCTGCTACGGCGCTCGTTCTACAATGCGCGTCGTGCGTCCGAGGCGGAGTTCGAGCCCGTTGCCGCAGTGGCGGAGCCGGTCCTCGCGCCCGCAGTGCCGACGGGAGACGCCGCCCGCTTTGAGCGTGCTCTGACAGGAGGGGATGCGTCCGTTACGGTTCGCCGCGAGCCCGTCGTCGAGGTTCGTCCGCGTGCCAGCGTACCGGTTGCGCCCCCGCCTCCGTCTGCCAAGGCACCTGCGCCGGGTCCGGACCGGCTCGAACCGGCCGAGATCGAAATCATCAAGACTCCACCGCCCGCGCCTCCGCCGCCCCCGGCCGCGACGGAGCCTCCAGAGCCCGCCGCGCCAGAGCCCCTTGCTCAAGAGCCGGTTGCCCCCGCTGTTTCTGAAACCTCGTCCAGCGCGGCGACGATTGCCAGCTATGCTGCAATCGCGGCGGCTTCCGCTGCTGCCGCCGGTGCGACCGGCGAAAAGCAATCCGAGCCCCAGCCGCCGGCTCCGGAACCCGAGCCCACTCCTGTTGTCTCGGAAGAGCCCAAGCCCGCGCCGCCACCCGTTGCTGTCGCCTCTCCCGCAGTCCCGAGCGAGCCGCTGCCGGCCGACGATCTAAAGCGCATTCGCGCCATAGATCGTATCCTCGAAGGCCGCCTCAATGGCCTCGGTGTGCGTCGTTTCGCCGAGATCGCCGGTTGGACGGCCGGCGACGTCGCGCTCATGAACCAGTCACTCGGGTTCACGGGCGGCCGCATTGAGCAGGAGAACTGGATCGAACAGGCCCAGATACTCGCTCGGGGCGGGGATACCGACTACTCGCGTAATCAGCGGGTCAACCAGTCGACGGCCGCGGCGGGCATCGCTGCGGCAGCTGCGGGTGCGGCAGCGAGCCAGGCGGCCCATAGGGCTTCAGGTCCCGATCGCTTCACGCGCATCATAGGCATCGATCCCGAAACCGAGCAGGCGCTCTACGCCATGGGCGTCTCGCGCTACTCACAAATCGCGCACTGGACGTCGGCCGATATCGAGAGGGTCGAACGTGAACTCAATCGTCCCGGCCGCGTCGGTCTGGACAACTGGGTTGAGCAGGCCCGCATCCTTGCCCGCTATGCCGGCGAGACGGAGTCGCCCCGGCCGGTACGTCTGGCCGAAGCGATCCGCGAGAACCGAGATGCGGCTTCCAGGCCGGCCTACGAGTCGCGGAGCGAACAGCGCTCCGATCTCGTGGGGCTGCGCTCGGTTCGCTCGGAGGCCCTGCGCGGCGAGGGCGTATCTCCTGGCCAGCGCGTGGATGATCTGAAGCGCATCCGCGGCATCGGCGTCCTGATCGAGAAGCGCCTCAATGCGCTTGGCATCGCTTCGTATGAGCAGATCGCGAACTGGACGGGTGCCGATATCGATCGCATCAGCACGACGCTCGACTTCAAGGGGCGGATCGAACGCGAGAACTGGGTGGAGCAGGCGCGCATCCTGGCCTCCGGCGGTCAGACGGAATTCTCCCGCCGTGTCGACCGCGGCGAAGTGGATTCAAGTCGGGAAAGCTGAGTTGTTCATTGATCAGGCCGCTTTGGGCGCGTCTGTGCGCTCCAGGAAGCGGCGGATCTCGCTGATCGATGCCTCGTCCCTTAGCCAAGGGGCGTGACCTTGACCGGCGATGGCCAGCTCCGTGAGGTCCGGGTGGCGTTGACGCATGGCTTCCACCGTCTCGGCCGAGAGGATGTCGGAATTGACGCCTCTGACGACCATCACGGGCACACCGGTCAACGCTTCGAACTGCGGCCATAGCGCGGGCATCGGTCCGTCGAGCACCGAGAACGCGCGCGCAAGTCCCGTATCGTAACCCGGCGCTGGCCGGCCATTCTTTTCATTGAACATCTGGCGCGCGATCGCCTCCCAGTCCTGCTCGGGCACTGCGGGAAAATCGCGGATGTTCAAATCTCGGACCATGGCCGCAGCCTCGGTCCAATCGCGCGGCAGCGGGGTGCGTCCGACATAGGAGGCAATGCGAGTGAGGCCGTCCCGCTCGATCACCGGTCCGATATCGTTGAGGATGACAGGGCCGAGCATGGTGGGCTGTGCCGCGGCCAGAAGCATGGCGATAAGTCCGCCGCGTGAGGTTCCCAGGATGGCTACCTGCTCCAGATTGCGGGCGACCAGAAAGTCAAAAACGTCGTGCATCTCCGCGGGCACGGTGTAGTTGCGCCAGTCGGTGTCGTTGTCGGATAGACCGCGCCCACGATAATCGAGCGCGTAGACGTCGCGAGCATGTTCTCCCTTGGAGAGCGCAAGCGCAATCTCGTGAAAATCGCGGCTATTGCGGGTGAGGCCCGGCAGACAGACGAGTGGTCTGCCGGGAGAGCCAGCCGAACTGGGGTTCGCATGCAGAGCCGCGTAGAAGCGGGCGTGCAACTTCAGCCCGTTGCGCTGGACGAAATAGATGCTTTCGTACCGCTGCGGCGCGACCGTCATAATCGTTTGTTCCCCGCTGTCCGTTTCTGCACGTCGTGCCTTCAGCCGCCCGACGCTGCCGTGCTCGACGGCCTGCTCTCGCTTCCGCGTGGAGTGATCCCTGCTGCCAGGCGTGCCCGGTTGAGATCCTTTTCCAGTCGCAGAGCTACGTCCGCTTCACCCAGTCGCGCACGGTACACCTGCACGTTCGAGAGCACCTTGGCAACGTACTCGCGCGTCTCCTGGATGGGAATGCGCTCAATCCAGTCGATCGGATCGATCTTGGGATCGCGCGGATCTCCGAACTCGCGGATCCACTGACGCGCGCGTCCAGGCCCGGCATTGTAGCCCGCAAGCGTCAGCACATAGGAGCCGGAGAAGTCGCGCATCCGGTCGCCGATATAGGCGGAGCCCATCATCGTATTGTAGGCGGGGTCTGAAAGAAGCCGTTTGATGTCGCATTTGATCTTGTAGTCGCTGCAGACATGCTTCGCCGTGACCGTCATGACCTGCAGCAGGCCTTTCGCTCCGGCACCTGATACGATCTTCGTATTGAACTCTGTTTCCTGGCGCGCGATGCCGAGCAGGAATGCCGGCTCCGGCGGCTCTCTGAGTGGCGAATAGGCGGGGAACGGGTGAACGGGGTAGCTGTAGTAAAGTAGGTTGTGGCCCCGGCCCACGGCGGACTTGGCCGTCCGCACGCCCATCTGTGTATCTCCGAGCGCTTCGGCCAAGTGCGCGATCATGGCCATCTCGGCCTCGCTGTTCAGGAAGAAACGCAATTGCGTGAGAAAGGCGCGTGTGACACGGGTGTCGAGCTTTGCCTTGTCAGCGATGATGAGCGCCTTGACCGCATCGAGGTTGTTGAAGCGGCGGATCTCGTCGGCTGTCGGCGCGGCAGGGGGTGAGATGGGGAAGGTCTGGCTGCCGGGATTCAGCTTCTGCATGGCGAGCTGGCCGTGGAAAGTGTCCGGGTTGCTTGTTGCCTCCTTGTAGAACGCGTCCGCGGAATTTTTGTCCTTCATGACCTCTGCGGTGCGCCCCAGCCAGTAGCTGGCCTTGGCGCGGCTCAAGGGACCGTCGGCCGCCTTGTGCATAGCCTCGAAGTGCGGCTTCGCCGCGGCTGCATCGTTCAGGTAGCGAAGCGCGATCCATCCAGCCACGAAGTTCTGGTCTTTGAGCGGATTGATCGACAGGGGACCGGCTTCGCGCACGAGTTGATAGGCAAGCTTCGGCTTGCCGATCCTAAGCGCGGCATAGGCGTTGGTCCGCCGTTCGATCCACCATTCGTCGTTATTGACGACGGCGCCGGGGGCAGTCGGCACTGTCAGCATCAGCTTGGCCGCCTCATCGATTCGGTTGGCGCGGCGCAGTGCCTGGACTTTGTGGAACACGAGCCCCCAGTCGGTTGTCTCGTCCTTGGGAAGCGCTTCGATTTCGGCGCGTGATCCTTCTTTTTGCAGGAACACGGCGAGACGCGCCTGTGCTTTGCGCTGCTCCGTTTTGGGGAGGAGGGGTATCAGGCGGCGGACGACAGCAGCGCGTTGGTTGCGCTCCCCCTTCCAGCGAATGTTGTCGATCAGGAGGCGGTCGAGCCGCGCTTTGTGATCGGCGGCCGTCAGGAGAGACCCGAAGCGATCAAGAAAGCCGGTCTCGAGCGTGGAGGGTAGGGTCATCTCACGCCAGACTTTGACAGCGTAGGTTCGGGCTTCCTCGGTCCTTCCTTCCGCCAGATAGGACGATGCGAGCGCCGCAAAGCCAACGCCGTGGTCTGGGCCGCCCTTGGCGAAATGGGCGCGGATATCCGTGGAGGTTCCACCTTGCGTGAACAGCGCCTCCTCCAGCCGCTGCACCAACAGCCGACGGTCCGGCCAAGCGGGGTTCTGGTCAAGAAAGGTCCGGTATTCGTCGGCCGTGCCATAGCCGCTGCGAAGGCGAAACCAGTCGGCGATCTTGGCTGCGAGCGGGTCGCGGATCGCGGCCCGGTGTTCCAACCCCTTATTCAGCTTGGCTCCGCCGAAGGCCTTCACGGCCTCGCGCAGCTGGGCGGCATCCCCGTCCGAAATATTTGTTTTCTGCACCTCGGCGATGGCCTGGTCATAGCGCGCCATGTGATCGCGCTCGGCCTGGTCAGGTTTGTACGGGCTCGGGATTACCTGGCGGGCTTTGGTGGCCGACTTGGCCGCGGCGGCTGGTTTGGGCTCTGCTAAGGCCGGGGTAGGGGCGAGGGGAAAGGATGCGCCGATTAGAAACAGGGCGACTGCGGTCGGAAGTAGGAGCCGCAATGGGGTAGCGGGCGCCAAAGAGCCCTGCCGGGAGGCCGTTTGGCTTGTCATAATGTACGCGGGGTTGCGGGCCAAAGAGAGAAACCTTTCTATCGGACAGCCATCCGCTGTCGCCTTGCGATCACGCTTTCGACCGCCTAATGTCCCCCGCACTTAACCGGGCGGCGGGTGACGTCGCCGTTCCTCGTTATCGGGCAACGTAACAATCGGCTAGGCCCTCTTCAAGGCGAAGACGGCCGCCGCGTACCGATGTGGTTTGCAGCGGGTCAAATCGAATAAAGTGATGTCCGGCCAGGGGCTTGGACGTCTCCGGACGACAGGGTGAAGGTATGTTCAAGGGGTCGCTGACGGCGCTAATCACGCCGTTCAAGAACGGCAATCTGGACGAGGAGGGCTTGGCCCGATTCGTGGAGTGGCAGATCTCCGAAGGAACTCACGGTCTCGTTCCCACGGGGACGACGGGTGAAAGCCCGACGCTTGACTATGACGAGCATAAGCGGGTGATCGAGATCACCGTCGAGGTGTCGCGCGGGCGCGTGCCGGTCATGGCGGGCACGGGGTCCAACTCCACCGAGGAGGCGATCGATCTTTCGACGCATGCCGAAAAGGCGGGTGCTAATGGGCTGCTTATCGTGACGCCCTACTACAACAAGCCGACGCAGGAAGGGCTCTACCAGCACTTCAAGGCCATCAACGACGCGGTGAACATTCCAATTATCATCTACAACATCCCGCCGCGTTCGATTGTCGACATGTCCGTTTCCACAATGGCGCGTCTCTTCGAGCTGAAGAACATCGCCGGGGTGAAGGATGCGACAGCGAACCTGGCCCGCGTCTCCCAGCAGCGCGCGGCGATGGGGCCGGACTTCATCCAGCTTTCGGGGGAAGACGCAACTGCGCTGGGCTTCATGGCGCATGGCGGACATGGCTGCATTTCAGTGGCTTCCAACATTGCTCCGCGCCTGTGCGCTGATTTCCAGAACGCCTGCATGCGCGGTGACTTCAAGGCGGCGCTCGCGCTTCAGGATCGCCTCATGCCGCTGCACGACGCCCTGTTCGTGGAAACCAATCCGGGTCCGGTGAAATACGCCGCCTCGCGGCTCGGTCTGTGCTCGCCCGACATGCGCTTGCCGATGGTCCCGCTGTCAGAGCCGGCCCGGAAAGTCGTTGACGAAGCGTTGGCTAAGACCGGGCTGCTTTCTGCCGCCGCGGCCGAGTAACGACCACGCCTGCGCCGACCGCAGGGATACCCGTGCCCAAGGAACCACTGATATGGCCTCCAGTAAGGATGACGTGCGCAAGCTCGTCGCCGAGAACCGCAAGGCCCGGCACGAGTTCTTTCTGACCGAGACCTGGGAGGCCGGCATCATGCTGACCGGCACCGAAGTAAAATCGTTGCGTCGTGGTCAGGCGAACATCGCGGAGAGTTACGCTTCCTTCGAGGACAACGGCCTGTACCTGATCAATGCATACATTCCCGAGTATCAGGGGGCCGGGCGCTTCTTCCAGCACGAGCCGCGCCGCAAGCGCCGCCTGCTCTTGCACAAGGCCGAGATGGCGAAGCTGTTCCAGGCCGTCGAACGCAAGGGAATGACGATTGTGCCGCTCGAACTCTACTTCAACGCCAAGGGCATCGCGAAGCTCAAGCTTGCGGTCGCCGAGGGCAAGAAGCTCGCCGACAAGCGGCAGGACGCTGCCAAGCGGGACTGGCAGCGCCAGAAGGCGCGCATCATGCGCGAGAAGGGCTGATATGACCGACTGGCCCTATCCCGCACCCGAGGACGACGGCGGCGCTGCGCATCTGGTGGCGGGCGTGGCGTTGCCCGATATCCAGATCGAGACGACGACCGGCGATCGCCTTTCGCTGGCGAAGATCACTGGCCTCAGCATTGTGTTCGTGTATCCGTGGTCAGGACGGCCGGGCGTTTCGGATCCTCCCAACTGGGACCACATCCCTGGCGCCCACGGTTCGACGGCGGAGGCACAGGGCTTTCAGTACTTGGTTGGACACTATCAGGCGCGCGGCATTCAGGTGCTCGGCCTCAGCACGCAGACGCGCGAGTGGCAGCGTGAATTCGCCTCGCGCATCGGTCTGACTTATCCGCTGTTGAGCGATGCGGATTTTCGCGTGGCCGACGCGCTGGGCCTGCCGCGGTTCAAGACCGGCGGTACGACATACCTGAAGCGGCTAACATTGATGTGCTGGGACGGGAAGATCGTACGTGCATTCTATCCAGTGCATCCACCGGACCGCCACGCCGGCGATCTTTTGGAAACCCTCTGACGGAGGTCGCGACTCACATCACGTCGCCGACTATCTCTTCAGGCGAGTGGCCGAGCTTTTCCAGTCCTTCTTCCAGATAGTCGGCCAAGAGAGGCATTCCGAGCAGATAGTTGGCTGTCGCGTTGGCGCGCTCTGACCGGGCGGTTTCAACCGCCTCTGTAAACTCGTCCGCCTCGTAGGTGCCGCGTCCAATCCAAGCCAGTGCGACAAGGGATGCCTGCTCGTCGTCGTTCAAGGCGCCGATGAAGCTCGCCAGTTCCGTACTGGTGGGGTCGTCGGCAAAGTCCTCCAAGATTGCGGATGGATCCTCCTCCGCGTCGCCCTCCTCGGCGTTATCGTTCCAAGCGCCGACTTTTGCACCGTACTCGCGTGCCTTGACGATGACATGCCCGACCTTTTCCGGCGCAATGCCAAAGTCGTCAATCCGATCGATCTGTTCGCGTCTCTTCATGCGCTCGTCCCTCACTCAAGGCACCAAAGCAAAATTATCATGCTTCACGCGCGTAGAAAACGATCTGCCCTAGATCAAATCGGAACTCACGACAGATGGGCGCGGATCGCCTTGAAAACCTCCTGGAACATCTTGGGCGTCAGCCGGCCGGTGTTCGTATTGTAGCGGGAGCAATGAAAGCTATCGAAAAGTGTCAGGCGATC
The DNA here is from genome assembly GCA_963825555.1 of uncultured Alphaproteobacteria bacterium. Lineage (GTDB taxonomy): Bacteria > Pseudomonadota > Alphaproteobacteria > Rhizobiales > Hyphomicrobiaceae > JAGVSR01. The sequence goes on along the minus strand of CAWGTZ010000011.1, from coordinate 76,823 downwards.
ATTTAGCTCGTGCCGGGCACCGTGACCGAAGGGGAAGGCCGCGCGTTTGAGGGCCAGGGCAGCCAGCGTCTGCTCGTGGGCGATGCGGCCAAGAGCCATTATGGCGCTAAGTTCGGGCAGCGCCCCGATGCGGGCTGCAAGGAACGGTCGGCAGCTGGCGATTTCTGCAGGTGTAGGTTTGTTCTGCGGCGGCACGCAGCGCACGGCGTTGGAGATCATGCATTCGACGAGTTGAAGGCCGTCGGCCGGATCGGCGCCATAGGAGCCCTTCGCAAAGCCGTATTCGAGGAGGGTCGCATAGAGTAGCTCACCGGCATAATCGCCGGTGAAGGGGCGGCCCGTCCGGTTGGCGCCCTTCAGCCCGGGGGCGAGGCCGACGATCAGCAGGCGGGCTTGGGTCGTGCCAAAAGAAGGCACAGGCGCGTTGAACCAAGAGGGTTCATCGGCGCGGCAGGCGTCGCGAAAAGCCGCCAGACGCGGACAAAGCCGGCAGTCACGCGGCGCTTCTGGTGAAATAGCTTGAGGACCACAATGCTTGGGCATGCCCTTCGGTTAGCATACACGGGCGCACCCTCGAAGAGCGCCGCGCAGGCCGTCACCGAAAGATTTCCCGCGATCAGACTTCCTCGGTGAGGTCGTCAAAGTCCTGATAGCTCCCGCGAAGTGCAGGAGTGCCGTGGTTGTTCCCTGCGGCAGGTGGGCGTGTGCCTGCATAAGCCCGCGGCTCGCGGGGGGCGCGCGTTCCCGCGTCGCGCCCGATGATATTTTCCAAGTCCGCCAGATCAACGAACTGATCGGACTGCCGGCGCAGTTCGTCGGACACCATGGGCTGCGCGGTCTGCAATGTGGAAACCACGCTCACGCGCTTCCCCTTCTGCTGGAGCGCACTGACGAGGGGACGGAAGTCACCGTCGCCCGAAAATAGCACGATGTGGTCGAGGGTGTCGGACAGACGCATGGCGTCTACGGCCAGCTCGATGTCCATGTTCCCTTTGATCTTGCGCCGGCCGCTTGCGTCCGTGAATTCCTTGGTCGGCTTGGTGACCATGGAATAGCCATTGTAGTCCAGCCAATCGATCAGCGGCCGGATTGATGAGTACTCCTGATCCTCGGCCAGCGCGGTGTAGTAGAGCGCGCGCACGAGATGGCATTTGCTTCGAAAATGGGTCAGCAAACGCTTGTAATCAATGTCGAAACCGAGAGCCTTCGAGGCTGCGTACAGGTTCGCGCCGTCTATGAATAGTGCTACTCGTTCGTGCTGGTAAAATTGCATTATCCACCCCTAACGCGTTGCCGCGTCCTATATTTCGCTAGTCTTTTTGGTCGGTTGGCCGACGGCCTTCGATTGCCAGACATTAACGCGCCATCAAAACGTACTTTACACTGATCTTCATTAACTTTCGACTTAGAGACAATGTCGCATCCCTAATCCAGATGAAATTTGCCGTTGAAGAACCCGTCAACAATCCCCAAAGGCCGAGATACTTTTATTCCCCACAGTAAGAAATGTTAAGTGCAATTACTGGGTCGCCGTATTTTTCAATGCGATCTTAGCGCGGATGCAGGTCGATCCGGGCGGCACGCTTGCAAGCTATGCCGATGTGTGGCACGTAGTTACCAGAAGGGTCGGCAGGTTCTGCGCGACCCATTAATTGTTGGTGTCACAAGCTAGAGCTTGTCACCAGCTCTTGTCCATCGATATTTGCTCCTGCCCACCCCGACAACTCGAGGATTGACCCAGGATGGCTCGCGTCACAGTAGAAGATTGCGTCGATAAGGTTTCCAACCGATTCGAACTCGTGCTCCTGGCGGCTCATCGCGCCCGCGCCATTGCCAATGGCAGTCCAGTGACAATCGACGAGGAGAACGACAAGAACCCCGTCATCGCCCTTCGCGAGATCGCCGAGCAGGCCATTCCGCCTGATGACATGCGTGAGAGCCTCATCCACTCGATCCAGAAGAACGTCGAGGTTGATGAGCCGGAGGCCGGCGCCGCGCCCGTTCTTGCCATCGAGCGCCGGGCTCCGATCCTTGGCCGCGACGATCAATCGACCGACACCCAGGTGGACGTGCTCACCGAAGAGCAGTTGCTGCGGGGTCTGGAAAGCATGACGCCGTCTGAGCCATCCTCCGTCGGGACCGGCCCGGCCAATCCGCGCGAGCGCGGGCGCTGAGCGGCGGCCGCTGGCCACGCGCCAATTGATCACGTTGTTATTCGCCGCGCGCATGCCTCTCGTGGAGGGTGTGCCGCGGCGTTATAGTCTCGTCCACGGAGGTATCCCCGAGGACCATCTTTCATCATGATGCGCCAATACGAACTCGTCGAACGGGTTCAGAAATACGATCCGAAGGCCAGCGAGGCGCTGCTTAACCGCGCCTATGTCTATGCCATGAAGGCGCATGGCAATCAGAAGCGTGCGTCGGGCGATCCCTATTTTTCCCACCCACTCGAAGTGGCCGCAATTCTGACGGATCTGAAGCTCGATGATGCGACGGTGGCGACTGCTCTTCTGCATGACGTCATCGAGGATACAGACGCCACACGCGCCGAAATCGACCAGCTCTTTGGCCCTGAAATCGGTGCCCTGGTCGACGGCCTGACAAAGATCAAACGGCTCGATCTCGTTTCCAAGAAGACCGAGCAGGCGGAGAACTTCCGCAAGCTCCTGATTGCCATCTCCACAGACATCCGTGTGCTGCTCGTCAAGCTTGCCGACCGGTTGCACAACATGCGCACGCTCGAGCACATGAAGCCGTCGAGCCGACAGCGCATTTCGGAAGAGACCCTGGATATCTATGCGCCGCTTGCTGGCCGCATGGGCATGCAAGCCATGCGCGACGAGTTGGAAGATCATGCTTTCAGGTGGCTGCACCCTGAGGCCTACAAGGCCGTGACGGACAAGCTTGCAGAACTCAGGCACAAGAACGAGGGGCTTGTAGAGGAGATTGAAAGCGCCCTCACCGGGAAACTGGCCGAGGTGGAGATCGCGGCGGTAGTCTCGGGGCGCGAAAAGAAGCCCTACTCCATCTGGCGCAAGATGACGAACAAGCAGATCTCTTTGGAGCAGCTATCCGACATCTATGCCTTTCGCGTCATCGCCAAGGATATCGCCGACTGCTACCGGGCGCTCGGTCTGGCACATACGACATGGCGCGCTGTTCCGGGGCGGTTCAAGGATTACATCTCGACGCCCAAGCAGAACAACTATCAGTCGATCCATACGACCGTTGTCGGTCCGCGCCATCAGCGCGTCGAGCTGCAGATCCGCACGCAGCTCATGCATCAGGTCGCCGAATACGGCGTTGCCGCTCACGCGCTCTACAAGGAGATGACGAAAGGCGCCATCGCAGCCGGGTCACCGACCTCCATCGACGACAAGGAGCACGGGCCCTACGTCTGGCTGCGGCGGATGGTGGAGACGCTTCTGGAAGGCTCCAACCCGGAGGAATTTCTTGAGCATACGAAGCTCGAGCTGTTCCAGGACCAGGTTTTCTGCTTCACCCCGAAGGGTCGTCTCATCGCATTGCCGCGCGGGGCCACGCCACTCGATTTTGCCTATGCGGTTCATACGGACGTCGGCAACGCGGCAGTTGGTGCCTATGTCAACGGCCGCCACGTGCCGATCGATACGCACCTTCGCAACGGCGACGAGGTCGAGATCCGAACGTCAAAGGGCCACGTTCCTCCGGCGGCGTGGGAAAGCCTGTGCGTGACCGGCCGTGCGCAGAGTGCGATCCGGCGGGCGGCGCGTGAGGCCGTTCGACGGCAATATGTGGAACTCGGCCGCCGGCTCGCCATTGCCGCGTTCGAGGCGGCCCATGTGCCCTATTCCGACGAGCAGGTTAAGCGCGTCCTGTCCAAGTTTACGCAGAAATCTTTGGACGAGGTTCTGGCGGCCGTGGCGCGCGGCGAATTGCCGGCCGGCGAGGTTCTCAAGGCCGTGGCACCAGAGGTTGCGGAAGAGGGTAACGCGCCGAGTGTTCTGGAAAATCCGCTCAAGGGTTGGCTCGATCTGACCAAGGTCTCCGGGCTTCGGGTCAGGGCACCTTCGCCGTCGTCCCCAGCGGAGGCCGGTAACGGTGCCGCACGGTCGGCGAGCGGCATCGCGCTGCGCGGTCTGAAAGACGATGTGCCCGTAATTTTCGAGGAAGGCGGCGCCGTGCCCGGCGACCGGATCGTTGGCGTTTTGGAGCCGGGCGCCGGCATTCGCATTTTCCAGATCCATTCTCCGCGGCTGCAGCCCTACGAGCACCAGCGCTGGATCGACATGACGTGGGACATCGATCCGGAGAAGCACGAGCGGTTCCCGGCCCGGCTGAGCGTCGTCACGCCCAACAAGCCGGGCACACTGGCGGCAATCGCCGAGGTCATCGGCGAGGCCGGCGGCAATATCGACAATCTGAAGATGATCCGTCGCGCTTCCGACTTCACCGAATTGCGCATCGAAATAGAGGTCTTTGATCTCGCGCACCTAAACAGGATCATTTCGGGCCTGAAGCAGACAGAAGTCGTTACTCGGGTGGAGCGTGTGTTCGAATGACCCGCCGCGCCTTCTCTCAATTTCTCCGGTCGTTCACACCACACCTGTCAAGCATGGAAACTGTCGAACTATGAGCAGCGGCTACATGAACCCGGGCCCGTCGTTTCTGCGGCTCGGTGTCAACATCGATCACGTCGCGACCATCCGCAACGCCCGAGGGGGGCGGCATCCCGACCCGCTGCGAGCCGCACATCTGGCCGTGGAGGCGGGTGCCGACGGCATAACGGCGCATCTACGCGAAGACCGCCGGCACATATCCGACAGTGACATCGCGCGCCTGAAATCGGAACTCACCCGGCCGCTCAATCTCGAGATGGCGGCAACGCAAGAAATGCTGGCGATTGCTCTAAGGCACGTACCCAATGCCTGCTGTCTCGTACCTGAGCGGCGGGAAGAACGGACGACGGAGGGCGGGCTAGACGTCGTGCGCGGTGGGGAATCCTTGAAGACGATCGTTCATTCTCTCCGCAATGCCGGCATCCGGGTGTCGCTGTTCATCGAGCCGGATGCCAAAGCGATAGAGGCCTCGGCAGCAATCGGCGCGGACATCGTGGAGCTGCATACGGGCGCATACTGCGAACGCGCTCTTGAGGACGATGCCAAGGGCGTCGCATCCGAAGTCGAGCGCCTGCGCAAAGCCGCCATTCTGGCGGACGAAGCGGGGCTGGAGGTCCACGCCGGTCATGGCCTGACGTACAACACCGTAAGTGCGGTCGCGCGCATGCCGCAGATCGTCGAACTCAACATAGGACACTTCCTCATCGGGGAAGCGATCTTCGGCGGGATGCATTCCGCCATACGGCACATGCGAACGCTTATGGATCTGGCGCGTTCCGAACCGCGCCGTCCAACGGTTGTAAAATGATCATCGGAATCGGCAACGACATCATCGATATACGCCGGATCGAGGCGACGCTCGCGCGCTTTGGTGAACGGTTCATCACCCGCGTTTACACCGAAACGGAACGTGTGCGCTCCGAGCGCCGCTTCGCGCGGGCCGCCTCCTACGCCAAGAGATTTGCCGCCAAGGAGGCCTGCGCGAAGGCGCTGGGTACGGGGCTGAGGCAGGGCGTCTACTGGCGGGATATGGGCGTGGTTAATCTGCCCTCCGGCCGCCCGACGCTGAAGCTTACGGGGGGAGCGGCGGCGCATCTGGCCCGTCTCGTGCCCGACGGTTTTGAGGCGCGTATCGACTTGACCATCACCGATGACTTTCCGCTGGCAGAAGCCGTTGTTATCATTTCATGTATCCAGACGAAGCTGGAAGCGAGAGGATAACTCCGGCAGCGGGGAGGCCCCGCGTCTCCACGGCCATTTGCGCCGCCGTCTGCGAACCGGTATAGCGAGCGACAACAAACTCATCTCGAACACTGCTCGAACGGGGCCCTGAGCTTCGGTGTCAGCACGGGAGAAACCATGGGCTCGGAATCGAAGGCTGACACTTCGCGTCATTACGGCTGGTGGGATACGGCCGTGGTTGTCGTGCAGGCCCTGGCGATCGCCATGGTCGTTCGCGTGTTCTTCTACCAGCCCTTCAACATCCCGTCGGGGTCGATGAAGGAGACGCTGCTGGTCGGTGACTACCTTTTCGTCTCCAAGCTGTCCTACGGCTACAGCCGCTATTCATTCCCCTTTGGCCTCGATCTTTTCGATGGGCGCGTGTTTCGGCGCGGAGCCGAAGCGGGGTGACGTGGTCGTCTTCAAGCTACCGCGGGACAATTCCACCGACTACATCAAGCGCGTCATCGGCTTGCCCGGCGACGAGATAGAGATGCGTGGTGGCCAGCTCTTCATCAACGGCACGGCCGTTCCAAAAGTGAAGAAGGGCAGCTTCACGACAGTGGATGAAGATGGTGCGCGAAGCGAGATACCCTCTTTCGAGGAGACACTGCCCAATGGTGTGAAGTACACGGTGCTCGACGCGGAGCCCAATGGTCCCTTCGACAACGTCGGCCCCTACAAGGTTCCCAAAGGGCACTACTTCATGATGGGCGACAATCGTGACAACTCCACCGACAGCCGGGCGCTGTGGGCCGTGGGCTTCGTGCCGTTCGAGAATCTCGTGGGTCGAGCCGAAGTCATCTTCTTCTCTGCCGCGGTCGACGAGCCCGGTGCCTTGCGCTGGACCAGCCCATGGACGTGGCCGTTCGACATTCGGTGGAACCGTTTCTTCAATCTCGTGCGTTGAGGGAGGCCCTGTGTTCAGGGCACGTAAATTCAAAGACCTGGAAAAGAGGCTCGGCTACAAATTCAAGAGCGAGCCGTTTCTCGAATGTGCGCTGACGCATGCCAGCGTGCGCGGTGGCAAGACTGCGCGTGCGGACAACGAGCGCCTCGAGTTCGTCGGTGATCGTGTGCTGGGTCTTGCCATCGCCGGCTTTCTGAACGAGACGTTCCCGGAGGCAAGAGAAGGCGAACTCGCCCGTCGCTACAATAGCCTGGTGCGCGGAGAGACGTGCGCACGTATCGGACGGGATCTGCAACTGGGGCCGCGGCTCGTTCTTTCGGATGCGGAAGCAGCGAGCGGCGGCCGCGACAAGGATACGATCCTGGCCGACGCCGTCGAGGCCGTCCTCGGAGCAATCTATGTTGAATTGGGTTTTGATACCGCGCGTGATGTGGTTCTGAAACTCTGGGCCCCGCTCTTGAACGAGCAACGCCCGCAGATGGGCGCTGATGCCAAGACCGCGTTGCAGGAGTGGGCGCAGGGAAGGGGCTTGGCCTTGCCGCAGTATTCTGTCGTCTCGCGTGAGGGGCCCGATCACGCGCCACTTTTCACGGCGGAGGTTCGTATTCGTTCGCTTGAGCCAGAGCGCGGCGAAGGAGCATCAAAACGGCTCGCCGAGCAGGCTGCGGCGGCCCGTCTGCTCGAGCGTGAGGGCGTGCGGGCAAGGAGTGAGAATGTCTGAAGCTGATGCGAGGCACGACAACGAAACGCCATCTCACCGCCGCTGCGGGTTCATCGCCGTCATTGGCGCGCCCAACGCGGGTAAGTCGACCCTGGTCAACGCGCTCGTAGGTTCCAAGGTCTCGATCGTGTCGCACAAAGTGCAGACGACGCGGGTACCCATCCGCGGCATTGCTATCGAGGGAGACAGTCAACTCGTTTTCATCGATACACCGGGGATTTTCCGGCCGAAGCGCCGGCTCGACCGCGCCATGGTCGACGCAGCCTGGGGTGGCGCGCACGATGCGGATATCGTCGTGCTCATGGTGGACGCCGCCAAGGGCGTCGATGATGATGTTACACGCATCCTGGACCGGCTAACCGACAGTCGGCTGCCCAAGATACTGGTTCTGAACAAAGTTGATCGAGTCACCGACAAGGACATGATGCTGCCGCTGGTGGCGCGCCTTTCCGAGCGCATGACCTTTGATCGCGTTTTCATGATCTCGGCGCTCGACGGCAACGGCGTAGCCGACCTCAAGAGCTTTTTGGCGGGACGGATGCCGCTCGGCCCCTGGCATTACCCGGAGGACGAGATCTCGGATGCGCCGTTGCGCATGCTGGCTGCCGAGATCACCCGCGAGAAGATTTACCAGTACCTTCACGAGGAGCTGCCGTACTCGACAACGGTCGAGACGACCGACTGGAAAACGTTCAAGAACGGTTCGGTCCGGATCGAGCAGACGATCTTTGTGGAGCGCGATAGTCAGAAGAGCATCGTGCTCGGTAAAGGCGGTCAGACGATCAAGAAGATCTCAAGCCAGTCTCGTGCCGATCTCTCCAGGATACTAGAGCACGACGTGCACCTGTTTCTGTTCGTGAAAGTGCGTGAGAACTGGGGCAGCGACCCGGAACGCTACCGGGAGATGGGGCTCGAGTTCCCCAAGGATTGACGGGAACCAGGACGCGGGTTGCTTGCGGCATTGCCGACAAAGTCGATGATGTGGCGCAACGTTGCCGCCGCACAGGCGAGAAGCGCAGTTACAATAGTAATGACAGAACCGAAATAATAGATGAGGCCAAGGCCCAGACCTGAATTCGATCCCATGAAGGGCGATATCACATACATGAAAGTGGTCATGCCGCCGACGATAAGAAAGAGCCAAAGTGCGCTGGCCGCGTAGACGCCTTTCGGATTTTGGTACGCGCGCACAGCGAGCAACCCTGGCCCGGCCATGACGACGCCTATGATGAGTCCGAGAACTATGATGTCCAGCATATGAAATCGCTCACACATTCGAAAAGCCGCACGATAAAGTGCAAGGGCTTAACGAAAACTTTCAGCTCAACGACCGGCCCTGGCGAAGCGCGAGAGGGCGGGATCATGAGACATATGAAGGCGCTCCGTATTTCCCGGCAGCAGTTGGCGATGTGCCTTTAGGTGAGCGAAAGGCATCGCCCATGGAATGGACGGACGAAGCCATCGTACTGAGTGTGAAACCGCACGGTGAGACCGCGGCGGTTGTGGAGCTGTTCACGCGCTCCCACGGTCGCCATTCCGGACTGGTACATGGCGGGCGATCGCGCAAGTCCCGGCCCGTTCTGCAGACAGGCAATCACGTGGATGCGACATGGAAGGCCCGGCTGTCCGAGCATCTCGGCCATATGTCGCTCGAGTTGCGGCGCGGTTATGCTGCCTCCGCAATGGACGACCCGCCGGCACTCGCCGCGCTGTCTTCACTGTGCGCGCTCTCCCGCCTTCTGCCCGAGCGTGATCCCCATCCCGCGCTCTACGAGGTGACTCTCTTCGTCCTCAGCTTCCTCGACGATCCGACCGTGTGGCCCGCGCTGTATGTGCGTTGGGAGGTAGCCCTGCTGCAGGAACTGGGCTTTGGGCTCGATCTGTCGGCGTGTGCAGCGACCGGTGCTAACGATCAGCTCATCTACGTTTCGCCCAAGTCCGGCCGCGCCGTGTCCGCCTCGGCAGGCGAACCCTACCGGGACCGGCTTTTGCCCCTGCCTGCCTTCCTCACGAAGGCGCGCCAGGCGGTTGTGACGGAAGAGGACGTGCGCAACGGGCTTAAGCTCACAGGGCATTTTCTCGAAAGCCGCATCCTGGCAGCGCGTGGAGAGCAGCTGCCCGAGGTGCGCGGCCGCATCCTCGGACTTGCGCGCCTTTCAAACTAGTCGGCGGTTTCGCGTGCGGAGAGAACCACCGTAAGCCCCTGCATGGAATCTCCCGAGAGCGTGTAGACAGTTTTGTCGCTGGCTTCGAAGCGGGAGGAGATCTTGCGGGTTCCCACCTTCTCGAAGGTGATGTCCCCTGGTTGGCAAGCGGTATGTGTCACGGCCATGCGCGGCGCGATTTCGTGGTCCTCCCCGCCGAATGCGTAGCCGACACGCGCGCTCGACGCGTTGGCGATCTGGAAAGTGTATTCCAGGGATCGTGGCCGCGCGAAGAGCTGCACGGAGATGAACTTCGGGTCGCGGTCGGGTGCCTGCACCACGCCGACGCCGATTTCCGTCACGTAGGGTGCCAGCATGTTGGCTTTGTGCGATGGTGAGTTGATCCATCCTTCGACAGATTTTTTGGCGAGGTCGCGGCTCTCGAAGCCGCGACTGTCGAGATGCATGGCAAGGTTCTCGCCGACCGTGCACCAGGCATAGCCGGCCGCAGAGACGCGATCGCCCACTTCGCGGCCATCGGCGGTGTGCGAGAAGGCACCGCTCCTGGCCAGATAGGCCGCATACGCTCGGGCGGCCCTGGCAAGGGTGGAGTTGGCGCGCACCGCGCCCAGCTTGTTCTGGCGCCGGTAGGCGTTCGTCATCTCGATGACGGCCGTTTCGACGGCGGGGATGTCGGGCAGGGGCATGGCGGAGGGGTTCCTCCAAGGTTTCGGATGTTGTTGATCAATCCCTTAGAATATGGGCAAAAATCGGCAACGGGCGGGGGCTGTGGCGGCCCGGCACTTGAGACGCGGGGCCGGCTCCAGTAACCCTCCTCCATGACCAAGCAATCGATTCCTCCCGCCGGCCCAGGCCCCATCGAGCCCGTCAACCTGAAGGACGCACTCGAGGAACGCTATCTGGCCTATGCGCTTTCCACCATCATGCACCGGGCGCTGCCTGACGTGCGCGATGGGCTGAAGCCCGTCCACCGCCGCATTCTCTATGCCATGCGCCAGCTCGGCCTCGATCCGGAGGGCGGATACCGCAAGTGCGCCAAGATCGTCGGCGAGACGATGGGCAATTACCATCCACACGGCAACCAGGCGATCTACGACGCGCTGGCGCGGCTGGCGCAGGATTTCGCAGTGCGCTATCCGCTCGTCGACGGTCAGGGCAACTTTGGCAACATCGACGGCGATAACCCGGCTGCCGACCGCTATACGGAAGCGCGCCTCACACCCGTTGCGGCCGATCTGCTCGACGGCATCAACGAAGACACGGTCGAGTTTCGTCCCAACTATGATGGACGCGAGCAGGAGCCCTCGGTTCTGCCCGCCGCATTCCCAAACCTGCTCGCCAACGGTGCCGCCGGCATCGCGGTCGGCATGGCGACCAACATTCCGCCCCACAACGTGGATGAGCTGTGCGCGGCGCTGTTGCATCTCATCAAGCATCCCAATGCTTCGATCGAGAAAGTGGTCGAGTTCGTTCCCGGTCCCGATTTCCCGACGGGCGGCGTTATTGTCGAGCCGCGTGAGGATATTCTGGAGGCCTATCGCACAGGTCGTGGCGGCTTCCGCTTGCGTGCCAAGTGGGCGAAGGAGGAGACCAGCCGCGGCGGCTACCAGATTGTCGTGACCGAGATTCCCTATCAGGTGCAGAAGGCGAAGTTGATCGAGAAGATCGCCGAGCTGATGACGGAGAAGAAGCTGCCGCTTCTGGGCGACATCCGCGATGAGAGCGCGGAAGAGGTTCGTCTTGTGCTCGAGCCCAAGAGCCGGACGGTTGATCCGTTGCTGCTCATGGAGAGCCTGTTCCGGGTGACGGAGCTGGAGATCCGCTTCGGCCTCAACATGAACGTGCTATCAGCCGGCCAGATCCCGAATGTTCTGAGCATCAAGGACGTCCTCAAGCAATGGCTGGAGCACCGCGTCGAAGTTCTGGTGCGCCGCTCGGAGTACCGCCTGAAGAAGATCGAGCACCGGCTGGAAGTGCTCGACGGCTATCTGATTGCCTACCTCAACATCGATGAGGTCATTCGGATCGTTCGCTTCGAGGACGATCCGAAGGCGAAGCTGATCATCAAGTTCAAGCTTACCGAGGTGCAGGCCGAGGCGATCCTCAATCTCCGTCTGAAGAGTTTGTCGAAGCTCGAGGAAGTGGAAATCAAGGCCGAGCATGACAAGCTTTCCAAGGAGCGGCGCGAACTGAAACAGCTTCTGAAGTCGGACGAGTTGCAGTGGGAGCGTATCTCCGAAGAGGTGAAGGCGACCCGCGAACGCTATTCCAAGAAAACCGAGCTTGGCCGCCGCCGGTCGTCCTTCGCAGAGGCTCCGGAAATTGCAGTCGATCTCGACGAGGCGCTGGCCGAGAAGGAGCCGATCACCGTCATCCTGTCCGAGAAGGGCTGGATCCGCGCGATGAAGGGGCATCTGGACGACCTGTCGAAGCTCGACTTCAAGCAGGGCGACGGTCTGAAGCGAGCCGTTAAGGCGATGACGACCGACAAGCTCATTCTCTTTGCTACGAACGGCAAGTTCTTCACGCTCGATGCGGGTCAGCTTCCTGGCGGGCGCGGTCATGGCGAGCCCGTGCGTCTTATGGTCGATTTGGAGGAGAACCACGATTTCGTGGAAGTATTCGTACACGAGGCGACGCGCAAGCTGCTCGTAGCGTCCAGCGGCGGCTACGGTTTCGTCGTCCCCGAGGAGGAAGTCGTTGCTTCCACGCGCAAAGGCAAGCAGGTTCTCAACGTCGCCGAAGACGAGGAGGCGGCCGTGGTCATCCCGGCCGAGGGCGACATGGTTGCCACCATCGGCGAGAACCGGAAGCTGCTTGTCTTCAAGCTCGAGGACGTCAACGAGATGACACGCGGCAAGGGAACCATCTTGCAGCGCTTCAAGGACGGCGGGCTTTCCGACGTGCAGGTTTTCTCCAAGAAGGAGGGCCTCAGCTGGCTCGACAGTGCCGGTCGAACTTTCACACTGGCGTGGAGCGATCTGAAGGACTGGGCAGGCGAGCGCGCCCAGGCGGGGCACATGGCCCCCAAGGGCTTCCCGCGCTCCAACAAGTTCGGACCAGCGTTCTAGGCAAGCGGCGTTTGAGGGAAACTGAACGCGTTCCTTGGCAAATTGCCCCGTGGCGCCAAGTGCACAATTCCGATCGTGTATGAACCTTCACCGGGACGCACCCTTGCAACAGCAAGCGGGCCTCGCTACGAAACCGCCATGGTGGTTTTTTCGGGGTTTCAACCGATTGGAGTGAGGATGGTCGCGCGCGGGGTGGCGTGGGCTGCGCTGCTGCTAGCGTTCGCGCCTGCATGGGCGCAAGATTCCAGTGATGATCTGCTGATTGATCCGTCCCCTCCGGCGGCTCTCGGTCCGGCCCCTGCCGGCGCGCCCGACTCCTCAGCACCAGACGCTGCGCCAGTCGCTCCTGACCAGGCGGCTCCAGCGGAGGCCCCGCCGGCCAATTGCACCAAAGCAGATTTCGAAACCGTAGTGGATGAAGCTGCCGCTGCGTTGCGTGATCTCAATATCAAGAACAAGCCCACATTCCAGGACAAGCTGCGACAACTCAAGGATAAGCGGGGCTGGTCTGAGGACGAGTTTCTGAGGGAGGCGGCACCCTACGTAAAAGATACTGAAATCGACAAACTCGATGGGCGCACGAACGACCTGCTTGGCCGCATCACGGCCATGGGCGACGAGGGCTCGGCCGCGGCCACGCCCGATTGCACGATGTTTCAAACGCTGCGTGGCCTCATGGACCTGCTCGTTGAAACCCAGAACAACAAGTGGACCTACATGTTCTGGAAAATTGACACCGAGCTGGCAAAGTAGTCCTGGAGCGCAGGAATTGCGGATGGCTCAGGCGCGTTCCCAGCCGTTGGGCCCCAACCTTTCCTGGGGCAGGAAGCGGGTTTTGTAGGCCATCTTGCGCGAGCCCTCTATCCAATAGCCGAGGTAGACGTAGGGCAGGCCAAGGCTTTTGGCGTAAGTGATAGTCTCCAGGATCATATAGGTGCCGAGGCCGCGGCGGCTCTCGGTCGGCTCGTAGAACGAGTAGACCATGGAGATGCCGTCTGAGAGCCTGTCGCAGAGCGCAGCGGCGGCCAGCGGCCAGCGGTTTGGTTCGGAGTTGAGCGCACCCTCGGCAGGCTTGAGGCGGTACTCGGTGATCGACGTTTCGATGACACTCTCCTCGACCATAAGCGCATAGTCGAGAGCGCTCATGTCAGCCATGCCGCCTTCGGCGTGGCGCGCATCGATGTAGCGGCGGAAGAGACTGAACTGCTCCGATGTAGGCTGTGCCGGCACGCGGCAGGCGGCGATATCGATGTTGTCCGCCGTCACGCGCCGCATCGAGCCGGAGGGGATGAACTCGTCGACCAGGACCCGCACCGACACGCAGGCATGACAGCCTTCGCAATAGGGCATGTAGGCAATGTTCTGGCTGCGGCGGAAGCCACCGCGCAGGAGGTTGTCCACGAGGGCAGGTTGTTTGTCAGCAGTAAGATGCGTGAACAACTTGCGCTCAAGTCGGCCCTGCAGATAAGGGCATGGCTGAGCGGCGGTGACGTAGAATTCAGGAAAATGCTTTCGCTGTTCGCTCATCAGCAGTGTCCCTGGATCCTGTGTGGTATCGCGTCCATGCCTTCGTCCCGATGCATGTCGTTGCCTGCGTCGACATTATGACTACAACTGAGCCGGCACGAGGTCATGACCATCCGCGATCCCTGCGGCAAAAGCATGATACGTGAGCCGGTGCGCCTCGATCAAGGCAAGTGGGACGACAACGATTATGCCGTGAACGGGTTAATGGCCTGGTGCATCAGTCACGCTTCATAAGGCCGGCTGCGGCGGGCGGGGGTGCGGAAGAACGGCGCGGCGGTGTCCGCGCGGTGCCGCCTTGCGGCGTGCCATTGCCAGCACTGACAGGTGGCGGATGGCCACCCGAGGGGCGTTCGACAGGCTGCGGTCCCCGCTCCATTTCCGGTGCGGGAAGGGGCGAAGAGGGGACTGAAACGGAAGGGTTTTGTGCCGACGCCGTGGCTTTGCCGAGGCGGTAGCCCACGTAGCCGGCAATCAAAGCAACGAGCAGCAACTGGAGAAATTCAGCAAACGGCATAACGTGTCCCCCGTCCAAGAATCAGGCTGGCGGCCCGGGCGCAGGCCAAATCAAATACAGCCTACCCCCTGTCGCGGACCACCGGAAGCCGCTTCGGGCAGCTTGGATACCAATAAGACGGAATGGAACTTTTTCAGGCAATTACAGACAGGCCCAGAAGCCTGCGCCGCAATCAGCGGGCAACGCCCACTACAGCCTGGTCTTGTGTCTGGTCGATGGAGGCATGAGTGAGCCAAGCTACACTTCCCACCCCAATCGTCAGGATGACGAGCCCGAGGAGCGCGCGCCGCATGGCCCAGCGTAGATTGAGCGTATGAGGCGCTGCGTCGGCCGTTGCGGCGGCCGAACCTTCCAAGCGAACTGACATTGAAACTTTTATCCCCCAGACCCCCGTCTTGCCTTGGCACCTCGTGCCGCTATGGCTTCGCGGCGCCCGACAAGTCGTCTTTTTTACACCCACACAGGTCGAGACGGGCGCCAATCTATAGAGGTGGTCGCGGTTCGTCCGGAGTGTGCGTAACCCTCAACGATCTTTGAGATAAGCAGCCTCCCGGGTCAAGCGGCAGGCTTGCTCATAAGTCTTTCTCTGTTCAAGCGTGATGGGAAGGCCACGCCGGTTGGACGCGGAGGGGGAGGCTCGCCCGAAAAATGGGCGGACCCGACGCCCCGCATCATCGGATCCGGCGCCCGAAGGCCAGGATGGCGGCGAGCGGAATCGCAACACTGAGGACAATGGCTGTGACGGCAAGATTGGGTAGCTCGGCATACTGTCCGCGTTCAATCACGAAGATCCAGTTCAGGTATTTGGTGGCGAGTTGCCCCGCGATAAGCGCCAAGTTTAGGAACGATGCCATCAGGGCGAACCAAACGGCACGCTTGGCAGGTGGTGCATAGATCGCGATGAGCGTCAGGAGCGGCACCATGCTGAGCTGGGCCAGTGGCGACGTGGCAGCAGCGTCGATGATGGCGATCGTGCGAGCGCCGAAGCCAAGGTGCTCGGCGGTCCAGAGGTCGGCCCGATAGACGAGCAGCAGAGTCGGAATGGACAGGAACCCGCCGAGAATCGTCAGCCAGAGCAGAACGCGCGCGACGGGAACACGTGTGATGGCATCCGAAAGGAGCCAGGCCGCGACAAGCGCGATGCCGGCGCCGATCTGGGCCAGAACGCCGTAGAAAGCCTCGTCGAAACCCAGCTTGTCGATCGTGAACCAGCGATAGCCTTCGCCGACCCCGGGAGTTGCGCGAAAGAAGAAGATAATGAGGGCGGCGTAGAGGATCCGCATGCGTGTGCGATCATCGATGTCGGACGTCACGCGTTGAAGCATCGTCACGATCACACCGATAGACAGAAGGAAGGTCAGCTCCTGGGCGTGGGGCACGTCGAGGATGGATATTAGCAGGATCGCGAGGCCGAACAGCAGGCCGCCGCCCAGAATGCGCCAGTCCGTAGCGCGGCTCTCCCCGCTCTCGAGCTTCACGAAGACGGCACCGCTTGCCGAAATCAGCGGCACGACCAGGCCGATGAGGAAAACTGTCTCGTAGGGCAGGCGCCCGGCGAGCCATCCTGCAAGTCCCGCCACTGAGAACGCGCCGAACGACAGGGCGAGCCGGCCCAGGATCTGCACCATCCCCAGGTCATGATCGATGTCGGCCTGGAGACGCGGAAAGCCATCGGGCGTGGTACGCGGCACGACCTCCGTACTCATTGCGTCTGCGACAACGTCTTGCAGCACGACGCCGATTACGGTCACCATCTGCGCGATGATGTAGAGCTGCTCGGGCGGTGCGAACGTCACCCATTTTCCGGCGGCGCCAGCCAGAAGCAAAAGCCCCGTTGCGATCAATCCCGCTCCCAGAAAGACATACGCCCGTCGCCGCGAGCCCAGTATTGGGACCGTATCGACCAACTCGCCGAAAACCATTTTTACAGCCCACGGGAGCGTCAGCCAGACCCCTAGCTGTGCAAGTGCCGCGGGCGAGAGCGTCAGCTCCTTTTTCACCCAGAAGCTGTCGGCCACGGCGACGATTCCGAGCGCCCCGTAGGCGAAATAGACCATGAGCAAAGGAAGATACTGGAGCCGGAACGCGCGGATGGGTGCCAGCACGGCCCGCGTCAGCAAGGTCCTGATGCGGGAGCTGAAGGTGGAAAATGTCGTTGCGCTGATCGTCACGTGGTGGGCATCCGGGATTTTGAGGAGGATGAAATCTGAGTGCGATACGCGCGGCAGGGGTGGCGGCTCGGAACAGGCGACATTCTTAGAAGCGGATATTCATAGAAGGGGTCTGGCCTCACGCGCCATTTCGAGGGTGGCAGCATAGTCGACCTTGCCCGATCCAAGGATGGGGATCTGCTGTGTCACGAGAATGGCCTTGGGTACCCAGAGTTCGGGCACCCCCTCTTCGCGCGCGTGCGCGGAAAGTTCGGACTTGTCCGCGTCTGGCTTGTCGGTGACGAGCACGAGGCTCTCTCCTTTTCGCGGGTCGGGAAGAGAGACACAGACGTGGGTGTTTTCAGGCCAAAGCCCCGAGGCCATCGCCTCGACGGCAGCGAGTGAAATCATTTCTCCGCCGATTTTGGCAAAGCGCTTGGCGCGGCCGCGAATGGCGACAAAGCCGTCGTCGATCGTGACGATGTCGCCGGTGTCGTGCCAGCCGTCCGGCGGGGGGACGATCACGCCCGGTTCCCTGGCGTGGATGTAGCCTGCCATCACGTTCGGGCCGCGCACATGCAGCCGCCCGCCCTCATTGATCCCTTCGACGGGCTCAAGCCGTGCCTCGATCCCCGGAAGAATCCGTCCCACGCTGCCATGCCTGTTGCTGCCTGGAAGGTTGCAGCAGATCACAGGCGCGCATTCCGTCGCGCCATAGCCTTCGAGAATTTCGGTTCCCGATCGGTTCCAAAGACGGCGCGTTGCCTCCTTGACCCGTTCAGCTCCGGCTACGACGAAACGCAAGCTGTCGAGATCTCCGTCATCAGCGGCGCGAGCATAGCCCTGCAGGAATGTATCGGTCGAAAGCAGTAGCGTCGCCCTTGTGCTGCGGATCAGCCTGGGGATCTGTTTGTAGTGCAGCGGGCTGGGATACAGAACGACCTTCATGCCATTGAGAAGCGGCATCAGGGTTCCCGCCGTGAGACCGAAGGAATGAAACATAGGCAGCGGATTCATGGCGATGTCTGAACTGGTCAGGATCCCGTTGGCATGTGCGAAGATCTGCTTGGCGTTGGCGACGAGGTTGAGATTGGTCAGCGCCACGCCCTTCGGCGAGCCTTCGGTACCCGATGTGAAAAGAAGGATCGCCATTTCGTCCGCACGCGGCCGCCTGAACCGTGTGGCGAGCCCTGGGGCAAGGGAGGCCAGCAACCCGCGCGCTTTGTCTGTGCTTCCGATCGATCGGCGGACGTCTTCCAGATAGATGACGCGGACCCTCCGACCCGGCGCCCACTCCGTTTCGGCGATGGCATCTACAGCCTCATCCAGCTTGGCCGTCTCGATGAAGCGCCGGGAGGTAACGACGACAGGGAGCGGTCCGGTGCGGACGGCGCTGACCAGATTGCGTGTGCCTGCCGTGAAGTTGAGAAGTCCGGCGGACCGCCCGTAGGCGTTGAGGCCGAAGAGAGCGACGACCAGTGCATTGACATTGGGCAGCAGAAGACCGGTCGCCTGTCCGGGCTGCGTCTCGCGCATGAGCCGCTTCCCCAGAACAAGGCATGCGAGGATCAGGCGTTTGTAGGTCAGTGCCTGCCGCTCGGCATCTTCCAAGATCGTCTTGTCATAGCCGGTCCGCCCGGCCGCTGCGACGAGGGCGCCGAACAGGGTAGTCCGGAAGGCTGTCTCGTTGAATGGCAGTGTCATGAGGGCTTCCGAAAACGGGTGGGGCAGAGCACTCGAACTTGGACACCAAACTTTCCGATGAGGCAAGCGCCGGCCAAAATCTCACCGGGGGCACCCAGTTGTTTAGTGGCGTTTGCCAGACGGGCATGCTTCTCGTATAGAGCGCGCGCCTGAGGCAACCGACCGGGTCGAAACGAATGGATGCGCCGCTGCCGCGCTCGGATCATCGCGCAAGTCTCAAGTGGACCGTTGCGGTCGTTGCGGCGCTCAATCTCACGTATTTCTTCGTCGAGTTCGGCATCGCCGTGGCGATCGAATCGGTGGCGCTGTTTGCCGACAGCATCGATTTTCTCGAGGACGCGACAGTCAATTTCCTCGTGCTAGTGGCGCTGGGCTGGACCGCGGCCAAGCGGCGGATTGTCGGGCTATTTCTCGCCTGTTGCTTGATGGTCCCGGGGATCGCGGCCCTCTGGACAGCGTGGGGAAAGCTTTCTGCGCCCTCGATTGCCGATCCGGTGACGCTAACGCTCGCCGGTGCTGGTGCGTTGGCGGTCAATGCCTTTTGTGCCTTCCTGTTGGCGCGCGTGCGCACACATGGCGGGAGCCTGACGCGGGCCGCGTTTTTGTCCGCGCGCAATGACGTGGCCGCCAACATCGCCATTATCGGGGCTGGTCTGGTAACGGCCGCGATTGGCTCCATCTGGCCGGACGTGATCGTCGGACTGGGAATCGCCGTTCTGAATATCGGTTCGGCCTACGAGGTCTACGAGGCCGCGATGGGAGAGACGGACGACGACGGGGAGCCGCCTGCGCCACACGCTTGAGGCGGCATCATGCGACGCCCAGCGACTAACCCCCCGAAGCCGAGCGAGGCCCGCCTTATGCGGAGCCTCGCAAGACGAGCTGTTTTGCGGAGGCCGGGCGCTGTCAGTCGGCAATACCCAGCTGCATGATGGGTTTGTCTTCGACGACACTTGCAGCCTTGATCGGCTGAGGCGCTACAGGTTGAGGTCGCGAAACGGCGGCTCCACCGGTTCCGAGCCTCTCGAAGTAGGCGATGTTCGCCTTGGCCTTCTCCGGCGGGAGGGTGCTCTCGGTCAAGGCCCGCGCCTTGTTGATCTTGCCGTTGAGGCCGAGAATGAGCGCCAGGTTCTGCTTTGCCCTCGGATCGCCGGTCTGGCTGGAGGCCGCCTGTCTCAGGATCTTCTCGGCCTCGTCGCGTCGGCCCTCCAGTGCATAGCTGAGCGCCAGGTTGTTCAGGATCGAGGTTTGGTCGGGGGCGTGGGCGAGCGCCTTGGAGAACTGCGTCTGGACATCCTTCTGCATGCCATTGGCCGACAGGGCGGCGCCGTAGCCAGAAAGGAGACGCCAGTCGAGCCGCTTGGGATCCTGGGCGCGGGCAAGCAACTGCTCTGCCTTCTCTACTTGCCCCAGTTCGAGGGCGAGCAGTCCCCTCTCGCCGATGAGGGCCATATCCTTGTTGGCACCCGCACTCTTGTCGAGGAGTTCCAGAGCCTCGGCCTTCTTGCCGGACTGGCGCAAGGCGCGCGCCTGCCGGATAGTTGATGCAACCTCCGGTGAGACGTCGATGTCGGTCACGGCGGCGGTCGTCAGAGATTTTTGGGGTGTTGCCGACTAGTCAGCGGTACGTGGCATGGCAGCCAGTGCGGACGTGGTTCCCGGATCGGCGAGCTGGGCCTGAGGCGTGTCCAGGCCATTCTGCGCACAAGGCTCCGCAGAGGACGGCGGCGAGACCTGACAGGAGGATGGGCCGCAGCGGGCCAGGACCTGACGGAACCTTATGCAACATGTTACCCCCCTCGGAGGCACCCGCCCATGCGTTCCATGCGTATGATGCTTTGGCCGGACCGCGGTGCACACAACTGAAAAACTGTAACGCGACGGAATCTCTCCGTCTGATTACTGACGAGATTCGTATGGTGATTCGGCTCGATCAAGGGGCTGGCCGCCCGAATGTCCCCGTTATCCCCAGACCCGGGACTTTGCGCAGTGGCCCGCCGTGATAGCTAAAGTCACGTAATCAAAAGGTGTTGTGAGCGCGTGTTTGGAAATCCCCCGATCCGGATCTTAGTGGCCATCCTGGCTGCCTTGGCGCTGTTCCCTGCGCTTGCCGCCGACGCTGATCCAACCGAATTGGCGGTGGCCGCGGAAACGCCCTTGGACCGCGACGCTCTATGGCGTTCCATCTTCGCGCGTCCTGAGGTCCGTCCCGTCGATGAAAACGAGAGCAAGCGGCGAGCACTCGGCGCCGAACTTTTTTCCGATAGGCGGCTCTCAGGCTCGGGCACGCGTGCATGCAGCACTTGTCATCGACCGGAACTGGCCTACACCGATGGCCGCGCCCGGGCCGCAGGTCTCGATGGCGCATCCCTTCGGCGCAATACCCCGCACCTTTGGAATCTTGCCGAGGCCAAGAGCCTCTATTGGGACGGCCGCGAATCGACCTTGGAATCCCAGGCGCGCGTGCCGCTGCACGCAGCGAATGAACTGGCGGTCGATCTGCCTCAAACGATCCGCGCGCTCTCCCGAGATACCGGCATGGCGCGCGCATTCGCCGGCGCTTTTCCAGGTTCACCAGAGATCACCGAAGACGGGATTGTTTCAGCACTTGCGGCTTTTGAACGAAGTCTCGTATCGCCACAGACGCGTTTCGATGCCTGGGTTGCGGGCGACGATTCGGCGCTCGATGCAGAGGAGAAAGCTGGCTTCTCCATTTTTGTTGGCAAGGGTGGATGTGTCTCCTGCCACGGCGGATGGCGTATGACCGATGATCAGTTTCACGATGTTGGAGTGGCAAGCGACGATCCTGGCCGTGGCGGTGTGGAGGGTGGAACGCCGGGAATTCCCGCATTCAAGACGCCTGGACTTCGGCAGGTGGCGCGCACGGCGCCCTACATGCACAACGGCTCACTGGCCACACTTGAGGATGTGGTTGCGCATTATGCTGGAAACCTTGTCTTGAGGCCGTCGCTTTCGCCGAATCTTGTGCGCGATCTTGAACTCGATCCGGCCGAAAGAGCCTCCCTCATCGCGTTCTTGCGGGCGCTGTGAATTGATATGGAATCGATTCTCTCGGTGGCACTCATCCTGAGTCGTTGCTGGAAGATCTGAAACTTGGGCAGGCGCGAAACGCCCGTTGCAAATAGAAGGCGCACGGAGCGGGAATTTCCCCGCCAGACACGTGGGGTTGCCTCATAATGCGTCGCCTGGACGCAACACATACATTTCGTTTAATTCTCAAGCAACCCTTGCCGCTTTTCTAATCTTGCCAGTTTCACTGCCGCGGCATACCTTTTCACTCAAGAAGAAACGTAGAAGGGAAGACGCCCAATCTTCAGCCGATCTCGCCAAACGAGATCAAAACTGACGCAGGGTGTCCAATGATAGAGCTTCTGGTTTCTGTCTGCCTTATTGCCGATCCCAACCGCTGCAAGGATGTTTCGCTGACCTACTCAGCCGACAACCTCACGCCCATGCAGTGTGTCATGGGGGCCCAGCCCGAGATCGCGAAATGGGTCGAGGCCCATCCGAAATGGGTCGCGAAGCGCTGGACCTGTCAGCGTGCTGGTCTCTACGCCAAGATCTGAGACGTCGCGGCTCTGTAAAGGGTCCGGTGCGGCGCCCCCGAGCCGCCCCGGCGCGATGCCGATCACGGATTGAACGCCCTCAGCACCTCGGTGCAGGGCTTTTTCATTGCCGTTTCAGTTGACAGACGGGCTTCGGGCCGCTCCCTTTGGCACCTCACAAGAAATGCCGGAGGATGCCATGACCGGGACCAAGCCCCACGCTTTCTCGACACTTGCCGTTCACGCTGGCGCTGCGCCCGATCCGACCACCGGGGCCCGGGTTACACCGATCTACCAGACCACCTCCTACGTGTTCCGAGATGCCGACCATGCGGCCGCACTATTCGGTCTGCAGGAGTTCGGCAATATCTATACCCGCATCATGAATCCGACCCAAGGTGCGCTGGAAGCCCGCGTCGCCGCGCTTGAGGGAGGATCGGCGGCTTTAGCGGTGGCTTCGGGGCACGCCGCGCAGTTGATAACCTTCCATACGCTTCTGGAGCCAGGTGACGAGTTCGTGGCCGCTCGTCAGCTCTATGGCGGTTCGGTCAATCAGTTCAACCACGCCTTCCGCAAGTTCGATTGGAATGTGGCCTGGGCCGACGCGACGCAACCGGAAACGATTGCCGCTGCCATTACGCCTAAGACCCGCGCGATCTACATCGAGAGCATCGCCAATCCTGGTGGGGTCGTGATCGACATTCCGGCCGTTTCCGCCATCGCCAAGTCCGCTGGAGTGCCCCTCATCGTCGACAACACGCTGGCCACGCCATATCTCTGCCGCCCGAAAGAATACGGCGCCGACATCATCGTCCACTCGCTGACGAAGTTCATGGGCGGGCAGGGTAATTCGATCGGCGGAGTCATCGTTGATTGCGGCACGTTCAACTGGAACGCCGCCAAGTTCCGCTACAAGACCTTGGTCGAACCGAATCCATCCTACAATGGCATGGTGCTGGCCGATGCCTTCGGTCCAATGGCGTTTGCGCTCGCGTGCCGCGTTATGGGGCTGCGCGATCTCGGCCCCGCGATAGCGCCATTTAACGCCTTCCTGATCCTGAATGGCATCGAGACGTTGCCTCTTCGCATGGCCAAGCACTGTGAGAACGCTACTAAGGTTGCTGCCTTCCTGGAGAGCCATCCGGCCGTCGCCTGGGTGAACTATGCCGGACTGCCGTCTTCGGCCAACCATCAGCTCGCTCAGCGCATTACGCCGAAAGGGGCAGGTGCCGTCTTCACCTTTGGTCTCAAGGGCGGCTATGAGGCCGGCAAGGCGCTGGTCTCGCGCCTGAAATTGTTCTCGCATCTGGCAAACATCGGCGATGTGAGAAGCCTCGTCATCCATCCGGCCTCGACAACGCACCGCCAGCTTACCGACGAGCAGCGGATTGCGGCCGGTGCGGGCCCCGACGTGGTGAGGTTGTCGGTGGGCATCGAGGATGCGGAGGACATCATCGCCGACCTCGCGGAAGGGCTCGGGGGCCTGGCCTAACTCGCTAACGTGTCAATTGCGGCAGGAATTCAGTGACGGAGGGCACGCGGTAGGGGCCGCCGACATACGAGACCGCGAGCAGCCAGACGTAGAGGATCGTACCGACAATGATCGTAAGACCTGCCGCGAGCAGCAGGAGGATCATAACAACATAGCGCCAGTCGGCCCGGAATTCGTCGGCGTACTTTTCGATGTTGCCGCGGCCGTGCCGGCGATCCCGGCCGGCAAACAGGGCGAGGTAATACCGCCGGCCAAAGAACGAGACAGTCTTGCGGATAGCGACCTTGTGCTGGGCGGGTCCATCGTAAGTGGCCTCGCCCAGAGCGGCCATCTGTTCGGGCGTGAAAGACAGCTGAACGTCGACAGGCATCCGCGCGTAGATGCGCGCAAGCACCGCGTTTTCCTCGATCATCGCTATAGCACTGGGCATGTGCAGGGTTCACCACTTGCCGGACGCATCGGAAATGATGAAAAGCTTAGCGATATTGAACTAATAATCGGTTCAATATTTGCGCACGTTTCTACCTTTCTGCTTTTGCGCCCTTCCTTAACTGGACACCCCTAAAGGGTTTTCGTCACATAGCTGCCAGGAGCCGGCTCAATCACTCCGAGTGTTTCGCCCGGTTCCCGCGGGAGCGTCCAGGCGCCCGACTGCTCGTGGAGCCATTCGATCCAGTGGGGCCACCAGGATCCGGGATGCTCCTCCGCCGTGGAAACCCATTCCGCCAGTTTTTTTGGCTTAAGGCTCTGGTTGGTCCAGTACTGGTATTTGACTTTGTCCGGCGGATTGATGACGCCTGCGATGTGGCCAGAGCCCGCGAGCACAAAATTGACCGGCCCCCCGAACATGCGCGCGCCGATATAGACCGATTCAGCCGGTGCGATATGGTCATCACGGGTGGCGACGGTGAAGATCGGCAAAGTCACCTTGCCTAGATCGAGCGGAATACCACCGATCTCGAGCCGCTTTTCGGCGAGCTTGTTCTCATTGTAGAATTCGCGCAGGTAGAAGGCATGGCAGGCCGCCGCGATGCGCGTTGAATCCTGGTTCCAGTAAAGCAGGTCGAATGGGAACGGTTTGCGGCCGAGCAGATAGTTGTTCACGACATAGGGCCAGATGAGGTCTCGAGGCCGCATCATATTGAAGACGTTGGCCATCCGAGAACCATCAAGGAAGCCACGCTCCTTCATTACCTGCTCAAGATTGTCGAGCTGCTCGTCCTCGGTGAAGAGAAGCAGGTCTCCTGCCTTGGAGAAGTCAACCTGGGTAGTGAGGAAAGTCACCGCGTTGAACGGCTTCTCCCCGCGCGCGGCGAGCCAGGCGAGCGTGGTGCCGAGCAGCGTTCCCCCGACGCAATAGCCGAGCACGTTGCATTGTTCGAGGCCCGTCTCCCGGTGCACAGCGTCGGCCGCTGTGAGCAACCCCTCGGTCATGTAGTCTTCGAAGGTAACATCGGCCAGATCGGCGCCTGGATTGACCCAGGAGATGACAAACACCGTGAAGCCCTGGTCGACGACGTACTTGATGAAGCTCTTCTGCGGAGTGAGGTCCAGAACGTAATATTTGTTGATCCACGGCGGGGCCATAAGGATCGGGATTTCGCGCACCTTGTCGGTGGTGGGCGAGTACTGGATAAGCTGCAGGAGTTCGTTCTGGAAGACGACCTTGCCCGGCGTCATGGCGAGGTTGCGCCCGACCTCGAAGGCGGATGCGTCGGTCTGGCTGATGCGCATGAGGTCGCCAGAGCCTTCCAGATCTGTGAGCAGATGTGAAATGCCTTCGACAAGGTTGCGCGCATTAGACGTCAGGGTCTCGCGCACGACCTCAGGGTTGGTCATCGGGAAGTTTGAAGGCGAGAAGGCGCTGGACAGCAGACGGAAGTAGAACTCGGCTTTCTGACGGCCCGGCTCGTCGAGCCCCTCCGTCTTGGCCAGGTTGTCCTCCGCCCACTTGGTTGTGATGAGGTAGAGCTGTTTGACGTAGTCGAAGTAGGGGTTCTGCGACCATTCGGGATCGCGGAACCGGTTGTCGGTCGGAGCCGGCTCTATGACCGGTTCGGGTTGGATTCCAAGCATGCGCTGGGCCGTTCGGTTCCACAGCTCCGCATAGGAGTTCATGAGCTCGGCCTGGGACTGGGCAAAGCGGGCCGGATCGGACATCCAGCGGGCATAAATGGCGGAAATGGTCTCCGTCGCGCGCGCCATCTCGCTTGCAGACGAAAACGGCGTCATCTGGGTATCGGAACGATCCAGAAGTTGGGAAACGGCCCGCCCGCCCTCCTCGTAGGCCTTGAGGACGTTGAGCGCGAATTCCTCGGGATCGGCGATTTTGTAGGGCGTGACGGGGTCGGTGGCGGACTTGTCTTTGGTCATGGTGCCCTAACTTCGATGACAGGGCCTTCAATTCTATCACACAGGCCAGAAAACAACAGAATAGCTCTTTGGTTCAAGCCTAAGAAGGGGACCTTGCGGCCTTTCATCGGACCCCTGGCGAAACCTCTGCATGCGCCTCATTTCTGTGAAGATTTCAACGCCCATGCCCTGTCCCCCGGAAGAGGCTCTGGACTGAGGCCCTGGGCGGGGCGTAAAGACGTGGTTTGCCTGCCGTCGCGGCAGAGGGCCGGTGGCCCCCGGCGGCCCATGGTGTTGACCCGACTGTCGAAAGAACCTGCGGACGTGATCGAGGATTTCCACCGTATCAAGCGCTTGCCGCCTTATGTCTTCGCCGAGGTCAACCGGCTGAAGGCGGCTGCGCGCGCCGGAGGGGCGGACATCATCGATCTTGGTATGGGCAACCCCGACCTGCCCACCCCGCCCCATATCGTCGCCAAGCTGGTTGAAACCGTGTCCAAGCCGCGGACCCACCGCTATTCGGCATCCAAGGGTATTCCGGGGCTGCGCAGAGCTCAGGCCAGCTACTACGAGCGCCGCTTCGGCGTGAAGCTCGATCCTGAGACGCAGATCGTTGCGACGCTGGGGTCAAAGGAGGGCTTCGCCAACATGGCCCAGGCGATCACCGCGCCTGGCGATGTCATGATCGTGCCGAACCCGACCTACCCCATTCACGAGTTCGGTTTCCTCATTGCGGGTGCGTCCGTGCGCCATGTCCCCGCGGATACGGGCGAAGACTTCCTCCGCGCCGTGGAGCATGCGGTCCGCCATACAATTCCCAAGCCATTGGGCTTCATTCTCTCCTACCCGTCGAACCCGACGGCGATGGTGGCGAGTTTGGATTTCTACAAGGACGCCGTGGAATTGGCGAAGCGCCTCGACCTCATCATCCTTTCAGACGTCGCCTACGCCGAACTCTATTTCGATGATAACCCGCCACCTTCGGTGCTGCAGGTTTCCGGCGCCATGGACATGACGGTCGAGTTCACCTCGCTTTCGAAGACCTACAACATGCCGGGCTGGCGCATGGGTTTCGCGGTCGGCAACGAGCGCCTCATAGGTGCGCTGGCGCGCGTGAAGTCCTATCTCGACTACGGCGCCTTCACGCCGGTGCAGGTCGCGGCCGCAGCGGCGCTCAACGGACCGCAGGACTGCGTGGAGGAAATTCGCCAGACCTACAAGGCGCGTCGCGACTGTCTCGTGGAGAGTTTCGAACGGGCCGGCTGGATGATCCCGCCGCCGCCCGCCACCATGTTCGCCTGGTGCCCGATTCCCGAGCCTTTCCGGCAACTGGGCTCAGTCGAGTTCTCCAAGCTGCTCATCGAAAAGGCGGATCTCGCTGTCTCGCCGGGCCTCGGCTTCGGTGAATATGGCGAAGGCTTCGTACGCATCGCGCTGGTGGAAAACGAACATCGCATCCGGCAGGCCGCGCGCAACGTGAAGAAGTTCTTCTCGCAGGGCACCGAAACCGCCGATAACCTCGTCGCCATCCCGCAAAAGGCCAGCCGCTAGCTTTTCGGAAGAATCCCAGATCCCATGAAAGAGCCCTTGAAACTCGGCGTCGCCGGGCTTGGCACCGTCGGAGCCGGATTGCTGCAACTGCTCCAGACCCACGGTGTGGGCCTGACGGAGACGCTGGAGCGCAGCATCGTCGTGGCCGGCGTATCCGCCCGCAACCGCGACAAGGTGCGTGGCATAGAGTTGGGCGACGCCAAATGGTTCGACGATCCCGTTGCGCTCGCCAAGGACCCCGCCATCGATTGCTTCGTCGAACTCATCGGCGGCGACGAGGGCGTCGCACGCGAGGCCGTGGAGGCCGCCCTCAAGGCCAAGAAGCATGTCGTCACCGCCAACAAGGCGCTGCTTGCCAAGCACGGTATCGAACTGGCGCGTCTGGCAGAAAAGAACGGTGTCGCACTCAACTTCGAGGCCGCCGTTGCCGGCGGCATTCCGGTCATCAAGACGTTGCGAGAGGCGCTGGCCGCCAACGAGGTGAAGCGCGTCTATGGCATCCTGAATGGAACCTGCAACTACATTCTTTCCAAGATGCAGGACGAGCATTTGGCGTTCGACGACGTTCTGAAGGATGCGCAGGCGAAGGGTTACGCGGAGGCCGATCCGACCTTCGACATTGGCGGGTTCGATGCGGCTCATAAACTCGCGCTGCTGACGAGCCTTGCCTTCGGCACTAGGCTTGCCACCGATCAGATCCACATCGAAGGCATCCAGTCGATCAATGCGGCGGATATCGAGGCCGCGCGCAACCTTGGATACTGCATCAAGCTCCTGGGGGTTGCCGAGCGCACGCCGACCGGGATCGAGGCGCGCGTGCACCCCGCGTTCGTTCGCAAAGAAGCCACCATTGCACAGGTTTCGGGCGTCACGAACTGCGTGGCGATCGAGGGTGATTTCTCCGGCTCGGTACTTCTCGTTGGCCCGGGTGCCGGATCCAAGCCGACGGCCTCGGCGGTTGCCAGCGACATCATCGACGTCGCCCGCGGGCTCGTGCTGCCGCCGTTCCTGAAGCCGGTCGCGCAGCTGAAACCTTTCAAGAAGGCAAGCCTCTCAGGCCATCACGGGTCTTATTATGTCCGCCTCTCGGTCATCGACCGGCCCGGCGCCATGGCCGCCATCGCCAAACGCATGGGCGATCGCGGAGTCTCACTGGAGAGTATCGTGCAGCGCAAGCAGCCGGCCGGTGGCGATGGACGTCCAGGTGAAGACGTAGCCGCTCCCGTCGTTCTTATCACGCATGAGACGACCGAAGAGAGCATCCGCAAGGCGCTCGATGCAATCGAGGCAGATGGCAAGGTCGTCGCCAGGCCGCAGATGATACGCATCGAAGAACTCTAGAAACGAAGGGGTCGCCTTGCTGGGGCGCGCCCATTTAGGAGGAAGACGGGCATGAGCACTGAGCGCTTGGTGGGACTCGAACGGGTCCTCGTGCTCGAAGTCGCGCGGGTGACGGAGGCTGCTGCCATTGCGGCTGCCCGGCTGCGCGGGCGCGGGAACGAGAAGGCTGCCGACAAAGCTGCAGTGGACGCTATGCGGCGTGAGCTCGCCCGGCTTGCCATCAATGGTACGGTCGTGATCGGTGAGGGCGAAATGGACGAAGCACCGATGCTCTACATTGGCGAGACCGTCGGCTCCGGCGATGGTCCCGAGGTCGACATTGCAGTCGATCCGCTGGAAGGCACCACGATTTGTGCCAAGTCGATGCCGAACGCTCTCGCCGTTCTTGCCATTTCCGAGAAGGGCGGCCTGCTCAATGCCCCCGACATGTATATGGATAAGATCGCGATCGGTCCGGGCTATCCTGCTGGCGTCGTCGATCTCGACAAGTCGCCCGGTGAAAACATCCGTGACTTGGCGGATGCCAAGGGGGTGCCCGTTTCAGAAATCACAGCCTGCATCCTCGACCGAGCACGGCATGTCGATCTCGTGAGGGCGGTGCGGGAGGCCGGCGCTGCCGTTCGGCTCATCCCGGACGGCGATATTGCCGGCGTGATGTGGACGACGGACGCGCGCGAAACGGGTATTGACATCTACATGGGTAGTGGCGGCGCGCCGGAGGGCGTGCTGGCAGCCGCAGCAATGCGCTGCGTTGGCGGCCAGATCCAGGGGCGCCTGAAGCCTTCGAATGACGATGAGCGCATCCGCGCCGCGAGCATGGGCATCACCGACATCAACCGGAAGTTTCATCTCGAGGACATGGCCTCTGCCGACGTGATTTTCTCGGCGACAGGCGTGACCGACGGTTCCCTGCTCGATGGGGTGCATTTCCGCGGAGACTTTGCCGAGACCGAGTCGGTTGTCATGCGCTCAAAGAGCGGCAC
This sequence comes from uncultured Alphaproteobacteria bacterium, assembly GCA_963825555.1. Lineage (GTDB taxonomy): Bacteria > Pseudomonadota > Alphaproteobacteria > Rhizobiales > Hyphomicrobiaceae > JAGVSR01. The sequence continues at coordinate 46,957 of CAWGTZ010000011.1, read as the reverse complement.
GGTCCGCCGCATCAAGACGCGGTTCCGCGACATCGGCGCGCGCTTCCCTGCTTGAGCCGTTGCGGTCGGAGTGAAGCGCGTGCGGGTTCTCGTTTTTCAACACCACGACAGCGAAGGCCCCGGCACGCTCGGAACCTTTCTGCGTGAAGACGGCGGGGTGATCGACACCGTGCATTTCACGCACGGCGATCGCATTCCCTCCCTCGAAGCCTACGATCAACTCTGGGTTATGGGTGGCCCGATGGACGTCTGGGATTTGGCAGACCATCCCTGGCTCGCCGACGAGAAGAAGGCCATCCGCAAATTCGTACGCGAGATCGCGCGCCCGGTACTCGGGGTCTGCCTCGGCCATCAATTGCTGGCAGATGCGCTGGGCGGGACGTGCGGGCCTCTGTCACCGCCCGAAATCGGCGTCATACCGATGCGCTTCAACAGTGCGGCCGGTGAGGATGCTCTCTTTGGAGGTCTGTCCGAAGAGATGCCCTGCGTGCAGTGGCATGGCGTTCATGTTGCCGAACTTCCGGAGGGCGCTGAGCTTCTCGCGTCCTCTCCCCAGTGCCGGGTGCAGGCGGTTCGCTATGCGCCGCGGGCCTGGGGCATTCAGGGGCATCTGGAGGTGGAGCCGCATACTGTGCGTGACTGGTCGTGCGTGCCTGCATATCGAAATCAGCTCGATAGTCTGCAGGGCGAAGGCGCCATCGACCGGTTCGAGGCGGAGGCACACCGCAACATGGAGAATTTTCTGTCCATGTCGCGAGCCGTTTATCGCAACCTAATGCAGATTGGGCTCTGATCAGGCCGTGTCTTCATTTGCGTTGCCTTCCACGAGGCGCATGAAGGCACGAATGCGATCCTGCTCGTGGTATTCGCAATAGTGGATAATTTTTCCCTCGTTCGCCTCGGCGACGATCCGCATTACGCCTTCGAAGAGTCTTCCGCTGGTCTTGTGGAAAAATGAAAAGTCCACCTGGCAGCGGGCTATTTCCTCTGTTGCGATCAAACTGCGGCTTTCAAATCGCACCAGAGCAAATGCGCTTGCGATTTTTCGCCATGTTTCCACCATGGCGGAACGTCCCGAGACCTGACCGCCGAATGAAAGGACGTCCTTCTCTATGCAAATTGCAAAAATCACATCGTCGGCAAAATAAGCCGCGGCCGCTTGCAGATCGCCCATGGCGTGGGCCCTCAGGGCGCCTTCGAGAACCCCTTCCGGATCCGAGCGCATTCCACAACGTCCTTATCAAAAACGCGCGCCCAGCGAACTGAACTGCGAATAAGATTCTGCGCTAGTGTGAATAAGTCTGAGTAGAAATTAGACGGTACGCAAATAATACTCAAAATCCAGCGGCTGGGGCTCGGCAAAGAACCGGTCTGCTTCAATTTCCTTAATTGTTGCGAAAATATCGACGAAGGTCGTTCCAAAGTAGTCGGCGATAAAATCCGAATTCTTGAATTTTTCCAGCGCCGCAAACCAGTTGGTCGGCATGGGGTCGGCAGGCTGCTCGTAACCGTTGCCCTCAACCATGGGGCCTGGATCCATGCGGTTCTTCAACCCATGATGGACACCCGCAAGCACGGCGGCCATTGCCAGATAGGGGTTGGCATCTGCTCCTGAGGCGCGATGCTCGACATGCCGGGCCTGGCCCTTGCCAGCGGGAATGCGCAAGGAGACCGAGCGATTGTTGAAGCCCCAATTTGGCGCGATGGGTGCGTAGCTCGCCTTGCGGAACCGCCGATAGGAATTCGCATTCGGCGCGAAGATAGCCATGCCTTCGGCCATGGTTGCTTTCATCCCGCCAATGGCCTGCCGCAGGAGCTCGTTTGCGATCTCTTCGTCGGAGGCAAAGATATTCTTCCCATCGTCCCCGGCCAGGCTCACGTGCAGGTGCATGCCGCAGCCAGACCAGTTGGAATAGGGTTTGGCCATGAAGCTCGCCATGAGGCCGTGCTTTTCCGCGACGGCCTTGACGAGGCGCTTGAACTGAATGGCCTCGTCGCAGGCCTGGAGGGCATCGGTGCGGTACCTGAGGCCGATCTCCATTTGTCCGGGTGAGTATTCCGACAGCAGGGCTTCGATAGGAAGCTCCTGTGCCTCGGCGGCGGCGTAGAGATCGTTGAAGAGCGGTGCGAAGTCTTCGAGGTCCTGGAGGTAGTAGCCCTGATAGTGCCGCTGCTGTTCGGGAACAGTGAGGCCCTTGGGCGGCTGAGGACGGCCGGCAAGGGCGTGGTCGCGGTCGAGAAGATAGAACTCGAGTTCGACCGCGGCGACGGGCTTCAAGCCAAACTCCTCGAAGCGGTCGATGACGCGTTTGAGTGCATGACGCGGCTCGGCTATTGCGCCCTTACCATCCAGCTCATGAAAGCTGCCGAGGTACTGAGCCTGCGGGACGTTCCCCCAGGGTTTGCGTTTTAATGTTCCCGGTACGGGCCAGAGCAGGTGATCGGCGTCTCCCGTCTCCCAGATCATACCGGTTTCTTCCACGTCACGGCCCGTAACGTCCATCGACATGGCCGAGCAGGCCATGAAGCGACCATTCTCCCACGCCGGGAGCAATTCGGCGCGCGTCAACAGCTTGCCGCGCTGCACGCCGCCAAGGTCGGTGTAGATGAGATAGATCTGGCGGATGTCCGGATTTCCATCGAGGAAGGCTTTGGCTTCCCTGGCGAGTTCGGCGCGATCTGGCGGCGTGATCATGGGGGTCCTGGATTCAGACGGTGGCGGTCGAGCGGGCGGGCAGCTTGCCGGAGATTTCCGCCATAGCGCCGTCGAGGGCGTCGAGGAGCCGCGCCACGTCATCGGCGCGCGTTTGGGGACAGACCAGCATCATGTTGTGAAACGGCGTGATGACGACGCCGCGGTTCAGGCAATAGAGGTGCAGTGCGTGCTCGGCCTCGGAGTGGGCAAAAAGTAGGGCTTGCGTGCCATTGCGCGGATGCTCGGAGGCGGAGACGATTTCTGCCCTCAGTCCGACGCGCACGACGTGCCAGGGAAGATCGTGATGGCGGATCAGTTCGCCGATGCCATCCTCAAGCGACTCCGCAAGAGGAAGTGCCCGTGCATACACCTCGTCGGTAAGGATATTTTCCAGCACGGCGCGCATACAGGCTAGTTGCAGTGCGCTGCCCGACAGGGTCGTGCCTATGCCGCTGTAGCCCGGTTCGCGATCGGTGAGATACGCCTTGAGCCGCAGGTCGACGGCATCGGTCCAACCGTAAATCGCCGCCGGTACGCCGCCCGAGATGGGCTTGCCCATGACGAAGAAGTCCGGCTCAAGGCCGTGCGTGGCCGTGTAGCCTCCGGCCCCCGAGCTGATCGTATGTGTCTCGTCGATGCACAAGAGCGATCCGTGCTCGCGCGTGAGCCGGCGCAATGCGTCGTGATAACCGGGATCGGGCAGCACCATGCCGCAATTGGTCATAACCGGCTCGGTGAGCACGAGTGCAATCTCTTGCGTAGCCAGAGCAGTCGCTAAAGAGGCAAGATCGTTGAATTCGATCACGATGGTATCAGCCGTGACATCGCGGACCTCGCCGACAAGTCCCGGGCGATTGCGCGGCTTGCCGTTTTCAAGCGCCACGAAAGTATCGTCCACCGCGCCGTGGTAGCAGCCATTGAACACGAGGATTTTGCGTCGTCCCGTCGCCGCGCGTGCCCAGCGGATGACGGAACGATTGGCATCCGAGGCCGTGGCCGTCACTTGCCAGAACGGCAGTCCGAAGCGTTTCGCCAGAAGATCCCCGACGATGGCCGCATCCGGGCTCGGCAGCATGGTGGTCAAGCCGCGACCGGCCTGTCGGCGAATGGCTTCGGCTACGGTGTGCGGCGAATGTCCGAACATGGCGCCGGTGTCGCCGAGGCAGAAATCGACGTAGGTGTTACCGTCGGCGTCGGTGAGCGATACGCCGGCAGCCTCACTCACGAACAGCGGGTATGGCGTGCCCCAGTCGACCATCCAGTGCATCGGCACGCCGTTGAGCCAATGCTTCGCCGTTTCATCGGCCAAAGATTTGGATCTGGGCGTGCGCTGGGCGAAAACACTGCGTTCTCGGGCGAGCAGGGCTGCTACGCGGTCGGCGGAAACGCCACTTTGAGGGGCTGACATGAGGGCCGCGCATTTTCTCGGGCGCCCGTTTTGGCCGCCGCGCTTGTGGTTGTGCGGGTAAGTATTCAGGACCCATTGACGCGGTCAAGGGAGTGAAGAGCCCGGAGAGGCCCAACAAGGTGTGGCGACAACCCTGTTGGCAACTGGTCGCCCTGGTCTCGCCCCCGGCTGCCGGGAATGTTGAACTGTCCGCAGGTGATTCGGAGGGGTGCCATGGGTGCGATCAGAAAACGGCGCGAGGCGGAGCCGACCGAGACGGACGCATCGGCCCCCTTTCTAGGGATCGCCAACTCGGCCCGCGGCTTCACTTGGCGCGAGCGATTGCCGCGCGAATCTCAAAATCTGGCGCTGGCCATCAGCCAGCAGCACGGTCTGCCGGAACTCTTGGGGCGGGTCCTCGCTGCTCGCGGGGTCAAACTGTCCGATGTCCCCGTATTTCTCGATCCGAGCCTCAAGGCCCTTATGCCCGACCCCGCCACGCTGGTCGGCATGGACCGGGCGGCCGAGCGCATTGCGGATGCCATCGCCCGGCGCGAGCCGGTTGCGATCTTCGGCGACTACGACGTCGACGGCGCATCGTCCTCGGCACTGCTCGCGCGCTTCTTGATGGCGCACGACACTCGGGCCCGCATCTACATTCCCGACCGCATTTTCGAAGGCTACGGCCCCAACATCGCCGCGCTAGAGACGCTCGTCCAGGAAGGCGCCCGGCTGATCGTCACAGTAGACTGCGGCACCACGAGCTTTGAGACCATGGCGGCCGCGAAAAAGCTCAGGACCGATATCGTAGTCATCGATCACCATCAGGCTGACGACCAGCTGCCCGATGTCTACGCGGTGGTGAATCCCAACCGGCAGGACGACGTCTCGGAGCAGGGGCATCTGTGCGCGGCGGGCGTGGTGTTTCTCGTCCTGGTGGCGGTCATGCGTGTCCTGCGCGAGCGCGGCTACTACGCCAACGGCGCTGCCGCGCCCGACCTGCTCGGCGACCTCGATCTCGTGGCGCTGGCGACCGTCGCGGACGTGGTGCCGCTGACGGGCCTCAACCGTGCCTACGTCCGCAAGGGCCTTGCGGTCATGAAATCGCGCGAGAACATCGGGCTCCGGGCGCTCTTCGACGCTGCCGGCCTCCATCAGGCGCCCACGACCTATCATCTCGGCTATATCCTGGGTCCGCGCATCAACGCCGGCGGCCGCATCGGGGACGCTGCGCTGGGCGCCCGTCTGCTGACGACGGAGGACGATCTGGAGGCACAGAAGATCGCCGCACTGCTGGACAAGCTGAACAAGGAACGCAAGGCAATCGAAACCCAGATGCTCGAGGAGGCCATGGCCGAGGCGGATCGCCGGGTGACGGACCTGCCGGACCTGCCGATCGTGATCGTGGGCTCCGAGACCTGGCACAAGGGGGTCGTTGGACTTGTTGCGAGCCGCCTCGTGGAACGTTTCGGACGGCCAAGCTGCGTCATTGCGTGGGAGAAGCAGGCGGGGTCGGGCGCGCTCGTCGGGACTGGATCGCTGCGGTCTGTCGCCGGTGTCGATATCGGTGCCGCCGTGCGCGCGGCGGTAGCGGATGGCTTGCTCGTCAAGGGCGGAGGTCATGCCATGGCGGCGGGTCTGACGGTGGCGCGCGAACGGCTGCCCAGGCTCGAGGCCTTCTTGTGTGGCGAGCTTGCCGCCACGGCTCAGGCGGCTCGCGCGCGAGCCGGTCTTGAGATCGACGGCGCACTGGTGCCTTCGGGCGTAAACGATGCTCTTATGGACCTAATCGAGCAGGCAGGACCTTACGGTCAGGGTAATCCGCAGCCGCGCTTTGCCTTCCCCGCCGTGCGCGTGAAGTTCGCCAAGGCCGTGGGGGAAGCTCACCTGCGCTGCGTTCTGGAAGCGGCGGATGGGTCTCGATTGGAAGGCGTTGCGTTCCGGGCCGTCGGGCAACCTCTGGGGGAGGTGTTGCAGAACGCCGCCGGCATGCCCGTCCACGTCGCCGGAACACTAAAGCGGGATACCTGGGGTGGACGGGAAAAGATCGAGTTGACCATCGAAGACGCCGCCGATCCAAGGCGCCAGGACTGAAACCTCGGGCTTTTTCAAGTGCCGCTGGATCACCCCGGCGGCGTGTTGCCGCCCTTGCGGCGGGCGTGGCTTGCACGGGGGCTCAAACCTGCCTATACCGGCCCTCGCGCTGCTCCCTTCGTCTATCGGTTAGGACGTCAGATTTTCAATCTGAAAAGACGGGTTCGACTCCCGTAGGGAGCGCCATTCCATTCGGCAGGATAATGCCGAACCGGAGTCCCCGAGCGCCGCCGGTTCTTGCCAAATCCTCGTCGTCCTTTCCCGAACGATCGGGCTTTCTCGCCCCGGCCTGCCTCGTCGATCATCCGGCCCCGCACACTGCCTGCCTCTGGATCCGGGGACGGCATAAACGATGCGGTACCATCCAATCCGGCGGTGCCCCCACAATCACATAAGCCCCTTGGTTGCTCGCACTCGGGAGCGGTCCTCGCCGGACGCGCCATCATAAAGATTGATGCTGCACCTGGAAGGGGTTCAATTCGCTCAATTGCCGAAGGTCTGGGCTGCTACCAATAAGCCAACGAGAACCATCGCGGCGCCCACAGCGCGCGAAATCAAGTCACCCTTTGGGGCCACTTTCTCGATGAGGACGTAGATTGCGAGCCCCGCGATCCAGACCAGGTTCATTACGCCTCCGGCAAAGAGCAGAGCCATAAGAAACCAGCAGCAGCCGATACAGTAGAAGCCGTGTACCAACCCAAGGCGTAGAGCACCTGCGGTGCTGGGCTGGAAATGCTCGGCTAGAAAGTGCGCCGGGGAACGGCAATGTTCGAGGCACACGTGCTTCAGCGGCGTGAACTGATATACGCCGGCAGCGATCAGCAGCCCTGCGGTGAAGAAGGGGCTCACGCTCCACATCAGCATCTGATGAACGAGGCCGCTGCGTTCCAATGCCCACTGAAGTCCCGTCGCGATAGCACTGAAAGCGGCCCAGCACAGCAGATATCCGAGCACAAAAGCAAACGTCGGGACGACTCCGGATGGTAGTTTGCCTTGGCGCTGCTCGTGGCGATAGGCGCGTCCATAGAGCAGGACCATCGGGCTTGCACTCGGTGTCATCATGGCGATCATCATGATCCACCACATGAAGAACATCACGAGCGCATGCCTGGGCGTCCAGCTTTCAGCTTTGGTAGCATGACCGGGCGGCGGGAATTGCCAGGTCGTCATCGCCCACGAACTCATGCCGGTTCCCGCACCGGTAGCCACCCACCACCATGCCAGCGCCGTCATGAGAACCAGCGCGATGAGCACAATGATGCGCTCCCTCCGGAGAAGCGCTTCAACCACACTCCTATCGTGGTTCATAGCTGGCTATGCTGCTCAACTCTTGACCACCCCGTGGTTGTTCAAGTGCAGGCGGGCAAACTGGCCGTAACTGTCCTTCAGGTTGAACTGAATCTTCCCGTAAGTTGTTGCGCTACCGCTGCCCATCTCCGCAATCTCATACTCGAAGCCGTCAGGAATATCGATGCGAACCCGATGCTCCGCGCCGGTTATGGGATTTCTGATGGGTTCGCCATGGCACTCGGCAACTCCGGGGACGAAAAAGTGGCCCGTACGAGCATCGACGTCGACGTCGAATTCGATCTTCGCAAAGATAGGGGCGTGAACTTCCGTAAGCGTCGACGCGAACACTGCAAATACGGTTGCCAGCGGATCGGTGTCCTCGCCCGACATGATTTTAAGAATTGCTTCGCGCTGAGCGGGAGTGGCGCGTTCGTCGACAAACGGTTGAGCCTCACCGTTACCGTCGTGAATGGCTTGGGGCCACTTGAATACGCCTCCAAACCGCAAACCATCGAGGCTGACGTCTCCGAAATGTCCTTCGATGATTTCATTGCACACCACAGCCTCACAATGACCATGCGTGGGATTGGCATTGAACTGGCAGGGACAGCCATAGGCGCAATTGCAGTTCGCGAGTTCGATCGTACGGATCTCCCAGGGCGTCATTGTTGCCTCCCTTTCACTAAGGGCAGAACCAAACGCTAACAACAAAGTGTATCTGGGCATTCGCCAAACGTTGGATGATTAGATTCCTCAAACCAATTGGCCGCAAGAAAAAAGCTTTCCCCAGTCGGATCATCGCGGGCGTTTCCGATCAGTCCGTTCAGGAAACTGATCGGCTTCTTCAGCAGTTTTCTGTGCTGTGGTCGTAGCTGTAACAGCGCAGCGGCTTGTGCGAAATATCAAGCGGCCGGAGCTGGCTCTCGATCCTAGCGAGGGGGCGGCTAAACGGCGGCTATGACCGCCTCGAGTTTCTGCGCGACCTCTGATGCGATCTTGGCCAATTCCGGATTGCCGATTTGCTGCATGGCGGCTCGAGGATCAATCGCGGCCACTTCGACTTTGCCTGCGCCCAGGTCCTGGACGATGACGTTGCAGGGCAGCATTGTGCCCACCTTGTCTTCGGCTGTCAGAGCCCTGTGGGCAAGAGGCGGATTGCAGGCGCCTAGAATCCGGTAGTCGCGAAACTCCTCGCCAATCTTCTCCTTGAGCGTTTTGCGCACGTCGATGTCGGTGAGCACGCCGAAACCGTGCTGCTTAAGGGCGGCCATCACACGCTCGATGACCTCATTAAAGGGGGCGGAGATTTCTTTGTTGAAGTAGTACGACATGACTTCTCCTTCGGCTACTCAGCTTCACTTGTACGGCTGCTTCTCGTGCGTCCCGGACACCCGATGCGCCCATGCCGGGGCATGTCTAGAATGTGATCAGTGACCGCGTCGGCACTCCTGAAAGTTTCTCGCTAGAGGCCCGCGTCGTCATCTGTTGGGCTTTTCGGAGGTTGGGGTTCTCTCCTTCGCGGCCCTTCACTCGTCAAAATCCTGATGGCCGCCGAACCCTCAGTGGGCTGTCGGGAGGCCCAGATGGCGACCCAGCAAACTCCGACAGTGAACAGGATAGTTATTATAGCAGTCGTTACTAGGATCATCATGGTTGTCTTTTCTTTGCTGCATGCGGTTCTGTGCTCTCGCGCTCCTCGTCGGTTGCCGTCGTACGCCCAAATTCGAGTACGGGCTCGATCCAGTACGCCATATGCGGGATGGGCGCCTTCTTTCCGATCTCTTCTATCAGGGCCTTGGCGCGCAGCCTTTCCATCACGGCCATGAAGACAGTACGCTCCACCCGACCCCGCACCTGTTCAGCGATCGTTGCCGACTTGAAGCTTTCCCCGTGGCCGTCGGCGCTCCACATCGTGAAGCCGCTGAGCAACGGCTCGGAGGCCAGCATCAACTCGACTATCCGGTCGGTTCCGCTTGCTGGAACGAGGAGGGTGATTTTGCAGAGAGAGTTTTCCAAGCGAAGCTCCGCGTCTCGGATTGGGTGACGGCTTGCGGCGCAAGGCCGAAGCGACGGAAGAGGATGGGAAGAAGAATGAGAGTAAGCGCAGTCGAGGTTACAAGACCCCCGATGACGACGATGGCCAGTGGTTTTTGAATTTCCGAACCGGGCCCGGTTGCAAACAAAAGCGGCACAAGGCCGAGCGCCGCAATGCTGGCCGTCATGAGAACCGGTCGCAACCGCCGGACTGCGCCATCGAAGACGGCATCTTGTATGGCTACTCCTTCTTCAACAAGCTGGTTGAAGTAAGTTACGAGAACGAGCCCGTTCAGAACCGCGATCCCGAGAAGGGCAATAAAGCCAACTGATGCCGGGACGGAGAGGTACTCGCCGGAAATCAGTAGGGCCAGGATGCCACCGACAAGGGCAAAAGGCACGTTCGCCAGGATAAGGAGAGACTGACGGACGGAACGGAGCGTTGCGAAGAGAACCCCGAAGATTGAGATAATCGCGATGGGGACGACCACCGCAAGACGGGCGGCGGCCCGTCTCTGATTTTCGAACTCCCCGCCCCAGATCAGGCGATAGCCGGCCGGCAATTCCACGTTCTCCGTAACGAGCGTCTGTGCTTCTTCGACGAAGCCGACGAGGTCGCGGCCTGATACATACGCTTGAACGATCGCAAAACGGGACGCGTTCTCGCGGTCGATCTTCACTGGTCCGGCTGTGCGGCGCACATCGGCCACCTCGCCGACCCGCACAAGCCCGCCGTCGCCCGCAGCGAGCTGCATCCGCTCGAATTCTTCGGGAGAATTCCGGATATTTTCGTTTCCGCGAATAATGATCTGCGTTCTGCGGCCTGGCTCCTGGACGATACCGGCCTGTGATCCTTCAACCATTGCCCTGAGCTCGTCCTGCACACGCGCAATATCCAGCCCTGTGCGGCCTGCCGCGAGTCGATCCACGGAAATTTGCAGATAGTCGACGCTGTCATTGGCGACCGTGGAGACCTCGGCGGCACCGTTAACTTTGCCGAGTACATCCTGGATCTTTCCGGCCAGTTCGGACAACACCTCGAGGTCCGGTCCGAAGATCTTTACAGCAAGATCGCCTCGGGCCCCCGTCAGCATTTCCGAGGTTCGCATTTCGATGGGCTGGGTGAATGCATACTCGAAGCCGGGAAGATCGCTCATCGCCGTCCGTAATTGATCGACGAGCCAATCCTTGTCCTGAACGCGCCATTCGTGTTTGGGTTTGAGGACGAGGAACGCATCGGTCTCGTTCAACCCCATGGGATCGAGGCCCAGTTCGTCGGATCCGACGCGGGCGACGATACGGTCGATCTCTGGAATTTTTTCCATGAGACGTTTCTGGATCAGAATGTCGCCGGCCACACTGGCTTCCAGATTGATAGAGGGAAGCTTCGTCACCTGCATGATGACAGATCCCTCGTCCATGGTGGGCATGAAGGACTTGCCGATGGCCGTGTAAGCCGCGACCATGCCTGCCAAGCCGGCGACGGCGACGAGATAGACCGGTGCAGGGTACCGCAGGCACTGGCGAAGGATCGTCTTATAGCCGCGCGTGAGCACACGCATCAGCCAGGGTTCGTGATGGCTGCCGGTCCTCAGAACGAAGGACGACAGAACGGGGATGAGTGTCAGCGACAGGATGAGAGAGCCCCCGAGCGCGAACACGATCGTGAGCGCGACGGGCCCGAAGAGCTTGCCCTCCAGCCCCTGCAGGGAGAGTAGCGGCAGGAAAACGAGACAAATGATGACGATTCCTGCTGTAACCGGGGTGGCGACCTCGCTTGCTGCACGATAGATCCGATGCAACAGCGGGACCCGTTCCTCCCCGGACTGCAGGTGCTCGACCGTATTTTCGACGACCACCACCGCGGCGTCCACGATCAGTCCGATAGCGATCGCCAGACCACCCAGGCTCATCAGGTTGGCCGACATGCCGAACACCCGCATCATCGCGAAGGTGACGAGTGCCGCAAATGGCAGCGTGACGGCCACCACGATCGCGGCCCGGAGGTTTCCGAGAAAGGCAAAGAGCAGAATGACGACTAGAACTGTCGCCTCAAGGAGTGCCTTTGTTACAGTCCCGACGGCCTCGGTGATGAGGTGGGAGCGATCGTAGAAGACTTCGAGGCGCACGCCCTCTGGAAGGGCGGGCTTGAGTTCCTCGATCCGGGCCCGAATGGATGTGATGAGGGCGCTGGCATCTGCGCCGCGCAAGGAGAGCACGAGCCCTTGTACTGCTTCGCCAGTCCCGTCGTTCGTGACGGCGCCGTATCGTGTCAGGCTCCCGATGCGAACGCCGGCGACATCGCCCAGACGCAGGACGCGGCCGTTGACCGTCTTGAGAACAATCTGGGCCAAGTCTTCGGGAGTTTGGATGGCGCCCTCGCTCCGCACGACCAGAGCCTTTTCTCCCTCAGAAATTCGTCCAGAGCCATCATTCCGGTTGTTGTCCTCGATGACGCGGATGAGGTCCGTTACGCCTAGCTTGGCCGCTGCCAGCTTCGCGCCGTCCGGCAGGACTTCGAATGTACGTACGAGCCCGCCCAGAGCATTGACGTCGGCGACGCCGGGGATGGTCCGCAACGCCGGACGGATCGTCCAGTCAAGCAGGCTGCGGCGTTCCTCGAGAGAGAGATTTCCGCCCTCGATCGTGAACATGAAGACGTCTGAAAGGGGCGTCGAAGCTGGTGCCAATCCACCGCTCACACTTGCGGGAAGATCCGGCTGAACGACCGCGAGCCGCTCGGCAACCTGCTGGCGTGCCCAGTAGATGTCAGTGCCGTCCTCGAAATCGAGTGTAATGTCCGCGATCGCATACTTGGCGGCGGAGCGCAGGATTGTCTGGCGCGGTATCCCGAGCAGCTCCATCTCGAGGGGTGTGATGACCCGGCTTTCCACCTCTTCGGGTGTCATGCCGGGGGCCTTCAGGATCATCTTGACCTGGACCGGCGAGACATTCGGAAATGCATCGATGGGGATCGTTCGGAATGCGTAGGCGCCGAGTGCCGCCACGAGGCCGGCGAGCAGCAGCATAAAGATGCGTTGCGTGAGCGAGAACGCGATTAGGCGCCGGAGCATACTCTATTCTCCAGGAAGAAGCGCTTCGAGCTGTGGAAGGCCGCTGGCAGCGATTTCCTGATCTGGTGCCAGTTGGCCGGCGATGGTCGCCGATGTTCGCGATTTTCCTTTCAGGACAATCGGTGTCAGGGCGAATCCCGCGCTGTTGCGTACGAAGACGGCATGTCCGTCGTTTATCCACGCGACCGCCGAGGCCGGAACCTCGTAGCTACCAGTCTCGGGCGCCCGCTTCAGAGTGACGCTGACGAGCTGGCCGGCGATCAGCGGGGAGCCTGGAGGAACGGCTGCGAGGAGGGTTGCGGAGCGTGTCACAGGATCCAGCGTGCCGCCGACCGACAGAACAGTCGCCTGCAAGCCCGGGGCAATTTCAACCGGGATCTCCGGGTCTCACCTGCTGAACCAGATCGGCCGGAAGCTGGGCTTCGATCCAAAGTTCGTCGCTCGTCGAAATAGTGACGGCGGCAGTCATCTCCTCGACCTGGGATCCTGGCTGCACGGTCGCAATAACGACCTTGCCGTCTTCCGGCGCAACGATCGTGTAACGGCCTCCTTCGCCGATTTTAATCCCGCCGATGGCGAAGGTCCGGCGCAGGGCGGCGATGCCGGCCTCTGATTTCTGCACGTGCGCTTCTGCCTCTTCGGCAACCGCGGGGCTGAGGATTTTCTTGTCGGCCAAGTCCCGTTTCCAGCGTGCAATGGCTGCCACACGGGACAATTCGGCTTCCTGCTGCGCGAGATTGCCCTGGGCTTCCACCAGCTCGCGGCTCATGACAACGACCAGCGGATCTCCCTTTCGCACCACCTGGCCCGGTAGCGCATCGACCTTTTGTACGGTCCCGGAAAACGGTGCTGCCGCCGTAATGCGTGCGTTCGAGGCGGGAACAACTGTTCCCGGCAGAACGGCAACAGCTTCAGATGCGGCAGGCTTCACCCGCGTCATCGCAATTTCCAATTGCTCGACCTGGGAGGGGGAGATCACCACGTCTTTTGCTTGGGCGAGCGAAACGGAACCAAAGCAGGCGCTGATCATGAGGCCGCAGTAAATTTGTCTCAGCATTTTTGGATCTCACATGAAGAAAGATTCAGCCTGGTCGTAGGTGTTTTGTCGGCGGCGTCGTGCGGTGTCGTCGACATTCCCGGCCGGCGACGTGCCGTCGGCCCGATAGACCACCGCTCGCCATCTTGGATGTGGGCCTGCATCATCATTCCTGTCCTGTGCTCGCGTGTTTCCGGCATGCCGCTGGCAAATCAACGCGCCGTCGCTTATTCGATCGGATGAATTGCTCCTGCTACGGAGCTCGCATCCCGCTTCGCGCCGCTTGAGGGAGTGGGCCACGCGAACCTGAAACCAGCCTGAACTCGCGTGCGACCCCTTGACCCTGCGTTTTCAGGTGGCTTTCAGGTTCGTGGTGTTATCCAGGGGAAGAATGGTCAGGGAGGCTCCCATCCGTATTCTGCTGGTAGAGGACGACAGAGAAATTGCACGCCGGCTGGCAGACGGGCTGGCCGCGGCGGGGTTTTCTGTCGAGCAGGCGCATAACGGTCCGGATGGTCTGGCGCTGGGAATGGATGACACCTTCGACGCCGTTATTCTCGATCTCGGACTTCCGCAGATGCAGGGCATCGACGTGCTGAAGACCTGGCGCCGCGAGAGCCGGAACTTTCCAGTGCTGATCCTGACCGCCCGTGGCACATGGTCGGAGAAAGTTGACGGGCTCAATGCAGGCGCGGACGACTACATCACCAAGCCGTTTCATGTCCCTGAGGTGGTGGCGAGGCTCAAGGCCTTGATCCGGCGTACTTCCGGCATGGCATCAGCCGTTATCACCCATGGCCTGTTGTGTCTGGATACAGCATCCGGCCGAGCGACCTATGATGGGGATCCCATTGAACTCACAGCGCTGGAATTGCGCATGCTCAACTACTTCATGCATCGCATCGGCCGCATCGTTTCCCAAGCAGAGCTTACTGAGCACCTTTATTCCACAGACGAGAATCGCGAGTCGAACACAGTCGAAGTCTATGTAAGCCGGCTTCGCCGCAAGACGTCGCCTGACATCATCAAGACCATTCGCGGTCTCGGATACAGGATGGACTAGCCTATGCCCTGGTTCAGAAGTCTCAAAACCCGGTTGATCGCCATGGCGGCCCTCTGGATATTGGCCGGCGTGTGCGCTGCTGGTCTGGTGCTTTCTGCCGTGTTCCACCACCACGTGACCGCCCAGTTCAAAGAAGAACTGTTCGTCCATTTGGCCGAGCTACAGCGCCTGGCTCGGGTCGATCAGCCCAATGCCGTTCTCGTCCGTCAGTTGAGCGATCCGCGCTACGATGAACCCAGTTCGGGCTTCTATTGGGAAATCCAGCGTAATAAGGCCGTTGTCGCCCGATCACCCTCGATGGAAGGGCCAATGCTTACAACTCCGGTTGATGAGCCCAATGATATCGGTGTTCACACGCACCTCGTTCAAGGCCCGACGGGGCCGCTGCTTGTCGCTGAGCAGGCGCATTGGGAAACGCCTAGTGGGCCCGTGGTCCGCTATCTCATCGGTACCGATGAACGCCACCTCGACAAGGTTCTCAACGACTTTAATTGGACGATGGGGGGCGCGCTTGCAGCTTTTGGCACAGCATTGATAGGCGCGGCTGCACTCCTTATTGCATTTGCCCTGAGGCCGCTCGACCAGCTCCGCGCAGCCCTGGGCGAGGTTCGAATGGGAGAGAAGCGGCGTCTGGAGGCATCGTTCCCTTCCGAAGTGCAGCCGCTTGTTGACGATCTCAACGGGCTTCTTGGCTCGACGGCCGATCTCGTACAACGGGCCCGCACACAAGCCGGCAACATTGCTCATGGCCTGAAAACGCCCCTCGCCATTCTGACTGACGAAGCCCACCACCTCGAACAAGAGGGACACGCGCGGCAGGCTGCTACCATCCTGGCGCAGCTGCGGAGCATGCAGTCTCACATCGATTACCAGATCACACGGGCCCGGGCCGCAGCAGCGCACGTGACCATGGGCAATGCGGCATCGGTTGCAACCGCGATTGAGGAGGTTACGAGTGCCTTGCAGCGCCTTCACAAGCCCCGCTCGATCTCAGTTTCCGACCTGCCCCAAACGGCTCTTCACGTAGCTTGTGATCGCCAAGACCTGAACGAAATCCTGGCTAACCTTCTCGACAACGCCTTCAAACATGCCAAGAGCCGGATCGACATTTCGGCCCACCACGCACCCGCAGCGCGCCGCGTGACGATCTGCATCGACGATGACGGTCCGGGACTGCCTGTCGAAGCGCGCGACATCGTGTTCAATGTCGGAGAACGGTGGGATAGCCAGGAGGCCGGAACCGGATTGGGGCTCGCTATCGCCCGCGACCTCGCCCGGCTCTACGGCGGCGATATCACCATGGAGGAAAGCCCGCTTGGCGGACTCCGCGTTCAACTTGTTCTGCCCGCTGTCGCCCGCGTCTAGATGATGGCCGCGACTTGGCCATTGCCGATGTGAGTTCGCTTGCCTGCTCTTTGGGGCCGGCGGGCTGCTGCAAAAGCCGCCTTGGTCTCAATGTCGACGTCGGCCGCCGTTGGGGGGCATCGCGGCGGGCGGGCTCACACGGGACGGTGGTCAGCCGTCAGCGGTGTCCAAGCCGGGATCGATAGCAACCACGACATTACCGCGCTTGCGGTGGCTCTCGACGCGCCGATGCGCTTCGACGATCTCATCAAATGGAAAAACATGGTCGATAACCGGCCGAAAGGCGCCCATCGTGGCGAGATCCGACAGGTATTGCAGATCCTCTGCGCGCTCGGGTGCGAGGCTGGAGAGCGCCTTTTGGCGGCGTGGTCTTGTTGCCAATCCAAGCATCATCTGAGGAAGATCCGCCGCAACCATCAGAAAGCGACCGTTCGGGCTCAGTGCGCGCGTCGCCCGTGAAATGGTTTCAACACCGATGGTGTCGAGGATCAAGTCGTACTTCCGCCGGCGCCGGGTGTAGTCGTCGACGGCATAGTCAATGACATCGTGGGCCCCGAGGCGGCTGACGAGATCGCGATTGATGCCGCTGCAAACGCCGGTGACGACCGCCCCGTAATACCGTGCGATCTGGACAGCCGCCGAGCCGACCGAGCCTGAAGCACCGATGACGAGCACCTGATGTCCTTCGCGGATGTGACCTTTGTCCCGTAGGAAGTGGAGGGCAGTCGTCCCGCCGAATGAAAGGGCAGCTGCTTCAGTATGGCTCAATACGGCAGGCTTCAGGATCAGGGCTCCATCGGCAGGCATGGCGCGGTACTGTGCATGACAGCCGAGCTTAGCCCCAGGGTAGCCGATGACGGCGTCGCCCGGTTGAAAGCGTGTGACGGCGTTACCGACCTCAACAATGGTGCCCGAGAATTCGGTTCCGAGAATGGCGTTTCTCGGCTTGCGGAGGCCGAATGCAAGCCGGGAGGCCAACTTGAAACCTGTGGGAATGGCGAAGGCACGGATCCGCCAGTCGCCGGTTGAGACCGTTGCGGCAGTGATACGCACGAGAACGTCGCGATCGGAGATGCGAGGCATCGGCACCTCGGCAAGGTGGACGGCCTCCGGGGGGCCGTAACTCGTACAGATCGCGGCTTGCATGCGGCTCCGGGTGGGTTTGCCGGATGGAAGAGACCTGTTGATCACGCTCATTGTTCTTTCCCAGAGTCGGGATTTCAACCGCCGCAGCGATCCCGCTGTTCTACTGGACTGTCTGAAGATTGTGGCGACATTGGCCGCCACTCGCCACTCGCCACACGTCCGAACTCCGGTCGCGGCGCGCCGATCGGGTTCAGTCAACGGGTGCCAGCGGCTTCGGCGCCATCGGCAACTTGAGGCTTCAACAGGATGCGGGCTCCATCCTGCATCTATCATTTATGCGGCCATGCAGCTGCTCCGGGTCAGTGTACCCGGGGTTCTGTCGGGCAGGTGTGAAAGATGAGGCTATCGCCGTTGTGTTCCCTGCGCATGGTTTCGAGCAGGGATAGAGAGTGCTCATCGTTCATTCGGGCCGTGATCCAGACCACCAATGGATCAATGTTGCGCGATGCGATCATCTCATCGCACGTGCCTTGGAAATCTGGCAGCCCGTGGCTGACATGATACTCGCTACATTGATGTGAGTTCAGCAATTGGAGGACCTCCAGCAGCCGTGCGACGGATGTCCCAATCACGATCCGCATTTCACCACATGCGTTCCTGTATGGTCGTTTCACGGTCGAACCTCCTGCATGTTTGCTGGTGTTCCCGTTTCGGCATGCTCACAGACGCATGTCCTGGTGCCGGGAAGCATGGCCTTCCGGATAAGTCTTCTTCTCGTTATGTGATGTTTTCTCCGCGGCGCAGGCTAGAGGGTCGCTGCGCCGCGGATCATTGCGTAAGTCCTTTGATAACCGGATCCGGTGTGGATTCTATTCTCGCCTCAACCGGTGGCCCTCAGTCGTGATGACCCGCCGTCCGTATTGTCGATCTGAGACCATTGCAGATCGCCGGTGTACCGCCAGGTCAGGCGGCCCAGCTCGTCGAGCGCAAAGAGATAGAGCCAGCGGTTGTCAAACAGCGCCCGCACGCCATCGTGGCGCTTTAGGATCTCTGACATGGCTTCTCGAGGCGCCTCGATGCAGACGGCAAGCCGCAGTGGCTCGTGGACGAATTTCTCGCCGTCGTGGACAGACTGCCAGGGCAAGCCGGCGCGCAGGGCTCCGCCGTTACCCTCAACGACGCCCATGCCACCGGTGACGTTATGCAGGAGCTTGTTGCCACCGCCGAAGACGTCTGGCGCGACTGTCGAGCCGTAGTACTGAAGGCTGATCCAGCTCGCGACGACTACGGGCGCCGTCATGATGAGTTCCAGAACCTTGAAACTCTTGTCCTGCTTCCAGTCGTAGTCGTGCAGGAACGCGCGCCCTTCAAGCCGCTTGCTGCTCGTCCGGCTGCGAGGAGCTGCGATGAACGCCTTGCAGCCAGCGAGACCCCATTCCGGTCGGACTTCAGACCAGTCGCTCGCGCGGCTGCGGACCTGCGTTTCCCGATGTGCTCTCGGAAGCCGCAGCATGCGCTCCGTGCGGGCGAGCGTTCCGGCGGACCGGAGCCATGCCTTGGCCTGCTTCAGATCCGCCGCGTGGCCAGCCGAATGTTCGTCGCCATCGTAAAGCGTTACTTTGTCCGTCGTGGTGTCGTGCAGCGCGCCGACGAACAACGTGTCTTCCGGGATCGCGATGCCGCGATCCACGAGCCCGTTACGCACCTGCCGATCGTTGAGCAAGGCGGCCAGCAAACGAGCATTGGCCTCGCCGGAGTAGCCGCCGCATGCGCCGCAGTGTAGCGCGCTGGCATGTGGGTTGTTCACGACGTTGGCGCCGTGACCTGCAAGCAGCACAAGTCGTGCGAAGTTTTCCGTCATCGACATCGCCCGCAGCACGGTCTCGGCCGCCGTCGTCCTCGTTTCAAGGTCGAGGGCGGGATCGAGCCGCGGTGCGGGGTCGTCGGGCGCGCCGTTGCTCTTTAGACCCAGAGCATCCCGCAGCAGCTTTGCGGCGTACACCGGCCCCATTGCTTCAACAAAGGCGAAGGATGACACCGCAGCGAGCTTGAACCGGCCCCAGGCCCTCGTCGAACGAGCACTGATCCGCACCTTCTTGTCATCCCGCGCCTCAGACGGTCCTCCCGAAGTGCTGGACACCCCGGGGTTCAGGAGAACGGGCAGCCGGAGTTCCCGAACGTCGGAAGCGAACCGGCGATGGACCGTTGCAATTCCGAAGAAACCCGCAAAACCCAGCGTTCTGATACCTGGGTTCACGGACTCCAGGGCCCGGCGGAAAACCTCAGAGCGCACGTCGATGCAGAACGCAGCCTGCAGCGCGGGACGCGAGGTCGCCACTTCATTCGCTGGAATGGAGAAGGCCGAGACGAGGGTTCTTTGGGCTGCCCGTTCGGCGGCTTCCTGGAGAACGGCATCCACCACTTGAGAAGATGTCGGCGAGAGAGGAGTTGCGTGGGCCTGGCGCACCTCCTGCCATTTGCTGGTGATGGAGGACGCGTACCGCTCGAACAGCGCCTCCTCCCAGAGGAGCCGTATCGCCAGAAAATCGGTGATCGTTGCATCGGTCGATCCGGCAAGCTCCGCCTGCCAGAGGCGGTAGCGAGCCACCTGCGACCATCCTCCGAGCGACATCAACAGCGCGTGGAAATAGGTCTCCAGGGCCGGGCGATCGAGCCCAAGCCTTGAGACGGCCTGTGCCAGGGCCTCATGGGGCGTTTCCGGCGCATCGGCGATATAGGAGGCAAAGCCTTTGAGCCCTATGATCTCCGTTGTCAGGTCGTGGGTAGTGAATGCCCGCCACGCCGCGAACGTGGATTTTGCGCGCGGTGCCGACCAAAGCGCCTGGCCTTCATCGAAGATGCTCGCGGCCCACGCGCCGAAGCGCTCGGTGATAAGACCGGGCCAATCAATTCCGCTCGCCTCTGCCGCAAGGTCGGCGACGGTCGGCAGAGCACGCGGCGCGTCGGCCACCTCGGCGGCAGCTTCCTTCAGTGTGGCCACATTGACCGGCCGAAGGGCGACCGGCTGGGCGGCGAGCGCGGCAGCCAAGTCCTCGTCCGTGATGTCACCGGCTTCGATCCGGTTCAGATAGTACTGCCGAGGCATGGTCACCGAGGTGCCCGCCACTCGCGCGAGGCGGGCGGCCACATGGGCGAGATCGTCCCCGGTCTGGCCAAGGAAAGGATTGACCGCCACGCTCGAGGCTAATGGCCAGACAGGTGGGATCGCACGGGCTGCCTTGTTGGCTGCTTCGGCGAGCACGCTGCTCTGAAGGGGCGTTACGTGCAGGATGTTGCTCATCTCAGTCTCTCCTTCAGGATCAGGTTCAAATGGAGCGGCGGACGGACCATCCGCCCAGTGCGCGATCAAGGACGGCATTCGCGTACAGTCCGTTTGAAAGGTGCACGCGCAGGCTTGCCGCGGCCGGGTGATGGCTCCAGAGCGGGAAGGCCGACTGGATCACCGCCACAAAGCCGAAGGTGAGTACGGCCATCACAATGAGGGCCCAGTCGAGCGGTTCGGCGGGTGGGGTCTCTGGCAGAGTTCCGGACGTCAGCGCCATCGCGACTGTCTGCAGCGCGAAGTAGCCGATGGCGGCAAATGCCGAGTAGACCATCGTGCGCTGCATGAGTTCGCGGGGTGCGGCGTCGGCGAGCCCCTGTGCCAGAAGGTAGGCCACGCCGAAGATCAGGATGGCACCGAGTGCGATGGCTTGCGGCGACTTGTCGGCGAAGCCGAAGCCCAGACCGACCAGTGCATACATGGCGAGTGCGATGGCAAAGGCCTTGATGACCGCTGCGCCGTTCGGGACAGCGACGGGTCCCGGGCGCCGGTTGGCAGCAATCAGTTCTACCGTGGAGCCCGACGCCAGGAAGGCGTGCGCCTTGTAGAGTGAGTGCGCCACAATGTGCAGTAAGGCGAGCGGGAAGAGGGCGAGCCCGCACTGAAACAGCATGAAGCCCATCTGCGCGATCGTCGACCAGGCCAGCGAGGTTTTGACGGCGGGCTGTGTGAGCATGACGAGCCCTCCGAAGAGCGCCGTGAAGCCGCCGAGAAGGGCCAGCGCCGCAAGGACGCCCGGCGCGGCCAACATGACATCCGCGAACCGGATCACAAGGAAGCCGCCGGCGTTGATCACGCCTGCATGCAGAAGAGCGGAAACGGGTGTCGGGGTTTCCATCACTTCGGTAAGCCACCCATGCATTGGGAATTGAGCCGACTTCAGAACGGCGGCGATGGCGATAAGGGCCGCGGCTCCCGACGTGAAAGATGCTGCTTGTCCGCCGCGCGCGGCCTCCAGGATTTCGGCCACATCAACCGTTCCGGTCCCGTAGGCCAGCAGAGCAGCGGCGCCGATCAGGGCGGCGTCGCCGATCCGGGCCGCGAGGAACTTCTTGCGCGCCGCGCGCTGGGCCTGGATCCGTTCCGGGTAAAAGAGCAGGAGCTTGTGCAGGAACAGGCTAGTGGCGGTCCAGGCTGCGACGAGCTGCAACAGGTTGCCCGCGCTGACGAAGAGAAGCACCGAGACCAAGGTTGCACACAGGAGGGCCGTGAATTGCCCCTGTTGCGGCTCTCCATCCAGATAGGTCGCCGAATAGCGGATGACGATCCACCCGATGAATGAGACGAGCACCATCATGACGATGCTGATGGTGTCGATCCGCATTGACAGCCCGGCTCCTGAAATAGCGATCAGCTCTTCAGTTCCGGGACCGTTCTGATAGAGCAGAACTGCGGCCCAAATGGTGGACAGGAAGGCAACGAGCGCGGCGATCTGGGCGAAAGCCAGACTAAAACGGGGGCGTCTCTGCCGACCGAGGGCCGCGACAATGGCTGCGAGGGTGAGTGCGGCCGGCGCCACGAAGGGGACCAGAAAGCTCCACATCGATCTCTCCATGCTGAAATCTGCGATGGACAGCCGGGTAGCAACTTCGATAGCGTTCTGAAATTTCAAATATCAAAAGATATCGTTTGAAGAAATCAGAACGATAGATGAAAAACAGCAATATAAACTGTATGTTGGCGCGGAATGACCTGCTCAGATTTTGATTCTGCGACATAAAGCCGTTGTAGATAATCGTTCGAGAAACTAGAAGATTGCCATGCTGTCGCTCAACTTCCACCATCTGCGCATTTTCTGGGTCATCACCCAGGCTGGAGGGCTCACGGCTGCGGCCCAGCGGCTCAACGTATCGCCTTCCACTTTGTCTACCCAGCTCAAGGAACTCGAATTTCGTGTCGGAAGTCCGCTGTTCGTGCGTGAGAACAAGAAGCTCTCGCTGACCGAAACCGGGCGGGTTGTTCGCGACCATTGCGAGGTGATTTTCCGAACGGCCAACGAATTGACGCGGGCGCTCGGGCGCGACAGCTCCGAGAGGCCGCGGTCGATACGCGTCGGATCGCTGGCCACGCTGTCTCGCAATTTCCAGCTGGAGTTCTTGAAGCCGCTACTCCAGCGCACGGATATCGAGATCGAGTTGCGCTCGGCGCCCTTGTCCGATCTGTTGACAGGCTTGAGAGATCACACCATCGACATTGTGCTTTCCAACCTGCCCGCGCCGCACTCGGCCGAGACGGGATGGCACAGCACGCTCGTGCATCAGCAGGCCGTCAGCCTGGTCGGCCGTCTCGAGGAAGGGCGCAGCCGGCTAAAATTTCCCGACGCCATCCGCACGATGCCTGTGATGGTGCCCAGTTCGCAGAGTAACATCCGCGTCACGTTCGATCTGCTGATGGCGCAGCATCAGATCGAGCCGGTTATTATCGCCGAGGCCGACGACATGTCGATGTTGCGGCTGCTTGCTGGGTCGCGGCCAGCACTGACGCTGGTGCCGCCTGTGGTCGTCCGTAACGAGCTGGAAACGGGAGCACTCGTGGAACGCTGCCGGATCGCCGATCTGCAGGAGCAATTCTACGCCATCACACGCGAGCGGCGGTTTCCCAATCCCCTGGTGCATGAATTGCTCGCCGCGGCCCAGAAGCAGTCGAGATCCCCGCGTGAGCCTAAGCCACGACACAAACCCACGAGCAGCGGCGCATGATGTCGGGAAGCGCGGAGGGTCCGGTGCCGCAGCTGACATGGGGCGGGGTTGCGGTTGCCTCTGCCAAGCGCGCCCGCCCGCGGCACTGCGAGAGCAACTCATTTCAACGCGGGCTCCTCTGCCACGATCGAATGTAAAATGGGCGCTTGATTATGTCAGCGTACACTGACAGTTTTGAGCTAATCGATTTTGTGCTGATGTTGCGGACTTCCGTCGGAACTCATTGGCGCCCTCTTGTGTTAACAGCGTAGCCGTACACGATGTCCATCATTCAGGCAGATGCCCCGAGCCTATCTGAAACTCTTGAATTAGCGCGGCATATCGTGGATTTGGATGACAAAAGCCGCGTCGACTGTTTTTATGCTCTGCGTGCGCAGCAGCGGCTTTCCAGAGCTGTGCGCGGCTTCAATCAGCTCTTGGACCACCCGGATTATCGGCCTATTGGGCTAGCAGCGCTCAGCTGTTTGGGTTTTGACGCTCGCCTTTGACCCAGCAGCCGTTCGCAGGGGCAGCCTTGCCGTATCTCAGCGGCTTGAACTAGACCGGCAAGCGAACGCCAGTCGTTGCGTGCTCGATCACGTATTCCAAGGAGCGCTCCGAAAGAACCTGTTCGGCACGTTGTAAGCGGTCGGCGACCGTGAACGACAGATCGGCCACGTCCGGGCTCGGCTCGCAGCCCAGCAGAGTAATGGCGCAAGCCTGCAAGGCAGGGCACGCCCGGTGCTGGTAGGAGGCGATCACGGCCATTGCGACGCATTCATCGCGTCCATAGCCTTGGGCGTCGGGCGAAAGGGCCTGAAGTTCGCGTCGCGAGCGTGCGCTCAGCATTTTCACCCAGCGAGAGAAATCACCGCAGACGAGGCGCGCATGCTCGGTGCCGAGGGTTCTGGCCGAAAAGTCAAACGCGCTCTGCCAGTAGGTGAGGTCGCCAGTGCGAAAGCCGGTGAGCCAGAAACGAAAGCTGGTGCCGACCAGAATTTCGGCTCGTCCTTCGACGACGTGCCCCTTCCTCCGCTGCGCCCGGCGACGGGGAAAAGGGTGAGTGATGCTTCGTGTCGTCTTCATCGCGGCTCCAATCGATGAGGTTTAAAGCCTCAACATCGGAAAAGAGGGCTGCAAGAAGCCCGGTGGATGAGAAAACGTTCAAACTGGGCAAGCTGTCAACCGCATACGCCACGACACGTCGATCTGCAGCTATTCGGCCCTGATAGCGACCTGATCCAAGCCGCAGTTCACTCTGAGCGGATAAAATCATGCGTGCGCTGCGCCCTGCTGCGCGCCGTCCTGGCTTTTGCGCTGTTGCCAAGCCTCTTGGCTGGCCGCTTGGCGGAACTGGCTAATGCG
The DNA here is from genome assembly GCA_963825555.1 of uncultured Alphaproteobacteria bacterium. Taxonomy (GTDB): domain Bacteria; phylum Pseudomonadota; class Alphaproteobacteria; order Rhizobiales; family Hyphomicrobiaceae; genus JAGVSR01. The sequence goes on along the minus strand of CAWGTZ010000011.1, from coordinate 22,447 downwards.
CTCGGGCCCAGGCGCTTCTTGCGTGCAATATCGGCCAGGGTGTGCTGGTTGAGAACCGCAACAAACGCCTCAAGCGCATCGTCAAAAACACCGGTGAAAAGCTGCGCATCCGACCCTGTGCGCAGGGACTGATCTTCGACTGTCAGCCGCTCCATGGCGAGGACGACATCACCGATGCGGATTTCCTCCGGCGTTCGGGCGAGCCGCATGCCTCCGCGCGGGCCTCGCACGGAGGTTATGAACCCACCGCGCGACAGGAGGTGCACGATCTTGGACGTATTCTGTTCCGTCAGATTGAGTTGCCGCGCGATGTCAGCACCCTTCAGCAGCGAATTGCTGGACCGGGCCGCGGCAATCAAGATCTGAAGGGCGTTGTGAGTGGTCTTGCCAATCCGCATGGATGAGCCGGTGCTGTTGCTTCTTGGAAGAATTCTAGCATTGCGCGAACGGCCGCGCGAGATGTCTCCAACGGTGCGCGAGCTTTTTGCCGTTATGCCTGACATCGGCGGGCTGGTGCCGTCCCTCGGATGTGTTCACGGAAAGACAAACGAGGTCTGGAATAACGAGTGGTGAGGCAATCCGACCGACGGACGCGGGCCCGGGTCCAGAGCGAAATAGATGCCGTCAGATCAATTCTGGAAAAAGGAGAGAAGACCTGAACTTGGCGGCTTCTTGAATTCGGCCATGGCGCTCGCAACCTCCATGTAGAGATTTGGCAGCCAATCCGGCTGACGCGGCTCGACGACCGGTAGTTCATTGCCGCGAAAGTCCGTCGGCGCGATGATAAGTTTGATGTTGCGCAGGCCGATGTTGGCCGCCAGCACAAAGAGTTCCTCGGCCGCTTGGTCGCCGATCGCGAGGCATCCGACGGAGACGGCCTTGCCGTGGATCATGATGTCACCACCCAGATTTTTTCGGCCATCCCTGGAGGCCATCCGGCGATCGAACGCATTGGGATAATTCACGCGCATCGACACGTGATAGCGGCTGTTCGGGTTCAAGAACGAGATGCTGTAGATGCCCTCGGGCACCTGCTTGTCGCCCTGGCGCAGTTTGGGCCCGGCCACACCGCTCGCTCCCAGAACCGGATAGCGATGAATGAGTTTCCATTGCCCTCCTTTGGGCCGGGCGAACAGTTCAAGGATTTTCTCGTCCTTCAGTGCGACGAGTCCTACATCCGCGGGGGGCCAGGAGGCCTGCGCGGCCGTGAACTTGGCCGTCAAACGCGTGCTTGCCGCAGGCGAGATCTCGGCCAGGCGTTCTTGGAGCGTGTACGGTCGCCCAGGCTTCTTGGGTTGTGCAGCCTGCCAGGGCAGACGCGGCGGCGGAAGGGTGGAGACGCGCGTGTTCGGCGCTGCGATCTCCGGCCGCGTCTCCGCGATCCATGAATCGGGATTTTCGCTGTCCGGGGTATCGTCGAAGGACGACATCAAGTCAGGCGCGGCATCCAAGGGAACGAACGCGAAGCGCGCTTCATCGAATTCTGTATCCGCAGGAGACGGCAGGAGTGCTGTCCTCAATGGCAGACGGACTTCGGGTTGAGTCAGGACAGAAGGTTCAGTCTCTTGCAGAGACTGAGTGGTGAGAGGCGGCTCTGCAGGTTTGCTATGCGTGACGAGCGCGCGCACGACCGCTCCGCTGGCGACCGCGGCGGCGCAGCAAAGTCCAACGAGAGCATATCGTTCGCTCGGTTTCATTCCTCTTCCCGAGTGTGGTCACCCAATCAAGTTCGGGTCCGCAGAAAAGCATGACAGATTCGCTCCCGACTCTGGGAACGCGACGCGGACCCGAATCAGAATTTACTGCGTCATTTGGGCAGCAGGCAGGTTGAATAGGGCTGTCGCCGCTCTGGCTGGCCGTATTCCCGGGCCGGTTTCGCCTTTTTGACCTGCAACTTGGATTGCCGGGGGTCCGGCCGCGTCAGGGCCCCTGATTCTCAGGGCGTCTGACGGCGTTCCGCTTGCGCCACGTGCCGGATGGTCGCCACGAAGCTGTCAGGCGTGAGCGAGATGGAATCGATTCCGGCCTCGACGAGGAAATCGGCAAAGTCGGGATAGTTGCTCGGCGCCTGTCCGCAGATACCGACCTTGATGCCTGCCGCGTGTGCTTTCGTGATAGCTTCCCGGATGGCGCGCTTCACCGCTTCGTTGCGCTCGTCGAAGAGCGGAGCGAGTTCGGCTGAATCCCGGTCGATACCGAGTATGAGCTGCGTCAGGTCGTTGCTGCCGATCGAGAAGCCATCGAACCGCTTGGCGAATTCTTCCGCCAGTATCACGTTCGCTGGGATCTCGCACATCATGTAGACTTCAAGTCCGTTTTGTCCGCGCTCTAGCCCATTTTCCTTCATAGCTGCCAGAACGCGGTCGGCTTCGGCCGGTGTCCGGCAGAATGGGACCATGATGATAACGTTGGTGAGACCCATTTCTTCGCGAACTTTGCGCAACGCCCTGCATTCGAGTGCAAAGCCCTCGCGATAACGCTCGCTGTAGTAACGGGAAGCCCCGCGGAACCCGAGCATCGGGTTTTCTTCGTGCGGCTCGAACGCATCGCCGCCGATCAGGTGCGCATATTCATTCGTCTTGAAATCGCTGAGACGCACTATGGCGGGCCCGGGATGATAAGGTACGGCGATCTTCGCTACACCGCGTGCCAGCGTATCGACGAAATAATCGCGCGGATCCGAATAGCCGCGGGTCAGAAGCTGGATCATGCGCCGTGCTTCGTAATTCGTGACGCGATCGGGATGGACGAGCGCCATGGGATGGATCTTGATAGCGTTGTTGATGATGAACTCCATGCGCGCCAGTCCCACGCCTTTGGCTGGCAGCCGCCACCACTGGAAGGCTGCAGACGGGCTTGCGAGATTGACCATCATGGCCGTTCGTGTTTCGGGCAGCGCGGCGATATCCACTTCCTGGGCTTCGAATGGGAGTTGACCATCATAGACGTATCCCTCGTCGCCCTCGGCGCAGGAGAGGGTAATATCCTGCCCATCGTGCAACAGCTCGGTGGCCGTGCGGGTGCCGACGATGGCGGGAACGCCCAGTTCGCGGCTGACGATGGCGGCATGACTGGTCGTTCCACCGTGGTCCGTAATGATGCCGGCGGCCTGCCGCATGATGGGCCCCCAGTCGGGGTCGGTGATTTCGGTAACGAGGATCGATCCGGGACGGAATCGGTCGATTTCCCGGGCGCTGCGAATGAGGCAGACGGGGGCGGCCGCGATGGCCTGACCAATAGCGGCTCCAGACAGAAGCGGCGGTTTCTTTTCCTTCAGCCGGTAAACCTTCAAGGGAGCAGCGCCCGAAAGCGCTTGCACCGTCTCAGGCCGAGCCTGGACAATTGCAAGTTCGCCCGTCTCGCCGTCCTTGGCCCATTCCATATCCATGGGCCGGCCGTAATGCCGTTCAATCAAAACGGCCCAACGGGCAAGCTGGAGCACCTCCGCATCGTCGAGCACGAAGGATTGGCGCTCACTGCGCGAGGTGCTGGCCAGACGTGTGCGTCCGCTACCCCCCAGAGCGTAGATAAGCTTCTTCTCTTTCGACCCTAGCTTCTTCTCCACGATAGGCATGGTGCGCGGATCGTCGAGTGGGGCCTTGAAGACGATGTGTTTGTCGGGGATGACGCTGCCTTGAACGACTGTCTCGCCGAGGCCCCAGGCGGCATCGATGACGACCACGCCGGGAAAGCCGCTTTCGGTGTCGATGGAGAACATGACACCCGATCCGGCTAGGTCCGATCGCACCATGCGCTGCACGCCGGCGGACAGCGCAACCTGCATGTGATCGAAACCCTTTGTTTCGCGATAGCTGATGGCGCGATCGGTGAAGAGCGACGCGTAGCAGCGGCGGCAGGCGTGAAGAAGGGCCCGCTCTCCGCGCACGTTGAGGAAGGTCTCTTGCTGGCCGGCGAAGCTGGCCTCGGGCAGATCTTCCGCCGTGGCGCTGGACCGGACGGCGACAGCAATTTCGGGTTGTCCCGTGCGGCGGCAAAGTTCGCGGTAGGAGGCAATGATGGCCTCGGCTACCGGCGCGGGGAATTCGCTATCGAGGAGCATCCCGCGCAGCGCTTGGCCGGTTTCCTGAAGCGAGGCGCTTGCGTTCTTCAGCCTTTCAAGCTGCTCGCGCATGGGCACCTCGAGCCCATTGTCGGCAAGAAACAACCTGTAGGCATGCGCGGTCGTGGCAAATCCCTCGGGGACGCGGACGCCGCTCTCCTTCAAGGAGCGGATCATTTCGCCAAGAGAGGCATTCTTGCCGCCGACCTGGCCGACGTCGGAGGCCCCGATTTCCTCGAACCACCGCACGTTTTCGTCGCGCCCCGTCATTATACCTCGCTCTGCTCCGGGCCATGCCGGTTGAAAGACGTATCGAGACAATCCTGCACCAACGGGCCGGATCGGCCAAGTGCATCATGGCGCGATGATTTCTTCGCGCAGAGCTTTGGGCAATACGGATTAATGGTGTGCTCGGGGAGTGCTCGTGAGGGCCGGGTGCCGTTACCCAAGTTTCGGCTGTGGTCTTCGGTTCGATCTGAGATTACGACATCATGGAAAAGTATAGTGTCTTAAGTCGTGCAGACCCGGTTGTGTGGCGCAGGCGCGCAACGGGCGTGACCGGCATCGGTGAATCCATGGCAGACAATCGCACTTCGTCGAAGAACAGGCTGACCCGTAGCTTCCTGTTGGCATTCGAGGATACCGAGTTTCTGCAGAAAGACGAGCTGCGCTCACAGCGCCTGGCTCTGGAGTTCAACAAGGTCGATCTGGCTCTGATCGAGTACAAGATAGCCTCGACGATCGTCGTCTTCGGAAGCTCGCGCATTCTGTCGCCCGAAGTTGCCGCAGAGCGGCTGCGCGCGGCGAAGGGGACTGCGGCCCGCAAGAGGGCGAGGCAGCAAGTCGATCTTTCCGCATGGTATCAGGTGGCGCGGGACTTCGCCCGCATCGTTTCGCATCGTGGTGGTGCGCTCGCATCCGAGGGAGCGCTACGCCAGAACGTGATAACGACTGGGGGAGGGCCGGGTATCATGGAGGCAGCCAACCGGGGGGCGGCGGATGCCGGCGCTCCCAGCATCGGTTTCAATATTGTCCTGCCAACCGAGCAACTTCCGAACCCGTATACGACGCCGGATCTGACCTTTCGCTTTCACTACTTCGCGATGCGCAAGATGCACTTCGCCATGCGAGCCAATGCGCTGGCCGTCTTCCCCGGTGGCTTTGGGACGATGGACGAGATGTTCGAGATCCTGACGCTGGAACAGACGCGAAAGAGCGCCCGCATGCCCGTGATCCTCTTCAACCGCGACTACTGGAAAAAAATCGTGAACTTCGAGGCGCTGGTAGCGATGGGCACGATCGATCCGGAGGATATGGCGCTGTTCGATATCGTCGATACGGTCGATGAAGCTTGGGATGTGATGTTGAAGCGCGGACTAGCCGCACAGACGCCGTTACGTGAGCCATGAGCCGGCGGCAATGCGCCAGAATAACGTGAGCTGAAGAATAACGGCCTTGCGTCCAGCTCGAATTTGTTTTGACGCCGGTCTGCTTCCGACTTCCTCACTGATTGACGCGGGACAACCAAAGAGACAAAGCTTCCCCATGTTTACAAGTGGTTCCATCAAACTTTTCGAGGTCGGCGGAACGGCCGTCCGCGTCCACCCCACTTTCTTCCTGCTTCTCGCCTGGATCGGTGCGCTCCACTGGATCGAGGGTGGCCCGCAGCAGGCGCTGACCGGCATCATCTTCGTTGTCGTGCTGTTCGCCTGTGTCGTATTGCACGAGTTTGGCCACATCCTGATGGCGCGGCGCTTTGGTATTCGCACCCCCGATGTGACGCTTCTACCCATCGGCGGCGTCGCGGCGATGGAGCGTATTCCGGAGAAGCCCTCCGAGGAGATACTCGTCGCGGTGGCCGGGCCGGCCGTCAATCTGATCATTGCAAGTATTCTGATACTTTTCTTGGGAGACAGCCTGGATCTGGAACGCTTCGCCCGGGTCGAAGATGCCAAGCCGAGCTTCCTGGCGCAGGTGGCGGTCGCCAATCTGGTACTGTTCGTATTCAACCTCATTCCTGCATTTCCGATGGATGGAGGGCGCGTCCTTAGAGCCTTGCTCGCGCTCCGGTTCGGACATACGCAGGCGACGCGGATCGCCGCGACGTTCGGCCAGGGTCTGGCGATCCTTTTCGGGGTCCTGGGCCTCATGGGCAATCCGTTCCTGATTCTGATTGCCCTTTTCATATTCCTCGCCGCGAGCGGCGAAGCTGGCTACGTTGAAATGCGCGATCTCACGCGGGGCTTTCGGGCACGCGACGCGATGGTGTCGCAATTCGAAGCGCTATCACCAACCGCAGATGCGGATTCGGCAGCTGCGCTGTTGTTGCGGACCACGCAGCAGGAGTTTCCGGTCGTCGATGGCGCGGGTGCCTTGCGCGGAGTTCTGACCCGCGAAGCGTTGATTGCGGCGCTCAATGACACGGGCGGGCAGACACCCGTCCTCGATATCATGACCACGGACATCCCGGCCGTCGCAGAGAACACCCCACTGGAGCCGGTCATCGAACTCTTGCAACGCAAGCGCATGCCGGCCGTAGCCATTTTGAATGCACAAGACCAATTCGTCGGCTACGTGAATTCCCAGAATCTGGCCGAGTTCGTATGGGTACGTTCAGCCCAAACGAAGCACCCGGAGTGAGGATGACGCCACGTATCAGATGCGGACAGTCGTCGTTTGACTGTGCCTTTGGCTCGGGCATGCCATAACTCGAGCCGGCTCGACCGTCACGGTGCTGCCGCAATTCAGCCAGAGCTTCCCGTCCAGCAGCTCCTAAGGCAAAGGATGGATCCGATGCGGTTGAAAGCACTCGTTCTGGTGGCCTTTTCGATCTTTACCCTGATGGCCGCTCCGGACCCTGGGCATGCAGCTTCGGCTGCCGCGATCGACGCCGATGTGCGCGCAACGCTGAACCGCTTCTTCGACCGGATCGGCGGGGCGCGAGAGTTGGCAGACAAGTCTTATGGCATTCTTGTCTTCCCGTCCGTCGTGAAAGCCGGCTTCGGTATCGGCGGCGAGTACGGCGAGGGTGCGCTTATGGTGCGCGGCCGCCCGACCGACTACTACAACACAGTATCCGCCTCGTTCGGCTTCCAGCTCGGCGTGCAGGCGCGATCGGTAATCATCATGTTTATGACACCCGATGCGCTCGCTCAGTTCCGCAGCACATATGGATGGAAAGTCGGCGTTGATGGATCGGTCGCGATAATAACGGTTGGGATCGGCGGGTCGATCGATACGAACAAAATCGTAAGTCCCGTCGTCGGTTTCATTCTGGACCCGAAGGGCCTCATGTACAATCTGACCCTCGAAGGCACCAAGATCACACGTATCAACAAGTAGGGACGCTGCCTGTTCACCTCGCCCGAGTGACGGTCAGGAGGGCTGCTCCGGCGTGCCGGCGGACGTCTCTTCGGTTACGATATCATCTGCGAGCGGGTCGAACGGCGTCACGGTTTGCGCGGCAATCGCGGCATCTGCGAATTCGATCCTTTCCTCATCGGCCGGTGCCGCACGCTGTGTCATGCGCCAGACGACGTAGACGATCAGTGCCGCGTGAACGGCAGCCGTGAAGAAGAACAGCGTCGGCACCAAGGCCACCTCGCGGACGACTGATGCGAGCAGGGGGCCGGCCGCGGCTCCGATACCGAAGACCAGCAGCAGTCCGCTTGAGACCGCGACGAACTCGGAACGGTCCGCGTAGTCGTTCGCGTGAGCAACCGAAAGGGGATAGATGGGAAAGGCGCCGGCCCCGAATACGGCGCCTGCAATAATCATCGACATCCTGTCGTTTTCGGGAATTAGCATTAAAGCGATTGCGGCGGCCAGGGCGACGAGTCCGGCGATGATGATGACGATGCGGCGATCCATGCGATCCGAAAGACGCCCTAGCGGCCATTGCGAGATGGCGCCTCCGAGAACCACTGCACTCATGAAGAAACCGATCCCGGCCGTATTCAGACCCAGGTTCTGGGCAAAGACCGGCCCGAGCGCCCAGAAGGAGCCGTTCGCCAGCCCCACGGCGAGGCATCCTGCAACGCCGACCGGCGAGATGCGATAAAGCTTGCCCAGGTGTGGCCGCACGAATTCGACCGCTGCCGGAGACACGGCCACCGTGAAGGCAACCGGCAACGCCGCCACGGAGACAAGAACGGATGACAGCGCGAAAAGCGCGAACGAGGTGGGGTCGGCGAGCCCCAGCATCATCTGGCCGGCGGTGATGACCGTCAAATTGATGATGGTGTAGACCGAGAAGACCGTCCCGCGCATCTCGTTGTCCGCGCGCTCGTTGAGCCAGCTCTCGATCACGATGTAGAGCACCGCGAAGCAGTAACCGGTGACGGCCCGCTGCACTGACCAGACGATCGCATCGATGAAAACAGGGTGCAGCACGGCGACCGCCGAGGCGACGGAAGTCATGGCCAGATAGGTCCGGATGTGACCGGCCCGGCGCACAAGGAGCGGTCCGTGGAGGCATCCCAATGTGAAGCCGATGAAGTAGGCCGCACCTAAGAGACCCAATTCGAAGGGCAGGAAGGATTCCAGATTGCCACGGACGGGGACGAGCGTACCCTGAAGTCCGTTGCCCATGAGCAGCATCGAAACGCTGAGTAACAGTGCCGAAACTGGGGCTAGCGCGGAGATCAACCTGCCGTCCGTCTGGAGGCGCTCCAGCAATCCTTGGCGCTGTTTCTTGCCAGCGTTCATTGCGCTCCAACTCGATTTACCCGGTTTCGTTGTCTGATCCGGACCGCCTGTTGCGGCCTGTGCCCGCTATCCGGTGCGGGAGCGATGTCACCCGTTTCCGGGGTCCGATGTCCAGACCGTCCGGTAGCTTTACAACAAGAGGTGTCTGTACGGCCTTTAGCACGTATATGAGCAAGCGGACGCTTCCAGAGCGTGCGCAAACAGTCCCTGCAACCCAAACGGCTGGTCCGTACGCGACCGATTGGGAACAGGAGCGCGTTAGTGCTACATAGAGTCAGAGTGTGGAGCCATCAACATGTCCGGAACCCTGTCGAATTGGGTTCGCAGACTGGCAATATGATCCGGCGAGATGAAAAGTTCAAAAAAGCAAAAAGGAATGGTTGTGGTCCTGGTCCTCTTGCTGGGAGCGGCCGCCTTTCTGACGTGGTGGGGACTCGGGCCAGGTGAAGGTGGGCGGATCTCAAGTCTCCAGACTTTGATCACAGGCGCGCTGCCTTCGCCCGCGTCCTCCTCATCGGGGGGCGGGGCAGGCGCTGCGGCTCGTTCCCACGCGGTCTCGGTGGAAGTGGCCCAGGCGCGCGCCATACGCGCTAGAACGGACGTGCGCGCGATCGGCTCTCTGCAGTCAGACGAAACCGTGCAGATCGCGCCCGAAATCGCGGGAGGGATATCCGCGATCGAGTTCGAGGAAGGTCAGGAAGTGAAGGCGGGCGATGTACTCGTCCGTCTAGACGATGCACTCGTTCGCGCTGAGGTGACCGACGCGGAGGCGCGGCTTTCACTCGCCGAAGCGAACAACGAGCGCGCCCGCCAGCTTTCGCGCACCGGCAACGTTACAGACCGCAGCCGGGATGAGGCGGTCACCAATCTGGCGACCGCCCGCGCAGCGTTGGACCTCGCCAAGGCCCGCCTCGACAAGCATGTTCTGCGTGCACCCTTCGACGGCGTTGCGGGTGTCAGAACGGTCTCCGTCGGGGCTTTCGTCGCCGTGGGAACGCCTATCGTCAACATTGAGAAGATCGACCGTGTGAAGGTCGACTTCAGGGTTCCCGAGACGTATCTGCAGGCCATCTCGGTAGGACAGAAGATAGATGTGCAACTCGATGCGCTGCCGAAGCGGACATTCGAAGGCGCGATCTATGCCATCAACCCGCAAGTGGACGTGAATGGACGCGCGCTGCAGGTCCGGGCGCGTATTGAGAACCCTCAGAGACTGCTGCGGCCAGGACTCTTCGCGCGCATCCTCATCAAGGAGGTCATTGAGCGTCAGGCCATCGTCGTTCCAGAGAGCGCCGTGCTGCCACGTGCCGGCGCAGCGTTCGTTTATCTCGTCAAGGATGGCAAGGCGGTCGAGGCGCGCGTGCGGCTCGGCCAGCGCGATAAAGCGCAGGTGGAAATCCTCGAGGGTCTGGCTGCCGGCGATACTGTCGTGACCGCGGGGCAGCACAAGCTGCGCAACGGGGTTGAGGTTGAGATCGTGGGGACAGACCCTGGGGCACCGCGTAGCCCGGGGAAGGAATCGGGCCGGAGCAGCTGATGGACTTGTTTGAGTTCTTCATCCGCCGTCCGGTTTTCGCGACGGTGATGAGCCTGATCCTTGTTCTGACAGGCGTCGTCTCATTTCAGCGCCTGACGGTGCGAGAGTATCCGAATGTTGACGAGCCCATCGTCTCGGTTTCCACGAACTATCCCGGCGCCTCAGCCGCAATCATGGAGAGCCAGGTTACGCAGATCCTCGAAGACTCGATTGCGGGTATCGAGGGCATCGACGTGCTGTCGTCCTCCAGCCGCTCCGAGAGCAGTCGCATCACTATCCGCTTTCGCTCCGAAATCGACCCCGATGTGGCGGCCAGCGACGTACGCGATCGGGTCAGCCGCGTGCGCGGTCGGCTGCCCGACGAGATCTCCGAACCAGTGATCGCCAAGGTTGAGGCCGATGCCCAAGCGATCATGTTCCTCGTGTTTACGAGTTGCACGATGCGGGCGCTGGAGATCAGCGACTACATCGACCGCTTCATCATGAACCGCCTCAAGAATCTGACTGGCGTGGCTGACGTGACGATTTACGGCGAGCGGCGCTATTCCATGCGCATCTGGATCGACCGGGAACGTCTGGCGGCTTTCAATCTCACGGTCCAGGATGTCGAGGCGGCATTGCGGGCCCAGAACTCGGAGATTCCTTCGGGTCGCATCGAGAGCCTTGACCGGGAGTTCTCGGTTCTGGCGAAGACGGGCCTTTCGACACCCGAGGAGTTCAGCAATATCGTCGTAAAGCTCTCCGGTTCGCATCAGGTCAAGCTTGGCGAAGTGGCGCGCGTGGAACTCGGTCCCGAGGACGAGCGGAGGACGAGCACCTACGATGGCGTTCCCGCTATTGCCGTTGGCGTCATTCGGCAGGCGACGGCCAATCCGCTCGATGTGTCCCGTGCGGTGAACGCGGTTCTGCCAGACATAAACAACTCCCTCCCCGGCGATCTGAAGGTCATCATCGGGAATGATGATTCCGTCTTTATCGACCGATCGATCAAAGCTGTCTTCGTGACAATACTCGAGGCAATCGGCCTCGTAGTGATCGTTATCCTTCTTTTCTTGCGGTCCCTGCGCGCTGCAATCATCCCGATCGTCACTATCCCGATCTCTCTCATTACCACCTTTGCGCTCATGTCCGCGTTCGGGTTCACGGTGAACACTCTGACACTGCTGGCCATGGTTCTTGCGATCGGCCTTGTGGTCGACGATGCCATCGTCGTTCTGGAGAACATCTACCGCTATATCGAGAAGGGCATGCGCCCTATCCCCGCGGCCATAAAGGGTGTCCGGGAGATCGGTTTTGCCGTCATCGCGATGACGATGACGCTGGCGGCCGTGTACGCCCCGATAGCCTTTGCGTCGGGTAAAACCGGCCGGCTGTTCCTGGAATTTGCGCTCACGCTTGCTGGCGCCGTGATCGTCTCCGGTTTCGTGGCTCTGACGCTGACGCCCATGATGTGTGCCAAGCTTCTGCGTCATCAACCCAATCCCGGCCGGCTCTACGTTGCGATGGAACGAGGCCTCGTCGGCGTCGAGAATGGGTATCGCCGCATCTTGAATGGGACCCTGAAGCTGCGTCCGCTGATCCTTCTCGGAGGGGCCATTGTGGCTGGCCTCAGCGGCATTCTCTTCACAGCGTTGAAGACAGAACTCTCTCCGCTGGAGGACAGGGGCGTCATGCGGATCCGAGGCATGGGACCGGAAGGCGCAACCGTCAGCTATTCAGAACGCTATGTTTATGAGATCGACGCAATCATGGAGCGTGTGCCCGAAGTGCGGGGCCGCCTCTCGATTGCGGGCACACCCGAGGTATCGCGATCCCTGGTTGTGGCCCCGCTGCTCGATTGGAGCCAGCGCAGTCGCTCGCAGCAGGAGATCACGGCAGCGATCGATCCCGACCTGCGCCGGATTGCCGGGATTCGCGCCGTCGTGCAGGCGCCTGGAGCCTTCGGACAGCGTGGTTCGGGGCGGCCCGTCGAATTCGTACTTCAGTCGTCCGGAACATATGAGGATTTGCAGGACTTTTCAGAGACGCTCATCGCGCGTGCCCGCGACTTTCCTGGGTTGGAAAACTTAGATACCGACCTCAAGCTCAACTCGCCCGAGTTCCGCGTCGATATCGACCGCGCGAAGGTTGCTGACCTCGGCCTCGATGTCACCACTGTCGGGCGGACTCTTGAGACGCTGCTCGGCGGGCGGCAGGTGACGCGGTTCGAGCAGAATGGGGAGCAGTACGATGTATTCGTGCAGCTTGCGCCCGAAGACCGTTCGACGCCGCAAGCGCTGTCAACGATCTTTCTGCGCAATCCGAGTGGAGAGATGATCCAGCTCTCGAACGTGGCGAGTGTCGCGGAGTTGGTGGCGCCCAAGGAGCTGAAGCGCTTCAATCAGCTGCGCTCGGTGACAATTCAGGGCAGTCTCGCCCCCGGCGCCACGGTGGGCGAGGCGATCGACTATCTCGAAAAGGTGGCCAAGGAGGTTCTGCCCGCGACGGTGCAAACGGATCTCGATGGGCTCAGCCGTGACTTCCGCGATTCCGCCGACAGCCTCGTAATCGTTTTCCTGCTGGCGCTTTGCTTCATTTACCTGGTGCTCTCTGCCCAGTTCGAAAGCTTCCGCGATCCGGTAATCATCATGATCACGGTGCCTTTGTCGATGACAGGCGCACTTCTGGCCCTCTGGCTGACGGGCGGCACATTGAACGTCTATTCGCAGATCGGTCTGGTGACTCTCGTCGGGCTCATTACCAAGCACGGTATTCTGATCGTTGAGTTCGCCAATCAGAGGCAGATTGCCGGCGACGACCGCATGGCTGCGGTCATCGATGCGGCGGTCCTGCGCTTGCGGCCGATCCTGATGACGACGGGAGCGATGGTGCTGGGGGCCCTTCCCTTGGCGATTTCCGAGGGGGCAGGAGCGGAGAATCGGCAGCAGATCGGCTGGGTGATCGTGGGTGGAATGACCGTTGGGACGATCCTGACGCTGTTCGTCGTACCGACGGTCTACAGCTATCTCGGCCGCCACAAGCTCACCCAGCCGGACGGGGCCGAGGCTATGGAATCCCATGCTGCAGACACCGGCGAACGCCCGGTCTGAGCAGGCCGATCTCTGCTGGACAACGCCTAGACCACAGGAGCGGGCTCAGCAGCCGTGGCGCGCCACGCCTTCGGCGTCAAACACATGCCCAGTCAACGAGCGGCCCTTGCGACTAGCCAGATACAGCGCCAGTGCGGCAATGTCAGGTTCCGAGGTGAGGCATGCGCCGCTTGATGCATCCAGCGTTGTCGCCTTCGGGCCGATCGCATTAATGCGGACGACATCGCCAGCCCAGCGGCGGGCCAAGTCGGCCGTCATTGCGGCAAGCGCCGTACGGAGGATGCCGATAACGGCCGCTTCGCGGGCGGTCTGAGGGGCGGGTGCCAGAAGCACGTTGAGGATGGTCCCTTCCGACCAGGTCAGTGCCATGCGGTTGGCGGCGACAGCCGTAACCTCGCGCAGCGCGGACAGCTTGCAGACGGCCAGTTGCTCGATCTCCTCCAAGTCGCCCGCCGCGGCGCATTCCGCACGCGTGAGGCTGACGAGATTGATGACGGCATCGAGCCCGCCGAACGACTGAGCAGCGCGCTGGGCAAACCGCGTGGGGGTGTTGTCTGCGTCGAACGCAGAATCGTAGAACTTCAATTCGGGAGCAGCCTCTGCGATGAGAGCACCGATCTCGACCATCTCGGGGGAGCGTTCGTCAGTCTGTATCGCAAGGCGCGACTTGTTGTCGGCAAAGGCCCGGGCGAGATCCACGCCATGGGCGCAAGTAAGACCCGAAATCGCAACGCGCGCCCCTGCCAATTCGGCATATGTCTGGGCACCAGTTTCACGCGCAATGACGCTCATATACATGGGACGGGAGGCTCCTTGAAAACGCCGGAGAACGACAGCGACCCGGCTCGGACCATACCACGCCGATTCGCCTAACGACATCTAAACAGCCCCTCGATTCGGTCCGGTCTCGGGCCGCCCCGTGACCGAATGGAGGCGGTTCGGCCCCGATTTCGACCAGCTGCCTTCCAGACGAAGGATAACGCGTTGATCCAGAGGCAAGATCGGCGTGTTCCGCGGCGCATTCCGAAGTGTTGCCTTACGCGTAGAAAAACAGGTGCGCATCTGCAACGGAAGGCAGGCATTCGCGGTCCGGGAGCTGTGGAAATCTGGTGAAAAACGTCCCCGCGGAATTGCTCCCGGGGACTGCGACTTCGATGCTTTGCTTATTCGATTCTAATCAATTGGCAGGTCGCAACCTGATGGCGGTCAAAAGAAAACAAGCGCAGTCTCCGCAAAGTGGCGGGCCGGATGGCACCGACAGGGTCATGCTCGTCTCCATGGCGCTCGTTGTTGCTGCGATTGTGGTGGGATTGCACGTGCAGATGGGGCTGGCGCTGGGATTTGCCGCCCTGGTGGGCATGGCGCTTTTCTTGGGGATTGTGGGCTTCCAGGCCTGGCGGCACAGCGAGGCCGACCGCGCCGCATTGAGCGGCGAACTGCACCGGCTCGAGGCCGAAGTCATGCGCCTGCGGGCCACGGCGCCCGCCCGTGCGGGTATGCGCGCCACGCGGTCCGAACCCGAAACAGAATGGGAAGAGTGCACCAACGGCCACCGACCTCGATCCGTTCGGGCTCAACATCGATACCGGCGTGAGCTATGGCCGATGATGGCACCGCAGAGCGGTATACCCGGGCTTCGGTCGATGAGCTGCAGGTCGTCAGGGCCCGGCATCCGGCACTCCGATGGTGCCTGCCACGGCTGAGATGAGCTACCAGCCCGATTACTGGTCTTACCGCCCATCCGAGGCTGAGTTGCAGGCCGCAATGCCTTCCGCAGAAGATGCGTCGCCTTCGTTGTTGCCGGAGCCCTCTCCGCCGTCCGCCGTGCGCGAGGACGACGTGGAGATGCTGCAGCAGCGCATCAAGGAAATGCTCTATCAGGTGACCTCTGCCGAGCAGGTCTCGCCAACCCATGGCCGCGTCTCCGTTCGGTCATGATGTGACGGAGCATCCGCCGGTGGCGGCGATGGACATCGAGGCGTCCCTGGGGGCGCTGCGCGCGGCCGCCCAGTCGATGCGCAATCGCCCGGACGCCGTGGCCGAGACCGCGAAACCCTCTGCGGCCATACCGCCGCCGCCTCCCCTTCCTCACGTTGCAGATATTACCACCACTGGGCCGCACGAGCATGAACTGCCGGAAGAGCACGAAGATGCGGAACTCGCCGCCGTGCGCGCGGCCTTGGCCGCCGGCCGCGTGGACGTCTATCTGGAGCCGATCCTCGGTCTCAGCGATCAGTCTGCGCAGCACTACGAAGTGAGCATCAGGTTGCGGAGCCCGGCCTCGGAAGACCTGGGTCTGGGCGAAGACGATATTCTGCCCGGCCGCGGGCTCCTGCCGCTTTTCGACACCGCGCGTATCCAGCGCAGCGCCATCGTCGCAGAGCGGCTGGCCAGCCGAGGAAAGAGCGGCTCGGTGTTCTCGCGCGCCAGCGGCGAGGTGCTGATCGCGCCAGATTTCACGCGCGACATGCAGATAGATTTCCTCACCCGTCCGGTGACCGCCCGCCAGCTCGTGCTGACGTTTACGCAGGCGGACATTCGCACGTTCCGTGCGGCCGAGCAGCGGGCGGTGGGTGCGCTCTCGGCGCTGGGCTTCCGGTTTGCCATCTCCAGCCTCACAGATCTCGACATGAACTTTGCCGCCATGGCCAAGGCCGGTTTCGGTTTTGTGAAGCTCGATGCGGCCGTGCTGGCCGAGGGGCTTCCGCATCCGGGCGGCAACATTCCCGCAGGCGACGTGTGCCGTTTCCTTGCCGAGCAGGGCTTCAGCCTGATCGTGGAAGGCATTGACAGCGAAGAGACGTTCGCCCGCGTATTCGGGTTCGGCTGCCTTCTGGGTCAGGGCGCGCTTTTCGGCGGCCGCCGGCCGGTCAAGGCCGACGTGGTGGCAAGTCCCGGACAAGCGGCCGCATAGGTCCGAGCGCAGCTGGAAACGCATGCAGTGCCGGCTATCATTTCACCATCACTCGTCGTGAGCGATGGATCGCCCGATTGAGAAGGGCGCACCGTCCGCAACACGGCCACGCGCCTTACGGCCGGCTCGCCTCGGGGGAGTCGGTTGGCGCCATCATAGAGGGTGAGCGGGGCGCGACAGAGCCGCGGTCGTCCGCAGGTTTTCGAAAAGGCGCTGTGACGCCCCGCTGCACGGGCTTCGCGCTGGGCTCGCTCTTATCCCAGGCTACAGTCTCCCCTTTTCACCGGCACATCATCCGGGACCCATCCTTACGGCGGGCGGTTGAGATCGAAGCCGGAAGGGTTGGCTGCGTGCACCGCTTCGTCCTTCCGTGCCCGTCTCCGCATCGCGCACTTCAAGACGCCTCCAGAACGCGCCCCTCGTGATGCGGATGGGCCGAATGTAGGGAAGCGAGAGCGGCGGGGATAAGATTGGGGCGTGGGTTTGAGAGGGAGCCGACCGCAGGGCTTATGCGCCGCTGCAGCTATAGTGCATTCACCTGCATGGCCGTACCTCTTCCGAAAGGCCCCATGTCCTGCCGGACGCAATGGGCCGATTTTGTTGCAGAAGTCGGGATTGAGACGCCGGGCGAACCGTGATTCCATCGATGTAAGGTGGACATCGACGGAGCTGTTCGATGATGGGGCGACGGAAGAGTGAGCAGGGGCAGCTGTTTTATGCGTTTGACCTGGACGCGGCCGTTCCAAGCGATCATCTGGCACGGCGGATCGCGGCGGTTCTTGACCTCTCCTGGGTGCACACCGAGTTGGCCCCACACTACTCCCACACCGGTCGTCCTTCGATCGATCCGGAGCTGATGATCCGGATGCTCATCCTAGGTTATGTGTTCGCGATCCGCTCCGAGCGCGCGCTCTGCCGGGAAGTCCAGGTAAACCTCGCCTATCGCTGGTTCTGCGGCCTCGGCATTGAAGACAAGATCCCTGATCACTCCGCCTTCACACGCGCGCGCAATGAGCGCTTTCGTGATCATAATGTCTTTCGTGGCGTCTTCGAGCGTGTGGTCGCAAGCTGCATTAAGGCGGGTCTCGTCGGTGGGAGTGGCTTTGCCGTCGACGCGAGCCTGATCGGGGCGGATGCCAACAAGTGCCGCTCGACGCCGGGCGATGAGTGGAGCCACGATATCGCCCCGGCCACTGCCAAGCGCGCCGTTCAGGACTATCTCGCTAATCTCGACGATCCCGCCTGGGGTGCAGCGACCGATGTGGTGCCAAAGTTCGTCGCGCCTGCCGATCCGGCGGCGCAGTGGACCGGCGCGCTGCGTAACGCAGCCTTTTTCGCCTATGCCGACAACTATCTCATCGATGTCAAGTTCGGGATCATCATGGATGTCGAGGCGTCGCGGGCGATACGACAGGCCGAAGTGGGTGCATCACAGACAATGATCGAGCGGACGGAAGAGACTTTCGGCCTCAAGCCCGATTGGCTTGTTGCCGACACGGCCTACGGCTCGGCGGCCAACCTCCATTTCCTGGTCGACAAGAAGAACATCGCACCACATGTTCCGGTGATCGACAAGTCGAGGCGCGACGACGGCACATTCAGTCGCGAGGACTTCATCTACGACGAGGCGCACGATTGCTACATTTGCCTCAACGGCAAGATCCTGCCGCGCTCGAGCGGGGCACGCGGATCACGTGGCGACGACATGATCTCCTACTTCTCGCGCGTCGTCGATTGCCGCGATTGTCGGCTCCGGTCGAGATGCTGCCCAAATTCGCCGAGCCGGAAGATCACGCGGCACATTCACGAGTCGGCACGCGACGTCGCCCGCGCGATTGCAAAATCGCCCGCCTACGCGCAGACGCGCCGCGATCGCAAGAAGGTCGAGATGCTCTTCGCGCACCTGAAGCGCATCCTTAGGATGGGACGACTGAGGCTGAGGGGACCGGCAGGTGCTCAGTTCGAGTTCACGTTCGCAGCAATCGCACAGAACCTGCGGCGCCTCGCTAAATTGGCGGTTCACCCGCCGGACATGACCGGGCCGCGCGTTACGTAGCGTCTCGTTGTGGTGGTTACATCAGGCGTCAGTGCCATAAGTCGCCGCAGCCCAAGACGGGCAGGCGACTAGCGGTGCAGTTTTTTCAAGATACAGCCTCGGCCGATAACCACATCACAGCCCACTTCTGCAACAAAATCGGCCCTGAGCGGCCCATCTTTGTCGGCCAGATCTCGTCCGCTAACAGGGTCAGACCTGTCATCAGGGAATGAACACCGGACGCATCGCCAAGCAGTGCGTCGGCTGCGTGCGCAAGCTCGAATAAACCCCTGAGATCCCGCACCGGCACTCGGAATTCTGCGTCGAGGAACGCGGAGAACTAAATACAGGAGCGTATATATGGGACAGAAGAAAGGGAGCGTGGGGGGATTGGCACAAGGAAAGCGAGATTTAGAAGCGGGGATCGATGCAGAGTAGGAAGCTGTCCAGCCCCCTCAGTCTGGGCCACTGATTTGCGGTTTCTCTAGCATCGTTTCAGGTACGGGCGGCCGCATGCCGAGCGCGTGGTGTGGGCGGATGTGATTGTACTGCCGGAGCCACGTGTTGATGACGACCTGGGCTTGCTGGATCGTCGCGAACCACTCGGCGTTGAGAACCTCCCGCCTTAGCGTCCCATTAAAGCGCTCGTTATAGCCGTTCTCCCAGGGCGAGCCCGGATAGATCCGGATGGGTTGAATGCCGACACGCTGAAGCCAGTCTTGGAACGGTGCCGCGACGAACTCAGGACCATTGTCCGAGCGAATGTAGTCCGGCCGGCCGCGTTTCAGCAGCAGCGGATAGAGCGCCTCTAGAACGTCCGCCGAGCCCATCTTCGCGGCAACGCTCACGCACAAGGCCTCGCGCGTGTATTCATCGAGCACGGTCAGCATCTTGTAGGGGCACCCATTGCTGAGCTTGTCGTGGACGAAGTCGATCGACCAGATGTGATTCTCGTACTTCGGTCTTAGCCGGATCACCGACGCGTCGTGATGATAGAGCCGCTTACGCTTCTTGTGCCGCTGCGGAAGCTGCAGGCCTTCCTCCCGCCATAGCCGCTCGACCTTCTTGTGATTGATCCGCCAGCCTTCGGCCTGAAGCAATTCACCGACCTTGCGATAGCCATAACGGCCGTACTGCTTGGCGAGCCGGATCAGGGCAAGACGCAGCTTATCGTCGTTCTTCTCAGAAGACCTGTACTGAAGCGTGCTGCGCGCAAGCCCGACAACCTGGCATGTGCGGCGCTCCGACGTGCCGAGCTTCTGACGCGTGTGGATAACGGCATCACGGAGCTGGCCGGCGCTCAGCCCTTCGGCTTCAAAAAATCGAGGCTCTCCTTGAGGATCAGCTTGTCCAGCTCCAGATCGGCAACGATCTTCTTCAGACGCTGGTTCTCCTTCTCGAGCGCCCTCATCTCCGACAGCTGCGAGCGTGCCATGCCACCGAACTTCTTGCGCCACGTGTAATAGGTCGCATCGCTGATCCCGGCCGCCCTGCAGGCCGACGTCACATCGCTACCGGAGGCCAGACGCACCTCAATCTCGCGCAACAGCTTCAGAATATCCTCGTCGGAGTGCCGCTTACGAGCCATCGTTCGCTCCTCTCATGGATCGCTACATGATGGCCCAGTTTTAGGGGGCTAAGACATACGCAGACAGCGTCGGCTCAAAAAAATAAAACCCTGAGCATCGCCGGCCGCGACGCTCAGGGATCTGGGACACAGAACAGGTCGCGATAAATCGCGATAGACGTGAATTAGCGAGCGGTCTGCTCAGCAGCAGGCGTTGCACCCAGCTTCATGGGCTCAACAACGGCTTCTTCACGACGGCAGGCACCCAGAGCAACAGCGCCAACAACCAAAGCCAGAGCGATAATTCCCTTCATAGTCATCCCCTTTTCGGAATCGATGTGAACGATGACCTTTTAGATCGACTTTACTCTCCTTCCCACAGACCAAAGTCAGGATAGAGAAATTAGCGTTTTTGGAGATGCAAGGCGGTCACACTTGGCCAAGAGAAACGACGCTCAATATAGGGGTTGGATCTCGATTTTGAGCTGCGCGCCCGCCGGCGAAGAGCTTGGTCACATCCCTTATGCTAATCGTCAGCAATTCCGCCCACGCTATCTGGCTGGGAGTAGCTGATGGTCGGTGTTAAGCATCAGTTTGCGATCTGTTCGCCGCTCAAATCTGGACTTTCCCAACTTGCCGCCTGCGTGTCCCAATCCCTGTTGCGATGTTTCGGGGGCGGTGAGATCTGGTTGGCGTTTTTTCTTGCTAGGCCGCTCGCAAACGCTCTCAACTCTGCCATGAACATTTCTCGTCTCTGCTCATGGGCTTCGATCACGCTGCGAAGCTGAGCGATGAGCCCCAACTCGGCTTGCTCCATTTCTGCTGCCAGTCGTACGAGTTCGACCTCGTTCTCCCTCACATCCTCCAACATTTGCTGTCTATAGAATTCGAGTTCATTTGCGAGCGTTGTCATTTCTTGTTCTCCGGAGGATGCGCGCAAAGCGCGCCAATCCAACATCTGTGTACCCAGGTCTAGTGAACACTGGCGCAGCGCCCAACTATTTAAAGGCGTCAGCGCCTGAAGCTTGCTGAAACCGAGCCAATTCATTTGCAACGTCTGCGCAGCGGTTGGAAGTTGGGATGGCCGCTATGTCTCTAATCTCGGCGGCCCAAAACATCCCGTCCTCTTCCAGAATGATGTAACGGCCGTTCAGATCTTCAATCAATCCACTTCTGATTTTTGGCATTGACCTGTCCTTGCAGCTAAATGGTTGCAGGCGGCACGGCGTATGAGCAGAACTGGCTGTTTCCAACTCCTGGGCTGACATAAATAGCTCGGCAAAATTGCACGATTCCCTCCTCGAAGTCAGTGCCTGTGCTCAGGTTGGGAAAATGAGAACGGCGTCTAAAGACGATGGCTGGTACCTGTTCTATCGAATCACTCCTCCCCAAAGCTCTGCAGGTTCTTGGCCATCTCACGTGAGAGCGGCAGGTGCTTGGCATAGAACCGTTCAATCTGCTCCACGCTGGTGCCGGCATTCTTGGCGAGATTGAAGATGTTGACCTTGCCGTGGGAGAGAATGATCCTCATGCAAATCGCGGTGTGGCGGAGACTGTAGATGGTTCGATCCGTGTCGGTCATGGGATCGTGCTTCAGGCCTGTTCGGTCCATCACGAGATTGAACTGGCGCTGGACGATGCGGGACGCGGTGGCTCGGTTCGAATAGGCGGGCAGGAACAGGTAGTCTTCGCCGTCCGCCTCAGGATAGCGCTTGCGGAGCCGTTCATAGGCCGCCACCGCTCCTGACATCGTGTTGGCCACCCTGAAACCTGTCTTGCCATTGCGGATAGTGACGAGCAGCCGTTTGGGGTTTGTCTCTACCGTGATGTCGTTGTGCTTGAGGGCATAGAGCTCAGTCGTCGTGGGCCGCACGAACGCGTGCACGGCGAACAGGATGAGGTCATACAACTCATCGGTCGCTACGACGCCCCGAACGACGACGCGGTCCTGGGCCAACTGTTGGGCGCCGGCGAGGAGCGATTGGAACTCATCGCGCTCAGCTGGGACGAGGGGCGCAAAGCGGAAGAAGGAACGTGGATTGTCTTTCTGTCGGACGCGTGGGGTGTCAGGTACGGCATCGATCAACCCATCGTCCCGTGCGCCCTTCAGGACATTCCGAAACGTCGCCATCAGCATGTTGCGGGTGGAGGTGGAGAGATCAGAGCGCTTACGAGCCAGGGCTTCGATGTAGAGCTGCCAGTCTCGGGTTGTGAGTTCGCGCACGTCCCGCGTTCCGAAGTGACGTACCAGGCCCCAATCGTCATGATCGAGGAACAGCCGGGTGGTGCGGATGTAATTGGCATTGCGCTCGCCTGACTCGGCCAATCGATGCCCTTTCTCCACGAACCGGCGCGCATAGGTCTTGAAGCTGTACTCGGGCGGGGCGGGTGAATCTCGTGCGCAGATTTTAAGTGCCAGCTCTTCCGCCACCCGCCGCGCCTCGATCCGGCTCGTCTCTTTGGTCGACCGGACCTTGTAGCGCTGAGCCCTGAAGTCCAAGATGCGCACGAAGTAGTAGGGGCTCGCGTAGGTTTGGT